>CAVVZL010000007.1:0-180944 GCA_963752775.1 uncultured Chloroflexia bacterium
ATAATGCCAATAATTATTATTTGAAATATAATTCTACCGGTTTTATTGCCAATTCCGATTAATTCCTTGATATTCATGAATAGCTTCATTGAAAATATATATGTGGATTTACGATGCCCTGCTAGTGTATAGATGGTCTGTATAATTGCTTTTAGGCAAACCATATTAATGGCTAAAAGTGGTTCGGATGCTATGCAGTGTTAGGTTAAATTACAATGAGAATATCATAGTATATTAGTTTAGCACGCGCCTATCATCGCGTCTTGAAATTGGCGCACACGATCGCGGATCTGGCTGGAAGCGAAGGAATCCAAGCCACGCATTTGGCAGAGGCTTTGCAATACAGACGAAACTGACTTTCAATGGCTAATAGATATTGCCTGGTGAGTAATAAGATTCGTATGAATTATTTTTCCCGATTTATGCAATTTCTCAAGCTCTATTGGGCAGGGATAATATCTTTTTTATGTACAACCGCGTTCTTTGTCCTTTACCTTGCAGTGTTCCGGTTGAGTTATCTGGTGAATGATGATATTACTATAATCTCTTTGGTATCGGGTTACTTAGGCGGAAAGCCGGTTCCGTTTACGGTCTATAGCAATGTAATTTGGGGATTCATTCTGAATGCAATGTATTCGATCCACACCAATCTAAACTGGGAAATTTGGTTGTTCATGCTGGTTAATTTCCTATCCGTGTGGGTGCTTGGCTATGTTGCATTATCCCGACCTCTGCATAATATTTACAAACTTGCCGCTATATTGGCAATCCTGACTTGCGACGGCTTTTTCTTGGTTAACATCACTTATACGGAGATTGCCGCGTTTGCAATTCTTGCCGGGCTCTGTTTGATTCTTATGACTGCGTATCCTCCAATTCTTTTGAACAGATTGTTATGGGTTTGTGGAGGTTTTTTAATCCTGATTGGCAGCCTTCTTCGTATCGACGCGGTTTATCTTGTTCTTCTAACAATTCTTCCATCTGCATTGATGCTATATCGCATTTTTGACAGGAAGAGATTGGCATTGGCATTGGCATTTACCAGCCTCATGGTGGTCGGTTGTTATGCGTTTAACAAGATTTATGTGGGGGCGTATCCGGACTGGAATTCCTATTACATTTATAACCATGCCCGATCGATGATTCAGGATACACCCAGAGCCCACATCGAAAATATAAGAGATGCTCTCCCCCATGTCGGTTGGACTGGGAATGATTATTCGTTGTTTATCAACTGGTTCTTCCCCGATCAGAAAGTCTATTCGCTATCTCAACTCCAGTATCTGGTGAATCACGTTTCTGATAATGAGAGCAGTATAAACGACGCGGTCATGTCCTATTTCCATTTCCACCATATCTTTAACGCTCGTGATACCTTCCCGTACTTATTGGTTATCGTTGCCACATGGATTCTCGCGCTGACCCATCCATCGTTAAGGGGGGCCCTTCCGGCCCTTGCCATGCTGCTGGTTAGCTCGCTGATCTTAATCGTTTACCTCGTGTGGAAAGAGAATCTCCCGCTTCATGTTTGGTACTCATTCCTCGCGACCATAGGGATTTTTGGTCTTTGCATTCTGAGTTGGCACATAAACGCGGCTGAAACGAACGCCCATGCCGAACAAAAAATGCTTTCACCCGTGGTTTCATTAGTTGTTCTTGTTATGATTTCAGCCGCTTTTATTCTTGTTCTGTATTGGGCCTCGGTTGAAACACGTGAAAATATTTCAAAGCAATCAGCTTATCAACAAATGTTGGCTGAGCTAGATTCTCTTCAAGCCAAAGGGAAGATTACATCGAATGCCCTGATTATTTCGCCTGCTATTGGCATTCCTATTGAATGGTCAAATCCATTATTCTTAAATTTGCCCCGCATTCAGTATTTCCAAATGGAGTGGCTCACATTTTCCCCTGTATATGAAGAAGTGCTCCAAGATTATGGGGTACAGTCTTTGCCGGCTGGGTTTTATCAGAATAACAATATCTATCTGATCACAAGGACATCAATGGTTTCTGGCGTGATACAGGCAATTAAAGCAAACGAGGGAGTTAAAGGTAAGTGCAGACTTCATTTATCCAACAGGCGGTCAATCTGATAGCTTAGACGCTTTCAATGGCGTGGCATTGTACCGTTTAATACAGCAAAAGTAGGGGAAATAGGTTAAGTTGCACAGAAAGATGGATGCCTTGCCATATCGTCCAAAATTGAATATGATTTAATAAAATCTGACGCGTCTTAACTTTTGATGGTGTTATAAACAATGAGGAGGACCCATGAAAGGCGATGCGCTATACTGGTTCGTTTCTCATATGCTCGACGCTTTCATCTGGAGTGGGGAGCTGACAGGGCACGGGAACCTGCCAGCGGCAGACCCTGCGGTTCATGTTTCCAATCATGCACTGGCATTGGGACCGGTTGCCGTAACCGCCTCATTACCGGTTCGTTTGTATCCTTGGATCATCAGCGATATGCTTGATTGGGAGAAAGCCGCGGCGTATTTGGTCAAGGATTTTGTAGAGCCGCAATTGCATATCCCTTCGCCATTCAGCATGCTGCTGGCGCGCTTGATTACGCAGGTTTCGGCGCGACTCTTGCGCAGCGTCGGAAATATTCCGGTGTGGCGTGGCGAGGAAGTGCGCGAAACTTACCGAATCAGTTTGCATCATTTAACGGAAGGACAAAGTTTGTTGATCTTCCCCGAAGACCCAACTCAGGCACTGGATGAACAATGCAAGATGTCTCCGTTTTTAAAAGGCTTTGCGCGCCTCGGTGAGCTGTACTTTGAAAAGACGCGAGAAGATTTAAGGTTTTATCCGCTTGCCGTTCTTCCAAGTAGGCGGAAAGTGAAACTGGGCAAGCCGATTTCTTTCAATCCAAATAATAATCCCGCTAATGAATGTGCGCGCATCAAAAGCGTAATCGAGTTGATCATTCGCGGGATGCTGATCGAAATGACACTTCAAGGCTACGCGGGAATCCCTTTGCCGCATTAGGATTTGCAAAATCGTAAATCAAACATTGAAATCGTTTTGGACGGGAGTTCGCGCCGAATCTCCGCTCTTGGTCGGAGTATTCCCATTCGGTTTGATCTACGGCGCGCTGGCGCTCGCGGCGGGACTTTCACCGGCCGCGGCGCAGATGATGTCATCCATTGTCTTTGCAGGCTCGTCGCAATTTGTGGCCGCGCAGTTAATTCACGAGTCCGCACCGGGGTTTGTTATCGTGTTGACGATTGCAGTTGTCAACTTGCGGCATATGCTATATAGCGCGTCCGTTGCGCCGTATATTGAACATCTGCCGACGCGCTGGAAAATATTATTGGCCTATGTCCTTACCGATGAAGCCTATGCCGCGACCATCATTCACTATGAAGAAGAGGAATTCACACCGACTAGTCATTGGTTCTTTCTCGGCGCGGGATTGGCATTGTGGACCACCTGGCAGGTAAGCAGTGCGCTGGGAATTTTTCTCGGCACGGCGATTCCATCTTCGTGGCCGCTGGACTTTGCCGCGCCGCTGACGTTCATTGCGATGGTCGTGCCGGTGTGTAAAGATAAGCCGGTCGTGGCCGCGGCGTTATCGGCGGGGACGGTTGCGTTGTTGGCTTATAGTCTGCCGTTCAAACTTGGTCTCATCCTGGCGGCCCTGGTCGGAATCTTTATCGGTACGGTTTTAGAGAATCGCAAATCCGCAAAGGGAACACGATGAACATCTGGCTAGTAATGCTATTGGCCGGTGCGCTGACGTTCGGGATGCGTTTTTCATTCATTTATTTGTTTGGTCGTTTTGAAATTCCGGCAGCGGTTAAGCGGGCTTTGAGATTCGTCCCGCCTGCGGTGTTATCTGCCATCATCGCACCGGCGTTGTTCATGCCGAATAATACGTTGTATCTGAGCTGGAGCAATTACCGATTGATCGCGGGCGCAGTCGCTATTCTCGTAGCGTGGCGGACGAAGAATACGCTGCTGACGATTTTGGCGGGCATAGCCGCGTTACTGATTTTGCAAGTGATCTTCAATTAATCTGAGCAGATGGCTTTTGTTATGTTCAAAGTTTATGATTCTAATCTAGAATATCGATACTACATGGGAATATATTCTTGTTGCCATCGTTTACTCGATATATGGTAAGAACCTATACCCATCTTTAGAAGAGAAGGAGTAGCTTGAGGATATCAAATTATTGCCCCCCATGTATTCCCTGACAGTAATAAAAGGAGCGGGTCGCATATGATATGGGAATTTCTTCAATCTAACAATCAAAGGATAAACCTAGATATAAGTTTAGAGGATTTATCTGTGCGAATAGCAAGAGGGGCTGCACTTGCTCTTGAATTATTAAATTGAGTATATACTCATTAATATTTAATCGACTCTATTTCTAATGGCTATGTCCTTCGTTATGCACATGTCCGTGCGAAACTTCTTCGTTCGTAGCGGGGCGCAGGTTCTCGATTTGGACTGAGAAGTGCAATTCCTTGCCTGCCAATGGATGATTCATATTCAAGCGAACGTTAATATCAGTAACTTCGTCAATGCGCGCATACACGGGCTGGTCGCTTTGATCGCGCAATTCCAATTCGGTACCGATTTTGAGCGGGACGTTCGGCGGAAATGATTCGCGCGGCACATCCATAAAGGCTTCGGGGTCTGTTTCTCCATATCCGTCCTTCGGCGCGACCACCACATCTTTTTTCTCACCGATCTTCATATCATAGAGTTGATGTTCGAGTCCCGCGATGATGTGTCCCATGCCCTGGATGAATTGCAACGGTGCTTTGCCTTCAGACGAGTCCACGACCTGACCATCCACGTGCAACGTGTAGTGCATCGACACGACCTGACCATCATCCACTTTTAATTCTTCTGTCATTGGATTTCCATACCGTTATGTCATTGCGGGAAGCGTTCTCGAGTGAAGAGAGACGGCGTGGCAATCTCCTCTCAAAAAAGGGATTGCTTCGTTTGATCTCGATACGCTTCGCTACTCGACCTGCACTCGCAATGACATTTGATTTTTAAATATAGGTGAGAAAAACCTGAGCGCCGCCCGCTTCCTTGGCGCGTGCCATCGCCTGGCGCGCCTGCTCGATTAACGGTTCAGCCTCCGTCGAAGCGCTGATGCGCGAGGCCGAGACAATTCCTGCGCTCATGCCGACTTTTGCTGTGTGATCCTTATACGCGATGATGGTTGCGTCGATGCCTTTGATGATTCGGTCCGCGATCTTTTCTGCGTCCGCACCGATGACGCCCGGTAATGCGATCACAAACTCATCGCCGGTCCAGCGTCCGATACAATCATACGGCCGGCTTTTTTCGCGGATGGTCTGGGCTACGATTTTCAACACCTCATCGCCCATTTCGACTCCATGCTCGGCATTGAGACTCTTGAATTTGTCAATATCGAGCGCGATCATGCTCAGCGGGGCAGAACTGCGGCGGGCGCGTTCCAGTTCCCCCTGTGCAGTTTTAAAAAATGCATTTCGATTCATTAAACCCGTCAATGAATTCATAGAGCGCGAGATTATCAAGCTGGTTACGCGCGTGCGATAGACTTTCTCCAAGCGAAAGGAAGCGCTGTCCGATCATGATGCGGGCCTTTAATTCCGAAGCCGCAATCGGCTTGCGAAGGTTGTCGTCAGCGTCGGCGTAATCTTCCTCTCCAGCGGTCAGAACGAGAAAATAAGTTGGGAGGATTTTGGCGGCGCGTACGCGTCCGATGAGATTTCGACTTTTTGAAATCTTCCGCATCCCCGTCCGCGATAATGAAGCGTGCCTCGCCCTTCTTGATCAATTGCCACGCCTGCTCCATGTCTCCGCCGAGAATGGCTTCATGCCCGCTTTTTTCTAGCACATGCTGGATCAAGGAACGTTCCTTGACATTCTGTTCGAGTATCAGCGCTTTCATGGGGTCTCCGTTGGCTGATTATACCCTGTGTTGACAAATGCTTCCTCCCATAGTAATATTCGCGGCGCTCTTTGCCAGCCGAGGTAGCTCAGTGGAAGAGCAGGGGACTCATAAGCCCTTGGTCGTGAGTTCAAATCTCACCCTCGGCACCTTAGACCATCGTAAGATGGTCTTTTTATTTCAAGTCTTATCCTATGCTGGGCTGGGGACGTCCCTCGGAACTTATAAACTGGGCGGAAAGTTTTTTATTTGATCTGGCTAATTAGTCGTTATTTAGCTGACACACAGATTTCCAAAATCGGGCGCATTTTATTGTCATTTGATGTATAATTTGTTTAAGGCATCTTATAGGTCGGCTTGGATTTTTTTGGTCGGGCTCCATGTGGTAAATGCAAGAGTTTATTAAATGAAGAATAGCCTTAAACTTAATAAAATGAGAACCGTGGTTAGTAAGAATTGGCTGTTACTATAACCATGTGTTCATTAATAAGTTCCAAGCTTATAATTTTTGATGTTTATCCAAACGGGATCAGATTTGGCACTTTGCAAACATATTAATTGCTAATCTTGGAAATTCAAAACGACACGGCGAAGCTTCGAAAGAATTTTGGAATCTTGCTCTCATGCTCTCAACCGCTTCTGATCAACGCACAAACAACAATACTTTCCATGAACTGGAATTAAAAACAGAAGTAACTTTCGAGTCTGTCTCGACGGATCCTTACGAATTATCCTATGCTTGTCTCCTGATCCCTCGGTTTAGTACTCACTATTTGATCGGTGATTTGTCGGGTGGCCTCTATGATTGGATGAGGCAAATTTGTATATCATTCGGTTGGAGGTTGGATTTTTTATCTGTTCAACCGGATTACTTGCAGTGGATTATTCGTGTTCCGCCTGCTACATCTCCTGCCCGTATCATTAGCGTCGTTCGACACCATACTTCCGACGAAATTTTTGAAAATTTTCCGCGCATTAAAAAGGAAAATCGTTCCACGGACTTCTGGGCGCATGGTTATCTGGTGATTGTAAGTACCAGTCCTCATCCGCCGAAGATGATCAAGGATTTTATTCGGTTGACGCGCCAACAGCAGGGACTTTTTGTCGAACGCGGTTGATCATCCATTTTCAGGTTATATAAAGATAATCGATGCTAATTTCCACAAGGTTGTGGTTTTAACATCCATCAAGAATCTCTGGGAGTCTTTTCCTTCCTTGCACTTACTGGTCAATGATAATATACTGAGTATCAGGATACTTATTCACTATGCCAGAAATAACACTTAGCAGAATAGGTACATTATTACGGGGTGTGCTTGAACTGCTCTGGAACAAGCCAGAGGGATTGCCTGCCAATGAAATATTGGCCTTTTTGCCAGAATTCGACTCCTTTAACCGAATACGAAAAGGGCTACTCGCCAGCTACCAACGCTCCCCGCTATGAAAGAATTGTCCGGCTAGCCACTATTCCTCTTGTTAGTGCCGGATGGCTTGTTAAAAGTAATAAAGGACACTGGTGTCTTACGGAGGAGGGGCGCCAGGCTTGCCGAAAGTATCCTAATGTGGAGGAATTTTATAAAGAGGCGATAAAGTTTCTGGAGGAGGTCAAGCAGAATTCTCCTTCATATTTAATAGTGGCCGAAGAGGCAGAAGAAAAAGCCTGGGAACAAATTCGAAAATACCTGCAAGAAATTCATGGTAATGAGTTTAGAGAGTTGATCGTTGATCTCTTAACAGCCATGGGGTATCATGTGGGGTGGATTGCTCCGCCTGAAAAATCCCGCGGTCAAATTGATATCCTCGTCTATGTGGATCCAATTGGTGTCAAGGGGCCCCGCATTCTAGTCCAAGTAAAGCATAAGGGCCAAGCAATTACCATGGAGGGACTCAAAAGCTTTCAATCAGCGTTGGGTTCGAACGATTATGGGTTGCTCGTCTCGAGTGGCGGTTTTACCGGAGATGTAAGGAATGAAATCAGGGGTGATGCTTTTCAGAAACTCACGATATGGGACCTTGAAAATTTCTTCGATTTGTGGATAAAATATAATGATCGCCTAAGCCAAGATGCTCGGAATCGAATACCGCTAAAGGCGATATATTTTCTTTGTCGAGCAGGCGATATCTAGGTGGCCAAAACCACATGCGGTCGATCAGAGATTTCCGCATAGTACATTGGATGAGAGTGCATATAAAGTGCTGAAGAGCAGTAAATCCTTCGACGAGAATATGAGGACTCTGTCCGGTGAACTCGAATTAGCAATTCGGTGGAAAAGGCCTAGCATATTGCTGGCAGTATGCAAATCGAAACTTAGCCAAAACAAAGCAGAAAACGCATTGGAAAAATCCGCGCAAAAACTTGGGCAAGGCATTGTGAGGATCAATGTGGATGAGAAGCGTGCGGATGTGGCCCAGTTGATCTTTGAAAATGGAAGTGTCGACGAGTTAGTCTTCTTCGTGTCAAATCTCGACCAAGGCGGCGGCCACGATGGGAAAAATGCATACCGAATTCTAAATATTTATCGGGAGCTCTTTGTTGAACAAATGGTAAGATGCGTATTTTGGCTTACCCTCAGCGAAGCGTCAAATCTGCCAAAGTTCGCTCCGGACTTTTGGGCTTTTCGCCATCGAGTCATCGAGTTCGCAAGTTCGCATGGTCTGACCGAAACAAGTCTGCCTGCCGGCGTTTTGATTTGGCATATACAAGATTCTACCGATTCGCTGCAAGATCTTAGGCAAAAGGCTAAATTCCGCGAGGAATTACTTAACCAATTGCCCGATCAAACCAAATCCGTGTTAGCAAAAATCGAACTTCTGGGTGCGCTTGGTTACCTGTATTGGAGGCTTGGCGAGAATGACAGGGCATGGAAATCATTGAACAAAGGCATCCTGCTGGCTGAGAAGGATGAGTTATCACAGGTAAAATCATCGCTATTAAACGGCCTGGCCATACTCTTATATGAAAAGAAAGAATATCAAGAAGCAGCTGTAATCTTCACAAAAATTTTGGAGAAGGAATTGCAAGACGGGCTTTTGTGGATGAATTTAGCCGTTATCAGTAGTGCGCTTGGAAAAAACGGCGAAGCAGTGGTTCAGGGCCAGAAGGCTTTGCGTTTAGTTTCCACAGATGCCCGGCTTTGGAACACAATGGGACACCTTTATATTTGGATGGGAAAGATAGATGAGGCAATATCCTTTTTCAAAAAGGCAGCTAAGCTGGAGCCAAATGTTGTAGCGCATCCCATGGCGCTGGCAGTATGTTATAGTTTGTTGGGACTGCGGGATGAAGCGCGGCAAGAAATCCTTTTAGCCCGCAAAAATTTAGAAGATCAGGGATCTTATTTAAATATTTGCCAAGAGGCCATGCTTGGGAGTCTTGAAACGGCATTGGGCTTGTTAAAAGCTGCCATTAGGAACGGACAGATGACCAGCGTAAGTGCTAAACGCGATCCTATTCTGAACGAGACCCTGGATGACTCTCTGGCAGAATTATTGCTTTAATGCGTATGCGATATGTCATGTTTTACCAAGTGTCGAATGAAGAGAGAAGGTTGACAAACCATGGATTCTGAAATCACGATCTTGATTCTGGACCTGGCGCTGGCTTTGGCGATTGGCTTGATCGCATATCGCAGAACCAAAGTGCCCGGCGCGATTAGTTTAATAATCTTTTCTGCATCCCTGGCGTTCTGGTCATGCTCGTTTCTCGTGTTTGCGCTTTTCTCAAGCCCCTTAATCGACCGAATTTGCACTTCAGTGATTTATTTGAGCAGTGCTATTGTAGGTTCCGCACTATTTACTTTCTCTCTCTCCTATACTAATCGATCCAACTGGATATCTCGACCGTTGATCGCCTTGCTTGGAATTATCCCCTTAGTGACGCAGGTTCTCTTCTGGGTGGAGCCATGGCGTTCAATATTCTTCATCAATTCCTATCACTACGGAGATCAGTTGACCTTCACGGGGCCAGGGGACAGAATCTGGTCCATTTATATATTTGAGTTGGTATGTGCTGGGACACTTTTATTGATAGATGACTTTATGCGAAGACCCCGTCCCTTGGCACGCTACTGGGTGATTATTTTAGGCTGTTTCGCGCCTTTCTTAGTGTTGTTGACAAGAATTATGGATTTAAGGATTCCTTTTCCACTGGATTTAACACTGGCCTCATTCACGCTAACTGGATTGGGCTTTTCTTATGGATTGTGGAATCACGACTTGATTACCTCCGTCCCTCTTATCCCTGAAGTCGTGGTCAAGTACATGGATGATGGATGGATCATTTTGGATACCCAAAATATTATTGTGGATATTAATCCGGCAGCGGAAAGAATTATCGGCTTATCCCGCGAAAAAGCATATGGACAGCCCATTGCCGCTGTATTTAACGATTTACCCAACTTAGGAAAAACCTTCGACGACGTTCAAGAATTGGAAATGAAAAGAAGCATCCGGTCTCAAGAGAAGTGGCGATATCTCAACATCCGCATTTCTTCCCTCAAAGATCAAAACAACCAGCCCTTTGGCCAACTCATCATCTGGCGCGATATCACGGAACGAAGACTTGCCGAAGATGCCCGCCAACGAGCCCGTGACGAAATGTTTGTTCTTTTGAACGCCATCTCCAATGCTGCAAGCCATGCGATTAATCTGGATGAATTCTTGTCGGAGTTTATTTATCAGATCATCATTCCTTTTCGAAGCCAGGTGGTAGGTATATTCTTAATAGATGAAAGGCAGAAAGGAATAAACAATCAAGATTTGTTTTTGGTATCCCATTTTGGAATCTCTGAAGAAGTTATTAATGCTATATCTCATCTGGATATCTCTTCCCAGTTCGCTAACCTGGCGCTAAAGGGTCGACAAGCTGTTATGATTGAGGATATCAAAAATGATCCGCGTGTTCCACCATCTCTGCAAGAGTTCGGACCTCGAATGTTTACTTCTCTTACCCTTGCAGGTAAGCGAAGAAAATAGGACTGTAGGATTCATGTTCTTGGGAAGACGGGAGAAACCATTTTTCAGTCAAGATGAGATGGTGCGTCTGACGATCATATCAGATCAAATTGCGATCCTTATTGACAGTGACCGTAGGCGTAAGTTGGCTATTACGCTTTCGGAGCGTGAAAGAATTCTAAGAGACCTTCACAACTCGGTGAGCCAAAAACTATATGGCCTTGTCACTTTGACCGAAGCCGCTCAAGCAGCCCTCGAAGCTGGAACCCAGATCAATCCTTCCCAAATATTGGCCCGAATAGGTGATAATGCTCGACAAGCAGTCAAGGAAATGCGTCTCTTCCTCTATCAAATGCAACCAATAGATTTAGAAAAAGAGGGATTGATTACTGTCTTACATCATCGCTTGGCGGCGGTGGAAGGAAGGGCCGATATTAAAGCCAGGCTTCTCTCGGATGAAAACATTTGTCTTTCGAAAGACAAGGAAATCGCCCTCTATTATATTGCGCAGGAGGCCCTTAATAATGTATTAAGGCATGCTCATGCAAACTCGGTATTAGTCACGATCAAACAGGGAAAGCGCAATGTTATACTAAGAATTCAAGACGATGGAGCCGGCTTTGATCCCAGGACAGTTGAGCGAGGAGGAATGGGATTGCGTAACATGAAGGAGAGGGCTCTTCAGATCAATGGAAAACTCAATTTATTGTCAAAACCTGGACAAGGAACGAAAATTGTGATTACTGTTGGGAAAGACCCATCAGTTAAACCTCTTGAACGAAGACGGAGACCATGACAAAGATTCGGATTCTAGTTGTCGACGACGAAAGTGTAGTTCGGGACGGCGTGATTGCGATCCTCTCGCTCCAACCGGATATGGAAGTGGTTGGCGATGCCCGCAATGGGATTGAGGCCCTGAAAGCGGCGCACAAGACCAAACCCAATGTGATCCTGCTTGATATGGTTATGCCTGAGCAAGATGGCTTAACTACCATACCAAAGCTAAAGGAGATGCTACCTGAAAGCAAGATCTTGGTATTGACAAGTTTTGCAGAGAGCGATCGCGTTTATCAAGCGGTTAAATCAGGAGCGCTTGGATACCTGCTCAAAGATGCCACACGTATACAACTTTTACAAGCCATTCGGGATGTGGCTAAAGGCCAGGCATCCATTCCTCCTTCCATCGCTCTCAAAGTGATTCATGAAATGGATCATCCCTCTCAATTGCTTTATACTGCCAACCCTTTGACTCCCAGGGAACACGAAACTCTGAGATTGATAGCCCGAGGATTAAGTTAATCAAGAAATCGCGACTACGCTTGTGGTCCACGAGCGGACTGTTGCCAAGTATGTGAGCAGTATTCTTGAGAAACTCCAGCTTGCAAATCGAACACAGGCGGCTCTCTACGCTATCCGCGAGGGACTGACCGAACCAAGGAACAAAGACAAAAAACCAAGTTAAGAATTTACAGCTCGCAGCAAATAAGCGCTTTTGCATAAGACCCTTCCATTAGCAAAGAAAAATGGAGGGGTCTTGTGTTTTGTTTTGCTTGACTAGCCTCATTGATCTGAAGACAAATGTCATACTGTGCGCGTATTCGGCTTGAACAAAGAACATAAATAGGACGATCAGCGTTGATAATATGACCGCTCATTTTTGACCATAAAATTGTGCGCTATCTGTTCATAAGGAAAATCCAAATAACCATTTTCTTAGGTTTTCACCACCATCTGAAATTCATATAATGGAAACAGAAATAAAGAAAGAGATCCTTCTCTTGGGAGATCACAGATTGTTTCTAGGAAAACATTCTTCGAAGCTAGATAAATACAACCGCCTGCCCACTCCATCTCAATTCAGAGAAGAATTGTCAAATCGTATCTATATTACTCAAGGCTTTGATCGGAATCTGATTGTTCTGACAAAGGTTGCTTTCCAAGAAGTTTACAAAAGAGTGGTGTCTCTGAATATCGCCGATCCCTTGACTCGTCTTCTCCTGCGGCTAATTTTGGGCACCGCGCATGAAGTGCATCTCGATAAAAATGGTTATCTTCCTGTACCCGATGAATTAAAGGACTTTGCCAATCTGCATGGAAATATATTGTTGGTTGGTCAAGGCGATTATTTTGAAATCTGGTCTGCTGATTTGTGGAATAACCAGGAAGCGCAATTGAAAGACGCTGATACAAATTCTAGCCGATTCTCTAGGATCTCTGTAGTTACGAGATAACAATAACTTATACCCAGGATGATGAAACTGCCATGCTAGCCAAATCGAAACCAATAAATCATTTTGTAAATAAGAAAATCCGTATTCTTGTCGTAGAGGATCAGACTGTAGTTAGAGAAGGCATCGTAGCCATCCTTTCCTTTCAGTCTGATCTCGAGGTGGTAGGCGAGGCTCAAGATGGAATTCAAGCGGTTGAAATAGCGCAGAAGACCAGGCCGGATGTAATCCTGCTTGACATGGTCATGCCTCGTCAGGATGGCTTGACGACCATTCCTCAACTAAAAACAGTTGTGCCCAACGCTCGTATATTGGTTCTCACCAGTTTTGCCGAAAGCAACCGTGTCTACCAGGCAATCAAGGCGGGAGCACTCGGTTATATGCTAAAGGATACGACGCGGGCACAACTGTTGCAGTCTATACGCGATGTAGCATCAGGCCAGGCCTCTATTCATCCATCGATTGCCGTGAAAGTAATTCACGAGTTCGATCAGCCGTATGAGGAATTTTATTCCTCTGAAACCCTCACACGCCGGGAATTAGAAGCATTACGTTTGATTGCCCGCGGGCTGAGCAATCAAGAGATAGCGAACACGCTGGTCGTGAATGAACGGACCATTGCCAAATACGTTAGTAGTATTCTAAACAAACTCCATGTTGCAAACCGCACGCAAGCCGCGCTCTATGCTGTTCGAGAGGGCCTTGCCTTATCGACGGTTGATTAGATGGGATTCGGCATTATGACGTGTCATAAATATATGGTCACAAATGACCGCAAAAGTTTTGGTAGTACGGTCAATATCTGCAATGAGAATATACATCATTATCTGATTTTGAATTATTGGAGAATTCATATAATTGCTTTTATCACAACAACCTTTGCCGTTATGAAAACAGATAGAGGATTTAATGAACAGCTTTGATTATATTGTCGCAACCGATTTTGACAGGGCATGGCTCAACTTTGAGTTGGATCTTCCTTTAAGACCGGATAAGAATGGTCGACCCAACCCATTTTATATTGACCGGCCTGGAAATCCAATCGATGAATTGACCGATGCATTATTAGCGCCGTTTTATCGGCCGCCAAAATTCTTTTTTTCTGGTCACCGAGGCTGTGGAAAATCCACCGAATTGCTTCACCTGTTAAGTAAGCCGGAAATTCAAAAGAAATATTGGCCTATCAATTTCAGCATCCGGGAAGAAGCGGATATTATCGACCTTGACTTTCGAGATGTCTTGATAGCTATTGGTAGTCGATTATTTCGCGAGTATCGCAAAAAAGGTGGTGAATTGCCTGAGCAGCTGCTCAAAGAATTATATAGCTGGCAGGGAAAAATAGAAAAAGAGGTCTCAACCATTTTGGAGGGACGAAACTCCGAAGGGGAATTGGAAACATCCATCAATACGTTCTTCATCAATGCCGGACTAAAGATTAAGCTCGAACCTAAGACACGAGTACAACTGAGACAGGTAGTAGAGACGGATATCACTGGATTAATCGCTGTAATCAACCACATTGCAACTACGATTTACGCCCAGGAGCGTCTCATCCCATTGATTCTTATTGACGATATGGACAAGCCCAGTCTTGATATAGCGCGGGCAATCTTTCATGATCGACGGGAAATCATGATGCAGCCAAATTGCGCGATTGTTTACACGGTCTCGAGTGCCCTGTTCTACAGCAAGGAATTTGATGCGATCCGCGATCAAGCTTTCTTTTTACCGAACATTTATTTGCATCCGCCTATGAAGCCAGAAGTCCATCATGAAGAAGGATATCAGACTCTAAGAAAGTTTGTTCATATGCGGATGATTTGTGATCTGATCGAAGATTCCGCATTGGAAGAGGCGGTGACCTATAGTGGAGGAGTCTTCCGCGAGTTGGCACGTATTATCCGCACAGCAATTGGCCGGGCTAGAAGAAGAAAAGCGGACCGAATGGATGTTGCGGATATTGAGTGGGCCGCAACTGAAATACGCAATGAGTATAGACGAATTTTGGATAAGGAAGATATAAAACTTCTAAAAAGAGTCGGAGAAAATAATCATCTCGAATATAACGATCGAATGCGACCTCTTCTACAACTACTGGCTCTCTTGGAATACCGGGATGGAGAGAATTGGTGCGACATCCATCCGGTGTTGAGGAAATTGTTATATGGCTGATTTCAGCTCCGGTACCATTCAGGCAATTGAGCCTCTAGAGGACCGTATCGAGATTCTTGGTAGAGAACTGGAAATGGCCATTAAGTGGCAGAGGCCATGTATATTCTTGGTTGTTTATAGCTCTGTCAACGCACGCGATGACGCCCAGACCGAACTTGAAAACTTCTTGATCGGACTCCACCAAAAGTCAGACCGTATAAGAGTAGGAGATTCGGAGATCATCAATCAATCCTCTTTACTAATGGAATTCAAAGATTCTGAACATACCGTTTTCTTTGTTGACAATTTTTCCCAGGCAAATAATCAACAAAGCAATGTATGGTCAATTCTGAATTCTCAAAGAGATTTCTTGGTGGAAAGGCGCATTCGGGTTGGTTTCTGGTTGACTCAAGATGAAATCGTGAATTTTGCACACTTTGCGCCCGACTTGTGGGCACAACGTCATTGCTTGATTGAGCTGGTCGAAGCGGCAAAGTCTGCAGAGGTTTTGCAGAAGACAATTGAGTCGGTATGGCTTGGAGTTGGAGATTATGCGGTAGGTATCGAGAGACTGAATGAAAAGGTCTCTTTCTGCCAGTCGCTTTATCACGACCTTCTACAGGATAACGAATCTATTTCAACACGTGCTAATGGGTTGTTGAATCTGGGTATCCTTTATTGGCGAAAAGGTGACTACGAAGCAGCGGACTGGTTATTGCATGAGGCCTTGAAATGTGCGATCAAAATCCAGGATGACCGATTTGAGGCAGAATGCTTTAATGCCATTGCCCTCGTCAAGACTAGTCTTGCAGATGTTAATGAAGCAGTTGATGCTTATAAGCAGGCAATCCACCTTGCCCCTGAACAATTCTTAGCCTGGAATAACCTTGGAAATCTCTGTTTAAAAATCGCCCACAACGATGAAGCCATGGTTGCTTTTCAAAAGGCGATTGCACAGAATCCCAAGGACCCGATTGGATGGAATGGATTGGGAAAAGTATATTCCATGATTGGCTATGTCGATGACACGATCATTGCATACCGAAAAGCCATCTCCTTCATGCCTACTTTTGCCCAGCCTTGGAATGGCTTGGGAGATATCTACGTTGTTACGGGTCGCATGGATGATGCCATCAAGGCTTATCACAAGGCAATTGAGTTAAACAAGCAATATGTCACACCTTGGCTTCGACTAGGCGTACTTTTCGTTAGACAAGAACAATATCGCGATGCGATTAAGTCGTATCAAAGCGCCTTAAGCTTGGATTCTAAAAATAGTGCGATTTGGAAAGAGCTTGGCGCCATTTACCTAAAATGTGAATCGTATGAAGAAGCCGCCGAGGTGTTCTCAAAGGCAATTCAATTAAATTGTGCCGATGGTTGGGCTTATCACAATCTTGCTCTTACCTATACTCGACAGGAAAAGTATAGTGCGGCCGTGCCGTTGTTTATAAAAAGCATTGATCTCTTTGCAGAAGAAAAGGATAAGGCTGTTTCATGGAATCAGCTTGCAAACGTATATCGCCTGCTTAACGATTATGACAATGCGATTGCCGCATATCAGATAGCGGATGCGCTTGATCCCAGGATTCGTGCCTTCAGAAATAAAAATCCTCAAGAGCAGCCAATGTCTCAAGTAAATACTGACAAGCAGGTTTCAAGCCCTGATGGCGCTAAGAGTGAATCCGCCAATGCCCCGTCTGATCCACAAGCAACATCGGACATCGAATTGGAAATCGATCAAAAAAAGGTTTCTTCCACACCGGAACTGGCAGATGAACCATCCCCAGCAATACCGATGTGGATCTTCGATCCCGAAAAAAAGCGTGAGCTTAAAGAGGCTTCACTGAACGCCAAAGGAGCTCTGAATATTAGTTGTGAACAAGTTGAACAAGTTCAGGTTGAACCGAAGAGCATGGATGCCAAAGGAGATACTATGTCAAACTTAATCTCAACAGGTGGAAACCGTCCTCAAAATAATACTATAAGGCAAAATCATCCGTTGAAATCAAATGCCAAGGAAGGTGCCAAGGCTATGAACGCGGTTGCTTGGAATGACAAGGGCAACGTTTATTTTAATCGCGGCGAAATGGAGATGGCTATCCAAGCATACAATAGCGCCCTTCAGCTTGATCCATCCTTTGGACGGCCGTATAGCAATCTGGCACTTGCCTATCTGACACAAGGTCAATATGCCGAGGCAATCCTGCTTTATGAGAAAAGTCTTCAATTGTTAAACTCAGATAAGGATAAAGCCGTTTCTTGGAATGGTTTAGGAAACATCTATCGCTGCATAAACGATTATGAAAATGCTGTTGCAGCGTATCAAAAGGCTGCCCAACTGGACCCAGAGACTGCGGGCATGCGCGATGGAACCAATAATCCTCAGGTTGATCAAAGCATGAATCGTTCCCAAACATGGAACGATCTTGGAGAAGCCTTTTTTAAGTCGGGAACCTATGATAAGGCAACTAATGCCTTCTATAAGGCAATAGAAATAGGACCCAATAGTGGCTGGCCTTATGCAAATCTTGCACGTATTTTTGTGTCGCAAGCTCAGTTTGAAAAAGCAATTGCACTTTGTCAAAAGAGTATCCAGTTGCTGAAGGATGACAAAGACAAAGCGGTTGTTTGGAATCTTCTCGGCAATGCCTATCGCAAACTTAATGACTATGATAATGCTGTTAAGGCGTATCAAAAGGCAGTGATGTTGGCTGACGACGGTGTTAATTTGCTCACTCGGGCACGTTTTAGTTTGTTGAGCAATTGCGATGTTGACTAGGAATTCCAAAATTCTTCTTACCATGGAGGTAGAAAAATGAATGACTACGAGTTCTGGAATGAATTGGGAAAGATATTCAATGCGGTTGTAGCCTACCAGGAAAAGGCGGTTGAATTCAACAAGCGCTTTATCAATCCTTGGATTCGGTTAGGCAATGTGTTCGACAAACAGGATCGAAACCAAGAAGCAATCTGTGCTTACGAGAAAGCCTTGGAACTTGATCCTGCAAATGCCCAAAACTGGTATGAACTTGGCAACATACACTTTCGGGAGAAAGATTATGACAAGGCGGTCGAGGCCTACAATAAAGCTATCGAATTTGGACCCGAATCTGGATGGTCATACAACAACCTGGCTTTGACATTAGTGAGTCAGGGAAAATATGCCGAGGCCCTCCCTCTCTATCAAAAAGGCGTAGATTTGCTTGAAGACGACAAGGAAAAGGCAGTTGTATGGAATCGCATTGGGAATGTTTATCGCAAACTTAACCAATACGAGCTTGCCGTCCAGTCCTTTCAGCGGGCAGATGAATTAGATGCAGATAATGCAGGCTTCCGGGACGAACTAGACGATGTAACGGAAGGTACTGCTCCGCCGCAAAGTGGTTTGGAGCAAGACCAGAAACAAGAATCTGCAGCAGATCTCAACCCGATTCAATTGATCCTTTCAGAAAGCCAATCGGAAGCTGAAATCTCTGAAGAGACCAATCCGGCGATTGATTTGGCCGCGTTGCCCGAGGTGGCAGTCATCGAACTTCCATCTTCTGCGGATACAACACCAAGTGATGGGCAAGCAGTATCAGATGTTGCCATCGTAATTAATGGGACCGCTGAAGACGAAGGTAAATTGTCAAATGCAGAGCAACCTGACAGCGATGATGCTACAGAGAATGTGCTTCCCCCAGATCATATGGATCAGGAACTTGCTGACAATGGACAGACAACTACGGTGATTATCCAGGAGACTAGCGAAACCTATACCGGGATTCCGGAAACCGTAGCGGTCACAACGACTAACACTACCACTGAAGTCATCGTTGCCACTGAACAGATAGATGATGGAACGCCAATCCAATCGGAAGAAATTGTTAGCGCAAGTGATATTCAGACGACTGACATCAAAACGGACCAGGTATCAACTCTCAACGTTGTAGAGATTAATGTTGAGACGTCAGATGACGATACAACTGATTTGGCCGCCTCACAGTCTGAAGTCAAGAACGACACGGTTGAACCAGCAGTCGCGGAAGAAAAGGCTGAGGCCGAAAACAGTGAAGAATTTAATACTCCAAATGTCTCGGAGCAAGCAGCCTATGAGGAATATCTAAAAGACAATGATGGTCTTGTTGTTAACACTGAGGAAGAACAACAGGATCCCATGCCTGAGGCTCTACAGGAACCAGCTGCTTTTGTTGACTTTTCCGGCGAACTGCAGATCGAAATGGATACAAAGAATGCTCACGTCTGGAACGAGCTCGGAAACATCTACTTTAATACTGGTGCTTATGATGACGCAGTCGTCGCATATAGCAAGGCTATTCAACTGGATCGATGCTTTGCATGGCCATATAGCAATCTGGCGTTGACTTATGTGCAGAAAGGCCGCTTCACGGAGGCGATCCTTTTGTATCAACGCAGCATCGAATTGTTCGCCAGTGAAAAGGACAAAGCGATATCTTGGAATCGTCTGGGAAACGTTTATCGCCGCCTCAATAACTACGATAATGCGATCTCAGCCTACCAGCGTGCCGATGAGCTGGACCCGGAAAACACCACGCTTTCCCTCCAGTCTCGCTTCAGTTTGCTGGGCAACTATTCTACGGATCAAGTGCCGAATTAAGTTTCACAGGCCGAGGAGGTATCATGAGCGAGCATGAACTTTGGAATGAACTGGGAAACCTTTACTTTATGTCTGGAGCATATGAACAGGCGATCCATGCCTATTCCAGATCCATCCAGACGGACAGCTCCTATGGAAAACCATACAGCAACCTGGCCCTTATCTATGTGCACCAAGGTAAGTATGACGAGGCCGTAAGAGTTATTCAGGAGAAGTCTCGATTTGCTGGTGGACGATAGGGAAAAAGCCATATCCTGGAATCGCCTGGGAAAGGTATACAGGCAGTTGAAGGATTATCAGCAAGCGGTGATTGCTTTCCAACAAGCGGATGAGCTGAATCCGGAATGCAAGGAAGATGGCGACGAACCCGGGCAGATGCTTTATGCTTCATCAGATCTATCTGATTTCATGCAAAAGTATTCGGGTTCATTAGCGGACCTGAAAGAGGTAGCCGCTTCCGATATTGATCAAGTGCCGGCTGCACCTACTCCTGAAATGATAATTGATACGACTAGTCCTGAAACGATGATGGACACTCCTGCTCCTGAAATGATAATTGAGACGACTAGTCCTGAAACGATGATGGACACTCCTGCTCCTGAAATGATAATTGAGACGACTGGTCCTGAAACGATGATCGACATTCCTATTCCTGAAATAATCGCCGATGCAGCTACATTCACTGATCTGGCTCAGCCTGATGAGGATATTCCCGTTGAATTCTGAAACCACATCCTTGACAAGTTGGTTGGATGTTGATCCCGACGAGGATACGGATTCCTCCTCAACTTTTTCAGGAGATGCCGACATTGACTTGACCTCTTCAGCACTGATACTGAAAGCGCCGACAATGAATTCGCTCTTCCAGAAGAGGAGCCTCTCGATCAAATCCAGCAGTTCGATCAGGTTGAATCTCCGGAAGAGGTACTCCTCCCGGTTCCCATCGAATCATTAAATTGGCAACAAGCCGAGAACCCGCCTTTTTCGCACTCTCCGGTAAATCGTGTTGATCTTTCAAATGCTGAGCAAAGGCTGAGCCAATACGGGCAGGATGTGGCGGTCGACCTGGAAGAATTGCCTGTTGCCTCTTTTATTCCGGTTGAGAAATGTCAGATTGAATCCACCCAAACCCAAGAAGAGCCGGTGCAAATTGAGTTGGAAGATCAAATCTCGGTGGCTAATTCACAAGAGGCAACGAAATCTTGAAAAAGAAATTGCAAAATATAAAAGAGTCGTGCAGATCAATGAACGAAACGCCTCTGCATGGGATGCTCTGGGAACATTATATAAATCCGCTGGGCTGTATCCGGAATCCATCCACGCACACCAGCAAGCGGTTTCCATTGACTCTGACCAGGGCTTCTTATCTTCATCATTTGGGCACTCGCCTTTGCAGGAGCGGGGCGGGACGAGGATGCGATTGGCCTCTTTCCAAAGGGTGATTGAATTAGATCCGGATCACTACCTGGCACACGCCTCGCTAGGCGGATATTATCGAAAGTTGGGACTGGAAGAACTTGCTCAAAAACACATAGGCAAAGCCATGAGAAATATTTATGATAGCGAAAACGAATACAACCGTGCGTGCTTGGATGCGATCTGTGGCAATGTGGATCAAGCCATCGATCTGCTTCGAATTGCTCTGGAGAAAAAGCAGACCTACGTGGAATGGATTATTCATGATCCAGACCTTGACTTCATCCGAGAGGATTCGCGCTTCAAACAATTGATCTCAAGCTACACTGATTAGAAGGTGAAAAGGTTCTCACATAAAATCAGCTTCGGTACTACGAGACTATGTGAGTTTGCTAGTTCATTAGTAATAACTAACCCTAGGGAAAGCAGAGCGGACAATAATTTTTATTGTCCGCTCTCGCATTGCTAATGACCTAGGAGTCTCTGGAAGAATGAAATAATCTGGTTGAGGATTTGCGGAAGCGGAGGACGGCGGAGCAGGATTTTTTGCGGCAGCCGTTGGGGTGGGTGTTAGGTTATGAACGGGATTGGCAGTTGGGATTGGTGTATAAGTTGATGTCGCTGTGGGCACTGGTAGGGCGTGTGTGGCGGTCGCAACGCTGGTTATGTAGGCACTGGGGACGAATAGGTGAAGGTCGCAACGCTGGTCATTGTGGGCACTGGGGATGCATATGTGAAGGTCGCAATGCCGGTCGCTGTAGGCGTTGTCGACCGGTAAATGGACAATGTGCGGCGCGATCCATAAAGCTCGATCATCAACTGGAGAGCCGAGGGCTGAAACGCTTAAGACGAACTTTACTTTCATGCCAGCCAAACGACTTAAATCAATGTCCGCGTTGGAGTATTTACCGTCATAGAATTCACCGATGGTCCATAGATCGTTTTTGGATCCTGAAAAGTCAATATAGCTGATTTGGAACAGGGCAGAGCAAGCTTTGAGCGCCATACTCACAGCTTGCGCTTGTTTGCAAGTGATCGCCTGACTGTATCAGGTAGTCTGGATAAATTCCTTGAATAGATCCGCCAGTCGTCAATTCGGGGAAAGTCAATAGTGTAGGAAGATGCATAACGGTGCCATCTTCGAGCTTGGCTTGGTTCAGTAACAACACAAATCCGTTTTTGTCTCCATCCAGACCCGGACAAGGCAGGAACTCATGACCGTTTTCCCATTGGGCAGAACAAGCATTGGTAACAAAATCATAGGTAACGGAGTTTTGTGGAATTGCTGTTCCAGTTGATGTCGCGCAACAGATGAAGGCATGGGAGTTATCGTGCTCGTATTGATGGAGGGCGTGATCACTCTAATCCTTAGCCAGATGGGTTGATCCGCGGCATCACCAACACCGAATACTTTTCCGCTTGGAGCTTCGAATTGCCAGTTTCCCTGATATTTGCCTGCAACCTCCGGAGCAATCAGATTCATAGATAGATCCACGGTCTGGCCCGGCAGGACGTTGGATGGCAGGAAAACGAAGTCGGGACTGCCCATTTTGTCACCGCTTATAAAGACTATCTTATAAGCAGTTGTCCAGATGCAAGTGCCGACATTTTGTATCCTCCATGTTTTGGTAAAGGCTTCCGAAATATGCAGGATGGTTTGATCTGGGATGGTTACATCGCTGATAAATGAAGCTCGATTGCAAGTATCAACCGTCGCAGTCGGCGTAGCTGTGTTCGTTAGCGTATTGGATGGCGTCCAAGTTACTGTAGGAGATGATGTTTCCGTCGGTGTCTTGGTTGGTGTGTTGGTTGGAGTCCAAGTTTCTGTGGGCGTCTTGGTTGGTGTGTTAGACGGAGTCAAAGTTGCGGTTGGTGTGCTGGATGGAGTCCAAGTTGGGGTGGGAGACGATGTTTCAGTCGGTGTCTTGGTTGGCGTGCTGGTTGGAGTCCAAGTTGCAGTGGCTGTCTTGGTTGGCGTGTGGATGGAGTCCAAGTTATAGTAGGAGATGATGTTTCCGTCGGCGTCTTGGTTGGTGTGTTGGACGGAGTCCAAGTCGGGGTGGGAGACGATGTCTCAGTCGGTGTCTTGGTTGGCGTGCTGGTTGGAGTCCAAGTCGCAGTGGGAGATGGCGTCCAAGTGGCCGTAGATGTCTTGGTTGGTGTGTTAGATGGAGTCCACGTTTCGGTGGGTGTCTTGGTGGGTGTGCTGGATGGCGTCCACGTTGTAGTCGGTGTCTTGGTTGGCGTGCTGGATGGCGTCCAGGTTGCAGTGGCTGTTTTGGTTGGCGTGTTGGATGGCGTCCAGGTTGCAGTGGCTGTTTTGGTTGGCGTGTTGGACGGAGTCGAAGTTGCGGTTGGTGTGCTGGATGGCGTCCAAGTCGCAGTGGCTGTTTTGGTTGGTGTGTTGGACGGAGTCTGAAGTTGCGGTTGGTGTGCTGGATGGAGTCCAAGTCGCAGTGGCTGTTTTGGTTGGCGTGTTGGATGGCGTCCAAGTTTCGGTGGGTGTCTTGGTTGGTGTGTTAGATGGCGTCCAGGTTGCAGTTGGCGTGTTGGATGGCGTCCAGGTTGCAGTTGGCGTGTTGGATGGCGTCCAAGTTTCGGTGGGTGTCTTGGTTGGTGTGTTAGATGGCGTCCACGTTGCAGTTGGTGTGTTGGATGGAGTCCACGTCTCGGTGGGTGTCTTGGTTGGTGTGTTAGACGGAGTCCAAGTTGCAGTCGGCGTGTTGGATGGCGTCCACGTTTCGGTGGCTGTCTTGGTTGGCGTGCTGGATGGCGTCCATGTTGCAGTCGGTGTCTGGGTTGGTGTGTTGGACGGAGTCCAAGTTGGGGTGGGAGACGATGTCTCAGTCGGTGTCTTGGTGGACGTGCTGGTTGGAGTCCAAGTCGCAGTGGGAGATGGCGTCCAAGTGGCCGTAGATGTCTTGGTTGGTGTGCTAGATGGCGTCCACGTTTCGGTGGGTGTTTTGGTTGGTGTGCTGGATGGCGTCCATGTTGCAGTCGGTGTCTTGGTTGGTGTGTTGGGCGGAGTCCAAGTCGGGGTGGGAGACGATGTCTCAGTCGGTGTCTTGGTTGGCGTGCTGGTTGAAGTCCAAGTCGCAGTGGGAGATGGCGTCCAAGTGGCCGTAGATGTCTTGGTTGGTGTATTGGATGGAGTCCAGGTTACAGTCGGCGTGTTAGATGGCGTCCACGTTTCGGTGGGTGTCTTGGTTGGTGTGCTGGATGGCGTCCACGTTGTAGTCGGTGTCTTGGTTGGCGTGTTGGATGGCGTCCACGTTTCGGTGGGTGTCTTGGTTGGTGTGCTGGATGGAGTCCAGGTTTCGGTGGCTGTCTTGGTTGGCGTGCTGGATGGAGTCCACGTTTCGGTGGGTGTCTGGGTTGGCGTGTTGGATGGAGTCCACGTTTCGGTGGGTGTCTGGGTTGGCGTGTTGGATGGCGTCCACGTTTCGGTGGGTGTCTTGGTTGGCGTGCTGGATGGCGTCCACGTCTCGGTGGGTGTCTTGGTTGGTGTGCTGGATGGCGTCCACGTTTCGGTGGCTGTCTTGGTTGGCGTGCTGGATGGAGTCCAGGTTTCGGTGGCTGTCTTGGTTGGCGTGCTGGATGGCGTCCAGGTTGCAGTGGATGTCTTGGTTGGCGTGTTGGATGGCGTCCAGGTTGGAGTCGGTGTCTTGGTTGGTGTGTTGGATGGAGTCCAAGTCGGGCTAGGAGACGATGTCTCAGTCGGCGTGTTAGATGGAGTCCACGTTTCGGTGGGCGTCTTGGTTGGAGTGCTGGATGGAGTCCAGGTTGCAGTGGATGTCTTGGTTGGAGTGCTGGATGGAGTCCAGGTTGCAGTCGGCGTCTTGGTTGGGGTGCTGGATGGAGTCCAGGTTGCAGTCGGTGTCTTGGTTGGCGTGCTGGATGGAGTCCAGGTTGCAGTGGATGTCTTGGTTGGCGTGCTGGATGGAGTCCAGGTTGCAGTGAATGTCTTGGTTGGCGTGCTGGATGGAGTCCAGGTTGCAGTCGGCGTCTTGGTTGGCATGCTGGTTGGAGTCCAAGTCGGGGTGGGAGACGATGTTTCCGTCGGCGTCTTGGTTGGCGTGTTGGATGGAGTCCAAGTTGCAGTCGGAGACGATGTTTCAGTCGGCGTCTTGGTTGGCGTGTTGGTTGGAGTCCAACTTGCGGTAGGTATCTTGGTTGGTGTGTTGGACGGAGTCCAAGTTGGAGTAGGGGACGATGTCTCAGTCGGTGTCTTGGATGGCGTCAACGTTTCGGTGGGTATCTTGGTTGGTGTGTTGGACGGAGTCAAAGTTGGAGTAGGAGATGATGTCTCAGTCGGTGTCTTGGTTGGTGTGTTGGATGGAGTCCAGGTCGTGGTGGGTGTCTTTGATGGGCGTGGTGGATGGCGTCCAGGTTGCCGTTGGTGTGTTGGATGGAGTCCAAGTTGGGGTAGGAGACGATGTCTCAGTCGGTGTCTTGGTTGGAGTGTTAGACGGAGTCCAAGTCGCGGTGGGAGACGGTGTTTCCGTTGGTGTCTTGGTTGGAGTGTTAGACGGAGTCCAGGTCGCGGTGGGAGACGGTGTTTCCGTTGGTGTGTTGGTGGGTGTGTTGGATGGTGTCCAAGTCGCCGTAAACGTTAGTGTAAGGGTCGGTGTCGAAGTAAGCGTTGGTGTGGGAGAAAGTATCGCGTCAAGGCAAACCGGGGATGAGTCATCTTCATTGTTCGGATCGCGGGTGTGTTTATATGCATCGTAGATCTTCACATACCTTATACCCGGAAACTGTTTCAGCATCATGTCAAGTGAGCTCGAGATGTTATAAGGTGTTCCGTTAGGCTGGCAATAACCGGTCAGATAGATGCGCAGGATGTCCCCATCACGTTCGAAATCGGCGATATCCGACAAAACCATTTTGAATCGCGACCAGACCTTCTGCCTGTTCTGTTGGGCTTGGACCCTTGAAGTATTGATCCAGCGCGCCTGCAACCGGATCCCCCGAAGCAGGAATCAAGCGGGAAACCGATTGCTCATAGGGAGGAATCCCGCTGACCAATCGTTGTTGGTTAGTGAAATAGACTTGGATCGCAACAGACCCTAGCGTCGGTGTAAGAGTGGGAGGAAGCGTGGGGACAAAAGTGGCCGAGGCTGTTGCAGTCGGTGCCTTGGTCGGTGTATTGGAGAGAGCCAGCGTTGCGGTGGGTATCTTGGTTGGTGTGTTGGATGGCGTCGCTGTGAGGGTCGAAGTGGGTTTCTTTGTCGGCGTCTGTGTGGGGACTTTTGTGAGTTTCGATCCGCTGGCGGTTGCACTAACAATAGTAGGAGACTTTGTTTCAGACGCCTGCAAAAATAAACTTGCAGTGGGAGAAAAAGATTCGGTTGGTGAACTCGCCGGGATGGCGGGTGGCGGAGCCTCATTTGTAAGCCCGAAACTTATTAATGCAACTGTCGAGACAAAAAAAAGAAAGCTTATGCCAAATAACCAGCGCGCACTGGTGATGTATCCACGCCGGAAACGAAAATTTGCCAGCCTTCGGCCGGCCTGTAGGGTACGAATACCGAACCCATAACTAACGAGCGCACCCACTAAGAGGAGGATTGCCCCAGCTACAATCAAGAAAAAAGACATTGTTTTCAATTATAGCATTTTCACTGCCTCTCTACTGACTTATGATGCTGATTCTTCTTGGCGCGAAATGTTTGGCAAAGATGCGAAAGTATTGATTGCCGAGAATTGAGACACAGTCGAATCCAATTCTCTTTCTGTCTTTGTGAATGTCAAACAGCAAAAAGAAATTGCCCGATTAACAAAAGAACTCTGGCGTTAGCCAGAGTTCTTTTATGATTGCACCGGTTAGATGTGGTATGGAATGATCAATAGCATGGTGCTTAGCATATAAATGGATGCATATTTGTAAAGCCGTAAGTTGGTTTGATCGGAAGGATTGAATACGACAGTTGTGGCAAGAAAAAGCAGAACGGCACTGAGCACGATGATCAATGCAAGAATCCCCTCGGCGACACCGATCCAGATCGAGGCCACGCTCATTGCCAGACCAGCGATAATGCTTGAAGTCGCGATAGCGACGCGAGTGAATTGATTCCCATAAGTGGATGGGAAAGTGGGAATGCCCGCGTTTTTGTAATCTTCGAAGAATTTTAGACTAAAGGTCAATGTGTGAGTCGGGATCCAGAACAAGATGGCCGCTGCAAGCAGAACGCCAATCGGGTCAACTTTGCCAACCGCCAGAACGCGGCCTGAAAGCACCGGCATCGCCCCTGAAATTCCGCCCCAGACGATAGCCCAGCAGGTTCGGCGCTTCAGCCACATGCTGTAAATCACCACATCGAAAAGCAAGCCAGCGAAGACGACCAATCCATAAAGAAGATTTACCCAAAATGCCCATCCGATTCCGATGATGGAAATGATCAATCCAAGCCGTAGGACTTCAGCCGGCGTTACCTGTCCGGCTGAAGTCGGGCGCTTGTGCGTGCGCTTCATCTTTTCGTCGATATCGCGATCCCACCACATGTTCAAGATGGTCGAGCCGCTGATTGCAAGTAATAAACTAGGGATCATTTGCAGAAGATTATTCCAATCGACTGGAGCATGTGCACTTAAATAACCCGCCATACCAGTCATCAACAGCAGACCGGTTTGCAGGGATTTTATTAAGGGCCAGTAGAGGCGGAATTTGGTCGCGATGATTTTCATAGGATGCTCCTTTAAGAATGCGTGACGAAGATCAACTGGTAAACACAGGCAAGTATACATGTTTCCGCACCCATCTGTCTATCCGCTTAGTGTTTACTCATGAAGGAATTCTAAAATAAATTCTCATCGCGCTTCAACAAGTCATCCGTTGTCTCGCGGCGGACGATTTCTTTAACATGACCTTCCTCGAGCCACAATACTGCCGGGCGCCGCGCACCATTGTAGTTAGAAGACATGCTTAAGTGATAAGCGCCGCTGACGGGGATCGCAATCAGTTCACTCTCTTCAACCTGCGGCATGAGCAAATCTTCGATAACAACATCGCCCGATTCGCAATATGGTCCTGCAATGGAAACCTTCCCATTCATTTCTCGGCTGGGACTGGCCACCGTTAAGCAAGAATATTTCGTGCCGTACAACGCATGCCGTAGATTATCCGCCATACCGCCGTCGGTTAGCAGCCAAGTTCGTCTGCCGCGGCGCTTGATTGCCCCGACGCGATAAATAGCAACTCCGGCACGCGCGATCAGGCTTCGACCTGGCTCAAGATGAAGATGAGGAAGCGATAGACCTCGTGTTTTACAGCCTTCAATCACCGCCACTGCAAGGCCGCGCACATAATCTTCAATCTTAGGCTGTGGCAATTCATCTTCGTGATATGCCACGCTCCATCCGCCGCCGGGGCAAAGATGCCATGGGTCTTCAAATCCAATTTGCTTGGATAAATCCAACGCTAAATCGATTGCTGGAATCAGTGGTTTGGGATTGAGAAAGTTGGAGCCTTGATGGAAATGAATTCCTTTAATAGTAAATGATTTTTTTTGCAAAACGTTGTGGCTTCGAGGATTTCTTCGCGCGTCATTCCAAATTTGCTATCGTGTTGACCGGTCTGCGTATAAGCATGATGCGTAGCAACTGCGATGCCGGGCTGGAGGCGAAGCCACAAGCTTGGAAGGCGGGACTTGGGATTTGGAAATAGTTTTTTGATGCGATGAAGTTCGGCGAGGTTATCAATAACGATTGTGCCCGCGTGCCTTATGGCTGAATCCAAATCTGATGTTGATTTGTTCACTCCATGCACAAGGATGTTTTCGGATGGCACATCGCCTGATACTGCGATGGCAATCTCGCCTTCGCCAGTACAATCTAGCCATAGATGATGTTTCTAGTCCACTGTGCGATGGCTTTGCACAGGAATGCTTTGCCCGCGTACGTGATGTCAGACGCGGCGGGATAGTGCGCTTTCAATGCGCCTTTGTATACGGCGACGGACGTGTCCATAGTAGTACGGTCATAAATATATAAGGGAGTCCCGTACTGGTCGGCGAGGGAAGCAAGATTATGTCCCGCGATGGTCAGGGTGTCGTTTTTAATGCAGGTCGCATCCGGGAACAGCGCCAGCCGGTCTGAGATCAAGAAGGGCGCAGATTTATTGATGGTCAAAGAATAGATCCACCAGATTTGCCAATTTGGCATTGGGGTTAGGGAAGGTGTCGGTTCGGATTGTTGTGCGGGCGCGCCATTATTTGGTCCAACAGGTAAAGCGATTTGATCGCCGGGTTGGGCATAGCCTCCCTCGGTGCGCGCCCATTCCTGCACGGCCTGGTCGGATGCGGCATATGTCGCTTGGGCTTCTAATGCGGTATACGTTTGCATTCCTTGAGTGGCCTGGGCCTGGAGAACTCCATCCTGTTTTTGGAGTCGATTCAGATCATCCAAACGATTGTTGAAATCCATAATGACCAGGATGAGGAATAAAATCCCGAAGAACACAGCAACACGGCGTAGGTTGATAGGCAAGCGATCCATAGCTTTATCTTACCCGTTGTTGATAAGGTTGGCAAGAATGCAACCTTCTGTTACAATCACCCCCCGTTGAGCGTAGTACCCTTCGTTCAACAAAATCTGTTGCCAAGAAAGGGCTTGAATGAAATGAAAGTATTGTTGATCAAGGATGTTTATAAATTGGGCCGTGCCGGCGACGTAAAGAAAGTTGCAGACGGATATGGCCGCAACTTTTTGCTAGTGCGCGGAATGGCTGTGTTAGCCACCCCGGGTGCGATGACGACTGCTGAAAAAATCCGCAAGCAAGGTGAGGTCAAGCGCGCCGCGCAAAATAGCGAGCTCAAAGACCTTGCCGATCATATCAATGGAGTCACACTGACGTTTTCCGCCAAAGCGGGTGAAACAGGCAAACTGTACGGATCGATCACCACACAAGACATTGCCAAGGCAATCGAGGAACAGACGCGGTATGAAGTCAAGCGCCAGCAGATTGATATGCAGCCCATTCGCGAAGCGGGTGAATTCAAGGCCCATGTTCGCTTGACGATTGATCTGGTGCCTGAGATCAAGGTCATCGTTCACCGCGAAGGCGAAGAGGCGGAAGCCGCGGAGAAGACCGAAGAAAAATCGAAGCGCGCGCCGCGTGGCAGAAAGAAAGCCGAAGCAGCGGAACCTGTTGAAGCTGAAGCCAAAGAGTAAGGGTCATAATTAATTGAGAATTTCCATCACCGGCTTAGGATGAGCCGGTGATGTTGTGTTAAAATAGAAGTAATTACATGGCTGAATCTATCGGATCAACACTCAAACATAGGCGGGAAGCGCGGCATCTATCCATCGAGCAAGCCGCTGAACAAACGCGCGTCCGCAAATATTATTTGCAGGCGCTCGAGAATGATGACCTCTCGGCGATTCCATCCGTGGTACAAGCACGCGGCTTTTTACGCATCTACACCGAATTTCTTGGATTGAATCTGGATGAATTATCCTCGGCAACGAACTCCACTGAATCGCGATCATCCATCCCACAAGTCGCTTCACCTGCGGAACCTTTGCCGACTTCTGCCTCATCGGATGTTTCCCCATCTGATTCTCTACCACGCCCAAGTTTCCTTGGCGGTTTGCGTAATCGTTTTACGCGGCATCCATTGCCGGAAACTGTTGCTCCCAAAGTGGAACCGGTAACTCCATCCGAACCAGAACCTGAGTCTGAAGTATTTGTTCCTGTTCATGTGCATGAAGAGCTGCCCGCCGCACCTGAGGAATCCCCTCAGCCAGAACCAACGAAACCTAATCCGGTCACGAAACCGGCAGCGCGTTCGGAAAGCTTCAAGTAGAAAGGCCTCCACGAAAAAGCCGGTGAGAACGAAGGCAAAAACATCGAAATCGTCCAAGGTGGGCGCAGCCAGGGGAACGGGAGTAAAAAAAAAGATAACGGCATAGGCTTTGAGGAAAACAAATCCCTCCAAGAAGAAGATATCGCCCAAGAAAAAAAATTACCGGAAGTTCGCCTCCTCACCGCACAGGTTGAAATTCTCTCACCGCCGCCGATTGATAAATCCAAGCTACAAGTCTACGAAACTGCCACCTCGGACAAGAAGCCGCAAGACGAAGCGCCCGCTCTCGAAGATGTACTACAAGTAAACATCGAAAATAATATCCAATCTGCCGCGCCTGTTGAGTCGAAAGACTCAGGTTGCTGTTTGGCGCGCTGCGCTTTTAGCGTGGATATTTAGATTCAAAGAATCGCTGAGCCGACCCGGTGTTAGGAAAGAATCAGGAAATGAATCAAGTGCAGAAACTCAACCAGAAACGATTAATTCGAACGTTGAAGAATTCAATCCAATCATAGGGCCAGCTTACTCGGAAAAATCATCACAAGAAATCTTTAATGATTTGGGACGGCAATTGAGAGAGCGGCGCGAAATGCTCAGCCTTACGATTGAAGAAGTAGAGCGGCACATCCATGTGCGCGCGGTATTCCTGCGTGATTTGGAACGGGGAGCGCTGGATGAATTGCCATCGCCGGTTCAGACGCGTGGAATGTTTGTTAACTACGCCAGTTTTCTGGATCTCAATGTCGATTTGCTTTTGCTGCGTTTTGCGGATGGTTTGCAAGCGCGGCATCGCGAGCGGCATCCGCAAAAACCAACTCGAGGCAAGCCGATCAAAGTCAATGAAAAAGTTCCACCTTTGAGTACATTCATCGCTGGAGATTTGTTGATCGGCGGCAGCGTGATCATCCTTCTGATCCTTTTTACGATTTGGGGCGTAAGCCGCGTGGTGGTAATGCGTTCTCAATACTATCCTCAAGTGACCGCGCCTGCGATTTCAAACATTCTCGTAGAAACTTCACAGCCTACCACTCAATCTCAACTCGTGACCCTGATTCCTGCGCAAGATACTCCTTCGACTGCGACGCCCCTCGCGACCGTCGTCACTGCTACATTGCCTTCGAATATAAATGTGGAGCTTAATATTGTCGCTGTCGAACGCACCTATATGCGTGTGACTGTGGATGGGAAAATTCAATTTGATGGCGAGGTCGTGCCCGGCACGGCTTATTCGTACGAAGCGAAAAGTCAGGCGGAGGTTTTGGTCGGGAGCGCTTCGGCGCTTTCTATCACGTATAACGGCAATAACCTGGGTTCGATGGGTACCTTTGGTCAGGTGGTGGATAATATTTATTCGGCTCAAGGTGTTGTGACGCCAACCGCTACGCCTTTGCCTTCGGACACTGCGACTCCTCGTTTCTCGCCCACACCAACGGTCACACCATCTTTGGTGCCAACACCTACTATCGGAGAATGATCTTGACTATAAAAACTTTTCATTTAGTGTCTCTGGGTTGCGCGAAAAATACCGTTAATTCTGATTCGATGGCTCAGTTATTATTGCGTGATGGCTATCGTTCCGTAAATAAGCCTCGGCAGGCAAGTGTTTTGATCGTCAACACCTGCGGTTTTATCGGCCCAGCCAAACAAGAATCCATTAACATTTTACGCGAGTTGGCGGAGGCAAAACATAACGGTCAACTTTTGATTGCGGCTGGATGTTTGACCCAACGTTATGGTGCGGAAGTGGCAAAGCAAGTTCATGGCATTGATGGCATTCTCGGCACACGCCGCTGGATGGATATTGTGCAAGTGGTGCATGAATTGCGAGCTTCGCCCTCATCCGCAGCCTTTGTATCATTTGCCAATGGATGCCACCACCGTCGGGAACGATGAAGTGGGCACCGTTCGAGCGAGCGTTGCCGGTGCTTCAGCTTATCTCAAAATCGCTGATGGATGCCGTCGCCCATGCGCGTTTTGCGCCATTCCGCTGATCAAAGGCACGGCGGTCAGTCGTCCTGTTGAGATGATTATTAATGAGGCGCATCGACTGAGCGAGCGCGGCGTGCGTGAATTGATTCTCATTGCACAAGATACCACCGATTATGGTCATGATCTTGGAATGAAAGATGGGCTTGCGACTTCTGCTGGAGCAATTAACGGATGCAGTTCCGAAGATGGATTGGATCCGTATCATGTATGCATATCCGGGTTATGTGACTGACCGTCTGATCGAAGTCATGTCGACGCGCAAACAAGTTTTGCCTTATCTTGATATGCCGCTGCAACATGCTCATCCGAAAACATTGTATCGCATGAAGCGTCCCTCGAATATCGAATGGGTGCATAGAACGCTTGGAAAGATGCGCGCTTCCATTCCCAATCTTGCCATTCGTACAACGTTCATCGTGGGGTATCCCGGATGAGACCGAAGAAGAATACCAAACCTTGCTGGATTTCGTGAAAGAGATTCGTTTCGACCGCGTCGGAACGTTTCAATTTTCATTCGAGCCGGGGACAACCTCCGAGCCGCTCGGCGATCCGGTTCCAGTCAGAAGTCAAGCAGGAACGTTATGAGCGCCTGATGGAGCTTCAGCAATCCATCTCGCTTCAAATCAATCAATCATACGTTGGGAAAGACGCTGGATGTTTTGATCGAAGGATATGATAACGGAATTTCGATTGGACGATCGTACCGCGATGCACCTGAAATTGACGGCATGGTATTGGTTGAAGTCAAAGGCAAAAATCGGTGAGATCGTTCCGGTGAAAATCACCGGCGCGATGGCATACGACCTGACCGCCATGCCTGTTCAACAACCAATTCAAATTTAATGCCTTGGGATCTACCCGACCATAATTTTACGCGGCTCGCATGAAAGCCGTGGCGCCGAGGATTAATATTGCTAGGATCAAATTGGCGCGTAGAAGCCAGACTGCGCGGCCTTGTAGTTTCACACGTCTCTTCCTGGCTTGCTTTATCTTTTCTCAGCAGCAAGCGGCGAATGGTTGGAAAAACGTCCCACGTCTGCACTGCACTAACCACGATCAGCGCTACCACCAAAATGTGCTTGACCAAAATGGCAATGGTCCATTGATTGCTTACCGATAGAAAACCGTTGTAATGAATATTGAGGCTCATCTGAAACAAACCCGTCACGATCAGCAGACTCAAGCTGAACCATATCGCAGGCTCCATCCGCTTTTGAATGGAGGCAATCAAATTCAATTGATTGAGCGGATCCAGAGTTTGTGCGGCGGGCAACACGATGACGGAGGTACGCGACCAAACTTCCCACCAAAGTGACCGCAGCTAGGAAATGTATCCAGAACGTTAACGCAAGAGCCCAATCAGGGATAGTTGGCATTGGTTAAGGAGTAGGAATAATAATACCTGTGGTCGGTACGGCCGTTGGCGGATAGCATTTCTGGTATGACTGATTGAAATTCTTTGCCGCTGTTTCATCCAGATTTCCAATGGCCTGGGCCGCTTGATATTGTTTAACTGCGTCACAGGCTCTACTCTCGGCAAAGAGCTGATCACCGTAACGCTCCGCCGCGATTTGATAACGTTGGGCGGCGGTCATCGTGCCATCCCACATTGCCGGATAGGCACTATATACTTGTGCCAGTTCGTTGGCGGCTGTGGCCCAATCCAATTGCCAGAAGCTGGCCGCATCAATATAAAGCCGGGCACCGTCCCGCAATGAACTGGCGGTTTGATCAAGCGGAGAAAATCGTTCTGCCAGAGTTAATTCATAGATGCCGCCTTCGAGGTTGCCCTGTTTCTGGATCAGGGTCACACCGTAGTTGCGGAGCGCATAATAATACATGCCGTCCACTTGCGAGGCGTTGAAGGATGGGTCTTTTTTGCGAAGCTGATCCAATTCTGTCAGGGCATCTGCCCAATCACTGGTGGCGATATATTGCTGAGCGGTAGTGAACATCGCTTGTTGGTCGCGGATATCGGGGGTCGGCGTAAGAGTCGGGGTCTCGGTCGCAGTGGGAATGCTCATGAGTACCAGGATCTTTGCCATTTCCGTTTGCGCACCGGGAAAGGATGGATCGTTCTGGATGATGAAAGTAAGGCGTTGTTGTGCCTGAACGTAATTTTTGCCTTGCTCATCCACTAGTGCTAGTGTGAATTGATCTGTCAACTGCTGGCTGATCAATTGCGTTTTGGCTTGGACGCGAGTACCAATTGCGCTTTCGATAGCCGCCAAACCCGGCCAATGCCAGCAAAACGATGACGCCAACGATTCCCATCAAAACGGATCGCCAGCGCCGCGCTTTCTTAACAGGTTTGAGGGGTTGAGTGTTTCCAATGCTTTCAGACATGGCGATTATTATACTCTATGGCATTTGGACTTTCGCTATTCTCATCCTTTCCTAACTTCAAGAATAAGCGGACTTCTCTGTTTACGATAACCAGCGCGATAATTGTGCCGACGACCATTCCGGCGATGGCAGTGACCACCGCGCCGCCCGGAAGCATCACCGCAATGGCGTAAGCCGCGCCGCCGCCAAACAAAGCGGCAATCAGCCCTTTGAGCAATGAGCCGTCAATCTTTATTGGCTCCTTCGTCAGGCGGCTGAGAATGATCACCATCACGATGGCTTCAACGGTCAATGAAATTTCGGCAAAGGCAATAGCCGGTGCGCCGATTGATTGGAAGAAGATCAGGGTTGAAATGCCAATAGACCAAATAAATCAACCAATCGAAGAACAATGGTTGCTAACGGGATAAGCGCTTCCCTGCGCGCATAGAATGCGCGCGCTGCGACTTCTTGAATCGCATACCCGCAGAGCGTGAGCATATAGGCACGGGCAGTGGCGAATGTTAGCAAATTTGTCGCCGGCATCGTCAAGATGGAATGCCGCGCGAATCATAGGATGCATTCCCGGCGGCCATGATCGCACCGGCGGGCAGCGTTAACACGATCAAAACTTGGAGGGCTTTCTCGATCGTTTGACGGAATCCGTTCCAGTCGGCACGCGCCGCGAACTCTGAAAGAGTCGGCAAGCATGGCGGTGGCAATCGCGGTTCCCAATAAAGTTTCAGGAACCTGCATGATCATCCAGCCGTTGGTGATGGCCGAGAACGCGCCGGCTGGTCCAACCGTGAGGCGAGATTGGCGCGCGCCATGAACATCAATTGCACGCCGAGCACGGTCAATAGGCGCGGCCAGAGCACCTTGAACATTTCGATCAAGGCCGGATCGCGAAGATCGAGCGAGGCGGTCCAATGGAATCCATATCGGATGAAGCCGGGAATTTGAATGGCGAGATGTAATGCCGCGCCGATAATCACTCCATAAACCAAGCCATACACGCCGAGGCCAAAGGCTGGGAATTTGATTGGCCCCAATGCATAAGGAGTGTTTGGCGCGAGAATCGCCGCGCCGAAAATTTGCCCGATGTTATAAAGGATAGGAGCCAGCGCGGGTAGAAAGAAATGTTGATTGGCTTGCAAGGCTGCAATGACGAGGCCGCTGATAGAGAAAATGAAAGTTGCGATCAAGTCAATGCGCATCAGGCTCGCGATGAAATGCTGTTCGTCCGCGCCGACACCGGGTGCGATCCACAAGCGAATGATCGGTTCTGCAAAAATCGCAACCAACGCGGCGCCGATGCCGGTCACGATAAATGCAAGGTTGGCGACGCGTGAGAATAAATTCCATGCGGATTCGCGCCCGCGCAATGTCAGGGTTTAAGTCAGAGACCGGGATCATTGCCATTGCCAGTGCGCTGCCTGAAAAGATCGCCACTTCCCAGCTTGGCAGAAGGTCAGCGAAATAGAAGGCGTCCAATTGGGAAGAGAGTTGGAATTGGCGCAGGATGATGATCGGCGCGCAAAAAAGCCAGCAGTTTATCGAGCGTAAAAAAGAATCCGAGCAGGAGCGAGACGCGGGTGAGAAAGGATAATTTCTTCATGATGCAAGTCAAAGTTTAAAGTTGCAGGTTGATGCACTTCTCAACTGCTGGAGTTTTACATAATGGGAGACGGGCGAGCGCCGAAGACGCGGATGGATTAATTGCTTTGAATCCGCTTCCATCTGACGATTGACCCGCGATGCTATTCGTAATAGTGCAGGTAATTATAAAGCGTGGATTTATATTGTCCGCCGTCAACGGGCAGCATTACGCCGGTGAGATAGGATGCGGCGGGTGAAAGCAGAAAGACCGCCGCGTTGGCGAATTCTTCTGGCGTGACCAATTCGTCCGAAGACACTTTTCTGCGCGTCGATGGCGAGTTCCTGTTCGAGCGTGGTGCCATTCTTTTGGGCGCGGAACGCTGCCAGTTCACGGATGCGATCCGTTTCAATCGTGGCGGGCAAAATCGAATTGAAGCGAATGCCTTCACTGCCGAGTTCAAGCGCCAGGCTTTTGGTCAAGCCAATCGTGGCGAGCCGCACGCTGTTCGATAGAACCAAATTCGGCAACGGTTGCTTGACCGAATACGATGTCATCGTCAGCACGCTGGCGGCTTTCGACTTTCGCAAATGGGGCAGTGCGGCGCGGATGAGCCGCACGTGGCTCATGAACGAAAGATTGACCGCTTTCTCCCATGTGGCTTCATCGAACGAATTCGAACGCGCCCGCTGGAGGTCCGCCCGCGTTGGTGACGAGGAGATCGAGTCCGCCAAGAAACTTGACGGCTTGCTCGATGAGTTTTTTCCGGCACGGATGGATCGCTCACGTCTCCCGCGACGCCGGTCACGGACGCGCCGGTTTCTTTTGAAATTTTCTCCGCCGCGGCTTTGACCTTCGCCTCATCGCGTCCATTGATGGCGACGCGGCAGCCTTCTTTTGCAAGTAGTAACGCGGTTGCATAACCAAGCCCGCGTGATGCGCCGATGACGAGGGCACGTTTATCTTTCAATCCTAAATCCATATTGTCTCCTTTTTCTGAACACGACCATCAAAGAACGAGGGCAGGCGCATACTACGGACACCAAGAAGAACATTTGTGTACCTTGCGTCCTTCGTGTTTAAATTATTTCGATCTTTTCATCAATCACTTGACCATCTTCCCAATTCGCATGTACCCATTTTGCCACAGATTGCATGGATTGTTGCAGATGCACTGAGTCGTTTCCAATCATTGCACAACCAATGACGGCTTCTTGCCATTGATCTTGCAAATCCATCTCCGCTACCGAGACGTTGAACTCACGTCTCAGACGCGCGATCAGCGGCTTGATGTGTCCGCGCTTTTCTTTGAGCGAGGAACAGGCGGGAAGATGAAGATGAATGGTAAGAGAAGCAAACATTATTCCTGACTTCGCTTGGCTAGCGATTCCCGTCTTTTGTTTGGAATGCCAAGTATGTGATTTGACCTCACCATTATCAAATATTCTCACAACATCAAATCTAACCCTGCCATCTTCAATTGCTTTTGCGATTGCGCGTTGAGAGCCAGAAAGACCTGCACCACCTTGTTTTATATCGAGAATTACGACTTCAATTGTGTTTGGGTCTGCTCCATTATCTTTAGTCTCTGTGTATCCATTGAAAACTACATAATCTACCGGGTCTCCCAAAAACCTTGCATCGGCGGGGAGAATTTAAAACCTGGTAGAAGTGGAGCCATCTGTTCAGCCATTTTCCCTTTTAACGTCATTTCGGCTTTGATCAACACTTTGTTTTCGTGCTTGTTCAATATCAAGAGTATGTTGTTGCTGTAAAGCCGAGATTTTTTGTTCGTAATTTTTGATTAATGTTTCTTTCTCCGCCTGGAATATTTTTGAGTTACCCCGAATAAATAAATAGACCAAAGCTGCTCCTATAAGCGCACCAACAACGATCCCTACAAACATTCCGACAAATAATGTTGTGATATCCATCTTACCTCTTTGTTGTTGGTATATTTATACGGCCTTGTTATACCCGTTTGATTCGACTAAAATGATTTCCAATGAACACAGAAAAATCCTACAACTCTGCTCTCGATTATCTCTACTCTTTTGTGGATTATAGCCTCAAACATTCGTCCGAGCTTGCAAAAGCCGATTTCAACCTTGACCGTATGCGCGCGCTGATGGTTGAACTCGTCAATCCCGAAACCAAATATCCTGTGATCCATGTGGCTGGGACGAAAGGCAAAGGCTCGGTCTCCGCCTTGTGCGCCTCAGCATTGCAAGCTGCTGGCTATAAAGTTGGCTTGTACACTTCTCCGCACTTATTGGATTACACCGAACGGATTCAAATCAATGGCCAGCCGGTCTCGCATCATGGCTTGGTGGATTTGGTCGAGCAAGTCAAACCGGCGGTGATGAAGATTCCAAAACTCACGACATTTGAAATCACAACCGCGCTTGGCTTTTTATATTTTGCCCAACAAAAAGTGGACGTGGCGGTCATCGAAGTTGGACTCGGCGGTCGGCTTGATGCGACGAATGTGGTTTTGCCAAAAGTTTCGGTCATTACTTCGCTTTCGTATGATCACATGGCGGTATCTGGGAAATACGCTGGCGTTGATCGCGGGTGAAAAGGCTGGCATCATCAAGTCCGGCGTGCCGATTGTCTCTGCGCCACAAAAAGATGAAGCTCTGGAAGTATTGGTGCGGATTGCGAAGGAACGAAACGCGCTGTTTACTTTGGTCGGCCGAGATATCACTTACAAGCCATTGAGCCATTCGCTCGATGGACAGACTTTGCAGGTTGCTGACTTTCTTTTTGACATTCCATTGCTTGGCATTCATCAAATTGAAAATGCGGTTACAGCCTACGCGGCACTCAAAGCCAGCGGCCTTAGAATTTCAGATGATCAAATTCACAAGGGATTTGCCGCAGTCAAATGGCCCGCGCGTTTTGAAGTGGTGCGGCGCGATCCGCCGGTGATCTTTGATTCTGCCCACAATCAGGATTCTTTTGCGCGGCTTTGTCAGGCCCTCGATGATTATTTTCCGAACAAGCCCGTTTATCTGATCTTCGGCGCATCGGAAGATAAAAATATACCCGGCATGTTCTCGGAGATCAAACCGAAGGTCAAAAAAATGTTTGTTACGCGCGCCGATCATCCGCGCGCGCTCGAGCCGGAGAAAATTCAGGAGTTGGCGCGGCAGGCCGAAATCCCGAGTGAAGCGGCAGGTTCGGTCGAAGCCGCGTTCGAGCATGCGTTGGATTTGTCTGCAAAAGATGGTAGCATTGTATTATCCGCCGGTTCGATGTTTGTAACGGCAGAAGTCATGATGGCATGGAAAAAAATAAATATGTCATTGCGAGGAGCCGCATAGCGGCGACGTGGCAATCTCCTCGTGAGTAGAAGATTGCTTCGCTGGCAATGACAAGAAGTGAATGAATAACGATTGGAATGAAGAAGATAATTTTAATTTAGCTTTATCGCAGCGCACGGAAGAACTGTATCGGGTTCCCAATTACGAGGCGAATGAAGACGGCTTGATCGAAGCGTCGGTCATGCCATTGCGCGATTTGGTGGTGTTTCCGCGCATGGTCGCACCGATATTCATTGGACGCGAATCATCGCTGGTTGCGGTTCAGGACGCGCAGGTAAAAAATCAAACCGTGATCGGGCTTGTGCAAAAAGATCCCGAAGTGGATGAACCGAAGCCTTCTGACTTTTTGCCGATCGGCATTGAGATGGCGGTGGGGCGTTTGCTTTCAATGCCGGATGGTTCATCGTCGGCGCTGGTGCAGGGACGCCGACGCGTCGAGATTGTGGAATTCACGCGCACCCGTCCGTTCATGAAAGTGCGCGCCCGCGTCATCTTCGAACCGACAACGGCTGACCGTCAAACGCAGGCTTTGATGCGTTCCGTGCTTGATCTGTTTGATCGCTGCGTTCAATTGGATCGTGCCATTCCCGAAGAAGCGCATCTTTTTGCGATGAATATCGCCGAGCCGGGCTGGCTGGCAGATATGATCGCCACGTCGCTTTCATTGAATTTTGAAGCAAAGCTCAGCCTGCTGACTCTGCTGGATCCGCGCGGACGATTGCAAGCCGTCAATAAAATTCTGGCGCAGGAAGTGGATGTGCTGGAATTGGAAGATGAAATCCATTCGCGCGTTCAGAACGAAGTGGATAAAAGTCAGCGTGAGTTTTATCTGCGGCGAGCAGATGAAACAAATTCAGGATGAATTGGGCGAAGGCGATATCTTCACGCGCGATGTCAAAGATTTGAAAGCGAAGATCGAAGCCGCGGATCTACCCGAGGAGCCGAAAGCCGTTGCAATGAAAGAATTGGAGCGGCTGAATCAAATGCCGCCGATGGCGCCGGAAGTTGGCATCATCCGCACCTATATTGATTGGATCCTTGATTTGCCGTGGACGAAATCCACGCCGGATAATCTCGATGTCAAACACGCCGCAAAGATTTTGGACCGTGATCATTATGGACTAAAGAAAGCCAAAGAGCGAATCCTCGAATATATCGCGGTGCGCTCGCTCAAGCCAAAGAAAGACCGTCAGCCCATTTTATGTTTTGTCGGCCCGCCCGGAACCGGCAAAACCTCCTTAGGTCGTTCCATCGCCGAAGCGCTTGGACGCAAGTTCGTGCGCGTCTCGTTGGGCGGCGTGCGCGATGAAGCGGAAATCCGCGGTCATCGCCGCACTTACATTGGTGCATTGCCGGGACGGATTCTGCAAACGATCAAGCGCGCTGGCACCGCCAATCCGCTCTTCATGCTGGACGAGATTGACAAACTCTATTCCGATTTTCGCGGCGACCCAGCGTCGGCTATGCTCGAAGTGCTCGACCCCGAACAGAATAATTCGTTCAGCGATCATTATTTGGAAATGCCCTTTGATCTTTCCAAAGTCATGTTCATCACCACGGCGAATTATCTCGGCTCAATTCCCGCCGCGCTGCTCGACCGCATGGAAGTGATCGAGTTCCCCGGCTATATCGAGGAAGAAAAACTTGAGATTGCAAATCGTTATCTCATTCCGCGTCAAATCGATGAGAACGGGATTGCCGATATTGATTTAACGTTCGAGACTGCCGCGCTTCAACGCATCATCCGCGAATATACATTTGAAGCGGGCGTCCGTAACCTGGAACGCGAGATCGGACGCATCAGCCGCAAGGTGGCGCGGCTCAAAGCTGAAGAGAAGAAATATCCAACGAAGATCACCGCGGATCTTATCGAGAAAGTTTCTCGACCCGCCGCAATACATTCCGCCCGAAGCGGAGAAGCAGGATGAAGTCGGTGTGGTGCAGTCGCTGGCATGGACGGAAAACGGCGGCGAGATCATGCCGGTCGAAGTTGCGGTGCTGGAAGGCAAAGGCTCATTGCAGATGACCGGCCAGCTGGGCGACGTCATGCAAGAATCTGGGCAGGCCGCGCTCACGTACATCAAGTCACGGGCCACGGCGCTTGGCATCGAAATGGAAGTCTTCGAACGCATGGACATTCATCTGCATATGCCCGAAGGCGCGATTCCCAAAGATGGCCCATCGGCTGGAATTACCATCGCAACTGCGATGATCTCCGCGCTGACAGGTCGGCCTGTTTATCATCAGGTTGGCATGACTGGCGAGATCACATTGCGCGGACGCGTCCTGCCAATCGGCGGCGTGCGCGAAAAAGTTTTGGCGGCGTATCGTGCGGGACTGAAAGTGGTTCTGCTTCCCGAAAAGAATCTCAAAGACTTATATGATGTTCCCAAAACCGCACGGTCTGAAATGAAGATTATTCCGGTTACGCACATGGATCAAGTGGTCGAGCTTGCCATCTCGCCGGATGCGGTCATCGAGCCGCCGCGTCCGCGTAAACGAACGAATACTGAACAAGAAGAAGAACAAGGTCCATAAAAGGCAAAGAGCAAAACGCAAGCAAAAAATGAGGAGTAAAAAGTTTGATCTTATCAATTCTTGACTTTTACTTCTTTCATAAAATGAAAAACAATGACGTCTCTAAGGATAAAGTTGTGATCATTACCGGCGCGTCATCTGGCTTTGGCGAAGGCGCGGCGCGCTTGTTTGCAAAGGAAGGATGCAAGATTATTCTTGCGGCGCGCCGCCTTGAGCGTTTGCAGACGTTGGCAAGTGAGATTCAATCTCAAGGCGGTGAGGCCGTTGCGATTCCAGTGGATGTGGCTGATCGAACCGACATTGACTGGATGGTTAAATCCGTGATTGACCTGTATGATCACATTGATATTCTTTTCAATAACGCAGGCTTTGGGCGACTTGATTGGCTGGAAAATCTGGATATCGGCACGTGATATCGAAACTCAAGTGGATGTCAATTTGCTGGGCGTGATCCAGGTGACACGCGCGGTGCTCCCGTATATGTTGAAGCAAGGATATGGACACATCATCAACATGTCTTCCATTGCAGGTTGGATCGCTGCGCCGCTTTATGCAATTTATTCAGCCACGAAATTCGGTGTACGCGGTTTTACCGATGCCTTGCGCCGCGAAGTTTCTCCATTTGGAATCAAAGTCTCAGGGATTTATCCCGGACCTGCACGGACTGAGTTTGGGCAACACACAGGCAATTCAAAACCAAACATAGTTTGAACATCTTTCAAGGTTTATCCATGACTTCCGAGTATGTGGCTCGCCGCGTGGTGAAACTGGCAAAGCCATCCGCGCCGGGTGGTGATCATTCCGTGGTGGTACAACCTTGTGATCGGTCTCGATGTTTTTGCGCCCGGCCTGGTGGATTGTTTTTTGAGAGTTTTCTTTACCGGTCCAAATCATAAAATTGATTGAATCAAAAAGACCCAGAACCGGCCTTTTTATTATTTTTGTGGGATGGCATATAAAATGTAGGAGCCGTTGTCTGTTCGCCCCACTTCTGTCAGCAGCTTTTTCAGATCGTCCAGCCGCGAGCCAAACTCCGGAAGACATTCTTTCGTTTGTAGCCATGCTAAATGTCTCAAGTTTTGTCGCGGCCAGCAGAACGTGGGTGTATCCAAGTTTTTGCCATGCGGAAATCACTTCGGCGTTAGTGGGATAGAGATAAAAGTCGTGAGGCAAATTGTCGCTGAGGAAATCGGGTTGGACGCGCCGTTCCATTCCGTAACTTCTTGTCTCGTCAATTAGGTAGATAAAAGCGTCGTGCGGGGTTTTTTGCAAGAAGCGCCAATGCTGCCGCATAGTCCGGTTGTTCTCGGCTCATGTAACTTTGCCGCGATTCCAATCCGATTGCAAATCTCAAAGGATTTCGATCAAATACCATCAATCCGAAATCAAATACAAAGACGATGGCCGTAATGGCCATGATCGCCGTAAAAATAAAACTCAGCCGGAATTTGGGGAGGTCCATTTTCTTGATTTCAAGAATTCCGGCTGTCATTGGAATGATCAGCGAAATAATGCCGGGCCATACCAAGCGCGCCTGCCATAAGCTACTGGTTTGCACAACGCCGTAAGTCCATAAGAGAATACTGGCAAGCGCAAAAACAGAAGTGATCAGCAGCGCTTGTTTTGAAGCAGATCGGTCATTTCAATTCTTCCAGAGAATCCAAATGACCAATGGAAGCAGAATTAGATAGAACGGCCCCAAACGTCCATCGAAGTATGTCACGTCACGGTAGCCCAATGTGACGTTGAGCGGCAAGGCGATTAAATCAAGCAGATTCCAGCCGATGCCGGTGCCGGCGTTTGCGAGCATTTTCATTCGGAACAAATCCCAAAATGGCCCGCCAAAAATAAAAGGATAAACGGGATTGCCAGTGAAGATCCAGTTACGGAGATACCAGGGGCTGGCAACGATCAGGTTTGGCACGGCTACCCAAAACAGACAGCGCAGCATATTCTGAATATTTTTATATTCCCATAAAACGATGAGAATCAAAAGTGTGATTGGCAGAACCACGCTTGTATATTTGATGCTCGTGGCAAAGCCCGCCATGATGCCACAAATCATCAGCCATGAATGGAGGCTCGAAATTTTCCATTTCCATAAGGCATATAAACTGGTCAGCATAAAAAAGATAAGCATTAAGTCGGTATAAGCCCATGCGGCCAGCCAAACTAGCGATGGCATGGTCAAAAATATAGCGATGCTCCACCAGCCCGCCTCGCTGCCCCATAAAGTTCTTGTCCAATCCCAGATGAGGAGGATCACAAGAAAACCAAACGCAAAATGGATTAACTGCGGGACGATGTCGTTGTGAAAAGCCAGCGGCCAGACGAACATGCCTTCACCCAAAGATGGATACCAGTAGGGAAACAGATTGACGAGCCTTAATCCGCCGTCACGCAGCCACAGGCTGGGCACCGTCAAATGATATGCATCAAAAGCCTCAACGGGCGGAGCCAGCGCAAGAACGAACGAAAGTCCGGTGGTGAGGATTGCGATCCATGGAATCCATATTGGCGCACGCGCTGCAGATGATTTAAGACCGGCAAATAATTTCTGAAAATCTTCCACGAGCAAGAAAAGGGAGCGGTTCCAAAGTGTGAAAATGAATAACGCGGCCAATACAATTCCAAGCACAAGCGGTCGTGCAGCATCGATGGCGGCCAGTCCAAAGCCGAGCAGGCCAAAAATCCCATATCCCAAACCGGCCAGTAGATAAATTCTCTGTGCTGAATCCATTTCTGGTAAAAATCGGCGAAAGCTGTAACCTGTCGCTGCGCCGATGGCGAGCCATAAAATCCAAAAGCCGATGGTTGATATCAGTGATAACAATCCGCTGGCGACGGTCAGTGCGACTGGTTTTTGCACGATAAAAAAAATGGTCAAAATAATTCCGGCCCATACAATGAACAAGATCGAAGCAAACAATTTGGATCTCATGCGAGAAATTATAACTGAACCTTGTATAATTGATGAACAACAGGAGATAAGAATGAATCGACTTGAAAAACTTGCCGTTTCCATCCGCACCTTCGGGCTGGACGCCGTTGCAATTAATCCCGGCCCCACTTTGACCTATCTCACCAATCTGAAATTTCATCTTATGGAACGTCCGGTTGTTTTGCTGGTCGCTGCCGGCAAGGATCCAGTCATCGTTTTACCTGAATTCGAATCGCCGAAGGTAAATCTTTTTCCTTATAAAGTGAATGCGTTTACTTATGGCGAGAATCCGTCTGAGTGGGATGCCGTCTTTCGAGAGGCGGTTCAATCGCTTGGACTCGATGGAAAGAAGATTGGCGTCGAACCGCGCCAATTGCGCTTGTTGGAATTTCGTCATATCCACGCTGGCGCGCCCGAAGCAGATTTTCCCGATGCCTCGGAGGCGTTGGCGTCTCTTCGTTTGCGTAAGGATGAGGCCGAAGTCGAGGCGATGAGACGGGCGGTCAAGGTCGCTCAAGAGGCGCTCGAAGCGACGATACCGTTGATCAATATTGGATCGACCGAAAAAGAAATTGCATCCGAGTTAACGATTCAAATGCTGAAGCATGGTTCTGAATCCGAATTGCCATTTCCACCGATCGTTTCTGCCGGACCAAATTCTGCCAATCCGCACGCCTCGCCCTCGGATCGCAAACTTCAACGCGGTGATTTGCTGGTTGTGGATTGGGGCGCAACGGTGGATGGATATATTTCCGACTTGACGCGCACGTTCGCGGTGGGGGAGGTAGAGCCGGAGTTCAAGAAAATTGCTGAGATCGTATTGAAGGCAAATGAAGCTGGTCGCGCGGCAGGCCGGCCTGGTGTCCCGTGTGCGAACGTGGATAAAGCTGCGCGTGCCGTGGTCGAGCAAGCCGGTTATGGAAAATATTTCACGCACCGCACGGGCCATGGCATCGGTATGGAAGGACATGAAGAGCCGTACATGCGCGGCGATAACATGCAAATGTTGTATTCTGGGATGGCTTATACGGTGGAACCGGGAATTTATTTGCCGGAGCGCGGCGGTGTGCGGATCGAAGATAATGTGGTGGTCACTAAAGATGCTGTGGAAATTTTGAGCGATATGCCGCGCGAATTACGTGTTGTGGGATGATACAGATTTACATTTGTTCGAGGCCGCTCAATTCATACCGGGACCTTTACAATACCACCGCCATTCTCGCTATTGACGAGTTGAACGAAAATGATAAACTGGGGGTCGCACGCGAACGCAAGATTGAACATTTCTTCTCTCAGCCGTTCTCCATCGTGAAACGCATCACTGGCATTCCAGGTTGCCGTGTATCGCTCAAGGAAACTGTGCGCGGCCTCCGAGAAATCCTCGACGGCAAATGTGTCGATTTGGCCGAGCAGGCTTTCATGATGGCGGTTACAATAGTGGGTGTTCGTGAGAAAGTAGAAAATTTGGCCAAGGCGCGCAAGCGGCATGACGTATTTTTGTGTCGGGAGCCCGGTCATTTGGCACACAAGACCTTATACTAAAAACCTTTTTATGACCATCCGTGGTGAAATCATTTTGCAGGAACGTGTCGAAGCACCGGATGTGTTATTGAACATTGGAGCGGCGTTGCACCGATCCGATTTACGACTGGATGCGGTTCGCCGTTATCGCAAAGCTGGCTTTCAAACGCCGATTTCAGAAAAGTAGGGAACTGTGGCAGTTTTTTCCAAAGACCTCGGGATTGATTTGGGTACCATGTTTACGCGGTTTGCAGACAGCACGCAAGTACTTTTGCAGGAACCGACCATTGTCGCCATTGAAGTGGAAGAACAAAAGATGGTGGCGGCTGGGCAGGAAGCGCTTGATATGTTTGGCCGTGTCCCGGAAAGTATTGAGGTGGCTCGTCCGCTCCGGAACGGTGTGATCGCCGATTATGAAATCACTGAGACTTTGCTTTCCTATCTGCTTCAAAGCGTCAGCGGATCATTACGCGTCTTTCGTCCGCGCACAATGATTTCTGTGCCTTACGGCGTTACCAGCGTGGAGCGGCGTGCCGTATATGAGGCTGTGATGGAGGCGGGTTCGCGCGAGACATCGCTTATTCAACAATCTCTGGCAGCCGCACTCGGCATTGACCTGCCAATCGGTTCGCCCTCCGGCAACATGGTCATTTGTCTTGGCGGCGGTTGCACTGAAGCTTCGGTGATGGCAATGTACAGCATTGTGTCTGCTAATACCCTGCGAAAAGGCGGCCTTGATTTTGATGAAGCCATCATCAATTATGTTCGGCGCAAATATGGAGTGATCATCGGGCAAGCTACTGCCGAACAGCTTAAGCTCAAGATCGGCGCAGCGGTTCCGCAGGATACCGAAAATAGTATGGAAGTTCAGGGGCAGGATCAGGTTACAGGTTTGCCGCGTCCCATTACAATTGTAACTGGCGAGATCGTTGAAGCTTTACAAGATCCGCTCAAGGAAGTGACAGAGACTTGCCGCCGTGTCCTTGAGAAGACTCCGCCCGAGCTGGTTGCTGATATCATTGATCGCGGCGTTGCTTTGTGCGGCGGTGGCGCACTTCTGCGCGGCGTGGATAAGCTATTAACCAAGTCGCTTGGCATTCCAGCATATCTGGTTGACAATCCATTGACTTGTGTGGTGGAAGGCGCGGTGCGCGGCCTGGGGATGATGAACATCCTAAAACGGAGCCTGCCTCAAGTCTAGAATGATGCGAACCTAAAAATGGCATCCAAGCTTGGATGCCATTTTTCATTTTTGTTTCCTTGTTATAGATAATACGTCATTCTCTGAAGATGGGTGACCGGATCAATGTATTGAACATGGACGTTGTCAGGCACATTCAAACTGACAGGTGCATAATTCAAAATCGCCCGGACACCCGCTTGAACAAGTTTATCCGCTGCGGCTTGTGCGGCGCTAGCAGGAACGGTTAACATCGCGATTTTTACGTTCGCACTGCGAATGCGTTCCACCATGTTGGCTGAATCTTCGACAACAAATTCGCCGATTTTATTTCCGATTTTGGACGGATCGCTATCAAAGAGCATAACCACAGCAAAAGCCTCGATTGGTGAACCCCTGATAGCGGGACAGCGCATGGCCCAATTCACCTGCGCCAATCACGGCCACATCCCACATACGGTTGACTTTGAGAATCTCCCGCAGTTTATCGATCAGATATGGGATGGAATATCCCGTGCCTTGTTTTCCGAATTCGCCAAACTGGGAAATATCCTTGCGGATTTGGGCGGCGGAAATTCCCACATGTTCTCCCAATTCCTGGGAGGAGGTTGTCCGCATCCCTTTTTCGTCCATGCGCTTGCAACGCGCGGAGATAGACAGGCAGCCGTCCAATAATGATATCAGGAACTTTATCTGCGTTCATTCTGTGCCCTCGCTTTGCTAGTAAAGCAAATCTACCATAAAACCTGCATCCGTACAATTCCCCACAAATAAAATAAACATAAAAGGGCGAGCAGATTCTGCTCGCCCAATTGTAATTATGCTATACGTTTTATGGATTCTAGCCGCATTGGCTGGGCGGACATTTTGGCCCACCGGTAGGTACAGGCGGGATAGGCGCGTTAGGTCTGCCCGGCACGAAGATTTTGCACAACCCCGGCACATTGCCTTTTGGGACGAATCCAATTGCGAGACGGCAGGTGTTATCAATCTCAGCCAGAGCTTTGATTGGGTATACTTGTGGGTAACTTTGATTGGGATCGCCAGCTTGGGCATGGGTCATGTGATCGTTGTAATCGAACATGGATGGATCAATGTTGGCTCCAGCCCATGCGCCCATCGCAAAGGAAGATGGACTTCCAAGCATGGAAAGCTTGAAGGCGATTTGCACCGTTTTGGGATCATTGGGTGAAATACGAACCCATGCTCCATCAGTTAGATTGCCTTTGCCTTGATCGAAGACCAGTGTTTCGTATCCATCGCCGCCCTCGGGTTTGGTATCTGCAAGCATTGGGACGACACCGCCGACATCGCCATCGGTATCCTTCCAAGCCTGAACGCCTTGTGTGGCTCCAGGTGGTGGAGGCTGGATTGGAAGCGCGGATGAGCCAATCGCCGCGGCCATCCTTGTTGAGGTCGAGTTCTGCGGCGTATTGAGCAGGCAGTTGTCCATTTTTATCAGTGCCGGCCAGAGTGATTTCCAGATATCCCCAGATATCATCCTTGTATCCTTTAATATGGACGATATCCATGTAGGGGAAGTAGGTATCCATGGTGTTGGCATTGAAGGGCCGTTCATACAATCCTTGGACAAAATACATCACCGCTCGTAACATTTTTCGCAGTGGCCATGCTGGATGAATCTTGCATCTCCCGCCTGATCAGAGCCGGTGCCGGGAGATTCGCAGGTGGCATTCCGCTTGGCAAAGTGGGGGCTTGTGTTGGACTTGAAGTTGGGGTTGCATTCGCTTGACTGGTTGGTGTAGCAGAATTGGCAGCACTGCCAGTACCTTGGCATGCTAGGACAACAACCAAAAGTGCGCCCAACATCCACGCCAAACGATGTAAATTCTTAGGTTTCATTTTCTCTCCTCTACCTAATTTGGTTTTTAATGTCATAATTGTATACTTTTTGTTTGAGGAGGAAAATGGCCCTTAAGTCATGGTTGTTTGGGTTATTGACGATTTCACCACCATCGGAAAAACTCTACACGGAGAAAACGAATTAAAAAGGCGAACGCTTGATTCGCTCGCCTTTCTTTTTCTACTTGCAACCGCAGCTTATCGGAAGGCCATTGGTTCTGAAAGAACATAGAATAAGTCTCTCCCGGCGGACATTGGCCACCACCACCGGGGTTACCACCACCGGAGTGTTGGATTTGGGGAACTTCGCACAAGCCGGGCACGGGGCTGGTGGGAACGAATCCGATGGCGAGGCGGCAGGTGTTATCAATCTCGGCCAAAGCTTTGATGGGGTAAACCTGTGGATAACCTTGATTGGGATCGCCAGCCTGGGCATGGGTCATGTGATCGTTGTAATCGAACATGGATGGATCAATGTTTGCTCCGGCCCATGCACCCATCGCAAAGGAAGATGGATTTCCGAGCATGGAAAGCTTGAATGCGATTTGCACGGTCTTTGGATCATTGGGTGAAATGCGAACCCATGCTCCATCAGTTAGATTGCCTTTGCCTTGATCGAAGACCAGTGTTTCGTATCCATCGCCGCCATCAGGCTTAGCATCTGCAAGCATCGGGAGGACACCGCCGACATCGCCATCGGTATCCTTCCAAGCCTGGACGCCTTGTGTGCTCCAGGTAGTGGAAGAGGGATTGGAAGCGCGGATCAGGTATTCGCCGCGCCCCTTCTTGATCTAGATCCAATTCTGCGGCGTATTGTGCAGGCAGTTGTCCATTTTTATCGGTGCCGGCCAGGGTGATTTCCAGATATCCCCAAGTATCATCCTTGTAACCTTTAATATGGACGATATCCATGTAGGGGAAGTAGGTATCCATGGTGTTGGCGTTGAAGGGCCGTTCATACAATCCCTGGACAAAATTGTCGCCGCTGGTAACATTTTTCGCAGTGGCCATGCTGGATGAATCTTGATCTCCGGCCTGATCGAGTGGCTGGGAAGGCAGGTCAGCTGGCGAAACGCCTTGAGCAGAGGCTGATGGCTCAATGGGTGCAGTGGCGCTGCTAATGGCTGTCGGCGCAAGGCTCGGGACCGCGGTTGGCTTGCCTGTTGCCGTACATGCAACAATGGTCAGAAAGAGCATTAACAATGCCCAGACAAAACGGTTGGACATTTTGAGTTTCATTTTTTCTCCTCTTCAATATTTGGATTTCATAACCCACATGATCATTCTATTCATTTGTTTTTAAGAGGGAAATGGCCCTTAAGTCATAGCTGTTTGGATTTGTTCTTGGTGATGGTCTGTGCGTCCCAGGGCTGGATACGCTCTGCTTCCGGTGCGTTGCGCCGCCCAATCAATCGATAAACCTTAACGGCTTCGCTTCTTCCTTTGACAAAAACCGAATCCGCTAGCTCGGCTTCGAATTCAGCCTTGACCTGATCGTACGTGTTTTCGCTGATGAGAATCGGCCATTGATAGGTTTTGGTCAGATCCTGCAAACGCGATGCCAGATTGGCATTATCGCCGATGATGGTGTAGTTGATGCGTTGAGCTGAACCCAGCTAGCCCGACAAAGACTTCGCCGGAATTGATCCCAATGCCGATCTCGATGCGAAAGGGACGTCCTTGTTTTTCCCAAAGTTGATGAAGTTCAACAAGAGCTTTACGCATGTCCACCGCGGTGCGAACGGCGCGTAGGGCATGATCTTCGTGGACCACCGGTTCCCCAAAGAAAGCAACGATTGCATCGCCCTCGTATTTGTCTACCGTTCCACCGAATTTTTCGATGACTTTTGTCATCGCTTCCAGGTAAGGATTTAGAACAGACACCACTTCTTCCGGCAATAATTTTTCGGAAAGCGTGGTAAAGCCGCGAATGTCAGAAAAGAGGATGGTGAGATTGGCGCGTTTATTGAGCGAATTGATATCCTGCGTCTCGATCAATTGATCCACCATTTCCGGTGAAATGAACCGGCTGAATAAATTACGCACTCGGCGCTTTTCCAATTCCTGCGAAACGGATTGTTCGAGTGTCGGCAAAACCACACCGAGAAAGAGCATCAATTGCGGCGCGACAGTTGGGATATATAATCCTTTCTGCCTAAAAAGAAAATAAGTGATAACCGCATACAGGATCATGCCGACCGCCATGAGCACAATCGTTAAGGAAGGCCTTTGGATGCGGGAGATCAAACCTGCCAATATTGCCATGACAAGGATAATGAGCAAGCCGACCCAAGGCGGAGTCTGTCTTAGGTAATTTCCATTAAGGATGGTATCCACCGCATTGGCAACGATCTCAACTCCCGACGTCGGCTGCTGCGCTGAAAACGGCGTGGCGTAGACATCGTGCAATGTAATAGTCGTCGCGCCGATCAGAACGATCTTGCCTTTGAAGGCATTTGGATTTTCCTGTAGCACATCGCCTAATGCAACCTGATATGCCGGATAGGTCGTATAGGTTCCAGCTGGCCCTTTGTAGTTAACAAGCAGTAAACCATTGTGAAGCGGAACCTGTTGATCGTTGAATGTCAAACCATTTGGATTGGCATTCGATGGCGGGGATACTTTGAGATATTGGCTTGCAATTTGGAATGCCCAATTGTAATAAACCTGATCACTGTAAGTATCGTAGGCCTGGAGACTGCGTGTGATGGCGTCCTTATCCTGAATAATGGTGGTGATGCCTATTGCTTTCAGCGCAGTGCGATAAGGTGCAATGGGTGGGTCCAGGGAGATCATATTCTGTTGTAGGATCTCGAAAGATCAGTAAATCAGAAACAGACGATGATGATCGACTCAAAGCTTGAGCCAACGTCTGATCTCCACCCGGATCTTTTCCAGCCTCCGTCAATAAGATATCCAACCCCACCACCCGCGCTCCGCCCTGATTGACAGCATTCACGATCTGAGCCAGATAGGCGCGCGGCCAGGGCCATTCGTATTTCGTCCATTGAAAGGATGCGTCATCGATGGCAACAATCACGATGTTACCTGATGTCGGTCGGATACCGCGCAGGTGCATCAAAGTATCGCGGGTGCCCAGTTCCAAACTTTCAAGCGGCGTGTTGATATTCGGCAAATTGGATGCGAACTGAAGTGCCAGCAACGCAAGTGGCCACAATACCAATCAGCACCAAGCTGAGACGCGATGTTTTTCTTGAACGGTTCATTTCAGGTTGGTTTGTCCTGCAAGTCACGATGGCGGAAGCGTGGCCGGCGGAGCCGGAGGTTGCGTAGCCGGAGGCGCAGGCTTTTTGGGCGGCACAGGCGTCTCGTATTTCAACTTGTTGAAAACCAGTGCATCCGTTTTGCAAATCTGATTTCCGGAACTATCAAGGGGGGTTACATCCCAAGAGTAAGTGCCGCCTTCCGGCATCGATTCAAGATAACGGGCGATGCTCGTTGTGCCGGTATAGAAGGATGCAGTGGAGCCATTCGGATAGTGAATTGTGAGTCTATACTCGCTCGCATCTGATCTTTCCTTCCATGAGAACACGACCGGCCCAACTGCATCCAGGTTCAAGTATGTGGAGCTAAGATCCAGACAACCCGCTGATGTTGCAGCTACTATTGCAGCAGCAGGTGGTTCGGTGGCAGGTGACTGGGTAGAGGCCAAAGCCGTCATCGTGGCGGCCAAACCGGGCAGTTGTTGAAGAAGGTCGGGATTATTGTCCAGCCAGTTCTGGAATTCTTCCGGAGTCATTGGACCGACGTTCGGCACTGTGCACTGGCCTGCTGTGCATGAGAACAAGGTCACTTCCTGTCCTGTGCCGAAATCAACTTTGCCCGCGCTGTTGCTTGCACTGCAGTCGCCCTCCAAACAGGTAACAACAATATTCTGTGTGGATGGATCAATATAAACGCTGAGATATGAGCCGCGCACTGAAGCTACGCCCGACGGCGTATTGACACTGGCGTTGCCGCTATTCAAAATAATATAAATGCCCCCCGCGTTTAGGTTTAATTGAGAGGATAGGCTTCCATTGCTGGGCTGGTTGGAGCTAAGCGTAAAAATGGAGGATGGCGCGACGCGGATGATGGTGCCGGTGGAAAGGTCGAGGCGGACGCGGCCATCATCGCCGGTCTGGACGGAGCCGTTTACTTGCAATTCCGCTCCGATTGAGGCAGGAGAAAAACTGCTGGCGTCCGGTTGTTTGATGGCGACAGTTCCTGTTATTTCTTTTACAGTCGCAGTAAGTGACAAAGCCGGTGTGGGTTGCGGCGTGGATTTCGGTTGACAGGCGGAGAGCAGGATGACGCTGACTAATGTTAAAGAAATAAAAAAGCAATGGCGCTTCGTGAACATGTTCTCCTCTTTGAATTCTTATGAGACCAGCCTTGCTATGCTACTACATATCCAATTATAAGCGTACTGATGGTAATTAATCATCTATCCTGGTATTACCAGGATTGTATTTCCTTTGATGTGTTCATTCATTAGACTGCAGACAACGGTGATTTTTGCAGCCGATTTGGAGGTTGTTCTGATTGATACAGGATAGACTGCCGTTTCTGAATTGACAAAGACACAGAAGTTGAATAAGTAAAGAGAGCCAATGATGAAATCACGATGGAGTTCAATGGATCAGGTACCTTTGCCTTAACCAGAATGCCACCCGATTGGATGGCATCAGTGGGGCGCTGTGGCTTCCCGAAAGTGCAAGTGAACTTCCTGCATTCTTACTTTAGGAGGTATGCCAGCGCGTTGGGTTTCATACTGCTATCCTGTTTAACGAGAGTTCACAACTACAGTACTTCCGATTGTATTTTTGATACGATGGAGATCTGTTGATTCTAAATATTGGCTAATTAAAATCTTGATGCACGGCAATGGTTTTGAAATTGATGAATTATCATGCGTTGATGGATTGCATTGGTTTAAGCGAGACTAGCTCTTTCTTCTACAGAGAGACTAATTCAAACCATGTCGATTGCAGACAATCGCGTCGGGCACCTGTTCATTTCCTAACAGGGGACAAAGCTTTTGTGTTTTTCAAGAAAATTGATTCAAACATCGATTGCCGGGGGCGTGTTGAATTGTACAGAGGCGGTCATTGCTTATGGATGCGATGTATTGCTTCGCGCAAAAGACTGTGGTTGTGGCGTCTGCTATTCGATGCAGGATCTATTGCATGATTACCTGAGGGCCGAACTGGCCACATCTCGTATTCATGCTTTGAGGCTCCTTATAAGCGAAATCCCTGTTAAGTTTAAGTTGATTTTTTTTCGAATATGTGTAATAATGCCGGTATCGTTACCGGAAACGATACCAATTTAATATCATTCTTTTAGGATTTGACATGCGGAAGAAAAGGCGATCCGTAACAATCCAAGATGTTGCAAAAACCGCACATGTATCTATTTCTACGGTTTCGCGTGTTTTAAATGGCAGGGTGGATGTGGCGAGCGATACACAAGATCATGTTCGTTCAGTGATAGAGGATTTGGGATATACAAGCAATCTTGCCGCGAGAAGCATGCGAAGTTTCAAGAAAAATTTGGTCGGGTTGATCATGCCTGATATTGCTTATCCATTTGCTGTAGAGGTTATGAAAGGCGTGAATCGTGCCATTGCTAAATCTGAGTTCGATTTGTTGGTATATACAACAGGCGATGTACGAAAAACAGAAAGCGCCTCTCACGAACAAAAATACGTTTCGCTTCTCAATAATTCCATAACAGATGGTGTCATCATTGTCGCACCCATCGCGAGCGAGTTTTCAAATAATGCTCCGATCGTTTCTGTTGACCCGATTATGAGCAATCCGAATTACCCTTCCGTTCATGCAACCAATTATGAGGGAGCCGTCGACGCGATGGATTACCTGCTCGGCTTGGGACATAAACGGATTGGCTTTATCAGTGGACGCGCCGAATTGGAAAGTTCGAATCGCCGCTTAAAGGGTTATCGCGATGCGCTTGATAAAGTTGGTATCCCTGTCGATGAGAAATTGATTGCGTCCGGCGATTACACCACCGAAACTGGCGTCATCTGTGCAAAAGAACTGCTATCACTTGATAAACCTCCGACGGCCATATTTGCTTCCAACGACCAGACTGCTATGGGAGTTTTTCAAGCCGCACAAGAGATGGGGATGCGCATTCCCGAAGATATATCAGTAATAGGTTTCGACAATATAACGGAATCCAAGTATATGGGATTGACAACTATGGACCAGTTCATTTCCGAGATGGGTTTTGTTGCAACACAAATGCTCATAAAACTGATCAATGACGAGTCCCTCGATGCGCAGACTTATCAGAATGCGGACCCAACTTGTTATCCGTGATTCCTGCCGGAAATTATCGGTAACCGCATAGATTCAAGCATGCAACAGCGCGGTGATGTTATTGAAAGCCCGCATTTTTGAGAAAGGAGGTGAGGCCTGTATCGCTACCAAAATAAATAGCAGGTCTTCTCTTCAGCCCTAAACAGACAGAAAGAAGACCTGCACAATTGTGAGGAGCGTTGCTCCGCACAATGAGAGTATAACCTACTTGCACTTTCATAGATAAGGAGAAGAAAATGTCTCGAAAGATTTACACTATTTTGAGTGTGGTGCTCATTGGCGCTTTCGCTCTTGCTGCATGTGGTTCCCCGGCAACAAGTGCCCCTACTCAAGCGCCTGCCCCTACTCAGGCCCCTGCCGCGACTGCGATACCCGCCGCAACGAACACCGCTGCACCGAAACCGGTAACCATCAATTGGTGGCATATTTCAACCGCTGACCCCGGTCTGTCATTCTGGAAAGGTTTGGCCGACCAATATATGGCCGCTCACCCGAATGTCACCATCAACATTACCGTGTTGGAAAACGAGGCCTTCAAGACCAAGTTGACTACGGTCTTGCAGTCCGGTAATCCCCCCGACATCTTCCAGAGCTTGGGGTGGCGGCGACATGAATTCCCAGGTCCAGGCTGGTCTGCTCCAGGACATTACCCCCGCTCTCGATGCGGATAATGGCGCCTGGCGGAGTACCTTCGGTGCTGGCGCGTTGTCCGTCTATGCTTACCAGGGCAAGAACTACGGCGTGCCGTGGGACATGGGCATGGTCGGCTTTTGGTATAACAAGGACCTCTTTGCCAAGGCGGGAATTACTAATCCTCCCGCCACTTGGACCGATTTCCTGGCGGATGTAAAGGCCCTCAAGGCTGCCGGCATCACCCCCATCTCCGTAGGTGAAGGCGACAAGTGGCCTGGCATGCACATATGGATGTATCTGGCCACCCGCATCGGCGGCGAACCTGCCTTTGATGCAGCTTATAGCCGGACGGGTTCATTCACGGATCCGCCATTCATCCAAGCTTTCCAGAAACTCCAGGACTTGATTGCCCTCCAGCCCTTCCAGGCCGGTTATCTTGGCGCTACCTCATGATGATATGGAAGGCGCCTTCGGTAACGGCAAGGCTGCTATGGAACTGACCGGACAGTGGGGTCCCTCCGTTGAAATCAGCCGACAGCGCCGACAAAAAAGGCGTTGCCAATCTGGGTTTCTTCAACTTCCCAGCGGTTGAGGGCGGCGTTGGTAAAGCTTACTGACGTTTGTGGCGGCGGCAACGGCTTCGCGATTGGCAAGAATGCACCTCCGGAAGCCATTGATTTCGTCAAGTTCCTGACCAGTGCCACCAACGAGACTCAAATGGCCAAATTGGGCATGGGCATCCCGCCGGTCGTGGGCGCCGAAGCCGGCCTGACCGATCCCAATATGCTGGCTGTAAAGCAGAACGTAGCGAATGCAACCTACTTCCAGCTGTACTATGATCAGTATCTGCCTCCGGCGATGGGTTCCGCCCTGAATGACTCCGTGCAGACCATCTTCGCCGGCACGGCCACGCCTCAACAGGCTGCCCAGGCGATTGAAGACTCGGCCAAGCAGAATCTAACAAAGTAAGGTAAGTTCTTTCGGATGTGCGGGGGTTGGGTTCGAAAATGCCCGATCCCCGCACTCTTGTGAGACTGAAGGATAAATATTATGAATATAACTCAGGCCAGAAGGGGCGACTTGAAAACAAACAAACGGACTTATTCTCCTCGCCGCGTTCAAGACTACCTGACGATTGCTTTCTTCTTAGCGCCGGCTTTCATACTTTTTCTCGTTTTTCTCGTTTATCCCATTTTTCGATCCGTTTATTTCAGTTTGTTCAATTGGAATGGCTTGGGCCCTGCAGTTGATTTTATCGGATTGGATAATTTCAAGCAGATCCTGACCGATACAATATTCATGAAAGCGGTGGGGGACTGTCTCTTGATTGTAGTGCTCTCTTTGTGCCTCCAGCTGCCATTAGCGCTGGCGTTGGCGATCATGGTGGGACGTGACTTGCCCGGGCGTGCCATCTTTCGCACGATCTTTTTCATGCCTTATGTGCTTTCCGAAGTTATTACTGCCATTATTTGGTTGAGTCTCCTCAACCCTGACCCATCCCGTGGTTTTATTAATGCGCTTTTGATTCTTATTCCGGGTGTTCAAGCCCAAACCTTCCTGAGCGATATCCACGAGGTTATGGCGTGCGTCTTTATCGTTCTCACTTGGAAATATTTTGGATTACACCTGCTGCTGTACCTTGCTGGCCTGCAAAATATTCCCAAGGAGGTCGAAGAGGCCGCCCTTATTGATGGTGCGAATAAATGGCAATTGACCACCAACATCACTGTACCCTTGCTGGGCAGCACTATTCGCACAACCGTCTACCTGTCCGTTTTGGGCTCGCTTACACAGTTTCCTCTGGTCTGGATCATGACCAAGGGCGGGCCGGTCAACGCCAGTGAAGTCATGGCTACTTACATGTATCGCTTCGCCTTTGTGCGTTTCCAGTTAGGATACGGCTCGGCTGTGGCGCTCGTGATGTTGCTAATCTGCTCTGGCTTTTTCGGTGGGATTCTTGCGGCTTGCTGGCCAGCCAGACTACTTGGGCGGCATGTAGAAAGGGCTAACCATGGCAGCCAATTCATATCGTCGAAGTGATGTTTTCAAAAAAAACTTATCTAGGTTCTTCCAATACCTAGTCCTCTCTTTTGTCACGTTAATCTTCGTGGTGCCTATCGTGATCTTGGTTTTTGGCAGCCTCAAGACGCGCGGTGAGATGTTTTCGTTTCCATACACTCCTCCCAATCCCCCGCAATGGGATAACTATGTCCAGATTCTGAGTATGTCTTCGTTCTGGCTCATGCTACGCAATAGCCTTGTCGTTATGCTGTTTTCGACGGCTGGCGTGTTGATCATTTGCAGCCTGGCTGCCTTTGTATTTGCCCGCATGCAATTCAGGGGCAAGGATCTGGCTTTCAATTTTCTCACCCTCGGCCTCATGTTCCCAATCACTGTTGCTATTATGCCGGTATACCTCGTTGTCCGCCAGATGCACCTGATTGATACTCTCCTAGCGGTCATCCTCGTGCAAACCGCCTTTGGATTATCCGGGAACATCTTGATTCTGCGTGGATTCTTCCTGGCTGTGCCGGTCGAGTTGCAGGATGCTGCTTCCATAGACGGCTGCACTGCATTCGACTTTTTTTGGCGCATCCTGCTCCCGCTGGTGCGCCCGGCGCTGGCGGCAGTTGGGGCATTGACCATGATTGTCAGTTGGAATGATTTACTCACTCCGCTTGTGCTTCTCAATAGTGACAAGCTCTGGACCCTTCCGCTCGGCACCATGCAGTTCCAGGGAGAGTACAGCTCAAATTTGGCGTTGATGTCGGCTTTTGTGGCTTTGTCTGCCGTACCTGCGATCGTTTTCTATCTATTTGCCGAACGACAGATCGTAGCCGGTTTGACAGCTGGTGCACTCAAAGGTTGATAAGTCTTGATCTTATGCCCGAAACTTTAACGGTTTTTCTTTTCCATAATTTCTCATTCTCCTATTCTGCATCAGGAGTTCCAGCCACGCTCCTGTATGGAGACAGGAACTTTGGCTCTGTTTTGGAGGCTAACATTGCAAGTTGAAAGTATATCGACTGTGAGTACGTGCGATTTTAATACCAACGTTTTGACCATTTACTGTCGAATTGTTGATTGGTGTATTGATAGAAAATTCAACTCTAGGAAATAATGCATAATGGAATCCATTGAACAGCGTGTAAATAAATTGCTCTCCCAAATGACGTTGGACGAAAAGCTCGCCCAGATCGGCTCTTATTGGATGTTCGATCTTCAAACCAATGGAGTGCTTGATTGGGAAAAGGTTGCAGACAAATTCAAACATGGTATTGGACAAATTACGCGTATGGCGGGTGCCTCCACTCTCGATCCGATGAATGCGGCGAAGAGCTGCCAACAACTTGCAAAGATTTCTCATTGAAAAGACCCGGCTTGGAATCCCAGCCATCATTCACGAAGAATGTTGCTCAGGCGCCATGATGTTAGGCGGAACGATGTATCCGCAGATGTTGGGGCTTGCCAGCACCTTCCAACCCGAATTAGCTGAAGCAATGACAACTGCTGTTCGTCAACAGTTACTTGCGGTTGGCGCTCGGCAAGGACTCGCTCCCGTGCTGGATGTTGCACGTGACCCGCGCTGGGGACGCGTGGAAGAAACTTTCGGCGAAGATCCCACCCTGGTAAGTCATTTTGGAATGGCTTATATCAAGGGTTTGCAGACAGATAACCTCGCACAGGGCGTCATAGCAACAGGCAAGCATTTCGTTGGTCACAGCCTTTCACAGGGCGGACTCAATTGTGCGCCCGTCCATATGGGCATGAACGAGGTCTATGATGTCTATCTCGCTCCCTTCCAAGCGGCCATACGCGATGCGAAATTTGCCTCCGTTATGAACGCTTATCCAGAGTTAGATGGGGAAGTGGTTGCGGCTTCGCGTCGCATTCTGACCGATTTATTGCGCGGTCAACTGGGCTTTGATGGCCTCGTTGTATCGGATTACGAAGCGGTCATCATGCTCCACAATTTTCATAAAGTTGCCATAAATGCTGCGTGTGCGGCGGGCATGGCGTTGAACGCAGGCATTGACGTTGAATTGCCATCCATTGTTTGTTATGGCGAGCCGCTCAAGTCCGCGCTGGAAAGCGGCGATATCAATCTCGAACTTGTGGATACATCCGTTGGGCGTCATCTGAAAAAGAAAATTGAACTTGGATTGTTCGAGAATCCATATGTGGATGAAGGTAGGGTGTTGGAAATTTTTGAAACATCTCAGCAACGCAAATTGGCACGTGAGATTGCATCCAAGAGCATAATCTTGTTGAAGAACGATGGCCTGCTTCCACTTCCGAAGACCATCCGAACCCTTGCAGTGATCGGCCCCAACGCGAACGAAAGTCGTAATCAACTCGGGGATTATTCCTATACGGCAATGAGGCATTTGATGCAATTGAAGGCCCCTGAAAATTCTGCGTTTCACGATATCAAGATTGATGAACTGGCAAAGTATGATATCAAAATCATAACTGTACTTGAGGGTATTCAGTCCGCTGTTTCTGCTGGAACAAAGATTCTGTATGCTAAGGGTTGTGACAATCTTAGCAATGACATGATCTGGTTTTGACGAGGCGGTCAATATTGCGAAACAAGCCGATGCCGTTGTATTGGTGCTTGGCGACCGTTCAGGGTTAACTCCCGATTGCACAACAGGTGAAACACGAGACAGTGCAGATTTGAAACTGCCAGGCGTTCAAGAGGAATTGGCCAAGGCGCTTCTCGCGACCGGGAAACCTGTCGCGGTGGTTCTTATAAATGGTCGCCCTTATGCCTTTCCTGCGCTGGCTGAGAAGGCAAATGCAATTCTTGAAGCGTGGCTGCCGGGAGAAGAAGGCGGCTCGGCTGTGGCAGACATTTTATTCGGCGATGTGAATCCGGGTGGGAAACTGCCTATTACATTTCCGCGCTCGGTAGGGCAGGTTCCGATTTACTATAATGCCAAACCCGCCGGGACGAAATCTCACTGGTATGTGGATTATGTGTCCGAAAAGGTGACGCCGTTATATCCATTTCGGGCATGGATTGAGTTACACATCATTTGAGTATAGTAATTTAGTGATTGAACAAAAGCGGGCACCAGTGGGTGAAAGCGTAGATTTATCGCTGAGAGTAAAGAATGTCGGCAAACTTTCAGGCGATGAAGTCGTGCAGCTTTATATCTGCGATGAGTTTGCTTCCACGCCGCGGCCCATCAAAGAATTGAAAGGATATCAACGCTTATTTTTGAATCCAGGAGAAACACGGAAGATTACTTTTCATCTTCCTGTAAATCAACTGGCGTTCTACGATAATGATTTGAATCTCGTTGTGGAGCCTGGCACGATTGAAGTGATGGTAGGGAGCTCGTCGGAAGATATTCGTCTGAGGGATGAGTTTGAAATCATTGGTCCGAAAAAGATTGTGGTGGGCGAACGGGTATTTGTCTGCGCTGTATCCGTGGAATAGCCAGTATTTTGATTTGAGGTTTATTGAAATCGTGAAGTTCTTGAGCATGGGTGCTGTTTGTTGGAAAATGGAACATTGAAAATGTTAGGGATGAGGTCGATTGGCCTGCGCATTCTGTCTTTTGGATTTGCAGGCGGCAAGAATTTACCTGATTAGTTGCCCGATCTATAACGGATTGCTCCGGAAATCGGTAGTGATATTGACATTTTTCACAAAGTGGATATAATACTCGTGGGTTAGTTCATTCAATCGATAAACAAATCGAAGGCCCTATTTGATGCTCACTGGCGATCAAGAAAAAATTCGAAAGATCAATAAGTCGATTGTAATGAATACCCTTCGACTCCATGCACCTGTATCTCGTGCCAGAGTTGCCAATCTTACAGGCTTGAAATCGTGGTACGGTTTCGAATATTGTCAATGCTCTGATTGAAGAAGGGTTGGTTTCCGAAAATGGGCAGGAGGGTTCGAAAGTTGGCCGACCTGCCATACCGCTGAGTCTCAGACCTGATGGAGGCGCGGTAATCGGTATGGAAATTGGAGTAGATTTTGTCGCTATCCTTCTAACAAATTTCGTCGCAGAAACCTTATGGGAAACGAGAGTTGAAACCACTTTATCACAACCTCAAAGCAGCATAATTAGCCAAGCAGAACAATTGGTTGAGCAGGCACTTTCCATCGCCAAGGAACAACAGCTGAGACTCCTAGGGCTGGGAGTTGGCCTGCCTGGCCTTATTAATCTACATCAAGGTGAGTTGATTATCGCCCCTAACCTAAAGTGGAGAAATGTTCCTCTCCGATTGATGTGGAATCAACGCTTCCGGCTTCCTGTTTTTATTGAAAACGAAGCCAATTTATCAGCTTTGGGCGAGTATTACTTTGGCGTCGCGCGAGGGCGTCGAAAACTTTATCTATGTGTGTTCCGGGATTGGCCTTGGGGGCGGCATTATGATTGGCGGCAATCTATTTCGCGGCGCATATGGCTATGCTGGGGAAATCGGCCATGTTCAACGGGATCCGCAAGGTGAGCAATGTGCCTGTGGCCGCATTGGTTGCTGGGAAACCCAAGTTGGGCCCTCGTGCGGTCCTCCGCCGGGTGAAAAAAGAACTCCAGATGCATTCAGATCAATTTTTGCTGGATGCCTGTCAGGGTAATTTCGATAACATTACATTCGAAATCGTAGTGAAGTTTGCCTTGGAAGGAGATAGCGTTTGTCGTCAGGCGATAGAAGATGTGGCAGCCTATTTGGGAGCGGGAATTGCAGATTTGGTTAATGTTTTCAACCCGGAATTAGTTGTCATCGGGGGGGCATTTATTCTCGGTAAAGATATTTTGCAGCCTATCATTGAAAAAACAATTTTTTCCAACGCACTGCAACCTTCCACTGATAGCCTGCGTCTTGCTTTCTCTGAACGCGGGGCCGATGCGTGTGCTTTTGGCGCAGTGGCCATTGTACTGGACGATATCCTGCCGCGAAATGACAATTACCTGAGCCTTGGTTGTTCCGAATCGTTACCTAGGCTGAATAAATCTTTTTCTAAGGAGGCCCGATGCAGAAATAACCAAAATGATCGAGTTTGAATTTGACCAAGTTGAACCCTCAGAGAAATAACATATATTTGAAAGGAAAATGAGAAATGAAACCCAATCGTATTTCGATAATCACCTTCACACTATTGATCGTTGTAGCAATGCTGGCCGCTTGTGCCCCAGCAGGCTGCGCCGGCCGCCTCCACCAGCGGCAAGACCAAAGTTGGTCTTTCCTTCTCCGACTTCGCGACCGAGCGCTGGCCGGTAGAAAATGCCCAGATGACCGAGCTGCTTCAAAAGGACGGCTACGAAGTGATTTCACAGGAAGCCGACCACGATGTGAAGCTGCAAAGCGACCAGATTGATAACATGGTTGCGGAAGGCGTGAAGGGCCTGATCGTCATCGCTGAAGACGGCGATGCAGCGGTCACTCCTGTAGAGAGCAGCTGTCGCCGCGGGCGTGCCTGTGATTTCCTATGACCGCCTGATCAAGACCAGCAAAATTTCGGCTTATCTGTCCTTCGATAACGTTGCGGTTGGCAAGGCAGAAGCTGATGGCGTTATGAAAGCCCTCGGGCTGATAGACGCTAACGGCAACCCCGAGACCAGCACCACATGGACGGCATCCAATCCGGCCAAGGTAGTCCTCTCCGGTGGGTCTCCGACCGATAACAACGCTGTTTTAGTTCGCCAGGGCCAGATGGAAGTTCTTCAGCCCTTCATCACCTCGGGTGTAATCAAGATCGTGGCCGATCAGTGGGTTGACAACTGGGATCCTGCCAAGGCTGAATCAATGATGGAGAATATCCTCACTGCTCAGCAGAACAAGATTGACGCGGTTGTGGCCTCGAATGACGGCACGGCCGACGGCGAAATACAGGCATTGCAGGCTCAGGGATTGGCTGGCAAGGTGCCGATCTCCGGTCAGGATGCCACGGCGGCTGGCTGTAACCAGATCGTTTTAGGCAATCAGACCGTCACCGTATTCAAAGACACTCGTCTGCTGGCACCGCAGGCAGTGAAGATGATCGAAGCCTTGATCAACAAACAGCCACTCACTGGTCTCCAAACTTACACGTTGGCCGCATTGACCAACGATAAGACCAAGACTGGCAATATCATGGCGAACTTCCTGCCGGTTGTCGAAGTTACCAAGGCCAATGTTGATCAAGTAGTCGTCAATAGCGGTTTCCAGAGTTACGAGTGATGTTTATAAAAACGTCCCTGCGGATCAGCTTCCTCCGACTCCTTCGGCCAATAACTTTTAATCCGCTTAACTTCCCGGCCCTCGTTACTGGGGGCCGGGAATCTCGAACTATAAGAAGCGAAACTTCTAGAAGTTGAAGGAGCGCGCAGTGGATAATGAAAATGTTCTCGAATTCAAGCACGTGACCAAGCAATTCCCGGGCGTGGTGGCATTGAATGATGTTTCATTCGACGTGCGCCGTGGAGAAATTCACGGTATCTGTGGGGAAAACGGGGCGGGTAAATCCACATTGATGAAAGTTCTTTCAGGTGTTTATCCGCATGGTACTTATGAAGGTGTTGTTATCTATGATGGCCAAGAATTAAAATTGGGCCAAAGTTCAATTCGGGAAGCGGTTGAGAAGGGGATTGCCATTGTTTACCAGGAATTGACTTTGGTTCCAACTAGAACGGTTGGCGAGAATGTCTTCTTAGGTAAAGAGCCGGTGGAACATGGCGGGATCATCTGGGATAAGGTTTATGCCGATACGCAGGCGATCCTAACGAAATATCAATTGGATGTTGATCCGCGGGCAGTGGTTAATAATTTGGGGGTCGGTAAAATGCAGATGGTTGAGATTGCCAAAGCGCTTTCCGAGAACGCCAAGATCTTGATCCTGGACGAGCCTACTAGTGCTCTCAGTAAAGAGGAAGTCGAAAAATTGGTGAAAATCCTGAGAGGACTTAAAGAACACGGAATTACCTGTATTTATATTTCTCATCGGCTGGAGGAATTCTTCCTCATCACAGACAGAGTGACGGTTATGCGAGATGGTAAGATCATTACCACTCAACCGACAAAAGATGTGACCCAGAACGATCTGGTCAAATATATGGTTGGCCGCGAGATGAAAGAGCGCTTCCCCAAGGGAAAGCGCAAGCCTGGCGAGGTGGTATTTGAGGTAGAGGGCCTTGAAGCTGCTGATCCCAACGATCCCAATCGAAAAGTCTTGAATGGAGTAAGCTTCAATGTCCGCAAGGGCGAAATTCTCGGGATCGCTGGATTGATGGGTTCGGGTCGAACTGAATTGGTGACGACATTATTTGGTGAGTATGGGAAGGTAACCCACGGTAAAATCCGGATAAATGGGCGGGAGATCACGCCGAAAAGTGCTCGCGAAGCAATCGAGGCGGGTTTTAGTCTGGTGCCGGAGGATCGCAAAAAGATGGGACTGGTGTTGATCCAAACCATCCTTAGGAACATATCCCTGCCCAACCTAGATCAGTTCTCCAAATTTTTCAGCATTAACTCCAATGCGGAATTGCAAGCCAGTTTGCAGCAAGCCAAAAGCCTGACCATCAAGGCGCCCAGCCTGGATGTGCTAGCGGAAACCTTATCGGGCGGCAATCAGCAGAAAGTGGTTATTTCAAAATGGCTGCTATCCAAACCGGAAATTCTGATCATGGACGATCCGACCCGCGGCATTGATGTTGGGGCGAAGTTCGAGATCTATAAGCTGATGAATGACCTGGCTGAGAAAGGTGTGGCAATCATCATGATCTCGAGCGACTTGGAAGAAGTGCTTGGAATGAGTGATCGCGTTATGGTGATGTGCCGAGGCCACTCGACGATTACTATGCCTGTCGCCGAGGCTGACAAGGAACGCGTTATGTCATTGGCCACTGGCGTGGCGGTTGCCTGAAAAAATAACTAAAGAAAAAAAGTGAGGTATCCCGTGAACATTTCTACTGCTGCTGACACGAAGACAGAATCGTTGTCCACTAGGTTTTTTCAAAGCATAAGACGTAATATCCAATCTTTTATTCTTCTCTTTGTGGTTGTCGCTATTTGGGTCGTCTTTGCTATTACGACCAATGGCCTTTACCTGGATCCCGAGAATATATCAAACCTCTTCCGCCAGATGTGCGTCACTTCCTTCCTAGCCATCGGCATGGTGTTGGTAATCGTTACGGGGAGCATTGACCTGTCGGTTGGCAAATTGTCTGGCTTTGTCTCTGTGGTTGCGGCTTTTTTGCAATATTATGTTTGGGCCAAATTTCTTCCTGGGCAGGTGGTCTTACCAGCTATACTTTCGATTTTCGGTGGCCTCTTGGTTGGCCTGTTAGCTGGTGTAATCCAAGGCTACATTATTGCTTATTTGGGATTACCCGCATTCATTGTAACCCTGGGTGGTTTGTGGTTTTTCAATGGACTGCTCCTGCTTGTTACCCAAGGTAAAACCATCCCGGCGAATCAACCAGTGTTTTCTGATATTGCCCAAGGTTATATCCCGCCTCTATGGGGCTGGGTGATATTTGTGATAATCGTTGCAGGGCTTTTATGGAACATGTTCAACGGCCGGCACGGCAAGCAAAAGTATGGTTTTACGCCTCGTCCGCTCTACCTCGATTTGCTGACAGTGGGCATCGTGGTGGTGCTGGTCCTTGCCTATGTCTACAGTGTCAATAATTATAAGGGCATCCCTGCACCTGTATTGCTGCTTGCGATAGCAGCTATAATCATGGCTTATGCGGCGAATAATACGCGCTTTGGCCGATACACCTATGCGATAGGCGGCAACCGAGAGGCTGCCCGCCTCTCTGGTGTTGACATTAGGGGCATCGTATTTCGAGTTTTCGTTCTGATGGGATTTCTGTGCGGCGTAGCTGGCATCGTGTTAGCCTCTTATGTCGGTTATGGAACCATTGCGGCTGGCACCGGCTATGAATTGGACGCTATTGCCGCTGCTATTTTGGGTGGCACTTCTCCCTTAGGTGGAGTTGGCACAATTCATGGTGCTCTTATCGGCGCGCTGGTTCTTGCCAGCCTTACCACCGGGCTTCAAATGATGAATGTACAGCCGGCTTGGCAATATGTTGTGAAAGCGATCATCCTGATTGTTGCAGTCTACGCTGACTTTTACTTCAAGCAGCGTCGGTAAACCTAGCACCTTTTGCTTGGAAATGTGTAATAAAGCAAGATAGTTCACGGAGCCATGACAATTTGCGCTCTTCTACTTTTTCGCGAATCTCCCATTTGGAGATAAGGATGAATATATGACCAAAAATTATGAACCCAAACCTGAACATAAATTTACCTTTGGATTGTGGACAGTCGGGAATGTAGGTCGCGATCCTTTTGGCGGCCCGGTTCGTGAAACCAAATCCCCCGCCGAATTGGTTCACCTGTTGAGCGAAGTGGGTGCCTACGGCGTCAATTTCCATGATAACGACTTGATCCCCATTGATGCTACTCCCTCTGATGCGGACCAGATCAAGAAAGCTTTCCGTAAAGCACTTGCAGATACGGGGCTCAAAGTTCCCATGGCAACGACCAATCTGTTCTTTGACCCAATTTTCAAAGATGGTGCATTTACTTCTAATGATCCGAAAGTTCGCGCCTATGCATTGCAGAAAACCATGAACGCAATAGACTTGGGAATGGAATTTGGGGCCAAAGTCTATGTCTTCTGGGGAGGCCGTGAGGGCGTGGAGACTGATGCTTCCAAGAAGACGGTTGATGCGATCAAGCGCACGCGTGAAGCAATGAACTTCCTATGTGAATACGCGCTCGATAAGAAATATGACCTAAAATTTGCTTTGGAGGCCAAACCCAATGAACCGCGTGCCGATATGTACAATCCTACTACCGGTCACATGTTGGCTTTCATTACCACGCTCGACCATCCTGAGATGGTGGGCGTCAACCCAGAAGTGGCCCACGAACATATGTCTGGCATCAACTTTATGCATGGTGTAGCCCAAGCTTGGGAAGCCGGTAAGCTTTTCCACATTGATTTGAATGACCAGTATCCTGGCCGCTACGACCAGGATCTGCGTTTCGGCTCGCGCGATCTCAAAGCGGCTTTCTTCCTGGTGAAGTTTCTCGAGGATGTAGGGTACTCTGGATCCCGTCATTTCGATGCTCACGCCTATCGCACAGAGGATTACGAAGGAGTGAAGGATTTCGCTCGCGGTTGCATGCGCACCTATCTTATCCTGAAAGAAAAGGCCGCGCAATTTAACGCGGACAAGGAAATTCAGTCCATTCTAGCTGAGATCAATGCGGATGATGGCAAATTGGCCTCTTATTTCGGCAAATACAGCGCCAGCAAAGCAGCGGCCATCAGATCTCACGTCTTTGACCGGGTTGCCATTGCCGGCCGTGGACTCAAGTATGAGCGGCTTGACGAGTTGACCGTCGAACTTTTGCTGGGTGCCCGATAGAGCGGGACGGATGTCCAAAGCCTATTTTCTTGGACTTGATATCTCCACCACAGGCAGCAAAGCCCTGTTGGTAGATGAAAATGGAGTGGTAGTCGCCACGGCCTCTTCACCGCACACGCTCCAAAACCCGCGGCCACTCTGGTCCGAACAGAATCCATCCGAATGGTGGAGGGCGGCCTCAATTAGTATTCGGTCGGTTTTGGAAAAGGCAAGTATCGGCGGGGAACTAGTCGCAGCCGTTGGTTTGACCGGCCAGATGCACGGGCTTGTTCTTTTGGATGCGATGGGAAATGTTTTACGTCCCGCCATCCTGTGGAATGACCAGCGCACCCAAAGTCAATGCGATGAAATTCATCGGCGGATTGGCCGAGAGAGATTTATTCAAATCACGGGCAACGTCGCGCTCACTGGATTTACCGCGCCGAAAATTTTATGGGTAAAAGAAAATGAGCCGGATGTTTATAAAAAAGCAAAGCATATTTTGTTGCCAAAGGATTACGTCCGATATAAGTTGACGGGCGAATATGCAATGGATAAAGCTGATGGCGCAGGCACGGTGTTGTTCGATCTAAAATCGAGGGATTGGTCGCGTGAAGTTCTTGATGCGCTGGATATTAATGCATCGTGGATGCCGCCAACTTTTGAAGGACCTGAATTCACCGGGAGTGTGAATGAAGAGGCCTCGTCACTCACTGGGCTGAAAGTTGGTACGCCCGTTGCGGCAGGCGGCGGCGACCAAGCCGCGGGAGCTGTAGGGGTTGGAGCAGTGGAAATCGGCGTGGTCGCATTGACTGTTGGGACAAGCGGTGTCGTGTTTGCGCCAACATCCTCAGCGCTGATAGAGCCACAGGGACGTCTTCATGCTTTTTGTCATGCGGTTCCGGGAATGTGGCATTTCATGGGCGTGATGCTCTCGGCAGCAGGAAGTTTGCAGTGGTATCGCGATACGCTCGCGTCGAATCTGGATTTTGATGAGTTGTTGAAGGAAGCTGAATCTATTCCAGCGGGATGTGAAGGATTGCAATTTCTTCCATATCTTTCAGGGGAACGCACACCACATCCCGACCCATTGGCCCGCGGTGCGTTCATTGGATTGACGCTGCGCCACAGCCGCGCTCACATGACACGTGCCGTGCTTGAAGGCGTATCGTTTGGATTGAAGGATAGTTTTATGCTGATTCAAAATGCAGGTTTGGGAAAAATCACCCAAGTGCGTGCTTCCGGCGGTGGGACTAAGAGCGCGCTATGGCGGCAAATCCTCGCATCCGTATTGGAAGCAGAATTGGTCACGGTAAATACTACTGAAGGTGCAGCCTATGGTGCTTCATTGCTAGCAGGCGTTGGGGCGGGGGCGTGGGTAAATGTGGTTTCTGCTTGTAATGTCGCCGTTAAGCTGACCGGGAGTACAAATCCGGACCCCACACAAGTTGAGGCTTATCGTAAAGCATATCCACTTTACCAGGAGTTATATCCAGCTCTGAAGTCCAGTTTTGCGAAAATGTAACATGACCGACTTTCATGGGGAACCCACTCGTATACTTGAAAACCGATATTTGCAGTTGGAATACCTCACGAATTCAGCGCGTATCGTGCGTTTTTCTCTGAAAGGTAAATCAAATTTATTTGCAGATCTGGGACATTCTGCGATAAAAACACCTTTCGGCAGTTTTTATTTTCGCGGTGGCCATAGACTATGGCACACGCCTGAATCGATGCCGCGCACTTATATACCAGATAATGAAGGGGCAGTGGTCAGTGATATTCCCAATGGTATACGTATCGAAATGTCGCCCGAAATCATGAGACTCATATTACCAAGGTCATCGAAATCCAGCTAAACTCTGACCAGCCACAAGTCATCCTTCGGCATGAACTTCGGAATGAAGGTGCTTGGAAAGTCGAACTGGCTCCATGGGCATTGACTATGTTCAGGTTGGGCGGTGTCGGTATTTTTCCTCAACCCATAGGAAATGTAGATGACGCAGGATTACTATCTAATCGACGATTGTCCCTGTGGCCTTATGCCCGGATCGATGACCCGCGTTTGACTTTACGGGATGACTTTATTCTCGTTCACGCCAGCCCCAGTCTGCCCCCGATTAAATTCGGCTACTACAACTCTCCGAGCTGGTTAAGTTACTGGCTTGATGGCATCTTATTTGTGAAGCGTTTTGACTCGCTTGCTGGCGTTCAATATCCCGATCAAGGATGCAATGCCGAGGTTTATTGCAATGACCAATTTATTGAATTAAAGTCGCTAGGTCCTCTTGAGCTAATTGGACCAGGGCAAACTGTACATCATTCTGAATTATGGGAAGTATATGAAAGTTTGGATGTTCCGTTTATTCCTCCGCAGATACAACGATTGGTGGTTCAAAAGTATTAATAGTTTCCGAAATTTTACAGCTATCAAAATGGATGAGATGCAAAACATGGAATATGTGGGCGGGAAAACTCCATTGATCAGTGGGTTGATCACAAAACTAAAAGGCACCCAAGTGAAATTTAGACGTGCTTTTTAGTATCCTTAAAAGATGGGATTATTTATTTACCCCACATACCTTATAGATATTTGGGTGGTGTAGTTACGCAGATGTGATATCCGCAGAGTACCGGATGATTGAGCCCTGGGCACAAGCAGGAAAAACCAGAATACGATCCAAGCGGATGCTGATTCACGACTTCGGCAATCCAATACGATTGCTCCAAGCCGTTTCAATGCGCCAATCATGCCGCTCCCGCTGCGCTTGATAATGAGGATGACTAGCAGGATGCTCTTCTCTTACTTCGCAAATTCGAGACGGATGAGCGAATTAGAAAGGACAGTCCTTCGCCGCTCTCGCTATATCGGAAGGTAAAAAACCCATCTACAAAACGTTGCGATCCCCGTGGCGACAAACATTAAGCGCGTTATCAATTGGCTAAACCAAGTCCCTTTGGCGACTACTCGCCTTTCTCCTTTTCTACTACTGTTTCCTGCCGCTTGAAGTTCGCGAACAGTATCGAATTCACGTTAGTTATGGTGAGCCCTGAATAGAAAAGGTCCGCGACATAAATTTTCGCTTTCCACTGGCACAGCCGTTAAGGAAAAACACAAATCCTGTTTCGGAGATGTGCCCGGATGGTGATCTCGGCGACATGAAGGATGGATGATATCCATCAAAGGAATTTGCGCCGCCGCCTGGACCGCAGCCCATGGTCACCGGAAATTGAGAATTCTCGATCATTTGCGGAGCGGTCCAATCCTGAAGATCCAGGTTAGTTGCTGTGGAGAAATACCATGCGCCCTCTGGTTGAGACATATCGCTCGAATTTTTCTTGGCTGAGATGCATATGAAGGTCAGCAGATATAGGCGCAGTGCATCGCTGTAACTGATCGAGCCCTCAGTTTGGTTGCCCTCGCATCCTCGCGCAGGCAGTACGCCGCTGTCCGGTCCACCAATCCCAGCTCCGCTAAAAGAGCCGTGGTTCCATTTAAGAAAGCTGATGGGATCACTGCCACCAAGAGTTGCCCGGGCCACGCGAATTCAGCCCATCTCCTCCCGGGGTGAAGAGAGAGTAGACCGCATACAGTGATGTGCCGTCAACGAATGCACTGGGCAGACCATCTCCCAAATTGACGGGCGGCTGTTCCGCAGTTGTCGGTTCAGGCATCAACTCTTTAAGAACAGGATATCGATCGGCACTTCCTAGCTCGTTGTCCATCGGTGAGGGCCACGTCTTTCCATTATCCGCGGATCTGGTAAATCCTACAGTAACATAAAGCGCCGCCTGCCAAACGCCGCCAGGACAGTGATTCTCTGCTTCATAAATCATCATCAAGTTTCCCTGAGCCCGGGTTGGATCTTGCAACACGGAACCTGGTGCCGCATAGTTGAGATCGAACTCGGGATCATAGAAAGGCTTGCAACTTGTCACTTTCCATGGCGGCGACATGACTGGGGTGGGATATCAGGGAGCCAAAATAAAGCTATGCAGGTCTGTTGTCTCCAGAACTACGGGGGACCCCGTTCCTGGAAAGGTTGCCGCGAAAACGAGATAATTATTTGATCCTGGTTCGGGAGGTAGGAATGTGGTGTGCTCGTCGGGCAGGCTGCTCAGATTGCTGGGGTAGGTCAGAGTTTGGTCAGATCCTACTGAAAAGGTGATTGCAGTGCGTTGCACAACGGCTGGGTTAATAACTGCCGAGGCCGTCGGAAGGGAAGAGGGTGGAGCAGTTGTCGGTGGGATTGGTGAGGGGGATAGTATTGGCTTTGCTGCCCTCAATCCGATATTGCAGGCCAATATAACAAGAATCGAAATCATCCAAATTGCACTTTTAAAGATATTCATTGATGCTCTCACTTTATTGCACCATTAAATATTTGAAAGCGGATAACATCAATTTATAACGCGCAATAGTTAAGCCAAGATGAAAAAGAACATTTGATGCACGTGGGAATATCTGTTGCGAAGATTATGTATAGCTTGAAGTTATCATTGATCCCAGCAATCGCAATCCCGAAGGCTCGTAGCGAAATGGTGGTCCAGCCTTGGGCGTTGAGGACGACTAGGTTCTTATCTGCGCCGATGAAATCGGTGATGAAGTTGAGTTTGATGCAGGGGTCGAGGCTCGTATCGATGGTAAGGGCAATGGCATCGTTCTTATCCGAAATTCGCGGCGGATCATTTCCCAAGTTAGGCTTGCCATTGAATAAAACAGTTGGATTTAAGTCACCAAATACAAAGAACAACTTTTCGATCGATTCGAACGAACTGCCGAGAGCGTCGCTAACAAGACCTGTCCCGGCTACGAGCTTCATCCGCCGGATTATTGCAGGAAAACAAACCAAGGGTACCTGTCAACCAGTTCGTTCATCCGACAGGATTGTCCTAATTCCCGTTTTGCACAGAAAGACTTTATTTCCAGGAACGAAAAACCAGAAAGCCATCCAATTGGATGGCTTTCGTGGCGCGCTGTGGCTTCCTTCGAATTACTTGAGGAGGGATGCCACAGCGCTGAGTTTCATACTACTTTCCATGTTGGACATCACCTCCTCCTTTCTATAAGGATGGCAATTGATGTAACTCCCCAATCAATGACAGGAGTATCGCATACCTTGAATTGGATGTCAATAGGCTGAATTGAATTCTAAGGAAATTGTAATTGAGAAAAAAAGTGATAGTCGTTGAGAGACTCTGCGAGACTTGATCTGCTATATTGAGGAAAATTCATACAGGAGAGAACCATGAAGAAATCCTCAAACCTACTCTGGGTCACGGTAATTGTGCTGGGCTGGTTGTTCGACTTTCTATTTTGGAAACAATCCTCCGGGATTAATTTCGCAATTTTCACAGTGCTGTGTTTAGTCGGCGGGTTCCTTCTTCTATCGATCGATGATCAACGCCCCACCGCGGGACATTATGGCTGATTCCACTGATCTTATTTTTCGCGGCCATCACTTTCGTCCGCACTGAACCAATGACAGTTTTCCTCGGCATAATGTTTACGCTATTCCTGATGGGCGTACTGGCTAATACCTTTCGTGGTGGGCGCTGGCTGCGATATAGCATGGCTGATTATTTTTTTGGCTTTTTCAAATTAATGGGCAGTATGATCGCTCAGCCGATTTCATTCCAAGTTGAAGTCAAGCGCGAGCAGGTGGAAAGCGGAATACCGGCGAAACAACTCAATCTTTGGTCCATCTTGCGCGGCATCGTGATGGCAATTCCTATCCTTGCGATATTTGCGGCCCTGCTGGCTTCGGCGGATACGATCTTCAGTAATCAACTCAACACGTTCCTGAGGCTATTTTTTAATCCGGATATATTTCCTGAATACATATTCCGTCTTTGTTATATTCTTTTCATTGCATATATCTTGGCCGGAGTTTTTCTTCACGCCGCCTCGCAGAGCAAAGATGAAAAACTGGTCGGCAAGGACAAACTGCTTATTTCCCAGTTTCTAGGTTTTACCGAAACAGCAATAGTGCTGGGCAGTGTGATCGTTCTCTTCACCGCCTTTGTCGTTGTGCAGTTCAAATACTTCTTTGGCGGCCAGGCGATTCTCGGCGTTGGAGGCTTAACCGACTCTGAATACGCGAGACGCGGTTTTGGCGAGTTGGCGGCAGTTGCCTTTTTGAGTTTGTTCATGATTATTGGATTAAGCACCATCACTCGTCGGGAGAATGAAGCTCAAAAGCGCGCTTATTCCGGTTTGAGCGTAGTCCTCGTCGCGCTGGTGATGGTCATCTTGGCCTCGGCATATCAGCGTCTCACCCTTAACGAGCTTGCTCATGGGTTCTTCCGTTTGCGAACTTATTCTCATGTCTTTTACATCTGGCTTGCTCTTTTGCTGGTTGCAGTTGTCGTGCTTGAAATCCTGCATCGTGAGCGAGCCTTTGCATTTGCCGCTGTGATTGCGGCACTGGGTTTTGCCATTTCGCTTAGCTTGCTCAATGTAGATGGTTTCACTGCTGAACAAAGCATTTTGCGTGCCGAGCAGGGTAAGTATCTGAATGTCGCTGACCTAGCCTCGCTTTCAACCGATTCGGTTCCTGTGTTGGCGGATGAATTTCTTTCGCCGTCGCTTCCTAGTTCGATCCATGAGACGGTTGGTGCGATCCTGGTATGCCGTAGCAGCCGGAATGATCATTCACCTCGGCAGGGCAGTGATTGGCGCTCTTTTACTTTCTCGCGCTGGCTGGCGGATAACGCGATGAAGAAAGTGCAGTTCGATTTAAAAGCTTACACAGCCCTCAGCAATAATCTTCGGGTACGCGGGCCGAGTAATGTGGTGTATGAATGCTATTAACTCGGAAGCGCAGCAGTAACACTTTTCGTTTATAGCCAAAAAAGATGCGCCTAAGCGATCAGGTTCATTAATTGCTAAAGCTATACAATTTGCAAGCCATCGGTTTTAAGCACAGGAAAACGATATAATCGAATAAATCGCTTGTTATTCTTGAGGCAAGATTGGGAATCGTCAAATGCAATGGCTAAATAATCCTTTTGTCTTTCCCCTTTTTATCGCGGGCTCGATCAGCGTCGTAAATGCTTTTGTGGTTGTCCGACGGCGTCGCGTCACCGGTTCCCTGCCTCTTTTGGGAATGATGATAGCAATTGGCTGGTGGTCGTTTACTTATGCGTTCGAGCTTGCCAGCGCTCAACAGAGCTTGGAATTGTTTTGGTCGAAGATGGAATATATCGGGATTGTGAACGTGCCCGTGCTCTTTCTCCTTTTTGCATTTGAGTATTCAGGCTATAGACAAAGAGTCAAACGCTGGGTCGCCTTGTTATGGATTATTCCATTAATTACATTAATCCTGGTTTGGACGAATGGCTTTCACGGTTTGATTTGGAGTCATATCAGTCAGCAATTGATCAATGGTTATTATTTGCTCGCGGTGGACCATGGTGCTGCGTTTTGGGTATGGGCGGCTTATTCCTATCTTTGTTTGCTTACAGGCTTGACCATCTTGATCATCAGGGCAATTTCCAGCCCGCCAGAATTTAAACTTCAGGCTGGGATCATTGTCCTCGGCGCTGTGGTTTCTGTAACCGGAAACGTTCTTTATCTATCCAAGTTGATTCCAATTCCGGACTTGGATGTGACGCCAATCAGTTTTGCGATTGCAATGCTTATTTACAGTGTCGGGTTGTTTCGTTTCGGCATCCTCGACATCATGCGGATCGCGAGCGAGACAATCCTGGAAAGCATGGATGAAGTGGTGATTGTGTTGAACAACCAGAGTTATATCGTATTCATCAATAATGTGTTTGAATATTATTTTGGCACGGATCCAAAGTCATTGATTGGCAAATTTTCCGATGAGGCGTTCGCTGCATGGCCGGAACTCAAAGCGGTTGCTGTTCAGGCATCGGTCAAACGCGACGAAATAGATCTAAACCTACCCAACTTTGGGTTGGTTTTTTTCGACACCACAGTTTCGAAAATCCACGGAGCGAATAAGCGCGAGTTGGGACGCACGATCATTCTCGCCGATGTGACCGAACGCCGTCATGCTGAGAAAAGAATTGGCGGCGAATTAATCGCGGGAACGGCTGAGATTCCGTTGATCATTGTTTACCGCGCCAACGATGAAAGAATTGTTGAAGTGAATTGAACTTTCCTGCTCAAGCTGGGTTACGAGAGACGCGATATGGTCGGGCGCACTCTACTTGAGCTTGGAATTTGGGACGTATATCAAAGGGCAGAATTTTTGCGCGCGTTGTATCGCGAGGGCTCTTTGAAGGATTATGTAATGCAATTGACAGGTCAGACAGGAAAGTTGGCTCCTTTTAATTTCTTTTCAAATCAAAATGAGATTCAGGGCGAACGCTATATTGTCATGATGGCACGGGAAGCGGAACAAGCGAAATAGAGTTCCGATCAAGCCATCTGTATTTTCTTATGCATAAAACCTCCGAGATTTTCAAAATCGCGGAGGTTTGCACTACTTATTCCTGTTGTTCGTAATTTTCCGGCAACCAACAGCAAAGAACCAGATCGCGTGCGGCCTTGACTTCATCCATGCGGCCAAATTGTGTCGTGCTCGGTGCGTTGTGAAGAAGGTCAGGCTGAGTTCTTGGCTTCTTCTGCGATCTTGATCAATGCCTCGGCGAAGGCATCGAGCGTGTCCTTGTTCTCGGTTTCGGTTGGCTCGATCATCAAAGCCTCGTGGACGATGAGCGGGAAGTAATTTGTCGGAGGGTGGAAGTTGTAATCCATCAGGCGCTTGGCGATATCAAGAGCATGAACATCCGAACCTTCGAATTGCCCCTCGGTGACAAACTCATGCATACAAATGCGGTCAAATGGAACGCGATAAGTACCGCGTAATCGCGCCAGCAAATAATTCGCATTCAGCACAGCATACTGCGAAATATCTTTCAGGCCATCCGGGCCGTGCATGGCGATGTATGTAAATGCTCGAACGAACCCGCCGCCGAATTGTCCGTGGAAGGCTTTCATGCGTCCGATCGATTTCTCAGGTTTGACGAAACCAAACAGCGGAGGCGTTTCATCGTCGCCTTCTTCAAGGATACCGACCAGTGGTTCAGGCAGGAAGTCCGCGAGATGCGCGGCGACTCCAACAGGACCCGAACCGGGTCCGCCGCCTCCATGTGGCACGGCAAACGTCTTGTGTAAATTGAAATGCATCAAATCGAAACCGATGTCAGCGGGGCGAAGGACGCCGAGCAAGGCGTTGAGATTGGCGCCATCTCCATACATCAAGCCGCCGCAATTGTGAATGATTTTGCACACTTCCTCGATGTGCTCATCGAACAAGCCGAGCGTGTTCGGATTGGTCAACATCATACCGAGCACGGTATCGTCGCATTGTTCTTTCAATGCTTTGAGATCCACATTTCCACGCGCATCGGATGGAATTTGCACAATCTTCAATCCCATCATGCCTGCCGAGGCGGGATTTGTTCCATGTGCTGAATTGGGGATAAGCATCTTGACGCGTTTCGTGTCCCCGCGCGATTTGTGATAGGTTCGCATGATGAGCACACCGGTGAATTCACCGTGTGCGCCGGCCGCGGGCTGAAGTGTTACCGCCGCAAACCCGCTGATCTCTTTCAACCATTCCTGTAGTTGATACATCAACGCCAAATTGCCTTGAACAGTTTCAATCGGTTGGAGCGGATGGGTATAAAGGAAGCCAGGCAATCGGCAAGTATCTTCATCAATCTTCGGGTTGTACTTCATGGTGCATGAGCCAAGCGGATAGAATCCCCCATCCACGCTGTAGTTGAATTTACTGAGGTGCATGTAATGTCGAACGACATCCACTTCCGCGAGTTCGGGGAGGGGCAGGTCCGCTCTCAGCATGGACTTAGGCAGTTCGGTGCGCGGCACATCTGGTTCCGGGAACGAAACGCCGATGCGTCCCGGGGAGGATAGATCGAAGATGGTTGGTTCAACGATCTTGGGAGTCGGGTCAGTCATGATCCACCTCCGAAAGAACTTCCACCAGTGTATCTATTTCTTCTTTTGAATTCATCTCCGTTACGGCGATCAACAAATGATTTTTCAGCGCGGGGTAATCCTGACCGAGAGCGTAACCGCCGATGATGCCGTGCTCGAGCAAATGCGCGTTGACTTCCTCGGCAGGCCGGTTGACACACAGCGCAAATTCATGGAAGAACGGGTCGGCGAAGCACAAGCCCATGCCTTTGATTTTGCTAAGTTGTTCGGCAGCATAATGCGCTTTGTGATAACAAAGTTCGGCAACTTGTCTCATCCCGCTCTTGCCAAGCACCGACATGTAAATGGCTGAGCCGAGCGCAAGCAAGCCTTCATTGGTGCAGATATTTGAAGTGGCGCGTTCACGCTTGATGTGTTGCTCGCGCGCAGTGAGTGTGAGAACATAAGCGCGTTGCCCGTGATTGTCCACGGTTTCGCCGACCAGGCGTCCCGCCATTTTGTGAACATAGGTTTTCTTCGTGGTGAAGAATCCAAGCGTCGGTCCGCCATACCACATCGGGATACCGAGCGGCTGTCCGTCACCGACCACGATATCCGCATCCATCTCACCCGGCGTTTTGAACAATGCCAGCGCAGTCGGATTTGCAACGACGCAGACCAGTGCGCCTTTGCTGTGGGCGGCTTCGATAAGTTTGGTGTATTCGTAAATGCGTCCGAAGAAATCGGGATATTGAACGATCACGAGCATCGTGTCGTCGTTAATCAGCGACTTAAGTTCTTCGGGGCTTGAATTGAGATCGGCATTTCCATCATCACCGGCGAGGTCCAATTCCATGCCTTGCGTGTACGTGCGGATGACAGCCCGATATTGCGGATGAACCGTCGGTGAAATGACCACTTTCTTGCGCTTGCCGCGGAACTGGGCGTAGGCCATGTTGACGGCCTCCGCTGTGGCCGTCGCGCCATCGTAATGCGAGGCGTTGGAAACTTCCATGCCGGTGAGCGCGGTCATCAGCGATTGATATTCAAAGATGCTTTGTAGGGTGCCTTGCGAAATTTCCGGTTGATATGGAGTGTAGGCAGTATAGAATTCACCGCGGCGTAGCATGTGCTCAACCACGGATGGAATGTAATGGTTGTATGCGCCCGCTCCGAGGAAGGAGATCAAATCGCCGCGCACGTTCTCGTTGCTGGAGGCGATTTCTGCCAGCTCGGCCGCGGCCTCCATCTCAGTCAACGCGGGGGCAGGTTCAGCTTGGGAAAGCGCTGTTTGGCAGGAACATCCTTGAATAAATCATCGAGGGATTTGACGCCGATGGTCGTTAGCATCGCATCCCGTTCTTTTGGACTAATGGGAATGTAGGTCATTGAATTATTTCGTTTGCTCTGCGCAATATTTTTCGTACGCAGCGGAATCCATCACATCACCGGTTTCACCGTTTTCAACTTTGATCATCCAGCCCGCGCCGTACGGATCACTGTTGAGGGTCTCGGGTTTTTCGGATAAGGCCATATTTACGGCAGCCACTTTCCCCGTCGCGGATGCATAAATCTCCGCCGAAGCCTTTACGGATTCCACGGACGCGATTGCAATCCCAGCTTCGATGGTATCACCAGCCTCTACGAGAATTTCAACAAAAACGATATCCGAGAGTTGTGATTGGGCGTAATCGGTCAAGCCCATCGCGCCGCTGGATGGATCGAACCATTCATTGGACTTGGTATATTTTAGATTGGATGGAGCATTCATAGTTTAAGTCTCCTCATTAAGAATTGATATTTGGCGAATCAAAAAAGGACACGCAATTTTCATGTCGCGCGTCCTCTGTAAATCAACCTGAGAGATTCATCCTGTATAAAAAAGGATTTGCACCGTCGGCGTCTCGAACGAGACTTTCCAGAGAAATACGGGAAGGGGTTCTTTTGCCTGAGAGTTTCATCTGGTTTCGCCTGTTTTCCAGATTTGCACCTTCGGCGTTCCTGCATTACGCGGAATCTCTTCCCTGCAACCCGTTTTATTTGTAAGCCTATTGTATGGGGCATGAAAGAGAAAGTCAAGAGGAAGAAAATACTTTCTTTGCGGGAACCAATAAAGAAGCCTGCTGTAATCAGCAGGCTTCTTGTTGAACTTGGATTTAGATTGATTTACCAGCCCTGCTTCTTGACGAAGTCAGTTACAACCGGGATATTGATGTATTTTCCCTGGTAAGCCTGAATGCCCCAGTAAATGTTGAGTAGGAAGCCGAGTAAACCAATACATGCGCCAATCACGACGAAGCTTAGAATGATAGATACTACATATAACACAACACCCCACGCCAAGGCTTGCATATTGTGTGCTTTGATGAACGGGCGATCCTTTAGATCCGGCATCAACAGAATAATAACCGGAACAAGTGGCGTGAAGATATAAGCGAGCAACGCCCATAACTTATCATTGCTGGTGGCGTCATTGGACATTGGCGCCTGAGACATTGGTGCTTGATTCATATTTTTCTCCTCTCGAGTTGGTTTAAGATTGCGCCTATTTTACAACTAAACTAATCAAAAAGCAATCGAACTAGGGATGCCAAAAGTACTACTGTGCTAAAATGCACTTGATGACAAGAATTGTATTCATGGGCTCTCCTGATTTTTCTGTTCCAACTTTGCGCGCGTTGGCGGCACGTTATAAAGTGGTTGGTGTGGTTACGCAACCAGACCGAGAGTCGGGGCGCGGGCGCGTGACTAAATCGCCTCCGATCAAAATGCTTGCGACTGATCTTGGATTGAATGTTATCCAGCCGGAAAAATTACGCACGCCTGAAGCAATGGATCAACTTCGCCACTGGTCTCCAGACTTGATCGTGGTCGCCGCGTTTGGACAGATTCTCAAGCCGGATGTTCTCGCGTTGCCTTTGCACGGATGCGTTAATGTTCATGCTTCATTGCTTCCACGTTGGCGCGGCGCCGCGCCAATTCAAGCCGCAATTTTAGCAGGCGACGTTGAAACTGGCGTGACCATTATGAACATGGATCAGGGTGTGGATACCGGTGCGCTCATCAATCAACGCCCTATAGAAATTGAAGACGACGATACTTCTGGTTCATTATCTGAAAAGTTATCACGCCTAGGCGCGGATTTACTGACCGAAACTTTACCGCGATATTTATCGGGTGAACTCCAGCCGCAACCGCAAAAAGAAAGCGAAGCGACATATGCGCCGATGTTAAAAAAAGCAGATGGCTTGCTCGATTTCACGAAGCCGGTTGAAGAACTTATTCGACGCGTGCACACGTTCAATCCGTGGCCGGGTGCGTACTTCGAATGGAACGGCGGAATGTTAAAGGTCCATCGCACGCACGCGGAGGCGGGCAATGTATCAGAGGGACAAAGGCTGGTTTATTTGGGTCAGCCCGCGGTCAGCGCGCGAGACGGTCTCCTCATCTTGGATGAAGTGCAACCCGCCGGGAAAAAGTCAATGAGTGGGAAGGCATTTTTATCCGGCGCTCGCAATTGGACTGACTAAACCGTATCCAAGAAAACATTCCATCATTTGATTTGTGGATAAAGTTTACGTAGTGGTTCATGCAGGAATCATGACAAACGCAACTAGTATCTGCCTAAGCGGGAAAATATAATCAGGCCAAGTTTGCGATATTTGTATATAAGACAAATCCCAAGGAGGCATAATGCCAACCACAATTGATAATTTGAAGAATGCTTTTGCTGGCGAAAGCCAGGCCAACCAAAAGTACCGCGCCTTTGCGAAGAAAGCCGAACAGGACGGTTTCCCGAATGTTGCGAAGTTGTTCCGCACTGCCGCAGAAGCGGAGCGAGTTCATGCGGAGGGACATCTAAAGGCATTGGATGGAATTGGCGGGACAACCGATAACTTGCAAGCCGCCATCAATGGCGAGACCTATGAATATAAAGAAATGTATCCGCCCATGTTCGATCAGGCGAAAGGCGACGATCACAAAGCCAAGCGCATGTTCGGGTACGCGCTGGAAGCGGAGGAGGTTCATGCCAAGTTATATGCAATGGCGCTTGAGGCAGTAAAGCAAGGCAAGGATTTGACCGAGGTCCAATTTTATCTTTGCCCAGTCTGCGGCAACATCGAGATTGGCAAACCGACCGAGCCATGTAAGATCTGCGGCACCAAGCCGGACAAATTCATTCTGGTTTCATAGCTGAATTGTTGTTTCTTTCATCGATGGAGAGAATCGCCTGGTGAGAATGTTCGACGCGAGCAGGCTTCTATGCAGAGGCCCCTCGCGCAAATTGTTGGACAATTAGCCTATGCCCCAAGCGGAGTAGCCTATGAGCAGATATATCGCTGCGATTGATCAAGGCACGACCAGCACGCGTTTCATGATCTTTGATCATCGTGGAAATGTGGTTGCTGTGGACCAGAAAGAACATCAGCAAATTTATCCCAAACCGGGTTGGGTGGAACATGATCCGCTTGAGATCTGGACGCGCACAAGGGAAGTGATTTCGGGTGCGCTAAAGAAGGGGAATGTGAATCCAAAAGATGTTGCCGCCATCGGTGTGACGAATTCAACGCGAGACGACTGTGATGTGGGATAAGGAAACAGGCAAGCCGATTTATAACGCAATCGTGTGGCAGGACACACGGACTGATATGATAATCAATGAGTTGGCAAAAGACGGAGGGCAGGATCGTTTTAGAGAGAAAACCGGTTTGCCATTGGCGACTTATTTTTCAGGTCCGAAGATCAAATGGATACTTGATAATGTCGAGGGTGCGCGAGCAAGAGCCGAAAGCGGGGAATTGTTGTTTGGTAACATGGATACTTGGATCATCTGGAATCTTATCGGAAAACATGTAACCGATGTTACCAATGCTTCACGTACCATGTTAATGAATCTCAAAACGTTGGATTGGGATGAAGAAATATTATCTTTGCTAAACATTCCACGGGCGATATTACCCAAAATTTGTTCATCGTCAGAAAATTATGGAATTGCGCGCGGCGATTTAAATGGCGTAGCCGTTTCAGGCGACCTCGGCGATCAGCAAGCCGCGTTGTTTGGTCAGACCTGTTTTTCAGTCGGTGAAGCAAAGAACACATATGGCACAGGATGTTTCATGTTGTTGAATACCGGCGAAAAACCTGTGCCATCCAAATCAGGATTGCTCACCACACTCGGATATAAGATTGGAAATCAAAAAGCCGTTTATGCATTGGAAGGTTCGATTGCGATCACGGGGGCGCTGGTTCAGTGGCTGAGAGATAACTTGGGGCTGATCCGCCAATCGTCGGAGATTGAAGCGCTCGCAAAGTCCGTTGAAGATAACGGCGGCATTTATTTTGTTCCGGCTTTCAGTGGTTTGTTTGCTCCGCATTGGCGATCCGATGCACGCGGCGCAATTGTCGGCATGACCCGTTATGTTAACAAGGGTCATCTTGCGCGTGCGGTGCTGGAAGCCACCGCCTATCAAACACGCGAGGTGTTGGATGCAATGGAAAAAGACAGCGGCGTGAAACTTACTGCGTTGAAAGTGGATGGCGGAATGGTGTTTGATGAATTGCTGATGCAATTCCAAGCTGACATTTTGAATGTGCCTGTCATTCGTCCCAAAGTGGCGGAAACAACCGCACTCGGCGCGGCCTATGCGGCGGGACTCGCCTTTGGCTTCTGGAAGGACTTCGATGAACTGCGCCTTAATTGGGGCGAGGATAAAGAATGGATTCCAAACATGGCATCGGATCAACGCGAGCGGTTATACTTGGATTGGAAGAAAGCAGTAACACGTACATTTGATTGGCTGGAATAATGAATTGAAATGAAATTCTCAATGATCTAAAGCAAAGGCCCGAAGTCTCTGTGTTGATTGTCGGAGCGGGCATCAACGGCATCGGCACGTTCCGTGATTTGGCGTTAAATGGCGTTGATGTTCTCCTCGTTGACCGCGCCGATTTTTGTTCCGGCGCCAGCGCCGCCTCATCGCACATGGCCCATGGCGGCATTCGATATTTGGAAAACGGGGAGTTCCGACTGGTGCGCGAGGCGGTGCAGGAACGCAACCGTATGATTCAGAACGCGCCGCACCTCATCAAGCCTTTGCCGACCACAGTTCCGATGTTCAAGATTTTTTCTGGTCTTCTCAATGCGCCGCTGAAATTTTTGCGTTGGCTTGATAAGCCTTCGGAACGCGGTTCGGTTGTGATCAAAATTGGTTTGATATTTTACGATGCGTTCACCGGCAAGCAACGCACTGTGCCGCGCCACCAATTCCAAGGCCGCAAGGCTTCACTGGCGCGCTGGGATAAACTCAATCCAAAGATTATCAATACGGCGACTTATTACGATGGCGCGATTCTCCAACCCGAACGTTTTGGACTTGAACTCGTTTTGGATGCGGAAGCAGATAACCCGAATGCGCGTGCAATCAATTATATGAGTCTCGCGGGTGGAAGCGGCAACACGCTTCTTCTCCGCGACGAATTAACGGATACCGTTTATGAAGTTAAACCTCATCTGGTGATTAATGCCGCCGGCCCGTGGATTGATTTTGCGAATCGAAGTCTCGGAGTCTCGACCCATTTCATCGGCGGGACCAAAGGTTCGCATCTGGTTCTCGATCATCCTGAACTTCGCAAAGCAATCGGAGATAATGAATTCTTTTTTGAGAACAAGGATGGAAGAATTGTATTGATCTTTCCGCTCTTTGACCGCGTTCTTGTTGGCACGTCTGATATTGAAATTGAAAATCCGGACGAGGCCAATTGCACGGAAGAAGAAGTGGATTATTTTATCGATATGATTAGCCGCGTTTTTCCGGTGGTCAAAATCACCCGCGAAAATATAGTCTATCGCTTCAGCGGGGTCCGTCCGCTAGCGGCTAGTAAAGCTAAGACCACAGGACAAATCACACGCGACCATGAAATCCAAGTCGTGAGCGGAGATTGGACTGGATTAAATTTTCCGGTTTATTCGCTGGTTGGTGGCAAGTGGACCTCCTTCCGCGCGTTTTCTGAGCAGGTCACCGATAAGGCCTTGGAATTTCTCGGCAAGGCGCGCCAGAAAGATACGCGTGCATTATCGATCGGTGGTGGACGCGGTTATCCGTCGACGCCGGAAGAAATCAAACGAAAGGTGGATGGCCTCGCAGCATGGACCGGTTTGCCGGCGGAGCGTGTGGAAGTTTTGTTCGAGCGATATGGCACACGCGCCGAACAGATTGCTTCGTTCATCATCCGCGCATCGGATATGCCGCTCAAATCGCTGCCTTCGTACAGTCGTCGCGAGATTGGATTTATTGCTCAATATGAAAAGGTACTTCACCTCGATGATTTCTTGATGCGCCGATCTATGTTGGCGATGCTCGGACGGTTGACACGCGAAGCAGTGAATGAGGTTGCAGATGCTCTTGCTGAGTCTCTTGATTGGAATGGGGAACGGAAAAAGGAAGAGGTGGCACGCTCGTTGAAACAGTTGGAAGAACATCACGGCGTCCGGTTTTGATGCGTGATTAGCAACTCTGCGAAGGTCCAAACCTTTGCAGAGTCGCTTTCAATCACATGGTAAAATCTTTACATATGAACTGTTCAGTTGTCATTCCTGTGTATCGCGGCGAGACTACCATCACTGCCTTGGTGGAACGCCTCGCAGTTGAGCTGCCAAAGATCGCCCAATCCTACGAGGTGATTCTTGTCAATGATAGTGGCCCAGATTTAAGTTGGCAGAGGATCCAAGAACTTACTCAGCGTTTTCCGTGGGTGGTCGGCGTCAATTTGATGCGCAATTACGGTCAACATAATGCTACTTTGTGTGGCGTACGCCTTGCGCGTTATGAAATCACGATAACGATGGATGATGATCTCCAGCATCCGCCTGAAGAAATTCATTTTTTGCTTACCAAGCTCGGCGAAGGCTACGATGTAGTATATGGTGTGCCACGTCAGCTTCCGCAAGGTTTCTGGCGTAACCAAGTAACTAAATATACGAAAATTATCTTAGCCAATACGATGGGTATTTCCTCTGTGAGAAATATGTCTGCCTTTTCGCGCTTTTTCGCACAGGCCTTCGCGGCGCGTTTGCCGAGTTCCGAAGCCCCAACACGATCCTCGACGTTTTACTATCTTGGGGAACATCGCGCATCACAGCCGTGATGGTAGATATTCGGCATGCAAAGAATTCCAATTATAATTTTGTGTCCCTTGTTAGGGCTACTTTGCTGGTTTAACCGGATACAGCACCGGACCTCTGCGGCTGGCAAGTTTAGTGGGCCTGATTATGATCTCTGTTCGGCCTCGCCATATTTTCGTACGTTTTGGTTACATATTTTTCGGCCGGCAGTTTACCGGGTTTCCCATTTCTGGCTTCGATCATCGCTCTTTTTAGCGGCGCCCAGCTGTTTACTTTGGGGATCATCGGGGAATATCTTGCTCATATGTTTGATCGGAGTATGGGCCGTCCTGCATATATCATTCAGGAAACCATTGGCGGTGGTAAATCATGATTGTGGTTATCCTACAACCATCTTACATTCCCTGGCGTGGTTATTTTGACCAGATCCGCCAGGCCGACCTTTTTATTTTTTACGATGATGTTCAATATGACAAACATGGCTGGCGCAATCGCAATCAAATCAAGACATCTCAGGGCAAACAGTGGTTGACTATTCCCGTCCATAGCCGTGGGGCACAAGTGGAAAAGATTACCATTAACAATATACGCATTGTGCAGAAACATTCCTGGAATGCAGATCATTTCAAGACCTTGCAGTATGCATATAACAAAGCTCCCTATTTCAAAAAGTATCTGCCTCTGCTGGAACAGTTTTACCGCCGTCAGGATGAATTCTTGGCTGACTTTACTATTGATTTTACAGTTGCCTTGGCCCGCGAACTTGGTATCATGCATACGCGCTTTATGCGGTCCTCTGAGTTAACGGGAATTGATGGACTAAAAACTGACCGCCTCGTCCAGATTTTGAAGCGGGTCGGTGCAACGCATTACATCAGTGGACCGTCGGCCCAGGATTACATTGAAGCCGAAAAATTCGCAGCGGCGAATATCTCGCTTGAATATATACAATATCAATATCCAGAATATCCGCAGTTGTATCCGCCGTATGATCCATTTGTTAGCGTGCTCGACCTGTTGTTTATGGTCGGATCGGATGCAAGCCAATATTTTCAAGAAGGAAAAGTATGAGCGACGTTCCCGGCCTTGAGCAAGTCAAATCTTATTTCGGCAGACGGATCGAACAACACGGCGCCTCTCCGCGCGGCGCCGATTGGAATGGGACGGAATCGCAAAACACGCGTTTCGATCAACTGCTCAGAATTATCGAAACGCCGTCTTTCTCCATCCTCGATTACGGATGCGGTTATGGTGCACTGGCGGATTACATCGAGCAAAAAGGCTTTCACGCCGATTATTACGGCTTCGATATTTTGGAAAGCGCAGTTGAAATTGCGCAGCGATCGAAGAACAGTAATCCGAATCGCACGTTCTTCACGGAGGAAAATAAACTGCCTGTGTGCGATTATGTGGTTGCCAGCGGGGTCTTCAATGTGCGCGGCGAACAATCCTTTGAGACGTGGACGAAGTATGTTATTGATTCTCTTCGTCGCTTCAATGATTTTGGCCGTAAAGGATTTGCCAGCAACTTCCTGACGAAATATTCGGACGCCGATAAAATGCGCGCTGATCTTTATTATGCCGATCCGCTGTATCTCTTTGATTATTGCAAACGCAATTTCTCGAAGAATGTTGCTTTGCTTCATGATTATCGCATCTACGACTTCACCATTCTAGTTCGCAAGGATTGATGATTGACATGAACGAAAATCCCCGCATTGATTTCAACCGTCCTATTCCTGTTGGCAAGGAACTCGAGTATGTTACCCAAGCCATCCAAAGCGGTCATCACTCTGGCGATGGCCCGTTCACCAAAAAGTGCAACGCTTTGCTGGAAAAGGAACTCGGAGTGCCGAAAGTTTTGTTGACCACTTCATGCACACACGCACTGGATATGTCCGCTATTCTTTCAGATATTCAACCCGGCGATGAAGTTATTATTCCTGATTTCACTTTTGTCTCAACAGTTAATGCCTTTGTGCTGCGGGGCGCCAAACCGGTCTTTATTGACGTTCGGCCGGATACCCTTAACTTGGATGAAACCAAACTTGAGGCTTTGATCACATCCCGTACCAAAGCGATGGTTCCAGTGCATTATGCGGGTGTGGGCTGTGAAATGGATAAGATTCTCGCCATTGCATATCAGCATCAGATCGCCGTTATCGAAGATAATGCACATGGATTGTTTGGAAAATACAAGGGCAAATATCTTGGCACGTTCGGTGCGCTGGCGGCACAATCCTTCCACGAGACGAAGAACTTCAGCAGCGGGGAGGGCGGCGCATTGCTGATCAATGATCCCGCGTTGGCGGAACGCGCCGAGATCATTCGCGAAAAGGGAACCAACCGTGCCCGTTTCTTCCGCGGACAGATTGATAAATACACATGGGTGGATATTGGTTCTTCATTCCTGCCATCCGATATTCTTGCGGCATATCTTTATGGACAACTGGAACAACGCGAGCGAATTCAATCTCATCGCAAGAATCTTTGGCATACCTATCATGCCGGACTGAAGGATTGGGCGAGTAAACATGCAGTCCAGCTTCCAACTGTGCCTGAATATTGTGAGCAGTCATATCATATGTTCTATCTGCTGATGCCGAATCTCGATTTGCGCCAAAAACTCATCATGTATCTGCGTGAACGCGGCATTTACAGTGTATTTCATTATCTGCCTCTGCATCTTTCCGATATGGGACGCGGCTTTGGCGGACGTGAAGGCGATTGTCCCGTGACTGAGCGCGTCAGCGATCAATTAATTCGTTTGCCTTTCCACAATGTATTGACTGGCGCAGATCAGGAACAAGTGATCGAAGCAATTTTGGAATTCAAATTCTGATGCAAAACGTTCTCGTCACCGGCGGCGCAGGATTTATCGGCTCGAACTTTGTGCGTTATTTGCTCAAAGTCGAGCCGCATGTTCAGCGTCATCAACTTCGACGCGTTGACTTATGCTGGCAGTCTCGAAAACCTAAAAGATTTGCCGGATGAATCGCGGCATACATTTGTTCAAGGCGATATATGTGATGACAAATTAGTCGTTAAACTTTTCAGCGAAAACAAAATTGATACCGTTGTTCACTTTGCCGCCGAGTCGCACGTGGATCGTTCCATCCTCGGACCCACGCCGTTCATTCAGACGAATATCGTCGGCACGTTTACGCTTCTCGAAGCTGCGCGGCAGGCTTGGGCCGGGGAAAGAAGCGGAAAGAGATTCCATCATGTCTCAACGGATGAAGTTTTCGGTTCGTTGAGTTCAAACGATTCTGCGTTTACAGAGTCGACACCGTATGAACCGCGCTCGCCATATTCCGCATCGAAAGCGTCATCGGATCATTTGGTGCGCGCTTATTTTCATACGTATGGTTTGCCCGTCACGATCACAAATTGCTCGAACAATTATGGCCCGTATCAATTCCCTGAAAAGTTAATTCCGCTGATGATCTTGAATGCGCTGCGAGGAAAATCTTTGCCGGTTTATGGCGATGGCAAACAAATCCGCGATTGGCTTTATGTGGAAGATCACTGCGAGGCGATTTATCTCGTTTTGAAAAATGGCAAGCCCGGTGAAACATATAACATTGGCGGTGGCAATCAACCGTTTAACATTGATCTTGTGCATGAACTATGTTCCATCCTCGATGAACTAAAGCCCACTTCCAAATCATATAAAGACTTGATCACGTTATGTTCCAGATCGTCCGGGACATGATCGCCGCTATGCAATGGACATCACGAAGATACGAAACGAATTAAGTTGGACTCCGAAACATGAATCGAAACGGGTCTGCACGAAACGGTGAAGTGGTATCTTGGTCACATGGATTGGGTGGAAGCGATTATGAAGCAGGAAAATTTCGGCGATTGGCTTGAACAAAATTATGCGCGGAGAGGAAAATGAAAGGCATCATTCTCGCGGGCGGACGCGGCACGCGTCTTTATCCATTGACATTGGGCGTGAGCAAACAAATTTTGCCGGTCTATAACAAGCCGATGATTTATTATCCGCTTTCGATGTTGATGCTGGCAGGTATTCGAGAAATTCTCAGTCGATCAGCTCACCTGAAGATTTGCCGGCCTTCCAACGTTTGCTTGGCACCGGAAAGAAATGGGGAGTTTCATTTTCCTACGCCAAACAATCCGAGCCGCGTGGACTGGCCGAGGCTTTTATCATTGGAAAAGATTTCATCGGAAGCGATACGGCCTGTTTGATTCTCGGCGATAATATTTTCTTCGGCACGGGTCTCTGGGATTATTTGCGGGAGGCCGCGGCATTGAGCGATGGGGCGCAAGTTTTTGCATATCCGGTGCGTGATCCGCGAAATTATGGCGTGATCGAATTCGATGCTGATGGCAAAGCGCTCAGCCTCGAAGAGAAACCAGATCATCCGCGTTCGAACTTCGCCGTGCCCGGATTATATTTTTATGATAATCGCGTGGTGGACTTTGCCGCGCATCTCCAAGCCTTCTCCGCGTGGTGAACTTGAGATTACTGACATCAATCGCATCTATCTTGACCGAGGCTTGCTTCGCGTTCAACAACTTGGACGCGGCATCGCTTGGCTGGATGCTGGCACCCATGAGACGCTTTTGCAAGCTGCCAACTTTGTTCAAACCGTCGAAGAGCGGCAGGGACTGATGATCGGTTGTCCCGAAGAAGTGGCATATCGCGTCGGCTTTATCACACGCCAGCAGTTGATCGAACTGGCTTTGCCGCTCAAACAAAATAGCTATGGGGATTATTTGCTCAAGCTCTCCGACGAATTCAATGGCCAATAAATTAATAGTAAGCTTTACTCTCATTGAGGCTGTGGTTCACGGCCATGCAGAAATCCTGTTGTATACTTTTAATGCGGCCTGATGTGCAAATAAATTATTGATCCAAGCCAGGAACCTTCATCTAATTAAATGAAGGTTCTAAATATTATTATTGGGTTATACTTTATATTATTAAGGAGATACATGGAGAAAAACAAAGGCATACTTTATGCCATCGGCGCTTATTTGATGTGGGGGCTTTTTCCAATTTATTGGAAACAACTCGAAACGATTTCCGCATTGCAATTGATTTGTCACCGCATGGGCTGGTCGTTTATTCTGCTCATTCTCTTTGTTCTCCTTACTCATCAATGGAAAGATTTTCGTTCCGTCGCCTTCAATGCAAAAACAATCCGCATTTATCTGATCGCCGCTGTACTGATCAGCATCAATTGGTTCACATATGTATGGGCGGTCAACCACAACTTTGTGGTTGAAACCAGCCTCGGCTATTACATCAATCCATTATTTAGTGTTTTATTGGGAGTTATTTTCTTTCGCGAGCGTCTTCGCTTCGTCCAATGGATGCCGATCGCGCTGGCCGCGATCGGCGTGATCTATCTTACGGTGACTTATGGATCGCTTCCGTGGATCGCGTTAACGCTGGCTTTTTCTTTTGGCCTTTATGGGATGGTCAAGAAAACGGCACCGCTCAATTCACTTCATGGCTTGACGCTCGAAACGGGTTTGTTGTTCCTGCCGGCTCTTGCTTATTTAATCTTTTGCGAAACAACCGGTCAAGGCGCGTTCCTGCATAGCGGCCAACTTAAAGATTGGATGATGGTCGGCGCGGGCTTGGTCACAACGGTACCACTTCTCATGTTTTCAGCCGCCGTGCCGCGCGTCCCGCTCACGACCATCGGCATTCTGCAATATATTAATCCGACCATGCAGTTTTTGCTCGGCGTGTTAATTTATAAGGAACCGTTCACGCATAACGACTTGATCGGTTTTGGGTTGGTTTGGGCTGGCTTGGTTCTATTCTGGGCAGAAGGGCTGTATGCGCGTCGCAACATCGCACCCGAACCCACGCCGGAAATGGGAGAAGGATAAACGAAAATATTGTTTCATCGGGGGCACTGGCTTGATTAGCTCCGCGTGCTCTGAGCTTGCGGTTGCGCGGGGCACGAACTCATCATTTTGAATCGTTCCGTCTCGACGAAATATCTCATCCCAAAAGGCGCGACTTTGCTGCGAGGCGATGTCCACGCGGATGGATCGCATCTTTCCAAACTTTTAGCGGGGCACCGTTTCGACGCAGTGGTGGACTTCATCGCGTTCACCGTAGAGGATGTCGAGCGCGATATTAATCTATTCCGCGGCAAGGCGGATCAATTCCTCTTTATCAGTTCGGCATCCGCTTATCAAAAGCCGCTGAAGAATTATCTCATCACCGAAGAGACACCTCTTGAGAATCCGTTCTGGCAATATTCGCGCGACAAAATTGCATGCGAACAACGATTGATGAACGCCTACCGCGAAGATGGTTTTCCGGTGACGATCATTCGGCCATCGCATACTTATGGGCCATCCCAAATTCCCCTGGCTGTCGATAGCTGGGAGTATCCGTGGACGATTGTTGACCGCATGAAGCGCGGAAAAAAACTCATCATCCCCGGCGATGGTACATCCGCTTTGGGTTCATGACTTGGAACGCTGATTTTGCCAAAGGCTTGGTCGGCTTGTTGGGCAATTCAAAAGCAATCGGCGAAGCGTTCCACATTACATCGGATGAAGCCTTATCGTGGAATCAAATTTACTTCGAAGTGTATCAAGCTCTCGGTCTGGAACCGAACGTGATTCATATCCCATCGGATTTGATCGCGGAGTATTGGTCTCATGCCGTTGGAAGTCTAATCGGCGATAAAGCCAACAGCGTCGTATTTGATAATTCCAAGATCAAGCGCTTTGTTCCCGATTTTCGATGTGAGGTAAAGTGGGCGGAAGGCATCCGTCGTTCCATTAAGTGGAATGAAGACCATCCGCAATTTCACACGATTGACGATGAGATGAACACGGCTTGGGACAAAATTATTGCCGCCTACGAAAAGGCGTTTCCTTGATCTTTTGCCTGTGCGATTTGATATAATATTCAGAATTTCCAGAATGGAAACTTATAGCCAATGATTGGGTTATAAGCTCAGAGATCGAAACTAGAGGTGAAAATTATGGCACAGGAATCATACAAGGACCGTGTAGTTTTGATTACCGGCGGATCCACCGGAATCGGTTTCTCTTTGGCGAAATTGTTAGTCCAGGAAGGCGCGCGCGTATGGTTGGTCGCGCGGAGGAAAGAGGTGCTGGCTGACGCGCAAAAGAAGCTGCTTGCCATTTCGCCCAATGCCAGCGTTGGGATTTTTTCCGCAGATGTCTCCGATGCGGGCCAAGTGCAGGCCGCGGCGGATCATGTGATCCGTGAAGCGGGCGTGCCCGATTTACTGATCAATGCTGCAGGCGAAAGCTATTCCGATTATGTGCAAAACATCCCCATAGAAACATATCACAAAATAATGGATATTAATTATTTTGGCACTGTCCATATGACAATTGCCTTACTGCCTCACATGTTAAAGCGCGGCAGTGGTCACATTGTCAATATTTCATCGGCGGCGGGTTATCTCGCGCCTTTTGGCTATCTTGATTATGTCCCTACGAAATATGCAGTTCGTGGCTTCTCAGACGCCCTGCGCCTTGAATTGAAGCCATTGGGTATACGAGTCTCAGTGGTCTTTCCTCCGGATACGGATACCCCAGGGCTCAACAGGGAAAATAAGACCAAGCCTTATGAAACGCTGGCAGCATTTAGTACTAAGGTTGTTTCCGCTGATTCTGTGGCAGATGAAACGATAAAAGGATTACGCCGCGGTCAATACACCATTCTTCCTGGATTCGAAAACAAACTGTATTATAGTTTGGTTTTCCTCGTGGGCAACGCAATTTATCCCATCATGGATTTCATGCTCGCAGATGCGCGCAAGAAGAAACCATCAGCTTAGATTTGTTTATTGGTCGAATATAAATACTTGGGATGCACCGGAGGTTCTTCCGAATCTTCAGGGAGTACTAACATTGGCATTCAATTGCCGATGAAAAACTATATCAACGGGAGAGACACATGGACCTATTTGAAAAATGCTATGGCTATACTGAGGCGAAAGATGCCATCCGAGATGGCGTCTATCCGTACTTCATTCCGATGACGGAAACCGAGGGAACCGAATCCGTCTTCCATGGACATCGCCTCATCATGTGTGGTTCCAATAATTATCTTGGATTGACCACGGATCCGCGCGTACAACAGGCAGCGATTGAGGCAGTTCGCCGCTTCGGAACATCCTGTACCGGTTCTCGCTTCCTCAACGGGACCCTTGAACTGCATGAACAATTGGAGCATGAACTCGCCGAATGGCTGGGCAAGGAAGCCGCCCTCGTCTTCTCTACCGGTATGCAAACCAATCTTGGCACGATCAGCGCCTTGGTCATGCGCGGCGATATTGTCGTTCTTGACAAGGATGACCATGCCAGCATTGTAGATGGCGCCCGCCTGGCTTGGGGCGAGACGCGTCGTTTTCGTCATAATGATATGGCTGACCTCAAGCGTGTCCTTGCCAGCATCTCGGACGATAAAGGCAAAGCTCGTTGTGGTCGATGGCTTGTTCAGCATGGGCGGCGATTTGGCTCCATTGCCGGAAATCGTCGCTTTGTGCAAAAAATACGGCGCGCGCCTGATGGTGGATGACGCCCATTCCATCGGCGTCATGGGCGGCGGACGTGGCACGGCGGCTCAATTTGGAATCACAGAACAAGTGGATTTGATTATGTCCACCTTCAGCAAATCATTTGCATCGCTCGGCGGATTTATAGCGGGTGACGAACCGATTATTCATTACATCAAACATCATGCCCGCTCGCTGATTTTCAGTGCCAGCATTCCGGCCTCGAATGCCGCGGCCGCACTTGCCGCCCTCAAGATCATGCGCGAGGAACCGCAACATAGCGCGCGCGTCAATGCCATTGGAGATCGGGTCCGCAAGGAACTTAGCACGATGGGTTTCAATATTGGTCATTCCGTCTCGCCGATTATTCCAATTTTCATCGGTGATACGCCAAGAACGATCCTGGCTTGGAAGACATTGTTTGATGCCGGAGTATTTGTTAATCCTGTTTTAGCACCGGCAGTTCCCGCGGGCCAGGAAATTTTACGCACGAGCTACATGGCGAGCCATACTGATGAACAGATAGACCACGCTTTGGAAATTTATCGAAAAGTTGGTAAACAACTAGGGCTGATTTCATGAATGAAAATAGTTATTTACTCCTGATTGCCTTTCAACTCTCCATCGTCTAAGCCTAGATCAGGCGTATAATTTCTCTCGAGTTTAATTTTTCATACCGGAGGAAAAACATGGCAACGAAAAAAGGCGTAATTGCCATTCTGACAGGCGGGGGCGATGTGCCCGGACTTAATCCGGCCATCCGCGCTGTTACGATACGAGCTCTGCGTGAGGGATATCGCGTTATTGGCCTTCGCCGCGGTTGGGGCGGGCTGGTGGACATCATCCGCGAAAAAGATGCGGATAACTCCAACAATTTTCAGGAGCTGACCGAGGAAATTGTCAACCGCGCCGGGCGGACAGGCGGAACTTTTCTGCATACATCGCGTACGAACCCCAGTAAAGTAAAGAAGGCGAATGTTCCTGAACATTTGCGGGATAAGTTCAATGCTGAACGCAATGATCTGACCCCGGAAGTGCTGAAGAATCTCGATTTCCTCGGCGTTGATTATTTGGTTCCCATTGGCGGAGATGATACGTTAAGTTATGGCGTGCGTCTTTATCAGGAAGGCGTGAAAACTGTTGCCATCCCAAAGACCATGGATAACGATGTACCTGGCACGGACTATTGCATCGGATTTAGCACTTGTGTCACCCGCACCATTGCATTGACCAATAATCTGCGGACGATTGCCGGTTCGCACGAACGCTTCCTTGTTCTGGAGGTTTTTGGGCGTTATGCGGGTTTCACGGCCATGCTTCCAACCATGGCTGGCGCCGCCAATCGTTGTGTGATTCCTGAATTCCAATTCAGTATTGATCATCTGACTGAATTGCTTAGTCGCAGACCGCATGAATAATCCCAGCCGATATTCGATTGTATTGGTTTCAGAAGGGGCAAAGTTCGACGGCGAGATGGTTTTTGCGGGTTCCGCAACAGATGCTTATGGCCATGCCAAGCTGGGTGGGATCGGCGACTTGGTCGCGGCAAGGATCAAAGAAGTTTCGCCTAAATTCAAAGATGGTCGAACTGTGGATGTTGTGGATCAAAAACTTGGTTACATGGTACGCGGCGGAGATCCCGACGCTATTGATGTCATTGTCCCGATGGCGTTCGGAAATTTGGCGCTTGATTTGGTTCTTAAGGGTGTGCATGGGCGGTTGATTGTATTGAAAAATGGACGTTATGACAACATGCCTCTGGATGTATCACTGCAACCAAGAAAGTTGTCAATGTCAAAGAATTCTATGACACGGATCGTTATCGCCCCATCTATGAAAATTTTGAAATGAAACCTTTGTTCCTGATGACCAGTGAAGGATAACGAAAGATAACAATCTAAGAGCCGAGGTCGATTCACCTCGGCTCCTTGGGAAGAATGCAACCTGATTGTTCCAACCCGCTAATCATCGAGTAGTTTCAGCACCTCTTTAGCGGCGAGTGGAATAGCCTTTTCCACCTCGGGGGAAAGGTTCTCGGAGAAGTCATACACATTTTTTGCCTCGATTGCCACGACATCCACGCGTGAAGGAACCTCCGCACCGATGGATTGAGCAGCTTGCAAGGCCGTCATCAACGACGCGTCGTGCGCCGAAGCCGAATGTCCTGCATATGGATTTTCCAAGGCGGCCAGCGGAAACACTTTAACGCATCCTTCCGGACTTCGACCGGTTTCCATTGAATCGATCACGATCACACGCTGATAGCCAAGCATCCGCTCCATCAAGCTGAGACCGCCTAACGAGGCGCAATCGATTTCAACGGAAGAATCAGGGTCAATGATGCCGTTTAACTGTTTGGCTACTTTCCAGCCGACGCCATCATCGCCGAGAATGGGATTTCCGAGGCCAACGATTAAAGTCTTCATATCAGGGGTTGGGGGTTGAAAATTCATTCCTTGCTTTACAGGTTCTCGCTTCTAGTATGCGGTCTTTTTCAGCACTCGGCTAGATATAAATATCATCGTTTGACCGTGATGATTATCCTTGCCGTTCTTTGCGGATGGTAAGCTTTCTCTGCTGTAATTTAAAAACGGCGCGTTTTGATTTCTTGAATTGCTGTATAATCCCCAAAATTTATAGTTATGGAGAAGTCTTATGAAGGTTAATTTTGCAATGTGGCAGAAAGCTTTGAATATTATCCCTGAAGTATCAAAAGAGGAGTGGGATCAGCTCGATTTAGTTTCGCGCTGGCTGATTTCCACGCGCGCTGCGGTTCTAATCATGACTTTTCTTTCAGCCGCGCTGGCGGGAATCTTTGCCTTTCGAGATCACGCTTTCCATTTCCTGCCTTGGCTCGCTTTAACGTTTGGCTTGATCATGGCACATGCCAGCAATAACATCTTCAATGATTACACGGATTTTGTCCGCGGCGTGGACAAGGATAATTACTTCCGCACCATTTATGGCGCCCAGCCGATTGCCAGCGGCCTGATGACGAAACGCCAGCATCTGACCTATTTCGCTGTCACCGCTTTTCTTGCTCTTCTCGCTGGCGTTTACCTTATCGCGATCAATGGCTGGGATTTGACCATCTGGATTTTGCTTGCCCTCGGCGCTTTCTTTGTATTGTTCTATACTTGGCCGTTGAAATATATCGCGCTCGGTGAAGTGGCGGTCCTGATTGTATGGGGTCCACTGATGATCGGCGGCGGATATTATGTTCTGGCGCATGTTTGGAATTGGAATGTAGTGATCGCAAGTATTCCTTATGTGCTGGGTGTGACCACTGTCATCTTTGGCAAGCATATTGATAAACAGAAGATCGATCAGGAGAAAAAGATATTTACTGTCCCCGTTCTGATCGGAGAAAAAATCTCGCGCTACACCGTCTTGCCATGATGATTCTGCCCTATCTTTTTACAGGCTACCTGATCGTGACGAGGTTCTTTACTCCGATTATGGTAATTGTTTTGCTGGCGGTTCCAACTTTTCTTCAGACTTATCCTGCGTTATTGAAACCCAAGCCTGAGACTCGTCCGGAAGGTTTTCCTGACGGTCAAGGTGGCTGGCCGCTTTACTTTGCGCCGCTGGCGTTTCGCAATAATCGCGCATTCGGGATATGGTTTATGCTAGGATTAATTTTGGACGTGGCGATACGGCTTATTCCTGCCACTTCAAACTTCTGGCGATAATTTTGCGCCTACCAAGAACAGAACGGATCATTTTCGTTCTGTTCGTTTTAGATCAACAAACTCGACCAAGGGAAAAGCTGGAACGTTTTGGTCAAGCCAGCGGATTATAATCAGGAACAATTGTGGAGGCGTGATTGACTGATTTGCTTGAAATGCAAATTGGCGGGCTTCTTCGGGCGCACAAACTTAAACTGGCAACAGCTGAATCTTGCACCGGCGGACTCATTGCCAGCCGCATCACCGACGTGCCCGGATCGTCTGACTACTTCATTGGCGGAGTTGCGGCATACGCGTATGAGGCCAAGGTCGCGTTGCTCCACGTATCATGGGATACATTGCACACTTTTGGCGCTGTCTCGCGCGAAACGGTTTTGGAAATGGCACGCGGCGCGTGCGAGGCGCTTCAAGCGGATATTGCTATATCCGTCAGCGGTATTGCCGGACCCGGTGGCGGATCTGCCGGATAAACCGGTCGGGACAACCTGGATCGGTTTGTCAGCTCAGGAAGGCGAATGGGCGCGTGTTTTTTGCTTTGAAGGAAATCGTCTTCAAAATAAATCATCGTCTGCGGATGCAGCTTTGCAGATGGTGATGGATTATCTCAACGGCTCGCGCTCTTTGGACGCAGACTTTCGGAGACAAGCATGAAACCGCTTGTTATTATTTCTGCCAATGGCGAGTGGCGTGCGGTGAAATCGTTTTATCCTGAAGCGGATATTCAGCAATCACCGTTTGGTGAGTATTTTGATGTCGGATTCGATAACAGACGAGTGATGCTTTTTCATGGCGGCTGGGGAAAGATTTCCGCCGCCGCGACTACGCAATATGTAATTGATCAATTCAAACCGGATTTGCTGATCAATCTTGGGACGTGCGGCGGCTTTGAAGGGCGTATCGAACGCGGGACGATCATTCTGGTTGAGAAAACTATTGTTTATGATATTTTCGAGCAGATGACCGATGGTTCGGAAGAAATTGCTTTTTACACAACTGAATTGGATTTATCGTGGCTGCCGCGCGTTCTTCCTTTTCCGGTCCTGCGCGGATTATTGAGTTTCAGGTGACCGCGATATTTTGATAGAAGATATTCCAATGCTGATTCAAAAATATCAAGCAGTGGCCGCCGACTGGGAGTCGGGTGCGATTGCGTGGGTCGCGAAAAGAAACGGTGTTCGTCCTCTGATCCTGCGCGGAGTTACCGATTTAGTGGGTGTCAGCGGCGGGGAAGCTTATGGTGATTATGAATTGTTCATCCAGCGCACGAGAGAGATCATGAAGAAGCTTTTTGATCAATTGCCGAAATGGCTCAGCTGCGATTGAAAAAGTGGAACAGGGCTACCGCGGCTATTAGTCTTTTAAAAGAGATCATCAGGGCGACTTGATCTAGTCGCCCTGATTTTTTATTGCGCAGGATTTAAAACTCTTCCGACGAACAGAATTTGCCCGCTCTTCAGATCGCGGATGACAAAGATAAATGGATGGTCAATCACCAAATGCACTTTTTGCTGTACTGGCATGCTCATCGCTTGCATGATGACCGCGGTCGCCGCGGCGGCTTCCGTGCCTTTTTCGTCCACAGCAACAAAGGCTTTGTGGATCACATCGCTGATAAATAAATCATGGTTGCCGGTCATGCCGGAGAAGTCGGCTTTGTTGCTATCGAAGGCGTCGGTCATGCCAAGCGATTTGAGCTGATCGCTTAAGGAAAAATTGGTTGTGAAAGTGAATTTGGGAAGGCCGAGCGCAATCGGTGTGGACTGCATTGAATTGAAGATATCATTTATTTTTTGCGCATCCAACGTCGACTCGAAGTTTTGGAAGTTTCCTTCATCGGGCATGATGATGTCCATCGCAGCTGTGTTTCCGTTGTAAGGCAACTCAACTGCCTGATAATCATTTCCTTTTACATACGACAAAGTCAACTCGCCATTGTTCATCATCTTGACTTGGCTTTGCGATCCATCCAATAAGTTGAAAGTCGAATCGCTGGTGTTGTTCGCATCGAACGGGACAGCCCAATCGGCTTTGAAATAAATGGCATTGACCAGCACCATGCGCGTGTTGGAGTTGACTGAACCCGGGGCGAGCAAATCATTGATCTTGTTCTTCGTCTGGTTGCTGACCCAGCTGTTGATTTGTCCGCGCACAGGCTCGAAGTTCTTGATGAAATCCGCCAATTGGATTCCAGCTCCATAATTCTTGGCGATCAAATCGAGATAGGCTTGTTGGAATGGATAGGTCTGTTCTGCCCATATTGCATTGGCAATATTGAGTTGCATGGGCTGTCCATTGTTGCCCTGTGCCTTGCCTTCATTCGCCAATGCAAGGTCGAGAGCATTGAAGGCGGGATGCAGTTGAGTCTTGCGGGAGAGTGAATTGCATCGCCTTGTGCCATTTGGGATTCAGTTTCGTTGCGCGCACCGGCATACGTCATGGCAAGGGCGAGGGAAATGCTATAAGGCGAGAAAACCAAATTCCCGTCTTGGGAGCGAAGCGCCTCGTAAAGATTGATGGCGAAAGTGTTATTCCCCTCCACGAGAGTTGAAAGATCGGCTTGCGGGACATTTGGATTCGTGTCGCGTGCAATGGAAGATTTTGCCAAACTTGCGGACGAGGCAGTTCCGCAGGCGGATAGAAACATTGAAATAAGAATTGGGATTGAGAAAAACTTAAAACTTTTTTGCATAGGTTACTCCTTTCAATAACTCGAAGACGAACACATGAGATGATTTTGTTCCGTGAAAGTTTTTGCCAAGTAAGATAAGAACTTTTCCTGTTATCATAACAAGGATATCTCATTATAAGAGAGGAATTTTAATTGTGAGTGAAGCAATAACGCCTGTACAAAAACCCGGCGGCTTGGAACAAAAATGGAAAGTGCTGATTACTGTGATGTTCGGCCTCTTCATGGTTATCCTGGATTCGACCATCATCAACATTGCCTTTCCAACCTTGCGCCGCGTGTTCGGCGCCAGCCTGGCGGATGCGCAATGGGTGATCAGTATTTATGTGCTGGCGTTGGGTATTACCACGCCGGTCTCCGGCTATCTGGCGGATCGCTTTGGAATCAAACGCGTTTATCTTTTGGGCTTGGCTATTTTTGCATTCGGTTCCTTTTTGTGCGGCATCGCTCCGTCGCTTGGACTTTTGATTGCAGCGCGCGCCTTGCAGGGATTCGGCGGCGGGATCGCGCAGCCGCTCGGCCCGGCACAACTCTATCGCGCCTTTCCAGCGAAGGAGCAGGGTACGGCGTTCGGAGTGCTTGGGATTGCATTGGTGGTTGCTCCGGCACTCGGTCCGATTTTGGGCGGCTGGCTGGTGGACATCAATCTTTGGCGTGCGATTTTCTTCATCAATGTGCCGATTGGAATCCTCGGCGTGATTCTCGGCTCGGACTTTTTACTCGATTTTCGTGTGGATAGAAAACCACTTTTCGATCCGCTTGGATTACTGACGGCGATCATTGGATTCGGCGCGATCTTATATGCCGCTTCCATCGCGGAAAACTTTGGCTGGGGCGGTCCATTTACTCTCCTCGCTCTTGGATTTGGTTTTGTCATACTCATCGTTCATGTGTTGATTGAATTGCGCTTGGCGAAGGAACCGTTGATGAATCTGCGGCTCTTTCTCAACCCGACATTTTTGATTGCGGCGCTGGTCGGTTATATTGCAACGATTGCTTTGTTCGGCGCGGAGTTTATGATGCCGATCTATCTGCAAGCCTTCCGCGGACGAACCGCGTTGGATGCCGGAGTGATTTTGCTGGCGGTCGCCGCGACTTCTGCGATTGCCACACCGTCAGCGGGTAGACTCTACGACAAGATTGGTCCGCGTGCGATTATGTTTGTAGGATTCCTGATCTTGTGTATCAACACGTGGCAGTTGTCGGTGATTCAAGGCACGACGCCGATTTCTTATATCGTATTCCTCTTGGCATTGCGCGGTCTGGCAATTGGATTAACTTTGCAAACATCTTATGTTGCTGCGTTGAGCAGTATTCCGCTGGATGTGTTGCCGCGCGGTTCATCGTTGTTGAACAGCACCCGCTTTGTGGTGCAGGCCGTTTCGGTGGCGGCGCTGGCGACGATCCTGGTTGGTTTCCTCTCGCCTGATATCCTGGCCCTGCAGAACAAAATGCAGGATGAGCTGGTCAATGTCACCACGCCTTATGGCCTGTGCGAAACGCCCGGCGTTGCGGCGCAGAATAATTTCCCGCCCGGCACGCTGGCTTCATTGGCATCGTTGCCGCAAACGGCTATCGGTGCGGCGAAGGCGAAGATTTTGTCCACGCTTCAACTGGCCTGCGATCAATCCATGCAGGGCTTTGACGCCGCGTATCAATTGACCTTCTACGCTTCCATCGCCGCGCTGATTATGGCCGCGTTCCTTCCGGGCTGGCCCGGCAAGTGGGCGGGACGCGGCTCCACTCAGCAGATGCCGATGATGGAATAGCATGAGCACTGATGTTGCCCGATCCCAAATCTGGGGAAACCCTCATGCCTGACCCCAAACCCCGCCTTTCTCTTTGCACGCTTCGCAGGACAAGAAAACGGATGTTGCATTGACATCCGTTTTTGATGTGCGCCCAGCATGGGCGTTGACTTGAGGGTGAAAGTCCCTTATGGAGGTTGATTGCACCAACCATTAGCCAAGAGCAAGGGCGTCACTGCGAGGTGAAGTCCGAAGGAAGCTGGCGGCAAACTTGCGACTTGATGAACAAGAATTCCATCAGAGGCTGTAAGGCTGGGCGAGCTGGCATCAAACAGTGAAACCCAATGCGATCAAAGGCCAAAGCAGTAAATGGAACAAGGATGCAGGGAAAGTCAATGCTCTTACCTGGGGAGACCTGCCATCTAACCGAAGATGGTAACCCCGATTGAGAAATCGGATTGAAATGGCAGGGGTCAGCCGAGGCCATACTACCACTCCCGTTTGAGTGGGAAGGGCCGAACATTAAACAGGAATAGTAACTTGAGCAGCTTGCAGGATGAACACAGAAGGCCGTCTTTCCCGGATAGGGATACTGCGGAGCCAACGAAGTCGGTAAATCCGACGGGAGTGGAACCGAGAGCCGAGCCGTCCTCAGTGCGAGACGAGCGAACATCCGACGCAGGGCTATGGGAAAAGATTTTGGAAAGACAGAACTTGCTCATAGCGATGAAGCGAGTAGAGAGCAACGGCGGGGCGCCAGGCATCGATGGGATGATGGCGAAAGAACTTCGTCCATACCTGAAGGAACATTGGTTGGAGATCAGGGCAGCTCTCGAAAGCGAAACCTATCAGCCGAGCCCAGTCAGGCGGGTGGAGATTTCCAAACCTGATGGTGGGACAAGGCAGTTAGGGATACCGAATGTAATGGATCGCTTACTCCAACAAGCGATATCGCAGGTGTTGGTCCCATTATTCGAACCGCTCTTTTCAGAGCATAGCCATGGGTTTCGACCTGGCCGCAGTGCGCATGGAGCCGTGAGGCAAGCCCAAACGTACGTGCAAGAAGGATACGAATGGTGTGTGGATATCGATCTGGAGAAATATTTTGATCGAGTGAACCACGATATGCTGATGGCCCGCGTGGCACGGGTGGTGAAAGACAAACGAGTGCTCAAGCTGATCCGAGCCTATCTGGAATCGGGAGTGATGATCAATGGAGTAGTAATGGATGTAGAAGAAGGCGTGCCGCAAGGCGGCCCACTTTCCCCATTGCTATCCAATATCATGCTGGACGATTTAGACAAAGAACTGGAAAAGCGCGGGCACAAGTTTGTACGCTACGCTGATGATTGTAACATTTATGTCAAGACGCCGCGAGCGGGCGAACGAGTAATGGAAAGCGTGAAAGGGTTTCTGGAGAAGAAGCTGAAGTTGAAAGTCAATCCCAAGAAGAGTAAGGTTGAGAAAGTGGGGAAGGTGAAAATACTTGGGTTCAGTTTCTTCAAGCGCAAAGGAATGGTGCTGATCCGAATAGCGAACCGAACGAAGGAACGCTTTAAGGAGAAGCTATGTAACCTGACGAAGCGCACTCGGAGTGGCACACTGGAACAGATCTTGGAAGAGATCAACCGTTATATCATTGGTTGGATTGGATACTACCGGCTGGCTGACACACCGAGCCTATTTGAGGAGCTGGACAGTTGGATACGACGACGATTGAGGCAACTGATTTGGAAACGCTGGAAACGAGGTCCAACCCGCTACCGAGAATTAGTGAAGCTGGGCGTCCCAAAGCAAAGGGCACAAGAAGGAGCTGGAGGCAGAAGCCCCTGGCGTATCTCTGCCTCACCTGTGATAAACGAAGCCCTGAGCAATACCTATTGGCATAACTCAGGGCTGAAAAGTATCAAAACACGGTATCAAGAACTGCGTTCTGCTTGATGAACCGCCGGATGCGGACCCGCATGTCCGGTGGTGTGAGAGGAGGCGGTTAGCCGCCGCCTCCTACTCGATTTATTTTCCTAATCTTGCTCTTTCTTCTTCGATCACACTATCTTCCAGTTTCTTTAAACAGCGGACCCGGCTGATTTAACCTTGCATCCGGCTTCAACTCACTGAGCTTCCACTGGAATCCTTCAACATTTTTATAGCGTAATACCGTATGCTCGCCAAGGAAGTCTTTGACTGTCTCGGTGTATTGCTCGCCGAAGAGTGGAGTGTCATAGCCGAAGAACTCATGCAGCCGCTGTGACGTGAATGGTAGGAACGGGGCGAACAAAATCTTCAAGGAGTCGATGGCTTTGAGCGCAGTGTAGACGGTCTTTGCCGCGCCATCTTTATCGGTCTTCATGGCTGTCCACGGCGCGTTGACATCGAGATAAACATTCACCGCGGTGGCGAGTTTCATGGCTTCGCCCAATGCCGAACGCAAATGCACGGCTTCGAGTTCCGCGCCCACAGCATTAAATCCGTTTTCGATAACGGCCAGCAATTCCAAGTCCGCGGGGCGAAGCGTGGACACATCTACATTGGGCACATATCCATTCCAGTTTTTGTAACAGAACGACAACACGCGGTTGGCAAGGTTGCCCCACGTCGCCACCAGTTCGTTATTGTTGCGCGCCACGAACTCCTTCCAATCCCAATCGCTGTCCTTCATCTCCGGCATGTTGACCGTCAGATAATAGCGCAGGGCATCGGGATCGTAACGCGTCAGCGCGTCGAGTCCCCATATGGCCCAGTTGCGCGAGCCGCTGATCTTCTGACCTTCGAGATTCATGAATTGATTGGCAGGTACATCATAGGGCAATGTGAGCGGACGTCCTCAAGTCCCCCCTGCAGGGGGGATGTAGGTGGGTCAAAGATTTGCAGGAACTGACTCCCTGCGCCCATGAGTTGCGCGGGCCACAGCGACGTATGAAAGAAGATGTTGTCCTTGCCGATGAAGTGGAATTGCTTCGCCTTGGGATTGACCCACCACTCGCGCCACGCTTCTTTCTGCGCCGATAACTGACTCCATTCAATCGGGGCGGAGAGATAACCGATCACAGCCTCGAACCAAACGTAGATGCGTTTGCCTGCTTCGGTCCAGCCCGCGACCGGTACCGGGATGCCCCAATCGAGATCGCGCGTGATGGCGCGCGGCTTCAAGCCTTCGGACTCGATCTTGCGCAGCAATTCGCCAAGGACGGTATCGCGCATATGGTCGGCGCGCTCCTGCAAAAACTTTTTGACATCCGGTTCTAGTTTGGAGAGATCAAGATAGAAATGTTCGGTCTCGCGCAGTTCGAGCGCGCCGCCTGTCTTCGAACGAGGGTTGATCAGTCTCTCCGGCTCCAGCACGTTGCCGCAGTTATCGCACTGATCGGAGCGTGCGCCTTCATAGCCGCAGATGTAACACGTGCCTTCGACATATCTATCGGGTAGAAATTTATTAGTTGAGGGCGAGTACCACTGCATGGATTTCTGCGTGAACATGAATCCATTTTGTTGCAACGCGAGGAACATATCCTGCGAAACCTTGAAGTGATTTTCGGTATGCGTAGTGGTGAACAGATCATACGTGATGCCGTAACCTTTGAAAACTTCGATGAAGCTTTCATGGAATCGCTTGTACACTTCCTCGACGGGTTTGCCTTCCTGATCGGCACGGATCGTGACCGGCGTGCCGTGCGAGTCCGTGCCGCTGACCATGAGGACTTTGTTCCCTTTGAGCCGGTGGTAGCGCGCCACAATGTCGCCGGGCAAGTGTGAGCCGGTGATGTTCCCGACATGGATTTCAGCGTTGGCGTAAGGCCAGGCGATGGCGATCAATATATTTTCAGACATTAGTTTCTCTCTTTCATTTTCACCACGAAGCGAACACGAGGAAAATTAAAACCTTTACGGACTTTGTGTTTGCATGCTATTGAATATTACAAACAAAAAGGCCGTCCGCAATTGGGACAGCCTCTTATTTCGACAAAGGTGAAACTAACGCTCATCCCAAACGCGACAATAGGTCTCCATTTGCATCGTGCATGGACATGGTAATTGTCACCATTTTAGAAGAGCCTGAGATCATGGAGGATAGTTTAAGCGGATGGCACGGGTTTGTCAATGCTGTTTTACAAGAGTATTAATCAATTTGTAAGAAATTTGCAGACTAAATAGTGCTACACTAGTATAAATTGTTCGCAAGTTGTATGCTGGAGTGATCCGTTGAGAATTGGAAGGCGCAATGAAACCTGCGAAAACGAACCGAAAGACCAGCCCGAAAAAGAATAAAGCCGCCGCGAAGCCGAGGAGTGCCAAATCCAAGGGGACCGCAAAGGCATTGATCGATGAGAGCAGGCTCCTTCTGACCCTGATAAATAATTTACCTGATGTTATCTACGCCAAGGATATTCAGGGGCGTAAGATTATTTCCAACACTGCCGATTGGCAGGCATCGGGTGGAAAAAGAATGGAAGACGTGCTAGGGAAGACCGACTTCGATACCTATCCGGCTGAATTAGCGGCTCAATTTTGGGCTGACGATAAGATGGTCCTGGATTCGGGCAAGCCGGTTATCAATCGCGAAGAACCCGGCCGTGATTCGCAGGGCAATCCCAAATGGAGATTGACTACCAAGGTGCCATTGCGGGATGATAAAGGTAAGGTTGTAGGATTGGTTGGCATTGGCCGCGATATTACAGATCGCAAAGGGCCGAACAAGCACTACGGGTTTCGGAGGCTCAGTTGTCAGGCTTGTTCGCAGCCATGAACGACGTAGTGATCGTGTTCGATAGGGCTGGAAAATATATCAGTATTGCACCAACTCACCCTGATTTTTTGATCAAGCCTTCTGAAGAATTGATCGGAAAGACGCTTTACGATGTCTTCCCAAAAAGCGAAGCAAAATCTTTCACTAAAGATATTCTGGCTGTTTTGGCAACCCGCAAGATCAGACAGGTGGAATATTCCGTGCCAATTTCCGGCCAAACTACATGGTTTACCGCCACCATTTCGCCGATGCAGGAGGATACTGTCCTTTGGGTGGCGCACGATATCACGGACGCAAGCGGGTTAAGTCTGAGCTAAAAAACAGGAAGCAATATTTTGAAGCTCTCGTGCAAAATAGCCCAGTTGCAATCGTTGTGCTAGATAATGACGAACGCATCCTCTCCTGCAATCCCGCCTTCGAGAAATTATATGGTTACAAAGATCATGAGATCGTCGGTGCCTTTCTTGATCCTCTCATTACCACCGAAGAGACACTTTCGGAAGCCAAGCAGTATACCCAACAAGTGATGACGGCAAACGTCCATGCGGTTAGCAAACGCCGCCGAAGGGATGGCTTACTTGTAGATGTAGAGATTTTCGGCGTGCCAGTCATTGTGGGCCGCGAGAAGATCGGTTTGCTGGCGATGTACCATGATATTTCCGAACTTGTCCGGGCGCGTCAGGAAGCGGAATTGGCTAACCACACCAAAAGCGAATTTCTTGCGAACATGAGCCATGAAATCCGTACCCCAATGAATGGGGTGATCGGTATGCTTGAACTTGCCCTCGATACTCCCCTGACTGATGAACAGCGGGATTATCTTCAAACCTCCTTGCAAAGTGCGGAAGCCTTGCTCACGTTGCTCAACGACATTTTGGACTTTTCGAAGATCGAAGCTGGCAAGCTTGAACTTGAAAAGATCAATTTCAATTTGCGAAATACCGTGGAAGATGTGGCGTATACCATGGCAAAGCGTGGACAGGAAAAGGGACTCGAGATGGCCTGTCTTATCCATCCCGATCTCGCGTCGGAACTGCGCGGTGATCCGGGGCGGATTCGCCAGATTTTGGTCAACCTCACAGGGAATGCCATTAAGTTCACCCAGCAAGGCGAGATTGTGATCCGTGCCGAGCCAAGAGAGGATACCATGGATGATGCCACAGTTCATTTCTCGGTGCAAGATACAGGCATTGGTATTCCCCGTGAACGGCAAGCCTCGATCTTTGAACGCTTCACGCAAGCCGATGGCTCTACCACGCGTAAATATGGAGGCACAGGTTTGGGACTTACCATCTCTAAACAGTTGGTCGAGATGATGGGTGGAGAGATGGGTGTCGACAGCATGCCGGGGATTGGAAGCACCTTTTGGTTCGATATTAAATTTGAAAAACAGCCCCGTCAGAAAACGGTCACTGCGCCGCTCACGTTGGTTGGCCCTGGCAATCTGGCTCAGACGCGCATCCTCGTCGTGGATGACAACCAAACAAACCGCCTCATTTTGACGAAAAACGTGGAAGCATTGGGAAGCCGCGTGGACGCAGTGGCCAGCGGCGCAAAAGCACTGGAAAGCCTGCGCAACGCGCATCGTGCAGGTGATCCATATCATGTTGTGCTCCTCGATATGCAAATGCCCGGCATGGACGGCGAGCAGACTGCCCGCGCCATTAAGAGCGATCCGTCGGTGAAAGAGGTGAGGATCATCATTCTTACCTCCATGGGGCAGCGCGGTGATGCTGTTCGTCTTGAAGCCCTTGGTTGTTCCGGCTATTTGCTCAAGCCCGTCAAACAGCAAATGCTTTTTGATGCGGTCGTTGAAGCGCTTGGCCGTAACAAGGAACAACAACTTGGCTTGATCACGCGCCACACGCTTTCCGAGCAAAGGAAACAGGGTATGCGCCTTCTGCTGGCGGAGGACAATACCATCAATCAAAAACTTGCAGTGGCTCTGTTGCAGAAAGCTGGTTACTCGGTGGACGCGGTCGAAACCGGCGTGCAGGCTTTTGAGAAAGTAAAGGTGATCCCATATAGCGCGGTGTTGATGGATGTTCAGATGCCGGAAATGGACGGCTTTGAAGCCACTCAGCGTATCCGTGAATGGGAACGGGAACGCGGCTCACATATTCCCATCATCGCCATGACCGCACATGCCATGCAAGGTGACCGCGAGCGTTGCCTGGAAGCAGGCATGGATGATTACGTTTCCAAGCCGATTGAACCGAAGGTCTTGTTCAATGTGTTGGATCGTTGGGTGCAAGGCAACTTGGCCGCCAAACAGCTTGAGCCTGTGCAGGATTATTCAACGGGCGGCGATGCTTTTTCTCCCGATTTCGATGATGGATTGTTTGGGGAAAGCGCGCCATCCGGTTCGCGTGTGACTGCGGAAGCGACACCCGTCTTGGGGGTTCTTTCTACCGTCGAGACGCCCCCTGTTAACTTTGGTGATGCACTGCACCGTTTCGAAGGTGATCGTCAGTTCATGATAGAAATGTTCAGGGAATATAGGGATCATTTACGCGGACGAATCGATGAGATTTATGCTGCCTTGAATGATCACGATGCCAATCGTTTATGCCGCCTCGCGGATAACCTTAAAGGTGTCTCTTTGAATTTTAGCGCGGACCCATTAGCCGCGGTTGCGCTTAAACTCGAAGAGCTTGGCCGGCGTGAAGATCTGACCGACGCACCAGCCCTCGTTGCACAACTCGATGCAGAAACAAAGCGGCTTGAAGCATACTTGTCCGATCATTTATCATAAGGAGAAACCATATGGCCCGCATCCTCATGATTGACGATGAACCGCTCAATCATCAATTGGTTGCTCATGTATTGGAGCCGCTGCAGTGCGCCGTGCATTCTGCGGATAACGGCAAAAGCGGCATAACTCTTGCCCATAGCCTCAAGCCTGATCTCATCATTACCGATGTGATGATGCCGGATATAGATGGCTATGAAGTCACGCGCACCCTGCGCCGCGATCCGCAATTCGCGTCGACACCAATTCTTGTGTTGACTGCCCAAGGAGGCTTGCAGGATAAGCTCAAGTCTTTTGAGGCCGGAGCGGATGACCATCTGACGAAGCCGTTTGAAGCGGCAGAACTTTTGGCTCGGGTAACTGTATTGCTTAAACGCGCGGCGCCCGCTCCAGAGTCCAAGCCCGCAGTACCTGCAGGTGAAGCCGCGCGCATGATCGCGATTCACAGTTTGCGCGGCGGCACCGGGTGTTCTACATTGGCAGTCAATCTCAGTATGGCCTTATCTGCATTATGGAAGACACCGACTATATTGCTTGACCTAACGATGACAGCCGGGCAGGTCGCCCTGATGCTCAATATGACTCTTCGCCGCACGTGGGCTGACATGGCAAATCTCAGTGCGTCTGACCTTGACATGAACGTTTTGAGTTCTTTAGTTGGTAAACACGAAAGCGGCTTGCACTTTATTGCGGCGCCGACCTTTCCATCTGATTCGGAAAAATTGAGCGGCGAAACACTAGGCGCGGCGATTAAGTTTATCAAAACTCAATATGATTATGTGGTTGCGGATTTACCTCATGATTTCAGTGAACCTGCCGTTCATGCTCTTGATGTTGCTGATACCATCCTGATGGTGGTCTCGCCCGATATGGCTTCTATTCGTGCAGCCATTGCGGCAATGGATACCTATCAAAAGCTTGGATATCCACAGGAAAAGATCAGACTTGTCTTGAGCGCTATCTTTCCGCACTCCAGTTTGACGCGGAAAAAGATTGAGGCCGCGCTTAAGATGGAGGCCTTAGTAACTATTCCATATGTGCAGGATGTCTTTGTAGACGCTATCAATCTTGGCCAGCCGCCTGCATACTATAGGCCGGATTTGCCAATCTCTGGTCTGCTGGAAGATTTTGCATTTAACATGAGCAAAGATGCTCGGAAGAAGTCCAAACCTGATGATCCGACGGAGGCATGGAAGCGTGTGTACAAGCGCTATCAGGAGAATAAAAAGTAAATGCGAAATGGCCCTTGATTTTGACTCAAAGGGCTTGTACTTGTTTTGGCTATAACAGCTTCTTCAAAACCGAAAACGGTGATTTCGACCTCATGCGGGCGATGGCCGCAATCAGCGACGTTCAAGTCTTGTCCACAGACAGAGCATAGACCTTTGCAATTAGGATCATGCATGGGATTAATCGGAATTTCAAGCAGGGCATATTCGCGGATAAGCGATTCTAGATCAATCTGCGCATCCTCAGGAATAATCAAACCCGAGTCGCTCACGGACTTTTCGTTGAACGCGTAGAGTTCCGTCAAATTCCAAGCCAGCGGCTTGCTGAATTCCTTCAAGCAACGAACGCATTCCAGCATGATTTCGCCTGAGAACTTTCCCTGAACTAATAATCCTTGCGGGGTGCGGCTAATCTCGGCCAAGCCGTTGAAATTCTGTAGTTCCAGATCATCGACGATCCGAATCTTTTCAAATTCAAAAGGGAATTCATGAAGAGAGCCGACTTCTTCATGAATAATAAAGCCAACATTTATACGGAAAGGGCGGCGTGGATTGACCATTAGAACCTTAAAAGTACCGTTAAGTTGAAAAAGCGATCAGAATCAAACGTTCCGATCCACGATGTACTTAACCAGGTTTTCCAGCCCCTCGCGTTCTGGGCTTGGCTCAAAATCTTCCAATATTTGCAACGCGCGCGAGGCATGTTGCTTTGCTTCTTCCATTGCCTTTTTCACTGCGTCTGTTCTGCGGATGGATTCGACCAATCTTTGCATGCGATCCTGGTTTCCCCATCCGCCATCGGCAAGTGATTTGACATCTTCATCGTCGGGACAGGCCTCAGCGTAATAAATCGCCGGTAGCGTGACCAGACCGTTGAGCAGATCCGAACCGACCGGTTTGCCGACCGTGGATTGTTCTCCAGTGAAATCCAAAATATCATCCACGATTTGGAAAGCCATGCCGGTTTCGTAGCCTAACTTGCGCATGGATTCGATCGTTATTTCCCCGGCAGGACTAATCATCGCTGCCGAGCGGCTGGCCATCTCAAAAAGGGAAGCGGTCTTGGCATAGATGCGCTGTGCATAATTCTCGCGGTTGATCATACCGCGAGCGGAGAACATTTGATTCAATTCGCCATTAACGATAACCGCCAAGGTCTCGGCAAACAATTTCATCAATGGCAAATAGTTTGTATCTGCGGCGAGTTTCGCAGCGCGGGCAAAAAGAAAATCGCCGGTCAATACCGTTGCGGCGGGTGACCAGCGCGCGTTCAGTGTTGGCATACCACGTCGCAACAGCGATCCGTCAATCAGATCGTCGTGAACGAGTGTCGCGGTATGAAGCAATTCCATTGCCGCGCCGAGCGTCACCACTCTATTTTCTGGTGCGCCGAGCATATTGCCCACCAGCAGCGTAATGGTCGGGCGGATGCGCTTGCCGCCCGCCGCGAGGATTTGTCCGAGCGCAGCGCGCAGGTCCGGATGACGATCATCCGCTTGTGATTGCAGTCGCGCTTCGACCAGTTGGAGTTGAGCTTGTACGGGCGAAATGAATGTAACGTTATTCAAAAAGACTCTCCCCAAGAGAGAAGACGCGCCGCGTTTTCTGTGGTTGCGGCTGCAACCTCCTGCGGGGTGCGGGATTTGATTTCTGCAATTTTATCAGCAATATGGATGACAAAGGCAGGTTCGTTTCTTTTTCCTCGATAAGGTTCCGGCGTGAGAAAGGGTGCATCGGTCTCGATCAGCAATCGCTCTAAAGGTAAATTGCTTATCACCTGACGTTTCTTGTGGGCATTTTTATACGTGATTGGACCGGTGATGCCGATATAGAATCCTAGTTTGACCGCATGCTTAGCCGGTTTCCGATGGATCCGGAAAATGAGTGCAGAACTCCTGGCTTTTGTGCAAGCGCTTCATTCCTCGCCTTAAGGCCGGATACCCATTCCTCCAAAATCTTGATCAGGTCCCCGGCACACTCGCCCTGATCCGCATCATCTTTTTCGCGGCTGTGAATGACGACTGGCAAGTCCAGTTCAGCCGCGAGATTTAGTTGTTCTTTCAGGATTGAAATCTGTTCATCACGCGGCGATTTATTCCAGTAATAATCCAAGACCGATCTCGCCGATCGCAACCACTTTGAGACTCTCTGCCGCCAGTTCTTTCAAGGCGGAAATAGTTTGTCCATCCCACGTCTCTGCTTCATTGGGATGGACGCCCACTGCCGCGTAGAGTATCGGATTTGATTCGGCTAATTTAACGGCGACCCGGCTTGATGTTCCAGTAAGAGACGGTATGAGAATATGCCTCACGCCCGCATTAACCGCGCGTTGAATCACGGCGTCGCGGTCGGCATCGAAGTGCTCCAAGTCCAAGTGACAGTGAGTATCGGTGAGCACCATATTATTTCAAGCCTGCAATTTTCAAACCATCTTGCAAAATGGCTTGCACTTTGTCCTGATGTGTCGTTTCGCAATAGACGCGCATGATGGGTTCCGTGCCGCTGAATCGGATCAGCATCCAGCCGCCATCCTCAAGCTTAAATTGGAAGCCATCCACGTGACTAGTTCCATAACTTTCAATCCGCCGATTGTTTTTGGATTGGCTTTCAGAATGGTTTCTTCGCGGGTTTTTCTATCGCCGCTAAACGGCGTGTCAATGCGGTCATAGTAGTGCGCGCCGACTTTATCGAAGAGCATCTTAAGTAATTCCGTTGGTTTCTTGCCGGTGCGTGCCATAAAGTCGAGCATATATAATCCGGCCAGGATTCCGTCACGTTCGGGAACATTGCCGCGAAAAGCATACCCTCCGCTTTCTTCGCCGCCGATCATTGCGTTCGTCTCCATCATCTTTGGGGCAACGAATTTGAATCCCACGCCGGTTTCATAGACCGGCACATTGTATAACGCGCCGAGTTTATTCAGCATGGTTGTGGTTGAAAGCGTTTTGACAATTGGGCCGCGCTCGCCGCGTACCTCAAGCAAATAATAAGCCAACAAGGCATACACACGCAATTGGTTGACGAATTCACCCCTTTCATCGCCAATACCCAAGCGGTCCGCATCACCGTCGGTGATGAGCAGAACATCAGCTTTGTTCTCAACGGTTGCTTTCAACCCAACGTCGATATTCGGTGGAATGGGTTCAGGTCGTTTCATTTCAGGAAATAATGGATTGCGATCCTTGTGGATTTCGACCACTTTGGTTTTGCCACCGGCCAGCAAATTGGCAAACCAACCGCCGCCGTTGCCCCACATCGAATCGACCATCACTGTGAAACCTGCGTCTTTTAGTTTTTGGAAATCAACCAGTTTCTTGATGTGTTCGATATATGCCTTCGAGGCGTCGAACTTGACGATGGAACCGTCCGCTTCCGCGTCGCCTTGTGTTTTACGCTTTACGTTTTTTACATCTTCCGGAATGAGAGATTCGATTTTCTTCAATCCGTCCGGATCAATCGCACCGCCGTTCTCATCCCGGACTTTGAATCCGTTATCCGTTGCAGGATTATGCGAGGCGGTGATGTTGATGGCGCCACAGCCTTTCTTATCGACCACCGCGTATGCAATTACGGGCGTGGGCGTAGCTCCCTCGGTCAGCCAAACCCTTAGACCATTGCCTGCCAAAACTTCAGTGGCGGCCGCAGCAAAAAATTCACTGTCGAAGCGTTTATCGTGGCCGACAATGACCCATTGTCCCAGTTTGCCTTTTTCCATTAAATATGAAGCAAATCCTTGCGCCGCGCGCCGAACGTTATCGAAAGTGTAATCCTCGGCGATCACGCCGCGCCAACCATCTGTACCGAATTTAATTGTGTTTGCCATGTTTTACGTCCTCAGGATAAATTATAGCCATTATTTGAATTAGTGAATAGAACGCGAGGGATGCCGTTACGCACCATTGAATTCAGAGTACGTGAAGAATTTGTCTTAATATCCGCATAATAATTAATTGCCGATCTGGAGAGAGAGAGATTGTGAACAAAGTACTACTGATGATTGAGATTGTAGCCAAAATACAGCCCAAAGCTGCAATTGACACTCGAGTGATTGTGCACTTCGTCGCCTGATGACTTCTCCAAAATCCGATCGTGGAAAGTAAAAGTAAAGATGGTGCTACGTCCACCATAAAGCGCATCGCTGCATAATAGTAAACCAGAAGCAGCGTGAAGTTCGCCACAGTTACGCCGATCAAACTGATAATTAACCAGTTCAATAGTGCACGTTGATTGTCCTCGCCTCTTGGATTGATGATTTCTATTTGTTTTTGGATCAGCGTCGCTGGAATGAGAAGTACCAACAGAAAATAGGGAACTGTGAAGAGCAGTCCAATCATTCTTTCGTTTGTGCCAAGGTTCTCGATCGCCTTGACGTAAGGGAAATTGGAGGTGATCATAAAAGTATGGGTTAAATAGTTATCCAAATTCCCACCGATATTGCCTGTTGAAAACAGCATATTTCCAGAATTCAAATAATTTGTAGAAGTAAGTTGATAACGCAGTCCGAACTCAAATACAGACCCGAAGCGTGCCCAGTTGTACCACATGAGTTCAGCGCCACAGGTCGCGATAGGCAAGATTAATGCCAATAGCGCTACATTTGTTCCCATTGAAATTACCGGTGGCCAATTTTCTCTGGCCACCATTATCACGACCATAATTAACATAAAGGCCACTGCGGGCGCGAGAGTAACTCTTGATCCAATTGCACAAGCCCAATGCAAGCTGGTCAGGATCAATTTCCAGCTACGCGAGGTCCGGTCGGCAATAGATGCGTAAGCCCAATAACATCCTCCTATCAAAAAGAACTGGCCGCTACTAATGCTGGCTTCGTAGATTCTTGGAGTGGATAATATCCACGTAAATGGAATGGCTAATCCAATCGTTACTATTGCGATCAAAAGCATCCATCCCGGTAATTTCTGGAAGAAGCGACGCCAAATTGTAAGTGAAAATGAATAAATGTACAGAAATAACCCGCAGGTAAATATGAAAGTTAAGTGTCGATCCCCAATCTTTGATAAGAGTTTAACGTCAAACAGGGTTAACAACAAAGAAGGAATTGGCCCCCAGTAGAGATAAAAGCTGCCATGATAGAGAGATACATCCCAGGGAAAATCAATTCCTTTTCGTGCTTGGTAGGTGTAAGGATTGTATAATCCCAACAGTGCAGGGCTTGGCTTTTCCTCCAAGTGGAGTTGACCCTTCTTAAATGAAATTGCGAGCTGGCTATAATAATTATTATCCGCGGGGAAAATGCTTGTTTTGAAATACCATAAATACGTAAAGAGAACTAAGAGCAGCACTAATATCGAAAGGAAATAATAAGCGGCAGTTTTTGCATTTCGTTTCCGCTTTGAAGAACCGGCTAATACAAGACCATTCATTAATTTGTTATTGTAGTTTGATCATATGAGCAGGAATGTTAAAAAGGAAAACTTGCCCGAACTGCAAGCCCTTGATTGGCTTACGGCCCCTTGACTACAAAGTTGCTGTATAGCACATCCACACCCGGGTCGCCGCTCGAGCCGGTCATTACAAACAAACCTGCCCCGCCCCTCGTGTATGAAGAGTCCTGCACTTGGAGCAAAACTTGGTTATTAAGAATCAATGTAAGAGTACTGCCATCACAAACCGCTTCGATATGATTTACATCATTTTGATTGACGGTATTGGGGTCCAAAGTCGCTTCGTCGAGCGATGTTACACTACTTACACTGCCTGTGCCGAATTTATAAATCCCATAACCGCCGTTTTGATTAAATGTAAATCCGTAGCCTGCACCACTGCTTGATGCCCGACACACCAATCCGATTCCTCCATCAGTCGGCCCCGCAGTTTGTTGCACATCCGCTTCAACGCTTACATTTGTAAACTTATCAGTCGACTCAGGCCAAAGATCCTGTCCGCCATCTTGCTTGTTAACGAGAACGCGGTAGTGCCCGTCATTATATCCATATGTATAGTCCGAATCGTGACTTGTATCCCAACCGCTAGACCGATTGCTAAAATCATCTTTGAAAAGTGTCTTGGTAAAAGGAACCGGCGTTGGAATGGCTTCTGGTGGGAACTGGTGTTGCGGTTGGAACTTCGGTTATTGGAGCCGGCACCGTACTGGCGGTTTGATTGGATTGCTGAAGGGTCGAATTCACATTTGAAAACACATAAAACAAGATTCCACCAACGGCCGCGAGAATGACACAGGTCAGGATAATGGGCAGGATGAAACTTGCCGCCGTGAATCCGATCGCCGCCTTCGCAACTTTGTCGGCAGTCACCATGCCTTGAAAAGCTTGATCATTAGGCTGACTTGTTGGTCCAAAATTGTATTGCATCGGTTGAGGCTGGGGTTGCGGCGCCTCGCGGAGTTCTTCTGGCACGACCACCGTGCTCCCGCAATAAGCACACTGGACTTCTTTTTCTGCACCTGTGATTGTGACTGACGAACCGCAATTTGGGCATTGAAAAGTTCTAATTGGCATTCTAGCTCCTTCATCTGACGACAAAGATTTTGCCAAATATAGCATATTCGGAGGACATATTCAATGGGGTTATAATCGCTCCACCATGGATCAGGTTTATCTTGATTATGCCGCGACCACGCCTGTTGATCCGCGCGTTTGGGATTCGATGATGCCCTACTTCTCCGCTTCTTTCGGGAACCCGTCATCGGTTCACCGATATGGACAGCAAGCGGAGGCCGCTGATCGAGTCGGCGCGTGAGATAGTTGCATCCGCCTTGAACTGTCGCGCCGACGAAATCGTTTTCACCTCATGTGGCTCCGAATCAGATAATCTCGCTTTGCGCGGCGCTGCTTTAGCGATGCGCGAGAAGACGGGCGCGAATCGAGTTCTCACCTCGAAAGCGGAACATCACGCCGTTAGCAAAACCGCCGAACAACTTGAACAATATTTTGGCTTTGAAATCAAGTGGCTTGACCTGGATGAATATGGCATGGTCCAACCGCAAACCATTGAGCGCGCGATCAATACTAAGACCGCGCTGGTTTCGATGATGTATGCGAATAATGAGATCGGCACAATTAATCCGATCCGCGAAATTGCCGAAGTTTGCCATCGGCATCATGTTTTATTTCACACCGATGCAGTCCAAGCCGCGGCGTATTTGCCGGTTGACGTTCAATCGCTTGGTGCAGATTTGCTTTCATTAGGCGCGCATAAATTTTATGGACCGAAAGGCGTCGGCTTGTTATTTGTTCGGAAGGGCACAGCATTGATTCCATCACAGACCGGAGGCGGCCAGGAAAACAATCTGCGTGCGGGAACGCAAAATGTTCCATATATTGTTGGCTTGGCAGAAGCATTGCGTCTCACCGTCGAGGAACGTGAGCAACGCATTGCTCATGTTCAGCCATTGCGGGATCAAATCATTGGCGCTGTTCTCGAAACGATTCCCGATTCACGATTGACGGGTCATATGGAAACGTCGCCTGCCAAACCATGCTTCGTTTGCCTTCAAAGGTGTAAATGGTAATTTGTTATTAACTCTGCTCGATGCGGCAGGCTTTGCTTGTTCTTCTGGCTCCGCTTGCAAGACTGGGAATCCAGAACCCAGTGAAGTAATGGATGCGATTGGCTTGTTGCATGAATGGGGATTGGGCTCTCTCCGAATAACTCTGGTGTTGGCACCACGGCTGAGCAAATTGATTCTCTTCTTGAACTTTGCCATTTGTTATTGAGAAAGCGCGGAAATTGTCGAAATGACCAAAGTTGTGGTTGCCATGAGCGGCGGTGTGGATTTCTCGGTTGCTGCAGCAATGCTTAAACAACAGGGGTATGAAGTTATCGGGATGATGCTGCGGTTGTGGTCGGAGCCGGGCAAGGAAGATTCCAACCGATGTTGTACTCCCGATGCGATGGTGTTGGCGCGCCGCGTGGCGGCAAAGCTGGATATCCCGTTTTATGTCGTGGATGCGAAAGAAGTCTTTCGGAACACTGTTGTAAACTATTTTCTTGATGGTTACGCGTGCGGCGAGACGCCGAATCCTTGCTTGATTTGCAATCGTCAAATCCGCTGGGAGTTTCTCCTAAATCATGCGCTGGCTCTCGAGGCGGATTTTATGGCGACAGGACACTATGTTAGAAAAAAGGATGCTGGAGACAGGCATCAGTTGTTGCGCGTGGTGGACCATTCAAAAGATCAATCATATGTTTTGCATGTTTTGAATCAGGAGAAGTTGAAAAAGGCGTTGTTTCCAATTGGTGATTTCACCAAGCCTGAGATTTGCAAGATCGCTGAATCATTTGGATTACCCACTGCATCTCGGCACGATAGCCAGGATTTATGTTTTCTTGCGGGAGAGGATTATCGGAACTTTCTCCAACGCAATGCGGCCGAGATGTTAAAGCCGGGGAAGATCACGCGACGCGACGGGGAAGTAATTGGCGAGCATAACGGATTGGCGAATTACACGATCGGTCAGCGAAAAGGATTGGGAGTTTCTTCGGCTGTGCCATTGTATGTTTTGGGCAAAGATGCAATGGCAAATACAGTGATTGTCGGAACGCAGGACGAACTGGGTTCGCGTGAATTGATTGCAAACGATGTCAATTGGATTTCGGGCGAAGCAGCAAACGAAGGGTTCCGGGCGGAAGTTAAAATTCGATATACTGCGAAAGAAGCTGGGGCACTGGTCATACCATTGGAAAATGGACAAGTAGAAGTCCAGTTTGATGCGCCGCAGCGAGATATCACAGCCGGGCAGGCGGCGGTTTTTTATCAAGGCGATGTATTGCTTGGAGGCGGAATCATCCAGTGAGATAATAAGTAAAAGGAGATTGCTATGAACTATCGCGTTGAATTACTTTTGTCAGCTCGGTTGTTTCTTTTTCCTCAGCATGCTGATGGAAGGATCTATTTTCTAAGCAACCTTTCGGGGCACTTGAGTTTGTACACCATGAATTACGGAGGATCGATGCCTGAACCGCTTCTACCTCCGAATATCGCGCTTCAGAACCCCGATTTGATTGGCGGCTATTCGTATTGCGTCTTTCCCAAAATCAAAAAGATACTGGTGATGATTGACCACGACGGCGATGAGAATTATCAGCCGATGTTGATTCCAATCGATGGCGGATTCCCCGAAGCGTCGTTTGGTAATTATTTTGTCAACCATCGCGTGCATCTCGGGTTGTGCGACAAAGCCAGGAACATTGTTTATTTTTTTGCTGAACGCCGCGATGCGCCAATTCAAGAAACCTATCGTGCAAATATGAAGACTGGTGAGTTGATCAAAATGGGGGACAGCCCCTGGGGATTTTTCCCCGCCGCACATAATAATAGCCACACTCAAACATTGATCGGTGAAGGTTATACGGTCGGTGATGGAGTTTTGTATCAATTCAAGGGCGATGAACATAAACCAATTTATGGCAAACGATTGGCAGACCGTGCGGATGGCGAAGTCGTTCCTTTGAATGGAATCGGATCGGCTGAATTTGCGCCGAGTGGAAAGGGCACCATACTTACCAGCGCGGTTTTTGCCGATACATATAGTTTAGGCTACATCAATTTTTCAAAGCCTGGTGAACTGCTGCAGGTGAAAGTAAAAGGAATTGTTCACAATGGTTCGGGCGAGATGGAACGGATCGGCCATTTGGTGGATGATCGCTATATCGTCCAATACAACATCGATGGTTGTTCATGGGTATATGAGGGTGTCTTCAATGAAGACATGCTTGAGATAAATTACAAGCATGTTCTGGTTGGCAGGAAGCCGCTTAATAACGGAAAGCTTGAACATATCGATTATGATGAAGATGCGGATCTTTTCACGATCACATTTTCCACTGCCACTTCGCCAACTCAGATTTATACCGTTGGAGGCAAGTCGCGCAGTAAAATTACTTTACATACCAATGAAAAAATTCTTGGAATCCCGTATCAACATTTATCTGCGGGAGAAGACGCGTCATTCAATTCACATGACGGCTTGCGCGTCTCTGCGCGTTTATATTTGCCTGCCAAAGCACTTGGCTTCACGGGACCTCATCCCGTCGTTTATTACATCCACGGTGGACCTCAGGGACAAGAGCGCCCGGACTTTGCCTGGTTCTCCATGCCGCTAATTCAATTCCTCACTCTACGTGGCTTTGCAGTCTTCGTTCCGAACGTACGTGGCTCTACTGGTTACGGTCTGTCATATACCAAACACGTGGATCGTGATTGGGGTGGTCAGGATCGGTTAGATCATGTTCATGCCATGACAAAAGTTTTGCCGAAGGATAAACGTTTGGATGTCACGCGCACCGCGGTGGTCGGACGTTCTTATGGCGGCTATATGACTTTCACGTTGGCAGGTCGTCATCCGGAACTTTGGGCAGCTTCGTGCGATATGTTTGGACCCTACGATCTTTTAACATTCAGTGACCGAATGCCTGAAACGTGGAAACCATATTTCAAAATTGCATTGGGCGATCCCGAAAAGCCGGAAGAGAAAGCTTTTCTTATCGAACGTTCACCGAAGACTTATCTTCGTAACATGTCTGCGCCCATGCTGGTTTTTCAGGGTCGCAACGATCCGCGCGTGGCTGCAGCAGAATCGGAGGACCTGGTGCGTGAATTACGTTCACAGAGCAAGCAAATCGAGTTGATTGTATTTGAAAATGAAGGACACGATGTGTTGAAATATGAAAACCGCGTCACATGTTACAATGCCATTGCCGATTTCTTTGCAAAGCAATTAAATCCGTAAATGATTTGATAATGCCATGATGACTATTCCATCCCTTGTGCTTGGTCTCGTTATTGCGTTGCTGATCGGCGCCCTGTTTCATCTTTTTCTAGGCGGTGGGCTGGGACGGTTGTTTCTATATCTCATCTTTTCATTGATCGGATCTGCAGCCGGCCAATATGTTGGGAGTTGGCGTAATTGGATTTTATTTCCAATTGGCACCCTCAATCTGGGCATGGTAATCATTGGCAGTCTTGTGGTTCTTATTATTGGGTATTGGTTCAGTTTGGTGAGAGTGCGTCCCACTAATGGCGATGATGCGATATAATGCGGCGTTCGAAAATCTAATCTCGAGGTTAACTCATGTCTGTTGTAAATTTTCTGATTGATGTGTTCCTGCATCTCGATACGCACATGGCCGCGGTCATCGCGCAATACGGCGCGTGGACCTATGGCTTGTTGTTCTTTGTGATCTTCATGGAGACGGGCTTTGTGGTCACTCCATTCCTGCCCGGTGATTCGTTGATCTTCGCTGCCGGAGCATTTGCGGCAATCGGTTCGCTGAACCTCTGGTTGTTGCTGATTCTTTTGATGATTGCCGCCACCGCAGGCAATACTGCCAATTATTGGATCGGATATTGGCTTGGCGATGAGGCAAAGAATGTCAAATGGATCAAGCAGGAGTATATGGAGCGCACCCATACTTTCTTTGAAAAGTATGGCGGGAAAACAATTTTCCTGGCGCGCTTTGTTCCGATCATCCGCACCTTTGCGCCGTTTGTCGCTGGCGTCGGCAAGATGCCTTTTGATTATTTTTCAATGTATAACGTTTCCGGCTGTGTGGCGTGGGTGGCTCTCTTCACCTTCGCTGGTTATTTCTTTGGCAACATCCCATTCGTGCGCGATCATTTCTCTATTGTCGTGATCGGCATTGTTCTGGTATCGCTTCTTCCAGCAGTGTGGGAAGCGTGGAAGGCGCGGCAGACTGGCGCGCACGCAGCCGCTTGATCATTGGGAGCGCCGCGAGGCGCTTCAATCTTTTTATAAAACGTTGGGCGATTTTCTTCAGGTTGTTCCTCATTCTGATCATCATCCTCGCCGACTCGCGGCATATGGGTTATTTCGGCAGAGTGTATGATTTTCAATAAGGCGATAAGGTTAGACATTTCGCACTATTCGTGTTGTTGGGCTTCGTGGTTAACTTAAGCGTGTCCGAAGCGCGTCCGCTCGCGGATAAGAAGCGGCTGGTGGTTGTAACGAGCTTGCTCCTCCCTTTATTCATCGGTCTTGAATAATATTCGCAACATTTTTTCCCACGCGCACCTCAGATATTTTTGATTTTCTTGCTAGCGGTGGCGGTATGACTTTCTTTGCTTGACTGGCTTATAGATTAAACCGTAGGGGCGACTCACGGATCGCCCCTACAAAATTTACGGTATCAACCGCAGATGCCCTTCGGTTTGTTGCACAACCGTTTGCTGATCCCATAACATAGAATAATCTTGAATGTTAGCCCACATTGTAGTCATATCGTCATAATGTTTGTTGTACGTGTGACCGGATTCGCCCGTGGTATGAACCGTCAATGAATTGCTCAAGTTGTCCATGTCTACGATCATGCGCATGGACGGCAGATCGGTCACCGTATAATCTTGACCAACATTTGCCCATGCCGTAGCATTGACGATATTGTTTCCACCGCTAACAGGGAAAGGACCGCGGTCGAACAATGAGTCAATCAGGCCGATTCCTGTTGTGCCCAGGGTTTGATTTTGGAACATGGCGGTGTGCATCTCGCCCCAACTCCACTTTGACATATCGCTTCCATATTTGCCTTCCAACTCGCTGACTGCCTCTGTCCAGGATTTCTTGATGATGTCATCGCGCGTCTCGACCACATTCTTGGTGGTCTTATCATCCCAGAAAGGATCTGCCGGATTCTTGGCGAGGTTTCGCATGACTTCATTCCATTGAGATGAATTATCCGGCCAATATTTTTTTGGTAGATCATCATCGAAGGTGTTCGACAGCAGATGGCTCCAGAAAGCCTCGAAGATCGCGGCGGGAGCTGAATTAGCTTTGGCTTGGTAATCCCAATTCTTGAGAAGGTTGAGCGCGGCGGAATCATTGCCGGTGAATTGATTGCTCATTTGTTGAAGCAACGGGACATAGCTCTCGGCATTGGCATCGTAATCGTCGCCTTGCATCTTCTGGATGTAAGCGAGATCAATTTTGCCAGGTGCATTCTTGATCATATTCACGATGCGATTGGCGCGAAAGCCATAGTTCCAATCGGACGTGATGAAATATGGATAACTATTCGGCGCGACCTCATTGTTGGCGGTGACGATATAACCTTCAGCGGGATTATAGGTGTAAGGCAATTGATCGAATGGAATATATCCCGTCCAATCATATTGACCGGTCCAGCCGGGAACTGGATAACGACCATCGCCGCTCTTCCGGATTGGGACATCGCCAGGCATTTGATAACCAATGTTGCCATCCGTGTCTGCATAAATTAGATTCTGCGCGGGCACATGGAAATTTCTCGCGGCGTTGCGGAAGTCATCCCAATTCTGTGCTTTGTCGAATCCCCAAACAGCTTCAAACGGCGTGGATGGTTTGAGCGCAGTCCATTCCAGCGCGATCACATACTGAGCGGGCAATTGAATTCCGGCGCGATCCTTGAATGGAACAAAGTCGGGTGCGTTATCGATGTTTGTGTTGGCCAAGGGTCCATACGTATCGGAGATCACCGGACCATGATCGGTTGACCGGACGGTAATGATCACTGGCTTGCCGCCAGATACATTGATCGTTTCGGTGCGCGTTTGAAAATCTACCCATTGACCATTTTGCATGTATTGATTCAGGTTAGCAGGATTCACTTTTTCGATGAACAAATCCATCACGTCGGGACCAGTATTCGTAAAGCCCCAGGCAATCTTGTCATTGTGACCGATGATTACTCCAGGCACGCCCGCAAATGAGAAGCCTGCCACTTCATATGGACATTCATCGCTCTTCGGCATGCAATGCAAATCCACCTGATACCAAATGGACGGCATTTGAATTTCGAGATGCGGATCGTTGGCGAGAATGGGCTTGCCGGTCGCGGTCAGCGTGCCGGAGACGACCCAGGAGTTGGAACCAATTCCATCCCTGGATGGACCCAGCGCGGCGTCAAGAAGAGAAGCGTTATGTTGCAGCGCAGAGAGAGTTGCATCTGGAATTTGAAATTGTGCGGTACTTTGAGTTGCAGATGATAACTGGTGTTCCATTTCCAATCTTATTGACAATCACCGGATGATCGGACGGATAGGGCGGGAAGAGTTGATCAATCTGCTGAGGCGTAAGAGTCTTGAGTAGATACGGCGCGCTCGATCTCTTCATCCATGTTGCCGCGCAAATCCCAGGCCATGGCTTTGCCCCAAGTGAGACTGTTGACCGGAGTCCACGGTCGCGATTTTATAATCGGGGCTTAGCAATTTCAAGCACGGCATATTCAAGACTAACGCGGTGCCATCGTGATCTTTGAGATACGCGTTGACACCATCGGTGTAGGCATCGAGGATGGCTTTTGAGTTTGGGCTGAGCAGCCCGTATTCCTGTTGTGCGGTTTCTTCCCAGCCGAGCGTGCGGAGAAACGCATCGGTCGAGACTTGACCATTGCCGAACATCTCCGAAAGCGAACCCGAACCAATGTGCCGCCAGGCATCCATTTGCCAGAAGCGATCCTGCGCGTGGATATAGCCTTCGGCAAAGAATAGATCGTGCGAAGTGGTGGCGTAGATGTGCGGGATGCCCATGGTATCTCGGTAAACATCCACCGTGCCATTGAGCCCCGTCACATGGATCGAGCCGTCAATTTGCGGGAAAGATAGCGGCGCGACTTTATCCGGCAGATAGATTTTGAAATAATAGGTTGCGACTCCGCCCAGCATTAAGGCGATGATCAATACCCCAATTAACAACCGACCGAAAATCCGGCCAAGTTTTTTCATTGCTCCTCCAAGGCGAAAAAAGTTCTGCGATTATGAAACACGATGACAAAGAAAAGAGACGCGTGTGATAACGTCTCTAGGTGGAGTGGGTTACTACTCCCAACGGCTAAAGCCGGGAGCTTCTAAGGATTGGGACCTATGCGATATAGCCCGAGCGCAAATGATATTTCTATCACGTTCCATATCATAACACAATCTACGCCTTACACCTGCACCCACCGCAGGTGCGGTAATCCTACGCCTAAACGTCGGGGCTTTACGGCGCTTTTTGGTAAATCTGCTTTGGATGGGGCTGTGACCTGAAAATTTGAGTTTCATTTCGTATTTATATATTTTTTCGTGGAATCCTCATGTAGGATATTCCCAAAAATATAAAATAAAATGTAAATAAAAATCAAGAAAAGTGTGTAGAGGAAAACAAAGGTGATGGGCACCGCATTGGGATCGTGCGATTGGTTCAGAAGACTATTGACCAAGCCAACCGGATTTCGTAAGATGTCCCAACTGTTAAAGCGAAGATATCGGCCGATATAAATGCCTGTGCTGGAGAGCAAACCAGTAATAAAGACAAATGCCCATCCAACAACACGACCGAATTCGCGTTGGACAACTTGGTGCATCAAATAGAGCGAGATTAAGCCCAGGAATAGAGCCGTAAAGGCAAACCAAACCAGCAAATTCACATCGAACCAGATCTTCGGGCTGCTCGGTGTAGAGGCGAATGTGTTGAAAATCAGTCAGCAGGTAGGGCGCATTAGGAAAGAAGATCAGCCAAATCAAACAAATAAAGGGTAGAATGACACGAAGTAATTTGTGGGTGAACTTAAGGTGATAGGTGATCAGCGCAATCAGCAAGGGAATCCAAGCAAGGGATAAGTTCCGCAGCATGAAAGAATAATAATAGTTTAAATTGTCTTCATAATTTTCTTTCATGCGCATTTGGACCAGGATCACACAAACGATGGTTGCTATTCCAAGCATGGCATACATGACTAACTTGTATTTATGAGAGAAAAAATAGTTGAGTAAGGCTTTCATCACGATTGACTTTCCGGTACCGTACGATGGGTTATTGGTTTAATTTTCATAATTTTGCATTCCAGTGAAGCGGACATAATATTACTGGAACTTTATTAATCTTGGATGTGATTCCCTGCAAATTTGGATCGTATCCATTCATAAGTGTCGAAGGAGGTCATACCCAATTTTTACAAAGAATTTAGCCGCCGTTTAATTTTGCTATAACCATCAGGGATGAAAATATATTTCTATATCGAACTCCAGCCTTTAATGAGCCTTGGTCTTTAACGTGCAAGAAAGAATAAAGCATTGAAACCGAATCACTCGCACTCGATCTCTGCACTGCTGGCCATCCTGTTGGCTTCAGGGATCTTAGCGTATGGAACCGCTTACGCTCAATCGTTTGAAAATAAATATATCCATCATTCTGGCTCCGTTGATGTTGCCACAGTCCAACGTGGGTAGTGCACTACAGCAAGCAGCGTTTCGACAGCCTGACCTACTGGTGGTGTATGGTAGTTCCGAAATGTTGAACGAAGCTACAGCGTATGGTGCATTTCAATTCTTTCAATATTACCCGACTGGTTTTAATGTGTATGAAGTTGCCAAAAGCGGAGCTACATCCCTGGATATTGCCCAGGACCTGGCGGCCATTGGCCCCGAATTACGCGGGAAAAAAGTGGTGTTTTCCTTCACGCCCACCATGTTTAATGCCCCGGAAGTCACCCCGCTAGCATATGCCGCGAACTTTTCATTATTGCATGCCAATGCTTTGATTTTCGATCTGTATCTGAGCTTGGAAACCAAACAGACCGCGGCGCAGCGAATGAATGATTATCCCGATACATTGAATGGTGATCCTGTTCTACAGTTTGCCGTCCAACAGTTGGCTTGCAAGTGTTGGTATGGATCATCCCTCTATGCCCTTTCCTTTCCTCTTGGTCAGATCAATACCTGAGATTATTCGACTACAAGATCATTGGGAAATATTGAATTACATTTGGAGCCTCTCCAAATTTGAATCCCGTAGGTTGTGCATAAACAAGAACAAATCAACTGGTCAAAACAAATCGCACAGGCGTTGATGACTGAAAAGAAGCATTCGAGCAACAATCCATACGGGATTGAAAACGGTCTCTGGAACTGGCGTTATAAAAAGAAACTGACTTATCCTGTAAAGCCTAGCTCTGCCAATTCTGAGTTCGTACTGGATCTGAACGCATCTAAAGAATGGACGGACTTTGATTTGGTGTTGCAAGTACTGAAAGAGATGGGGGCACAACCGCTCATTTTAAGCCGTCCGATTAACGGTCCGATATGGAGCGCAATGGGTGTATCCCGATCGGCACGTCTGGTTTATTATGTTAAACTTCAAAATGCAATTGCACCTTATCGCTTTCCGTTCGTGGACTTTGCCAATCATGATGGCGACCATTATTTCAGCGTTGACCCGTCATCGCATCCGAGCCGGGAAGGTTGGGTTTATGTAGATCTGGTGCTGAATGCATTTTTTCACGGGCAGATCCGTTGAGCTATTGAGTCTCGAAAGGTCTGAAGGCAGAAACTTCATTTACGACACCGTGGAAAATAATGCAAAACTGACACTTTGGATCAAAGGAATTCTTGTTCCAGTTCTTTGAAGAAGGCCGCCGAGAGGCGTTCAAATTCTTTCATTAGATAGGCGCGGCACGCTGATTATCCTTACCAATGGGCGGACAAAAGCTCTTGATGCTATGTTTCCGTTGGTGAGAAATGCGATTGATGGCTTGACCTCAAGTTATTCCGAGAACGAGTTGGAACTTATATGGGACTAGCCGAGCAGGCAAGTCGTTCTTTCGGCGGAGGTGCGGGAAAAACTTCAAGAACAGAATAAAGTGAAATCATAATTTTACTAACATCAATTGGAGACTACTTCTCGGAGACTCGTAACAACATGTGATGCTGTTTGGTAAAATGGTATTCATGGTGGCACACTCGAAACGTTACTCGCGATGAATGGATTAGGTTGATTCTTAGCCTAAGCATTTTCTTGAGCGCCATCGTCCGCTTCTTTCCTGGACTGATGGCCGGATTCCCATTAAACGATGGCGGCATGTTCCTCGTCATGCTGCGCGAACTAAAATCCAATCACTTTCTAATTCCCGCCTTCACTTCATATAATTATTCTAATATTCCATTTGCTTATCCGCCATTTGGTTTTTATGCGGGCGCGTTCCTCAATGTGCTGGGAATCCCGGATATTGAAATCCTACGCTGGCTGCCGGTGATTGTTGATGTATTGACCATCCCCGGCTTTTTTCCTGCTCGCCGAAACATTATTGGAAGATCGTCCGCGCGCCGCCTTGGCAACCGTCTTTTATGCGCTGGCTCCCGTTTACGGCTGGGAAATCATGGGCGGCGGCTTAACGCGTTCTTTCGGCGTTTTGTTCATGCTGCTGGCGCTTTATTTTTCGTTGCAGTCCTTTAAAACCGGTTCATGGAAATTCATATTTGTGGCCTCAGTCTTCGGCGGATTGAGCGTGATGAGTTCATCCGCAGACCGCTATTCATGCCGCCTACGGCATCGCATTCTTTTGGTTATTCACCAAGCATTCGTGGAAGAAATTATTGCAGGCTTTCGTGTCTGGCGGTGCTCGCAGGGCTTGTATCCGCGCCATGGTGGCTGACGATTTATCTCCAGCATGGCATCGTGCCGTTCATCAGCGCGGCAAGCAGCGGCGTGCACGATTTATTCCCGCTCACGGTTTTCATCTCGCGGATCTTATTTGCACGCGATACATTCATCCCGATCCTGATGATTCTGCGGGTGGCAGGGATCGTTTGGGAGATGGCTCATCGTCGCTTCACGCTCCTTCTATGGGCGGCTCTTGCATATTTTTTGGATCAACGCAGTGCAGGCGCGACTTCATTTCTGGCGTTCTCGCTTCTTTGTGCCATCGGCTTTGCGGACGCGTTGCCTTTTGTATTTGATTGGATACGATGTATCATTATAAGAATATGTCATGCTGAGGTGCGGAGCGCCGAAGCATCTCGTTCTTCGTTGAAGAAAGAGACCCGTCGCTGCGGCTCACATCGTCCCGATGTCCTTCGGGAGAGTGACATCTCGAAAAACTTCCTTCAATTGCGCTGGCTCAATGCTGACTCTAATCGCAATAATGTTTTATCTTTTCGTGGAATGCGGAGTTTATTCTTACGTGTTGGTCAATACCAGCTTGCATACACAAGAGCCATTCCAAGCAATGCAATGGGTGAGCGAAAACACAGCTCCTAATAGCCGCTTCCTTTTGCTGACCGGAGACTCCGGCATTATGTCTGACCCGATTCAGGAATGGTTTCCAGCATTGGCCGAACGACATAGCCAGACGACGATGCAGGGCTTGGAATGGAATCTCAATCAGGAATTCTTCCCGCGCTTGCGAAGTCTGATTACTTTGCAGGCTTGTACAACTTTGGATTGCGTGAATCAGTGGTCAGCGGATGCGGACCTGAGCTATGACTATCTATTGATTTAAAAGTCGAAAGCGACTTTCCCATTATTGAATTCGATTAAGCTGGATGCGAGTTATGTTCAGGTTTACGAGAATTCGTTAATAGTTACTTTGCAGAAGAAATAGCCAAACAATCGTTTGGAGGATACCAGTTGAGACAGCCGCTAGGTCTACAATTGCCCTTCTAACGAAGGTAAAATCATATCCTAACTGGCTTTGAGCCAGAATATGGTTGACCATCAGTCGAACGATGGAGACATCTCATGAGAGTTACATCACTATGATAAATGTGTTTTAGGATTTCCAATAGTCAACATTCACTATTCTCATTTATGGAACTATCTTGTGCCAAGCCCTCGCTATAAACACCAACAACCACTATCAAAGGAAGAAATGGAGCGCCTCGATAACATACATTCAGCGGCTCGCGGATTCCATTACTGGTCTTTGGCCTTGGCCGGTTTATCCTTGATACTTGCCACTCTGGATAAAACGCAAGGCATCGATTTATCATTGGGCGGCTTTCAAATGCCGTATCTTCAAGGAGTAATTGCCATCTACTATATAGTAATGTTGTTCGTGCTAATGGCCGAACGGCTTTTCAAGATGGCGATCCCGTGGCTATCGATAGATAAGAGAAATTCCCAACGGCCTCGGAAGCCAATTTCACAACAAATCTGCGGCGGCAAGGGTGCGGGTAGCCGCTTTCGCTCATCCTTCGTTCGTCAGCCGCTCCCCTTCCTTCGCTGACCCATAATCGCCTCTCGTGGCGGATATAAGTTGCACCTATGCCTTTATTTTGTCACTCCTAACAACCTTGGAAACCAATACCACAGCAGATCAGCGGCGGGCTTGCCATGCACCGAAGCAGATTTATCCTGCAACGCGGCGGGAGGATAAAAGCCGCGGCTGACGATGCCTCCAACCCAGGGGCGCGTGTTGATGGCGTTAAACATTGCTTCGTAAAGATCATACTGGCTTTGCAAATCAACGGAAGCCGAAGGTGGATTATTTGGTTCATTAAGGTCGAGCCAATCGAGGCAGCCGCCCTTACCATCGACGATGCATCCCGTTGTCACGCCGCCCGCCGATGGATAGGCCAACGCAATGATGATCGGTTTGTTGAGAACCGAGGGTAGAGGCGAGACTTCGTTATCGAGCAATTTACCAGCCTGAGTCAGCAGGTCCGTTTTGGACGCGCCAGCTTGGTCCGCCAGCGGTGCGCTCCATAATAAATAAATCCCATCCACATCTTGGAAGAAACTCAAGGAAGTGATCAACTTGCCCGGCGTATAAGGCAACGCCCATAAAATCTTTCCCTTGAAATGTTGACGGACTTCCGCAATGATGGATGCCCAGCGCGTGTCCGCGTCGCTCGGGACGCCAGACGAAGTACCATCGAGCAATGTGCCATTCGGCAGAGCGGGGTTGATCCACGTACCTCCGCCGAGGATCAGCATCTGCGCTCCGGATTGAGTTGCAAGGTCGGCGTAGTTATCGGCGAAGGCGCGATATTGATCAAACCAACTTTGCCACCAATTCGCATCCCGTGGTGCAGACTTCCAAAAGTCATCGGCGTTATCCGTCGCGAAATGAGCGATGGGGAAGATACCCACATTCAAATTCATGGCGCGTGCCTGGCTGACCATGATGGCTGAATCAATCCACAACGGGTCTTTGCCGGGAATGGGCGAGAATGTTAAAGGATTGCTGTTTGAGAATGTCCAGCTGGGGGTCATGAAAACCCAATTCGCTCCCAAGCCTTGCGCGGTTTGAAGCGCTTGCGGATAATAATAAGACCAGTCGGGACGATAGTCCGGTTGAAATTCGATGCCGCTCACAAAGCCGGATGGACGCGCTGTAATCTGTGCGCCGGCCAGCGAAGTGTTATCGGCTCCCAGCCACGCCCATGAGCTGACCGTATCTTGAATGTCTTGAGGCGTGAGGCTGGTCGAGAGTCCATGTCCTGTGGCGGATGCGCCCGCCGTGGTCGAATCATCTGCGCTACCGCATTGTCCATTGCGGCAATAGCGATAATGAAATGTGCCGAGCATGTTGAGCGGGCTATAAAGTCGATACACCCATTGATTATTGCCAAGCGGCCACATCGGAATGGGTTCTGTCCAGCCATATGGATTGAATTGAATATAAACAATATCGCTGGTGGGCGTCGTGGATGGTACTGTCACCTGAAAGAGAATGGGCGAGGATGCGCCCGCATGCCAGGTATTCTATAGAATCTTGAATTAATGTATCTTGCGCGGGTACGATAAATTCGCGTAGAACAAATTCTCCGGTGGCCTTATGTTCGGCGTTCAGAAATCCATCGCCCAATGAATATTTGTATTGAACATACGCACCCACCGGTAAGCTGATCGTGACGCTGTAATGTCCATCGGGTTGAAGTGACATAATCGGCATGCGATCTGCGGTTGTGCTCAAGCCGCCATCAAGGTCTGCAAAAGTGTTGCCCAACTCCAATAAGTTGCCCGCGATGCGAATCGGCGCGCCCTGAACTGTGTCATTCGGTGCGGCAACATTGAATGTGATCTTGACGAGCGGTGCGGCCTTCATACGAATTTCTACAGACGGTGTTCAGATTGCTGCAACTGCTGCGCCTTGTTGAAAAGGTTGATAAGCGCCATCCATTGCATAAGCGACGAGATTATGAGTGCCAACCGGAAGTCCCTGCAGATCGAATCGTCCGGCCGAATCGGTGATGGATTGAATGCCTCCAGCCGTGACCATGATATTCGGAATGGGCATGCCAGTATCAACGTTGAGGACACGTCCCTGAATCCCTCCAAGCGGGTGCGCGGTATTTTTATCGCTCCAACTTCCGATTATATCCTGCACCTCGCCCTGTCCTGCAACATAATAAAGGCGATAGCGGATCGGGGCATTGATCGCTGTATCCTCAGAAATTGGAATGCTGGTCTGTCGAATATAGCGATACTTGATCACCGCATTGAGCGGAAGCGGCAACGTGGCTGTGTAGGTTAAATTATCTTTGGCTTGCATGGGATAGGTTGTGGCGTTCAATGCCAAGCCGGTCACTTCATCCATCACGTTCATATAAAGTGATTCGCCCGGAGCTAGCGGTTCGGGTAGAACAGCGGTGAAGGTTGTTTGTGCGCGCGGCTGGGGAGTTGGCGAAGGAATGACTGTTGTTGGTGCTTCTGTCGGTTCCGCGGGTATGCTCGGCAATTGCAACAGGGAGGTTGTGCAGGCCAGTTCGCCTAATAAGAAAATACAAAGGGACAACGATATGATGAATCTATTTTTCGATTTCATTTCCCGCTTCCTTATGCGTGGCTAGAATTTGTTGCCGGATTTCGTATTGATGCTCGGCCAAACTTCCAAGCACGCCATTGATGAAACGCGGCGCGCTATCCGAGCCATATAGTTTTGCAATTTCAACCGCTTCATTGATGGCGACTTTGACCGGCGTTTGATTTTGAATCGCAAATTCCCAACAAGAAATTCGCAGAATATTCCGGTCAATCGTCGCGATTTGATCGAGCGGCCATTCTGGTGCGTATTTTTCTATAACATGATCCAATTCATGAATGAGGGGAAAAACACCGAAGACAATCTGCCGCACAAACTCGGCCAGGTCATCCGAAAGCGGAGTATCCTCCAGCCGCTACTCGAAACACTTCGGCTGGAGGGTGATTTGCAATATCTACTTCGTAAAGTACTTGCAGGGCCAGACAGCGCGCCCTGGTGCGGGACTTCATAATGTGTCAGGCCTCTGACCCCTCATAATGAATGTCTTCAATATGAATATCAACCTGACCGACATCCATGCCGGTCATTTCCTGGATCGCGCGCGTCACCTGTTGCTGAACATTGCGCCCTACTTCGCGAATGTTGACTTCTTCCTTCACGATAATGAAAATGTCTGCCACGACCATGTTTTCATGGATCGCGATTTGTACGCCATTATCCGCGCCGCGTTGGAAGAGACGATTGACGCCTCCAGCAACTGGTGCCATTTCGCTGACGCCCGGCACGCTGAGTGCAGCCATGCGCGCAATGGTGATCAATACTTCGGGGGCAATCGTAGTCTTGCCGGGTGGACGGGTATAGTCTGTCATAGTTTTTCCTTTATAAATCAACTTACATCATCGCCATGCCGCCATCCACACCAAGTGACTTGACCTGTGATATATGCGGCTTCATCGGAAGCGAGGAACGCGGCGGCATAGGCGATCTCTTCGGGTTTGCCTTTGCGTCGCGAGCGGAACCATTTTCAACATGGCTGCCAATGTTTCCGGCGACATGGCATCCAATATTGTCGTATCCACAAATCCGGGCGCAATCGCATTGACGGTGATATTGCGCGAGGCCACTTCACGCGCCAATGATTTGGTAAATCCGATTTGCCCGGCTTTTGAGGATGAATAGTTCGTTTGCCCCGGATTGCCCATTTGTCCTGCAACGGAGGCAATGCTGATGATGCGGCCATAGCGTTTGCGGATCATGTGTTTGACAGCGGCTTTGGAGCAATTGAACGTGCCTTTAAGGTTGACCGCGATCACAGAGTCCCAATCCTGTTCCGACATGGTCAGGATCAAGCCGTCGCGCGTAATGCCGGCATTATTCACGAGGATGTGCAAATCCCCAAACGTATCCAACGTGAACTTTACTAGATTCTGGGCTTCGCTAAAATCTGAAATGTCTGCCTTGAAACAATTGGCCTTTCCCCCGAATTCCTGGATTTCACCACATACAACGCTCTCACCAGACTTGTCGTTCACTACTACGGCCGCGCCGCGGCGGGCCAATTCGTGGGCAATGGCTCGACCGATGCCGCGCCCGGCTCCGGTCACGAGGGCGACGCGATTTTCAAGTGATAATGTCATCGTTGACTCCTTATAATGAAATTATACATCATGGTTTAGTAGTTCGAACCATCATGGTTCGGAAAACAAAACCATAATGGTTCGACTTCGAACTCTGCTTGAAACGTGGAATAAATAAATCCGAGTCCGCCTAACGCAGCGATGATGCCGATGTATAACACCGCGTCCTGCCAGAACTGAAGGGGATACAATCGGATGAGTGTATCTGAATCGGGGAACAGCCAGGAGTTGCCTTGAAAGAATAGACCGTGGAAACCGGCGAAGAAACTCCAGAACAGATCGCCGGATCCGCTCGCGCCGATGGTGGCGATGACGCCGATGGTCAACGCCAACGCGAGCGTGAGCCAACCGCCCTCGCCTCAATCCCTGAATGTAAGTGTCCAGCCATTTACCGCGCCATGCCCAAACCCCAAACAGGATCAAAACCACGATCACGATGTACCAGATATTTCAAAAAGTTTTGCACTACCACTTTGACATCGTGCATGTGAACTCAATTCGGGTTCAGTGAAGAGCGGCGTGCCGTCGCTGAATTTCAAATTGCCGAGATAGGAAATGTCAGCATTATTGAGAAGATAATTGATCCCATCCATTCCCCAATGCAAACGATCTTGCGTGGAGAAGCCGTAAATATCAGGAGGAAAATATGGCATGTCGATATTCGATATTCGGAAACAGCGGCGTGAGCAAAATACGGATGCCCAAGCCAATAAGAATAAACGGTGTGATGATCGTAAAAAGCCAAGAGAGGATTTGATAGAGTCTCGATTTCATAGAATTTATGCAACCTTGATCCATTCTTTGTAATAACGAAATGCCCTGGGTATGTTATCTATTATAGCGTTGCGTTTCATATCATCAATGGTAACATCCTGATCGGTGGATTCCATTCTTGTATGGAACTCCTGAGTATTAATATTTTGAGCCGCGTAAAAGCTCGGAGTTCACAAGCATGCTTTTTGATCCTTCTTCATATTGAAGTCCTGTGCGTCCTGGGACCTCAACTGAAAAGCCCTCGCCACTTTCGATTACATCTGGATTTGGTTTCCTGAACATTGGCGCCTCGTATTTTGTTTAGAGCGAAAATTGTTTTCACTGTTGTAATCCTGAAAGTCCTCCGCTCAAGGTGAAGCGGACAACCATATCATCCACAATCCATTCAATCGGGGCGCGGTCATCGGTGAAGACTTGGTGTGGTGTCATAGCCGGGCTTCATGTTTGCGAATGTAGTCTGCATGGTTGAAATCAATATGGGGTTGACGTCCGTGCGACGCGAAAATGCATAAAGATTGGCAGTAAAGTTATCCGCTGTGGTCGGCTGCTTCGTAGCGAAAATCATGGTGTTGAGCGTGCCCGGAATGTCCATGATGTGAATCGAGGGAAAGACGGTGGCCATCGTTGTTGCAAGTCCATTGATGAGTTGGCGGTCGCCCGGCACACTGCCGACGTTGATCGCAACCGCACCATTATCAGTGAGGTGGTTATAGACGATTTGATAAAACTCCTGCGTGGTCATGTGCGGAGGGATATAGGGGGGACGATAGGCATCCACCGCGATGATGTCATATTGATAAGGACTTTGTTCTAAATTCCAACGTCCATCGCCGATAATGACGTTTAAGTTTGAAAGATTCTCGTCGAAATATTTTTTGCCGACCTCGATGATTTTCGGATCGAGTTCATAGCCGTCAATGGGGATTGGACCAAATTCTGCAGTTGCCATCCGTGCCGTTGTCCCAGCCGCCAATCCGACAATTGCCATGCGGTGAACTTGATTCGGCGAAAAGTTTGCGTTGAAAAACGGTGCCACCAAAAATTGCGCCCACGGACCACCATAATTCAATGTGTTCGGATTGTAAATGGAGTGAACGCCCTCGCCATCGTTTAATCGCAAAAGGGTGTAACCGTTGATTTGTTGAACTTGAATATAGTTATAAGCAGACTCGGTTTCGTAAACTTGTCCGGTTGAATCTTTCAGGTTTTGGCTGTTTGAAATGATTGCAATGACAATCAAAACAATTGGCATCCACGAGTGCAAAGCCATCAACTTGTAACTTGCGTATTTACCCATTCCAAACAAGGCAACGAACAGCAAAATCAGGCTGAACGATAAAAAAGTCAGGCGAGTACCGATCATGGGGATGGTCACTAATACGGGCAGAAATGTCCCGATGAAAGACCCGAGCGTGGATATGCCATAGATTGCGCCGGAGGTCGTCCCTGCGCTCTTGGGATCGTCCACACTCAAGCGAATCGCAAAAGGCGAGATCATGCCGAGCAATGTAACGGGAATGCAGAACAAAATCAGAACGCCGACAAATGAACCGAGCAATACAGCCACATCGAGTCCCTCAAAGGCTTGCGCGGCGAATTGCAAAACCGGTGTCGCAATATAAGGCACGACGCCGAGCGTGAACGCGCCCCAAGCCAGGACTCGGTACATCGTGGCCGCGTCCGGCCAACGGTCCGCCCAACGACCGCCGATGAAATAGCCGGCCGTCAGATAAATCAAAATGAGTCCGATGATGCTGGCCCATACCAAGTTGCTTGTCCCGAAAACATTGCCGATCAAGCGCGACGCGGCCAGTTCTGCTGCGAGCGTCGTCATGCCGGAAACAAAAACTGTGAAATATAAATATTTTTTCATTGATGTTATTATACCTGTTGGTTAATCATTTTCCGCTTGACGAAAGAACTCGGTGCGGCTAAAATTCAGCCCGCTTTATAAAATTCATTCTAAAGAGCGAAGGTAATCCTGCCAAACAGGGTGAGAGGCGCTCGAGGAGATAAGATGGAGAAAGTTGTACTAAAAGCATCCACGCGCGATGTAAGCGGCAAGCATGTAAAGGCATTGCGCCGTGAAGGCAAACTACCGGCTGTGATCTATGGCCGGCACACGGAGCCGGTCAAAGTTTCGCTGGATGCTCATACTGCCAATATAGCGTTAAGTAAAGTCGGTTCGTCCACTTTGGTAACGGTGGATGTGGATGGCAAGGAATATCCAGCCTTGGTGCGCGAACGACAGCGCAACTATATCAAGGGCGGGTTGATCCACGTGGACTTCCTGGCTGTGTCGCTGACCGAGAAATTGCACGCTGAAGTCCGCATCGAGTTGACCGGTACTTCGTTAGCGGTTAAGGATTTCAACGCCGTGCTGGTGACCGGTTTGCATTCCCTATCAGTGGAGTGCTTGCCTGCGGACTTGCCCGAGCACATCACCGTGGACATTTCGCCTCTTGCCAAAGTTGGTGATGGTATCCATGTCCGCGATGTCTCATTGGGCGATAAGGTCCGCATCATGGATGATCCGGACGATATGATTGTCAACGCAACCTACGCTAAGATTGAAGTCGAAGAAGTGCCTGTAGCAGCTGAAGGCGCTGTGGCTGTTGCGGCGGAAGGCGTTGAGCCCGAACTCTCTGTGGAACGCGGTAAGAAGGAAGAGGAAGTTCCTGAAGAGGGCGCAAAAGCCGAGAAAACTGAAAAGGCCGAAAAGAAGAAATAAAGATGGTTCAAGTAAACTCCCCGTCAAAATGACGGGGAGTTTTTATAAGCCTAAAACCTTAAGGAAGTCAACGGTCATCCTTGCTGTTGCACCCCATAACAATTCACCGTCGTATGGATGATACACGATCAGCGAGCGATTCCTTCCCGGCATTGTGAATTCCCAGCGATTTGATTTTTCGGCAAGCCAATTCAGCGGAATGGTGAACACGCGCTCCACTTCATCTTTTCCGAGATGCAGGACGGTTGGCCATTCGATGATCCCGACCACCGGCGTGACGCGGAAACTTGTAATAGTAATCATATTGATGATTTTCCCCAGAACACGGACTTTCTTCGGGTCAATTCCGACCTCTTCGTTTGCTTCACGCAACGCGGTTTCCTCCGGAGTTGTTTCGCCTTCGTCACATGCGCCGCCTGGAAATGATACTTGTCCTTTGTGACTCTCTACTTTATCCGTGCGGCGCGTAAAGAGCAAATGCCACTCGTCATCTTGTCGAAGCAAAGGGATTAGCACCGCTGCACATTTCAAAGGTGTTTCGTCCGTTAGATCAATCTCCGCATATCCATCGGACGATGGGGCGGATTCAATGGCCTCGCGTAATTTTTCCATGATGAAATCGTCAGTGATGGAAATCGTCATTCTTCTTTTTCTTCAAATCCTGCGCCGATCTCTTTAACTAATTCCATTCCGCGTTGGTCTTCAGTGGTTCGATCCTTCTTGACCAAAAACCAAAAAGCCGGTATGCGCCACCATGCTGTCGGTTGGACGCAGGCGAGTTGGCTCCGGTTTGTAATAACGTACCAACACCTCGCAGACTTCGATAAATGCAAATCGTTCGCGCCGCAAAGCAATCAGCAATTGTTCCACTTGATTGACCGTCGGGATCAGACTGCAAAAGAATCCTCCGGGCTTGAGCGCGTCACGAACTTGCGAAATGTAATCGTACGGATTCGGCACATCGAGGAAAAACGCGTCGGCATCCGTTTCGTCGAAGCCTTCGGCGATGTCGCGCAGTTTGAAGTCGACGCGCGCAGCGAGACCGACGCGCTCGAGATTCTTCTTTGCCAGATTCTGCATATCCGGCCGGACTTCATAAGAAAACACTTTCCCTCGGCGCTGACATTATGCGCCAATGCGATCGTCATCGAGCCGGAACCGGTGCCCGCTTCGATAACTTTTTTGCCCGGCCCGATGCCCATCGTCACGAGGATGAAGCCGATATCTTTTGGATAAAGGATTTGCGTGTTGCGCGGCAAATCATTAAAAGATCTCGCAAGCGAGGGCTGAAGCAGAAAGAACGGCGAGCCGATATGACTGAAGACTTGCGTGCCCCAGAGCTTTCCGATCAAATCATCGTGTTGCAGAATGCCGCGGTGAGTTTCGAGCCTTGCACCCTCTTTGAGAGTGATAATAAAGTTCTTGTGCCGCAAGCCAACCAGTTGGGCAATATCACCGGCACGCGCGTTGGAGGAAGTAACATTGAATGGCATAAGTTTATTCTACTCCTTCATTGTTTTTATTCTCAACAACTTCGGGGGGAGGCAAACGCTGTATGCCAGATCGCAGTCGCCAATTGATGATTCCCAAAGCAAAAGGGACAACCAGAGCAGTAATGGCTAGGATTGAAATTCCCAAAACTGTTAGCGTAATTCCCAGGATGTTGTTTGGTTGACCGCTGAGAGTAATATGGACTGCACCAATCACAATGAGAACCACGCAAGCATTCCATAGACCGTGTAAAAACATGGCTAGGGCGTACGCACCAATCATACGACCAGGGCGCTTATTGGCGTGGAACCATGCAATGCCCCAGCCCGTCAGGCTGGCGGTGAGAATGTGCATCATGGTGGTTCCGCCACGCACCAACAACGTTGTGGCCCAATTTGAGATCAGGTTGGACGGAGGCAAGCAGGCTTTCGACCATCCCAAAGCCGGTGCCGCTTAATGCACCGATGGCAAACCCCTGCGCAGGTGATGAAAGATGATCAAAGATTGTCCAAGCGGTTAGCGATTTCGCGGTCTCTTCTACCAGAGGCGCAAAAACAGAAAAGAATAACAGCGCTACCATAATGACAACGGGTTAAGTAAATATGGGCTGATCAGATTCAAAATATCGTCAGGGTTGGATACGTGGTTGAGTTGTTCTCTTCAGCATATTGAACACAATTCTGAGTTCTGGATGGAACGCTAAATAGATGCCGACCACAATAAGTAAGAACATAGCCAATATCAACTCGATGAACGAGGCAAACGATGGGCCCAAGATCATGCCACTTCCCAAAGCGCCCCACAGGCGTTGTTTTGAGCCGATGTTCAATCCTCCGATGGCTAACCGTGCAAAGAAGTACACTGGCAAGCCAATGGATAAGATGTAAAAGGGCGGCGTGATCCAGCGAAGAATGCTGTCCCCGTAAAAGATTTGAGCGAGTGCGGTCACACCCAGCCACGCGAATGTTATAAGAATTCCGGCAGGGATATTCATTGGCCTGGTTTTGTCAGCGGCCACTTCTTCGCCCATCAATCTCTGGAAACTGTAATACGCAGCGGGAAATAAATAACGCGCCGATAAAGAGAATTGCGCTGGCAAGCAAAACTGTATCAATGAGCGGAGGATTTTGCTGATTGCCACCGAGCTTCATCGCGGCTTGAAGTACAACTACGATAACTGCCAGAGCAACTGCCAATATCGCGCTGCCTGTGCTGACAATTGCGAGAAGGATTGAGCGCCAGTCTCTACCTGCTTTCAATTCCACTATTTTTCCTCGATGCTCACGCTCAAGATTTTATCACCCGGCGGCAAGTCTCCGGACTGAGATGGATCGCGCGGAGTCAGGTTTTCGACTACATCCATGCCTTGGATGACTTGGCCAAAAATTGTATAGTCTCCATCGAGACTTGGCTGAGGCGCATACGTGATGAAGAATTGACTGCCGTTCGTATCGGGTCCCGAATTCGCCATGCCTACTACGCCCGGTTTGTCATATCTTAAATCCGAAATCTTCGTTCTTGAAAAAGTAACCGGGTCCGCCTTTGCCGGTCCCGCTTGGATCGCCCGTCTGCGCCATGAATCCGGGAATGACGCGGTGAAACGTCACGCCATCGAACCAGCTTTGCTTTGCAAGGAACACAAACGAATTCACTGCTAGTGGTGCTTCATCTGGATACAACTAAATCACGATATCGCCTTTTTCTGTATGCAGCGTGGCGATATATTGTTTGGATGTGTCGATCGCAAAAGCGGGACATGCAGTGAATTGACGAGCGCCGAGTGCTGTCATACTAATCACATCATTCACGCTATCATAATCAAGGAGGGCGGCTTGTTGCAAGCTTCCGTTGATAAACACTACCGGAATTGAACCGATTCCCAACTGGACTGCCGCATCATACATGGACTTTGCGCGTGCCGCCGTTTCAGAGCTTTGATAATCCGCCTCGAACTTGGTTCCGTCAAGTCCCAAGCTGACAGCTTGAGTCTTAATCCATGAGTTGAATTGATTAACAGTCAGGTTTGCCCAGTCATTGTATTTGGAATGCAAGAGATCGCGCATTTCCCAGAATTTGCTTTGGTCGCCAGCGGCTAATACAGCTTGAGCTGAAATTTGTGATTTATCCAAAATTCCGATGGCGGGCAGTGGACGATAAACCACGCGTAAATCATTGGGATGATTTTGTTGCAATTGGTCCACCACATCGCCAAAGCTCTCGCATTGTGAGGATTGAAAATCACAATATAAGATCATGGTCACTGAGGCATTATCGGGGCCGCGCACATAATCCGAGGAGGTAATAGGTGGCAGGCCGGACGATACGTTTGCTGTCGGTTCGGCGTGATGGTTGAACAACCTCCGTTTGTTACCGGTGTATTTGGAATCGGGGTGAAGGTTGGTGCGGGTGAAGCTGTTGGCGTTGCGGTTGGCGATGATAGCGTGCAGGAAGTGAGAAGGAGAAAAGATAAAAGCAAAAAGATAAAGGCAAAGAGTTTTTTTGTTTGCACAAGGTCTCCTTTTTCAAATGTCATTGCGAGTGGTGTCGTGACGTCACGACACCATCTCCTGCGATAAGAGAATTGCTTCTCGAAAGCTCGCAATGATATTGCCTCTATTGTCCCACTGCTTTCTTCAATTCGTCAAATGAAGTCATCCACGCGATTCTGTTGATGAAGTCTGCCAGCGATTTGCTTTGGGCGCGCAAGGCGCGTACTGCCGGTCCAACCGGATCCTCACCCGCCGCGCCGCCGGGGACATCGGCATACGCGCCATAAAAAGCAAAATACGCTTGATTCAATTTGCGGATGTAGTAACCATTTTCTACGAAACAATTGCCGCCGCTGTTCCATATAAGATTCGGCTTGATCGATTTTGCCAGCTGCCAACAACGCATCCACAGTGACGCGCGTGGTGTGCATCTCATGATTGAAGTCAAATGTGGGAGATGAGGATGCAGTGATGGAATCAAGTGGATTGAACGAGAGCAGATTCAAGTTGGGGAGAGAGGCGTTGTTAACTAATTCTGGATAATATCTTCGCATGACCTCCGCACCAATCTCGCCTCCGGAAATATCCGCAGTGGTTTCATTCATGGTTCGCAATTCAGGCGTCTCATCATAAAGCAAACCAAGCGGCCGTTGTTCCAGATAGTTGTGTGTCCACTCGTGCGCAATGGTCGTTGTCAGCCACGAGAGATCGGTGGTTTGCATAACCATGGTTGGATAAATCCCCACGCCGCCGATGGGAACCACGAGGGCGGAGATATTCAGCCCTTTGCTGACGCGGTCCTCAAGCGCAATCTGTTGATCGAGAGTCAGGTCGGGCGAGAGCGAGATGTTGACGATTTGTTCGATATGATCGCGCGGCGAAATGACCAGTGCATCAGGAACCGGCGTGGAATGGAATAAGATGGAAGGGATAGGTTGGCCTAGTGTGGTGAGGCCGAAGCTTGCCGCCACTTCACTGACTTGTTCTTGAAGCACAGCCTCGGCAATCGGCGTTAGCGCTGTTTGTTTTTTTGTGAGATTGGCGATTTGTGCGCGGAGATGTGCGCTCGCCAAAACTTTATCTTTCACGGATGCATCCGCATAAAGACGGTTGAGTGCGTCTTCAGATTGATTGACTTGTTGCGTCAGCAGAAGATAATCGGTAACGGCAATCGTTCCATCTTCCCGGCTGATATAACCGGGCGTGCCCGTCGCGCCTTGCTGGATCTTGATCCAGATGGCGTTGAACATCCATGAAACGTAATCAAACTCAACGCCGCGCGTGTAAACACGGACGCGATCGGTTTCATCAACAAGTCTAGGTTCACTGAATGTGAAAAGGGAGAAACAGAAAACGGTTAAGATGATCCACGTAAGGATGCGATCTAAACGATAAAACATGGAGTGAATTATAACCAAATTAGTTTAATCTTTGATTAAAAAAGCAAGAGCGAGTTCAAACTCGCTCTTACCAACCCCGCACTGAATTTATTCAGTGCATGCCTGCCCTCGGAATATTATTTGCCAATTGCCAGGAAATTCGCTGGAAACAACCATATACCGACATCGCAAAACGAACGTAAAGCCAGTACCTAATAATAATGATACCTAAAACCGCAATTTGAACAAAGGCTCTAAAGTCACCAAGGCGGACGACAATCGTCACTTTTTGTTAATGATATTTTTATATGATTTCAGCGTCAAATTCACTGTCAATTCATCTTTATAGAGTAAAATCGTGTTTCGGCGAGGTAGGGCCTCGCGGAGGAATATTCAATGTCGAGGATTGTAAATTCAATAAAGGGATTCTTCAAAAAGCATCGCAGACTTTCGATTTCGTTTGGAGTTGTTTTGCTGATTTTATTGGCGTTTGTGATAATCCGTAGCCGTGCTAAACCGCAATCGAGTTTTCAAACTCAAGCACTTGCCCGCGGCGATTTGACCGCCACCGTCGGCGCCACCGGAACAGTGCGCGCAAATCAAAGCGCGGTATTAGTATGGCAGACAACTGGAACCGTAGATCAGGTGAATGCAAAGGTTGGAGATCAAGTTAATAAAGGAGACGTGCTGGCATCTCTGTTGCAGACTTCGCTTCCGCAAAATGTGATCCTGGCGCAAACTGATTTAGTGTCTGCGCAACAGGCGTTGACTGATCTGCTTGACTCTGATACGGCGCGTGCGAATGCATGGATTGCTTTAAGGAATGCACAAACTGCTTACACGACCGCCCTCAATAATCGAACTTCACTTAATGGGCCGATAACCTATCAAGAAGTTGTGCTGACCCAGGTCGGAGCGGTAACGGTCCCTCAGGTGAAAACGTATCGTTCCCAACCGGACCCAACCGACATTGCAAACGCGGATGCGCAGTTGGCGCTGGCAAAGGCACAGCTGGAAGATGCCCAGCGCGCATATGATCGAGTGCAGAGCGGGCCGAGCAGCGATGACTTGTCGGCGGCCCAAGCGCGTGTGGACGCGGCTCAAGCGGCTCTGAGCGTGGCGCATATCACAGCTCCCTTTAGCGGAACGATTACGCAGGCACTGCCTACGCCCGGAGATCAGATCGCCCTGGGAACACAAGCTTTCAGGCTGGACGATCTTTCCAGCTTGCTGGTGGATGTTCAAGTTTCCGAAGTGGATATTAATAGTGTGGCGGTGGGTCAGCCTGCAACCATCACATTCGATGCCGTTTCAGGGAAGCAATATAATGGAACGGTTACCGAAGTTTCCCAGGCAGGGAATACCACATCTGGCGAGGTTGACTTCACGGTTACTGTGAAGTTAACCGATGCGGATGTGGAGGTGAAGCCGGGCATGACCGCGGCAGTCAATATTGTAGTGAATCAGGTCAAAAATCAACTGTTGATTCCAGATCAAGCGGTCCGACTCGTGAACGGCCAGCGGGTTGTTTATGTTCTGATTAATGGTCAGCCAAAACAAGTTGCGGTTACGCTTGGAGCGTCCTCCGATACCATGAGCGTTGTGACTGGCAGCAATTTGAATGTAGGCGATTTGATCATCTTGAATTCCGCCGACACAATTTCAACCCGGTGCGGGCGGTGGCGCACGAATTGGCGGCGGAGGTTGATAGATGGATTGGGTGGTCGAAGTTAGAGACTTGAAAAAAATCTATAAGATGGGCGAGGTCGAAGTCGAGGCACTGCGCGGCGCTTCGCTGCAAATTGCGCGTGGCGAGGTGGTCGCCATCATGGGCCCCTCTGGGTCTGGCAAGTCTACTATGATGAATATCCTTGGATGTCTCGATCGCCCAACCTCGGGTGAGTATCTTTTGGATGGCCAATCGGTCGCCTTGCTGAACGATGATGAATTAGCCGCGATTCGGAATCACAAAGTTGGGTTTATATTTCAATCTTTTAATTTACTATCAAGGCAAACGGCACTTTCCAATGTGGAGCTGCCATTGCGCTATGCAGGCGAGATGAACAATCGTCGGCAACGCGCCGAGGAAGCGCTTGAAGCGGTAGGTTTGGGTGACCGCATCAGTCATCGTCCGACTGAACTTTCGGGCGGACAGCAGCAACGCGTAGCCATCGCACGCGCGATTGTCAATGATCCGGCGATCATCATGGCAGATGAGCCAACCGGGAACCTTGATTCAAAGGTTGGCAAAGAAATCATGGCATTATTGCTCAACTTGAATAAAGGACGCGGCACGACGCTTATTATTGTTACACATGACCCGACAATCGGCGAACAGACTCAACGGATTATTCATATTCGCGATGGATTGGTGGAGAATCCATCGGAAGGCAGCATTAAGTGAATCTTACACGATTGCTTTTAGAGGCGCTTGAGAGTTTGAATTCCAACAAAATGCGTTCCGGCTTGACAGTTCTTGGCATCGTCATTGGTGTGGCGGCAGTGATCGCCATGATGGCGGTCGGAAACGGCGCTCAGGCTTCGATTCTCGGATCCATTAACGGCGTTGGCACGAATTTATTATTTGTTTTTTCGGGAGCGCGGAATAATCCGGATGTTAAAAATCCGCGTCCCATCACAATGGGCGATGCCACTGCCATGATGGATTTGTATGCCGCGCCGGATATCAAAGCGGTCGCGCCTGTTTTGCAGGGAAACGCAATCGCGGATTATAACGGGAATACCAAGACCACAACCGTCATTGGTGTCACTCCGGATTATTATGACGTTCGCAACATCACCCTGCTCGATGGACAATTTATCAACGAATTAAATCAACTTGGTCGAGCCTCCGTTGCCGTGATCGGTGTGGATGTGGCTGATGCGTTGTTTAATCGGCGCGATGGGTTGGTTGGCGAAACCATTCGAATTGCGAATGAACCTTTTCATATCATCGGCGTTCTCACCCCAACAGGCGGCGGTTCTTTTGGCTCGCAGGATAATGAAGTCTTGGTGCCGATCACGACCGCGCAGGCGAGATTGATCTCCCGTCCTACTCCGGATACGTTGGATGTGGTTTATGTTGAAGCTACCGATTTCAGCACGGTACAAGCGGCCTCGGACGAAATTTCGCAGATCTTGCGCACGCGTCATCGAACTGAAGTTGGGCTGGATGATTTTACGATATTTACACAGCAAAGTATTCTTAGCACGGCACAAACTGTGACAGGAGTCCTGACCATTTTCCTGGGCGGCATTGCGGCTATTTCATTATTGGTCGGAGGAATTGGCATTATGAATATCATGCTGGTGTCCGTGACGGAACGAACGCGCGAGATTGGCCTCCGCAAGGCGCTCGGTGCGCGCAAACGGGACATCCTAATTCAATTCCTTGTTGAGTCCTCGTTGTTGAGTTTGTTCGGAGGCATCATTGGAATTTTGTTTGGCTGGCTGATTGCTTTTGCAGTTGGAGTAGTCGCATCTGCCTTGGGAAATAACTTTACACCGGTTGTGGGCCTCAATGCGATCCTGCTCGCCACTATATTCTCTGCGGCAGTTGGTTTGTTTTTTGGAATATACCCCGCCAACCGCGCGGCAGGATTGGAACCGGTCGAAGCTTTGCGATATGAATAGAATTTGATGATTGCGATCTTTACATTCTTCTCGTGCTAAAATAGGGATTGTCTCAGAATCAATGCATCACGCAGAGGAGATTTTTCGAATGAATGAAAAACTGGAACGCTTTAAAGAAATTATGGCCGAAGTTGCAGATTTGAATGACGGCGGCGGCTGTGTTGGGCTGGGATCAACAAGTTAACATGCCTCCGGGTGGGGCGGAGGCGCGCGGCAATCAACTTGCGACTCTTGGCAAGTTAGCGCATCAGACTTTTACCTCGGACGAGGTCGGCAAATTGCTCGATCAGCTTCATTTAGAAGGAGCCGCTCTCAGTCCCGACGATGCAGCGATGGTACGCGTGGCCAAACGCGACTACGATAAAGCTACGCCTGTTCCGTCTTCGTTTGTGGCGGAGATTGCCGTTGTTTCGACCAAAGCCTATGAGGCGTGGGTTGAGGCGAGAAAGAAATCCGACTTCTCGGTCTTTCGACCGAATCTCGAAAAAGTTGTTGAGATGAGGCAGAAGTATGTTTCATTCTTCCCGCCCGCCGATCATCCTTATGACATGCTACTCGATGATTACGAGCCGGGCATGAAGACTGCTGACGTGCAGGCTATTTTCGATTCACTGCGCCCGCCTCAGGTGGAATTGATCAAACAGATCACAGCCGCGAAGCAGATCAAAGATTCCTTCCTGCATAAAAAATACGACGAAAAGAAACTTTGGGATTTTGGTGCGGATGTAGTGACCCGCTTCGGGTACGATTGGACGCGCGGCCGGCAGGATAAGGCTCCTCATCCGTTTGAAACTTCTTTCAGCGTGAACGATGTCCGCATCACGACACGCTTTGAGGCCGATCATCCGATTGCGATGTTATTCAGCACCATGCATGAGTCTGGACATGCGATGTATGAGCAGGGGAACAATCCCGCCTACGAACGCACGCCGTTGCATCATGGCGTGTCGCTGGCAGTCCACGAATCTCAATCACGCATGTGGGAAAATCTGGTGGGCCGTTCGTTACCGTTCTGGAAATATTTCTACCCGCGCCTTAAAGAATTATTCCCATCCCAGCTTGGCAATGTGGATTTAAAAACTTTCTATAAGGCCATCAACAAAGTGGAACCGTCGTTGATCCGTGTCAATGCCGATGAAGCCACTTATAATCTTCATATCATGCTAAGGCTTGAACTGGAGATTGGAATGATCGAAGGCAAGATGGCGGTCAAGGATTTGCCGCATATTTGGAATGAGAAGATGAAGGAATACCTTGGCATTCTTCCGCCGAATGATGCGGTGGGTGTTTTGCAGGACGTCCATTGGTCTAGCGGGATGCTGGGATATTTCTCTACGTACGCATTGGGCAATCTCGTCTCGGCGCAGTTGTGGGAGAAGATCAATCAAGATATTCCCGAGCTCAATGAACAATTCCGCAAAGGAAAATTCGATGCGCTGCTTGGCTGGCTCCATACGAATATCCATCAGCATGGACGCAAGTATGATCCCCAAGACCTTGTCCAAAGAGTGACTGGATCGAAGATCACACCGGAGCCATATGTTCGCTATCTGACGAAGAAATACAGTGACATCTACGGATTATAGATTTCAGGATAAAAGAAGGACGCCCTCCTCGCGAGGGCGTCTTGATGTTGATATATTGCAAAAATTTATTCTGTTCGCTGCGCTTGCCGGACTTTTAGCAGGTTGCGCATTGCAGGGCCGTTCACCCATTCCCACGCCTTATCCCACTGATTATCTTCCTACAGTCATTTATTTAACCGCGCAATCTATCCACGCGAGATCTGCTATTCAAACAGCCGCTGCTGTCACACCTTCGCTGACTCCGACCTTCACGCCTTCGCCCATCCCGCCAACTCCAACCCCAACGGCCACAGCAACTCCTCCCCCAGGTATGTCGCTCGGTGTTATCCAGATCAGTTCGCCGGGGCCAATGTCCAAGATTGTATCTCCATTGCAAATTTACGCAGAGCGTCGCTGCTGTGAAAAATACCAAAGTGTATATTGCTTTGTATGGAGAAGATGGGAGTTTATTAGATGATCAGCTTCTCAATCTTGACGTTCCCTCCAGTGGTGAGTTCGTATCTGCAAAATTCCCATTTGAAATCCGTGCTACTGCCGAAATTGGGGTCGTGCAAGTCACCACCCGCGAATTCAACTGGTGTGCTGATGGCGCTGAATACTGTTCGAGTTCTGCTGCTTTCAAGCGGTGTCAGTCAAGTCAATCCGCCAGGTAACAATATTTATCAGCGGATTGCATTGGAAGAGCCAGTCGTTCACTCTACCGCTTCGGGTGGCGTACTTACGGTCAAAGGTGTGTATTCTCCTTTCAATTCACAGCCTCTGGTTTTGGAACTGGTTGATGTAAATGGCAAAAGCCTTAACGCAAGTCGTATATTGACGATTACGGATTTGGATTCTCAAACAATCAATACCACTATCCCCTATAAAGCTGATTTTCCAACACCGGCGTATCTTGTTATCCACCAGCAAGATGATGTGTTAAAAGACGCGGTGCTCTTTTCCAATCAATATCCTGTTCCATGGCTTGGCCCGGCCTACGTCTATACTCAATTGATCACACTAGACCCGTGATAGCAACCCGTGATAGCAACTTGTCAAAAGCGAATCGGACAGTTATAATGTTTTCTGCTTTTCAAAGCGTCAGGTACAGTTTCGGGGCGTGGCTCAGCCCGGTAGAGCGCACGGTTCGGGTCCGTGAGGTCCCGAGTTCAAATCTCGGCGCCCCGACAGTGGACTTCACGGATAGTGTCCTAGCCTATCCGTGAAGTCTGAAATGTGAAAAAACAAGAATAATAGAGCAATTGTAGACATCACGGCCTCTACTCTCCTCTCTGGAAAAAACCGATCACACGTTACTCAAGATTTAATTGGGAAGTTATCGGAATTCATTTCTGAGAGGAGTTTTCATGTGCACTAAAATAAAAATCAAATTGTCCAAGGCTTGCGAGGGAATGATTATTTTTAAAAAAAAGCAGAGGGCTTATGGGTCCGCACAATTGTCGATTATCGCGTAAGGTTCAAAAAATTGAAGGAATATTTTAGCGCCGATCCACCATTTGCCGAGATAACAAGTGTGGGTGTGTTTGCTCATACTTGCTGGTTGAATGAAAACAGACTGCACATGTGATTCTCAATAATGCGCCGTCGGACTCGACCCCATAGGCAGGGGATTTTGCTCCGTATGAAGATTTGTGGAAATTCGCGTTGATCAATTACAACGCCGGTTCGGGATGTTTAGGGCTGGCAGTCAACGAAACGTGGATGGCAGAACATGAACTCACCTGGGTTGCGATGTCGTCCCATTTCACAGATGTGTGTGCTGCAGCCAAAGAGTATGTCATTGATATCAGCAAGTGAAGGAATCATTTAAATTTTTGGAAGCCTGTTTTGAAGCCTGGGGACATGTAGAATAAATCCAAGTCCAGCATTCAAAATGGGGAATTATATGACAAGCGATCCACTCCCGAACTCCCAAGTTGATCGTCTCGGCACAGGATTTGCCGGTGCTCATAGCAAAGCTGACGAAGTTAGTTTTACTTTGGCGCCTCGCCTCGCCAAGGCGGTTGATAACAGCTTGAGATTGTATCAGCCAGGCCTCCGTCTCCTAACGGAGACACCTCCCTAAAACCCAAAAAGGAATTGGGGAAGGAATAGGTGGGTCATATTCAAGTGCCTTTCAAATATGCATATTTACTCTATCTAATTTTGAATTATAATTCTATAGAAGAGCAGATTTTGTGACTACTCTCCGCGGCTTAAGCCGGGATCTTCTAAGGATTTGAACCTACGCCTTATATCTCCACACCTAAAAGTTGAGGCTTTACGGCGCTTTTTAGTAAGCTGCGATGATGACGAAAGTCAAAGGAGTTGTTTCCCGGACATTCGTAATTGCCGGTCTCGTCGCAATGACAATTAGCGTAGCATTTGTCAAGCCTAAACTATGATTGAATTAGCTCTGAGTTAAGATTCTGAGAAAAATGGAAAAAAAGACTAGTTCGAAATTTTGTCCTTCTTGTCATCGAGAAAACCGGGTGGATGCAGTTGTCTGTAATTATTGTGGAAAACCATTCAAATCTGCCTCTGAAGATTATTCGACAACCAAGGATGTAGATCAGAAAACACGATTCCTCTCGAAAGATCTTGAAGAAAAAATACAGAATGTAAACGTAGAAGCGCCTAGTGAGGGGATTGCCATTTTTGTATTCGGCCCATTACAGCCTATTGAAATCCGCGTGGAAAATGAATTCTTTATTGGCCGATTAACCGAGTCAACAGAAGAAAAAGTGGTCGACCTTACGCCGTACAATGCCTTCACCCTCGGGGTATCGAGACGGCATTTGATGGTTCGACGCGTTGGCGATGGATACGAGGTGATGGATCTTGACAGCACAAATGGCACCTGGGTCAATGAGCAACGTCTTGAGCCCCAACATCCATTTACTTTGATAAGCGGTTCGCACATTCGTCTTGGAAATATGCGGATCTTTGTATCTTTTCACCAGAAAATTTCCAAGCCATAGACGGCAAAAATGATCAGCCCAAGATCAGGTAGCCCGATTGGGTCAAAATCATCCAAGATGGCAGGGGTCGGCCAGGGCAAACGTGAACCTTCCTTAATTCCATTAGTTCTCTTTGCCGTTGGGCTTCTCGGCCTTGGTATAGGATTGTTGATATTCAGCCTTTATCGCAGCGGCTATGCATCCTCCGCCCAAAGCCAGCCCACTTGCCAGAGTTTGATAGATCGGGCAATATTGTATACTGGTAAATACTGCGACCAGATTGGCGCCAATAAGGGCTGTTACGGAAATACCACCATCCAAGCACAAATGATAGCCAACTCCAATCAGCGCTTCTCGGAACGCGGCGATGTGGCGGATATAAGCCAGATCAAAAGTATTTCAGCCGATCCGCTGAATCTGATGACGCACGATTGGGGGATCGCCATTTTCCGAGTGCTGGGCAACCTGCCAGGCTCGGTGCCGGGTGAGATGGTCACGCTGATGGTCTTTGGCAACACGAAGCTGGACAAGACATCGAGCGGGCTGGATTCGTTCTATTTTTCGAGTGAGTTGGGGCAGATCGTGTGCGGAAAAGTGCCGATGGATGGCATCTTGATCAACATGCCGAATGGAGCGGGTTGGATCTTCGATGTGAACGGGACGGAACTGGCCCTGACGGGAAATGCCAGTCTGAAGGCGAACAAGAACGGCACCATGGTGGTTGGGCTATACAATGGGGCGGGGCAGATCACCTCCGAAGGACAGACGCAGTATTTCGGAGCAGGGCAGAGTGTCTCGGTTAATTTGGGAGGGGCCAATGGAGATCAGGCGGTCAGCCAACCATCCACGCCTCAATCGCTCTCACCCGATGAATTGAAAGTTGCGTGCACGATGACGGGAAATTACTGCACTACGAACGCCATCTCCACAGTTGACGCCGCGCACTCCCAAGCCATCGTTCAATCCGGCCTGACGCTGAGTTCATCCAGCATTGTCTCTTCCGTGGCTTCTAGTCTGAGTTCAACCACCGATGCCTCTCCCGCACCTCCCACGCTGAGTCCATCCACCATCGTCTCACCATTACCTGCGCAAACACTGATTTCAGTCCTATCCCCCGCGACGGCCAACGTTAGCACCCCAATCCCCGGCAGTGGCAGTAGTGGTGGTAGTGGCAGTAGTGGTGGTAGTGGCAGTGGCAGTAGTGGTGGTAGTGGCAGCGGCAGTAGTGGTGGCAGCGGCAGTAGTGGTGGCAGCGGCAGTAGCGGCGGCAATGGGAATGGTAATGGGAATGGCAAAGGGAATGGCAAAGGGAATGGTAATGGGAATGGCAAAGGGAATGGTAATGGGAATGGCAACGGAAAGTGTAAGGGTAAAGGCAACCACAACTGCTCCTGAGACAAACACTTTGACGCTCTCCCCAAACGGAACTTCTACGCTCACCACCACACATGATGTTGTTTTCCTCGACGGCAGAAACCTAATCCTTGATCACAATCACCGCCCAATGCAGCCTCGCGAACGTTCATTTACGTTTTCATGATAATCGCTGTTAGGTCTCCGGCACCAATTAATCGTTTCTAAAGAACAAACCCTAAACTATGTATGAAGATCGCATTATCTTGAAGGATCTTAGCCCCAAGGCGCGATTTCTTGGCTATGAACTGCTTGAACGAATTGGCACAGGCGGGGAAGGTGTAGTGTGGTCGGGCGTGGATCTGCAACACAATCGCATCGTCGCTATCAAGCTGAACGAACAGACCGAATTTGGCGAACAGAAGATCACGAGATCGAATGTTCGCCAAGCAGGTGGATAAACTGTTGTCGCTGCGCCATCCGCATATTCTTCCCATATATGATTACGGCCTGACGAAAAATATCTACTATTTGGTGTCTCCTTACCTTCCGGGAGGGTCACTGCGCGACCTCCTAATAGCAAGAGAGCTGACCTTCCACGATACCTTGAGCTTCGCCGCTGAAATCGCTGTGGGACTCGACTATCTGCACGACCAGAATATTCTCCACAGGGATCTGAAACCGTCCAACATCCTGCTCGATTTCAGCCGCAACTCCTACATTAGCGACTTTGGACTAGCACGCTTCATCCCAGACACCACACAGGCGGTGCACACCGGACGCGGAACACCTCCTTACGCGCCTCCCGAACAGCTTGCAATGAAAGCGATGACTAGACAATCGGATATTTTTAGTTTCGGAATATTGTTATTTGAAATGTTTACGCGGCAGGTACCTTGGGACGGGGAAAGAATACTTGGGATCCAGCAACTATATTCGAGGGAGGAGTTGCCCGATCCTTGCAAGATTAACTCACAGCTTCCACCTGACCTGGCGAAGGTCTTGCGGCGGATGACTGATGCCAATCCAGCTTCCCGGCCGGAATCAGCCGGAGAAGCGCTGCGTGACATATGTCTTGTGTTTGGACTGGATACTCCTCCCCTTCGGTCCGATCAGTCGGCAGGCGAATTCGAAAGCCGGGAAACTGACGCAAAGGAACTTCTCAAACGCAACCTGAATGGCTGGGATTCCCAGGGGGATACTGTTCTTTTCAACCTCACCCATTTTGCACTAATAGAGATGGAGCATAGAAATTCGGAGCTTGACGTGGCTTCGATTCAAACACAGCGTTATTTTCTGCATAGCGCATTGGTCTTCGGGCTGGACGATGATTACTGGTGGACCAAGGCGAAAGATATCCCGATGAAGATGGATGTGGCGAGTTCCCTTATCAGCACGCATAACGAGGCAACCACCACACGCGTTGTAGGTCATATACTAGCCGACCAGGGATTGACAGCTTCTAACGAGATCATGTCCGAGCAGGATTATTGGAACTCTGATCCAAAGTATTGCAACGACCAATGATCCCATGCTTCGCCATCAGGTGCTGCGAGCTCTCAGTAAACTTTCTCCCCAATATCGTGAGTGGCGGACGACAGCCTTTACGGATGAATTAGATCGTACTCTAGCCTCTTTGGCGATAAATGATTCACTTCAGGGGGATCAAGCCGCTAACCTGATTGGGCAAATCCGTTCCATCACAGCCGTCAACATTGTTACCCAGAACGCATCCGAACAAAGGCGTATCCCAGTTCTTCTGGAAATTCAAAAAGTCGCCGGCAACTTGCCCGCTTCCATCTCAGCCAAAACACGCCTGACTGTTTCGGCAAAACTCATGTTAGGCCGCCTAATTGATCGGCCGCTTTCGCTCCTGGCGGTTTTCTTGATGGCTTTTGTAGGCTCGGCCATTAGCGTTGGCTTTCAGAACTATATAATTATGCGCATACCTGACTATATGGATGCCGTTCGCATTTCGGTTTCATTGGAACGAGGACTGTTTCTCGGCCTCTTCTTCGGTGTGGGAATTTTGCTGATCCGGTTAATGGTTGAGCGTTCCGGCAGCTCAAAAGTCATTCCACGGTTGGCGATTGCTACAATCGTTGGTGGATTGTTCTTTTCGATCGGACTTTTTGCCTATGATATTCTTATGGTCCAGGTTGACCTCTCCGGTATGCTTTTTGTGGCAGGCTGTATGGTTGTCGCCTTCGGTTTTGCTCAAGGCCGGTTGATGCCCAGTGGATTATTGAGAATGCTAGTTACCGCGGGCGCTGTCTTTTTAGCCCTGGCTCTAACCTGGATAATTCATCTGGTGGAGCTAAGTGCCAGCGTTAACCTCTCGCCGTTGTTTTACTACGAGTATACATGGAGTGCATGGCAGATAGGGAGTACCATGCTGATCTTCAGCCTGCCCATATCGTTTTTTGGTAACTTGCTCAGCCTAGATTGAAGACAATCAAATACCAATCAAGCGCATTTATCTTAAAGTCGCCTTCTGTTCCTGTTTCGTGTACAATCCTGCGGGATGACGGCCCATCCTTCAATCTATAGGGAACAGCAACGCTGCGGGGGAGATGTTTACATTCAAATGTGCCAGACAAGCAAGCCGTAAATGCAACTTGGTGAGTGCACTCCCGTTGTGCAACCTGGTTTTCGGCCACGATGATTTGTTCACTGGTGGCATAAACCACGATTAGTAGTTTATCCCTTTTGTGACCGGGCTTGGCACACCGATTTCTGATCAAGGAGTAACCGATGAGTAAAATCAGCAAGCGTGAATCTCAATTTCGCAGCATGATGGAAGTCCGGCCGTTTGAGGGCATATCCCAGATTCAGGCTCATGTGGCAGAAGCAGACATCGGAGCCCATGAGATTGTCGTCTGTGTAGCAGGAGCGCAAGAAACCCAAATTATTCGCACGTTTGGGAATTACACGATCGACCTGCAATCCATGGCAAAGTGGTTGCTCGAACAAGGCGTTCACAGCGTCGCTATAGTAGGCAGTGAACCTACCACATTGGAATCGGCCGGGGTGAATTGGATTCCCCTGTTTGAGACGCTGGAAGACTTCGGTTTGCAGTGTTGTTTGATCAGCGCGACCGCGATCAAACGTTTTCCTGGGCGAAAGTCTGATGTGCTGGATTGCCAATGGATCCAAACCCTGCACAGTTATGGGCTGCTGGCTGACTCTTTCCGGCCGGAGGCTGACCTGATCGCCCTGCGGACCTTGTTGCGGCACCGGGCACAGCTGATCGAGCACCGCAGTCCCCATATTCTGCACATGCAGAAGGCACTCCTGCACATGAATGTTCAGCTCTCCCAAGTCCTGAGCGATATTATGGGGCAAACCGGCCGGCAGATCATCCGGGCCATTGTGCAGGGTGGACGCGATCCCTACCAACTGGCCGCCTTCCGCAACTATCATTGCAAAAAGGATAGGCGAGGACACCCCTCCGAAATGCCCTTGGCTTTTGGGAGAGTGAGAGCTGGGTTATCTTTTTCTATAACAAGTTAGAGCATGTAGTTTGGGTCCTTATAGGGGAACGGTATATTATCAGCTTTTAGCTGGTCTGGTAGAAAGCAAGGTTCCTGGCTGTGTCTTCTAATTTGCTGCGATTTGCAAAATTAATCCTCTCACCTTTTGATAGTTTTAAGTCGTACTACGGGTTAAAGCTTGACTTTCAATTAACCTCGTGCTAATATGTAGTCGAAGCGCTTCGACTATCCGCTTCGATGATATTTTATTTCAATTACAATCCTTAATTTCTTGAGGTGTTCTTTGTCAACTATGCTTGATGTGGCCAAGCGCGCTAACGTTGCTCTCAGCACAGTTTCCTATGCCTTGAACGGCACACGCCCAGTTTCCGATGAAACACGGCAACGTATCTTCGCGGCGATGCAAGAACTGGGATATAGACCACACGCACTCGCACGTGGATTGGCAAGCAAACGAAGCAGAATCATTGCTCTCCTCTTCCCCGCTTCAGAACGTGGTCTTGGTATCACAGAGCTTGAGTTTGTGACGAGCGCAGCGGACACTGCTAGAGAGAACGACTATAACATACTCTTGTGGCCGTCCGAAATGCATGATCCCAATGAACTACGACAATTTACGCAGCAGGGATTGGTTGATGGCGTGATCCTCATGGAAGTACGATTGAATGATGACCGCGTAAACCTGCTACGCGAGATAGGTTTTCCTTTTAGCATGATCGGACGTTGCGCAGATACAACTGGTCTCGGATATGCTGATATTGATTTTGAGCGGACGACACAAGAAGTGGTTAGCTTTTTGGCGGAGCTAGGGCACAAACACATTGCTTTTATAAACCAATCTCAATCGGCTTTTGATGCGGGGTATGGCCCGGCCGTTCGGACTGAGGCTGAATTCACGAAGGCAATGCAAACAGCCGGACTGGAAGGTGTTGAGCGGTTCTGTCGGCCAGTGCCACAGGCTGGTTACAAAACATGCAATGAGTTGCTAGCTGAGCATCCTGATTTAACCGCATTCATTACTATGAATGAGCGTGCAATTCCCGGCATTATGCAAGCGATTGCCGACCGAAAGTGGCGCATCCCCGATGATTTATCCTTGGTGGGCATCGTGTCTTCAGCGCGAGTGGCCGAGTTGATGACACCGCCCTTGACCACATCCGATACTCCGGCCGCTGAGTTAGGCCGCCTAGGCGTTGAGTTGTTAATCCAACAATTGGAAGCAGAAGAACAAGGGGGGCTCCAGAAGCTGGTGCCATGCCGCCTTACGATACGCGGCAGTACAGGCCCATGTCTCCGAAATATGAATAAGATACGGAGCATGCCACTCCAAGTGGAAGGAGGCAAAATTCCTGAGACTTGATCCCATCCCATCTCGTTTTGTTGATTTGGTTCAAGATAAAGGAGTCTTCTCGAAGAAATAAAAAGTAAGGAGATACTGCCGACCGCAAAGTGAGCTAGTATCTCCTCGGTGAGCAAAGCGCTTTGGGCAACCCCGGCTTGATTTTCGCCGAGCTTGATTTGGCAACTCTGCCTGTTTAATTATACACGCTAACAAAAAGCCTGTGTAATGCTTGGCAGAGTTGCTCGTAAGCAAATTAGAAGGTTTAGCTGTTCATGGATGTTTTGTTCTCCTTAATAATTCTGTTTGATATTCTTCGAGAAAGTGCCAAATATGATGAAAGGAGGTAAGAGGATTACGACTATAAAAACCAGAAAACCGACTTTGTATTCAAAGTCGGTAAGTCCAACTGCTATTTCTTTACAACCCAAATAATAAGGAGAATGAGATGACCACGAAAGTATTTAAACTGTTTTCCATTGTACTGGCAGCAGCCATGCTGTTAGGAATGACTGCATGTGGTGCAGCTACACCAACCGCTGCACCGCAGCCGCCGGCTGCGACTTCAGCGCCGGCACCTACGGCACCACCAGCACCGACGGCCACAACACAGCCGCGTGTTCTCGACCTATGGTACTATGAACCGCCCGATGGCGCCTTGGGGAAAGCTTGGGCAGCAGCACAGACACAATTCTTGGCAACCCACCCGGGAGTCACGATCCATTTTGAGCTACATACCTTCGAGCAGATGCAAGCAACTGCCCAAATGTTCCTAAACTCGAGCAGTGCACCGGACGTGATTGAAATCAACAAAGGCGCAGCCAACGCTGGCACGTTTGCTACTGAAGGCTTGCTTACAGATATGACAGCTGAGGCGACCAAACGCGGTTGGGATAAGATTCTTTCTCCCAGTATCGAAGCTACCTGCCTTTACGATCCAAAAACCGGCATCCAGGGTAGTGGCAATCTGTATGGGGTGACCGATTACGGTGAGTTCGTCATGCTCTACTACAACCAAGATATGTTCACCAAGTATGGAATACAGGTACCTACTACGGCAGACGGGCTTTATGCCGCAGCCGATGCATTCGTAGCAAAAGGCATTACTCCCTTTGCCACGGCTGGCGCCGAGTACCCTGCTCAACAAATCTTCTATATGCTGGCCCTCAGCAAGGCTAACCGGCAATTTGTTACGAACTACCAACTCCTCAAGGGAATCGATTTCCACGGACCGGAGTTTACTTACGGCGCGACTGAGCTGGCTACTTGGGTCCAGAAGGGCTATATCAGCAAGAATGCTGTGAATATGAAGGCCCAAGATATGCAGAATGCTTTCCAGGCCGGAACAAATCCCATGATGATGGGAGGCAGTTGGCTGTTTGGTGGATTGCAATCTGCCAATTTACCCTTCAAATGGAACGTGGAACTCTGGCCAGGTAATACGATCAGCCCAGGGTCCGGTGGCAACCTATGGGCTATTCCTTCTGGTTCAAAGAACAAGGATCTAGCCTATGATTTCATTGATATAACCTTGAGCAAGCCAATTCAGACTCTGATGGGCAATGACGGCGGTCTTCCTATCAATGCCGATACAACTCAGATCACCGACCCCCAAATCCAACAATTCAATAAGCTATTTGCACAGTTGGTTTCTTCTGACGGGATTGGATATTATCCCGATTGGCCAGTGGCTGGTTACTACCAGGATTTGGTCTCAGCTACCCAAGAACTGATGAACGGAACAAAAACACCGTCTCAGTTCCTAGATGAGATCGCGGCTCCTTACAACGCAGCACTGCCCAAGTAAAACGCTGCGGCTTCCGAGATTAAAATCCCAGGGGAGTACTCTTTGGGAGAAGAGTACTCCCCTAGGAAAGGAGGCCTAGGAACCTATGAAAAAGAATACATTATCTATCGATAAGGGATATGGTGTATTTTTAATTCCAGGAATCATCGCATTTTTCCTCATTATCATCTTTCCGTTCCTAATCAATCTTGGGATCAGCTTTACCCATTGGAACGGTATAGGCAAGCCGGCTTGGATCGGCCTTAGGAACTTTCAGACGTTGGTCAATGACAGCGTCTTCTGGCTTTCATTTAAGAACGATCTGATTTTGCTGATCGCCATGACCATTATCCCAACCATGGTTGGCTTGTTGCTGGCCACAATTCTCTTTGATTACATCACAAGCAACTTCGGACAAAGCATTTCGAGCTTTTTCCGGGCTGGGTTCTATTTACCCCAAATCATACCCGGGGCGGTAGCTGCTATTGTTTGGGAATGGATACTGCAGCCCGATTGGGGGGTTGTGAACTACGCACTTAAGGCCGTGGGACTCTCTTCCTGGACTCATGACTGGTTTGGAGATCCTTCCACCGCGTTGCTGGCGGTCATGGTAGTTTTGGTCTGGGTCCAGCTTGGTTATCCGGTGGTGATCTTTATGGCAGCCTTGCAGAGGATTGAACCCGAAATTTTGGAGGCCGCCTCTATTGATGGAGCATCCTGGCTTCAGAAGTTCTATTACATCACAATCCATTTGATCCGGCCGGAAATATTGGTTGTCGTTCTGACGACCTCAATTTATACGCTTAAGATATTTGGCCAGGTTTACGTTTTGACAAGAGGCGGACCTGGGAACGTCACGAACGTTCCATCCTATTACGCATATAAGAATTTCTTTGAAACACAACAAGTGGGATACGGATCTGCCGTTTCATTGGCCGTGGCTGCCATTATCATCGTGCTTACCATCGTCTTTATTAATATGCAGTCGCGACAAGAGCGCGAGGAGAATGTCTGATGACTTCGATAAGACATCTCAACCTGCATAACGCAACGAAATGGATTGTTTTGATTATCCTATCGGCGTTCCTACTGCTCATGCTTATGCCTTTTGCAATGGTCACTCTCAACTCTGTGAAAACTGAAGCTGAGTTTGGACTGTATGGCCCGCTCAGTCTGCCGCGTGGTTTGAACTTTACCAGTCTTATAGATTTTTGGAACCGAGTAAATTTTACACAGGTATTAATTAATAGCACTTACATCAGTCTAACGGTTGCAATATTTGGCGTTATATTGTCGCTATTAAATGCGTTTGCCTTGGGCGTGGGAAAGATAAGAGGCAGAGTATGGATCCTTGTGTTCTTTCTAATGGCTAACTTTCTACCTCAAGAAGCGCTGGCCTATCCTCTTTACTATTTTGCCAAGTTCTTTCACGTATATGATACAGCCCTGTCTGTTATTTTGGTTTTCACGGTGATCCAAAGCGCTTTTGGCACGTACTTATTATCGTCGGTGTTTAGCGCGTTCCCGCGCGAATTGATTGAAGCCGCTACATTGGATGGGTGCAGCAAGCTGGGCTTGTTGGAATATATCGTTGCGCCGCTTAGTCTTCCAACGCTCTCAGTATTGTTTGTGTTTTTCTTCATCTGGACTTGGAATGAATTCTTCCTGCCCTTGATCCTCCTGCCCTCGAATGCGAACCAAACCGTCCCGCTCGCCATGGCTGTCAATCAGGGACAATATGGAATGAATATCACCGCGCAAAGCGCATCTGGACTGCTGGGCATGCTTCCCTGCATAATTTTCTTCCTAATCTTTCAGCGAACACTTACCCGAGGAATCACAGCAGGTGGCATTAAGTAAAGCGCCAACCGCTGTTTTAATAGGTTTTATCGCTGGTGTTTTCTCTTAGCGGTATTTCAACAAAGGCAACAATTCCGAATTGCAATCTCTTGTGCTCACTTCGTAATCTGTTGCGACACCGTTTTTTCAAGTCGGGAGTTTGCCCATTATCTTTGTATCTTGATTCAGAAAGGAGGTGGCCATCTTTCCACGGCTTGCTAAAGCAGGCCGTGATCGCCACCAGGAATTTATGAAGTTTACAGACGGTTACTGGTCCATTCCAAAAAACGTGAAGGCCTTTCATCCGGCGCACGTCTACGATGTCGATGTCTCCCCCGATTCGTTCACGGTTTATGCGCCCACGACGCCCATCGCCCATCGAGGCGAGACGCATGATAGTACATTGCTGGCTGTCGAGTTTTCATCGCCAATAGCGGACATCATTCGCGTGAAACTCACCCATTTTTCCGGAGAGCAACCCCGACCGCCACAGTTTGACCTGGTTGAGCATGCCAAGGCGCGTGTTGATATTCAACATGACGACGAGGTGACAATTCTCAAGAGCGGGCGGTTGTCCGTTCGGGTTCCCCATGCACAGTCCCTGGCGTGTGGAATATATGGCTGACGACAAGATTATCACAACGAGTGGGCCGCGTGGCATGGGCATGATTGAGACCGAGGGCGATGGTCACTATATGCATGAGCAACTTTCGTTGGGCGTGGGAGAATATGTCTACGGTCTTGGTGAGCATTTTACAGCCTTCATTAAGAACGGTCAGACGGTGGATATCTGGAACCGAGATGGTGGTACGAGCAGTGAGCAAGCCTATAAGAATATTCCCTTTTACATGACGAATCGAGGTTATGGAGTCTTTGTTAACCATCCCGAACTTGTTTCATTTGAAGTGGCCTCCGAGAAAGTTTCACGAGTTCAGTTCAGTGTTGCCGGTCAGTCCCTTGAGTACTTATGTGATTTTTGGCCCTACACCTAAAGAGGTACTTGAAAAATATACTGCCTTAACAGGGCGACCAGCGTTGCCACCTGCGTGGTCATTTGGTTTGTGGCTCACAACCTCCTTTACCACTTCATATGATGAAGCTACGGTGATGAGTTTTATCCAGGGGATGGCGGACCGTGATTTGCCCCTGCATGTATTCCATTTTGATTGTTTTTGGATGAAAGAGTACCACTGGTGCAATTTTGAATGGGATGAACGCAGGTTTCCAGAGCCTCAGGAAATGCTCAAGCGGCTCAAGGATCGTGGCCTGCACGTCTCGCTATGGATCAATCCTTACATAGCCCAACGTTCCCCTCTCTTCGCTGAAGGAATGCAGAACGGATATCTCCTAAAAAAACCAAACGGTGACGTCTGGCAAACAGATAAATGGCAAGCCGGTATGGGAATTGTGGATTTCACAAACCCAGCCGCCCGGCAATGGTATGGCGATAAACTGCGTGCACTGATTGACATGGGGGCGGATTGTTTCAAATCTGATTTTGGTGAACGTATTCCTACTGATGTTGTGTATTGGGATGGTTCTGATCCTGCCAAAATGCACAACTATTACAGTTTTCTATATAACAAAACGGTCTTTAATATATTGCAGGAACGGCGGGGCGAGGGCGAGGCGGTTCTCTTTGCGCGATCTGCCACGGCTGGAGGTCAACGCTTCCCAGTGCATTGGGGCGGAGATTGCGAATCGAACTTTGAGTCAATGGCGGAAAGTTTGCGAGGTGGATTATCGCTTGGTCTGTCTGGTTTTGGATTCTGGAGCCACGATATGGGTGGCTTTGAGGGTACTCCGCCAGTTGCAGTTTATAAGCGTTGGCTTGCCTTCGGCCTCCTTTCTTCCCATAGCCGCCTCCACGGGAATCAATCCTACCGCGTTCCATGGTTGTTTGACGAGGAAGCTGTCGACGTACTGCGGAAGTTTACCAAGCTCAAGAGTCGTCTGATGCCCTATTTGTTTGCCCGCGCGCTGGAAGCTAAAGAAAAAGGCACACCGATAATGCGGGCCATGTTGCTGGAATTTCCCGATGACCCAACATGCGATTATCTTGATCGCCAGTACATGTTGGGAGAATCCTTACTGGTTGCGCCAGTCTTTTCGGAAGATAACACAGTCTCATATTATCTTCCAACGGGACGTTGGACGAATTTCTTTACCGGCGAAATCATTTCAGGACCAGGCTGGCAGCGTGAGACGCATGACTTTATGAGTTTTCCGTTGATGGTTCGACCCAATTCCGTAATTGCCGTGGGGAACCATGAGGATCGACCTGACTATGATTACAGCGAGGATGTCACTTTACAAGTGTATGAATTAGAGGAAGGAAAACAGGTCTCATTGGTTATCCCTTCTGTAAAAGGCGACATAGACATGAAATTCGAGATCAAGCGTGAAGGTGGGATCGTTGACTGTGGAGCGACAAGGAGCCTCTAAGCCATGGAAGCTCTTACTGATGGGAATCAGGTCAGTCAAGTCTGTAGATGGTGGCGCGGCAGAAAGCATACCGATCGGCACACTTGTAACGCCAGACATTAAGGCGAACCAGCTACGGATTTCGCTGACATCTTCTTGATAACCGCTCTTCAGTTCTCTTGGCAGCTTGCCAGCAATCCTGAAGGGATAGGCCTATTTTGCCACATGATTTCAATATCAATAGTAAGGAGTTTTCGATGTCGGATAAATATGCACCCAAGCCCGAACATAAATTCACTTTTGGATTATGGACAGTTGGCAATGTAGGTCGCGATCCATTTGGCGGCCCGGTCCGCGAAACCAAATCGCCTGTGGAATTGGTACACCTGCTAGCCGAAGTCGGCGCTTATGGTGTCAACTTCCACGATAATGACCTTGTCCCGATTGATGCTTCGCCCAGCGAGCGCGACCGGATCGTTAAGGATTTCAAGGCGGCTTTGAAGGAAACCGGGCTGGTCGTCCCGATGGCGACTACCAACCTATTCGGTGATCCCGTTTTCAAGGATGGTGCGTTTACGTCGAACGATCCGAAAGTGCGGGCTTATGCCCTCCAAAAGACGATGAACGCGATTGATCTGGGTGTGGAATTGGGTGCCAAAGTCTACGTGTTTTGGGGTGGGCGTGAAGGTGTGGAAACTGATGCTTCCAAGAATCCGGTTGACGCAATCAAGCGCAATCGTGAAGCGATGAACTTCCTTTGCGAATATGCTCTCGATAAGAAATATAATTTGAAATTTGCCCTGGAAGCCAAGCCCAACGAACCGCGGGCCGATCTCTACAATCCTACTACCGGTCACATGCTGGCTTTCATTACCACACTCGATCATCCTGAGATGGTGGGCGTCAACCCCGAAGTGGCTCATGAACATATGTCCGGCATCAATTTTATGCATGGCGTGGCCCAAGCTTGGGAAGCGGGCAAGTTATTCCACATTGACCTGAACGACCAGTACCCTGGCCGCTATGATCAGGATTTGCGTTTCGGCTCGCGCGATCTCAAGGCGGCTTTCTTCTTGGTGAAGTTTCTCGAAGATGTAGGATATTCCGGATCACGTCATTTCGACGCCCACGCCTATCGCACCGAGGATTACGAAGGAGTGAAGGATTTCGCCCGCGGTTGCATGCGCACCTATCTCATTTTGAAAGAGAAAGCCGCACAATTTAACGCGGACAAAGAAATTCAATCCCTTTTAGCCGAGATCAACGCCGATGATGGCAAATTGGCCTCTTATTTTGGCAAATATAGCACCAGCAAGGCTGCGGCTATCAAATCCCATAACTTTGACCGGGTTGCCATTGCCAGCCGCGGACTTAAGTACGAGCGGCTTGACCAGTTGACCATCGAACTTTTGCTGGGTGCCCGCTAGAATGGGACGGATGTCCAAAACCTATTTTCTTGGACTTGACATTTCCACCACAGGCAGCAAAGCCTTGTTGATAGATGAAAATGGGGTGGTAGTCGCTACGGCCTCTTCACCGCACACCCTCCAAAACCCGCGGCCACTCTGGTCCGAACAGAATCCATCCGAATGGTGGAGAGCGGCCTCAATTAGTATTCGGTCAGTTTTGGAAAAAGCAAGTATCGGCGGGGAACTAGTCGGAGCCGTTGGTTTGACAGGTCAGATGCACGGGCTTGTCCTGTTGGATGCGAAGGGAAACGTTTTACGTCCTGCAATTCTGTGGAATGACCAGCGCACGCAAAGTCAATGTGATGAAATTCATCAGCGGATTGGCCGAGAGAGATTTATTCAAATCACGGGCAACGTCGCGCTCACCGGATTTACCGCGCCGAAAATTTTGTGGGTAAAAGAAAATGAGCTAGATCTGTATGCAAAAGCAAAGCATATTTTGTTACCAAAGGACTACGTCCGATATAAGTTGACCGGCGAATATGCAATGGATAAAGCCGATGGCGCGGGCACGGTGTTGTTTGATTTGAAATCGAGGGATTGGTCGCCTGAAGTTCTTGATGCGCTGGATATTAATGCATCATGGATGCCGCCAACTTTTGAAGGACCTGAATTCACCGGCTGCGTGAATGAAGAGGCCGCCTCACTCACTGGACTGAAAGTTGGTACGCCTGTCGCGGCTGGTGGTGGTGACCAAGCTGCGGGGGCTGTAGGTGTTGGAGCAGTGGAAATGGGCGTGGTCGCATTGACCGTTGGCACAAGCGGTGTCGTGTTTGCACCAACATCCTCTGCGCTAATAGAGCCACAGGGACGTCTTCATGCTTTTTGTCATGCGGTTCCGGGAATGTGGCATTTCATGGGCGTAATGCTCTCGGCGGCAGGAAGTTTGCAGTGGTATCGCGATACGCTCGCATCGAATATGGATTTTGATGAGTTGTTGAAGGAAGCCGAATTTGTTCCTGCAGGATGTGAAGGTTTGCAATTTCTTCCATATCTTTCAGGAGAACGCACGCCTCATCCCGACCCTTTGGCGCGCGGCGCGTTCATTGGATTGACTCTGCGCCACAGCCGCGCACATATGACACGTGCTGTGCTCGAAGGTGTATCGTTTGGATTGAAGGATAGTTTTACGCTGATTTAAAATGCAGGCTTCGGAAAAATCGTCCAAGTACGTGCATCCGGCGGTGGGACGAAGAACGCACTATGGCGGCAAATCCTTGCATCAGTATTGGAATCAGAGTTAGTCACGGTGAATACTACCGAAGGTGCAGCCTACGGTGCGGCATTGCTAGCAGGCGTTGGGGCGGGGGCGTGGTCAGATGTAGTTTCCGCTTGTAATGCGGCCGTCAAGCTGACGGGGAGTACCATGCCGGATCCTGTACAAGTTGAGGCTTATCGTAAAGCATATCCACTTTACCAAGAGTTATATCCGACCCTAAAATCCAATTTTGCGAAAATGTAACATGACCGACTTTCATGGGGAACCCACCCGTATGCTTGAAAACCGATATTTGCAGTTGGAGTACATCACGAATTCAGCGCGCATCGTGCGTTTTTCTCTGAAAGGTAAATCCAATTTATTTGCGGACCTGGGACATTCTGCGATACAAACACGGTTCGGTAGTTTTTATTTTCGCGGCGGCCATAGGCTATGGCACGCGCCTAAATCGATGCCGCGCACTTATATGCCAGATAATGAAGGGGCGGTGGTCAATGATATTCCCAATGGTATACGTATCGAAATGCCGCCCGAATCATGGACTTATATTACCAAGGTCATCGAAATCCGGCTAAACCCTGACCAGCCACAAGTCATCCTTCATCATGAACTTCGGAATGAAGGTGCTTGGAAAGTCGAGCTTGCTCCATGGGCATTGACTATGTTCAGGTTGGGCGGTGTCGGTATTTTTCCTCAGCCCACAGTAAATGTGGACGACACAGGACTTTATCGAATTGACAATTGTCCCTGTGGCCTTATACCCGGATTGATGATCCGCGTCTGACTTTACGGGATGACTTTTTTCTCGTTCACGCGAGCCCCAGTCTGTCCCCGATTAAATTCGGCTACTACAACCCTCAGGGCTGGTTAAGTTACTGGCTTGATGGCATCTTATTCGTAAAGCGTTTTGACGCGCTTGCTGGCGTTCAATATCCCGATCAAGGATGCAATGCCGAGGTTTATTGCAATGACCAATTTATTGAATTAGAGTTGCTAGGTCCTCTTGAGCTAATTAGACCAGGGCAAACTGTACGCCATTCTGAATTATGGGAGGTATATGAAAGTTTGGATGTTCCGTTTATTCCTGCGCAGATAAAACAATTGGTGGTTCAAGAGAATTAATAGTTTTCGAAATTTTACAGCTGCCTTACAGCTATCAAAATGGACGAGATGCAAAACATGGAAAATATGGACGATTTGACTCCCAAGTATTGAACACTATGGGCAGAAAAACCCCATATTTACGGTATGCACCCATTCAATTGCCACTCTTAATCAGTGGGTTGATCAGAAAACTAAAAAGCACCCGGGTAAATTCTGAGGTGCTTTTTGGTATCCTTAAAGGATGGAGTTATTTATTTACTCCGCATAACTTATAGATATTTGGGCGCTGTAGTTACACAGATATGATATCCGTGGAGTACCGGATGATTAAGCGATGTTCACAAGAGGGAAAAACCAGAATGCCATCCGATCGGATGGCATTCGTGGCGCGCTGTGGCTTCCTTCTTACTTGAGGAGGGATGCCACAGCGCTGAGTTTCATACTACTATCCATGTTGGACATCACCTCCTCCTTTCTATAAGGATGGCAATTGATGTGATTCCCCTAGCAATGATAAGAGTATCGCATACCTTGAATTGGATGTCAATAGGCTGAATTGAATTCTAAGCAAATTGTAATCGAGAGAAAAAATGATGGTCGTTGAGAGACTCTGCGAGAATTGATCGGCTATATTGACGAAAATCTATGCAGGAGAGAACCATGAAGAAAACCCCAAACTTACTGTGGGCCGCGGCCATTGTGCTGGGCTGGTTGTTCGACTTTCTATTCTGGAAACAATCCTTCGGGATTAATTTTGCGATTTTCACGGTGCTATGTTTAATCGGTGGATTCCTTCTTCTATGGATCAATAATCAACGCCCCGCGCGGGGACATTATGGCTGATTCCGCTGATTTTATTTTTCGCGGCCATCACTTTCATTCGCGCCGAACCGATGACGATCTTCCTCGGAAGTCTTGTTTACATTTTTTCTGATGGGCGTTTTAGCCAATACCTTCCTAGGGTGGACGCTGGTTCGAATATAGCCTGGCCGATTACGTATCTAGTTTCTTAAAGATTATGGGGAGTATGATCGCGCGTCCGATCTCATTCAATGTCGAGGTTAAGCGTGAGCAAGCAGAAAGTGGAATACCCGTGAAGAGGCTCAATCTTTGGCCCCTTTTGCGCGGCATTGTGATTGCAATTCCTGTCGTTGCGATCTTTGCGGCACTGCTTGCCTCGGCAGACACCATTTTTAGCAGTCAACTAAACGCTTTCCTGAAACTTTTCTTCAATCTGGACAAGCTCCCTGAATACATCTTCCGTCTTTGTTATATTCTCTTCATTGCATATATCTTGGCCGGAGTTTTTCTGCATGCCGCGTCGCAGAGCAAAGATGAAAAATTGATCGGCAAAGATAAACCGCTTATTTCCCAATTTCTAGGTTTTACTGAAACTGCGATTGTGCTTGGAAGTGTGATCATTCTCTTCACCGCCTTTGTCATTGTGCAGTTCAAATACTTCTTCGGCGGCCAGGCAAATCTTGGCATTGGAGGTTTGACCGACTTCTGAATATGCCCGCCGCGGCTTTGGCGAGTTGGCGGCAGTCGCCTTCTTGAGTTTGCTCATGATTATTGGATTGAGCACGATCACTCGTCGGGAGAACGAAGCGCAAAAGCGAGCCTATTCAGGGTTGAGCGTTGTCCTTGTCGTGCTGGTGATGGTCATCCTGATATCGGCATATCAGCGTCTCACGTTGAATGAACTTGCTCATGGTTTCTTCCGTTTGCGAACTTATTCCCATGTCTTCTATATTTGGCTTGCTCTTTTGTTGGTTGCGGTTGTCGTGCTCGAAACCCTGCATCATGAGCGAGCCTTTGCACTTGCTGCTGTCATTGCGGCACTAGGATTTGCCATTACGCTCAACTTTCTCAATGTGGATGGCTTCACTGCTGAACAAAGTGTTTTGCGCGCCGAGCAGGGCAAGTATCTCAATGTTGCAGATCTAGCTGCGCTTTCGACTGATTCGGTCCCCGTGCTGGTAAATGAATTTCTTTCGTCTTCCGTTTTTCCTTCGATCCATGAGGCGATTGGCGCAATTCTGCTTTGTCGCAGTGCCCGGAATGGTGATTCAACTCAACAAAGCAGAGACAGGCGTTCTTTTTCTTTCTCGCAGTGGATGGCGGACAAGGCAATGGAGAAAGTGCGACCCTATTTAAAAGCTTATACAGTCCTTCGCGACAATTTGCAGGTGCGTACACCCAGTAATATAGTGTATGAATGCTATTAGCTCGGAAGCGCAGCAGTAACACTTTTCGTTTACAACCAGAAAGAGATGTGCCTAAGCGATCCTGTTGATTAATTGCTAAAGCTATACAATTTGCAAGCCATCGGTTTTAAGCACAGGAAAACGATATAATCGAATAAATCGTTTGTTATCCTTGAGGCAAGATTGGGAATCGTCAAATGCAATGGCTAAATAACCCCTTTGTCTTTGTCCTTGTGATTGCTGGCTCGATCAGCATCGTAAATGCTTTGGTGGTTGCCCAAAGGCGACGCGTCACTGGTTCCCTGCCTCTTTTGGGAATGCTGATAGCGATCGGCTGGTGGTCGTTTACTTACGCATTCGAGCTTGCCAGCTCTCAGCCGAGCTGGGAGTTATTCTGGTCAAAGATGGAATATATCGGGATTGTGAACGTGCCCGTGTTCTTTCTCCTTTTTGCGTTTGAGTATTCAGGCTATAGACAAAAAATCCAACGATGGCTCGCATTATTCTGGATCATTCCACTAATTACGTTAATTCTGGTTTGGACGAATGACTTTCATGGTTTGATTTGGAGTCATATAAGTCAGCAATTGATAAATGGTTATTATTTGCTAGCAGTGGACCATGGCACTGCATTTTGGATATGGGCGGTTTATTCCTATCTTTGTTTGCTTACAGGCCTGACCATCTTGATCATCAGGACAATTTCCAGCCCACCGGAATTCAAACTTCAGGCTGGGATCATTGCCCTTGGCGCTCTGGTTTCTGCGACTGGAAACGTTCTCTATTTATTCAAGTTGATTCCCGTTCCAGACTTGGATGTTACACCCATCAGTTTTGTGATCGCTATGCTTGTTTACAGCGTCGGGTTATTTCGCTTCGGCATTCTTGACATCATGCGGATCGCGAGCGAGACAATCCTGGAAAGCATGGATGAAGTCGTGATTGTGCTGAACAACCAGGGTTATATCGTTTTCATCAATAACGTGTTCGAATATTATTTCGGCATGGATCCAAAGTCTTTGATTGGCAAATTTTCTGATGAGGCGTTCGCCGCATGGCCGGAGCTCAAAGCGGTTGCTGTTCAAGCCTCGGCCAAACGCGACGAAATAGATTTAAACCTCCCCAACTTTGGGTTGGTTTTTTTCGACATCACGGTCTCGAAAATTCATGGAGCGAATAAGCGCGAGCTGGGCCGCACGATCATCCTCGATGATGTGACCGAACGCCGTCACGCCGAGAAAAGAATTGGTGGCGAGTCAATCGCAGGGACGGCTGAGATTCCGTTGATCATTGTTTATCGCGCCGGTGATGAGAAAATCGTTGAAGTGAATCGAACTTTTCTGTTCAAGCTGGGTTATGAGAGACGCGATATGCTTGGGCGTACTCTACTTGAGCTTGGAATTTGGGACGTATATCAAAGGGCAGAATTTTTGCGCGCGTTGTATCGCGAAGGTTCGTTGAAAGATTATGCTATGCAACTGACAGGGCAGGCGGGAAAATTAGCTCCTTTTAATTTCTTTGCAAATCAAAACGAGATTCAGGGTGAACACTATGTGGTCATGATGGCGCGGGAAACGGAGCAAGGGAAATAAAGTTTCTATTGAGCCATCTGTATTTTCTTATACCAAAAACCTCCGAGATTTTCAAAATCTCGGAGGTTTGCATTACTTATTCCTGTTGTTCGTAATCTTCTGGCAACCAACAGCAAAGAACCAGATCGCGTGCGGCTTTGACTTCATCCATGCGACCAAATTGAGTCGTGCTTGGCGCGTTGTGAAGAAGCTCAGGTTGCTGCTTTGCTTCTTCCGCGATCTTGATCAAGGCGTCAGCAAAGGCATCGAGTGTGTCTTTGTTTTCGGTTTCAGTTGGCTCGATCATCAATGCTTCGTGGACGATGAGCGGGAAATAATTCGTCGGCGGATGGAAGTTGTAATCAATTAATCGCTTGGCGATATCCAAAGCGCGGACATCCGAACCTTCGAATTGTCCCTCGGCGACAAATTCGTGCATACAGATGCGATCAAATGGAACACGATAGGTGTTGCGTAATCTCGAAAGCAAATAATTCGCGTTCAACACCGCATACTGCGATATATCCTTCAAACCATCCGGGCCGTGCATGGCGATATACGTAAATGCCCGAACAAATCCGCCGCCGAATTGTCCGTGGAAGGCTTTCATGCGTCCGATGGATTTGGCGGGCTTGATGAAACCAAACAGTGGAGGCGTTTCATCGTCGCCTTCTTCAAGAATGCCGACCAGCGGTTCGGGCAGGAAGTCTGCCAGATGCGCCGCGACTCCAACGGGACCCGAACCGGGGCCGCCGCCTCCGTGCGGGACAGCAAATGTCTTGTGCAAATTGAAATGCATCAAATCGAAACCGATGTCGGCGGGGCGGAGGATGCCAAGCAGTGCATTGAGATTGGCACCATCGCCGTACATCAAGCCGCCGCAATCGTGGATGATCTTGCACACTTCCTCGATGTGCTCGTCGAACAGGCCGAGCGTGTTCGGGTTGGTCAACATCATGCCGAGCACAGTATCGTCACATTGTTTTTTCAACGCTTTGAGATCCACATTGCCGCGCGCATCGGATGGAATTTGCACAATCTGCAAGCCCATCATGCCCGCCGAGGCTGGATCCGTTCCGTGCGCTGAATCAGAAATCAGCATCTTGACGCGTTTCGCATCCCCTCGTGATTTGTGATAGGTGCGCATCATGAGCACACCGGTGAATTCTCCGTGCGCACCGGCCGCAGGTTGAAGTGTTACTGCTGCAAAGCCGCTGATCTCTTTCAGCCATTCCTGCAATTGGTACATCAATGCCAAATTGCCCTGAACCGTTTCAATGGGTTGAAGCGGATGCGTGTAAAGGAAGCCGGGCAATCGGCAAGTGTCTTCATCAATCTTTGGGTTGTATTTCATTGTACATGAGCCAAGTGGATAGAAACCGCCATCCACGCTGTAATTGAATTTGCTGAGACGCATATAATGTCGAACGACATCCACTTCCGCGAGTTCAGGGAGGGGCAAGTCCGCTCTCAGCATGGACTGATGCAATTCGGTGCGTGGCACGTCCGGGTCGGGGAAAGAAACGCCGACGCGTCCCGGGGAGGATAGATCGAAGATGGTCGGTTCAATGATCTTCGCACTGAGGGTAGTCGAAGCGTCAGTCATGATTCGCCTCCGAAAGAACATCCACCAGTGTGTCTATTTGTTCTTTTGAATTCATCTCCGTTACCGCGATCAATAAATGATTTTTCAATGCAGGATAATCGTTGCCAAGAGCGTAACCGCCGAGGATGCCGTGCTCGAGTAAATGCGCGTTGACTTCCTCGGCAGGCTGGTTGACGCACAGCGCAAACTCGTGGAAGAATGGCTCGGTGAAACACAAGCCCATTCCTTTAATTTTGCTGAGTTGTTCCGCGGCATAATGTGCCTTATGGTAACAAAGTTCGGCAACCTGTTTCATGCCTGTCTTGCCAAGCACCGACATGTAAATGGCTGAACCAAGGGCAAGCAAGCCTTCATTGGTGCAGATGTTTGAAGTGGCGCGTTCGCGTTTGATGTGTTGTTTGCGCGCGGTGAGTGTGAGAACATAAGCGCGTTGCCCATGGTTGTCCACGGTTTCGCCGACGAGGCGTCCCGCCATTTTGTGGACATAGGATTTCTTCGTGGTGAAGAAACCAAGTGTCGGCCCCCCGAACCACATCGGGAGGCCAAGCGGCTGGCCTTCGCCGACTACGATATCCGCATCCATCTCGCCCGGAGTTTTGAATAGCGCCAACGCAGTTGGATTCGCAACGACACAAGCCAGTGCGCCTTTGCTGTGCGCGGCTTCGATCAGTTTGGTGTAATCGTAAATGCGCCCGAAGAAATCAGGATACTGAACGATGACGATCATTGTATTGTCATCAATGAGCGACTTGAGTTCTTCGGGACTTGAAATCAAGATCGGCATTTGCATCATCACCGGCGAGGTCCAATTCCATGCCTTGCGTGTACGTGCGGATCACGGCGCGATATTGCGGATGAACCGTCGGTGAGATGACCACTTTCTTGCGCTTGCCGCGGAATTGAGCGTAGGCCATATTGACGGCTTCCGCCGCGGCCGTCGCGCCGTCGTAATGCGAGGCGTTGGAAACTTCCATGCCGGTCAGCGCGGCCATCAGCGATTGATATTCGAAGATACCCTGTAATGTGCCTTGCGAAATTTCCGGTTGATATGGAGTGTAGGCGGTATAAAATTCGCCGCGGCGCAACATGTGGTCAACCACGGATGGAATGTAATGATTGTACATGCCCGCGCCGAGAAAGGAAATCAAATCGCCGCGCACGTTTTCATTGCCGGCGGCGATGTCTGCCAGTTCAGCCGCAGCCTCCATCTCGGTCAACGCTGGCGGCAGGTTCAATTTTGGGAAGCGATGTTTGGCGGGAACGTCCTTGAATAAATCATCGAGCGTTTTGACGCCGATAGTTGCTAGCATCGCATCCCGTTCTTTGGGACTAATGGGAATATAAGTCATTGAATTATTTCGTTTGCTCTGCGCAATATTTTTCGTACGCAGCGGAATCCATCACATCGCCGGGTTCACCGTTTTCAACCTTGATCATCCAGCCCGCGCCATACGGATCGCTGTTGAGGGTTTCGGGTTTTTCCGATAAGGCTTTGTTGACGGCAATCACTTTCCCCGTTGCCGACGCATAAATCTCCGCTGAAGCTTTTACGGATTCCACGGACGCGATTGGACTCCCAGCTTCAACGGTATCACCTGCAGCTACGAGAATTTCAACGAAGACGATGTCTGAGAGTTGTGATTGGGCGTAATCGGTCAAGCCCATCGCGCCGCTGGATGGATCGAACCATTCATTGGACTTTGTATATTTTAAATTAGATAGAACATTCATAGTTTAAGTCTCCTGATCGAATTGGTATTTGGCGAATCAAAAAAGGACACACGATTTTCATGTCGCGCGTCCTCTGTAAATCAACCTGAGAGATTCATCCTTCGTAAAAAAGGATTTGCACCGTCGGCGTCTCGAATGAGACTTTCCAGAGAAATACGGGAAGGGGTTCTTTTGCCTGAGAGTTTCATCTGGTTTCGCCTGTTTTCCAGATTTGCACCTTCGGCGTTCCTGCGTTACGCGGAATCTCTTCCCTGCAACCCGTTATTTGTGAGCCTATTGTATGGGGCATGAAAGGGAAAGTCAAGAGGAAGAAAATACTTTCTTTAATGGGGCCAATAAAAAAGCCTGCCGATTTTAGCAGGCTTTTTGTGAACTTTGATTTAGATTTACCCAGCCTTGGTTCTTGACGAAGTCTGTGACCATCGGGATGGTCACGTATTTACCTTGATACGCTTGGATACCCCAGTAAATCATAGCGAACCAAAGTAGGAGACCGAGGCAAAAACCGATGCCGAATACCCAGCCAAGAACAACATAAAAGATAACTTCGATTACTCCCAGAACGAGCGCTTGACCATTGTGAGCCTTGATAAATGGACGGTTCTTTTTGTCCTCCATCAACATCAGTATGATAGGAACAATCGGCGATAAGATATAAGCCAACAGAGCCCAAAGCTTATCATCGCTTGTGGCGTCAGTGGACATCGGTGCCTGAGACATTGGTGCTTAATTCATATTTTTCTCCTCTCGAGTTGGTTTAAGATTGCGCCTATTTTACAACTAAACCAAGCAAAAAGCAATCAAACCCAGGATGCCAAAAGTACTACTGTGCTAAAATGCACTTAATGACAAAAATTATATTTATGGGCTCGCCTGATTTCGCTGTTCCAACTTTGCGCACGTTAGCGGCGTATTATCAAGTGGTTGGTGTGGTTACGCAACCGGACCGAGAGTTGGGGCGCGGGCGCGCGATTAAATCGCCTCCGATCAAAATGCTCGCGACTGAACTTGGATTGAATGTAATCCAGCCGGAAAAATTACGCGCGTCCGAAGCAATGGATCAACTTCGCATCTGGTCTCCAGATTTGATCGTGGTCGCCGCGTTTGGACAAATTCTCAAGCCGGATGTTCTTGCGTTGCCTCTGCACGGATGCGTCAATGTTCATGCTTCATTGCTTCCACGTTGGCGCGGCGCCGCACCAATTCAAGCCGCGATTTTAGCGGGCGATTCTCAAACCGGTGTGACCATCATGAAAATGGATCAGGGTGTAGATACCGGTGCGCTTATCAATCAACGCGCTGTGAAAATTGAAGACGACGATACTGCTGGTTCATTATCTGAAAAGTTATCTCACCTCGGCGCGGATTTGTTGAACGAAACTTTGCCGCGATATTTATCGGGTGAACTCCAGCCACAATCCCAAGAGGAAGTCAAAGCGAGTTATGCGCCAATGTTAAAAAAGAAGACGGCTTGCTTGATTTCACAAAGCCGGTTGAAGAACTTGTTCGGCGTGTGCACGCGTTCAATCCGTGGCCCGGCGCGTACTTTGAATGGAATGGCGGAATGTTAAAGGTTCATCGCGCGACGCGGAGGCGGATAATGCATCAGAGGGGCAGAGGCTGGTTTACCGGGGTCAGCCCGCGGTCGGTGCGCGAGGCGGGCTTCTCATCTTGGATGAAATGCAACCCTCCGGAAAAAAATTCATGAGCGGCAAAGCATTTTTATCTGGTGCTCGCAATTGGGCCGACTAAAATCAAATTCAAGGAACCATTTCATTTTTTAGGATGAACGTTTACGTCGTGGTTCATGCAAGAATCATGACAAACGCAACTAGTATCTGTCTGAGCGGGTAAATATAATCAGACCAAGTTCGCGATATTTGTATAAGACAAATCCCAAGGAGTAATTATGCCAACCACAATTGATAATTTGAAGAACGCTTTTGCTGGTGAAAGCCAGGCCAACCAGAAGTACCGCGCCTTTGCGAAAAAAGCCGAGCAGGATGGTTTCCCGAATGTGGCGCGACTGTTTCGCACCGCCGCAGAAGCGGAGCGAATCCATGCTGAGGGACATCTAAAGGCATTGGACGGAATTGGCGGGACAACCGGTAACTTGCAAGCCGCCATCAATGGCGAGACTTATGAATATAAAGAAATGTACCCACCCATGTTCGATCAGGCCAAAGCCGATGATCATAAGGCCAAACGCATGTTTGGGTATGCACTCGCAGCGGAAGAGATTCATGCCAAGCTATATGCAATGGCCCTTGAAGCAGTAAAGCAAGGCAAGGATTTGACCGAGGTTCAATTTTATCTTTGCCCGGTCTGCGGCAACATTGAGATTGGCAAGCCGACTGAGCCGTGTAAGATTTGCGGTACCAAGCCCGATAAATTCATTCTCGTTTCATGACCCAAACATCGTTCCCGTCCCCGGCGGGAACGATTGCTTTAAATGGGGGCATTCAAACCGCGCGATTCCACTTGTTCTACGGTAAAGGATAGTGACCCTGGTCCAGCGACTAACCGGTGAAGCGAGTGTTCCTGGCGACGATGACTTATCTGAAGAGGAAATAGATCTGATGCAAAACGAATGTGGATCGGCAGCTTTCGCTATTGATTTTCCTGTTGTTAAAGAGTATTATTATAAATAATAATTGTCTATAAAGATTTATTATTATAAGCGTCTTGCTATGACAAATCCACAAACCCGATTTGACGAACTTCTTTATGCGCTGAAAGAGCGCGATTACCGGCTGACGCCACAGCGCGTGGAATTGGTGCGTTTGATTGCTGTGAGCGAAGGACATCCTAGCGCAGCCCAACTCTACAAAAAAATCAAATCCCGATTTCCGACCATGAGTCATGCTACGGTTTACAAAACCCTGGCCCTGCTCAAGGAAATGGGTCAGGTATTGGAGATTGACTTCCGCGATGACAGTCATTACGATGGCAACCGACCTGATCCTCATCCACATTTGATTTGCATGAACTGCAATAAGATTGTTGATGGAAATTTGGAGATTGACCATGCAGCTGTAAGGAGGTTGGAAAAAACTTCTGGTTATAAGATCATTCGTCATCAGCTCGCGTTCTATGGGCTTTGCCCGGATTGTAAAGAGCAGAAATAATATATTCAAAATAGTGCTATTCGACAATTCACACAATGAAAGGAGTAAATACGATGAGCGAAGAAAGTAAGTGCCCGGTAACGGGCAAGAATCACCAACAGGCGACTGGCAAAGGCACATCGAACCAGGATTGGTGGCCGAACCAGTTGAACCTCAGGATCCTCCGACAGCATTCTTCCTTGTCCAATCCCATGGGCGAGGCGTTCAACTACGCTGAGGAATTCAAGAAGCTCGACCTAGAGGCCGTAAAGAAGGATTGTATGCGCTGATGACGGACTCACAGGACTGGTGGCCGGCCGATTTCGGTCACTACGGGCCGCTCTTCATCCGGATGGCGTGGCACAGCGCAGGTACCTACCGCATCGGGGACGGTCACGGCGGCGCGGGGTCCGGCAACCAACGCTTTCCGCCTCTCAATAGTTGGCCTGATAACGTCAATCTCGA
>CAVVZL010000008.1:0-175524 GCA_963752775.1 uncultured Chloroflexia bacterium
ATTATAGGGGGTAACAGCGTTGCTTTTGAAGTATTACTTTTGCCATGTACGGTATAATCCCTTCGCAAACCTCAATCTAGAATCAGAAATCGTTAATTGAACATGCCTCTCAACTTCCAACAAGTCATTCTCAAGTTACAACAATTCTGGGCAGAGCGGGGCTGTGTGCTCTGGCAGCCTTATTACACGCAGGTCGGCGCAGGGACGATGAACCCGGCTACCTTTTTCCGCGTCCTCGGACCCGAGCCGTGGCACGTGGCGTACGTCGAACCGTCCATTCGTCCCGATGATGGACGCTACGGTGAGAATCCAAATCGCTTTCAACAACATTATCAGTTTCAAGTTATTTTGAAGCCTGATCCCGGCAATCCGCAGGAAATCTATCTCAACTCGCTCAAAGCCATCGGTATTGACCCGCGCCAGCACGACATCCGTTTTGTGGAAGATAACTGGGAACAGCCAGCCATCTCGGCCTGGGGACTCGGTTGGGAGGTCTGGCTCGATGGGCAGGAGATCACGCAGTTCACGTACTTTCAGCAGGTGGGCGGCGTGACGCTTGATCCGGTCGCGGTCGAGATCACGTACGGGCTTGAACGCATCTTGATCGGCTTGCATAACGTCAAAGCCGCTTGGGATTTGCCGTGGAATGATTCCATCACGTATGGCGAAGTTCGCAGGCAGGAAGAGTTCGAGCATAGCAAATATTATTTTGAAGTCGCCGATGTGCAAGCCATGCGTGAAGTCTTCGAACGATTCGAACGCGAAGCCAAATCTTGTCTTGCACAAGGCTTGGTTGTTCCCGCACACGATTATGTCCTCAAATGCTCGCACATCTTCAACACGCTCGATACGCGCGGAGCGATTGGCGTGACTGAACGTCAGGCTTTCTTTCGACGGATGCGTGAACTCGCGCGACGCGTCGCCGAGGCGTATCTGGAACAACGCAAAAAATTGGAATATCCGTTAATGCGGGAAAAGGGAGTTGGTCAATCGAGAATTGGAACTCGTAAATTGGAAGTCGTACAACTTTCAACTCCCAACTCACCACTCCCATTCGTCCTTGAAATCGGCACCGAAGAATTGCCTGTTGCCGACGTGGACACGGCACATGCTCAACTGAATGAACTGATTCCCACTTTGCTCGATGAACTTCATCTGGAGCATGAAGATATTCGCATCTTTTCGACGCCGCGGCGGCTCGTTGTTTCGATAGCGAATCTTAGCCCGCGGCAACCCGACCGTGAGGACCTTGTTAAAGGTCCGCCCGCGGATAAAGCCTTCGATAAAAATGGAATCGCCTCACCTGCTGCGATGGGCTTTGCCAAGAAAAATGGCGTGAACACTAAAGATTTGCAAATCAGAGAAGAGAATGGTGGCAAATATGTCTTTGCTGTTGTTAAGCGAAGTGGTCATTCAACGCCGGAAGTTTTATCTGAAACATTGCCAAGACTTGTTGAGAGTCTCAAATTCGAAAAATCTATGAAATGGAATGACAGCGGCGTTGCCTTCTCGCGTCCGATTCGATGGTTCGTGGCTTTGCTTGGCAGGACCGTGATTCCATTTGAATATGCGGGTGTGGGTTCGAGCAATGTTACGCGCGGACTGCGTCCATACAATTCGCCTGAGATCAAAATTCCATCCGCTGATAAATATTTTGATGTCATCCATGAAGCAGGCATTGTCTTGGATAAAGAGGAACGCAAAGCCTCCATCGTGGAACAAGTCAAACAAGCTGCGGCGTTAGTTAGCGGTGAAGCCATCATGGATGATGATCTATTGGATGAAGTGACATATCTAATTGAAAAGCCAACGGCCGTGATGGGCGAATTCAATTCTGAATTTTTGCAATTGCCGCGCGAAGTTTTGATTTCTGTGATGAAGAAACATCAACGTTATTTTCCAATTGAGGAAAGCGGGAAATTGTTGCCGCATTTCATTGCCATTCGCAACGGAGATGATATGGGTATTGATCTTGTCCGCCAGGGAAACGAGCATGTGCTCGGTGCACGCTTTGCGGATGCGAATTTCTTTGTGCGCGAAGATTTGAAACATAAACTGGAAGAATTCCGTCCCAAACTTTCCGGCTTGATCTTCCAGACCAAACTCGGCTCAATGTTGGATAAGTCCGAGCGCATCGTGAAGCTAACGGACGAGATTATTTTCACATTGCATTTTTCGAATGATGAGGTCCAGCATGCAAAGCGTGCCGCGTTTTTGATGAAGGCTGACCTCACAACGCAAATGGTTACAGAGATGACTTCACTTCAGGGTATTATCGGATGCGAATATGCAGTTCGAAGCGGTGAACATGCGGATGTGGCATTGGCCATCGGCGAACAATATCAGCCTGTACCCAAATCGAAGATCGGCGTTGCGATCGCATTGGCAGATCGAATTGATTTGCTGGTTGGACTCTTCGCCGCAGGACTAGCGCCGACCGGTGCCAAAGATCCGTTCGGTTTGCGCCGCGCTGCGATTGGCGTGGTTCAACCATTGATCAATCACAAAATTGACTTTAGTCTTGTCGACGTGGTGAAGAAGTCTGCGGAGACACAACCAATTGGAGTGACTGATGAAGTACAAAAGGAGATTTTAGAATTTCTCAAAGCTCGTTTGTTTGTTATTTTGGTAGAAGGAAGAACTGTAAATAAAACTTGGAGTGCAGAAAGCCTTGAAGTTAATTATGAGCCTAATGTCATTGATGCAGTCATTGCCGAACAGGCTAATAATCCCGCGGCATCTGCGGATGCAGTCAAACAATTACAAGCATGGGTGGAGCGCAAAGATTGGCGCGAGATTCTTCCAGCTTTTGCGCGTTGTGTGAGAATTACAAGAGATCAAAAACAAATATTTAAAGTGAACCCCAAGAACTTTGCGGAGAAACCGGAAGAGGCGTTGTTCAAGGCTTTGGAGAAGGCAGAAGCTGTTTCACGTCGAGAAGGAAGCGTGGATGATTTTCTCAATGCCTTCGTGCCGATGATTTCTGCTATCAAAGAGTTCTTCGATAAAGTTTTGGTCATGGCTGATGACAAAGCATTGAAAGAAAATCGTCTAGGATTGCTGCAAAGGATTGCAGCATTATCTAGTCGCGTTGCTGATCTCAGCAAACTCGAAGGTTTCTAAAATGCATGAAACGACCGAATAGGTCGTCTCATGCTTTTCCGAATCTCTCAAGGAATTTTTCTCGCGTTATCCAAAACTCGGTGCGTTGCATTTCTAGCATCTTCCTATATCGCGCGCTGACCGGGTTATAGGCCCACATCAACCACCAGCCATAGAAATTTTCCCAGAATTCGCCAAATGCGCCTTCAGTGCGTGGATAGGGGAAGATCGTAAAGCCCAGATGCTCAAAACTTTTGCGGCCGCCATCCGCCGCTTCAGGTGAAATAAACGTCGTGATTCCGCCGATGACTTCAACATCGTTCAAAGCTGGAGCATCTTGGATATGCTTCGCGATCAGCTTCATGGAATAGATTGCCATGCGTTGAAGTTTCAACCCATAGGAAAGATCTGCTCCGTCCTCCGGGATGACCGGCATGCGCTCGTTCCAGAAGTGGAGCAATAGCGCTTTTGATTCGGATGGAATGGTTTGATCAGGGAACATGATGTTGTGGTTTACTTGACCTATTTGAATTCGAAGAATGCATTGCGGATCGTCCGTGAACGGCTTGACGCCTTCCACATGGCTCAACCAGTTGTCGAAGCGGTAGATGATGGCGCGTAGTACGTCCATTAACGTTGGATCAGCCAGATGCCGACCACAATTGCCAGCGTCCCAAGCCACTGACGTTCTGAGACCGGCTCGTTAAAAAATCCAACTGGCGGCAACCATTTGGACGCCCAGAACCGTCAGGCCGGTGGTGAGTGGAAAGGCAATACTCAGAGGCATGTATTTCAACAGCCACGTTAAAGTGATGACCGTGACAAAGCCAGCCAGGTTGCCAACCACCTGCCACGTGATGAGGCCGCGCATGGTATCGCTCATAGCGGAGACGCGGAAGGCTGCGTTTGACAAAACATTGAACCCCAGATTAACAACGATCAGCCAGAAAACCAAAGCCGAGGTGTTTTGGGTCCTTGGGATCGAGATGCCGCCAAAACGGTTGTTAAACATGTTCTGCCTCCTCGAAGTATATATTTTATTTTGTTGCAAGCCTAAACACGTTTATAGGATTTGTCAATCCATTGAAGTGCGTCTATAATAATTCTTAAAGATATGTCAACCACGGACGAAATCAAAGCGCGCATTGATATTGTGGACCTCGTTGCCGAGGCTGGCGTCAAACTGCGCAAGACCGGTAGGAACTATACCGGCTTTTGTCCGTTCCATGCCAACAAGCGCACGCCGGCTTTTGTCGTCTGGCCGGAGACGGGTACGTGGCGTTGTTTCGGCGAATGCAACGAGGGCGGCGATATCTTTAAATTCGTGATGAAGAAGGATGGAATCGATTTCAAGGAAGCGCTTCAAAAACTCGCCGACCGCGCGGGGGTCAAGATTGAATCATATCAGCGTGAAGCGCCTCAGCAAAAGGAAGCCTATGAACATCTTCGTAATTTACTGGAAGATGCGATACTCTTTTATCGAAACCATCTCCTCAGCCACAAAGACCTTCTGACCTATTTGCGCGAGAAGCGCGGATTGACCGACTTAACCATCGAGACCTTTGGGCTGGGTTACGCGCCCCCGGGCTTTGATAACGCTTTGAAGCATCTCACTCAACGCGGCTACTCGGAGCAGGAATTGCTGGACGCGGGATTGCTTTCTGAAAGCGAAAGCGGCAAACGCTTTGATCGTTTCCGCCATCGCATTATGTTTCCGATCCGCGATGAGAATGGGCGCATGACCGGTTTTGGTGCGCGCATCGTTGATCCCAATGATGTTCCCAAGTTTTTGAACTCGCCGGAAACGCCGATCTTTACCAAAGGTCATTTACTTTACGGATTGGATCGCGCCCGCAGGCCAATCCGTACTGCGGATCAGGCTGTGATTGTGGAAGGCTATCTCGATGTCATTGCAGTGCACCAGGCAGGATTTGAAAACGTTGTCTCACCGATGGGTACGGCATTGACTGAAGAACAATTGCGCTTACTCAAGAAATTTACTCGGCGCATTGTCCTTGCGCTGGACCCTGATACCGCCGGTCAAAAAGCCGTTTTACATGGACTCGATGCCGCCCGTTCTGCAATGGATCACGAAGGAGAATTCGGCTTCGATACGCGTGGCTTGCTTCGCAATGAAGCGCGTTTGCAGGCTGATTTGCGTGTCGCTTCGATGCCGGATGGTTTGGACCCAGATGAAATTGTGGCGCGAAATCGCGAAGAGTGGAAAACTCTGATTGATAATGCAAAGCCGATTGTGACGCACGTGATGGAAACACTCGCGGTGGGCCGCGATACTAAAAGACCCCAAAGTGAAGAATCAAATTGCATCACAAATCCTGCCGCTGATCGAAGACTTGCCCAACGCGCCGGAACGCGATACCTATCGTCAGCAATTGGCGCGCATGTTGAAGGTGGATGAGCGCGCGTTGTCTAGTGTGCAGGTTCAAGGTCCGCGCGTGAAGCGGCCGAGGATCGTTAAGCAGAAAAATATTCCTGAGTTGCCGAATGCTTCAATAACGATCTCCTCGAGTTAAAAGGTCGAAGAATATATCATCGCCGTTCTGCTCCGCAAACCTGAATTGCTTTATCGTTTGGATCGGCTTCTTCAGCAATATGGTTTGACGCGTTTATCGGCGGAAGATTTCGAGTATACTGATTATCAGTTGCTGTTTGGCTTGATCCACGATGCGGTGGAGCAGGATCAAACGGAACATTATGACTTTGTCATTGAGGCTTTGCCTGAATCGTTGCGCGGACTTTCGAGTGAGTTGTTAGCTCAAACGGAAAAACTTGAGCCGGTGGACGAAAAGATATTGGAGGAGTTATTGCGCGGCGCCATCAAGTTGCGGCGCGTGACGGCTGGCGAAAACCTGAATCAATTGCGTTTCTTGCAGGAGGATGCCCAGCAGGTCGGCGACCTACGCGCAGCTTCATATCAGGATTTGGTTTTAAAGCATACACATTTATTGCGAGATTTGGATCAGGCTCATCATAAGATGTCTTTGAAGCGGTTGGAGTAAATCCCCAAACGCCTTCTTGAGGGAAAAGAGGCCAATGGTAGCAAAGAAGAAAACTAATAAGAAAAGTAAATCGCATTCGCATTCGTCTCCTGAAAAGGATTCGTCGTCGAAGTCATTGCGCCCAAGGAGGATTGTTGTGGAGGAACCTTTGGATGAAACGAATCTTGATGACGAATTGGAATTGGATGCAAATATGCCGGCCGAGGCTGAGCTTGATTTATCTCAACGCGATTCGGATTTATTGGTTGAAGATGTTCTCGGTGAAAAACGACCGGAGATGGCGGCTGAGTTGTCCCAGGATCCGGTACGGCTTTATTTACGCGAGATCGGCCAGATCAAGTTGCTCAATTCCGATGATGAATTTCGCATCGCGACAATTATAGAAGCCAGGCGGCTTGTGGGAATGTTCCGCCGTCATCCGGTTCGCAAAGGCGTTTTACCCGCGATAGGAATCTTTCACAGCCTGCTGACTGAATTACTTACATCTTGGAAACGATTTGGGCAGGATGCCAAGCGCTTTCGAATCGAATTGCCCGATCTCTGTTTGATAATTGCCGAGGCACAAGCGCTCCAACATGGACCGGAGACGAATACACCGTCCTATGTGCGTTCCTTCCTCGCCAATGATCAATGGAAACAAGATCCGGTCTGGGCGACCATGGTTCGAAAAGCCTATAGCGTTTTTCTGTGTTTTTATCTTTTGCCCGAGGATTATACAAACTGGCTGGCTCGCCATATTGAGAATTGTCAAAAACTACCCGTCTTGCGAACCCTCTATCGGAATTTGCCTAAAGAGAAGATTCTGCTCCAAGAAATTGATTCGGCTCAAGCCCGCGCATTGGATGCAAATCAAGCTCTCATTCGCGCCAACTTGCGATTGGTGGTCAGCGTTGCAAAGAAATATCTTGGCCGTGGCATCTCCTTGCTTGACTTGATTCAGGAGGGCAATATTGGTTTGATGCGGGCGGTCGGAAAGTTTGATCCGCGACGCGGCTACAAATTTAGCACGTATGCCACCTGGTGGATTCGCCAAGCCATCAATCGTTCGATTGCCGAACAGGCGCGTACGATCCGCATTCCTGTGCATTTGTTTGAATCCATTTCCCGGATCTTGCGTGCCCAACGTGACCTGACTCAAGTACTAGGTCATGAGCCGACGGATGAAGAAATAGCGCTTGAAGTTGGATATCTGTCCCCGGCAGATATGCAAGCCGTCATGCGTGCACAGGCAGAGGAGAAACCACTCGGACCTGTTCTTCAACGTCGGCTGGAAGATGCCACGCACAAAGTGGATCGCGTGTTGCGTTCTGCCGAAGAGCCTGTTTCATTGGAAGGTCCGGTGGGGGATGAGGATTCAAGTCAATTGGGTGATTTTATTGTGGACGAGGATGCTCTATCGCCCATAGATTCTGCGGCGCGGGAAATGCTTCGCGAGCAAATTCAACATACACTGGATGGACTCCCCGATCGCGAGCGCGAGGTGCTTGAGTTGCGCTTTGGATTAACTGATGGAAAAGATCACACGCTGGAAGAAGTTAGCCGGTATTTCGATGTTACACGCGAACGAATCCGTCAGATTGAAGCCAAGGCTTTGCGAAAGCTGCGCCATCCGGAATATAGTAAGCCGTTGGAGGATTATTTGCGGTAAAGATTCACTGAAGAGAACAGCCAAATCGGCTGCTCTTTTTCTTAATTTTTTCAATATAACAATTTTTATCCTTTTTGTGAAATGCGACACATTATCTAGCCCCCCCAAAACACTTATGATATACTTCATCGCCAGCGTACGGGTTTGTACAACCGAGCATACGTAGTGAGGATCGCTTTGAGGTGTTTATGTTGATTCCATATATTGCCATCGCTGTGATGGTTGTTGTGGCTACTTTTATTGCTGTGGCTGCCATTGGTTTGGGGGAATTGTTTGGGCCGAAGAAAAAGACAAAAGTCAAGGAAGAGCCGTACGAATCTGGAATCGCGCCGATCGGTCCAGGGACGCGGCGGATGCCGGTCCGCTTTTATCTGATCGCAGTGTTATTCATTTTGTTCGATATCGAAGTGATCTTTTTCCTGCCTTGGGCGGTTGTCTTTCGTCAGCTCGGATTGTTTGGGCTGGCTGAGATGGCCGTGTTTATCGTTATCTTATTGATTGGTTACATTTATGCGTGGAAAAAAGGAGCATTGGAATGGGAGTAGAGCAAAAGCTTGGTAATATGGGCGTGGTGACCACTACGCTCGAGAGCGCCGTGAATTGGGCGCGCACTAACGCCATGTGGCCGATGTTGTTCGGGCTGGCCTGTTGCGCGATTGAGATGATGTCGGCGCAGGCAGCAGATTATGATATGAGCCGCTTCGGGATGGAGCTCATGCGGCCTAGCCCGCGCCAGTCGGACTTGATGATCGTGGCCGGACGAAGTCTCGCGCAAGATGGCGCCTGTTCTGCGTCGTTTGTATGACCAGATGCCCGAACCGAAATGGGTGATCGCGATGGGTGATTGCGCCTCATGCGGCGGCGTGTTCAACAACTATGCCATCGTTCAAGGCGTGGATGAGGTGGTGCCGGTGGATGTTTATGTTGCAGGTTGCCCGCCGCGCCCGGAAGCGTTGATCCACGGTGTGGTGACGCTGTTTGAAAAAGTCAAAGGCGAAAAGTTCGCGGATTTGGCGAAAGCGTAGAATATAAGTAAAAAGTAGTAGCGACCTCGGTCGCTACTACTTTAGGAAGATTTATGGACACTAGACTTGAAAAGATCGTCAAGGTATTGCAGGAAAAGGCCAATGCAACCTACGAGGAATTTCGCGATGAGGTGCATGTTTTTATCAATGCCGGACAAATCGTCGATGCGTTGACTTTCCTGCGCGATGAGCATCAATTCTCTCTACTCTCTGCGATGACCGCGGTGGATTATTGGCCCGAAGAAAATCTGCGCTTCCATGTGATCTATCAGCTTACATCACTGACGCAAAACTTATCCATTCAGTTGAGAGTTCTCGTAAATGGCGACCAGCCGAAGGTTCCAACCGCGACGCGAGTGTTTGAAGTTGCGAACTGGCGCGAGCGCGAAATCATGGATATGTTCGGCATTGAGTTCGATGGTCATCCCGATCCGCGCCGTATCCTGATGCCCGAGGACTGGGAAGGACATCCGCTTCGCAAGGACTATCCATTGGGTTATGAAGAACCGCAATTCACTTTCAACTTTGAAGAGATTGATCTGCGCAAGCCATACGCCAAGGAATAGTTATGAGTGAATATGAGTTGCAAGAGATTCCTGTCGGCCCATATAAACATTTAGTTTCGGAGCGCGCCTTAACAGGCGAGACCATGTTGCTGAACATGGGACCGCAACATCCATCCACACATGGAGTTCTGCGTTTGTTACTGGAGCTGGATGGCGAGATCGTTATCAATTGCATTCCCGATATTGGTTACCTGCACACAGGCATCGAGAAGAACATGGAAGCCAAGACATACCTTAAAGCGGAAGTGATGACCGACCGCCTCGATTACATGAACAACATGGGCAACAATCTGGCCTATGTGATGGCGGTTGAGAAACTGGTCGGCCTCGATGTGCCGCCGCGCGCGCAAGGCCTGCGTGTGATCCTGACAGAGTTGCAGCGCATCGCTTCACATTTGGTCTGGCTCGGCACCTCAGGGCTTGACCTTGCCGCAATGTCTGTGTTTTTGTATTGCTTCCGCGAACGCGAGATCATCCTCGATATCTTCGAATTGGTTTCAGGTCAGCGCATGATGGTGACATATTTCCGACCCGGCGGCGTGTGGCGCGACGTACCGGTTGAATTCGAAGCCGCGGTGCGGAATTTCATCAAGATTTTTCCGAAACGGATTGACGAGTACGAAGCCTTGTTGACGAAAAATCCGCTCTGGCTGGACCGGATGGTGGGTATCGGCAAACTCGACGCGGCTACTGCGCTTCAGCATGGCGTGACCGGGCCGATGTTACGCGCTTCCGGTGTGAATTGGGATCTGCGAAAAATCCGTCCATATGCGGGATATGAACAATATGATTTTAATGTGCCGATTGAAACCAAAGGCGATACGTATGCGCGTTATATCGTTCGTGTTCAGGAGTTGCGCGATCTTTGAAGATCGTGGAACAGGCGCTGAATAAATTGCCGATGGGTCCCGTTTGCAGTGACAACCGCAAATTTGTCCCGCCGCCGCGTTCGGAGATTGGCACGAGCATGGAAGCGTTGATCCATCACTTCAAATTGTGGACAGAAGGTTTCGTTGCGCCGAAGGATTCCATTTATAGTGCGGTCGAGAGTCCACGCGGTGAGCTGGGCGTATACCTCGAGGGTGATGGCGGGCCAAAGCCTTACCGCGTTCATTGGCGCACGCCTTCATTCGATAATCTTTCAGTGGTATCCAAAATCGTTAAGGGACATCTGGTGGCGGATTTGATCGCCATTCTGGCCTCGATCGACATCGTACTCGGAGACATTGACCGATGAGTCTTGCCAATAAATATCCAAAAGAAGTAAAACAAATCCTGGCGAAGTACCCGCCCGAATTCAAGCGTTCTGCGGTGATGCCCCTGCTATATCTCGCGCAACGCGAAGAGGGTTACATTACCAAAAGACGCGATGCAGGATATCGCGGATACGCTGGAGATCAGCATCACCGATGTTGGCACGATTGTTGGTTTCTATACGTTGTTCCATGATAAGAAGGAAGGCAAATATCGGATGCAGGTTTGTACCGACTTGCCTTGTGCGCTGCGTGGCGCCGATCAATTTATGGAATCGTTATGCGCCAACCTTGGAATCAAAGTCGGCGAGACAACGTCGGACGGCTTGGTCACGCTCGAAGCCGTAACCTGCCTCGCCGCTTGCGATAAAGCGCCGATGTTCCAAATTCAAACGGCAAATGGCCTTGAATATCGCGAAGACATGACGGTTGATAAGACGATGGAATTGATCACGACCCTCAAACGGTCGGGTGTGGAGGCGGAGTAATGTCTTATATCATCCTTCGTCATCGCGACATTCCCGATCTCAGCAACCTGAATGTTTACAAAAAAAACGGGGGCTTCGACGCGTTTAAAAAAGTTATAACGAAGATGAAGCCAAATGAAGTCACCGATACCGTTAAGGCTTCAGGTCTGCGCGGACGCGGCGGCGCCGGTTTCCCGACGGGCATGAAATGGTCGTTCATTGACAGTAAGAGCTGGCCGCATTATGTGGTTGCCAATGCGGATGAATTTGAACCAGGCACCTTCAAAGACCGCGAGATCATGGAAGGCAATCCGTTTCAGTTTTTGGAGGGTGTAGCGATTGCATCGTACGCGGTCGGTGCGAAGGCCGCGTACGTTTATCTGCGCGGCGAGTTCTGGCAGATCGCAAAATCCCTCGATGAAAAGATCGCGGAGATGGAAGAGGCCGGTTATCTAGGCGAAAAACTCTTTGGCACAGATTATTCGCTACGCATCTATACTCACCTCGGCGCGGGCGCCTACATCTGCGGCGAAGAATCAGCCATGCTCGAATCCATCGAAGGCAAGCGCGGACAGCCGCGCATTCGTCCGCCGTTCCCAGCTGTGAAAGGTTTGTATGACAAGCCGACTGTCATTAACAATGTCGAGACCCTAACAAACCTGCCGGTGATCCTTGCCAATGGCGCGGACTGGTATAAGTCCATGGGCACGCCCGACAGCGCAGGTGTAAAAATCTTTTCGCTTTCAGGCCGTGTTCGCAAACCCGGCAACTATGAGTTGCCGTTTGGGACAACATTCCGTCAGTTGATCTACGAACATGGCGGCGGCGTTCAAGATGGCCGGCCTGTGAAAGCGATCATGCCGGCAGGTGCGTCGTCATCTTTTATCGTTGTGGATGACAAGGTCCTTGATACTCCAATGGATTATGTCACCGTCCGCAGCCTGGGCGCGGACCTCGGGTCGGCTTCTGTCATCGTGATTGATGATACGGTCTCTATGGAGTGGATCATCAATAAGACGATTTATTTCTTCAAACATGAATCCTGCGGCAAATGCACACCCTGTCGTGAAGGGACGTATTGGATGATGCATTTGATTGACCGCCTTCATGAAGGCAATCGTTCGGACGCTGATGTGGATTTGCTCCTCAACGTTGCTAAGCAGATGCAGAACAAATGCCTTTGTCCGCTGGGTGAGTTTTCCACGATGGCGGTGGTTACAGGTATCGAAAGATTTCCACAGGATTTTGGAAAGGCGTAATTCGATATTCGAGGATCGAATATCGGTTTTATCGGAGACTTATGACCAAACAAGTCACGCTCACGATTGACGGAAAACAAGTAATAGTTCCCGATGGGATGCTGGTGGTGGATGCCGCCAAGGTTGCGGGCATTGATGTTCCCGTCTTTTGTTATCACCCCAAAATGGAACCGGTCGGCATGTGCCGAATGTGCCTCGTCGAGATCGGTCGTCCGATGATGGATCGCAACACGGGCAAACCAATCCTCGATGATAAAGGAGAATCCAAACTTCAATTCCTGCCGAAGCTCGAAACGGCTTGCACGAATCCTGTTTCGGATGGCATGGTGATTTACACTCAATCCGAGAAAGCCAAGGCCGGACAAAAAAGCACCGTTGAATTTCTGCTGACATCGCATCCGCTTGATTGCCCGATATGTGATAAAGGCGGCGAGTGTCCGCTTCAAAACCTGACAATGGCTCACGGTCCGGGCAAGAGCCGATTCTTATATGACGAGAAAATGCATCTCGCTAAAAATGTTCCACTTGGCGAATTGATCTATCTTGATCAGGAACGATGTATTCAATGTGCGCGTTGTATTCGCTTTCAAGATGAAGTTGCGGGCGAACTCGGTGCTTGGCTTTGATGATCGTGCGCGTTCGACAAAAATCGTTTCTCTCTCGGAGCCCGGATTTGATTCCGTTTTCTCAGGCAACACCACTGACATCTGTCCCGTCGGTGCGTTGACCACTGCGGATTTTCGCTTCGGCGCGCGCCCATGGGAATTGGGGGCTTCGGCTTCGGTCTGTTCACAGTGTCCGGTTGGATGCAACATCACTTTCAACACGCGGCGTGAAGCGAAAGCAGACGGCAAAGTTGTCATCAAACGCGTCATGCCGCGGCAGAATGAACAGATCAATGAAACCTGGATTTGCGATAAAGGCCGCTTTGCGTTTCATTATGTGGAGAGCAAGGATCGTTTGAAGAAACCGCTTGTCCGCAAAGACGGCAAACTGACGCGCACTTCATGGGACGCCGCGACCAAAGCCGCGGGCGAATTGTTTGCAAAGGCGAAGAAGAATCTGGTGGTGCTGGCTTCCGGCCGTTTGTCTAATGAAGATTTATTCAACTTGAAAGCACTGGCAGATCAAGTGAGCGGCAAGGCTGTCTTGTATTCCAATATGGGCGGCGGTAATTTGACATCGCTAGTTGGTGTTGGTCAGGGCACGAACCTAGGCGAAATGGGCAAAGGTTCAACCTTGGTGGTTGTTGCTTCTGATTTATATGAAGAAGCGCCCATCTGGTATTTGCGTATCAAACAAGCCGCGCAACGCGGCGCGACCTTGATCGTTGCCAACCCTCGTGAGACCAAGCTGGATCGCTTCGCTTCATTTGTGATTCGTTATGCTTACGGCGATGAAGTAAAAACAATTCAGGATTTGACGAAGAAAGGCAAGATCGGCGACGCTTTTGTCAAGGCCGAAAATTCGATCATCTTGTTTGGCAGCGAGGGCCTCGGCCTGGATGGTTCAACGGCTTTAGCTACCGCCTGTGCCCGCGCCTTGAATGACACCAGCCATGTCGGCAGGCCGAACAATGGCTTGATCGGCGTGTGGCAGAGAGCAAACGATCAGGGCGCGTGGGAAGTTGGATTCCGCCCCGAGGAGAACCTCCAAGCCATCTTTGATAAAGCGGACGCAGTTTATATTGTTGGTGCCGATCCGTTTGGCGACGGCATGTTAAAAATCAAAGACGCAAGACGGAGACCGTTTATTGTAGTGCAGGATTTATTTGAAACCGAAACCGCAAAAATCGCAAATGTGGTTTTGCCCGTGCAAGCCTATACGGAACGTGAGGGCACGTTCACATCCGGCGAACGGCGCGTTCAACAATTCTATCCTGCTGTTCCCGCCCTAGATGGAACCAAGCCAGACTTTTCACTCACTTCGCAGGTGGCGAAGCAAATGGGTGTGATTCTCGAAGGCACATCTGCATCAGTGGTGTTTGAAATCATGGTTGAAGATCAGCCATCGTTCGCGGGTCTGGATTATGCCAAATTGGCTGCAGTGAAATCGCAGTGGCCGATTGTCGGACGCGGCGATTTATATTACGGCGGCACAACTTATGAGAACAAGCAGGGATTGGGCGCGCAGTTGTCGACCGCCGCGCACCGCGGCGAAAAATTCAGCCTGCCACGGGTCCAGAAAGTTGCCCCGCTTCGTCCGAAGGAAAAGAAGCTGCTGGCCGTGCCGATTACTAAATTATATGATCGCGGCGTGACAGTGTCCACTGCTGAACTGCTCGATCAAAGAATCGGCGAAGCATTCATTGCGTTGCATCCGTCTGCGGCGGCCCGATTCGCCGTGAAAGCAGGCGAACGCGTGAAATTAAGTCTCGATGGTGTAAGCGAAGAAGTGCCGGTCAGGATTGACGACACAATTTCGGCAGGCGTAGTGTTGGTGCCGCGCTCGATGGGATTGCCAATCCATAAGCCAATTGAGGTAAGTGTGAAAGCCATTAAGAAGGCAGCGGCGAGGTAACGATGGAATTGTGGATTGAATGGATCATTAAAGGTTTCATCCTGGCGTTTGCGATTCTTACAGGCTTTGCCTATTTAACCTTATATGAACGCCGAGCACTGGCCCGCATCCAAGTTCGTATTGGCCCGAACCGCGCCGGGCCGCAAGGTTTGTTGCAGCCGATGGCGGATGCAGTCAAGTTGATCTTCAAGGAAGAGTTCACTCCCGCCCGCGCGGACAAAGTGTTATTTGTGCTTGCGCCCATTATGACGGTTGTTCCCGCTTTGATCATTGCGGCGGTCATTCCATTCGGGACGCAGTTTACGCTTCCATTCATCGATCATCCCATTACTCTTTATGTGGCAGACATCAACGTCGGTGTGCTGTATCTGACGGCGGTTGCTTCTATCGCGGTTTATGGGATCGTGCTGGCGGGCTGGTCGTCGAATAACAAATATGCCATGCTGGGCGGTATGCGGTCGGCGGCGCAGATGATCTCGTATGAGCTGGCGCTCGGGCTTTGTTTTGTGATTGCGATCATGCTTGGCAATTCCATGAGTCTCATTGATATTGTCAATGCCCAGAAGAGTGTTTGGTTTGCGGTACTCCAACCGGTTGGCGCGCTGATCTTCCTGATCACTACGTTGGCCGAAGTGAATCGCGCACCGTTCGACATGCCCGAAGCGGAACAGGAATTGGCGGCAGGCTATCACAGTGAATACTCCGGCATGAAGTTCGCATTGTTCTTTATGGCCGAATATTCGAAGATGATTGTCATCAGCATGATTGCGGCGACGTTGTATTTTGGCGGCTATCGCGAATTCTGGTTTTTGCAGGGCACGATCCTCAGCGTGGATCGTTTCTGGTGGCTGGGTCCCATTTATCTTTTGTTGAAGGTGATCGTACTTTTGTTCTTTATGATCTGGATCCGCGCAACCTGGCCGCGCATCCGTTATGACCGCCTCATGGCCTTTGGCTGGAAAGTATTGTTGCCGCTCTCTATAGTGGTGGTCTTCTTGACGGCGGTCGGGATTGTTTTGGCTCAGCAATTTGGTGCTACTTATCTTTGGTTTATCCCGATCTCCTCCATCATTGCTGGTTTGACGGCGGCATTACTGGTGAACATTTCGCTGAGAAGGAAGGTGGCTCGTGCTTAGAGAATTAACGTGTGGTCTCGCTACCACGCTCAAATCGATGTTTGAGCGGCCGGTGACGATTTAATATCCGGAAGAGAAGCGGCCCGTCCGCCCGCGCTTTCGCGGACGCCACGTGCTGAAACGCTACGATAACGGACTCGAGAAGTGTATTGGTTGTTCATTATGCGCGGCGGCTTGTCCCTCGGATGCGATCTTCGTAGAAGCTTCCGAAAATACAGACGAGAAGCGTTTTTCCCCCGGCGAGCGCTATGCATCCACGTATGAGATCAATATGTTGCGATGTATTTATTGTGGCTTTTGCGAAGATGCCTGCCCAACGGAAGCCATTGTCCTCGGCGATAACTATGAGTTGACCTTTACAAATCGTCGCGATGCCATCTATGATAAGGATATGCTTCTCGAATCCGTATTGGCTGGCACACAGACTACGCCGCAGAAGACAGTTCCCGGTGAATTCACCCGGTCGGTGCCCCAAATGAAGGACCCGCAGGATTAATCATGAATTCACAACTGATTACATTTTTCATTCTTGCGATCATTGCCATTGCGGCGGCATTGGGAATGTTGTTCAGCCGCAGTGCGGTTTATTCGGCTCTGTTCCTCGTACTGAATTTTGGAACTGTGGCGGTCTTCTATATTCTCTTGAATGCGCCGTTCATTGCGATGGCACAGGTTAGTGTATATGCGGGTGCCATCATGGTGTTGTTCCTATTCGTCATCATGTTGCTGGGAACCGAATTGCTTCCGCCTACGAATGCGTTGCCGTGGCAAAGGCCACTGGCGATTTTCCTCGGTGTGATTCTTTTTGCCGAGTTTGGGTATTTGCTTTTTATTCGCAATGCTGCGACCGGCGATGTCCCGCAACCGATCCAAACTTTTGGCAGTCCGCAGGCAGTGGGGCAGGCATTATTCAGCTCTTATCTGCTCCCATTTGAAGTTACTTCCGTGCTGTTGTTGATCGCCATGGTGGGGGCGATTGTGTTAGCTGTCAGGGAGAAAGGAAAGTAGCGATGGTTCCGGTCACTAATTATGTTGCTCTCTCTGCCATTCTGTTTACCATCGGCGCGCTCGGCGTGCTCATTCGCCGCAATCCGCTGATCATTTTCATGTCCATTGAATTGATGCTCAACGCGGCGAACCTGGTTTTTGTGGCATTTACTCGAGTTTACAACGTTCTTGCGGGTCAGATCTTTGTCTTTTTTGTGATGACCGTTTCGGCGGCGGAAGTCGCGGTCGGTCTGGCCTTGATCGTGACCATCTTCCGCACCAAGCACAGCATCAACATTGATGAAATGAACAGCCTCAAGGGATAACTCATGACGTTTTTCAATCTCGCTCCCTGGATCGTTTTTTTCCCGGTCATCGGTTTGCTGATCAACATCATCTTTGGCCATCGTTTCAGCGAAAAGGTCATCGGCACAGTTGCCAGCCTTGCGTCAGGTCTTGCATTCGTTGTCTCGGTATTGCTGGCATATTCATTGACGCAACATCCCGACGTTGTTCACTGGACGATTGGTGAATGGATTCACATCGGAACGTTTCAACTGGATTGGACCTTCCGCGTCGATACGCTTTCGACCACGATGATGCTGGTGGTCTCTGGTGTTGGAACGCTGATCCATATTTATGCCATCGGATACATGCACGAGGATGTGCGCTTTAAAATGGACCTCAAGCGATTCCGACGCTTCTTTGTTTATCTCAACCTGTTCATTGCCGCCATGATGATTCTCGTTGGGGGCGACTTATATCTGGTGCTCTTCGTGGGCTGGGAAGGTGTGGGACTTTGCTCGTTCCTGCTGATTGGCTTTTGGTACGAGATGGATACGCTCGGCCGGCCCTCGTGGGCAAATTCGGACGCGGCCAAGAAAGCCTTTATCGCCAATCGCATCGGCGACTTTGGCTTTTTGATCGCGGCGTTCTTGATGTTTTGGGCATTCCACAGTCTTCAATTCGATCAGGTCTTTCAACAAGCGCCTGCGATTGCGGCAAGCAATCCGGGTTTGATCACCGCCATCACCCTTTTCCTGCTTTTGGGCGTAACCGGCAAGTCGGCGCAGATTCCGCTTTTTGTGTGGTTGCCCGATGCGATGGCTGGCCCGACTCCGGTCTCAGCCTTGATCCATGCCGCGACAATGGTCACGGCGGGTGTTTATCTTGTCACGCGTTCCGCCGCATTGTATGTGACGGTTCCTGCCGCACAATATATCGTGGCATTGGTCGGCGCAGTGACTGCGCTCTTTGCGGCCACGATTGCGGTGGGACAATTTGACATCAAAAAAGTTCTGGCCTATTCAACTATCAGCCAACTGGGCTTCATGGTGGCAGGCGTTGGCATGGGCGCGTTTGCGGCGGGGATGTTCCACCTTGTGACGCATGCGTTCTTCAAGGCATTGTTATTTCTTTCAGCCGGTTCCGTTATCCTTGGCATGGAACGCGGGCATCACCATTTGGCTCATGCTCTTCATGAAGAGAAGCGTGATAAAGGAAAGAAAAAGAAAGAAGAAAAGAGTCACGGTGACGCGCATGAGGAGCTTTTCGATCCAAACGACATGCGCAACATGGGCGGACTTCGCAGGACGATGCCGGTCACGTTTTGGCTTTATTTGATTGGCACCCTGGCATTGGTAGGCATCTGGCCCTTCGCTGGTTTTTGGTCAAAGGATGAAATTTTGGCCAATGCATTCAGCCAAGGCTTCACAGTCATTTATTGGCTGTTGACGATTGCTGCATTCTTCACTGCCTTCTACATGGGGCGTCAGATTTGGATGGTGTTCTTCGGCGAACCGCGTCATGAGGCCGCCGCATACGCTGAAGAAAGCCCGAAGGTGATTACTGTTCCGTTGATGGTGCTCGCCGCTTTATCGGTCGTGGGCGGAGCGTTGAATTATCCCGGCGTGGAAACGTTAAGTCATTGGCTCGAACAGACCGTTGCATTTATCAAGCCTATCGAATTCCAAATGAACGTCGCCTTGATCTCAACCGGCCTGGCTTTGCTTGCCATCCTGATCTCATGGCTTCTTTATGGGCGTAAGCCGCTCCAGGTTGGCGAGATCGATCCGCTCAAGAAAATGCTCGGCCCGATCTTCACCGGCATGGAACGCAAGTGGTTTGTTGATGAATTGTATTGGGCTATCTTTCTTGATCGTTATGTGGATATCGCGCGCTTCACCGCCGATGTGATCGATGGAAAGTTCTGGCACGACTGGTTCCATGAGAAAGTTATTGTCGGCACATATAACTGGCTCAGCCAAACTGCTCTCAATCGTTATGCGGACCAGCGTGGTCTCAATGCATTTTTTGACGGCATCGGCCAATGGACAAAGGATGCCGCTTCGGGTTTGCGCCGCTTCCAAAACGGTTTTGTGCGCAGTTATGCGCTCTTTGTGCTCATCGGTGTGGTTGCAATTTTGGGATATCTGATTTTCAAATAATTCGTAGGATGAGGTTCATATGGAATTTATTCTCCAACCCCTCACGCTCCTGACCTTCTTCCCCTCGTGGGCGTGCTGGTCTTGCTATTCGTTCCTAGCGACAAGAAAAATATTTTGCGCTGGATCACGCTGGTCACCACGCTGATCACGTTCGGCATTTCGATCTGGGTGCTGACGCTGTTCAACGCCTCTAATCCCGACCTGCAGCTGGTGGCCAAATACGATTGGATCACTGTCGCTGGATGGAATATCCAATATCACCTCGGCATTGACGGCTTGAGCATTCTCCTCCTTCTGTTGACGACCTTCCTCACGCCCATTTCGATCCTCTCAACGTGGACGGCTGTTGAAGAACGTGTCAAGGATTTTATGCTCTTCTTCCTTCTGCTTGAAGTTGGTATGGTCGGTGTATTCCTTGCACAGGATTTATTCCTCTTCTATATCTTTTGGGAATTTACCCTCGTCCCGATGTATTTCCTGATTGGCATCTGGGGGGGACCTCGCCGCATTTATGCCGCCATCAAATTCTTCCTTTATACGATGGCCGGTTCCATCCTGATGTTGCTTGCCATTTTATGGCTCGGAATTTATCAGGGCACATTTTCTGTTCCCGATTTGATTGCCAAGGGCGGCATTGACCCACACACCCAGCTATGGCTGTTCATTGCCTTCGCCGCCGCGTTTGCCATCAAGGTTCCAATGTGGCCGCTTCATTCATGGTTACCGGATGCTCATGTCGAAGCGCCGACCGCAGGTTCCGTGATTCTTGCGGGCGTTCTGCTGAAGATGGGAACGTATGGTTTCCTGCGTTTTAATCTAACCCTGTTCCCGCAAGCCGCGCTGCAGGCTGCTCCGACCATCGCTGTGTTGGCCGTGATCGGTATCATCTATGGCGCGGCGGTTTCGTACGCGCAGGCCGACATTAAGAAACTGGTTGCGTATTCATCCGTCAGCCATCTTGGTTTTGTAATGCTCGGGCTGTTCGCTCTGAATCCGTTGGGCATTTCCGGTGCCATCTTGCAAATGATCAATCATGGTCTCAGCACGGGAGCTTTGTTTTTGCTGGTCGGTATGGTCTATGAACAGACGCATACGCGTGAGTTCAAAGTCTATGGCGGGTTATGGAAGGTGATGCCAATCTTTGGCACGATCATGCTGATCGTCTCTCTCTCGTCGATGGGTCTGCCCGGCCTGAACGGTTTCGTGGGCGAGTTCACGATTTTGCTCGGTGCGTGGGGCGCTGGATTGCAAGGCGGCTCATACGGTTCGTTCTGGTACGCGGGCCTCGCCGCGCTGGGAGTCATCATGGCCGCGGTTTATATCCTGTATATGTTCCAAAAGATTTTCATGGGACCGGAAGGTTCGATTGTGGAAGAAGTCAAAAAGCACGGACACGCCTTACGTGATTTGAACGCACGTGAGATCATCACTGTCGTTCCACTGCTCATCTTTATCTTTTGGATCGGTCTCTATCCTGCACCGTTCTTTCACCTCATGGCTCCGGCTGTGGCTAAGCTCGTCGCCGGATTGCAGACCGCCGCGACGACAATGAGATAAAGTAGCTGTTAGCTAAAGGCTAATTGCTAAGAATGCTTATGCCTCCTTTGAATTTTTCTCTCATCCTTCCGCTTCTTACGCTGACCATTTGGGCGTGCGTGCTTTTGCTGGTTGATCTTTTTGTCAAGCGCAAAGAGATCACTGCATTGCTCGCCGCGCTCGGTCTGGCGGTTTCACTCGGCATGACCATCTCGCAGATTGGCTCATCGGGCACCGGCTTCAACAACATGGTCGTGCTCGATGGTTTTTCCATTTTTGTTGACGCGTTATTACTCGTCACCGGTTTGTTTAGCGTTGCGGTAGCTCATGGTTACATCAAACGCGTGGGCATCGAGCGCGGTGAATATTACGCGCTCCTGCTGTTTAGCGTGGCAGGCATGATGCTCATGGCGCAAGCCGCCGACCTCATCATCGTTTTCCTGGCGCTCGAAATGCTCTCGATCCCGCTTTATGTTCTCTCGGCTTTTGCCCGTCCCAACACGGACTCTGAAGAAGCAGGCATGAAATATTTTTTGCTGGGTGCGTTCTCGACGGGATTTGTGGTATACGGGATTGCTTTGGTCTTTGGTGCAACCGGTTCGACATCTCTTAGCGCGATTGTGAGCGCAGCGAATGTCGCCTCTTCCGGGACCTCAAATGGGCTCCTGCTGACAATTGGCTCAGCCCTCATCCTCGTTGGACTTAGCTTCAAGGTCGCGGCCGTTCCGTTCCACATGTGGACTCCAGATGTATATCAGGGTGCGCCTTCCTCGGTGACAGCGTTCATGGCGGCGGGTGCCAAGATCGCGGGTTTCGCTGCATTGCTACGTGTCTTTGCATTGGCGTTTCCGTCTTTGGCTGGCAACCTAACTCCCGTTCTCGCCGCGATCTCTGCTTTGACAATGATCGTCGGCAACGTCATTGCCATCGCGCAGACAAATATCAAGCGGCTGTTGGCTTATTCTAGCATCGCTCATGCCGGTTATATCCTGATGGCCTTCGTGCCTTATGGACAATCGAAGGTAGTTCCCACTTCAGTCGCTGCCGGACTCTTTTATCTCGTCTCGTATATGCTGACCAACTTCGGCGCGTGGGCGGTTGTGATTTCTCTGGAAAAACCGGGGGGGAAGGGATTGGAGATCAGCGATTACGGAGGCCTCGGGCGGAAGTATCCCGCTCTGGCCGCGGCGATGACCGTCTTCATGCTTTCGTTGACTGGCATTCCGCCGACCCTGGGCTTCGTGGGAAAATTCTATCTCTTCCGCGCCGCTATCCAGGGACAGTTCTATCTGCTGGCAGTGATCGGCGTGCTGACCTCCCTCATCTCCGCATACTATTATTTGCGGGTGGTGGTGACGATGTATATGCGCGAAGGCGAACCCGAAACCGCTAATGAACCGTGGCTCAATATCACGTGGGGATTGGCCGCGTTGTTGACCGTGATCGTCAGCCTCGTACCGCAGTTTTTATTTGCATGGGCGAGTGCTGCAGTGTTGAAATTGTTTTAGAGATTAGGAAATAGAGAATAGAAAGTAGTTGGGACGGCCCTATCTGCCGTCCCAGTTCTATCATTGACCACTTAAACCAGCCTCAATGGCACGAGAAATGTCATCAAACGATGGGATGTAATTCCGACCTGCACTACTGACAACCATCTTGCCATTGACAAAAATTCCTGGGGTCGGAGGAACACCAAGTTTTGATCCTTTATCAATATCTTGTTGTATTTGAGCAGAATAGGTATTTTCTTGAAAACAATGGTCGAATGAAGCCATCTCCAAACCGATATTCTGTGCAAACGTAATTAGTCGTGGTCTTTGAAAGAACCCGCATTTTCGCCTATCCAATTGGCAAAGGTAATATCATGATAATCCCAAAATCGCCCGTGAGCGGCAGCGCACATGGCAGCATTCGCCGCATCATGCGATTCTCCCTGACCGCCATCAATGAAAGGAAAGAAGTGAAACGTGTAATACACCTTGTCAGTTTTAACAAAGGTCTCAAGAATTTGCGGCTCGAGGTTTTTGGTATAGAATAGACAACCTGAGCATTGAAAGTCCTCCCATACGTCCATCTGGCTGGCGCATCGGGGTTTCCCATGCTGGTCTTTTTCACTGGAATTGCATTAGAGATGGGAGTGATTTGAATAATGTTATTGACATTTGATGATTTTAAGTTTGGCAAAATTAGAGCTAGTGTTATCAAAAGGGCACCACCCGTTACTAACAAGATAACCCAAAGACGATTGTGGCCTTGTTTTCCATGCAGACGTTCGCGCTATTCTTCACGCTTGCTCATATTATCTCCTGATAATGTCAGGTTTTTTTTAATAACATCAGTGCAAAACCATGGATTATTCGGCAAAAGCATGATCTGCTTTTCGGAGGTCTATTTACCGCGTGAATACGCTAATTCTCCAGGCTCACGGAAGAAATAGCGTGTGATAAGTTGAGCCTCATGGGCGTGACATTACGCTCTCTCTTCCGAAACTTTTCTACAGAAGATAATTAACTTCATTTGTGGTTAAGACCGTTGTTATTGGATGGGTCAACACGCCATGCTCTCCTCGACAATATAGGTTGATCAGCCTCGGTCTTTATGATGGTTCTAATTATAGGTCATTGCGAGCATGCTTTCCCCTACTTTCGATAAAAAGCAACAGGTAGTTCAAGGAACTCCCCATACTTTTTCGCCGCTGCGCTGACGGTTTGTTTTTCGGGTTTTGTCAGGGGAGCGAAGGGGTTTAATCGAGGATGACTGCATCCTTTTTAAGAGTACGTTTCCATGTCCCTGCGACTTGACCGTTGATGACAATCGTGTGTTGAAAAAGGGGATTGCTGCGCGCATCCAGCTTATCGACATGCGACGAGTTGAAGATGGCGCTTCGGTCAGTATAGCCGATGATATATTCATCATAATTGGGCAAAAAGTACGCAGCCTGCCGGCTGACTTTTGCAGTGGTCATGGATGCAGCAAGCCAGTAGGTTCGACCATTCACCACATCGTGTCCAAGTTGCTGCCTCACCATTTCGATTCCGCTCCGAACGTCGGCGTGGGTCAGTCCCGACCACCATGTGAAATCTTCCTCGCTGGCCGGCCCGTGACTGGTGAAGTAACGGCGGGTGAATTCAGCCAATGCTTCCGCCCGCGATAAAGTTTTTGCGGTCGGCACGCGCTCATCGAGCAGAGCATAAGTAAATTGTTTGCCGCGTCGCGGACCGCTGCATAGTATCCCATCCAACTCAGCGCCAAGGATCAGATAAGTCACGCGGAGCAGATCGCTGGCTGCAATGCCTGCCTGCTGAAGCACGGATGCAAGCTCGGCGCGCGTCAACTGCTGACCACCCCGCAAGGCTTTCGTCAATGCCGCATTGCGCTGTTTGAAGGTGGTCTTATCCAATTCAAGCCTGCGGTACTGATAGGCATTCGTAGCATGCACTCGCGGTGCGGTCAAAGCAAGCAACCAGCGAATGTCCTCCGGCGCGACGAAATGCCAGGTGGGACGCATCACGTGCGTGCGAAGGATTTCTCCCTCGGCAAAAGCCTGATCAACCGCAGAGTCGGTGATGCCTTTTGTGCGTTGAGCGACTGCCCATTTTGCTGCCGCATAATCCTGGGCTTGGACCGCGCCCAGCCACCGAACAACATCGGCTGGCTTTCGAAACGTTTGCAGGGCAACATGTTGATTCAAGAGTTTTTGATGTGCGATATCGATGAGGGTCATTTGTAATCTAAAAGCAGGATTGCCGCGCAGTATAACATGATGTCAATTACCGACGTGCAATTATATTCGTCAAGTTCCCCCTTTGACGCCGTAAGACTCTGAACTGATCCACAGGTCGTGTGACGCTCATTAACACGCCGGGATCTTCACAATAACACGGTGAGTTAATCCAGTTAACACTCCGTGATAATCGAATTAACACGGAGTGTTATCGGCAGCCAGAAATCTTCTTTTGCGTAGGAGGAGGACTATCTTTTCGCCTGTTTGAGCCACTCCAATATTTGATTAGTATGATATTGATAATCGCCTGCGAGAGAATTGATGGTCTTGCTAACCGTGGCAGGAATACCGCTATAGTGGACGACTCCATGATCTGCTTCCAATTCTTGGGCGGGCAGGGAGAAAATAAAAGTCTCGAAGTTTTCCATGGACGATTTGAGTTGTGCAAGGAGTTCCTGTTTTGATCGGGAGGAAAATTTCTTCGTGAAACCGGCGTTGATGTTACTGTAATCATTCTTGGAATCATCATAGTAGGAAGGCGGTTTCCCAGCCAAAATAGATCGCGACGAATTGATCATGAGGCCATTCCAGCCGATGAGGTGGGCCACAACATCTCTGGGCGTCCAATCATCTATCGGAGATAGAAATTGTTCATCGGATAAGGAAAAAATGAGGTTCGTAAAATCCTGATAAGCATTCCTCAACGAAAGTGTAACATTTTGGTTTTTCATAATATTTTGGCGGCGGAAAACACTCGCTTCAGCGGGTGGAGGAAGCTGTCCTACTCCTTTCTGTAACATAATCGGTACCAAACTGCACTGGTGTTTGCAGGGAGTACGAGAAATTCTTGCAAGTTGGGCTGTGGTGGGACTGAGGACCCCACTCCCTCTCGTAAGAGAAGTCAACCAACCGAAACGCCACAGGGTACACTAGTGCATAACATTGATTACTACTGGCAAATGTGTCGGAAAAGAGCAACAGCTTTGTTTGTAAGTAGGGCATTCTTCACTCCAGATGCAATCCACCTGCTTCAGCGGGTGGTAGTTGACTTTCATCAATCCTCTACACTTCATGTGCCCGGAATTTAGGGCGTATAGTTCTGGGAATCTTATGCTTTGTCCTCCGAAACTTTTCTACGGAAGGTAATTAACTCAACAGGCGCGCCATTATGAAGGATCATCGCCGCACGCACTCCATCCGAAGGAGAACCGGGCGGGGAGATCACTTCGCGGCCTTGAAGAGCTGCTTCGAGATCATCCACTTCGAAGGCAACGTGCGGCACGGTTTTGATGATTTCAGGCAGCGAACAATCCGGATCGAACCGCATCCATTCAATGCCATACGGACTGCTACTGAAGCCGGACACACGCATCTTAAGCTGGGCAATGTGTTTCTCATCCGGACGAGGAACGATAGTGGGTATGCCCATGTGATGATAACGCCAGCCCAGCTTGGCAATAGCCGCCGGTGGCTCATCGTCGCGTCGATATTCATTTAGCACAGTCTTCATCACAGTATTATCCATTTACGTTTCCTGGAATTTAAATTTCATAAGCTGAGGGTTTATTATTGAAATGAACCGGAACGAATCGCCGTTGATCGGATTTCAACTCCACGCATCCTTGAGTTGTCCCAACCCCTTCACTACTTCCAAAGTGACCACTTCGGGAATCCCAAAGTATTCAGAGACGACCTGGCCCAATTCGTTCTGGCTGGCCAGGCTTCGGGTGCTCGATTCGGTTCCTTGAGACTCAATTAGAGTCAGGTTGTGAATGACTAGGGAGCGATTGGGAAAGAAGCGGGCTAGCAGGAGCGCATTCATGAAGGTGGCATCTTCCCGATAGGAATTGGCGATGACTTGTTTAAACTCATGAATCTGTCTGGGCTCTGGCTTTGCCACATAACCATGGTTCAGGTTTCCGTCCCTATATAATTCCATCCGCGAACAGCCGCTGGCATCCTGAGGCTTAAGCACGTAACGTTCACGGCCAAGCACGATGGCGTAGTCTGTCGTCAAATCGCGCGGCATGGGGGTCAGAAATGGTGCCGCATATCCGACGTCCACGAGATATTCCCGTCTCTCTAAATTGACCATACTCACCAAATGGACATCCGGGTTCGACATATCCGCCCCGCACAACCGGTTCTGATACCTAAGGTTCGCAAGCAGTTGATAGAGGTAGTAGTTATTGGTGTAGCACGTCCCGCCAAAATGGAATCGCTCAATGCCATCCAGGAATAGTTCAAGACTGGGGATGCCACGCAGGCCCTGATGCTTTTTATAGTATAGCTTGGATACGTTTTCGAATGGTACCTGCGACAAGTGCGCTTGGACGAGTTCGCATAAGGCATCCACACTGGGCTTTCGTCTCTGAAGGCCTAACAGGCCGAGGTAACGATCCTGCAACTTTGATAGCATGACAGGATAAAGTGTATTCATGTGAGAATGCGTGTTACTTTACATGAGGGTTTCATGACGGGTTCTCAGCGTTTCGCTCCGAGAATAGTTCAATGCAACTGGTAAGGCTGTAACGGTTCCTTTCCATGCTCGTTGATTGCGCTTGTCAACACCAAATAACTTATCGGGATTGCTTGATAGAACAATCCCAATATGCCAGAAGCGATCACGCCATTCAAAGTCAGTTGACCTGAATGTATTAAGAGGTAATAAGCGTATACGGATAGCGGCACATAGAACAAAACCCCAGTGATTACACCAGGCGCGTAACCCTTTGTCCTAACACATCCCATGATGTGCATCCAGCCGTTGATGAAGAGCAGACCCGCTATTGACATGCTAAAGATAAGTGCTTTTTTACCAATTACAATTGCGGCAATACACAGAAGCAATTGCAAGCCGTTGATGATAACTGCCATTGGCACATTGACGAGCGGTGCGAACTTGGGACTCAGACGCTTCATAACGTCCATGAAACCGCCCGGATAGAAATACTCTTCCCCCAAATGAATTATGGAGACCACGAGGAACGCTGTGAATATCCACTCCATCTGGTTACTCCTCCGATTTCGATGTTCATGATTGATCCTTCTCAAATACGTCGCATGGACTGTGTTCTTCTGCAATGAAGTAACCATGCAGGACAAAGCTTTCTTTTTAGCCCGGCGTATATTTCTTTTCCCACTCGGCAATTGCGGCGCGGATCATAGCCTGTACTTGCGGATCGGGCACTTCACTCACGCCGCTATATTTGCTCAAGCCAACCATTACTACTACGCCGCCTTCTGGCGATTCGAACAAGCGAACGCCGCGGTTCGCCAGCGTAGAGCTGGCGAGATGCTCTTGCAGGATCGCATCAATCTGTCCGACCATGGTGGTGGGAGCGGCGATTTCTTCTTTCTTCAATTCCACCTTTGGCGTTGAAGTGGAGAGGGGCGCGATCGGCTTTGCGATAGGCTGAGGAATGGGTGCCGCCATCGGAGTGGAAGGAGGCGGCTGCGGAGTTGTGGAGGGCTTCGGCGCGCTGGCGTCAATCCACGGGCGCATCATCACCATCAAATCAATCAACCGCTTGCGTTGCTCAGGCGTGAGCTGGGCCGCATCCGCGCGTTGACCGCCAACCTCGAGCTGCAATTGATTGTTTTGATCCAAACTCAATTTGAGCAAGTTGTTCTCTTTGGGGCCGATCACCGGAGGCTGGGTTCTTTCTGCTCTGGGCTCTTCTGGGCCCCCTTTTTTATTTCCCTGACCACGGTTTTCGAAAAGACCGACAAAATAACCAACGAACAAAGTTACAATGCCAACAACAATGATGGAAAGATAATCGAATTGCATAGGTCATCCCTTTTGACAGTTTGGACAGATATGTGTGCCGCGCTGACCGACGATGATCTTTTCGATGACCGTGCCACACACAGGACATGGCTCGCCGTCGCGGCCGTACACGCGGAAATGATTTTGAAAATCACCACCGCGATAGACCCAGTCTATGCTGGCGCCGTTGTGGCGAATGCCCTCTTGAAGAATGATTTGGATAGCTTGATGCAATTTTTTGGCCTGTCCGGCTGTCACTGAATCCAGAGGGCCCGCGGATGCAGCTTTGCCATGTGCAGGGATTCATCTGTGTAAATGTTGCCGAGGCCTGCAAGAAAAGTCTGATCAAGGAGCAAAGGCTTGAGTTTACGATGATGATTTCTTAATGCATTATATAACCAATCGGGTGTAAAGTCATCGCTAAGCGGCTCCGGCCCAAGCCCGCCCAAAACTTTTTCAATATCCTTGGTCAACCAAACTCGCCCGAACTTGCCGCGTGTCGTTGAAAACAAGTGAGCGGTTGTTGGCAAGAGTCAAAATCAGCCGATCATGCTTCTCCGGTTTAATTTTACCTTGCTTGATAAGCAAATCTCCGCTCATGCGGAGATGTATTAGCAGATTGTAAGTTGAAAGCTGAATGTTAAGAAATTTCGCGCGCCGCGCAACCTCGACGATCTTTTGTCCTTTGATTTGCTCTCGGAACTTGCTGGCGGTTGGCATCGCAATAGTGCGCGCCCAGCGCACATCGGCTTCGACAATTCTTTTGCCGATCAGTTGGGAATGCAAAGTCCGCGCAATGGTTTCGACTTCTGGCAATTCAGGCATGGCGATCGGTGTTTGGCCGTTAGCAATTAGCGGACTTCATGAATCTGGTTGCTATTCATTGAACATCTCTCCAACGCTTCGTCCTTCATGGGCGCGTTTGATGACTTCGCCCAGTAATCCAGACACTGAAAGAACGGTGATACGGTCTTTCAAAGGTTCCAGCTTCTCTTCGGGGATTGGCACCGTGTCGGTGGTGATGATGTATTTGATGGGCAATTCTGCAAGCCTTTGCACGGCTCCGTCAGAAAAGATAGGATGCACGAAAGCCAGATAAATATCGCGCGCACCTTCTCGTTTAACGCAGATTCACTGCCTGCGCGATCGAACCGCCTGTATCCACTTCATCATCCACGATGATTACGTCGCGCTGTTTGGCATCACCGATCAAAGTCAGGGCTTCGGCCTTGGCATCGTTCCCGGAGCGGCGCTTTTCAATGAAAGCAATCGGCATATCCATGTCAGCAGCGTAGTTGCGTCCCTTTTTGGCAAAGCCAAGATCGGTCGCGACCACGACCGGGTTATGAAGGTTCGAGCGGATGGTCCGGTTGATGTGGTCAATGATCAAATGTGAGGAGGTCAATACATCGCCGGGAATGGAAAAGAATCCCTGGATTTGTCCCGCATGGGGGTCGAGGGTCATATAACGATCCGCGCCCGCGACTTCGATCATGTCTGCCATCAGCCTGCCGGTGATCGGAACGCGCGGTTGATCTTTTTTATCCGAACGTCCGTAAGCAAGATAGGGGAGTACAACCGTAATGCGAGCCGCTGAATCAAGGCGCAAGGTCTGAATCGTGATCAATAATTCCATGATGTTGCGATGCACCGGCGAAGCGGTGTGCTGGATCAGGTACACATCCTGCCCGCGCACGCTGTGTTGCAGCTTAACGAATAGGTTTTCGTTTGGGAACTCAATGACGTCATGTTCGCATAAAGGCGAGCCAAGATAGTCTGAAATTTTTTGGGCAAGCACTGGCGAGGCCGTGCCCGTGAACAACTTAATTTCCCCATAGACCTTCATTTCGTGATTGCGAATATTGCGACTCATTTTATTTCTCTTTTCAATTCCCATTCTGAACGAAGAACGCTCATTATGTAATCATCAGAATATTTTCCGTTCTTGTAGACAGCCTCGCGCAAAGTGCCCTCCAAAACAAACCCCGCTTTTTCATAGGTGCGTATGGCGCGCGGGTTGGTCGAATGGACTCGCAAGTAAATGCGGTTCAAATTCAACGTTTCAAAACTGTGCTGTAATAATAATTGCATGGTCTCTGTTCCATAGCCTTGATTCCAAACGGATTTTTCTCCAATGGCGATGCCAAGTTCGGCAGAGCGATTCGTCCATTCGATATTAAAGATCCTGCAATTACCGATCAGCTTCCAGCCTTGGCCATCACGTGCTTCAATAGCCATGGGCTTCTCGGCCTGATCGCGTTGGGCCATTTGATCGAACCATTGTTCCTCATCCCTCAGAGACATCGGTAAATAAATTGCCAATCCTTCATTGACTTCCGGGTCATTGATCCATTCAAAGGATTTGGGTACATCAGTCCTTTCCATGCCACGCAGGCGGATGCGTCTTCCATAAATCATTTTGGCCTCCCGTTGATCAAAGCTTTCGCGGCTTCTGATGGAGATAGACTTCTTTCAAAAACTTGTTCCATGACTTTATCGAATTGATCTTCCGAAACACGTTCGCGGAATTGATTGCTCAACGCAGATTGAAGGGCCGCGTCCAGTTCGGAACTCGAGGCGGGCGCGTTCCCGAACAGCCCAATCTCCGCTCATGTGTAAATACTCACCATGCTTCACAATGTGTTGAGCCAGCTCGTCAATTCCTTTTCCAACAGTGGCAATCGTTTGTTGAATGGGGGGAAGCCAAATATTGTTTTCTGATTCGCCACCCTCTTTCTCTGCCCCCATTTTTTCAGAAAATGGAGGGAGATGGAGCCGGGTGCCATGATGTGCGAAAATCTTTTGTGTCGGATGTGCCAGGTCAAGCATGGACTTCAGTGCCTTCACAGTGTTTTCAACGCCGGGATGATCCGCCTTGTTGACCACGATGATATCTGCGATTTCAAGAATGCCGGCCTTAATGGCTTGGATGTCATCGCCGAGGCCGGGGGCTTCTACAACCACTGTGGTATGCGCTAATTTGGCAATGTCCACCTCACTTTGCCCCGCGCCGACCGTTTCAATCATAATGATCTCATATCCCGCCGCGTCAAAAACCTGCACAAGGTTTGCAGTTGCTTGCGCCAATCCGCCAATCGATCCGCGTGAGGCCATCGAGCGGATGAACACGCCGTTATCGCCGCTCAAATCCTTCATGCGAACACGGTCACCCAGCACCGCACCGCCTGTAAATGGGCTGGATGGATCCACTGCAGCAATCGCAACGCGTTCGCCTTCTTTGCGAAAATGTAGAGCAAGTTGATTGACCAGTGAAGACTTGCCTGTGCCGGGTGCGCCAGTTATACCGATGAGGTGCGCTTTACCGGTGTAAGGAAAAAGAGCATTGAGCGCGGCTCGTCCATCGGCTGTGTCATTCTCAACTTAAGTCAACAAACGCGCCAATGCGAGTCGGTCGCCGCCCAGAACTGTTTCTGCCAGGGAAATCATTTCACTGCATTCTTAATGTCTTTAACAATATCTTCGGTCGAGGCGCCGGGTCCGTAAACTCCTGCGATGCCCATCTCCATTAATCGCGGAATATCCTCATCTGGCACAATACCACCGATGAACACTTTTACATTCGTCTGGCCGTTGGCTCTCAATAAGTCCATAATCCGCGGTGCCAATGCCATATGTGCTCCGGATAGAATCGAAAGCCCAACCACATCCACGTCCTCTTGCAATGCCGCTTCGGCGATCATTTCAGGCGTTTGCCTTAAGCCAGTATAAATGACTTCCATGCCGGAGTTGCGCAATCCGCCGCGCCACGACTTTCGCTCCGCGGTCGTGCCCATCTAAGCCGGGCTTGGCCACCAGCACGCGGATTTTTTTCTCGTTCAAAGCGGTTCGATCTTTGACCATGGTTCCTCCGCCGATGAAATCCATAAGATTATACTATGGGTCATTTTTTATGAACGAAACTGCACTATGACGAGATTTTTATGGAATATGCATCCTTTCCACGTTGGTTATTTGTTAACCAATGGCTTCACCATGTTTTCTAGGTAGTCTTACCTTAAAGAAATATGCTATACTACATTCTATGCAGTCTTCTTATGGGCACACGTCGCCGCGCGACCATTGGTTTCGTTGGGCGGAGATCCTGCGACGTTATCACCTCGACGGATTCGCCGCGTGGATGCTGGACGCGGGCCAGCCTCTGGCTGTGTTGTCGGCCCAGGCATTATATTTTGGGCGACCCTTCCTCGGTGAGAGCGCAGATGCATTGGCGCGAACTCTTGAATCCAATGACGAATTGCACGCTTTTGTTTCCTTCTTGAATGAAGGAGCGGACGTATGAATCTAATCGGACTTGGCCTGATCGGCTTTTCCGCTATTCTCCTCTTAGCACTTTCATTGATTAAACGAAAATCTTCACCGAAATGGCGCGTCATTCCAGCACTGATGCGGTTATCACGTGCGGTGGACCTCAGCGTTGAAGATGGAACGCGCCTCTTTGTTTCGCTTGGACGCGCCAGCCTGCTTACATCGCGCGGTGCCGCGCCGCTTGCCGGTCTGGGACTGCTACGTCATATCGCGGAACGCACATCGCTAAGCGACCGTCCTCCGGTCGCGGTTGGAGGCGAAGCCTCGTTAGCTTTGCTCGCGCAAGATACGCTCCAGGCCGGGTACCAAAGTATGGGCGCAGGCGATCTTTATCAACCCGTGTCCGGACGTTTGAGCGGGATGACACCGTTTTCTGCCGCGGCAGGTGCAATGCCGATTATTCGCGATGAAAATGTTTCTGCGAGCATTTTGGTTGGCGATTTCGGAGTAGAAGCCGCGTTGCTGGCCGATGCGGCTGAACGCCAGAACGCTTTTTTGCTGGGGGCAAGTACTGATATTGCATCGCAAGCCGCGCTCTTCGCGTCCGCGCAAGAGCCGTTAATAGGCGAAGAATTATTTGCGGCGAGCGCGTATCTCAACTCTGGCGCGTCCCATTCGGCGAGTTTAACGGTTCAGGATGTTTTACGCTGGTTAATTATCCTGGCGCTTTTGGCGGGCGCGGTTTTGAAAGTGGCGGGATTGATCTAATGCGTTATATTGCCATCGCAATCGCAATTATCGCAGGCTTGATTGTTCTAATCGGTTACTTTGTGCCTGCTCTTGCTGGTGTGCAAGGCATTCTGCTCAATTGGGCAATCATTTTGGCAGGCGTGGCGGCTCTTGTCGGTGTATTTAATTTGATTTCTGTGCATGGCGATAAAATCCGCCGCCGCGAAAAGGGAAATATATATAGCGCCATTCTGCTGATTTGTTTATTTGCAAGTTTTATTTTCGGCATCGCACTTGGTCCAGATAATCCCAATATGCGCTTGCTTGTAAGCGCAGTTATTATCCCGGTCGAAGCCACACTCATGGCTTTGTTATCCGTAACATTGCTTTATGCTAGCGTCCGCCTCTTGCGCCGTCGAACTGATCTAATGAGCGTCATCTTTCTTTTGACGGCTGTCTTCATGCTCGTTACATCTGCAATCTTACCTTTTTTTGGAGTCAGCCCGTTGGCTGATCTCATTCTTAAGATTCGCCAAGCGCTCCCGCTTGGCGGCGCACGCGGTATTTTAATCGGAGTTGCCCTTGGCACATTGACCACCGGCTTGCGCGTCATATTTGGCGCGGATCGTCCTTATGGAGGCAAATGATGGATACCATCAAATGTCCCGTTTGTGGCGAGATGAATCCAGCCAACTCAGAGTTTTGCCAGAATTGCATGTCGCGCCTTGAGCCATTGACCGGTCCACTAAAAGAAGAGAACGCGCCACTTCAACCCGGACAGATCCCGACCAAAAAAGTTACTGCCGAGCTGGAACCGATTCTGCCGCAATGGCTGAGAGAGGCACGCGAAAAGGCTCGTCAATCTACCAGCGGAGACGCAACTGATTCATCTCTATTCGTTGACAACCCAACACCTGTTGCACCATCTACGCCCGATCTGCTTGCTGGTCTTACATCGCAAGGTGATAACGAAGAGGAAGAAGTCCCCGATTGGCTTGTAAGTCTTACGGGCAATGTGCCAGCGAAGAAGAAAAAGAATGATCCCGAAGCCGAAGATACTCAGGTGAAATGGGTCGAACTGGGCGGTCATGATGATTTTGAGGATGCTTCGCCCCGCATCAGTGCCACACAAACGCCTTCGGAAACTCCAGTAGAAAACACTGCGCCTTCATGGATGATGCCTCAAGAGCCGGCGCCCGACAAAGACGAACTGGCTGATTGGCTTTCGCACGCCGATCAATCGTCCGCTTCCATCCCGGACCAATCACCTGCTTCCGCTCAACCGATTGAATCTACTCCTTCTATTCTTCCGCCCGCACCATCCGAAGATGCAGATTGGCTTAAGAATTTGGAATCGCGTCCCTTCGGTGCAGCACCGACCCCGGAACCTCAGCCATCTGACCGATCAAAAGACCTTAATACGCAATCCCCGTCCACAACACCACTTCCGCCTGTAAACGATGTACCTGACTGGCTGAATAACCTTCAAACTCAACAGCCTGTCACTCAATCGCCATCGCTTCCTATACAAGAGGAACAACCTACATCTAAACCCGACTGGCTACAAGCCAGCACGCCTGAACAAAGCGAGTCCGCTGCGCCGGCAGAAGTGCCAGACTGGCTGAAAGCCTTTGGTCAAACACCGGCAACAGCAGAGCCATCTGCTTCATTCAGTTCATCATCGGATTTGCCGGATTGGCTCAAAGCCGCGGCTCCCAAAAGTGATTCTCCGCCTGCGTCAGTGCCACTCAGCGTGGCAGATCTTCCTCAAACGAGTGAGCCAGCGATATCATCCAGTACACTCACAAGATATTGAGCAGACTCCCGTTCCACCCGAAACACCTGATTGGGTTTCGTCACTTCGGCCCGTTGAACCTCAATCATCTACGGCATCAGTGGATTTAAAAGCCTCTGCATTTACTTCGCCGGATGGGCCTGAACCACCCACTTCGACTCCGGCCTTCGCGGATGATCCTACAGCAGGCGCCAGCACTGATGCAATCTTCGCTTCTATGCAGATACCGGATTGGTTAACTGCCCTTGAACCTGAACATACCGACCAATCTTCCAGTGAAACAAACTCACCTTCACCTGCACAAACGGGAGAATCTGATTGCTCCAGCCGAACTGCCATCTTGGGTTCAGGCAATGCGCCCCGTTGAATCTGCGGTGCCGTCTTCTCCCACTCCAAGCCGCGCTTCTTTTACGGAAGGCGGCGGACCATTGGCTGGCTTGCAGGACGTTTTACCGGTCGGTCCCGGCTTCGGGCCAACGAGTAAACCCAAGGCTTACTCCATTAAACTGAACGCCACGGATGAGCATCAGACACAGGCCGCGTTGCTGGATCAAATCCTTTCCGCAGAGACCGCACCTATTCCAATGAAAGCGGCGTCCGTGATCATGTCCCAGAGGGTTTTGCGTTGGGCAATCACGGCTTTGGTGTTCCTGTTTGTGGGGGGCATTCTTTTCGCAGCCACTCAAATTTTTGCCGTGCCAGTCCGCGTCCCCAATGATCAAACCGAAATGGCAATCTCCGCCATGGAAAAAATTCCTGCGGGCGCACCGGTATTGGCTGTGTTCGATTATGAACCTTCTTTGTCCGGTGAAATGCAAACGGTCGCCGAGCCATATCTGAGTCGTCTGCTCTTGTTAAAACATCCTCGTTTGACGATCCTCTCATCATCGCCTACCGGTTCAGCTTTGGCTGAAGAATTGATGTCCAGTCTTCAGTCAGGTCCATTACCAGTACGCGGTTATCAGCTTGGCAAACAATACGTTGATCTTGGTTATCTTCCCGGGGGATTGGCTGGCGTGTATGACTTTGCACAGAATCCGACTGCCGCGATGCCTCTCGATGTGGATGGTTCGCAAGCCTGGCAGACTGCGCCGTTGCAAGGCGTCGCGCATTTTTCAGATTTTGCTTCGATCATCATTATTGACCGATAGCGCAGAGGCTGGCCGTGTCTGGATTGAACAAGCGGGTCCCTTGCGCGGCAATGCGTCCCTCGTGATTGTATCCAGTTCACAGGCTGGTCCAATGCTGATGCCTTATGTCGCTTCCGGTCAAGTCAATGGATTGGTTAACGGGTTGAACGATGCCTCCAAAGTCGAACAGGCCAATGGACAAGCCGGGTTGGCGCGTCGGTATTGGGATGCATATAGTGTTGGATTGTTACTGGCGGCCGTGATGATCATCTTGGGCGGTTTCTGGAGTCTGGTATCAGGCTTGCAGGCTCGCCGCGCGGAAAGGGAGCGAAGTTAATTGTCCCCCGACCTAATTGCAGGTTTTGTAGCTTTTCTTTTTACGCTTCTCATCTTTAGTTATTTGATTGGCGATAACCCGCTGTTTCGTATTGCGGTTTATATTTTCGTTGGTGTCTCTGCCGGATACGTTGCCTCGGTTGCATGGAGGCAGGTGATCTGGTCCGATTTGTTTTTCCCGCTGATCACGGGTACATCTGCACAAAAGGCTTTGCTGACTATTCCATTGATCTTGAGCGCGCTCTTGCTGACCAAAGTCTCACCGCGCTTAACACAATTGGGAATGCCGACCATGGCATTGCTGGTGGGTGTGAGTGCGGCAGTTGCTGTCGGCGGGGCGGTTACTGGAACGCTCTTTCCGCAAATCGGCGCGACCATCAATATGTTTGATGCGCGTTCGGCAACTTCAGCCGCTCAATTTTTGAAATGATATTCAACGGTGTGTGGATTTTGGCTGGCGTTACGACCACGCTTGTTTATTTTCATTTCGGTGCGCGCACAACCAAGGATGGCTCAGTGCGCCGCTTTGGCTTGATCGAACTCATTGCTTTTATCGGAAGTATTTTTTTGGCAATCACGTTGGGCGTTTTGTTTGCGGGCGTGTATTCTGCCGCTCTGACCGCCCTCATTGACCGTCTCCATTTCTTTGGAACTCTATTCGGACTGCATTGATTTATGCCTGCCTCTCTGGTTCAAGGTGACTCTCTACTAGCCGTCAACATTGGTGCGGCAACCACGCGCGCGGTTCTCTTTGATGTGGTCGAGGGCGAGTATCGTTTGCTTGCCTCGGTCTCGTCGCCTTCAACCGTTGAAGCGCCGTTTCAAGATGTAAGCGAAGGTGTCCGCAACGCAATCAGTGCGCTGCAGACGGCATCGGGACGGCCTCTGCTCAATGCGGATCGCCAGCTCATTACGCCATCCCAGCCTGACGGATCCGGCGTGGATGCGTTTGTTTCCACATTGTCTGCTGGTCCCGCCTTGAAAACAGCCGTGGTTGGTTTGCTCGATGAAGTCTCATTGGAGAGCGCTCTTCGTTTGGCAGAGATGACGTATACGCGTGTTGTCGATTCGGTGGGATTGAACGATCATCGTAAAACGGATCAGCAGATTGATACGCTTCTTCGTTTACAGCCGGATGTTGTGATCATTACGGGCGGCACCGACGGCGGTGCATCTCGTTCTGTTCATAAGATGCTGGAGCCGGTCGGCCTGGCAAGTTATCTTTTACCGCCGGAGAAACGACCGGCTGTATTGTTCGCGGGCAATCAAAAATTGGATGATGAAGTTAAAGGGTTGCTAAGCAATGTGACATCATCTTTGCATTTTAGCCCGAACGTGCGTCCTTCGCTCGAAACAGAAGACCTTGAACCGGCCGCACGTGAATTGGCTGGTGTCTTTCTGGGAGTTCGTCAGCGTCAATTAAAAGGCCTGGATGCCGTCGTTGGTTGGGCTAATGGCGGCGTCTTACCCACAGCCTATGCACAAGATCGCATGGTGCGTTTCCTCAGCCAGATTTATGCCGGAAGCAAAGGGTTGTTGAGCGTGGATATCGGCGCGTCGGCCGCAGTAGTTGTGGCAGGCTTTGCTCAACGTTCTACATTGGGCGTCTATCCGCAATTTGGTCTTGGTGAGAATTTGCCTGCCTTGCTTCAATATACAAGCTTGGAAGATATTTTGCGCTGGTCCTCACTGGATATTTCCACCGGCGTATTACGCGATTACATTTACCAAAAGGCTTTATACCCTTCCTCCATTTCGGCGACTAAAGAAGAGCAGGCGATTGCACAAGCGGTAACACGTCAGGCGCTTTATCTTGCTGTGCAAACAGCCAAGCGCAAATTTCCGCGTTCGATGCGCGCCCCGCGCCCTGGATTGCTTCCAAGTTTTGAGCCGATCCTGGCGGGTGGCGGCGCGTTGGGCGACGCGCCTACTGCCGGGCAAAGCCTGTTGCTTTTGCTGGATGCCATTCAACCGACCGGTTTGACTACGTTCATCCTCGATAAAAATGATTTGCTTCCGTTGCTGGGTGCGGCCGCGGCGCGCAATAGCATTATGCCGGTGCAGGTTTTGGAATCAGGGGCGTTTCAAAGTCTTGGAACCGTGGTTTCTGTGGTGGTTTCTGCCAGCTATGGTTCGTTGGTGGCGCGCGCACGGCTTATATACGATGATGGCCATGAAGCACAAGCCGAGGTTAAGTATGGTAGCCTCGAGTTGTTGCCGCTGGCAGATGGTCAATCCGCGAAATTGACCCTCCAGCCTTCACGCGGTGCGGACGTTGGTTTTGGCCCAGGCCGCAGTGGTGCGGTGCGCGTCAGTGGAGGCGCCATGGGAGTGGTGATTGACGGCCGCGGTCGCCCGCTAACCCTGCCGCAGGATCCGGGGCGGCGGCGCGAATTGGTCAAGAAATGGCTATGGACGGTTGGAGGATAATAGAATGCTTGCCCCTGTTCGTCACATTTTGCCGCTGACAACGATCCTTCGAGAGCGTGTGCTGCCAATTAATGGCAAGGTAAGTGCGCGGCTGAATCAAAAGGTTAGCGCGGTGGATGTGGTTGCCGAGGTGAGCTGGGCCCGCGAACATGTTTTGCTTGACGTTGGACGGGCACTCAATCTATCGCCGGATGCAGCCGATAAGCTGATTCAATGCAAAGTTGGGGATCGGTTGTCAGCGGGTTCGGTGATAGCAACGGGGCGGGGTATGCTGCCGAAAACAGTCAAGGTGCCGCGTGAAGGCAAAGTGGTGGTAACCGGCGGAGGTCAGGTATTGATCGAGGTGCGGTGAATCGCACACGGAATTACGCGCCGGTATCCCAGGCACTGTCATGCAAATCATCCCTGATCGTGGCGTGGTGATTCAGACTGCGGGTGCATTGGTGCAGGGCGTATGGGGCAACGGTCGGGTCGACACCGGGGTACTGACTAATTTGGCTGAACAGCCCGATAAGGTTTTGACAGCCGAAAGGTTGGATGTCAGCTTGCGCGGATCGGTAATCATTGCCGGTCAGTGCAAGGAGGCGAATACCTTGCAAGCCGCGGCGGAACTTCCTGTGCGCGGCTTGATTCTGGCAAGTTTGTTTCCTTCCTTGTTGCCTGTGGCGCATGAGATGCGTTACCCGATCATGCTGACCGATGGCTTTGGTTCCATGCCGATGAATTCCGCCGCGTATCGTTTATTGACGACCAATGTCAAACGTGAAGCAACTCTCAATGCGGAAAATTTTGATCGATACCGTGGAACGCTGCCCGAGGTGATCATCCCGTTGCCAGTTTCATCCGAACCGGCTCCGCCACAGGAAGTCACAACCTTTGCGGCAGGTCAGACGGTGCGATTGCGCCGACCGCCCGCGGCGGGAATGATCGGAACGATCTTCGTTTTGCATCCCGGTTTGACTATATTACCCAGCGGCTTGCGCGCTCCTGCCGCAGATATCAAACTGGAGAATGGCGAACAAGTGCTTATCCCTCTGATAAATCTGGAAGTTGTGGGATAATAGGCATAACATTACGCGAGGAGAAAATATCATGTATGAAGGCGACCCAGGTAGTTCAAATGCTCAACAACAACCGCCTGAAGAATCCAGCAATCGCACGTTTTTGATTGTAGCCGGTTTATTGGGCGGGATCGTTCTGCTTTCCCTAGCCTGTCTGGCAGGAGTTTATTTCTTTGCCATTCGGCCAAATCAAAGCACTACGAATCAACAGGCCGCGGCACAAGCCACGCAGAATGCGCAGGTTCAACAGGCGTTAACTGCAACCCAGGTGGCTATCAGCCTTGCGACTCCAACTCCCGCGCCAACGGATACGCCGGTGCTGGCTGAGGCAACCTCCACGGAAATACCTGCCTTCACGACGGATACACCGGAACCGGTAACGGCTACGGTGGGTGCGGCTTTGACTTAAGCTGCGAACGCCGAACTCACCAACGTACCGACATCAACCGCTTTGCCGAAGACCGGCATTGGCGATGAATTTGGCGCGCCGGGATTGGTGATTGCGGGCATGATGTTGATCGCGGTGATCTTCCTCGCACGCCGCTTCCGCGTCACGCCCACGAAATAAACAGGGGAAGTGCTCCGTCTAAAGGTGAGGCAACGCCTCGCCCCTGTATTTGCTAATTTAATGGGACAGCCATGGCTGTCCCATTTTGATGTGCGCCCAGCATGGGCGTTGACTTGAGGGTGAAAGTCCCTTATGGAGGTTGATTGCACCAACCATTAGCCAAGAGCAAGGGCGTCACTGCGAGGTGAAGTCCGAAGGAAGCTGGCGGCAAACTTGCGACTTGATGAACAAGAATTCCATCAGAGGCTGTAAGGCTGGGCGAGCTGGCATCAAACAGTGAAACCCAATGCGATCAAAGGCCAAAGCAGTAAATGGAACAAGGATGCAGGGAAAGTCAATGCTCTTACCTGGGGAGACCTGCCATCTAACCGAAGATGGTAACCCCGATTGAGAAATCGGATTGAAATGGCAGGGGTCAGCCGAGGCCATACTACCACTCCCGTTTGAGTGGGAAGGGCCGAACATTAAACAGGAATAGTAACTTGAGCAGCTTGCAGGATGAACACAGAAGGCCGTCTTTCCCGGATAGGGATACTGCGGAGCCAACGAAGTCGGTGAATCCGACGGGAGTGGAACCGAGAGCCGAGCCGTCCTCAGTGCGAGACGAGCGAACATCCGACGCAGGGCTATGGGAAAAGATTTTGGAAAGACAGAACTTGCTCATAGCGATGAAGCGAGTAGAGAGCAACGGCGGGGCGCCAGGCATCGATGGGATGATGGCGAAAGAACTTCGTCCATACCTGAAGGAACATTGGTTGGAGATCAGGGCAGCTCTCGAAAGCGAAACCTATCAGCCGAGCCCAGTCAGGCGGGTGGAGATTTCCAAACCTGATGGTGGGACAAGGCAGTTAGGGATACCGAATGTAATGGATCGCTTACTCCAACAAGCGATATCGCAGGTGTTGGTCCCATTATTCGAACCGCTCTTTTCAGAGCATAGCCATGGGTTTCGACCTGGCCGCAGTGCGCATGGAGCCGTGAGGCAAGCCCAAACGTACGTGCAAGAAGGATACGAATGGTGTGTGGATATCGATCTGGAGAAATATTTTGATCGAGTGAACCACGATATGCTGATGGCCCGTGTGGCACGGGTGGTGAAAGACAAACGAGTGCTCAAGCTGATCCGAGCCTATCTGGAATTGGGAGTGATGATCAATGGAGTAGTAATGGATGTAGAAGAAGGCGTGCCGCAAGGCGGCCCACTTTCCCCATTGCTATCCAATATCATGCTGGACGATTTAGACAAAGAACTGGAAAAGCGCGGGCACAAGTTTGTACGCTACGCTGATGATTGTAACATTTATGTCAAGACGCCGCGAGCGGGCGAACGAGTAATGGAAAGCGTGAAAGGGTTTCTGGAGAAGAAGCTGAAGTTGAAAGTCAATCCCAAGAAGAGTAAGGTTGAGAAAGTGGGGAAGGTGAAAATACTTGGGTTCAGTTTCTTCAAGCGCAAAGGAATGGTGCTGATCCGAATAGCGAACCGAACGAAGGAACGCTTTAAGGAGAAGCTATGTAACCTGACGAAGCGCACTCGGAGTGGCACACTGGAACAGATCTTGGAAGAGATCAACCGTTATATCATTGGTTGGATTGGATACTACCGGCTGGCTGACACACCGAGCCTATTTGAGGAGCTGGACAGTTGGATACGACGACGATTGAGGCAACTGATTTGGAAACGCTGGAAACGAGGTCCAACCCGCTACCGAGAATTAGTGAAGCTGGGCGTCCCAAAGCAAAGGGCACAAGAAGGAGCTGGAGGCAGAAGCCCCTGGCGTATCTCTGCCTCACCTGTGATAAACGAAGCCCTGAGCAATACCTATTGGCATAACTCAGGGCTGAAAAGTATCAAAACACGGTATCAAGAACTGCGTTCTGCTTGATGAACCGCCGGATGCGGACCCGCATGTCCGGTGGTGTGAGAGGAGGCGGTTAGCCGCCGCCTCCTACTCGATTCTGATGATTGATACTCAACCGCTTCCGGCCTTTGCATTGGCTCTGCGAACAGACGCTTTGTAGTCGGATTTTTTCGTCAAGCCCATGGCCTGCGCCTGGTTCGAATCGCTTCCCTACCGGGCAACGAGCTGCGCCTTGCCGCCTAGTATCATTGTGAAAGTTCCACTCGGCTTTGACGGCCGCGTCGCTGGCGGCGCCCACAGCGTTCTGGGCGTTAGCCTCGGCCTGTTGCGCAGCCTGCATGTCCGCTAGGGAACCGGACCGAGCGGATTTGGAGAAATTGGAGGTGCGATGCATCTGACGTTTCATGTTATAATCTCGCCGCTTCCTTAAGAGGGCACATCTTGCCTGGGATGGGCATCAAGCATCCCTGAGCGGGTATATATTCCCCGCTAAACTCATACCGTTCCGCACCAGAAATACTGCGTGTTTGGAGAACGGAAATTCAAGGAGAAACATGGCTGTTATTTCTATGAAGGCCTTGCTTGAGAGCGGCGTCCATTTTGGGCATCGCACCAACAAGTGGGATCCGCGTATGAAGCCGTATATTTTCACGGAACGCAACGGCATTCATATCATTGACCTCCAACAAACTGTCAAGCTGTTGAATCATGCCTATAACCTGATCCGTGATTCCGTCGCTGCGGGCGGAATAATTTTGTTTGTCGGAACGAAACGTCAAGCACAGGATACTGTGAAGGAAGAAGCAGAACGTTGCGGCATGCCTTACGTCACGGAACGCTGGCTGGGTGGTATGCTTACGAACTGGTCCACGATGTATGCACGCATCCAAGAATTGAATCGTCTAGAGCAGTTGCGTGATACCGGGGAAATCAATCGCCTCACCAAGAAGGAAGGCTTGCTCATTCAACGGGAAATTGACCGTCTGCTCATTCGCTTATCGGGCGTTCGAAAGATGAAGCGTTTGCCAGAGTTGATTTTTGTAATTGATGTCGGCCGCGAAGATGCAGCGGTTCACGAAGCCAATTTACTCAATATTCCCGTCGTGGCGCTGGTGGATACGAATTGCAATCCCGAGGGCGTTGATTATGTAATTCCGTCCAATGATGATGCAATCCGCGCCATCAAATTGTTGGTGGCGAAAGTTGCGGATGCAGTGCTAGAAGGCAAAGCCATGCGCAAGGAGGAAGAACCGTTCGAAGAGGCTGCCGAGCCTGCCTCCGTTGCAGAAGCTAAAATCGAAAAGCCTAAGGGACGAAGAGCGCCGAAAGTGGTTGATACCGATGAAGTGGTCGAGGAAGATGCGTTGCTTGGAGAGGCTACACTGGCTAAGTTGAGCGCAACGCGCAAGCCAGATGAGCCTGCAGCTCATAGCGATAAATCCGAAGAGAAGCCTCAAGAATCCACTTCAGAAGTTAAGCCTGCTGAATCAAAGCCGGCGGAATAATCCGCTTTTGAGCGAGGAAGCAAAATGGAAATTACTACTGACATGATTAAAGAGTTACGTACCGCGACCGGCGCCGGCGTCTTGGATTGCCGCAAGGCGCTTCAGCAATCAAATGGGGATTTTGAAAAAGCCGTGGATTACCTACGTGAAAAAGGCATGGCCACAGCCGCCAAGCGTGCCGACAGAGAAGCATCCAATGGAGTTGTCGAACTTTATTCCCACGGCGATGGACGCGTAGGTGTGATGGTCGAGGTCAATTGCGAAACAGATTTTGTCGCGCGTTCTGGGCAGTTCCGCAATATGGCGCATGAGATTGCATTGCAGATAGCCGCATCAGCTCCGAGATATATCAAGGCCGAGGAAATTCCCACCTCTGAATTGGACCACGAGGCGGAGATTGCCCGCGCACGCGCGAAAGAAGAAGGTAAGTCTGGAGCAGTTGTGGACAAGATTGTGGAAGGTCGTCTTGAAAAGTTCAAGGACGAAGTCGTCCTTCTGCGCCAGCCTTATATTCGCGATGAAGGCATGACTGTTGAGAAGCTCGTTCTGCAAACGATCGCCGCCACCGGTGAGAATCTGATCGTTCGCCGCTTTCAGCGTTGGGAACTGGGCGAAAGCATTCGTCATGAATAAGATGAAAGGCCAACCTGATCGTTGGCCTTTTTCTTAAGCACGCTTTCATCATCGTCCGCGCTTCTTATCGAGAGGCGGAGAAGGAGTGAATTATGTCCGAGCTAAAATATAAACGCATCCTGCTCAAACTCAGTGGAGAGTTGATTGGAGGTCCAACTGGATTTGGCATTGATGTTGATGAAGCGGAAGCAATCGCAAGCCGAATCAAAGACGTGTATAACATGGGTGTGGAAGTGGCCGTGGTAATCGGCGCCGGAAACCTGTGGCGTGGCAAGCAAGGCTTGGAGCGCGGCATGGATCGCTCCACCGCCGATTACATGGGCATGCTTGGTACAGTGATGAATTCCATGGTCTTGATGGATGCGCTGGAACGCATCGGTGTGTTCACACGAGTGATGTCAGCGATAGAAATGCGCGCGGTGGCTGAACCATATATCCGTCGACGTGCCATTCGCCATCTCGAAAAAGGACGGGTGGTGATCTTCGGCGCGGGTACTGGCAATCCGTTTTTTTCCACGGATACCGCCGCAGCACTGCGCGCCTCCGAAATAGATGCAGATGTCGTCATCAAGGCGACAAAAGTGGACGGTGTGTATGATTCAGATCCCAAGAAAAATCCGAATGCAAAACAATTCGATCAATTGACCTATATCGAAGTTTTGAATCGCCGCCTCGAAGTGATGGACAGCACGGCAGTTACTTTGTGCATGGAAAATAACCTTCCGATCCTGGTGCTTAACTTATGGGATGCGCAGGCATTGATGAATGCTCTTAAAGGCAATCGAGTTGGAACATTGGTTAGCGCATAGAATTTACATGTTGTTGAATTAGACTGTCTTGCGTAGAAGTAATTTGCAACGCCCGTCTTCTTTGAGAGACTTTCAATCCTTATCAATCCATCTCTTACGTTGTTTTCCCATAGCGTATTTTTCTGTTTTAGTGTATCCTTAATACCGAACCTATTTTGTGGAGGCCAACGTGATAAAAGACCTTCTGAAAGATGCTGAACATCGCATGCAAAGTGCGATTAAAAATCTAAATGATGATCTGGCTGCCATCCGGACCGGACGTGCTAACCCAGCGCTGGTCGAAAGATTGATGGTCAATTATTATGATACGCCCACACCTCTGATGCAATTGGCAACCATCGGTGTACCGGAGGCACGATCGCTGATGATCAAGCCCTTTGACGCGACCACGCTGAAGGAAATCGAACGAGCGATTCAGGCTTCGGACCTGGGATTGACTCCCAACAATGACGGCAAAGTGATTCACCTTAACCTGCCTCCACTAACCGAAGATCGCCGCCATGATTTGGTCAAGCAGGTTCACACGCGGCTTGAAGAGTCGCGCGTGGCCATCCGTAACATTCGCCGTGATTCTCATAACGATATGCGCGATTTCGAGAAAGAGAAATTGATCTCGGAAGATGATTTGAAGAGCGGGGAAGAAGATTTGCAAAAAATGACGGATAAGTTTATCGAAGAAGTTACCGAGCTCGGCAAGAAGAAAGAAGCCGAGATCATGGAAGTATAAAGCTGATCTCATTGCGAGTTGGAAATTGTTGCACCGCAATGAGATAAAACCTTATGCCCAACCCACCGCTAAATACCCCCCTTGAAAAAGTTCCTAGTCATGTTGCCATCATCATGGATGGTAACGGTCGTTGGGCGATCTCGCGTGGTCTGCCGCGTCTGGCCGGCCATAAAGCCGGCACCGAAAACTTGCGGCGCATCATTCGCGCTTCGGTTGAATTCGGAGTTAAATATCTAACCATTTACGCCTTCTCCACTGAGAATTGGGGACGTCCGCACGAAGAGGTGGATGGACTTATGCATATCCTTGAGGATGTGATTGATCGTGAGCTGGCTGAACTAAACAAGGAGGGAGTCCAACTGCGCCATATTGGGCGATTGGAGCGTTTGGCGCCCACTTTGCAGGAAAAAGTTTTGGATGCGATTGACCTGACCAAGAGTAACGACCGGCTTATCCTTAATGTGGCGTTCAATTATGGCGGACGCGATGAAATTGTTCAAGCCATTCAGCATATGATGAAAGACGGTATTCTGCCTGAAAAGGTTACTGATACGATGGTCAGTCAATATATGTATACGGCGGGCGTGCCTGATCCTGACTTGATCATTCGTACATCCGGCGAATTGCGCATCAGCAACTTTTTGATCTGGCAGGCGGCGTATTCGGAATGGTATATCACGCCAATTTATTGGCCTGACTTTGGCAAGGAGGAATACCGTCGAGCGCTCGAAGCATTTGCCCAGCGCGATCGCCGTTACGGCGGAGTCTCAAACACGGTAGCAAACAAGAGCAATGGTTAGGCGTACGCTCACTGCACTCGTCCTGCTGGTGATCGTTGTGCCTGCAATCCTCCTTGGGGGTATTTTATATTTTCTATTAATTGGTTTCTTTATGGTGTTGGCTTCATGGGAATTTGCGCAAATGTTTCGTGAAGCGGAATATGAACCATCCATTTATTTATCGGTGGGTGGGACGCTGGCGATTTTGGCGACGCGCGCATTCTGGCCTTCCGCGTCGGAACCCGTTTTTACATGCCTCATTCTTTTGGCAATAACGGTACATCTCATCGCTTATGAGCGCGGCCGCGATCAGGCCGCGTTCGATTTTCTCGTAACGGTGGGATGTTTTGTGTATCTGGGTTGGATTGGCTCATATATAGTTGATTTACGTGCTTTGCCTCATGGCGCCTGGTGGGTGATGTTTGCACTCCCCATTGTCTGGCTGACGGACGCGGGCGCTTACAGCTTTGGCGCCCGCTATGGCAAACATCGCATGACGCCGCACCTCAGCCCGAATAAATCCTGGGAGGGATATTTGGCGGGCGTGTTCATGGGTACGTTCTATGGCGGATTCTTTCGCATTTGCTTATACTCGATATGGCCCGCTTCACGTCACAATCTGGCAGGGAATTTTGTTTGGATTTATATTAAGTGCGCTTAGCTTATTCGGTGATCTGGGCGAGAGTTTGTTCAAACGCTTTGGACAGATGAAAGACTCGGGCAATCTGCTCCCCGGACACGGCGGCGCGTTTGACCGAGTTGATTTGCTGATCTGGGGCGGCGTGATCGGATTCTATTGGATTCACTTTTTCCTGCTCAAATAATTTTCGGAGGCAAACATGGATTATAACGAACCTACCCGCAATCTGGCGCTCGAGCTGGTGCGCGTAACCGAAGCCGCCGCGCTTTCAGCGGGCCGCTTCATGGGACGCGGCGATAAAGAAGCGGCGGATGGGGCCGCTGTCAACGCGATGCGGCTTATCCTCCAAACGGTTGATATAAATGGCATCATTGTCATCGGCGAGGGCGAAAAGGATAATGCTCCGATGTTGTTTAACGGCGAAAATGTGGGCAACGGTTCGGCGCCGGATGTAGATGTGGCGGTTGACCCGATTGATGGCACTCGTCCTCTGGCTTTCGGTCGCACGAACTCACTTGCGACGGTTGCCATCGCACCGCGCGGCACCATGTTCGATCCGGGGCCGTTCGTTTACATGAACAAACTGGCAGTGGGGCCGGAAGCGAAGGGCAAGATCAACATTGAAAAATCGATCACTGAAAATCTGAAGGCGATTGCCAAGGCCAAGCACAAAGATGTCGAGGATTTGACGACTATCATCCTGGAGCGTCCACGTCATGATGCCATGATTGCCGAAATCCGAAAAGTTGGTGCGCGCATCCGCATCATCCCGGATGGCGATGTAGCCGCGGCGTTGATGACGGCTTGGCCTGGCGCCGGTGTGGATGTATTGATCGGAATCGGCGGAACACCGGAAGGCGTGCTGGCGGCCTGCGCCTTGCGCGCTATGGGCGGAGAAATTCAAGGCAAGTTATATGCGCGCGATGAGAACGAATTGCGCCGTGGACGCGAAGCCGGTTACGACTTTGATAAAATCCTGACGATGGATGATCTGGTTTCATCGGAGGATGTTTTCTTCGCGGCCACGGGCATCACCGACGGTGAACTGCTCAAAGGTGTGCGCTACTATGGCGATGGCGCTCGCACCGATTCGATTGTGGTGCGTGGTCTCACCGGCACCGTGCGACAGATCACTGCCACGCATCGAACGGACAAGTTGTATAAATTAAGCGCGGTCAAGTATTAGTTATATTTAACAATACCTCCCATGCACAATTTACTGATCTAAGAACTACAAGTTTGTAAATGGAAAGTCTTGATGATGAAAGCCTTCAGGCTGATTCCATTCATGGTGATTACGATACTTCTGCTGATTTCGTGCGGTAGTGCCGCAACTCCAACAGAATCCTCAACATCAGTTCCTGCTGCCACTGCATTTGTCAACACACCATCTGTTGAGGATCAATTAGCACAGATTGACGATATTCTGCGGCAATCCATCAGCGCCAGCATTGCCTACAACAAGCCGCAGTCGATGAGGTTGGGGGACACAACTACCATCGAACTTCTGCTCAATCCATCGCTCTCGCCAGAAGCATTGAGCACACAAGTGACCGAGAGTGGACAAGTCACAAGCGCCAGTGTTCAAATCACGCCGCGCATGAAGGCAACTTTGCTTTCCGATGACGCCCAGGCATTTTCGATTCAGCCCGAGCAGGATAATCCCGAACAACTTGTCAGCGGGACGGAAACCACGAACTGGGCTTGGCTGGTGACCGCTCACAAAAGTGGTCAGCAAAAGCTGACGCTAATTCTATATCGCCTGGTGCAATATCAAGGTCAAGATTACTGGCGCGAGATTGAATTCGTACCAAGCGGATATTGATGTGAAGGTCACGGTTGCACAGCGCCTGGGTTCCTTGGACTGGGAATGGATCGTCGGTATTCTGGCGACTGCTCTGCTCATCCCTGCTTTCTGGCGCTGGCTGGATCGGCGAAAGAAGAGAAAGCTCGGACCGAATCCAAAGAAGTTGGTTACGAAGAAGAAAGCTGCGCGTTAGATTTTAGATACAGATCGGAGTGATAAGTCTAATGAAACAATCCATCGGTTTAATGGCACTGGTCGTTCGCGATTATGACGAAGCGCTTGATTTCTATGTTGGGACGCTTGGCTTCTCTTTGATTGAAGACACGTACATTCCGGAGCAGGACAAGCGCTGGGTAGTGATCGAGCCTCCGGGTTCAGAGAAGGCGCGCTTGCTGCTTGCACGTGCCATAAACGAAGAGCAGTCCAGCCGGATTGGGAATCAAACCGGCGGCCGCGTTTTTCTCTTCCTCTACACCGATGATTTTTGGCGCGACTATAAGGCGTACAAAGCAAAGGGTGTTACGTTTGTGCGCGAGCCGAAGGATGAGAATTATGGCACCGTGGCGGTGTTCAAGGATTTGTATGGAAATTTATGGGATCTTGTGGAAGCCAAAAGTTGAATTAAAATTATGAACAAGATATCGTTGCGATTAATTCAAACCGTTCTTGACACAACCTTCTCTTGACCGTATAATCCCCGTCGCCTTCCTCGCTAGCTCAACGGCAGAGCGGGCGGCTGTTAACCGCTAGGTTCGAGGTTCAAATCCTCGGCGAGGAGCTTTTGACTAATTAAGTTGCCTTTAGCTTCTTTGCTAAAGGCAAAATTTTTGGTTAGGGCTTCAATTGCTAAAGATTGGTGAATGTGATGAGCCTTCTCCTAAAGTCTGAGATAGTTGCGCTTTTTGTCTTACCCATTCTCATGGCGCTTTTGCGCAGACGCGGAGTAAATATCGAGAAGCCAACGGCATTTGCCTTAGCTACTCTTCTTAGTGTTCTTGTGGGGACTATCTGGCTTTATGAATTAAATCCAGAAACCTTATCTTCACTGACTTTCAAGGACTGGTTATCCGCCATAGTTTTTGCATTATTAGTTTGGGCTTTTATGTATCCATTATGTCGATGGCTCGGCAAGCAGATGTTTTGAAACTTCACAAAAATAAAAATACTATTCTTTATGATTTCTCGTCCACTCAAGAAACTCTTTGATGATTACAGCTTCGTCATTATCCTGTAATCGTGTCCCCTTGTTCAGCGAGCTAATTCTTTTTTGCACTTCATTATCATTCAGGTTTGAGTAAAACTCATCCGTGATTTTCATACTAGAGTGCATGACATTCATGCTCACAGCCTTATAGTCTTGAATATCTTTAGACTGTTCAAGTCCATAGTGAATATGCCCATGCCTGAATTTGTGTGGAGAGTGATAGCACAACCCGACACCTTCTAACCATGCCTTGATATTTCGACGAGCCAGTGTATCCCGATGCTCACCAATCGAAACCATATTAGGGTCTATCTTGCAAGTATAGGGCGAGAAGGGAGCAAACCAAAAACCATTGGGCGGCAAGATTGCTCGAACTTCATCATCCCAATCTTGAACGACTTTCAACAATTCAGGAATATCTAATAAATAGGTTATCCCAAATTTCCTATTCTTTGTTTTCACGCCGAGACTTGGATATTGAATAACTTTACGGTTAGGAATATCTACCGCTTAAATCGGCATTGACACAAACGCACCAATTCGCATGCCGGATAAAAAGAGAAACACAGCCGCCGCCCGTGCCCGCCGCTCAAAGAGCGTCCGGGCAGGGCTGGCGGCTATTGCTAATATTTCCTCAAGTGTTACCGCTTCTTTAGTCTTAGGAGCTTCGGTCAATCTTTTTGCTTTTATAGTCCTAACCCATGCTTGCTTTATACAACTATAACCCGCCTCATTATCCGATAACCAAGAAAAGAATAAGCGTGCAGTTGCCAGCGTCTTTTTGATGTAGGCCGCCGACAATTTGTTCTCCTTGCCATCCAGTCGGGTTGAAAGCATGAATTCCGGCAAAGTTGGTCTAATGCCTGTAGCTTCTTTGAATGATCGTTCTCCTGCCCAATAAAGAGCATACCGCATATGCGTTTGCTCTTTCTTCAATGAGTCTTTAGTAATCTGATCTACCATGAGCCGATAGTCCAGAAACTTTTTCATCAATTGCCAGTTCTTTTTATTTATCATTCGCCCCTCGTTTATGCCCTAAGATTTTTGTCAGCTTTCGCCCGCAATTCGGACATTCACTCAGTACATATACAACAAATGGATTTTCCCCTTTCTTTGGTTTGTAAATCTTTACTCCCTGCTTACAAGTTTTGCAGAAAGTCTCATTCGATTTTAGCTGAAGCTTTGCATAGGTTTTTGTGTACCACTCAAAAAAAGTTTTCCCGTTTATCAATATATGATTTCGTTCATCCCTCTCTTGCGGACAACCTAAAGGCACATAAACCATATAAACTTGATCGGTGTTTATTCCGATCTCCTCGGCTAGTTCTTTTGGGGAATACATCATATCGAACAGGCTCTTAAGTCTGTTCCGTTGTATGCCATCCAAACGACCTTTGAGAATAATTTCAGCCATGTCAACTCTAAAGCTTTGAATAGATAGCCTTTTTTCGCTTGGCGTCCTTTTGTATGCGATCTAAAGGATGGTCATATTCTTCTAATCCCTCGATTAGGCTTACCATGTTAGGCTCTTTATCTATTCCGAAGCGAGCCATGCCGCCGGAAATAACACCGCTCAATTGTTTGATATAAGCCTCGCTTACACCATGAAATTTTTTACCATATCGTGAAGTTGGATAATCTACGCCCTCGGAGAATTCAGCGGCTAAGGCTTTTACCTTTTGCCATAGTTCTGTATCCTCCCAGCGGCGATTATTGCTATCATCTGGATTCGGAATACACAGCCGACCCCAATCTGATACCATGTAATTCAAAGTCTCTCGGATGGAGAATCCGCTAAATAGCGAAAAGTCCTGTAAGTCCTTCCCGAAGTTTCCGGCTTTCGGTTTGATCTCCCATTCAATTCTAGTAACCGCACCGTTATAGTTTTTCCAAATATCAAGCCAATAGACAATATCACCCTCGCTTACTGCTTGCGCTACTTTGTCGTACACACGCAATAAGATCGGCGATTTTCCTTTTCGAGAGCCGATATATATTGTCTCTAGGTCAGATGTCCTTGAATTGAAATTAAGAGCCGATACTTTAGACCGCCCGACCCATCCATCTTTCCATAGTTTTATATCCTGCTCTTTCATATCCACGCCAAATAAATCCATAGCAATATCAAGACGATTGATATTGATCGGATAATCGCCATTGACACCTACAGACGCCAACAACTCTTTGACCGATGATTGCAAATGATATATATTGTCAATCAGGAACTTCGGACCTAACTGTATCCAAATGCCGCTACCGTTTCCCTCGCCAACTTTTTCATCTACTTGGTCAGTCAAAAATAATCTTGCGTCATGTTGCCACACGCTGACTTTGTAACAGCTTGCGCCGGTTCTAACGACAAAATCACCGTGCTGTATTCCCGCTTTCAGCTTACGGTATTCAATTCCTTCTGCATGTCGATACCATTTCCTAAAGACATCCAGATAAGGATATTTGACGATCAAATACAGCGTGTCTAAAAGTATTACTCCATTCATAATCAAACCTTTCTTGTACATTGCGCCCCCGTGTTACAGTCTGGGGGCGCTTGCGCCGAAGCGCAAGCGGTTCATTTTCCTGTTTGCAGGGAGCGCGGGCGTTAGCCCTAAAAGGGAACCCCCGCCGCGCTCCCTGCTACTTCATCGAAATAACCTTCGTTCGGGTTCTTCGCCTTTAGTTCATTCGCCAATTGCAAAGCACCGATCATAAGAGCCGTGCGGAAGAATTCCGCTTTCTTCATGCCTGACTTCTTCATCCATGCGAACATAGATACTTTAGCGGGAAGGGGTAGAGTCACATTAACTCGACCATATACACCACGCTTAGTTGTGATAATGCGTTCAGTCATTCCATCTCCAATCTTAGCCGCCCGACTTGCGAAGCCTACTGCACTGTCTCCTCCAGTCAAGGCTTCCTTGGCTTGTGCCGCTTCGCTCAGAAGCCTATGACTGGAGCCACAGCCAGTGCAGATAAAAACGGCTTCGTCGGGCGGCTAAAGTTTTATCGGGCGGCAACTACCAAACAGATTTCAACTTGTGTATTGCCGCATAAAAGAAAAACCTTATAATTATCAGGAAATGATTATAGGATTATCTTATACACAAATATAGGATAATTCTGTTTGCTTGTCAAGGTATTCCTATGCTAATATATAGGAAATATCGATAGGATAATCTTATGACCGATAATCCCATGAACGAAACTATTGTGAGCCTGATTAGAGCTGCCCGAAACGAAAGGGGAATAACCCAAAAGGAATTAGCAGACCACTTAGGCAAAACGCAAGCAACTATGTCCGATCTAGAGCGCGGAAAGGTACAGGTATCTGCCAGTGATCTCTATCAAATTTCTCTTTACCTGAGTAAACCAATCGAATATTTTTATGGTGAAGAAACAGGAAACAAGGAAATTCAGGATTTTGTAGCAATCCTACAAAGCGAATCCTCAAAGGATCGCATCTCTATCTTGAAAATAGCTGGAATGATGGTCAAAATGCAGGCTCTTGGAGAAGAAGCAAAAAGGACGCCAAAAGGCAAAGAGTTACCAATTGCGAAGGTGAAAGAATTTTATGATTTATTTGTACCCTTCTCTGTTAGTATTAAGGAAATGGCTAATAAATTAGATGAATTAAGAGAAGCGTTCGACAAAGAACTTAAGATCAGGAACATCAACACTTCAAAGAAGTAGAGTAAAGTGTAGCCGAACTGAATTTGAGCCCGAATACGCTTGATCGCAAATCGCTGGAGATGATTTCGATGCTAGACGATTCGAAAAAGCAAGCTAACAAGCATGCATCAATCAGAGATATATTTTATATTCCCCTTTTAATACTGCGCATAATTGTCCTTTACTGGTATGGCTATCTTAGGTTACAGCTAGTGGGATTGGTGATCGTACTTATTTGGGCGATATTTAATAGATCTTTGTTCACATTAGATGGACTTTACTTTAGTGGCGCAATTGTCGTGCTATACCTTGGAATATACTTCTTCCATCTTTTGTTTGAAAGATATGATGGCTGATCCCACCATTCCGGAATACTTTCAGATGGCGTTTGTTCGTTCTACGTACTTCCAGCACTTTCAGAATGCAGATCAACAAGGCTTATACTAAAATCATAGCCGAATTGGATTTGAGCCTGAATACGCTTAATTATGAATCACCATAGCAAAAATGTATGTCTGTAGGATAAGAACCTCGAACCGCTAGGTTCGAGGTTCAAATCCTCGGCGAGGAGCTTTTTGAGTATTTTAAGTCGCGGCATTATTGGTTAAAGAATGAGATAATGAAAAATAAAAAATTTGTTGGTGCTTTTATGTTCTTTTTAGCCGGCATGATGCTTGTGGATGCAGTACTCTTTTTTACTAGGGAGGGCGTTACTTCATTTGCAGGATGGGCACAATTATTAGCAATGGTGGCGCTTATTAGTGTTGGAATTATGAATATGCGTGAACAGAAGCAATAAATTCTAATTCTATCGTTGAGAAGATTACGTAAATTTGCTGGCGTACCTGTTTTATGGTGCGCCTTATTTTTTAGTCTTTCGCCATTTTAGAAATTGTTCAAATAGCCTGAAATCGGCATCTAAATTTTCTTGTTCGCTTATTTCTACCTCTATGCGTGCGTTGGGCCAAGAAGCCTGGTAATTGGTTAGCTCTAATCTATCTCGCATGTACTTTCGTCCTCTGGAACATGTGCACCCATGCTTAATTTACGGATAGGCTCTTAACCAGCTTGAAAAGATGAGCAATCGACATTTCTTGGATGGGATTGGTGAGTTATTTTCCAACTGTCAGAAGGATTGGGCCAAGGTCAAACTTCGCGAAGGAACGATTTCCTTATTGAAACTGAGGTTGGAAAGCGTCGAATAACAAGCGAATGACTACCAGATCGTGATTCTCAGCTTTCTCTTAATATCGATAAACTATTATACGTTCCATCCTACGCAACGTGGGGACGACCTCTTGCACGCGGTAAAGGGCCTGCCACCATAACGGGAATCGTGAAAACGCGACCTGTTCGCTTGGTCTGAATTCCTTGATCAGTTCAAGCTTCGGTTCAAGCTGCTTGATGTCCTTGGGATCATCAAGCCCCCATTTGTAGGTTGCACCCGTGCCCCCGACGTTCGAGCCCGTTCTTTTTACAATCATCCAATTGCAGATATCGAAGATCATCTGACCGCCGGGGAAGTGTGCGACCACCGCATTGAGCAGCGCTTTCACTTCCGTTTCGTTCAGGTAGTGCAGCACCCCCTCGGCGATAAACAGCCCGGGTCGATCCCGTGGAACCTCGTCCAACCAGCGCAAATCATCCAACGGCGCGCCGATCAGGTGATAGGAGGTGCCCGGTTCGGGGAAAAGTTGGCGGCGCAGGTCGATCACATCTGGGTAATCCACGTCGAACCATTGGACATTGGCAGGCGGATCAACTCGGAAAACACGGCTGTCCATGCCGCAGCCCACGTGGAGCACGGTTGCATCCGAGTGGTCGGCAAGATATTGCTTCGTCAGTAGATCAAAGGTCGCGGCGCGCGTGGCGATGATGGTACATCCAATATCTTTCCACATGCTCCACGAGGCTACTCCGCTTAGCTGCTTGCTCATGTCGTAATCGATATGCTCCATCGCTTCTTCGGCCCAGGGATCACGCAAGATGGGATTCTTCCACTTGCTTTGGATCGCTCGACCGCTCAAGGTCATGAGCATCGTTTCTTTTTCTTTTGTGAATTGGATCTTATCGGTTGTCATTGGTTGCTCCTCGGTGTATCGTCTGCTTTATGTCTTTTGCCTGTTTGATTCGCTCGATCTGCGCGCGTGCCGCCGCGGTAATTTGCCTTACGATGGCCTTACCCGCCTCACTGTTGCCGCCATTTGCCGGCATCAGTGCGCGATCCATCATGTCGGCAAGCGCTTCCATGACTGCATCATAGGATGGAAACTGGTCAGGCGGTTTGAAATCCCCGATGGTCAACTGGCCATACGACAGTATTTCAACAATGTGTAAGATCACCGCCGCATCGATATCTTGGCGAATCGCTCCCGCCGCTTGCAGCGCCTGAAAGAATCCAGTCGTGTCCACCACGGAATTCATTTGGGTGAAGAGGTTGTCTCGCTTCCGGAGGTAGTTGCCGACAACGCGCCTGTCACGTCGCAGCATGGCGGCAATCAAGGGACGACTATTCACGGAGTGAAAGAGCGCCCGGTAGAACCCACCAATCGTCCCACCGCGTGGGTCCGTATCTATCTGCTGCAACCAAGTCTGGGCATATTGCATATATTCACGGTATAGGAGCGCTTCGAAAAGCTGCTCTTTTCCCTTGAAATACAGGTAGACTGTTCTGCGACTCGCGCCTGCTTCCTCTGCAATATCGCTGATGGTTGCCTTGTCATATCCCAGTCGGATGATGACGGCTGCGGCTGCATCTAGAATTTGTTGTTGGCGTTCGTTATTGTCGGACATTCACGGTCTCTGATTGATGAATTTGCGCATAATGCACATATTATGATTATTTGTGTATTATAGTAACAGATGTGGACTGGAGTCAAGGAAGAAATAGGAAGCACACCCAAATAAATGATTTATCCCGAATCGTGTTGGATGGCTCATTTTATATCGGTCCTCTTTTCGGTACATGCGAGATAATCTCACCGCACTACCCGACAACTTTCATTACCTCAGACTTTAGTCTATTCGTAATGTTAGCCGGGTTACTATTCTTAGTTCTCACGCCCAAATTTGGATTCTGTTTAATTGTCTTGTTCTTTAGATCAACAGCCAATTTTCGATGGTTTTGGCAAGTCGCATCTCCTCGCCATCACGAGAAACGAAACCGTCAATCGGGATGATAATCGTCAAAGCTATCTCAATCTCAAATACGCTTATAATGCCCTGAACTAATGAAAGACTACTACGCCATCCTGGAAGTGCCACCAACAGCCACCCAAGAAGAAATTAGGGAGCAGTACTATTTCTTGATTCAGGCCTGGCACCCAGACAAGTTTCGCAAACCCGAACAAAAAGCCAAAGCAGAAGAGAAATCCAAGGAGATAAACATAGCATACGGCGTTCTCAAGGATTCCGCGAAACGCGCCGAATATGACCGCAAGCTTTCAGGACAACCATCGCGATCGGGAAAAGGAGAGAGGCAGCGACCAACAGAGGAACCTCGACGGCGCAAACCCGCCGAAGAAGAGCAGCGGCGTCCTAGTTACGAACGACAACAGGGGGAACGGGCTGAAGGGGAACGCCGTCGCAGTGAAAATGAAGCAGATACATCTACACAAGAGGAATGGATTCGATTTTTCTTTGAGCAGGCCCGACGGAGACAATCAAAGCAGCAGTCGGCAAAAGTGAACAAAAGCCATCAGGCTCCTATTCGGGTCTTGTTAGTTGACGACGTTGCGGATACACGTATGCATATTCGCAAACTACTCAACAGCGAAACTGATATTAAGGTTGTTGGCGAAGCCTCAGACGGTGCGGAGGCCGTCGAGAAATTTGTTGCCTTGATGCCTGACGTGACGACCATTTGTATTAGTATGCCCACTATGGGTGGTATCACTGCGACCGAGGCAATCCGCCGGAAGCATCCCCTCGCCAAGGTTATCATGATCAGTGCTCAGGATTTCAACTAGCTTCATCCGGCGAGTCATGATAGCGGGCGCCTGCGACTATCTGACCAAACCCCCGCGAGCCGAGGAGTTGCAGTCCGCTATCCGACTAGCAGCAGGGCGAGAAATATCCGCTTCTGGGAAGGCGGCTACAAAATGAACACTGGATACTCTTTCAACGTGGACGGTCTATCCCAAGGGATGGCACTTTCATTCTTGTATTCTCAGACTAAATCATATATACTTATGAATAATAATTATCTGTAAATGATTATTCTTCTATAAAGATCTCTATGCCTAACTCACAAGTACGGCAAGTACGATTCAATGAATTGATTACCATACTCCAGGCGCGCGATTTCCGGTTACTCCCCCCAACGAGTCGAGTTGGTGTAGTTGATCGGGGCCAGCCAACTCTATGCACGGATCAAGCGTCGGTTCCCAACTATGAGCCACGCCACAGTATATAAGACGCTGACCCTGCTCAAGGACATGAGCCAGGTGCGGGAGATAGATTTGTGCGATGACAGCCATTATGATGGCAACCACCCAGAGACTCGTCCGCACCTGATCTGTTCAAAATGCAACAAGATTGTCGATGGGGAACTGGATCTCGATCTAGGTTTGATCCGGAAAGTGGAGCGGGTATCAAGATATACCATTCTCCGCTCCCAAATTTCATTCTTTAGGCTAAGTCCGGATTGCAAGAAAGAGAGTTGATTGTCTCTTTTTTGGAAAACACCAAATGAATGTCAGATCAGAGACGCATTCCATAATATAACCTGTGTTTTTTCCTTGCCAATATGGGCAACGTAATTAATAACGCTAGTCAAAAATCCAGCCAACGAAAGGAGTAAATACGATGAGCGAAGAAAGCAAGCAACCGGATCACAAATACACTGCCGGGGGTGGCACGGCGAACCAAGACTGGTGGCCGAACCAGCTGAATCTCGATATCCTGCACCAGCATTCCTCCAAGTCCAATCCAATGGGTGAGGATTTCAACTACGCTGAGGAATTTAAGAAGCTCGACTTGAAGGCTTTGAAGAAGGACCTTCGTGAATTGATGACGAAGTCGCAGGACTGGTGGCCGGCGGATTATGGTCACTACGGCGGACTCTTCATTCGGATGGCATGGCACAGCGCCGGCACCTACCGCATCGGCGACGGCCGCGGCGGCGCAGGCCACGGCAACCAGCGCTTTGCGCCTCTCAACAGCTGGCCAGACAACGTCAACCTCGACAAGGCGCGCCGGCTGCTCTGGCCCATCAAGCAGAAGTACGGCCGGAAAATTTCCTGGGCCGACTTGATGATCTTGACCGGAAATGTAGCCTTGGAATCCATGGGTTTCAAGACCTTCGGTTTTGCTGGCGGACGTGAGGACATCTGGGAACCGGAAAAAGACATCTACTGGGGTTCAGAGGACAAGTGGCTGGGAGATAAGCGCTACTCAGGCGAGCGGGACCTCGAGAATCCGCTGGCTGCGGTGCAGATGGGTCTCATCTACGTGAACCCGGAAGGGCCAAACGGCCATCCGGACCCAGTAGCTTCAGGCCGCGATGTCCGCGAGACCTTCGCTCGCATGGCCATGAACGATGAGGAGACCGTCGCACTTATCGCCGGAGGACACACTTTCGGCAAGGCCCACGGCGCGGGCAGCCCCGCCTTGGTCGGCCCCGAGCCAGAAGGCGCACCCATCGAAGAGCAGGGCTTGGGCTGGAAAAACCGCTTCGGCACTGGCAAGGGCGCAGATACCACCAGCAGCGGCATCGAAGGGGCCTGGAAACCCAATCCCATCCAGTGGGATAACGGCTATTTGACAATGCTGTTTAGCTACGAGTGGGAACTTGTCAAAAGCCCTGCTGGCGCTCACCAGTGGATGGCGAAGAACGTCAAACCAGAACACATGATTCCTGATGCGCACGACCCGTCTAAGAAATCCCCGCCGATGATGACCACGGCTGACCTGTCGCTGCGTTTTGACCCTGCTTATGAAAAGATTGCACGACGCTTCTATGAGAATCCGACACAGTTCGCCGAGGCCTTCGCCCGGGCCTGGTTTAAGTTGACCCACCGTGATATGGGCCCGCGCGCACGGTATCTCGGCCCGGAGGTTCCGGCCGAGGAACTGATCTGGCAGGACCCCATCCCTGCAGTCAATCACAAGCTGGTCGGTGCACGAGACATCGCCTCCCTCAAGGGCAAGATCCTGACTTCTGGTTTATCCGTCTCAGAGCTTGTTTCGACCGCCTGGGCTTCGGCTTCCACCTTCCGCGGCTCCGACAAGCGCGGCGGGGCCAATGGCGCCCGCATTCGCCTGGCGCCGCAGAAGGATTGGGAAGTTAACCAGCCCGAACAATTGGCGAGGGTGCTCAAAACCTTGAAGAGTATCCAGAGCCAATTCAACCGCGCGCAGTCTGGGGGCAAGAAGGTCTCGCTAGCTGACCTGATCGTTCTGGCTGGTTGCGCGGGCGTCGAGCAAGCTGCGAAGAATGCTGGTTCCAAGGTGACGGTTCCCTTCGTACCCGGACGCATGGACGCCTCGCAGGAGCAAACCGATGTGCAGTCATTTGCCCTACTTGAGCCGAAGGCGGACGGCTTCCGCAACTACATGAAAACCAAGTACGCCGAATCGGCAGAGGAACTGCTGGTTGACAAGGCCCAATTGCTGACCCTGACCGCTCCTGAGATGACGGTTCTTGTTGGCGGTATGCGAGTCTTGAATGCCAACTTTGGAAAGTCCCAGCACGGTGTCTTCACCAAGCGGCCAGAGATGCTTACCCAGGACTTCTTCATAAATCTGCTCGACATGGACACGATTTGGAAGCCAACCTCCAAAGACGGTGATGTATTTGAAGGCCGCGATTATAAAAAGGGCGCACCCAAATGGACTGGCACCCGCGTCGACCTGATCTTTGGTTCGAACTCCCAACTCCGGGCCTTGGCGGAAGTTTACGCATGTAAGGACTCCCAAGAAAAATTCCTGCACGACTTTGTGGCAGCATGGGACAAAGTTATGAACCTTGATCGTTTCGATCTTGCCTGATCGCAACATAAGGGACTTCGAGTGTTTCTGACAAGGTGGCGGAAAAACGGTTAACAAAGCGTGCGCCTGACTGGCGGATGGGTACTGCGTTTATGGGCATTTTTCTGGCTTTAGCGGAATCCTGCTCTTAAGCGTTCTCTCGTCCCACCCGCCAGCTGTTAGATATCATCAGATAATAGGAAGTGTAGATAATAGGACTAAAACCTTAGACCCCTTACCCAAAATTGTAAGTTCAGAATTTTGTTTCTATACTCATATTTTTTCCGCGAATAGGATATTCGTGCTATTTCCTTTTTGTTTTAGATCAACTAGACTTGCGACATATTTTAATTTATAAATTCATGACATAAGGAGATAACATATGCAGCGTCTTTGGACTTGTCTCACAGTGCTTGGGGTCAGCATGTTTTGCGGAATCATCCTGATCGCGGTTGCCGTAGGAGCCATCATCCCAAAGGTGATTGATCCCATTGCAAAGCCTTTTGTCTGCAAGAACGGCAACTTGGAAATAACTCAAAATACAACTTCCTACCGGCCTGGTGAATCAGATACTTGGACGACAGATACTTGCGTCAATTCAGCCACCGGTAATCAGCAGGATGTATCCTTCCAAACCACACTCGCTGCGGGGGTAATCTACGGCCTGATTATCTTTGGTATCTCCGCAATTGTAATCATCTGGCTTAATTTCTGGAAAAAGTATATGAAGAATAATTCCGGTTAAGGCGCGGCGTAAGGTCAAATCCTCGGTGAGGAGCTTTTGAAGAAAAGAATTGTCTTTAGCCGAAAAGCTAAAGGCTATTTTGTTATACTTTCTTTATCGAACTTGAGGATGCAAAGGTATGATAAGAATATCCCACTCAAATTATATAAATTTCAGGCTCTTGACCGAGACGGATATTCAATTAAAAACTTAAAGCGCAATCAGATTTGGTTTTCAATACCAGCAAAACCAAATGACCCGTTTGATTTTGCAATTCCTTTGGTCCTTGAGTGGACTGATAAAGATTTTGATGAAATTTATTATGATCAGTTCAATAAACTCAATATTCAAGGTCGCAGCCAAGCTGCTGACGTAAAGGAGTTGTTCTTTACTAACGGAAAACCCAGGCAATCATGGAAAGACCATATTTACAAAGCTTTTGAATACCACATGAGATTAAGAACTATCAATCAGATTAGCAAAATGGGAGTAGCACGTTTTACGGGAAATTTGGATTATATTCTTATGTGGTCACATTATGCCAATGGTCACAAAAGGTTTTGCGCAAAATCCGGTAGCAGTTGCCACCCTTTTCTCAATGCAGAACAATTGCGCCATGTTATCTTTAGTGAAAAATACCAATCGCTTCCTTTTTCTTACTGTTTACAAAAGGATGGAATTCCTGATAATATATTCAATAACAAAATCCATAAGTTGGAAGTCTGAAAACAAATGGCGGCTAATTCTTGACGTTGGTGATAAGCCGTTTGAGGAATTGAGGGCAATTTACTTTGGATGTTCCATACCTCATAATAAATGCGAGGAAATTGCCAAAATACTCGTCAAAGCATCTACACCACTTTATCAGATGCAACGATCTTATAAAGACCATAGCCCAGTGCCAATAATATATAGCAAACAACTTACATCGAATTCATACTAACGACTTTAAAATCTCCGCAAGAGCCAAAGTTCTAGTAAAGCTTTTATTGTTATATGAGGTAAATATGAAAACCCTGGTCAAAATCGAAGAATTATTTCTGGTAGCGTTGTCTTTCTATCTCTTCCTGAATCTGCATTACGCATGGTGGTGGTTCCTCATCCTTTTCTTTGCGCCGGATCTCAGTATGATCGGATATCTGGTTAATCCTAAGGTCGGTGCACTCACGTATGACTTTATCCACCTCAAAGGAACGGCTGTAGTACTGTTTGTCTTGGGAAGTTTCCTTCACGTTGAATGGATTCAAGCCGCAGGATTAATTGTCCTCGGGCATTCATCCTTTGATCGTATTCTCAGTTATGGATTGAAGTATTCAGATTCGTTTCAACACACTCACTTGGGAATGATTGGCCGCACGCCCACGGTATGAGACTCGTGCGGGATGTAATTGCCAAGCCGTGACATGCAAGGAGCAGACGATGAAGTCTCAAATTTTTTCAAGGATCATCTTGTATGCGATGATTGCATTTCTTCTGGCCGCGTGCGGTGATTTGCCTCCGACAGCTATGCTTGTTCCTGAAGCGACCGTCACGCCCGCGGTCACGCCGATAAACCGCCTGCCAGCCCCAACCGAAACGCCTCTGGTGACTGCCACCAATACGCCTGTCGAGCCGCGCCGCCGATCAGTCTTTCCAATTTTCAGAGTCTCGCCTCCTTATATCAATGGAATATTGCAAGCGACGTTGTCAAGATTACTGGAATTGCTCTTTCGCCGCTTGCCGATAAAGTCGCGTTGCTGACCGTTCGATATCCTGAACAATATTTGCTGGAACTCCATGAGTCCCAAACCGGTAATTTGATTTGGCAGCAGACCCTCGATGCGAAGGCAGATTATCCGGCGGTGGCCTTCTCTGCGGATGGGAGTCTGATTGCCGTCGGTACAGGAAGCAGCAACGTTTTCATCTGGAATGTATCGGATGGGAGTCTTTTACAAACCTTGAGAGGTGCGGCTTATGCAGTGAGAGCGGTTGCATTTTCTCCAGATGGCAACCTAATCGCGGCCGCGGGAAGCGACAGCATGGTTCATGTCTGGCAAGTCTCCAACGGCACGGCGCGGGCGCCCTATCGATTAAAGGATAACGTCGGAAAGCTGGTTTTCTCGCCTGATAGCAGATATCTTGCAGCTGCGTCAGACATATTTGCTGTCTATGACCTTACGTCGGCAAACAATGCACCGGTCGTGTATTATGATGCGAGTGCTCCGCATTCCACTAGCGAGATTCTCTTTTCGCCCGACAGTCATTTTCTACTTGCAGAAGGAGAGTTGGATGACAGAGTCCATAATATATGGATTCCTCGTATTTTGATTTGGAAACTCTCATCAAACCGCGATGCGTTTAGAAAGGTGCCTATTCCTGATGCGATTCAAAACATGATCGTTTTAGGGAACGGGCAATCCGTACTCGGCTATGACCCGAGCAAAGGCCAGCTTGATGCAATTGATGTTTCCGGCAAATCCGTTGCAGGAACAGTTAATCTTGGGACGTTTCTATTTATGAATTACTCTGCGGACTTTAGCCGCCTTGTGGTCGTGACCCAGACCTCGGTTGCGATTTGGGGGGTCTCGCCTTAATATGACAAGATACATTGCATTCCTGCGGGCGATCAATGTCGGCGGGCATACCGTCAAGATGGATTACCTGCGGCAACTCTTTGCGATGCTGGGATTCTCAAATGTCGAAACATTTATCGCTAGCGGCAACGTTTTGTTTGAAACGAACCTAAAAAGTAGCGCACTCGAAAAGAAGATCGAGTCCAAACTGCGCGAAACACTCGGTTATGATGTGGCGACTTTTATCCGAACCGAAACAGAACTCAAAGCGATTGCCAATTGCAAAGCATTCGTTCAATCCCAACTCGATGCGGCCACTGCTTTCAATGTGGCTTTTCTTAAAGAACCACTCGACGATCAATCAAAGCAAAAAGTGATGGCCCTCCGTACGACCATTGATGATTTCCACGTTCATGGACGTGAACTCTACTGGTTATGTAAGAAAAAACAAAGCAAATCCACCTTTTCCAACGCGGTTTTGGAGAAGACCCTTCGCAAGCCATCAACCATTCGTGGATTAGCAACTATTCAAAAAATTGCCGAGAAATAAGTAGACTTTAAAAATAAAAAGACGGCGCAATCTGCGCCGTCTTATCAAAATCATTCGCTCTTATCGCTTGATTTACTTTCTGCCGATTTGGCTTCCTTTGGTTTAGTTTCCTTCGGTTTGTTTTCTTTAGCTTCTTCTTTTTTTGTGTCCCTTGATGGATCACTGCCGGAGGGGGACTTGTGATCGGTGGAGTAGAAGCCCGATCCTTTAAATACCACACGGACCGGCGAGATAACTTTCTTCAAGCTTTTCTTGCGGCATTCGGGGCAAACTTTGAGTGGTTCGTCGGTGTAGGATTGCTGGCGTTCGAATTGCACACCACAGTTCTCGCACCGATAAGTATAAACAGGCATGGACGTTCTCCTTAACAGTGCGTCATTATAGCGCGTCTTATCTATAAGTGCCAAGACTTGGACACGGCATGTTATAATTTTCTAACGTTGATATTAATTGATTGCGAGGACATATGCTCAAAATTGAAATTGTCTACTGTGCGGTCTGACATTACACTGACCGGGCCGTGGGCCTGGAAAAAGATTTACTCAAGGAGTTCGAGCACGTGATTGAATTCGGTGACGCTAATTCCCTCGGACGGAGGCCGCTTCGAGGTCAGCTTGAACGGAAAGTTGATCTATTCCAAACTCCAGACCAAACGTCACGCCGAAGCGGGCGAAGTCGTAGGTCTGGTAAGTAAGATCGTTGAAGGATAAATGAAGCCAATGTTAAAGAAAAAGGGACGTGTCTTTTCGGGTATCCGCCCAACAGGTCGGGCGCATTTGGGAAATTATCTTGGCGCCATACAAAATTACGTGGCGCTGCAGGATGATTATGAGTGTGTCTATTGCATCGTGGATATCCACGCGCTAACGACCGTCGAGGATACCGAGAATCTCCGCCTGAACACATATGAGATGGCACTGGATTTGCTCGCCGCGGGTATTCGCCCTGAAGAGACCATCTTGTTCGTTCAGTCGCATGTGCCGGAAGTGATGGAGCTCCACACAATTCTCTCGATGGTAACCCAGCTCGGTAAATTGACTGATCTTCCAACGTACAAGGAAAAAGTTCGTCAACAACCTGATAACGTGAATTATGGTTTACTGGGTTATCCTGTTTTGATGACCGCTGATATCGTTCTTTACAAGACCGACGTGGTACCAGTGGGAATTGACCAGGCACCTCACCTTGAGTTTGCGCGCGAAATGGTGCGTTCATTTAACTATCGATACCATACCAAAGTGCTGATCGAACCGCAAATGAAAAATACCATCTATCCAAAAATATTGGGGATTGATGGCAAAGAGAAAATGAGCAAGAGTTTAAACAATCATATTGAGCTTGCTGCCACGCCCGAAGAGACCACGAAGCGCGTGAAGGAAATGGTCACCGATCCGGCGCGCATCAAGCGCACGGATCCGGGAAACCCCGATGTATGCAATGTTTTCACGATGCACAAAATTTTCTCTCCTCAAAGCGATGTGGATCGAATCAACGTGGAATGCCGCCGCGCGGGAATTGGTTGTGTGGAATGCAAATTGCTCTATGCAAAAAATCTCAATCAGGCTCTTGAGCCGTTCCGGGCCAAACGCGCTGAACTCGCCTCGAAACCGGACCGGCTGAAGGAAATTTTGAACGACGGGGCTAATCGTGCCCGCCTCATCGCACAGAAGACGATGGAAGAAGTCCGCGCCGCGGTGCAATTGCCATAAGAACTTAAACACAAGGGATACGAAGTGCACAAAGGTTTTTGTTTGGTGTCCTTTGTGTACTTCGTGTTTAGAAAACCATGCGCGTTTTAATTCAAAGAGTAAGTCATGCCAGCGTTACTGTTGAACGGCAGGTCATTTCCGAAATTGGTAAGGGCCTGTTGATTTTATTGGGCGTGGGTCACGGCGATGGCGAAACGCAGGCTCAATTCCTTGCCGAGAAAGTTGCCAATCTTCGCATTTTTGAAGATGAGCAGGGCAAGACCAATCTATCCGTGCTGGATGTAAAAGGCGAAGGAATCGTTGTTTCTCAGTTTACACTTTACGCCGACGTGCGCAAGGGGCGCCGTCCATCTTTCACGGACGCGGCACCACCGGAAGTCGCCGCGCCGTTGGTGGATCGCTTTGTCGAATTGCTGATCCGCCAAGGCGTACCGACCCAATCCGGGCAATTCGGCAAACACATGCTAGTGGAAATTCACAACGATGGGCCGGTGACGATCTGGTTGGAAAAATAATAGCTTCAATATCCTTGCGACAAAAACTGCGAAGGATATTGCAAAGTGCTGGTACTATTCAGTTAAGGAGCGCCGATAAGAAGACAGGTGCTCAGACTTACCTAAGCCTTAACTCGTTAGCCTCAACTCTTTTTTCAAGGATTTCCAGCATTTTGGTTTGTTGTTCGGCGATTGTGTGAACTTCGGAAGTCAGAGTGTGAATGGAGATGAGCGTTTCGTGATCGGCTTCAGCCCGCGAATCGCTCGCTGCCGCCAGGACATTTTGGCCTACAATAATGATGGGCAGCAATACTAACTGCAAGAAAGTCTGAGCAATCCAGCCAATGATGATAATCGAGTTGCCCGACTGATATCGCGGATGGCAGTGAGATGAGCGCAATCAGTGCGAACACATACGCGCACCACATCGATCCAACAGATTTTGTAACTTTCACCGCAACCCAAGTGTTGAAACGGCCCAATGCGCTATCGCCATGGACGGTTTTGTGTACATGATGGCTTAAGACCAATCTTGGTTTGTGAGCTTTTGCTTGCATGATCTCTAATTTCCTTTCCATAACGACCTCTTTAGAATTTGGATTTCGAATTATTATAATGGAGAAATTTGTATTATGACCCCGTTCATTATTTGGCTTATCGCTCGTCATCCTTTAAACGATAGTGTTGCTGATTTTATTGATCCTCTTTGCCAGCTGTACGGAAAGCAATCTTAATGATCGAGCCCGCGCACAACACGGAATCCATTTGAACCGCCAATGCGCCGACCGAGATCATCGTCTCGGCATCTTCTTTAGAATAAACGCCTCCCGCGCCGATGATGGGAAGTCCAAGTTTGGCGACGGAGTGAACGATTTCGAGCGATTGTGAAAACAGTGATGGACCAAACAATCTTCCTTCGATCAATGCTCCGCCGTCGGTGGTCAGCGCGCCGCGCGGCGCAGCAGTACTGAGTGCATCTGCGCCTTTTTCAATCAGCCGGGGCCCAAGTGATAGGATTTGTTCCGCTGGCAGACAAAAGATCAGGGGCAATTCGCCGATGCACATTTCCAAAGTAAGCGACAAAATATCATCCGCAAGTAATGGAGCGAAGCCAAGTTCCACTGCCATGACATTATCAACGCCTTCCAAGGTTTGCACCATTTGCTTTGTCTCTTCGGGGCGGTCAGCCATAAGATGAACAATGATCGGCAATGGAGAATCCTTCCAGCGACGCGCATCTTTTTTGAGCGTTGCGTTTAAGCCAGGATTGGGTAAGCCAGTATGCAATAAGAATCCGCCGGGGTATTCAATCAAGGCCGGTTGTGACGCGGCTACTCGAGGCCGTAGCGAGAGCGGATTGGTGACGAAAGCACCGAAATTATCCCATGGAACGGACGCGTGAAAATCCGGTGCAAAGCCAAGCATTCCCGGTGCGTTCATGAAGGGTTGGCGAAAGAGCAGGTCGTGTTTGGACATTGGTCCAATTTATTCTGCAGTACTCAACGCGGAGTTGACGCAAAGAAGCGAAGCTTGCGTCTGAAATCTTCGCACCACCGAATTTGTTTTTCTAAAAAAATGAAGCTGATACATTCAAGCCCATCGCCTGCAACATATCTTCGTTCGTGGCAAACTTGAATTCTTCCAAGCCGCGCTTTTGCGCCTCGGCCGCCTCAGCGGCCTCGAGAGTTTGTATGTTTTCCTTTGTGACGATTGGCTTGCTGAGGCCTTTAATTTTTTCGGCAACCTCCTCAACGTCGGGGATGGTTGGCTGGAGGGTTTGCAAATATTGCCAGACAGCTTTGGACGCATTGGTTCCATCTTTGCGTGCATATCCAACCAAACCCTGGCTGGCTTTGCGTGCCCATCCGCCGACGAATACATCCGCGATGGGTGTGTCGGCTTCCGGGTCGAACGCCTCATAGGAAATTCCGTCGATTGGAAAATGCGGCGACGGATTTATGACGAATGCATTTGAATCTGTCGGAAGGCCGAATGAATTGTCCACTTTATCACCGATTGCAAAGATCACAGCCTCAACATCCAAAATGCGCTTGCGACCGGTGGCGCGCGCTTTCAACTCATTGTCTTTGGCAACCAGAATATTATCCTCGACCTCGAGTTTGGCCAGCCAGCCGTTTTCGCCGATCATTTGAACGGGCGAGGTCAGGAATTCAAATCGAAAACGCGAGTCACTGGATTTGGGTTCCGCTTTGGGCAACGCATCCAGCACTTTGTGCCGACCAATTTCCGGGTCCTGATTGACCGCTTGTAAAATCGGCAGGACCCGCTTCATTTCAGTTTCAAAAGCATCCATGTCCAAGTTTGCGATGGTGCGTGTCATTTCCTCTTTGGTGAAATTCACCTCGCCCGGGCCGCGCCGCACGACCGCGATAATTTCCTCGGCTTTCACTTCGTGGCTCATGAAGTATGCAATGTCCAGCATCACATTTCCAGCGCCAATGATCGCGCAGCGTTTGCCCAGTCGGAATCTTTCCTGGGTGAAGGGCGGGAGTTTGTTGTAGTGATACACCAAGTCTTTAGCGTGATAAACGCCCACCAGATCTTCGCCCGGCAGTCCGACCCACTTGGTGCCCTGCGCGCCGACTGTGACCAGAATGGCCTGAAAACCGAGCGCGCGCAAATCGTCCAACGTGAGATCGCCTTCCGCACCGATTCTCAGATTTCCATAATAGATCAGGTTGTCGTTTGCCAATGCCTGTCTAAACTGCTTACGAAAACCATCCTTCATTTTATGTTTATCGGGATAGACGCCGTATTCGGCAAGTCCGCCCGGCTTGATATCGCGGTTGAAGATGGCCACGCGCGCGCCTTGATTGGCGAGCTCACGCGCAGCAAACAGGCCTGACGGCCCGGCTCCTATCACCGCCACAAAATACGCACTTGTTTCAGACACACTTCCTCCTCGGCTAGGTTGGTTAGAAGTATTATATTAGAAAAGCAAATACGTTTCAAGCTTAAAGCAAATCGCTAGGTGGATAACGAAGTTACGCCCTCTCTGTTAGAATAAGATAAATGGGAATTGTTGTAGAGGATTAGTTTGGCATTTATGCTAAGATTGAGTATCATTTAAGAGGAGGCCGTATGATGAAGCCCGGCAATAAATCGAAACCAACACCTGCAGATCGTTTGCACGCCATACTTGGCGGGATGAAGAACGAAGAATCCCCAATCAATCGATTGCCGAAGGCCAAACCGATGGAGCAGAGATTGGCGTCTGAAGATGCGCCGGTTCAACCTCCGCTTCAGACCGCACCCAAAGCGGCTTCCGTTAAACGCGGCTTCCAACTCCTGCCAGCTTTTTGGACCATTGCCAGCATCATTTCGTTAGGCGTAAACATTGTTCTGTTCGCGGTACTCCTCGGCGCGCTGCACGGCTTGGATGTCTCGGGTCTTGGTCAGATGGGGACAGGTTTGGTGGGCGGACTATATTCCAACTTTGAGAAAATGGATGCGGCTCATATCAAGACTACTATTCCTGTGCAATCCAACATTCCATTAAGTATGTCCATTCCCGTTCAAACCACCACAAACATCTCGCTGGCTAGTGCGGTGGAAATCCCGAACGCGCACGTCAAAATTTCGACGGGCACATTCAACATCAACTCCGATGCGGATGTGACATTGCCGGCTGGCACGAATTTGAGTGTAGTCCTGAACTTTAGCGTTCCGGTGCAAACGACTGTCCCGGTTAGCTTGAGCGTGCCCGTCGACATCGCGCTCAACCAGACTGACTTACATCCCGCCATCACCGGTTTGGAAGGCACGATCAAGCCGTTGTATTGCATTCTTAACCCCGATGCGATTTCGATCAACAATGTACCGGTTTGCAGGTGAAAGGTATAATCACGGCCTATGCCTGACTTTACAAAAACCACCCTCTCCAATGGTTTGACGGTTCTTCTCAAGGAAATTCATACCGCGCCTTTGATTTCGTCGTGGATGTGGTATCGCGTCGGTTCGCGCGACGAAGCGCCTCCTTTGACGGGCATCTCGCATCTCGTCGAGCATATGCAATTTAAAGGTACGCCCAAATATCCCGCCTCGATAATGGACAAGGCAATTTCGCGCGATGGCGGAATGTGGAATGCTTTCACCTTCCTCGATTGGACGACTTTCTTTGAAACTATGCCCGCCGATAAAATTGATCTTGCCTTGCGTCTCGAGGCGGATCGAATGCGCCACAGTGTCTTCGATAAAAAGGAATTTGCTTCCGAGCGGACGGTTGTTGCCTCGGAACGCGAAGGCAATGAGAACGAGCCATTGTTCCAGCTTGGCGAAGCGATTCAACAGGCCGCGTTCCGCGTGCATCCATATCATCATGAAGTCATCGGTGATATGGCGGATATCCAATCTATGACTCGTGACGATCTTTATCATCATTACCGCACATATTATGTTCCCGGCAATGCAGTGATGGGTGTAGCCGGTGATTTCAAAACCAAAGAGATGTTGAGACGCATCAAGGAATTGTTTGGGAAAATTCCCTTGGGTGCGACTCCGCCTCGGATGGCGAGGCCCGAGCCGGAACAACGCGGCGAGGTGCGGCTTTCCGTTGAAGGTCAGGGTGAGACCGCTTATTTGGAAGCGGCATATCATTTCCCCGCCGCGTCGCATCCTGATTTTTTTGCCTTATCCGTGTTGGACAGTTTGCTGGCCGGCCCATCGAATCTAAATATGTTTGGCGGAGGCAGTATCTCGAATAAGACCTCGCGCTTGTATCGTGCGCTTATTGACAAGGAATTGGCGGTGTCCCTTTCGGGCGGTTCGACTACAACGATCGATCCGTTCCTTTATTACATCACACTGACCGTTCACCCCAAACGGACAACGGATGAGGCGCTTGCCGCGCTGGATGTGGAACTTCAACGCGTGCAGGATGAGTTGGTGTCGAAGGAAGAAGTCGCACGCGCCATCAAGCAGGCACGCGCAAACTTTGCATACGGCATGGAAAATATTACCAATCAAGGATTCTGGCTCGGCTATAGTGAAATGTTTGCAGACTACGATTGGTTTCTGGTTTATCTTGATAAACTGGCTGCAGTCAAACCCAAGGATGTGCAACGCGTGGCGCGTACATATTTGCGCAGGCAAAACCGCGTGGTTGGAACTTATGTTCCGGCTGGGAAAGGTGAATAATGTGCGCTCAACGTAAATCTTCCCTTGCAAGCACATTGTCTTTGCCGGGCCCTGAGGATATTCATCGCAAAGTTCTGCCGAACGGCATCACCGTGTTGTGCCGTGCCAATTTCAACAGCCCATCTGTCTCCATCAATGGGTATGTCAATGCAGGAAGTTTGTTTGATTCCGATGGAAAACTTGGCCTCGCGGATTTTACCGCGTCGGCGTTAATGCGCGGCACAGAAAAACATAACTTCGATAATCTCTATAACGAACTTGAATCAGTCGGCGCGAGTTTGGGTTTTGATGCGGGAGTCCATACAACGGGATTCCATGGCCGCGCCCTCGTTGAAGATTTGACACTCCTACTCGATCTGCTTTCGGAAACATTGCGCCAGCCGATCTTCCCGGACGATGAAGTGGAGAGACTGCGCCATCAGCTTCTAACGGGCCTTGCCATTCGGGCGCAAGATACCTCCGACATGGCTGATCTGACTTTTGATGAAATTCTCTTTCATGGTCATCCGTATGCGCGGCCTGAAGATGGATTTCCGGAAACCATCCAGGCTATTACGCGTCAAGATTTAACTGATTATCATCGAAAAGGTTTTGGGCCGCGCGCGATGGCCATCGCGCTCGTTGGCGCCGTCGAACCGAAGAAAGCAATGGATGTCATTGAGCGCGTGCTGGGCGGTTGGGAAAATCCGAATCAAGTTGACCTGCCAGTGATGCCAGACTTGAAGCGTTTGGATGAAACCGTCAGGCGGCATGTCAAGATCGATGGAAAATCACAAGCCGATCTGATCATTGGCACTAATGGTCCGCGCCGCACTGACGAAGATTATTTGACGGCTTCGCTTGGTAATTCGATCCTTGGACAGTTTGGGATGGGCGGACGCATCGGCGATGCGGTTCGTGAAAAAGCGGGACTTGCTTATTATGCATATTCTGGATTAAGCGCGGGTATTGGACCAGGTTCTTGGGCCGCTAATGCGGGAGTGAATCCAACCAATGTCAACAAGGCGACCGATTTGATCATCAAGGAATTGAAGCGATTTACAAAAAGCGGCGTGACCAATGAAGAATTGTCAGATACTAAGGCGAATTTTATTGGGCGTCTGCCGCTTTCGTTGGAATCAAATGGTGGTGTGGCCGGAGCCATGATTAATATTGAACGCTATTCCCTTGGCCTGGACTATTATCGCCGATACCCTGATCTGGTCAAGTCGGTTACGCGCGCAGAAGTGATAGATGCGGCGCGAAAGTATATTGACGCTGGCAGATTAGCTATAGCAACAGCAGGGCCGTAGCCCGTCCGACATAAAATGATTTTACGAACCGGCGTTGACCTCATCGAAATATCCCGCGTGTCAGAAGTGATCGCGCGTCATGGAAAGCACTATCTTGATCGCATTTACACTTCTGCCGAGCTTGAGCAATGTGGAAAGAACCTTAAATCATTGGCCGGACGTTTCGCTGCGAAGGAAGCAGTCGCAAAAGCGCTCGGGACTGGAATTGGTGCCGTGACTTGGAAAGAGATTGAAATCCTGGGAGATGAATTAAACGCACCCATGCTTAATTTGTGCGGCGCGGCGGAACTCAAATCAAAAGAACTTGGATTGACAGCATGGTCGGTGAGCATCAGTCACAGTATGAGTCATGCCGTGGCAGTTGCCGTGGCGATTGGTTAAAATCAGTTTGTTACCTCATAATACAAAAGGTGAGATGGACGGCCTCCGCGGTCGCGTTCACCTCGCCGATATGCAAATCCACGGCTGGAACTATTCCTAATTCTTGTCTTCAATGCCAATCCATAGATGACCGGGAAGAACAGGTCGATAGGGGCGTATTGTTAAGCCTTCTATGTTGTCCAAGTCCGATGGTGCATCTATTGATTTGCCGCTCCCAATCAAAGAAGGATTAATCAAACACAAATTCGGCTCGTGGCGATATTTCTTACGATAGTAAACCACGGCCTTCTCAATTTTTTTCCTCAGACTCAAGTTGGGATTATTATCAAACCATAACATACCAATATGCATATCAACCTCCTAATCCAAAGTAGGAATCCAAAAGGGCAACCAATCATTTCCTTCTCGCATGACAAACTGAAAACCAGAAATAAGATTAGCGAATGTAATATTGGATATGCCGGTTAGTAATTGAGCCTCGCGGTTTTCCCGGATATATCCAAATAACCGTGTGCGGAAAGCTTCAAGCCAGGGCCGAAATGTTTCTGAAACAGCGACGGAAGAACTGACCGTCACAATCGGCCAAACGCGTTTTGATGGACCTCGCAAAAGCAGCCACTTCAAATCTTGTTGAATTTCCGTAATTTCCAAAAGGGTCTCGAGGCGGTCAATCAACAACAACGAGATTTGATGAGCGCCTTTATTTGAATGTGCCCATTCCACCAGGGAGTGCAGGGAGCTTACGATGTTTGGATCGCCCGGCGATAATAGCTTGGCGCAGTTACTTGCATGTTGCAAAGCTCTCCATTCGGTTAAATCGCTTGATATCACCGAATATATAATCTCCTCAGACGAATGTACTGCATTGGTAGAGCTTGTGATCGTTCGAAGGAAATTCGTTTTTCCACATCCCACATCACCGACAATCATTAATGGACCCGGCAGCGGATCCAGCAGGTTGAGGAGGATAGGCAACCCGTCCGTTGCCAATCCCAGGAAAAGAGCCGTGCGAGGCAAGGGCGCAAATTCAGTTAAGACTGAATTCAGTGATGGCAAAGCCGGTAAGGAGGCGGAATGATTCCCGTCATTATCAGCAGAGAGATTCGCCAAAGCGTGGAGCGTCAGAGAAAAACGGTTTGTATGATTCATAAGAAATATAGAACTTATGTTCTATATTATATGCAATTCTTTTTTTAAGTCAAGGGGCCTCCTTTTCAGAAACTCTTGATCCAAGCCGAATGCAAATATCAGTGATAGATTTCTTGCCCTCCTAGTGCAAGCGAGCCGGACAGCCTTATCTTCCAGTGGCTAACTTTTGAAATGATCTAAATTCCTTGTGAAAATTGGCGGATTGTAAGCGCGCCATTCAAAGGCCGATGATGTTAAAAAATATCACGCGGAATAAGGTGATAGATTTCCGCGTGATATTTTCCTTTGGCTATGTTTATTTACGATCCCGGTATGGAAGCTGGTCCGGGCGGTGGGTCCGTCGGGAGGATTAATGGTTGCAGTGGCGGCTGCGAAAAGTCGAAATCTTTGAGCAGGTTGCCAAGTATCTTCACATCCTCGCGCACATCCGGGCGAGGATCGGGCCGACCGTCGGTGGCCGGGTCAATCCGCTGGCTGTTGAGGAACAAATCTTCCTCAAATTTTAAGGTAGGCATCGAAGCTTAGGGTCTGATCGTCAATGAAACCCTTTTTCGCGTATGGACTGATCACCAAACCGGGAACGCGCAAACCGTAACCATTCTCGTCCACTGATGGTGGTACAACATGATCGTAGAAACCTCCCCAGTCGTCCCACGCAAGGAAGATTACCGTGCTATCCCAATCTGGACTTTGCATGATGGCATTAATGATAGATGTGATATAGGCTTGCCCCGCGTGAATGCTGGCCGGCGGGTGTTCGCTGACTTTTTGGTCAGGCACGATCCAAGAAATAGCCGGGAGCGTCCCGTTTTTGGCAGCGGCCAGGAAGTTGTCCACGGCCTGAATGTGGTCCACCTGATTATCCTGTTTGACCGTGTCAAAGGCCGGCAATGGATTCCAAATTCCGGGAACGTTTACAGCTTGCGGTTTAAGCTGGCAGAGCATGGCATCATCTTCGCAGTCCGGCTCGCTACCGGCGCTCAGGTAATATCCCCACGAAACGCCTGACTTGTATAGCAGATATGTCAAGTCGGTCCAGGCGTAATCGTTATGCAATGTGTTCAACCCACTAGGAGGGCCATCCAAGGCATTCATGCAGCTGTTCGGGTCGCCCGGCGTTTTGCAGTAGGCGGACCAGGCTGACACCATGAAGAGATGAGATGGCAAACTCCAGGAAGCGTTCGGTTCGAACATCTTGTCCTGCAAGACGAAATTCTGTGCATAGCTCCAGTAATTTGGAATTTGGCGCGCGTCGTGCCAACCCATTACATCCGGCGTTTCCCCTTTGACACATCCGGGCGCATCTGGGCTTTTGCAGGCTTTCGCTGCTTTGCGGAATTGAGCGACGAAGCCATCCATTTTTCCGCCATCAATATCGGCTGTGGCTGAGGCCGCTCCGTGAGGCCCGCCTGAATTGATGTCCTTTGGATTGTAGTACGGCTTGATACATGTATTGGTGTCCGGATCGGGCGAGCAGACGGTGGGAACGCCGTTTTGCATGGGAATACCGTCGGCACCTGGATACGTGCCGAAGTATTCATCGAACGAGCGATTCTCCTGCATAATAACCACCACATGTTTGATCTTGTCACGCGCTATCGTGAGTGACGTGGAAGATGACGAGGCCGGCGCAGACGTGGCGATCGGAGTTGGAACCACTGGCGTCGCAGCAGGAGCTTGAGTTGGAGGAACAGTTGTCGGCAAGATCGGAGATGGGGGTGGCACTGGCTGTGCCGCTCTGGTTCCGATATTGCAAGCAAGTAAAACGAAAATCGAAACTATCCAGATTGCAGTTTTAAAAATTTTCATTATCTCTCTCCTTATGGCCTCGAATACTAATTGCGAATAATGAAGGAATTATGACGTGCTATTGTTAAGCCTAAAATTAAAAATAGCTTCTGATAAAAAGACTCCTTTGAATTTGTTTTCACAATCAGATGTTCATGATGTGGAATCTGGAGCTAGTTATACCGATGGAGGAATCATTTTTTCTGACACATTCGCTAATAGATATAACCCTTCACCCGTCGCAATGATCATCAATCCTTGGATTACAATGAAAATCACAAGGATCAATCCGCCCAGGCCGCCGAATAATCCTACACCTGTAACGCGCAATCCTGGTTGAAGCGGTGTCGCCCCCAATGCGCGGCTTCCTGCCCGGACAATCCCAATCACGCCCAAAGTCAATCCACCGAGCAAAACAATAATGCCGAAGATAATTAATATCACTGCTGTGATACGAGCTAGAGTTTTCATATAACATGGTCTCCTTTTGTGGTTCAGGATTTTACTTTCTACGAATTATCTCTGTATGAAGGATGTGTAAATTTCAGGTAAAACATTTGGCTCGTCGTCCTCCTCAATCTTGTCATAAACTCGATGTTTATCAGCCGTCTGAGTCGGGATGAAAGGTGGGATAGAAGGTGTACCGACCAAAGCCAGATGAAGTGCATCTAGGATGGCGTGCTCGTTTTTAAAGGCTGTGGCAATTTAGCAGCACACCTGGCAGAAGGTTTTTGAGCCGTGGTAACTGCCAAAGCAACCGAAGATTTTCTGCTTTAGCTTGGTCATGCGGATATCGCGCTCAGCCCGGCTGTTGTCAAACGGAACCTTGAAATCAGTCATAAACCCCAGGCTCATGTCGGGGGAATCTCTCAATTACTCCAGTAGGTTTTTGGCAAGTTTTTGTTTGAGCCGCCCGCGCTGCCCCGCCTGCTCTCCCGTTTGTTGGGGAGAGGAGGGGCCAGTCACCCTTCAGGGAGGATCTGATCATTGAGATTGCCCTAAGAAAGCGGGGTAAGGTCAGTAATGTAACATCCCTCTGCTTCTTGACACAAAAACACTTGCGTTATGAATGTATCACAGGAGGTGCATTCTTTTTGTGCCCACTATTAAGGGTCAGTTCAAAGAGGTGGGTGTTCTTTGAAGTTTGACTTTCAGGGTATTGCCGCGCTTTGACACAGTGTTATGGTCTGGCACCCATAAATGAACATCGAACATGCCAAAGATCGACCTCATAAATCCTTTGGTACCAGGTTGGTCAAATGGAACACATTCTGCAGCGTGTTGGCATCAGAACAATTGCATGTTCGCAATACTCGAACTGACTGCTACGTTGTTTTTCACCAGCATAGGATCATGCTCGCTCAAAATCATCTGACGCCTAGAAAGTTATCGATCCGCGCTTTACCAACAGTTGATGGTTCGGGGACCAGTTCTTTACACGATATAGCGTTTTCCGGCATGAGGGTGTATTTTTATATTTAGGTATTAACCAACTTTACCCGCTCATGACAAACGGCTTGATGTTAACTTTATTGAACGCTTTTCTTCCAAGTTGAACATTGCAATTCCATCTGGCCGGAATATTTAACAGAACAAAACGGCCTCCCCGGATTGCTTGCTTCCAGCACGATCGGCCATGGAAAATATTCAGGCAGAATAAGTTGTGGATACGTCGAACGGATGGTATCCTGATACCAATCGAAGGATAAGAGGTCGGTGGCAACCACGACAAGATCCGGGCGTTCATGCAAAGCAAAGCGAAAATACCATAGCGCAAAAATCGCCTGATCCCCTTGAGCAAAAACCAATGCATTGGGCGGGGCATTCGCCAAGACTTCCTTCCCGAAGTTTTCTGCTCGCAGATCATGTGACGCATCCACCTGCGACCAATGACCGAGGGACAGGAGCAGAAGATAGAACAACAGCCCAAAACCGATCAACCGCCCTATCCACTGGTGCTCGCGGGGAGCAACGTCCATCAGGCCTTGCGTTCCCAGACCGATCCAAATCGCGACCGGTATCATGGTTGGAATCAAGTAGATGTACCAATCCGTTGTATTGTAATTAATCGCAAATGCTGAGTAGATCAGCATCTGCCAAATGCTCAGGAGTAGCAGACGAGACGGAACAAGAAAAAGTGTTAATCCGACCAGACCTACGCCAAGTCCCACCAAGCCAAATTGTCCGATCAAGAGTCCTGCCCAAATCTGAACCCTGCTCCAGACATCCACGAAGGATAGACTAAATAGATTGGTCTGATAAAGTTGACCAGAAACCAGCCACCATTCCCGCTGGAAAGTGATCGGATCTCCCCAATTCACCGGTGGGTGGGCTGAGGCCCACCATGGAAGCAGGAGATACGGAGTCCACCCCACGATGGCAGAAAAGAAAATCCGCAAAACTGATCCTGTATCCATCTGCCAATTTTTCCAAAAATATTTTTTTCCTCCAATCGCCAGAGGGCAGTATGGCTTCGGAGGGAACAAACGGACAAGGAAGACAGCTGGCATCAATAATATGATCGTGAGATGAACGCCCAGACCCAAGCCGAGCACCAATCCCAAAATCACATCATAGTGTTTATGCAGGGCCTCAGGTCCGTTGATGGTTAACAGGTACAAAACGAGGGTCACAAAAAAAGCATTTAGAGCATACACTTCCGTAATGACGGCTTGGGACCAAGCCAATGGTGCGATACCGAATGCAAATCCCCCAACCATTCCGGGCAGCCAGCTATTCGAAGCTTTTTGAGAAACCAACTGGCGTTTAACAATGCCATAAACCAGCACCGATGCCGAGGACATCGCGAGCGCTGAAAACAGATTGGTGCGGTACGCTAGCGATCCAAAGGGCAACAACTGGAAGAGCCGTGCCAACATCAAGTAGACGGGATAGCCGGTCGGATGCGCGATCCCGCCGGTCACAGCCGCTGTAATCAAATCTCCGCCATCCGCCCCATCGTTAGCCCACGTCAGACCGGGTGCCAGTGTGGCAAGATAAACCGCCATCAACCCAATTCCCAATAGGGCAGGGGTCGCCTGAACAAAAGATAGCTGGTTAGTCTTCATTCTAAGTTAACCTGAGTTCGGGATAAGGGGCTCAATGGGATAAACTTGGATTTGCGAAAACAAGCACTCCAAGGAACCCCTCGAGGGATAGTCTACTCGAATTATTTTGTGATGTCGATGATTTCTGCTAATCGTTTGTACCGAAGTGGAAAAAGCCACTGTTTTCGGACGGTGAAATCCAACGAAAGCGGTGTATGAGTTTAGGTGAAGTGACGTCAATCCTAATTCATTTCCATCAATCGCATTACCGCGATTTCAAAGCATACTACACAGGCTATGTGCTGGAGCGATTACGCAGTGAGTTTCCGGGCTTGGTTAGTTACACACGCTTCGTAGAGTTCATTCCACCCGCGCTCATTCCATTATGTGTTTACCTACTAAGTTCCTGTTTGGAGGCGTGCACGGGAATTTCCTTCATGGATTCCACCGCCTCAGCCGTGTGCAAGAACCGGAGAATCCACTCGCACAAGGTGTTTGCCGGGCTGGCCGAGCGTGGAGAAACTTCCACTGGTTGGTTCTTTGGCTTCAAACTGCACCTAATCTTCAATGATCGAGGTGAGTTACTCAATCTGATACTTACCCCTGGCAATGTCGACGAAAGTGCTGTGTTCTTCAAGCACCGCCAACCCGTTCCCAAGATGGTCCGGAAACTATTCGGAAAACTGTTTGCCGATCGAGGCTACATTTCTAAAAAACTAGTGGACGAACTGCTGCGCACTTTTAATGTTCAATTGGTCACTGGCATCCGTTCAAATATGAAGAATGTGCTGATGCCTTTGACCGATAAGCTCTTGTTACGAAAACGTGCGATTGTGGAGACGATCATTGACCAGCTCAAAAATATCTCCCAGATTGAACATTTGCGCCACCGTAGTCTCATCAACTTTCTGGTCAATCTTATCTGCGGACTGATTGCTTATTGCCGCCAGCCCAAGAAGCCTTCTCTCGGCTTAGGCACTTTGCCCGCCCTAATCGCCTAACCCGAACTGACGTTAAGTTATTAACAAACAAGCAGCGGAGAATCATTGATCGATCCCTTCCGCTGCCTGTAGAGGAAACATTGATGGAGGAGTATCTAAGTCTGAGAAGCCAGAACGTAATGGCCGGTCTCGGAGGCAGGCGCACACTCCATGCCAGTATTCAGTGTGGTGACTAACGCCGACCAGGTCTGGCCATCGAAAACGTAAGTCTGGCCGAGGATAGTGGGTACCTCTGCAAAGCATATCTGGACACTGCCCTCCGTGCTGGTCAAAACCGGGAGGGGTTTTCTGTTTAAATAATACGTCAGGGAACAAACCCCGGCTATCAATTGTGTGGTAGGAGTGGGTTTGCTGCTCAGAACAGTAAAAGGCAACAAAACGACGTAGAGGGAGACGCCAGGACTAAGCTGCTGGACGATCACGGTGCAAACTCCGCCGGCCGAATAGATGCCCGGGGCAATGATCGGATTCGAGGAAACCGGCGGAGGAACAACAGTCCCCTTATGCGGGTCAGAGTCCAACATGGCAGAGGCATTCTGGCTTTGAACCGCTACCCTGTTCTGCCATGGTAGGTTGCCCGCTGTCGCCACCTGATTTCCAGCCAGGAGCAGAATACCCAGCAACAGAATTGCCGCGCTGATATAACCCATTATTTTTCTCACTCACTTTTCCTTCACGATACTTTTGTTTATACTTATATGCTCTTAAATCAACAACTCTCCGGATTTTTCCGCATTTATGGAGAACTGAAAACCACCTCAACGTTGGACGCTAAATATGTACTTTTGATGGCTATGATTACATTCGATTTGCCGGAAGAGTTGCGCGGCGCGCATACGGAAAAATAAATGGTCAAACGGTTAAATCAATGGGACTGCACGCAGTTTGCAACGCCGTTGATTTTGTTATGAAACGTAACTCGTTCTGTGCTTTCCACCTATGGACTTAGGAACGTGAACGAAGAGACGATATTTGTAATGACGGCTAACTCAGCCTGCATGTTGAAAATCGGAGGCGGTGTCGGTAAAACTCCGGGATCGATGGAATGAAGAGTAAGGGTGAGGCTGATGCAATTTGTCCCTTTGAGAGTCGAATACGCCACCCAATCGAAAATGTTCCCCGTTGTGTGGCCCTCTCCGCTTTCTTCCTCAAAGTTAATTCCGTTGAATGTCACCTGCGAATAACCTTGAGCATTCGGGCCGACGCATGTGGCGGCAGTGGCGTTGGTCGCCACATTAACATCCAAATATTTCTCCACCAAATTCGTGCCAGATGTAAACGGCAATGTAATGTGCGCGCCGGTAGCCGTCGAATTGCTGATCTGCCCCTGGTTTGGATAAACGAACGCAAAGCCATACGTTTGATTGATATACGACTGCGTGGTCTGAGAAGCCAGAACGTAATGGCCGGTCTCGGAGGCAGGCGCACACTCCATGCCAGTATTCAGTGTGGTGACTAACGCCGACCAGGTCTGGCCATCGAAAACGTAAGTCTGGCCGAGGATAGTGGGTACCTCTGCAAAGCATATCTGGACACTGCCCTCCGTGCTGGTCAAAACCGGGAGGGGTTTTCTGTTTAAATAATACGTCAGGGAACAAACCCCGGCTATCAATTGTGTGGTAGGAGTGGGTTTGCTGCTCAGAACAGTAAAAGGCAACAAAACGACGTAGAGGGAGACGCCAGGACTAAGCTGCTGGACGATCACGGTGCAAACTCCGCCGGCCGAATAGATGCCCGGGGCAATGATCGGATTCGAGGAAACCGGCGGAGGAACAACAGTCCCCTTATGCGGGTCAGAGTCCAACATGGCAGAGGCATTCTGGCTTTGAACCGCTACCCTGTTCTGCCATGGTAGGTTGCCTGCTGTCGCCACCTGATTTCCAGCCAGGAGCAGAATACCCAGCAACAGAATTGCCGCGCTGATGTAACCCATTATTTTTCTCATTCACTTTCTCCTTCACGATACTTTTGTTTATACTAATATGCTCTTAAATCAACAACTCTCCGGATTTTTCCGCATTTATGGCGAGCTGAAAACCACCTCCACATGGACGTCGGTATTCAGATCCGTTTGAAATAGAAGATTTTTGTCTTGTATGGCTCCGCCCGGCGACACCGATATCAAAATGGCATTGTTCGGCAAGTGAATGCGCAGTGATAGTGGAATGGCGAGGGTCCCTGGTTGTTTTCTAACCGTCAGGTCATATTCAAGGGTGTGTGCGGCACTGTCCTCCAGTAGGATTCGGGAAGCGGGAAGCGCAAATTGCATCGTGGTATTGATAGTCTGCCCACCCGGGACAACCAGCATCGTGCCAAATCCCTGCAAGCCCGGCTCACTTTCATCTAGCAAATCAACCTGCCGAGGAACCGCCTGATCCAGAATCATCCAGGAGGCCGGAATGCTCTGCGCTGTAGCGGACGTCAAACTGGCGCCTTGGAGTGTATAGACTCGCATGTAATCCCAATAGCAGCGATCGATCGGATAATACTCCTCCAAGGTGATCTCTATGCCTCCTCTTGGAGTGCAAGGAATATCCGCCAAAGCACGGTTGGTATGACTTACCAGCAGATTCGACACCGGCGCCGAAAGATCGGTTAAGTCCACGTCATACATCAGACTGGTTGCGACCACAGAGCTGGTCTTGTTGAAACCCACATTCGAATTTATGACTGTCAGGAAATCGCCGCCGCTCGAATGCAAGGCCCCATCCCAACGTCGGCGCACTAATACAGATTCCAAGTCGGGGTTATCCATCTGCAATACGAGATGACGCTCATCCAACGCTTTAAGAAGCGTCTGCGAAAGGGAACGCCACTCGCTGGGATTATCCGTTAAGACCTTTTGTACCATGGCTAATGCAATGGTGCGGATAAAATCCTTATAATCCCCTCCTGGAGAGAGTTCTTGCCCCACTTCAGGTGATTTGGAGGCCCGCATATACGCCACAACATTGTCCGCCGTGATTGGATAAGGAACACCAGCCATATCTAATGGACCCATGGATTGCAAAAGCATGATCAACAATTGCTGGTCAAAACCGATGACGCCGTTGACAGCGATCGGGTGGACATAGGCGTACAACTCTTTTACATATAAAACTGAAGTCGGAAAATCCGGAAACCAGTTGGCATCCCGCAAAATCAAAACAGGACTGTCCATATACTGGCTCAGCTGCCAGGGAGCCATAGGGTAGGGCATGGACCAGTTGTCCAAGTTACCTGAGTCTTCAAAGGATAAATCAACCAGATGACCGTGATCCAAAACAAGTTTCCCTACTGCGGTAATGAAGCCGCCCGTAGGTCGCAATTCATCTTCATTTTGAACAAGGAGCAGATAGGTTTGGGGACCGGCTGGCCCTGCTCCAAGAATTGCCGGAAGAGAAATTGCAAGCGAGAAGTCCATCTCCCATCGAAATCATGCCGGGATCAAGTTTTTGCGTGATTAAATTCCTTAGGGAGGAGAAGTATATTAATATCCAACTGTCCGCGCGCATTTTGCGACTGCTGAAATTCTGCTTGAGCTTCCAGCAGGAGCGGCTGTTCATTGGACAAATGATTAACCAAATCAGACAGACCGGAGGCGGAAGAAGCAGCGGAAGGGTTGGAGGTCGCCTCCAATACGGGCCCAAGAGCTTGACCTGCATCCTGCGCGGAAGCTGACAAATGCTGTGCCAAATCCAGCAGATCACTTGCCTCGGAAAGGTCGCCGCCATAACGGGGTGCCCAGCGGAGGAAGGGACCCAACCACAACCACGGCTGCACCTCGGTTTTCAGTGAGGCCAGGTCCTGATCCAGCTTGGGCAGTGAAAGGGTTAATTGTTCCAAGCCGTTCAAACTTGCAGTAGCAGGTATGTTGTATTCAATACCTGAAATATCACCACGAACATTCTGGAGAAGACCATAAATTCGATAGGCCTTCCATCCTGTAAAACAGGATAAGACCAGAAGCAGGCAGCAAATTACAGCAACAATCCGTTTGCCACCGTTTCCACGTGTGCGCTGGACTGAATGGGCAGCGCCGGGTTTTCCATTCGCAAGTTCCAATTCACTCCTCCGGAAGTGTGCATCCTATTTCACGATAATATCCGGCAAACCTTTTAATTTCATTTCGTTGCCGGTCACTGAATGTGCTTACAGGCTTCCCCTCCGGCCCTTTCCTAACCATCAGGTAATGATCTACTTTTTTCCAAAGGGCACGCCATCCAATCGCGGTATACAAACAACTGGATAGCAAAATCAATTCATCTTCATCCTCCACGCAGGGAAAATGGCCCTGGTGTTTCGCAAATCAATAGTGTTAAAAAGGGGGCATCCTATGTGCGAAGAATTCCATGATCATGGCAATCAATTGCTGATCTTTCTTCTTTCCTGCCAACTCAGCAAAGTTTTTGACCGTTGCCGCAACCAAGCGACTTCTCTTCCAAGGATGATCGCCCAACCAGTGCGGAGCCGAAAGATGATAGCCGCATCCAATTGTTTGCCGTTCAAAACCAGAATTCACAAAGTACGATTTTGCGGTTGAATTCCGGATAAGGAGGAAGCCAATTGGCAGATCTTTAAAAAGCCTCGGTTGATCAAATCGGACAACTCCCTGGCAATCTCTTCTGCTCTTTGCTGCTGCGATTGCAAATCAGGAATATCATAGGGTATGGCGTCAACGGCTTCAGAGAGGAGGTATAACCGATTTCGCAGATTAGGAAACTCAACAAGCAGGGCCTCTCTTTGGCCGCTTTCCATAACCAAAATTAGATCATAAGTTTCCAAAAGCGAGGGTACGATGCTCTTGGTACGATGAGAACTTAAATCAACGCCAATTGTAGAGGCGGCCCGGACTGCATCCGCTGGTGCATGTAAATCGGAAATAGCCCACGTCCCCGCACTATGCACTTTCCATGCACCGGGACAGCTGTTCTTCACCAGTGCCTGTTTAAAACAAGCGGCAGCAATTGGTGACCGAAATTGGTTGGCTTTACATAGGAAAAGGATAGAAGGCATAAGATCAGCATCTAAACTATGGAGTGGGCGTTGGCAGCGGGACAAGCAGCCACCCTGAAAACGCCTTGCAAGGCTGTGGAAGATTGTTGTAGTGCGCCAATGCCTGAGAAGTCCACGCCCAGTTTTGCAGAAAGAGCTTCGATGGAACTGTTGGGCTCCACGGCCAAGTAAGTCTCAAAGACGGGAAGGCCGTAGGGGTCGGTTTGGTCCAATGGAATCACAATAACGATATTTGATGGAATCGGAGTTTGCAAGCCGTGGTTGACGGCCAAGATAGCCCTAGCAGATGTCCGGTAGGTGATCTCGTAACCATTCAGAACTCTCTTCGCCCGCAACCCTATGAATAATAAACTTTTGATCCGTTCCAATAGGGGTATCTCGTGGATAACCGCACATACCTGTACTGGGAGAGAAAGCCCAAACACCCGCAACAATTGGCGTTTGCGTCAATCTATTTTGAAGTTCTGGGGCTGGAGAAACTAATGCCGAAATGGCTACGGACCATGAGCTGGTTGTCGGAGATGGCGTCAAGGTTTGGAATATGTAAAGATTGGACACGGCTGATTTTGAGCCAAAGGTTTGTAAGAGATTTATTCTAGGAAAAAGGTGAAATTCCTCACTCCCAAAAAGTGTCAGGGCCAATAACAGAAGCAACATAAATAAGGAGAGCCACCATATTCTTCTGAGTTTGGCGTTCGATGCACTTTGTCTGCTACGCAGTTCCCGTGGCAGAGCTGCGCTCGTTGCCTTTTGGTAAACAGGGCATTCGATAAAGTGTTCGGTCTGACAAACTTCAGTCTGGTATTTCATCCGCACCGAGGAAGGCGGTACTGCCCTAAAACAGTAGTTCCAGACTGAGGGGAATGCGAGTGAAGTGTCTGGATCATTCCTCAATTTGAGATGAGGACAATATGATTGATTTATCGATTCTTTAAAGAGTGAATAACCATTACTACTCATAGGGCACCAATGCATGTAGCAAGATCATTTGATCAGTCATCATTGATTATTTATGCTCCTCCCTACCATTCAGATTCATACTAACCTCTAACTGCGGAAGCACTGGCACTGGTTTGATTGTCGTGGAAGGTTCTTTGCGGTTGTGATCACCCTCGGGCGTATAGGAATAATTGTAGCCCCGGTTGTAATAAGGCGAGTAATGACGATATCCACCGTAATAATAGAATTGATTACGCGGAATACGATTGAAGACAACCCCCACCATGTGAGCGCCTGCGCGGCTCAACTGTTCGAACATGGCCTGCGCCTCATCGGCTGGGGTGTGTCCGGGTTGGATCACCACCAGTACACCGTCAACCTTAGATGCTAGAACTTGGACATCAGCCACTAAGGATGGAGGGCCATCCATGATGAGGATATCGGTCTGTCCAAGCATATCAGTCAAGATTTGTTCCATCCTAGCCGACGCCAGAAGTTCGGCTGGATTAGGCGCCAGTCTCCCGCTGGTGATGACGGATACACCTGTCTGGCCTGGACATCTCTGGATTACCGAGTTATCTGCCAACTTTCCACGGAACAGATCACTCAGTCCCACATTGTTCCGGAGTCCAAGCAGACGATGGATGCTAGGTTTTCGCATATCGGCATCTATCAAAAGAACCCGCTTGCCTCCCTGGGCCATAATCACTGCCAAATTGGTAGCAATCGTACTCTTGCCTTCATTTGGACCCGCACTGGTGACTAGGATTTTTCGCAACGGTTTGTCCACACTGGAAAACTCCAGGTTCGTTCGCAGCAATCGGAAAGCCTCTGAAACAGGTGAACGCGGCTCGGACATCACATATGGCACTACACGATGGCCTTTGGAATACTGTATCTCAGCGATATAACCAATCACAGGCAGACCGAGAACCTTCTCCACCTCTTCGACGGTCTTGATCGTATTATCCAGATACTCGATCAGAAATCCAATTCCGCCCGCTAGCATCAACCCAACGAGGGCTGCCTCCAGGGTATCGATAATAGGGCGCGGTTGCACCGGGTTGTTTGGCACAGCAGCTGCCTCGATCTGAACTACATTTGGCGTATTTTGAAGGCCAGCCAGCTTGACCGATTCTAGGTTGTTTAAATCATTCACATAGACTTGCTGGTACTGACTAAGCGTGGACTGCAGTTGCGCTAAGCGCGTCGAATTGTTATTCACAGCACTGGTAACCGGCTGACCTTGCACAACCAAGCTGGAATAAACCTGCTGGTATGAAGTCTGAACTATCTGCAGTTGGTTGATTTGCGCCTGAATGCTTTGTTCCTGTGTCTGTGTGTCTGATGTTTGCCATTGCTGTTTTAAGGCCTTGTATTGGGTGGTCAGGGCATTGATCTGAGTTTGCAGGGAGTTAATCTGCGCTTGCACTTGATTGATCTGATCTGCAACCGTAGCCGTCGAAATGTCACTGATGGTGGCTTGAAGAGACGCGATCTGTGCCTGCACCTGTTCAATCTGAGTCTGCAGACTTTGCTCCGTGGTTGTATAACGACCAGATTCTAGGTTTTCATTCTGACTAATCAAAGAAGTGACCAGTGTGTTGGCAATCGCTGCGGCGTGGGTCGGGCTGCTATCTTCCGCAGTCAACTGGATGACTTGCGTTGTGTCCACTTGTTGAACTTTCAATTGCTTGGCGTCAATCGAATAACCTAGATGTGATGAGGCTTCATCCAGGATCGGCTGGGTGGTCAGCAACTGAATATAGGACTGGGTTACCTGTTGCCCATTTACACCCATGGGGTCACCGTTCTGGCTTTGGGAGGCCTGGATCACCATCAAGCGTGTGGATGCCTGATATAACGGAGTCTGGTAGCGGCTACCAAAATAGCCGCCTGCTGCACCTAACACTAACCCCAAGGTCAGTAGCCAAACCCAACGGCGGAAAATCGTAAGAAAATTTCTTAGTTCCATTTAATTACTCCTGTGTTTGGTAATGATGAGCAATTATCTCAATTCCTCTAAAGATCCTCGAACAGCCTCGGCGACCCATTTCACTTGTTCCTCTTGCATGCTTGGATAGAGTGGCAGGGTGACTTCGCGTGTGGTGATCTCTTCGGTCAAAGGCAAAGGCACGCCTCGCTGTTGCCACACTTTTTGATAAATCTGAAACCTATGAATAGGCGGATAATGGATGCTGGTTTGAATCCCGCGCTCTTTCATCTGTTCCATAAACTGGAGGCGATCTATTCCCAGAGGCAGCAAGATTGGCAGGATGTGACAACAGGATATTCCTCGATCTGCTCCAAATGGCATCTTCACTTGTGGCACAAGTTCATTTAACAGGTCGCGGTAGAGGCGAGTCAGCTGGGCACGGCGTTGATTGTTGAATTGAATTTTATTAAGTTGAACTCTGCCCAGCGCTGATCGCATTTCATCAATACGATAGTTGTAGCCCAAATCTACTACATCATAGCTCCAGGCATGGCCCTGATGCCGATCCCAGCTAAGCGATGTCATACCATGGGAACGCAAAACGCGCAGGCGCTCGGCAAGAGTATCATCATCCGTTGCCAGCATTCCTCCTTCACCGGTGGTCATGTTCTTGTTGGAGAAAAAACTATAGCAACCGATGCTGCCCCACGTTCCAAGCTTTCGACCATCCAATTCTGAACCAATAGCATGCGCAGAGTCTTCTAAAACGATCAAATTATAGCGGCGGGCGATCTCCATTATGGCGGGCATATCGCAGGCAAAACCTGCATAGTGCATAACAAGGATGGCGCGCGTTTTATCAGTTATACAGGATTCAATCGAAGCAGGTGAAATGGTCAGCCAATCCAGACTTTCGACATCGGCAAACACGGGCGTGGCACCGGTATAACGCGGAGCATTGGCAGTGGCCACAAAGGTTAGGGAGGGAACGATTACTTCATCGCCCCGCCCTAAACCCGAGGCCGCGCAAGCCAGATGCAGAGCCGCTGTAGCGTTCGTTACTGCCAGGGTATGTTTAGCACCGATGAAGCCTGCAAATTCCTGTTCGAAATTTTGCGTGATTTCCCCCATACTCAACCAACGGTTGTGTACGACCTCCAATACGGCGGCTTCCTCTTCTTTTCCAAAATCAATATCTGCCAACGGTATGCGCCATTCCATATTCAATCCTCCGGAAGAAATTGCTTCATCATGCTACAAAAATCCTGGTTCGCTTGCTGATAATCGTCGGGGCGGCCCAGATCCATCCAATACCCATCAAAAACATAACCAGCTACTTTCTCACCGGCGGCAATTAGCTTGAGAATTAGATCCGGGAAATCCAAATATTTCCCAATCGGAATCTGAGCAAGGACACTCGGCTCGAAAACATAAATTCCCATGCTAACGGTATAGTCATACGTCGGTTTCTCGATATACCCTGCCAAAAAGTCGTTTCCGTTCCATTGAACAACTCCCAGGTCAATCTTCACCTGACGGCGATGGACTGCGATGGTGGCGGCGGCGCCTTTTTGTTTGTGGAAAGCTACCAGCTTTTTGAGGTCCAAAGTAGTCAGTACATCCCCATTGGCAACAAGGAAGGTCTGATTTAATCCCTTGACCATCGAAAGTGGTCCGGCAGTGCCCAGCGGCAAATCCTCGTAACTGTACGAAATATTTAATTTCCAGCGCTCACCATCTCCAAAATAAGAACGCAACAAGGCCGCCAGATGTCCAATAGTTATGACTACATCTTCGATCCCGGCTTGCTTCATCTGCATCAATAACACTTCTAAAATCGGCATCTCGCCGATGGGCGTTAACGGTTTCGGTAAAATGTGAGTGTAGGGAGCCAAACGTGTTCCACGGCCACCCGCTAAAACAACAGCTTTCATAAACATCCTTCCTTTAAAATTCGTACCGTCCCGGGCGATATAGATCGAGATGCGAACTCACCCAAGCAATGGTCTTTTCCAAGCCCTGCTCCAACGAAACGGCCGGTTGCCAGCCCAATAGCTTCCTCGCTAAGCTGTTATCGGAAAGCAACCGCTGAACTTCCGATTTTTCCGGCCGCAGACGTTCAAAATCCACCACGATCTTGACCGGACGCGAAACTTTCTCAACCACGAGCCGCGCCAAATCGCTGATGTAAATCTCTCGCCCCGTTCCTAAATTGAACGTTTTGCCCTCTACATCCTCAGCTTCTGCCGCCTTTAGGAATCCGGTGATTGTATCGTCAACATAAGTGAAGTCACGACGCGCATCCAAATTGCCGAGATGAATCGTGCTCAGGGTCAGCGTTTGTGTAATAATGGCTGGAATAACGGCACGAGCCGACTGACGCGGGCCAAATGTATTGAATGGGCGAACAGTGGTCACCGGTAGACTATAAGAACAATAGAAACTTTCGGCTAGTTTATCCGCGCCGATCTTGCTAGCCGAATATGGCGACTGGCCTTGAAGCGGATGTCCTTCATCAACCGGTACATGCAAGGCAGTGCCATACACTTCGCTGGTGGAGGTGTGGATCAGTCTCTTTACCTCAAATTCCCGGCAAGCCAACAAGACATTCAAGGTCCCCATGAAGTTCGTCTCGGCCACTTCGGCGGGATGACGGTAGGAGTACGGAATAGAGATTAAAGCTCCCAAGTGAAAAACAAACTCGCAACCTTTTACAGCTGTCTGAATCGCCTGCATATCGCGCACATCACCAGCAATCAATTCGACCGTAGATATAAATTCCTGCGGAAGCAGGCGCAGCAGACCGGGATCGCCGCGCGAGTTATAACGCACGAAGGCTCTTACGTATGCACCTTGAGCAAGCAAGGATTCGACTAACTGGCTGCCGATGAAACCGCCTGCACCGGTAACAAGAACTTTTCGATCTTTCCAGAAACTATCCATCATAAATAGGGGTAAACAGAAAATTGGGAAAATGAAGTGATCAGGACAGAAAGGCAATGTAATTACGAAGTACTTATAATGAGCTTTAGATGCAGATATGATCAAGCCATGTTTGTGGACGATTGAGAAAGGCGCTCGCGAAAGATGGAAAGTAAGTCGGGGACCAGCACAATCCGTGTCTTCATTTGCCTGCAAAGGTTCAGGATGCGGGCCTGCTCGTCGGGCTGGATCTCCTCAATCGCGAACAGGATCACGCCAATATCCTGTTGTTGGACAAGTTCCGGAATGCGACGCGTCAGACCAAAGACGCGGTGACCATCAATTGTCAAGCCTTCCTTATGCGGGTCATCATCCACCATGCCGACAATCGAAAACGCGGACGAAAAGTTACTTCTTTGAAGCAGCCAGGCTCCCAACAAACCACATTCCCCTGCCCCAACGATCAATACGCGTTCTCTCATTCCAGCTTTATTCCCGCGGTGCGAAAACCAGCGCATGGCCAGGCCGGTGAGCAAACGTTCGCGATAGCGGACGGATACGAAACCGATGAAAGCCAGTAGACCGGTCACCAGCAGCATATCTAAGGGAAGAAAAGGGCTCCTCGGCCAGCGCCAATCCAAGGTCGCGATGAGAAACGTGGAGATTCCACTGGAGAGAGCCAAGTCAAATGCGTAGGCAGGTTGAGCATAACGCCACCAGACACGCCCAAGGCCCAGAATTGCGTTGACACAACTGAAGATCAGCGCAATGCCGACCGCAACCGCGATGGAGTCTTCAAGTCCCAGATTGAGCGGTTCGCCCATCCGCCAAATGACGCCAGCCAACGTAACCGCTGTAAATGAGATCAGGATATCAACGATGAACCAAGAGAAGTAGCGCCGTGTGAGCCGGTATAAAAATCCATTGTAGAGCGTCTCGGTCGGGATAGGATATTGCCGCAATATTGGGAGGAGAGCCAGGAAGGTCATGAAGATGATATCCAAGTCCGATAGAAAGTTGCGATTTCGCACGTAGAGTTGATCGAGCCGAAGTTTATCGGGCAGGATGTCTTTCAGATAATCATCCATCACGCTGGCGGACTTGAGCATTTTCTCTTCATCACGGTAGATGATGGAGGCCGGGCTAGTGATGCCCGGACGCACGGATAGAATCTCAGTCCGCATGGTGGCTGGCCAAGTTCCGGCAATCTGAAGGTCTTCGGGCCTTGGACCAACCATGCTCATTTCGCCTTTCAGAACGTTCAAAAGTTGAGGTAGTTCGTTAAGCTTTGTGGCACGAAGCCATTTTCCAAACGGAGTAATGCGACCATCATCATGTGCGGTGACCCTCGGGCCCTCGTAACTCTCGGCTTTTTCGTACATGGTACGGAACTTCAGGATGCGAAACGGCTTACCGTCTCGGCCAAGACGCGGACCGCGATACAAGACCGGACCTGGCAATTCGCTCTTAATCAGGCCAGCTATAATAAGAAATAAGGGAGAAAAATCAACAATCCCAGCGCAGAAGCGGTTATATCGAAGTTGCGCTTCAAGAGATGACCGCACCAAGCCCAGAATGGGAAAGGCTTTATATTGGGTATTGTAAATTCTTTGTCTTGTGGGTAATCCATTTTAAGTTAATGCTTCACGTTGGAACGGTGAACAGGTGTCGGCGAGGGCTGAATTTGTGCGGAAATTATTATCTTCGGAGGATCGAATCAGGGATAATTATAGGAAATGAGAAAGGAAGGGAAGAGCAGTAATCAGCGGCGGGGATAGATGGCAACAAGGTAATGGGAGTTGAAGATCCTCAGGCTTTCGAGAAATAGAGACAAACCCCAAGAGATGGGCACCAATTTGCGAGCGAGTGGTGGCGCGAGAGTAATACGATGGAATTCATATTGGCAATTTGGAAATAGCCGCTTGAGCTCCGCAGGACAAATACCTTGTGTTTGCGGGTTGGTGGGGTTAAGCCAGAAATCATAGGAGAGAATCAAGCCAGACGGACGCATGACGCGTAACATATCCAGACATGTATCGCGCCGGACGTCTGCATCCAGAATGGATGAAAGGGCCGTATATTGTAGAACAAGGTCGAAGGAATGATCCTGAAAAGGCAGGTGACTTCCATCTGCATTGGTAAAGCAAATGCCAGGGAATCGTTCGCGGGCAATAGACAACCGGTCGGGGAGCAGGTCCACGCCACACAAATTTCGGGGCGCGGCGCCGAAGGCAAGAAATTCGGCCAACACCCCCCCAGCACCGCACCCCATCTCTAGGATATGCAAATGGTCGAGTGTGGTAATCCCGGCTACTCTCAAAGCGGATAAGACTGCACGTTGGCGCTGCTGGATTGCAAAAAGACTGGCAATGTTAAACCAGGAATAAATGTTACGCCCGGCTAGACGACGTTCGCGGCTCGCGTACTCATAGCGCAGACGAGCGAGATCATCTGGCAGGTTCATGGAAGAAGTTAGGCACCTTGCCAAGTTTGTCATCCCAACAATTCCAGAATTTGAACATCCCAACCAAGAAACCCGTGCCGTATCCCACATGCAAAATAGCAAAAACAGAAGGGAGCAGGAAAGCGGCTCGCCAATCCCGGCGAGCCGCCGCCCACACTGAAGCGGCTAGATTAGACACTACATAAGTACTGCCTACAGTGGCCAGCAGATAATACCCTTGCGGCGGGAATAGGAACCCTGCAGCCGAGGAAACCAACCATCCCAAAACAAATATGGGAGGAATGAATTGCCGAAAACTCATTTGCCTAGGATGTTTTTGAAGAACACGGACTTTCCAATAACCGTACTGAAAATATTGACGCCAAAGCGAGGAAGGAGAATCACGCACAGTGTATTCTGATTTGATTTTTGGGCAAAGCAGAATTTTTCCACCCGCAGAGCGCAAGCGATAATTAAATTCGTCATCCTGATCGCGCACGAGTTCTTCATCAAACAATTCGATCTTATTGAAAACACACCGTGGCCAGGCGCCCATGTAGACCGTATCCACCCATTCTTCCTTATCAGAATAATGAAAATGTCCATTCCCAATTCCAAAAGGAGTACTGGTCGCCAAGGCCACCGCTTTGCCAAAAGGATTTGATCCAATGGCATTCATACACCCGCCGACATTATCCGCACCAGATTTCTGTAAAGCAATTACACACTGACGCACATAATCAGGCGCGACGATGGTGTGTCCATCCACACGAATGATAATCTCACCTTTGGCCTGTTCTAAGGCAATGTTGATTCCGGTTGGAACAATCTGGCCGGGATTATCCAACACACGAATATCAACTTCCGGATGCTGACTTATTATCTGAGCAAGGATCTGGCGGGTGTTATCGGTGGACATACCATCGGAGATCAAGACTTCCATCTCACCTAGATAATCTTGGTTCAGAACAGCATTCAATCCACTTTCAATGTAGGCAGATTCGTTACGGATGGGCAACAGAATGGAGACGAATGGATGATCTATCATATTTAAGGTATCAGAAATTTTCGTTCCTGACCATGATCATTTTGCATCATTGTCACTTATATTCCAAATCGCTTGTTCTAAGAACCTTTTACGTTTCCCCAATGGAAATTCTTTCAGAATGCGGTCGCGTGCCTGCACTCTTTCGGCATGCGGAGATGCCAATGCAGACCGAACACATTGCATCACTACATCTGGCTCATTTGTTTCACAATACAAGCCGCAATTTCCAACAACTTCTGGGAGAGAACCTGCGCGTGCAACAACCGGAATACAGCCTGCCAGCATAGCCTCGGCTACGCTCATGCCAAAGCCTTCATGGAGGGAGGCCTGCACATAGACTGAGGCTTTCCGATAATAATTAAGTAATTCTTCATCGGTCACTCGCCCTGTGAAGAGTACATTCGAGGAAGCTATCATTTCCAAATGATTAATGGATCTATCCATCCACTCCCCGATCAAGACAAACTGCACATCCGGCAAATAGGCAGCCGCACGCACAAAAGATTCCAGCCCCTTACGTTTGAGATTGGGCCAGTCTACTTTGCCCACAGTCAGCGCCATCCGTTCTTTGGCTCTTCGCGGCATGGAATTAAATGGATCGGGGATACCAATATAAGTCATTTTCATGCGCTGAGCCGGAATGCCGGCATTTTTCTCCGCTTCTTCTTGGCTAAAGCGTGAAAAAGGGAGTAAGACAGTTGCTAAATTCATTGCCCAGCAACTTACCCATTTCTGGACCCCTCTCCTTTGATGGCCGTAATCAGCCTCAGGCAAATTGGCAACATCATATCCGCCAATTACAAGTACGGACGGCTTATGAAAAAGTTTGGCGAGGATTAACGACCATAACGAATTCCAACTGGCGAACCAACAAAAAATAATTTGCGATTTCTTAACCCCTTTCCAATAATTGATGAACCCAGACGGAAATTTGCGGACTGCATAGAAATCCTGAACTTCGGCAAAACTGCCTAAAATGTCGCGATCCAGTCTTATAAAAGTTTCATACCCGCTATGAACAAGAAATATTTTATTTTGCATAGTTTTCAACAATAGAACTTTATGGGCATCACTAGCGAGGAATAGATAAGGGATAATTAGGCCTTCACCTTTTCCGCATTTACCATCTCACTCACGCGAAAAGTTTTATACAATTTCAGGAATTCATCTATATATCTAGAATTACTGAAATTCGTTTTTATCCGGGTCCTGGCGTTTCCGCCCAAAAAAGTTGCTAGTCCTCGATTGCTAACCATTTCTTCGATCGCAAGGGCCAATATCTTTGAGTTTTCCGGCGGAATTAAGATGCCCGTAATTCCTTCCTCGACTACTTCAGGAATACCACCAACCGAAGAAGCAATTACTGCTTTACCTGATAACCCTGCTTCGGCCAATGACAGACCAAATGCCTCCCGGCGGGATGGAAAGACCACGAAATCCATTTGTTCAAGATATTCTCTTACATATTCTTCATAACCCATCCAATGCCAATTGTTTGATAATCCTAGTTGATACACCTTTTCCACTAGTTTTTTTTCATATCCTTCTTCGCCAAATAAAGCCTCTCCAAAAATGATAAAGTGAACATTCTGATTCTTAGTGACGACCATTTGAGCAGCATCAATAAGAATATCAAGTCCTTTTACGAAGGTGATTCTCCCAAGCGACCCAACCAGAGTCGAATGAACAGGCAAACCCAGACGATCATGTAACGGCGTTATTTTCTTATGACCTTTCCTTTTCGTTTCCATCACACCAGGATAAATAACAATCCCGGATGAATTTGGGGAAAGATTCTGCAATACAGCGTTGGAATCTGCCACAATATGAGTGGACAATGAGCGAGCAAGAATATGCCAAACCATGGCGATGATGCCAGCTAGTCGATGTTTCTCCACCAAATCATGAAAATACCAAATGCACCGTATGTTTAATTTACGTGCAGCCGCGCCGCCATATAGGTGTGAGAGAATCGTGTTTGTTTGAATAATATCAATTTCTAAATTTCGAATTTTCTGAGTGAGGCGTGATGCAGCCAATAGCAAGCTGATGCTATTCCAAATCACTGCAAAAGGATTCAGGATTTTCCGCCGCCGCCAAACCCAACTTGTCGAAAAAAACTTTGGCAGGTTTATGATTTCTGCACGAATTCCAAGCTTGCGTACTTCCTTCACAAGACGACCATTTTGTCCACAAAAGAGAAAAGGTGTGATTTCGCCCGGCGGCAATTGACGCAAGAGACTTAGGAGCAGATGCTCTGCCCCGCCCATTTCACTGGTATGATCAATGTAAGCAACTCGCAGGGGGTGATTCATAAATTCTTGTTTTTGTAATTTTCAATTTCATATAAACGGGCATATGTCATAAAACTATAAAATGCCCTATAAACGGACAGATAAAAGCCTCTAAACCCCTCCTGAAATCCTTTTCGCTTTAAGTAGTATAAGAGAAATATGGCTAGGGGACGAAGAGTAACATCCCGCCAGTGCCAGCGACGGCTCTTTTTGATCAGTTCATTTGACTCCCATGTGACCACTTGTTGAGAGAACTGTTGTAGTTCCTCGCTAAGACTTGTCATATCATGATGAATAATGTGATTCTGCAAATCAAATACAGTGTCCATACCCTGTAACCGAGCATGTACTTCGCGATCGGACCAACGACCTTTTTCAGTACGAAATAACCGAACTTGAGCACACGGATATAAACCACAACACTTTACCCATTTACCCCACACATAATTTTTTAAACGAACCCGAAAACCGTCGGGCAAATTGTCCTTTGTAATTGATAATAGGATCTCATCTCTCAGAGCAGGTTCGACTTCTTCGTCAGAATCCAATTGCAGAGTCCACTCAGTCTCGATGTGTTCCATTGACCAGTTTTTTTGCCGCGCAGAATAAACATATTCATGTTGAACTATCCAGTCTGTATATTCCCGACAAATGCTTAGAGTGCGGTCTGTACTGAATGAATCCACAATGAAAATTCGATCAGTCCATTTTACTGATTTTGAGACAAGTCCGAATACTCTTCTCACAATTGTAGGTGGGAATGAATGCGGTGATCATTTAATAATCTCCTAACCGTTTGCTTGCTATTTAACCTCCAGCGTTTCATTGAAGATGTTGGGCAGATACCATCCTAATGCCATATATGGCCAAAATGCTACTGCCAGCGCTGGAGTTTGAAAGATTGTCTCGAGGTTAAGTTGTATTACCCAGGTAACTGCAAACGCAAGAAACAGCCAAGCAAAATGCTTGGCAACAGGATTTTTGGCCTGTAATGCTAGCTTAGCAACGCGAACAAGTAATTGAACGATAAATCCCAGAAACAAAATGGCAGGCAATACGCCGACTGTGCTGCCGATCTCCAAAAAAATATTATGCGTCAACCAATGTCCGTATCCAACACCGCCCACTGGATTTTGAATTATGGATTGCCAACCCCATGACCACCGCGATAATCGTGATTCCATACTGGTATCAGTGACAATGCCGTAAGCTACATAGTCAGTAACCGTATTGAATCTTTGCCAGAAAACTGAGGGGAGAAGGCAAGCCGTTATGAAAAGTATAACGATACCAAGCCACCCTTTGAATTTTCCCCAAAAACTTAATATCAGAACTCCAAAGGCTAACCCTATCCATGATGAACGCTGACCAGAAACGTAGACTGCCAAGCCACCCAGCAATAGTACTCCAACGCAAATCCAACGCGGATATTCATCAATCGGATCAAGAATTTCATGGTATGCAATAAACATTCCCCAAGTAACAATAATCGCTCCAGCTGGGTATCCCCAAAAACTGAAGGAAGCCCTCACAAATCCGGTCTGGGTTAGTATATATTGCCCCGTAAAAAATCCCGGCATCATATCTGAAATTCCCGGATACCAATACTCGATTAAGGCGAAAAGGCTCATGAGAACTGAAACTAGCAGCAGTATCTTTATGGTTACGGAGATTTGAGCTTCCTTTACAATTAACCGGCCAACAACCCAGAATGTTGGCACGCCCATCACCAGCGGTAATGTCCAAGCAAGAATGTCATCCCAATTCGAGCCGCCGACCCATGATAAATACCCCCGAATCACGCTCCAGACAGCCACAAATATAAGTAACGTTGGTATTTCAATATCAGAATCTTTCTTTGTTTGAGTTGCAGTTAGAATTGTAAAACCAAATAGCAATAAGACAATAACTTCCATGGGAACGAGACCTGTGGCATTGCCAATATGTATATTACGGTCACCCACAACAATGCTGGCGAGTCCCAAATAAAAAAGTCGGCTTTTCCCATCCTCCCCGGAGAGCAAAAGCATAAACGTAATAAGCCCGGCAGCTACAATAATTATAAGTTGCATATGCGCTATATTGTCTCGTGGAATTTCAACATTTGTTTAGGCGGATCTTTTAGATTGCGTTTCCAGCTTTTGCAATATGATGCCGCTTTTCCATGCCATTTGTATAATCATGAAGACAGGAACCGACAGAATCTTATCAGGCCACATGGGCATCCGCGAGGCGGACACAAATGGCAAGTAGCAGATATTACCTAAAAAATAAACTGCCTTTAGAAGATCTTTAAGCGATCTAAACTCATGGGGGTATACGCAATACATGTCTGGCCATTTTCTACGCACCAGATAATACCCACGTCCATACATAAAAAACTGGTTGATTAATCCTTGGAGCGTAAGACGATGATGATGCACCACCTTGATGCTTGGCGTATAGAATATTTCATAGCCTAGTCGTTTAATACGCCAATTGAAATCCACATCCTCACCGCGAAATAAGATTTCATCCTGAGAGCCAACCGACTGTAGAGCTGCGCGTTTGTAGGAAATATTCACCCCGGGGATCGTGCGCACATAACCGGCCTCTGCTGGGGATGGGAATACCTCCACATCTGCGATAACGGCTTAACAAACTCCCTTTGCTGTCTGAACCTACTATTGCGCCACCCACTCCGCCTACTTCTGGATGCGCGGCATGGATTTTTTTCACCTGCGTTACCCAATCGGGAAAAACTTCAGCATCATCATCAGTCATGGCAACGATTTCACCTGCGCAATGAGCAAGACCTATATTCCGGCTGGCGGCTAGATTTTTATTCACTGTCTTGACCAACTCAACCTTGATTCCTGTTTTGCCCATATGGTCCTGAATTATGTGATCAGAACGTTCATCGCCGCCATTAACAACTACGACCTGATCAGGTTTTTCAATTGTGCGATTGATCAAGGAATCCAGCGAGAGACCCAGAGTGTCTGGCCGATTATAGGTGCAGATCAAGACTGAGAATGTGGTCATGTTTTTTAATGAAATCGTTCTCGACGAAGCTGAAATAAATCCGATTCGGAGCCGTTCCCCCAACGGCTGGAGGCACCCAAGGCGCAGGCATAATCAGCCGCCTGCACGGCATCCCTGATGTGTGCATTATGATAGCCGCCCGGATAGGCTAGGGCCGGTATCACATTTTCAAGATGATCTCGAAGCATTCCTAGGGAAATACATAATTCATCCATGATTTCATCAGCGGTACATTCAGTCAGGCGAACATGATTTATGGTATGACTTCCAAAGACAACTTTATACTTTTGGCACTCTTCCATCTGCCCCCAAGTCATTAGAGGCTTGGATTTATCATAACTATCCCAGACGGCATTGCCACCAACCAAGCCAGTGGGAACAAACATCGTCACTGGGTAGCCAAATTCCTGCAAGACTGGCATGGCATTTGAATAGAAGTCAAACAGGGCATCATCAAAAGTTAGCACATAAACATTGCGCAACGAACGGTTATCCCGTAGATATTCAAGGGCCTCTCCTAGACTCACCACTAGTTTTGATCTCAATGCTTGCATATGGATTCGAAACTCGGCAGGTGAAACGGTATGAGGGTCGCGCGGATTATCAGCAATGCTGTGATACATCAGAATACGCAAGCGTTGCTTCAATAACCACGCCGGTAATACCCGCCAGGGAAAATTACGAATTCTATTCATCGGGAATTTTGCGAATCATCCTGGCGGGAACTCCAGCGACCAATGTTCGCTCGGGCACGGAATGTGTCACAATTGCTCCCGCGCCAACGACACTCCCCGTTCCAATATGAACGCCCTTTAGAATCATTGCCCGCGTTCCAATCCATACGTTATCATCAATCACTACTGGCGCGCCCCACCGATCCTCCGGTTTTGTAGGCCAATGGTTATGACGTTCCTGCCAATTCACTGGATGACCGTCATCGTCCATGATACCCACGTCTGAGGCAATCAAACAGCGTGAGCCAATCGTCACGGATATATTGCAAACGATATGAACGCCTTCATTAATGTACACGCCATTTCCAATTTTTAGAATCGCCTGATTACCCACATCCAAACGAATCGGTCGTTCTTTGGATGAATTGATGATACAAGAATCTCCTATACGAATTTGCCCGGCATTTCTTATGCGAAAGGGCCCCTTGACCAGCAAGTCCTTTCCCACAGCCTGGCATTGACCTATGAGGGAAGTGCGGTAACGAGACTGCATCATTCTTTTCCATAGAGCAGATACGCGCCAAAATCCATTCATTGCTTAATTTCAATCAATTCTCGATATTGCCTTGCAACCTGATTCCATTGATGACGTTCGATAGCATCGTTACGTGCTCGTAAGCCCATGCTTGCTCGCACCTCAATATCCGAAAGCAAAGCCAAAATGGCTTGGCCTACTTGGTCAATACTTTGCTCTGACACCGTTTGTCCCCAATCCTGATGGACCAATTCAGGAAATGGTTCATGGCAGGAGGTAATCACAGGCAAGCCAGCGGCAGCAAATTCCAATAATGAAACAGGAGAGGCTTCTCCGTAAGATAGCAATAAAGCCACATCACTCGCTGCCAGATAAGGCTCTACACTTTTTTGAAACCCAAAAAAAGAAACCTTGCTTTGCAAACCAAGATTGCGAACCTGTTCTTCCAATCTTGCGCGGCAGGATCCGTCTCCGAGAACCCAATAATGGACGTCTGTTTTTCTCTCAAGGACTTTTGGAATGGCTTGAATGACCCACTGCACGCCCTTGCGTTCTTCTAAAGCGGCGACCGAGATCAAGACGGAGGCATCCGGTGAGACGTTTAATTCATGCCGTGTACGTTCGCGCAAAGCCATATCCGGCTTGAAACGTTCGGTATTTACTCCATGACCGATGACAGAGGACCGACGACCGGACCATCGTTCAACTTCATTTGCAGTGGTTTGGCTCACCGCAATCAAGTGGGCCGCGTTCTTATGGAATCCCCAGCGTTCGAACCCGCGGTAACGATGCGGCACAAGAGATGGGGGGAAATGAAAAACCACAGAGAAAGGGACATTGATTATTCTCTGCGCTAAGTTCAAGGTGGGTCCTTCGCCATAATCCGCAAAATGCACAAAGACATGGTCATAATGATTCTTTGCCAATTGCCAAACATAAAATGGAACCGCCAGCTGATGTTGATAATAGAGCACCTCAGGCACACGTCTTATTTTTACGTGTGGGGAAACATATGTAGGAACATCCAATGGACCAGCCCACGTAAGAATATCCACATCCACGCCGCTTTGGGCAAGAGCAGAAGCAAGTTCCCATAAATACACTTCAATGCCGCGCTGTAGGCGCAATTGAAAAGGATGGATAAAAGCCCAGCGAGTTTTTTTCATGGATAAGTTAACGCCCGTCGATAAACTTGCAAGTATTGCTGTGCTACAAATTGCCAAGAATGTTCCTTAGCAATCTTTACATTCGCGCTTCCATCCAATTGATCGCGATGACTCAACCAATCATCCAAAGCTTGAACCCAAAGAGAGAGATCAGGTGAGATCATTCGGTTGGGCGGACAAGGCGAAAATTCGGGAATGCCGCCCACTGGTGTTGCCAATACGCACTTACCCGCCGCCATCCCTTCCAACGCTACAATTCCAAAGGGCTCGCGGCGCGAGGGCATTGCCAGGAATAAACTGCCTGCCATGAGACTCGCCGCTTTGGCAGAATCCACTTTGCCTGTCAATGTGACGCGTCCTTCCAACGCGTTTTCTTTGATATGCCCTTCCAACTCCGAACGAAATTCGCCTTCACCCGCGATGATCAAATTCACTTCCCTATATTTCTTAGAGACCAAAGCAAAGGCGTCAATCAGCACATCGAAGCCTTTATGTTGAACCAATTGACCCAAAGCGAGGATATAAGGCATAGGAGGATCAACGCTTGGAGCTTTCGAGAACAAATCCACATCCACCCCGTTATGAATCACTTGAATCTTATTGGCAATGGCAGGTTCCAATGCGATGGCTTGCTTAGCCAACGAAGCGGAACAAGCAGTCAACCGACCCGCAAAACACGCTATCCGGTGGAAGCGTTCCATTTGAGGTTTCCCTATCAGAGGTTCCCCGTCCACATCGCCGCCATGCAGGGAGATCACCCACGGGATACCTTCTCGATGGATACGACGTTCAATGAACTCGGCTGGCTCGCTCAAATAATGGGAATTGATTACATCCGGCTGGAATTCTTGAATGATGCGCTTCAACAAATAATCCGTCCACCAGCGATAGAATAAGCCCGCTAGAAATAAATCCAAACGGAAACTGCGAAGGAAACTCCAATGAGGTTGGATAAAATGCAGTCGCGTTACAGGAATTCCATCAATGATCTCGCGCACGGGTAAAGTGCGCGGATAGCGGTTGGTAATAATACAAACGCTATGCCCCTGAAGCTGGAGTTCCTTGGATAGATGGTAGACCACGCTTTCCAATCCGCCGCGATGTGGAAAGTAGCGAGCAGCGACTTGCAGGATACGCATGTTTTATCCGAGATTCAATAATAAATTCCATTAAAAAGCGAAAGTTTACTCAATGCCGATTTAAATTGTACTCATGCGTTGGTTTGTATTTTGAACAATCAATTACTAGTCTTTTCACACTTCGAGCTGTAACACGAAACGTTCACATTCTTATTCACCCAATGCCATGTGCTGAGTAATCACGTCGTGAGGACGCCATTCCACGTAAGACACAATAGCATATGAGGTCATGATTACAAAAAAGCCGTCATAAGGCAATCGAAGTCTCAGGGACCCATAAAAGATGACTGTAGTAGCCACTATAGAAAGCAAGAAAGGAACTGTAATACCTGCTTGCCGTTTCTTCAGGTTAAGAAAAAGCCCGACCATCATACCAAACGCAAGGGGAACTTCGAAAAAACTTCGCCAATCAGAATATCCCATCAAAAAATACCACATTTTATATGCGATGAGTTCCAACGACCGCCAAGGTTTAGGCATAAGCCATGTAGTCAAATCATGAATGCCCTGTCGAAAATATAATTCATCTTGTTCGACTTCCGATAAGTCTTCTGCGCCCGGATAATCAATTTTGGCCCAGTTCCCAATGTTATCCCCAGTTAAAATCAAAGTATTATTTGCACCCCAAAACGCCTCACCCCCATTGGTACTCAAAGGGACAAAAGCATGAAAAACAAAATAATTCCTCAGAATCCAAGGGAACAAAGCCATAAACAGGGTTAAACCAAATAAGCATACATTCACAACCAGGTAACTTCTTGATTTCCACAGTTTGATGAAAATATATGCCGCAAATAGAGGCAATAATAGAAGTGTCTCTCCGCGCGTAAGTACAGTCAACCCCAAGATAATTCCGAGTGCGGCTGACCACCATAACCTAGCACGCGAATCAGATTTGCGCCAATTCTCCAATACAAGTGCGCAACCTATTAGCAATAACCCCAATGTTGTTTCAGAAAGCAAAAAGCCTGTAGATTGAATCGCGTAAGGTGATATTGCCATTATTAAGCTTGACAAGATTGCAACTTTAGCACCATATATCCGCTTTGCAAGCAAATATACTAATACCACTGTTCCGCAGTCGATCATAGAGAAAAATATTCGAGCTGCTGTATAAGAATGGCCAAAAAGAACATAGCTTAGCATTATCACGAAGGGAACGACAGGAGTACGATAAGCAGTTGGTGTAATCCCGTCCAAAGAAAAGCCATGACCTGTTCTGAGATTCCAAGCAATCGCGTCAAACTGAAGCTCATCATGAACGATACCACTATGCAAGACATTAGGCGTCAGATTATAGACAACGCGCAATGCCATTGCAATAACAATTATTATTAAAAGTACTAGCCATGAGTTTTTTGATAATTGCTTCGTAAGATTCAAAATTCGCCAATAACACAACCCAAACTTCTTAGACAAAGATTTCATAACTTACCTCGCGTTTCTCTGCAAGCGGCTCAGAGGATAGATTTGTAAAATGCAACGGTTTTTTCGATACCCATTTCCAAACTATATTCCCGCTCCACGCGCTGACGGGCGGCTTGCCCCAATGAATTTCGTAAGGCAGGATTTCTTAGCAGGGTAATTACTTTTTCCGCCAAATCTACAGAGTTTCCCGGCTCAAAAAACAAGCCCGATTCTCCATCTTCAATCATCTCGGTCATTCCCCCGGCGCGGCTCACGACACAAGCCTTGCCGCAAGACATGGGTTCCAATAAAGAATAGGGACTATTTTCGAACAAGGACGGCAAAACAAAGACTGCTGCCTTACGATAGAAGGATAGAAAAACGTCCGGTGTATTATGCCCATGGAATTCGACCTGATCCATGATACCTTCTCGAATAAAGTAACGTTCCAATTGTGCCTTTTGGGAAGTTCCATCCTCTGCGCTGCGATCACCGCCCAGAAATATAAAAGGAGCCTTTGAAAATTCCTTACTAATGAGCGGTATGGCCTTAGCAAAAACCATCGCACCTTTAAGCGGTTCCAGCCTGCCCACATAAAGCACCAAAGGGTTTTCTGGTGTTTCGGTTTCAGGTGCAAGCGTATATTCATCCGCGTCAATAAAGTTGGGAACATACTGGATTTCTGGATTTTTCAATTTGTACATCTTTTGCGACTTGCTCCGCTAAATACAAACTCGGAGAGGAAATCCCATCCGCCAAATGAATAGACTGCTTTTCCATCCATTCAACACCTCCTAGAGCATAAGGCATTTCTCGAGAGCTATAAAAATGTTTCAACACGGAATGCGGCGTATGCAATTTGATAACATACGGACAAAGTGAGTTCGCGTGAAAAAAACCTTCCGCATCAATATCTGCATATTCAACAATATCCGGTTGGAATCCCAGCTTTCCGCTCAAAAGCAATTGACGCACGCGCCAAGCATAGATCAGGTCACGGACGAACCGCATCTGGCGTCCCACGATCGGCAAGCGAGACCAGCGATACGAAGATAATAGAGCAGGAATACGATGAACTTCAATTCCATCTACGCTTTGATATGCTAGTGATCCATGTGCTTGGGCAGAAATCACACTGACTTTGTGCCCTCGCTTTTTTCAAGCCCAATGCCGCATAATGAGAATAAGCAGCAATCCCGCCGCCGCCGGTGTCAGGCGGGTAAAAGCGAGTTATTAACGTTACTCTCATTTGGTTAAGCGGAAAGGCCTTCGCAGGGTATAAATCGGATGTATAAGCATGTATTTCAAAATACAAAGAAAGACTTTCACAGGTATATGTGAAAAATTCTCCATAATCAAATGGTCATATTTGAGCAAGTTCTGTGAAAAGGCTACTGTGTCTTGTTGAGCCATTTTAATCAGCAAGTTGTGACCAAGAATGGCATCTGGTTGAACCAGAATTTTCCACAAATGTTCATAAAGATCAGGCCGCAGATAAACATATTGCCGGATCAAGTTTTCCACAGCCAACTTCCATATATCGTGATCCCCGGCATAATAAGCGCCTAGAGCCAGTATTGCATAACCAAATTCACTTCCAAAATAAGTGCGCCACAATTCCGAGGACAAGCGTGCTCGAGAAGGCTGGTTCAAAGGCAAAGAAGCCGTTAGAACGCGGCACTCGCAGGTAACAAATTCAATCCGTTGAATTTCATAAAACCGCGAACAGCGCACCCAATACTCCCATTCACCGCCCCTCTTGGGGTTCCTCCCAGAATAATCCAATCTTTTCTGCAACGGATCGGCGGTGAAGAATCGTGTTATCCGGCACGTAGGCGCTGATCCGCATTCGTTCAACTTGAAATCCGTTATCGGGCTGTGTTAGCTCATAATCTTCCATCCATCGATCCGCGTCCCAATGTCCCTGCACCCACCTGTTTCTTGAACAGACAAAATCAAGTGACTTCGCTTCGGCGGTATATACCAAAGTATCCAAATGGTTGGGATAATAGATATCATCGTCATCCAAGTATGAAATGTATTTTCCCTGAGCCATTTGGAGTCCAAGGTTCAAAGCCGCGCGGTGACCACCGTGCTCACGATAAAAATATCGAACCTTATTCGACTGGAGTTGATCCACTACGGATTCAACCGTCCGATCCCCGCCGTCATTGATGACAAGCACTTCATAATCGTTGAACGTTTGCGATAACACACTTTCCAAAGCCTGCCTGAAGTCTTTCGGGACGGTTATAGGTACAAAGCAGGACCGAAACTAATACAGCGGTTGGTTGGACTCAATTTAGGTTTGTTAGGCTCAAACTGTCCTTTGAACCATGCCTCCTTTAAGTTTGTCATAGATTTCAGGTTGGTCAGGCGACTGCATCAGAGAATACAAATGCGCTAAGGCAGCCAAAAAAGGCTTCCCGTTGTTTTGGAAATATTTTCCCAGATCATTAATAGCCGTAACTCTCTCGGGTCTCGCTTGCAGACAGCGCAAATATTGAGAGGCTTCCCGATGTCCCATTTGCGTTTCATGATCCAGCTGTTGCAAGGATTCAAAATAGAATTTACTCAGGTCCACATCATCTGGGTTTAGACTTAGAGCACGTTCTACGATCTCCAGCGCATCTGCATTTTCAAGGCAATAGCGGCGGATAATTTCAATTCGTTGGGGAGAGACAGGTCTTTCATCATCCGCATTGCCAAAGCAGTATGTGGAGTGAACTATCATCAAACCGAGACGGCTCTTTTGGCATAAGGAAAACCATAATTGATGTTCATCCGCGGGGATGTTTTCCGAAAAGCTTTGTCTCATTATCATTGCTGAACGTCTAAAAATATTTCCCAAACAAAGTTGAGCTAATAATTCCTGGGTGTTAACAGGAATACCCGGAGCTGAACCTTTAAGGAAAAGTCCATCAACTTCGGGATTCCAAACTGCTATAGCGTCCAATTCTGGATGAGCGGATAATAAATTCTGCGCACAAGTTGCCGTGGTGTCATTACGGGCTTTATAATGAAAAACTGGTATATTCGCAAGCATTGTCAATTAACTTAGATCAGTTTCTGATTGGCTAGCTTATAGCGGTACACGGAAGCAAGCAACCTATTCAAAATGCCACTCCGGTTCAGCTTCGCAATCAGCCTCCGTAAAAGCTAAAATTCCACCTTTTGTTGAACGTATGCCGGTATTGTGCGCGCCATAAGCATTTAGCACGTTAGCTTCGCTCAATAACAGGATTTTGCCAAACTCTACATAAGGTTGCAGAATTGCACAGGTGTGATCGTTGGATTTGTTATCAACAAATATTATCTCCAACGGATCTTTTGGATAATCCTGTGCAAGCAAAGACTCAACACATTGCACGACGGTCTGTTCACCATTGTAGACGGGCACGATGACCGAGACAAAAGGAAGATCTGTTTCTTTTCCCATTTTTATACAGTTGGATCTGCTAATTTTTCAAAGACAAAAAAATGATGGTAAGCAAAGAAAGTATTCCTAAAATGTTTAATCATGGTAAGTTGACACATTTCAGAAATCCTAATAATATCTTCGGCGAAAATTCCGTCAACGCCAATTTCCCAAAAATGTTCGGGGTCTGTGCGCCGGCTGGGCGGTTTCCATCTCAATGGAAAATGAAATGTTTGATATATTTTTCGAGCGAATTGTTGTTTACAGCTTGGCACTTCGGTTTGATCTGGCACACTGATAACAACATTGCTCTTACTAACTCGAGCTAGTTCCATCAAGCTAGGTCCCAGAAATTTGTAGGGTAAATGCTCCAAAACTTGGAAACAGAGACTTACATCAACAGCGTTACTCTCTATTGGCAAATGAGGCAAAGCACAAACAAGATTTGGTTTTACTCCCGGATTGTGATCTATTGAAACTACTTCTCTTCCTGTATTTTGTAACAGCCATGACAAAATGCCATTTCCTGTTCCCACATCAAGAAGTTTCTGTCCCCCTGTATTCACAGCCAACTCATATTGATAGCCGATGGATGAGAAACGCCTTGGCGTCAAGTAATTCGGACTCGAATATTGCGTGGAAGGGGCTTGAATACCAAAAGGTTCTTCTTCAGACCTATTTATTGGCATAATCTAGTAATTACCTCTACCACCCTTTATTGATTTTCAGCGTCCCATTTTGCTGTTTGAACAATCACTCCTTGAGAAGAAGTGGGCAATTTCCCAGAGCCAAAATAATCAGATGTAATTATTTCAAAACCCTTGACGCTCTCAAGAACTTCGAAATCAGAGTGCAAGTCCCCAAATGTAATTTTGAAAGTATATTGGCCAGGAGAAAGCTTTATATCTTCCATCCTGCATATTATTTCTGTATTTCCTGTAATAGGAGGTAATTGCACACCTTGATGTCGAGTAGATAATGTAAATACTCTTAATCCCAAAGAATTGTTCACGCCTAACCCTATATGCGGTGTTTTTACACTTGAGTTAGCAATTATTCGTAATTTCAAAACAATTGTTTCACCAATGTAAAATTGACTTCGCGGGGATTGAGCAGTATCCTCAAACTTCAACGAATGCAAATACTTATTGGAAAGTCGATTTCCAATCACCTCATTATAAATCAGATCTATAATCGATGAAGAATTGTTATCAATAAGATAGGTTGAAATAACAACATTTCTATCTCCCTGGCAAATTAACGCTCCTGTGTTCAACAGTAATGCCTGCTTACACAAATTTTCAATCGCAGCCATATTGTGGCTTACAAGCAATACCGTCCTTCCTTCCTTCGCTACATCGCCCATCTTTCCCAAACACTTCTTTTGAAATGCTGCATCCCCCACCGCCAGCACTTCATCCACTAACAAAATCTCCGGATCCAAGTGCGCCGCCACTGCAAACGCCAAGCGCACATACATTCCGCTCGAATAACGCTTGACGGGCGTATCAATGAACTTCTCCACTTCGGCAAAATCCACGATCTCATCGAACTTGCGATCAATCTCTTTGCGGCTCATGCCCAAGATCGCGCCGTTGAGGTAAATGTTCTCACGCCCAGTCAATTCGGGATGAAAGCCGGTGCCCACTTCAAGCAGGCTGGCAACGCGGCCTTTGACTTTGATCCTGCCATAGGTTGGCGCAGTAACCCGTGAGAGGATCTTGAGAAGAGTGCTCTTGCCGGCACCATTGCGGCCGATGATACCCAAGACTTCGCCTTGTTCGACGGTAAAAGAAACATCGCGCAAAGCCCATAGTTCATCACCATTGCGGTTACCACGATCGGTCTCGTCAATGCGCAATAAGGGATTTGGCTTGCCGCGCGTTTTTGCCCACCAGACGTTGAGGTCGCGGCTTAGAGTGCCGGTTCCAATCTGGCCGAGACGATAGGTTTTTGAGAGATGTTCAACAGAAATAACGGTGCTCATACCGTATCCATGAAAGTCTGTTCGACGCGGTTGAAGATCACACTGCCTAGAAAGACCACGACCAGCATGAACCCAAAACTATATAACAAATTACCTACATTTGCATCGCCCGCGCCGAGGAAGGCATAACGAAAGGCTTCGATTATGGAGGTCATCGGATTAACGAGGATAACCCATTGAAAGCGGGTGGGGATGGAAGAAATAGGGTAAATGACCGGTGTGGCATACATCAATAACTGCACGCCAAACTGAACCAGGAAACGCAGGTCACGATACTTGGTGGTGAGCGAGGAGATGATGATGCCAAAGCCCAGCCCCAACCCGGCCATCATCAAAAGAAGAACCGGCGAAAACAAAATCCAGCTCCAGTTGGGATGAACCGGTGAACCACGGAGAATGAAGTAAGCCACAAAAACCAGGAACAAGGCGAACTGAATTAGGAAGGTAATCAGACTGGAAATCAGGATGGAGAAGGGCACAGCGAGGCGCGGGAAGTAGACTTTGCCGAATAATTGAGAATTGTTGATAAAAGTATCTGAAGTCTTGGTAAAGCAATCTGCGAAGTAGGACCAGACGACGGTGCCCGACATATAAAAGAGGAATTGCGGCAGGCCGTCGGTTGGAAGTTTTGCAAAATTACCAAAGATGACCGTGAAGATGATAGTCGTCAAAAGCGGCTGGATCAGAAACCAGAGCGGGCCGAGGATGGTTTGTTTATAGACTGCGACAAAGTCGCGTCGTACAAAGAGCATGACCAAGTCGCGATACTGCCATAATTCGCTCAGGCGCAAATCAAGCAGGCTTCGCTGAGGCTCAATGATCATTGACCAATCCCGGTCATTGGTAATCATCTTGATTTTCTGCTCAACCACTGCATCCATTTTCAAATATTTCTCCGGCTGAATTTTCGATCTGTGAAACGGCCCTGATGACTTCCAAGCATCCGCCCTTCTGACATCGTCAGACGGGAAATAGCGATATAACACGCAAGGCGAGACGAACTACCGACTGAGTCCGATTTGCGATTTCTTCGGCTGAAATCAGCCCGGCGGGCAATACCAGCGGTACCTGCTGCCTGCTCAATAACTTCAATAACACACGTACACGCTCACTGCCGGGCAGGCGAGCGTCGAAGATGGCTTCATAGCCGGCGAACGGCCCGGCCTCGATCTGAACGACCTCGCCATGTCTCAGGCTGTCAAAAAGTTCACCGCCGGCGGCATTGATCTGTTCCACACGATGCTGAAGGATATGGATCAACTCTTCCGGAATCGGTGAAGGCTGCAAGTCAAAACAAACCGGGCCAGTCGAAAAAGGCATCCAAGCCAGGGCAGAAAAGCCGACCGCCAACAGGTCAACTCGCACAAACAGATAGCCGGGAAAATATGGCCGCCTCTTCCGCGCCCGTGGATTGACCGGCTGGACCCGAATCTGAGGAAAGAAGACTTCGTACCCGCGGGAACAAAGCTCCTGCCATAAATTCTCTTCCTTGTTCGGTTTGCTGTGTAATGCGTACCACTGCATTTCCATCTTCAATGCTCCATCACGGTTTGTCAAAGTATTCTCGGGTGCCAATCAAATTGTGCTTGTAAGCTAATTCTTATATAGGGTGCCCTGAACGATCTGTGTTTCGGGGAGCCTTATAACTTTCGACTTTGTTAATAAATCGCAACTCGCCGTGCTGGACAATAAGATGCAACTCGCCGTAATCTCCGAGCAAGTCCAACATCTCGTCAATTCGATGAACCTGCTCCATGTCAAGTATCCTTAACTTCTTGCTACTTAAGGATTGATCTTTATTTTTCGGTGAAATTGACCCGTTCATAACCGATCTCCTATATTAGGAAATAAAACGCCGGCTTCCGGGATTCTTTCGCCCTTGTCAAAGCCAGAACAACTTAACCAAATTGCCCTTGCCGCAGATTAAGTCGGGTTTCAAGCTCCGGCTGCCGCGACAGGTCTTATAAAGAATGTCTTCCCAGAAACAATTGATCTGCTACTAGAAAGATTTTTGTTTTTGTATCTGGTTGGATTATATGAATTTCAAATTGAAATGAATACCCAAGAAAGTGGATATTCCCATTTTCATTATGACCAGAGAAGAGCCCTCCTCATGGTCATTAATAGGTGGTCAAATTGTCAATGCTGACCGCCCTAAAAGAGTTTACAAGGGCATTACGAGATTTTGGTTTAGGTCTTTATGCAGTACTCTGTAAAAGCGATGGACAAACTTCCTGATTGTATTCCCGCCATTATGTAACTTGTTTGAATGAAATCTATACTGTTCTCAATTCGCTGCCGTCGAAGTTCAATTTATGAGAACATTACGACCTCCCTAATCTTTAGCATTGGGAGGTAGTATTATTTAGAATAAATATTGTTTTACGAACTTAGCGTTATCTTCTATCGAGCTTGTGCTTGCTGAAAAAATATTAGATGCTTTAGATTACTTTCCACGCATGGCGAAATTTATGCCGGTAAATCTGATTTATACCGCACCTTTCAAATCGTAGTGACTATGTCGACCTGGCAGGATGGGTTGAAACCCTGCCCATACACTTTAGATCTTCACTTGCTGGAGCTATGATAAGGGGTAATTCCATTACAAAAAGTGTTGGTCAATATGATTTGATTCTCGAATCGCTAAATTCACGCCACTCCCATTAAGAAACGCTGCAAATTTGTCTTGAAAATTCGCTTTGTTAAAGCGGCGGGCATTGCTAATCAGATCGCTGGGACAAAAATGAAAATAGTGTTCAAACTTTTCAACTGCCTCGCTTAACGCATCAGGAGATTGCTCTGAAAAGAAAACGCCAGTCATTCCGTCGATTACAGTTTCAAGGGCACCACCTTGCCCATACGCAATGATTGGGCAACCGGCAGCCTGCGCCTCAACAATCGCAATGCCAAAATCCTCTTCTGTCGCGCAGACAAAACCTCGGGCCTTCCCTAAAAGATTTGCCACAACCGCGTCGGACTGATGGCCCTTGAAATAGATATTGGATGTTGCGTTATGTTGCAAATTGGATAGTTCAGGGCCTTCTCCTATAACAACCAAAGGATACTTCAAACAAGAGAATGTATTCACTATTAGATCAACTCGTTTATGGGGCACAAGCCGCGACACTGTAACGTAGTAATCTCCGCGCGGTGTAACCGGCCTAAATCGCTCAACCTCGACTGGTGGATAAATTATCCGTGCCTCACGCTGATACGTAGACTGTATCCGATTTGCAACGCTGTTCGAGATCGTGGCAAACTCATGGATGCGCGACGCAGCAGCTCTATCCCAGCGGCGAAATGAACGAAGATATTGACCGATAAGTAAGTTATTGTGCAACCTTTTCCCATGAATGTTTAGATTGGTCCATGCGTACCGCATCGGCGTATGAGTATATGAGAAATGTTTTGCGCCGTTTGCGTTTGCACCATTCGCGACTGCATAGTTGAACGAGACGACAATATCATAGTCGCGGAGGTCAAATTGCTCAATGGCATGCGGCATGAGCGGCAAAAGAAATCTATAATATTTTCTGACAAGCGGGAATTTATTAAGGTAGGAAGTAAAAACTCTTCTTTTCTCCACAAGAGTATTGACAAACGCTCCCTTATTATAGATCAGCGTGAATATATCCGCCTTTGGAAAGCTTTCGAGTGCGGCGAAGAGAGTTTTCTCTGCTCCGCCGATGACGGGCAAAGCATCTGTGACAAAAGCAATGTGCGGTTCAGATTTCATTCAGACATTTCCAAACCGATTCTGCAGTTGTTTGCCATGAAAATAATTTCGCGCGTGCGCAGCCCTTTCTCTCTTAGAGATGTGCGAAGACGCGAATTTGACAGACACTCGCTGATCGAACGGCTTAGCGCCGATACGTTCGATAAATTAAAGATCATTCCCGCATCGCCAACCACCTCGGGTAATGCACCACCATTAGAGGCAATTACCGGAGTACCGCAAGCCATCGCTTCCAGCACTGGCAACCCAAAGCCTTCGTCAAAGGATGGCAGGATGAATAAGTCCGCGCCCGCATACAGTGCAGGAAGATCCGTTTCCGGAACATATCCCATCCACCGAACCCGATCCGGGGAGGCTCGATTGGATAATTTTCGGAATACGTGTCCGGAAGTCCCGGCAATCACCAATGAAATATCCGGATGCCGTTCATTAATTTCATCCCACGCCTTTAGCAAGCCGAAGAGGTTTTTCCGAGGTTCCAAGCTGCCGACGAACAAGATGTATCGTCCCATATCAGATGATACGTTCAGGGGATGAAACTTGGATGTATCTGCGCCCGCCGGTATTGTGACTACATTTTCAGCAGGTAGAGAAAAGCGCCTCATCACTTTTCGCCGAACAGATTCGGAGAGCACAATAATGCGTTGCACCCTACGCGCCAGCATTGGCAGAAGCAGGCGATACCAAACAGCAAAACCTGTCTGAAACCATTCCGGATGCTCCAAAGGAGTCAAATCATGGATGGTCAGGACTTGATTGCGGACAAACACCGGTCCGGTGTTCGCGGGTGACCAAAGTATGGAATGTGAATCGATCATGCTTGGCAAGATGAATTGTTCCCATCCATGTCCCATCATCCCGTTCCATCTTCGCTTCGGTTTCTCGACCCGGCACTTGCTATCGATTAATCGAAGAATTTCGCGCCCGTAGCGCTCTACGCCAGTTGTTCGGCGCGTGAGACACCGTCCATTCACAACAACTTCACGTAGCATCATTTTTTAGTTGTCCAACCCAGAGACCGAGCAATACTCCAAGAACCAAACGGCCCGGTGCCAGCGTCCAGAAGTAGTGATCAAAAAGACTCACCACTCCAATACCAATCGTTATTGCACCAAAAATTATGCTTAGTGGTTGGGCCGCACGCTGGATCAACTGGAATATTGAAAACCCCAACCCAATAAAAATGATCACGGTTCCCAACCCAAGTTCACTAATGGCAAGCAAAGGCAAATCATGCGTGGGTTCAATGGCTTAATTCGGCAATGACATCTGCTCCATTCCAATGATATTATTGCCAATACCTACTCCGAGAATCGGATAAGTCCGAAATCATCTTGAAAGTAAGGTTGATTAAGTCTAGCCGTGTCGTTATAGAATTGGTCTCTGTCACAGTGGCTGCCATTCCCAATCTGGGAAAAACAAGTCCTCGTACGGAGTAGAAAATAGGTGCGAGGCTTAAAAACAGCAGTACGCCAACCATGATTAGGCGCTTGTGATCGAGGTGCGTAAGCTTGTATAATAAGATGGCAATAGATGCAAAAAAGCCTACCCAGGCAGATCGCGAGAAGGTAAGCACAAGCAGGATTGTGCTTACGCTGAAGATAATACCCGGAATCCAAAGGGTTCTTTTGTTTTGCGCAAATAGCGCCAACGGCCCCGCTAGAAATGCAATGATAAATCCACCCAGAATATTTGGATGCGGAAGCGTTCCGTAGGATCGCAGGAAACGGAAACCATTCACTAATTGGATCACACTGGCGCCTCGTATTGATGGGTCGAGTTCACCTGGCCAAACGAGCCCCAATGGATTTAGAAAGCTGCTGGTTTGCGCGGCAAATTCACCGAGACCGATAATGAATTCAAAAACCAGCGCGGCACAGCATCCTATGGCAAAGGGCTTCCATGCCTGCGGAGATTCGCGCAGAGAAATATACAATGCAAACACCAGCCACCAGTGCAAGCTAACATAAAGTGAAATCTGCCAATTCAATGACCATATCACGCTTAGCGATGCCAGTGCACAGAAAACAAAAAACCACTTGCTTTCATCATGCCAACCTCTTTCTCTTTGGAAAAGCGAACCATGGGAACCCATAAGCAACCAAGCTAAAATTGCGATAAGGGCCAGTCCGTCACTAAGAAAAAAAAGTGCATTGTCATACGAAAAGTATATGCCGGGATAATCAACGGCGTTTATGGTACGAAAGTACCAAAAGCACAGGCCGAGAGGCAATAGGCCAATTGCCATTGAATGAATAGTGGACAAGATTTTTTTCGTTGCATCAGGTCGCAAGCGCAGGCCAGCCAGTATCAACGTTACGGCGAAAGAAAGTAAAGGCAATATGCCCCATGAGATTTCAGCTAGAGGACTAAAAGAAGGTGGCTTGGATGGCAGAGGCAAAACTGCCTGCGGGTTTTCCCAGATACTTATGCCGTTGCTCAAAGTCGACTGATATATCCAGCCATTCCTTTCAAGCTCAGGAACATATTCCGGCCGATTTACGAATCCCCATCGGACTCCGTATTTGGCTGACGCCCTCAAAATTGGGTCAATAGCTGGAATGCCTTTGGTACTCCAATAAGCAGTGTCTATTTCGCCGATACCACTTTCTCGCAATTCAGGAAGGGTGCGAGCCGTATGATAACTGCCGTCAATCGTGGTAGCTTTAGTAAGTAAATTTAGATAGGTGAATTGGTTGCCAAAACCAAAAGTGAGATAGCGCCATTGAGAACGATCGCCATAATTAAGGAAGTCGACGATAGGCTGCATATCAATCGGCGCCGGCTGAGTCGGTAAAAAGATTGGCACAAACCAAACTCCCAGCGCGGTTCCTGCGAAAGCGGAAAAAACTAGGGCGGAGAGAAAAGTTCTCTGGAATCTTTGGATCATGGGTTTTCTGATAAAGCGATGCCTCCACTTGCGCTTTAGGATGACAAATAGTGTCCCAAAGAAGGGGAGGAGAGTCAGCGAGGCCCAAAATGCAAACCGATCATACGTGAGCCATTCCCAATTTTCGCCAAAGAGAAAACGCGGAAGTGAAGTCGTACCACCGAGACCGAGGACAAAAAGAAAAACAAAAGAAAAAGTAAGCCCAAGGAAGCGAGGTGGCCATTTTCGAAAAATAAAAGGGATGATCGCTATCAGCGGTCCATACATTGGCCAAAAGAAAACTGCGGACGCATATGGATCGACGAAGAAATTATGGCGCGAGAGGTGATCAATAGGAGTTTGCATGGTCTGATGTGCACCCCATTGCCAAAACGGCCAGACGACAATCAAATCTCCTAAAAGAGCCAACAGCATGAAGGAAGCGAGCCTTGCCAAGAGTACATGCCTTCCCTGGATATTGAGGGAAGGTATTAAAACTGCCAGGATAAAAAAAGGCTGAACTAATAACGTTGCATGATCCGCGGCCATAGCTGTCGAAGTGAGGAAAACAGCCAGTGCAAGATTTAATGTTTTTCCCCTCGCGGAGATAATGCGCTAACGCGGCCGCACCAAAGAGGCTAAAGAGCGTACTTAGCAAGAATGGGAGTTGACCAAATACATATGCCGAAACATATATGGGAAGGAGGAACGCAGCTGCAAGCGCCGCATATGACGCGCCGGTTTTGCCGATGAAGACACGGCTAAACGTGTAGACACCCAGAGGATATAAAGCTGTAACAATCCATAAAATGATTGCAAAGGCCCTATCAAATCCCACTGCCGGTATTAAGAGTGCGACCAACTGATGAGCCAAGGGTGGATACGACACAACTGGAAAGCCCGTGTACCAGCGCGGCTCCCACAGTGAAAACCATCCACTGGCATAATGAGTCGCAAACAACATGTGGGTATATGCATCGTAACTTGATCGATAGCGCGCGGTCAAGATGAACAGTCCATGACTGATAAACGCCAGATAAACAGCTAAACGGACGCGAGGCGGGATCACATACTCTCCAGGTTAATGGGTAATGAGAGAGGTATCCGTTTGGGACTATTCCGTTTTTCCAGTGCGCGATTAAAAGCCTGCAAGTATCGGCGACAAGTAGTGTCAAGCGACATGTTTTGAATAGCCCGAAAATTATTTTCCACTTGGTCCAAACGGCGCAACGGCAAATCTAACAAATTACGGATTGCAACTCTCAAGCTTTGGACATTACCAGTTTTAAAGAATTCAACGCGCAAGCCGTTTTCCTTAGTGAGCATCTGAATTTCATTCAAATCTGACCCTGCGATTGCACGACCCCATGTTGCGGCCTGATACACCACACTTGACGCACCCGTTGAAGCCGTATAAGGCAACACGACAATTTTCGCACGTTGAAATAAATCTTTCACATCGTCTTCCTGCACAGGTCCAAGCCAGTGGATTCCTTCTGTATGCATACAGCGCTCTTTCAGCGTCTGTGCATACTCAGGAAAGCGCGGATGTTCCGTGCCGGCTATAGTTAGGCGAATTCCTGGATACTCAGCGCGCATTTCTTGGAATGCCTGAAGCAATAAATCCAATCCCTTGTAAGGCGCAAGTGTTGTAAAAAACAATAATTCATCTGCTACGGGCTCCCGCAATAACTCGGGCTGGTGATAGGCACCAATTGGAAGGTACATACATTCCACTCGCCGGTCGGAAAGCCAGTCTGCATAATGTTTCATCGTAAGGCAAACCACGTCAGCGTCGCTTGCGATGTTCGTAAGAATATGGGCTCCCCATCCTGCGAAAGGGCCGCCCGGTGCATTCAAAGTACGCAAATCGGCCAGTTCGACCAATTCATGCAACGTAACCACGGTTGGATATCCTAAATTTCGAATAAAAGTCGGCGTCAGCAAACCAGAAATATTCAGCCATGGGGATTTGCCGAAGATACTCGCTCCAAGGTTTAACCAGATCAAGTCAGGTTTCAACTTCTTCACCCGGGACAAAATCCTCCAACGCGAGTCAAGCTGTCCGGGTATCCAGCAGTATTCAACTTCTGTTTGGCTGGGATAATCCGGATTTGCTTCGAGCACTTGGGATCCTGCCAGAACAGTAATGCGACTGAACTGTCCTGAGCGCGCTAATTCACAAGTGATGTGATAACCATATTGTCCAACACCCGTGATAACAGGGGGAAATGGAGTCACGATAGCCAAATGCATAGTTTAGCGGTTAGAAATTTGCTTGTAAATCATAATAGTTGACCTATAAATATATTACGTCTATTAATCGCAAATCCGATTAACGAATGACAAGGAATTCGCCACAGTTCTGATTCTAGTATATGCAATCCATTTGCTCAGCCTTCAACGTATCATAGTTATGCAGTATTGTCAGGATTTTTAAATCGATGTTAGGCCAAAAATTGATCGCTCTGCCGCCTTTTTACTCAAAGATAACTCCCCTCCAGTGTGCCGTCCTCCATGCGCTCACCTATGCGGACATCTTCGATTACCCATTAACTGCCGTTGAAGTCCATCGCTATCTTACAGGTGTAAAGGCTTCGTACGAGCAAACCTCTCTTGCCTTGAGTGATGCCAATCTTCGGGAAGGTGCCATTGCCCAGCGCGGAGATTATTACATTTTACGCGGCCGCGAGGCAATTGTCGAAACCCGCATGCAACGCAGATCAACCTCCGGGCATTTGTGGCAGCATGCTCAATATTATGGTCACATCCTTGCGGCCCTACCTTTTGTGCGGATGGTTGCCGTTACTGGTTCGCTTGCGATGGATAACATAGATGCGAGTGCGGACATTGATTATTTCATTGTTGCAGCACGAGGTCGATTGTGGATATCCCGCGCGATTTCCTTGCTGGTCGTGCATATTGCCAAATTCGCTGGTGTGACCCTTTGCCCGAATTACTTTGTCTCTGAAAATGCACTTCTGTTACCAGATCGCTCGCTTTACACGGCGCATGAACTCGTGCAGATGATCCCATTATCTGAAATCGTAATCTATAATGAGATGCGCCGTCTCAACACATGGACGGATCAATATTTGCCCAATGCACAGGGCACACCTGAATTGTTTACGAAACTTAATCGCCCTTCTCGTTGGCAGTTTCCGTTAGAGGTTTTATTAAACCTATTCCCGATGAAATACTTCGAAGCTTGGGAAATGAAACGTAAAATCAAAAAATTATCTCACGAGCAATCCTTCAGCCCCGAGGCCCATTTTTCCGCGGAGGTTTGTAAAGGCCATGCAAACGGACATGGACAGCAAACTGAGGCCGCATTGGATGAAAGATTGAAAAGGTTGGGATGGGCATGACTTCAGATTCTCTTCGGCCAATCGTATTATCTTCGCTTTGATCCGAAATTGTGGGAGGCGATGCAGCCCTATCCGCCGCTTGGAACATTATACGCGGCTAGTTACTTGCGTCAGCGCGGTTACGACGTTGCCCTCTTCGATGCAATGCTGGCCGAGTCCGAAGAAGAGTGGGGGCAATCCCTTGATTTGCATAGCCCGCACTTCGCTATTCTCTACGAAGATAACTTTAACTATCTTTCTAAGATGTGTTTGTTGCGGATGCGCGCGGCGGCTTTTAAAATGATGGACATGGCAAAGAGACGCGGTTGCATCGTCATCGCCGCTGGAGCGGACGCAAGCGATCACTCCGAAGAATATCTCGCAAAAGGCGTGGATTATGTTCTGCTCGGTGAAGGAGAGGAGACGCTTGGAGAGCTAATGGATTCTTTGACTGGCCGCTCCCCGCAGCCTGCAAATGAAATCATCGGCTTGGCCTCACACAATACGCGACACGCATCACGCCGTCCTGATATTAAAGACCTGGATGCATTGCCTTTTCCGGCCTGGGATTTGGTTAATGTTGAACATTATCGAAGAATCTGGGTCGAACGCCATGGTTACTTCTCGATGAACATGGTTACTACCCGCGGCTGTCCGTATCATTGCAACTGGTGCGCCAAACCGATCTGGGGTCAACGCTACAACTCGCGCTCGCCGCAGAATGTTGTCTCAGAAATGAAATGGTTGAAGGAAACGTATCGTCCTGATCATATCTGGTTTGCAGACGATATTCTGGGCCTAAAGCCGGAGTGGATTGAAAAGTTCGCTTCCCTTGTCCAAGAAGCCGATGCAGGGATGCCGTTTAAGTGTTTGCAACGCGCCGATCTTGTTTCAGAACGGATCGCGGCCGCGCTAAAAGCGGCAGGATGCAAAACAGTTTGGATCGGCGCTGAATCCGGTTCGCAAAAGATTCTCGACGCGATGGATAAAGACGATAAAGTCGAAGACATTTACCGCGCTACGCAGCGGCTTCATGCGCAGGGCATCGAAGTTGGCTTCTTCCTGCAATTTGGGTACCCCGGCGAATCTTGGAATGACATTCAACAAACATTGCAGATGGTGCGAAACTGTATGCCCGACGATATCGGTATCTCTGTATCGTATCCCTTGCCAGGCACAAAGTTCTTTGAACGCGTCAAACTGGAATTGGATGACAAACAAAATTGGATAGACTCGGAAGACCTTGCCATGCTGTATCGCGGTCCCTATCCCACCGAGTTCTATCGCATCCTGCACGGACTTGTCCATCACGAGTTTCGCCTGCGACACGCTTGGCAAAGGCGCGAATGGAGCAACTCATTCGCGCACCGTATCATCTGTTAGGAATAGCGCGTGCAGAAATTCAGCTGCGAACGTACGATCATTGAGAGGGCAACCATGAATTTTCCCATCTATCCTGAGAAGTACAAGATCCCTGAATTGGTCACGGCTGAAGCAATGATCAAATTCCGCCGCAAATACAGCGGCCTCGATAATTCGCAGGCGCCACGTGGCTTAGTGCTTTGTTTATATAACGGCCTGATGAACAGGTTTGCGTGGAGATACCCCTCCCGACACATCACTTCATTTCAGTGCGATCTCCATTTGCTGAAGAGGACGATGGGCAAAGTCGGAGTGGCTGGCAATTTTGGGATGGGAGCTCCTGCTATTGTTGCATTGGCTGAACAAATGATTGCATGGGGGACCAAGCGGCTCATCGTCTTATCACTCTCTGGCAGCTTGCAGGCCGATTTGGAACCAGGCAGTATCGTGCTATGCAACAGCGCGATGCGCGACGAGGGAACATCCTATCATTATCTACCGCCTGCGCCGCAGGTGGACGCGACTCCAACACTCGTTGCTTCGATATCAAACACGCTCGAGAAGAACTACGTACCTTATTCTAAAGGTGCCACTTGGAGCACAGACGCTGCTTATCGAGAAACACAGCCGGAGGCTGATTATTTTCGAAGTCTTGGCGTCAAGACCGTAGACATGGAAAGCGCGGGATTATTTGCGGTTGGCCAGGTGAGAGGCGTGGAAACGGCCTCGATCTTTGTAGTTGGTGACAAATTAAGCGATGCGCGTTGGACGCTGCCGAGCGACATGCATGCACTCCATCAGCGTTTCAAAGTTTTACTGGGCATTCTCATTGGAGTCCTGAAGGAAGACAACTGATTTACCAACCTTTTAGATAATACTTTACATCAATGATTCCCATTGACCTATACTTGCATGTGCGCGAGAAGGAAGGGCGCCTCTACTTCGGACCAGATCGTGGCGCGCTTACCCGATATAGCGGCAGATCATCCTCTAGTGGACGAATGGCGCGCCCGTGCCGAGTCCGCAAATCGGCTCGCACATTACATTGCGCGGCTTGCTCAACCGCCTCGCATTCTCGAATTAGGCTGCGGAAACGGATGGTTATCTCATAAGCTGGCCTCCATTGGCGGCGTGCGTGTTTGGGGTTTGGATCGCGGCGGATCCGAATTAGCTCAGGCTTGGCGTCTCTTTCACGCCTCGAATCTCGCGTTCTTGAATGCGGATATTTTCCGTTCCCCATTTGCCCCACATAGTTTTGACTTGATCGTCCTTGCCAGCGTTATCCAATACTTTCCAGATCTGGCTGCCCTTATGCGAGCCTTGCAAAATCTTCTCATACCCAGCGGGGAAATCCATGTGCTGGACAGCCCGCTTTACAAGGATAACGAACTCACTTCGGCTCGCGAGCGAACTCGCGCCTATTATGCCTCTTTGGGCTTTCCTGAGATGGCCGGTTACTATTTTCATCACACAGCCTCGTCGCTTGATCCGTTCTCGCCGCGCTGGCTTTATCGTCCACGTGATTGGCAGACACGTCACTGGTGGCGTTTGGGGTGGATCCGGTCGCCTTTTGCATGGTTTTGCATCCGTTAAACTTATGCGCTCAATTTTATTCCGAAATTCTTTTGTGCTTTTGCTGGCCCGCATTGGGACCCAAATTGGGACCGCGGTGTTTACTGTCGTTCTTGCACGGAGATTGGGAATCACAGGTTTTGGCGAATACGCATTGATTGCCGCGCTGATCTATGTTGCCAACTCGTTAACGACGTTTGGCACCGACATGGCGTTGATTCGCGAGATCGCCGCGCAGGATGATCTATCGTCGCTGCCTGCCGCGTTGATCATCCAGCTTGCATTGTCTGTTTTATTGATCGCTGCGATTTGGTTTTGGGGCGACCTGATTCCAAATCAAAGCTTAGAAACGATCCTGGCTTTAAAGATTTATATCCTTTCGTTGATCCCGCTGGCCTTCTTCACCGTTTTTACGACCGCATTGCGCGGCAAACAGCGCATGGGCGCATATGCAGTCTTGAATTTGATGGCGGCGGGCCTGCAGGCTAGTGCGATATTTTTGCCGGGCATCACCCTATTGGCCATCTCAATCTTTCTGCTGGTGATTCAAATCGTCGTCGCGGTGGTAGCGGGCATCGTTTGCAGTATGGTCATTTCGAATTTTCGGCGTGCTTGGCACCCTTTACGGACTTAATCCATTTCGTCTGTTGAAATTGTGCGCACCACTTGCATTGCTCACCCTGCTCGGCATGGTGTATCAAAGGTTGGGCATCTACCTGCTTTCCACCATGGCCGGCGCAACGACTACTGGATTATTTTCCGCCGCAGCGCGTATCGTCGAGGCATCCAAGACGATCCATCTTGGTATCTTCGCGGCTTTGTACCCAGCTATGTCTCAGGCGCAAACGGATGCGTTGAACAAATCCTTATGGAATGTTACTTTCAAATTGTCTTGGAGGATATTAATGGCAGGTGCTGTCACGATCGCATTGATCCTTTATTTGATGTCCACGATTTTAGTTCGAGCATTATATGGCGGACAATTTATAGGCTCAGCTGCGATCTTGCAGATACTGGGCTGGGCCTTTATCCCGTTCACGGTCAATTCCTATTTGACACTATCCTGTCTCGCATCCAATCAGGAATGGGTCGTCGGGCGCGCCTTGGCGGGGAGTTCTGCTTGGGTTGCTGATTCTGAATTTTTGGTGGATTCCGTTGTATGGTCCTCAAGGGAGCGCTTGGGCATCCCTCGCGGCTGAATGCATCCAATCCGTCATCTTTTTGGCGGGCAGAAAGCCTGCCTTTCAGTTAAAAGGAGCATCCCATAAGTTTTCCGAATTATCCTGATTACAGGGTAAATGACGTGTTCAATTTTTCGCCATAATTCATGAAACGTTTTATTGATATCGTACTATCTGCGCTTGGTTTGATTTTCCTGTTGCCTTTCTTCGGATTGATGGCTTTGCTGATCGCGCTTGATTCGCGCGGCGGCGCCTTCTATCGTCAGCCGCGCGTAGGTAGAAATTGTGAAACGTTTGATGTAATCAAATTCAGGACGATGTATAAAAATGCCGACAGGATATTAGAGAAAGAATTGAGGCTCAATCCTGAATTGAAAGAAGAATGGAATTGTTATCAGAAGTTAAAAAGGGATCCTCGGATCACGCGCGTGGGCCGACTATTGCGTCGATTTAGTCTGGATGAATTGCCGCAATTGTGGAACGTTCTCATAGGTGAGATGAGCCTGGTCGGTCCGCGTCCAATTACTGCGGAGCAACGTGAGCTTTATGGCAAATCTTACGAGGAATATGTCAAGGTCCCGCCAGGCATGACCGGCCTATGGCAGGTTTCAGGGCGCAACTACACGACTTTTGCCCGTCGGGCGGAACTGGACAGCGAATACATCCAATGTTGGTCAATCGGCTTGGATATTTATATTCTGTTCAAGACGATCGAGATTGTATTCTGGCAACAAGGAGCCTATTGATTTAGAATCCATTGAGGACGTTATAAATTAAGTCATCCGCTCCGATTTGTAAAGTTATGTACAGGTCGGTATTTATTATTGTGGTCAAGTGCAAATCGATTATGTATCGCTGATTGCCCTCATTACATTGGGAGTTTGAAGGCTGATAGTCCTTTACGGCAAAAGGTTGGCAGGGCGATAAGCAATCCGGAGATACTTTTAGCCCAAACCCGCAAAATGATTGACGAATTGGGCACTGATGCGGGCGCGTTAGATGCCGACAAGGAAAGAATGCAAAAGGAACCTGGCGCTATCCTCTTGTATTGGAGTGCTAAAGGGTGATTACAAAGGAGTGTAAAGGTTAAATAACGGGAAGCGACATGGATTATCATTTGGGCGCAATCACATTGCAAAAATTGGGTCCATAAAGTCGAATTCGTGCCAATCAAGCAAGGGGTAGATGTTTACTCATTGGGCGATTGGGAGTCACAGGTCGAAGAATACTTTGGTGAACTGCAGACAGGCATTGAAACATTAAGTGCCGCCCTTCGAAATTTGATTTACGAAAACAAAACGATCTCTCCAAACTCTAAGGCTTGGAGAGATCGTTTTAGTTGAATATTGTGTTAAGAACTTGGCGATAGATACAGCAATATATGTACGTGTGTTAGTTTACTTTCCATGCAGGTCGGAATTTATATCCATAAACGATCAAGCCGCGTTCATCGCCGTCGTTGCGCATCTTGCGCGTCACCATCTCGACGGGCATACCGATCTCAACCGGTTGGTCGCCAAGGTCGGTCAATTGTGCGGTGATCATTGGTCCCTCTTGCAGTTTGACAATTGCCACCGTATACGGAGCGTTGGCATCATAACCACTGGGGGCTTCATAAATGGTAGTGTATGAATAAACTTCGCCTTTGCCGCTGAATGTGTAAAGTTCTTTCGCCTCGTCGCCGCAATTGGGGCATACATCGCGCGGCGGGAAAATTTTATTACCGCAGTGCGGACATACCTCGCCGACGAGGGAATATCGTTGTTGCTTGAGGCGCCAGTGTCTTGGGATTTCCATTCTCAAATTCCTTTCTTCGATGCTAATTCTACCCAGCAAGACTCTCAAACCCTATCAGGCTTAAAACCTTTCCAAAACATGAGAAATAGCGGTAGAAGCCGGCCCGCCGAGCGATTGGATCAATCCGTATTTTGCGCCCGCAATCTGGTTCGTTCCGGCCTGACCTCGAAGTTGGGTCGCCGCTTCAACGGCTTGATACACGCCGCTTGCTCCGCCTGGGAAGCCGCGCGCTTTCAGTCCGCCCAGGGTTGCGCAAGGAATTTTTCCTTTCAATCCAATGGCTCCATCCGCTGCGAGTTTCCAGCCTTTGCCTTTGATCGCAAAACCAATCGCTTCGAGTTGTAACGCTGCGTAAATGCTGAACATGTCGTGGTATTCAAAGAAACTAATTTGATCCAGAGTAATGCCCACCTGTTTCATGGCTTTGCCTGCGGAAAGTTGCGCTGTATCAAAGTACAGCATATCTTTTCGATCATGCAAAGCAAGAGTGTCGGATACAGATGCAGAGCCGGAAATCTTCACGTGTGGATGTGCAAAACTTGACGGGAGCAGTTCGCGGCAAGTCAAAACGACTGCGGCTGCGCCGTCGGCGTTGGGAGCGATATCAAAAATGTTGAGCGGCTCGCTGACCATTTCCGCCTTCATATAGGTTTCAAGTTTGATGGCTTTTTGGAACATCGCACATGGATTGTTCGCACCATTCGCGTGTGCAGTTAGTGCAAAGCCCGCAAAGCTACCGCTTGGAACTTGATACTCGTGCATATAACGCCGCATGAGAAGTGCGGCTTGCGACGTAGGAGTCATTCCCTGCACGGCTTCAAAATCAAAATCACTTGTGGTGGCGAGGGCCGCATCAACATCTGGCCCAACTTTGTCAGTGAATTTTTCCACGCCGATCACCAGCGCAATGTCCACCATACCGCTTGCAACCGCGAGATAACCTTGTCGCAACGCCGCGCCCCCGACGCGCCCGCAGCCTCGAGAGTCATAGCTTCGATGCCGGAAAGTCCTGCATAATCCGCGATGAGCGCGCCCAGATGCGCTTGATTGGAAAGATTCGGCGCGAGCATGTTGCCAACAAATAACGCCTGCGGCTTTAATCCGCCCGAATCTTTGACTGCAGCTTGAATGGCATCAAAGGCCAGATCGCGCAAGCCAATATCCCAGAGTTCGCCGACTTTAGTTTGTCCAATGCCTGCAATAACAACGTCTGTCATTATTTATTTCCAAATATTCTTGATGAAATGCAATTTTTCAATCGTTTGATAACTGCCGCCGCCTTCATGACCGTTATAGGGATACACCTTGATATCCTTTTCACCTGCCCAGTGATTGTATGCGGCGTAGACTGTCGAAGGCGGGCAGACTTGATCCATCAGAGCCGTGGAGAATAACGCTTTCGCTTTTGCGCGGGCGGCGAAGTTGACGCCGTCAAAATAGGACAGCGTGTCGAAAACTGTCTTCACTTTATCACGATGGATGTGACAATAATCTGCAATCTCTTTATATGGATAAGTATCAACTAATTCTGTTGCGCGGCGATAGTGGCAAAGGAATGGGACATCGGGCATAGCTACCATGATATCGGGGGCGAGTCCTGCCGCGGCGATGGTGATGCCTCCGCCTTGCGAGCCACCTGTTACGGCGATTTTTGAAGCATCGACTGCGGGATGAGTGCGCGCTGTTTCAATTGCGCGGGCGGCATCCGTGAACACGCGGCGATAATAATAATGTTTGGGGTCGAGAATCCCGTTGGTCATACTTCCGGGATAATGTGCATTGCCGCCATCCGCATATAGATCGGGAGTATCGCCCGGCGACCATGCACTACCTTGTCCACGCGTATCCATCACAAAATGAGCATAGCCTGCGCTGGACCATATGAGCCAGTCAATCGGAAAACTGCGTCCACCGCCGTAGCCGATGAATTCAACAATGCAAGGTAGTTTGCCGCGGCGTGGTGTTGGCAGGATCAACCAGCCTTTAATGGGTTGTCCGCCGAAGCCATCGAACGTGACATCGAAGGTTTCCTGCGCGGTGAGATCATAATCCACACGCTCGAATTTCGCATTCAGCGGATATGTGCGTGCTTCATCCAAGGTAGATTTCCAGAATGCGTCGAAGTCTTTGGGTTCTTCGCGCGTGGGGCGATAGGTTTTGAGTTCATCAAGAGTGAGATCAAAGAATGCCATGATATTCTCCTGTGATGATAGGGGCACAACATGCTATGACCCTACAAATTATTTCATTTGTAATTTTCCGCGATAACGAACGTAAGTGGCGTAATCGATTTCAGTTCGGCGCGCGATATATTCTTGAGTCTTCGTTGCCAATCCGGCCCGCGATTTGATTTTATCAGTGACGAGAATGTCAAAAGCATCGGAACCCGCGCCCGATCCGAAAGAGACCATCAGGATTCGGTCACCAGGTTGAGCAATATCGAGAGTTGCGGTAAGTCCGATAATCGCCGCGCCCGCATAAGTATTTCCAATCACAGGCACGAGGAGGCCCGGTTGAATCTGTTCCATTGAAAATCCGAGCTGAGAGGCGACACGTTGCGGGAACTTCGTATTCGGCTGATGAAAGATCGCCCACTTGTAATCCTTTGCGGTTGTGCCACTGGCTTCCATCATATGCGTGCCGGCTTCGGTGATATGTTTGAAGTAAGCGGGTTCGCCCGTGAAACGCACACCATGCTCGGGATACCTTTGATATTCGCGGCGCCAGAAATCGGGCGTGTCGGTGACATACGAATATGAAGAGTTGATGATTGCCAGCGCCTCTTCCGCGGGGCCGACGATGTACGCGCCGCCACCCGCGCCCGCGGTGTATTCGAGCGCGTCGCCAGGCTTGCCTTCCGCGGTGTCCATGCCGATGGCCATCGCGTAATGTCCCATGCCGGAGCCGACCAAGCCCATCGCGGCAACCAAGGCTTCGGTGCCAGCCTTGCATGCGAATTCCCAATCGGCGGCTTGCGTGTTGGGGACTGCGCCAATCGCTTCAGCAACGAGCGTGGATGTTGGCTTCACCGCATACGGATGTGACTCAGACCCGACCCACACCGCGCGCAATTCGGTTGGATCGATTTGAGCGCGCTTCATAGCGTTGCGTGCGGCTTCGATTGACATCGTGATTACATCTTCATCGAGTCCGGGGACGGCTTTCTCTTTGATGGGAAGTCCGCCTTTGCCGCCCGTCCATATGCGTGCGACTTCCTTTGCGGGCAGACGATAACGCGGCACGTACGCGCCGTAGCCAACGATGCCAACGGGCTTGGTGGGTTTGAGGAGGGTGGGGGAATGTTGGGGTTCAGGGGTTGTCATTTATGTACCTTCCTTATGCTTCGGAGATATTGTCGTGAACATTAGGGTGTTTGTTGATTGTCTGCAAACTTGTTTCCACTTTTTGCTATTGCCGAATTGGGCTTGAAGTCCCATTGAATAATCTTGGGATTCAAAAATCAAATTACCAGGTTCTCATTGAAATTCGCAAATTAGTAATAAGGCTTCGCGTCCAAGGACTGGAAATTCGGTCGCAATAGTGCGATTCTCAGGATTACCGAGTTTTTTCACCGTTGCCATAAAGTTTAAAGGCTGAGACTGTTTTTTGTCAGAAAAAATCAATCTAAGATTTTGAACAATTATTGGAAGGTGTCCATCATTGAAAAAGACAAAAGGAAACTCTAGTATCATTTTGCCTTTTAAAGAGCCAAAAGCCGTGTAACTACGCGGAGCGCTAAGATTGAGTTTTCCTGCGCGCCAATTCATCCGCCAAAAACTAAAAATAGTGAAAAGTAAAGCAAATACGCTGATAGTTAATGATGGATAGTTCATTTTAGTTGTTCCCTCAGCACCTCTTCTGCTCGATCCATTATGGCTTTGGACGATAGATTTGTGGCGCAATCCAGAGTGCGCCGTCATCTTGTGCTAAAGTGCCATTCTCCGGTCGCAGTGCCAGCACAAAGTCCACGCTTTGACCGACGAGTGAACTCAGGTCGGCGTCTGCGTTGATGACCGCGTCACCGACTTTGTAATCCCATTGAAGAAACGGGCTGTGATATTTTCCCTGCGCGTCGTAATATTCCAACGCGAAGTGCACATCACACTGCGAATTGGTCTGACAGCGAAGCATGGCGCGGAAATGATCCCCGGCGTGTACTGTGAAGGTTGGATAACGCAAGAAGAGGGCGGCGGAGATCGTACCGGCAAACGTCAAGAGAACTGGAGTGTTGGCGGGCAAGCCTTCCGAAACGGGATCGATTACGGTGGCGTAGCCGCCCGAACGATCCGCATTGACATCCGGGCACGCTGTCAGGTGTTGAGCGCCGTTCATCCATTTTGCATCGCACAAAAGTGCAACGAAATCAAGCGCGATGGTTCCTAATGAGGCGGGTTGTGTGGGCGACATAACCGTTGAAGTTGGAGGTATCGCAATCGCGGTTTCCGGAAGTCTTCGATGGTGGAACCGGAGATGCAGTTGGTGATGATGGTGAAGCCATAACACTGCATGCCAGGATAAAAGAAAGAATGATCGACAAAACAACGATTTTCTTCTTCATGGTTCAGTTTGAGTTATCCTTGGTTGGATTTCAAAATCTCTTCTGCTCGGTCAATCCTTACCACTTTCTCCGCCACCATCTGCGCGGCGACTTTTTCAATCATATCACCGCTTGCACCGGCGGCAATCGCAACCTGTCGCGCGTGCAGGGACATGTGTCCGCGCTGGATGCCTTCGGTGGCGAGCGCGTAATGCCGCCATATTTTGAGCGAGTCCAACCGAGACAATGATTTCTGCCAATTCAGATGCAGTCTTGACGTTCATTAACCTAACCGCGGCCTGCGCAGCGGGATGAACTTTAGTCGCGCCACCGATAATTCCGACCGCCATTGGCATTTCGAGTGTCCCGACTAAATTGCCATCTTTATCTTTATTCCATGTTGACAATGAAGTGTATCGTCCCGAACGCGCTGCGTAAGCATGTGCGCCCGCTTCGATTGCCCGCCAGTCATTGCCGGTGGCAATGACGACCGCGTCCACGCCGTTCATGATGCCTTTGTTATGTGTCGCGGCGCAATAAGGATCGGATGCTGCAAAAGCATAAGCGGCAATGATCCCTTCACGGACTTGATCCCCGCTGTATCCTTCAAAAGACAATTCCTTCGATGGAATGACACAGCGTACTCGTGCAAGGCGGCGATCTGCAAGATTGGAAAGAATACGCAGGTGAACTTTCCCGCCGGTAATGGATTCAACTTTTGGAGCGAGTTTTTCGCAAGCAGTGTTGACCGCGTTCGCGCCCATCGCATCGCGAACATCATAAATTAAATGCACGACTAGAAATGCACCAATTGGTGAGTTGTCAGTAATGCGAACTTCGAGATCGCGCGCGCCGCCGCCGAATTTTTTCAACACCGGATCAATCGAATCGGCTTCGGCCAGTAATTCCGCTTTGTGTTCATATAATTTCAATTTAGCTTCTTCAAGATTCAGTACATTGATAACTTGCATTTGTCCAATCATCAATGGCTCGGTGGTCGTGGCTATGAATCCGCCTCCTGAGCGGGCCAGTTTTGCCATGAACGATGCACCTGCAACCACCGATGGCTCTTCAATCGCCATCGGAACCAAAACATCCCGGCCGTTGACCATGAAGTTCAACCCAACGCCTAAAGGCAGAGCAAATGTGCCAATCGAATTTTCAATCATATGGTCTGCGGCTTCAGCGGAAAGTCCACCCGTAAACGGAAGCAGGTTGTCGAGCGTTAGTTGCCGCGGCGTCAGCTAATTTAGCGCGGCGTTCTTCTAATGTTAATTTGTAGAATCCAGAGATGCGGGAGGTTGTCATATTTCACCTTTGTAAGCTATATTTTATGGGACATTTCTTCCAAAATCTATCAAATATTGTGAGATAATTGTCCTGAGGTGTCTTTGAATGCTCCTAACGCGTGAACAGTTACAGGAACGTTTATTTGCGTTGCATCGCGCCAGCTTGGAATTGGTTAAAGATGTTTCCCTTGACCATCTGCTGGAAAGGATAGCAACGCTGGCATGCGAACAAGCGGAGGCACGATATGCAGCGCTCGGCGTGCTTGATGATGAGGGAAAACTCGATAGGTTTATTTCGGTTGGCATGACAAAGGAACAGATTAAGCAAATCCAACATCCGCCGGTGGGCTTGGGGTTGATCGGCGCTTTAATAAATACGGATGAACCTCTTCGTGTGCCGGTCATCGCGGAAGATCCGCGTTCGGTTGGATTTCCGGCCAATCATCCAGCTATGACTTCCTTTCTTGGTGTCCCTATCCGCACGATTGATCGGCAGCTGGGGCAGATTTATCTGACGGATAAAACCGACGGCGCGGAATTTACTACGGATGACGAAAAGATCATTCAAATGCTGGCGGCATATGCCGCGGCGGCCATCCAGAATCCGCGGCAGTTGGAGCAGATGAAAAAGCACGATGCGGTTCTAACGCGTCGAAGTGAGGACCTGGCTCTGGTCAATAAATTTGCGTCTGCCCTGACCTCGTCACTGGAACTCGATGTAATTTTAGACAAAACTCTGGAAGTCGTGATGGCGTACATGAAAGTTGACGCCGGTGAAATCTTCCTGCTGGAAGACGATAAGCAGACTTTGCGCATGGTCCTTCATCGCGGAGAGGCCGCTGAAGCTTTCTGGACCAAAAATCGATTTAAAATTGGGGAAGGAATTGTTGGCTTGGCGGCACAATCGGGTCAGCGAAAAATCGTGACAGATTTAGCGCAAGAATTGCGCTATTTGCGGCCAGCCGTTGTGAATGCGGGATTTCATCAGATTGCGTATTTTCCCTTGAAGTCAGCTGAGAACTTAGTCGGGGTAATCGGTATGGCAAGGCGCAGCAGCGAACCACTCGAAGAGGAAAGCCTTAAGTTTCTGGATGGCGTGGCAAATTGGGCTGGGTTGGCGATTGAAAATGCTCGCTTGCACGAAAACGAGCGGCGTTTAGCGGTGTTGGAGGAGCGTGATCGTATTGGCATGGACTTGCATGATGGAATTATCCAATCCATTTATGGCGTTGGGCTTTCGCTGGATGCTGCTTTGCACACACTTGATGAGGATTCTGATTTTGCAAAAGTCCGAATCAAGGAGTCGATAGATGGTTTGAACCAGGCAATTCGCGATATTCGCGCCTATATTTTGGATTTGCGCCCGCGCCAATTGGGAAATGACGGTTTGATGGACGGTTTGAAGCGCTTGGTGACTGAATATCGGTCCAATACCTTCGCAGAAGTTTCATTGACTGGTCCAAAAGACGAGCTGGATCACCTGCCTCAGACGAATTCGCTGGCCCTCTTTCATATCTGCCAGGAGACTTTGGCGAATGCAGCAAAACATTCCGGTGCAAAACGAGTGGATATCACGGTGTGGACTACATCGGAGCGTGTGATGATGGAGATTCACGATGACGGAAAAGGTTTTGACTTGGAAAAAATGGCGATGACGATTGGTCATGGATTATCCAATATGCAGACGCGCGCCCGCTCGGTGGGTGGTGAAGTGGATCTTACATCCGTCATTGGTGATGGCACGACCGTTCTTGCATGGGTTCCACGCCACGCGCGCCGATGAAACAGGAAACTATCAATTCTTTAACATTTGAATCACTCAAACCAGATATTCATTCAATGCAATTCAAAGTTTTATTGCCGCACGTTTTTTTAACACAGCGTTAATCATAACTGCGCATATTACGTCCACAAAGCCTTCACTACCTATATATGGGGGTCAAATGGCGCTTCACGTATGCAGTTGGCTGAAACGTCTGTTCTGACTATAGTTGATCTTTTTATTCTTCGCGCGATGTTTCTTTAACATTGGCTAACCTTAAAAAAGGAAATGTTTTTAAGTAAACGTAGGCCAAAAGTGTTGTTATGTGAAAGACTTTTCTGCTAGAATATAGTCACGCTGAACGAGAGGATGCAAAGCATTTCGCATCTGAAGTCCCTGATAGTTAGTTTGATACAACTGCATTTTGTTTTTATCCCCACTAAGCCGCGGAATTCCAACGGGTTAGTTCTCTGTTCCCTAAATTCCAACTCGAGGATTGATTTATGAACCCAGAACAAGCATGGCAGTCTGTGCTCGGACAATTACAAATGGAAATGCCTAAGGCATCTTTCGATACATGGCTGCGTGACACCCAGCCGTTATCATATGAAAGCGGTACGTTAACTGTCGGTGTGCGGAATGCTTATGCGCGGGATTGGCTTGAGAATCGTTTAACGAGCACGGTGGATCGCTTGTTGGTTGGAATTCTCAATTTGAATGCCTCGGTGGATTTTGTTGTGATGAATGAAGATAAGATTAAAATCATCCGAAACGGGAACCGCTGGAAGCGCCAGTGTTGAAACGGATGAACTGCCTGTGCGCAATTCCACCCTCAATACGCGCTACACCTTCGAGACGTTCGTCGTGGGTGCAGCCAATCGTCTTGCACATGCGGCTTGTATGGCAGTAGCAGAGAAACCCACGCGGGCTTACAATCCGCTTTTCCTCTATGGAGGCGTGGGGCTTGGGAAAACTCATTTGCTTCACGCGATTGGCAATGCATGCCACGAGCGTGGACTGAGCGTCTTGTATGTTTCGTCAGAAGAATTCACAAATGACATGATCAATGCCATTCGTACCCACACCACTCAGGCGTTTCGTGAGAAGTATCGCTCGATGGATGTCCTGCTGGTTGACGATATCCAATTTATCGCCGGCAAGGAAAGCACACAGGAGGAATTCTTTCATACGTTCAATACCCTTCATGGTCAGGATAAACAAATCATCGTTTCTTCGGATCGCCCGCCGAAAGCACTCGTGACTTTGGAAGAACGTTTGCGCTCGCGCTTCGAGTGGGGGCTGGCGGCTGATATTCAGCCTCCAGACTTGGAAACCCGCCTCGCGATTTTGCGTGCTAAAGCGGAACGCACTGGCCGCTTCATCTCGGACGAGATTTTGGAGACCATTGCCCGACACGTTGAGTCAAATATCCGTGAATTGGAAGGCGCCTTGAATCGGATTATTGCTTTTGCAGATCTAAGCGGTTCCTCCCTGACGCCGCAATTGGTCGAGGTTGCGCTGGCTGATCTTCTGCCCTCAACGCCAGAATATTCTTCCTGAAAAGATTATCGAATTGGTTGCCCGCGAATGGCAAACCAGTGTGGAAGCTTTGCTCGGGCGTGACCGCACGCAAAAAATAGCCGAACCGCGACAGGTTGCGATGTATTTAATGAGAAAAGAAACGGATGCTTCTCTGCCCATGATTGGTGAAGTGCTTGGAGGACGCGATCACACAACAGTGATGTACGCCATTCAGAAGATCGCAAATGAAATTGAAACCAAAGCCGATTTGCGTAAGCGCGTCATCAATGTTAAACAACAACTTTACGGACAAGCGGCAATTGCTTGAAAAATCAAGAGCCTCGACGAATTCGTCGAGGCTCTGTTTTTATGCTTGTTCGTTGATTGCGAATGGGCGGCCGGAATATTGCGCCTGCCAGTGTTGATAAAGATTGAGACTGGCGATATAGAAATAACCCAGCCAATAAATGCCCATCCATGGAACAACAAACCATCCCAAACGAGGCAGGAGAATTGCAATCGTCAGCAGGGCATACAAACTCAGGCCGATCTCTCCCCAAACAATCGGGCTGATGGGTTGCAGATAGGCCCGGTCAACCTGTCCGCTTGAGTTTGGATTGTTGGTCAGATTCAATTTCGGCGTCCGGATGAACGTTCCGCCTTTTCCGATCAGTGCTTCAATGACCGCGATCGCAGAGCTGAGCGAAATCCCAAACCCTATGATCGTGATTACAGGTAGAATCTTAAGCCGTTCCAGCCAATGACGGAGTTCCGCGCGCTCCAGCCAAAGTGTAAAGCATGGGTGGTCCGAAGGTGGCAAGAATGGAAATGGGAAAAATGGTAAAAAAGCGAGGTGCAAGTAGACCTACGGGCAAGGTTAGGAAGAGCATCACAATCATCAATGGATAAACAATGTAAGTAGTCAATTGCAATAAGGCGGCGATCCGTTTATATGGGGGAATATCCGGTTGGCTAAAGAGGCGCTTTACGATTTTTCGCGCTACTTGAATACTGCCCTTTGCCCAGCGAGATTGCTGTTTTTTGAAGGCCTCTACGGAAGCTGGCAATTCGGCCGGGACAATCACATCGGGGAGGTATCCTATATTCCAGCCGCGTATTTGAGCGCGGAAACTTAAATCAAAATCCTCCGTTAAAGTATCGGTTTGCCATCCGCCTGCGTCTTCTATACAGGAATGCCGCCAAAGGCCGGCGGAACCGTTGAAATTCATGAACAGATGATTTCGTGAACGGGCAGTTTGTTCTACAACAAAATGTCCATCCATGGCTAGCGCTTGGGCGCGGGTCAGCAGATTATATTCGCGATTAGTGTGTCCCCAACGGGTTTGCAAGCAACCCAGCTTTGGATCCTGAAATTGTGGTACGGTTTTTTTGAGCCAGTCCGGAGAGGGAATAAAATCAGCATCAAAGATGGCGATGAGTTCGCCACTGGCAGTTTCCAATCCCTTTTTCAACGCGCCGGCTTTATAGCCGCCTCGTTCCATGCGGAAGATACATTCGATATTGAAGCCGCGTGCGCGATATTCTTCCACGAGACGAGCGGAGAGCAGGGCGGTATCATCAGTTAAATCATCCAACACTTGGATTTGAAGGCGGTCTGCCGGATAATCAAGTTTGGCCACGGCCCCTAAGAGCCTTTCCAGCGTATACTTTTCGTTGAAGACCGGAAGCTGGACGGTTACCTTGGGCCATTCAGCAGGTTCGGGCACGGACTGTTCTTGTTTCAAACTTCGTTTCGTACGAATAAAAAGGATTGCGGTGACCATCGCATTCAAACCGTAAAGGGACATGACGATCATGCAAAGCAGATACAGACTTCCAGCTATATAACCAATCAAAAGCATAGTTTCCTTCTCGATTGTGAAAGACAAACCTCCCTGCTGTATAGGGAGGCTATCATTAAGAATATTATATCTTGTTTTTTAGTTTATAGATTAAGGCGATTTGAGAATTTTCTTAGCAAGTTCTAAAGGAAATTGCGGGCATTGAAATCAAGTACGCGAAGTTCATCCTCTTAATTTTCAAGCTGTGTTCATCCCCGCTTATCTGTGGTTTAATTACTTCATGCTTATTAATGTGGCTTCCATTATCTTCGTCTTGCTCGTTGCCATTCTTCATTTGGGTTTCTTGATCTTGGAAATGTTTCTCTGGACAAAGCCCTTTGGCCGCCGAACGTTCGACCTTACGTCTGAGTTTGCTCAAGCATCGAAAACACTTGCCGCTAATCAGGGACTTTACAATGGCTTTTTGGCCGCAGGTTTGATCTGGAGCTTATTCCTCGGCGCGAACGGTTATGAAGTCAAAATTTTCTTTCTTGTTTGCGTGATCGTCGCGGGTGTCTTTGGCGCATTCACTGTTAGCCGCAGGATTCTCTGGATACAAGCGTTGCCTGCCCTGATTGCATTGATATTTGTGTTTCTCAGTAAATAATATGCTCATCCATTCTGCTACTCAACTTCTCACGCTCAAAGGTGGTCCGCAGCGTGGACGCGACCTCGGCACGCTTGGCATTATTCAAAATGGCGCGGTGCTGATCCGCGATGAAAAAATTGTCGCCACGGGTTCAGCGGATGAATTGCGTGCCACCTACAAAGATGAACCCGCGCTTGATGCTAGCGGCTGCGTCCTCATGCCCGGCTTTGTCGATCCGCACACGCACGTCATTTGGGCAGGCGACCGCGCCAACGAATTCGAGATGAAGATGGCTGGCAAGCCCTATCTCGATATCCTCGCGGCAGGCGGCGGAATTATTTCAACGGTCAGGCAGACGCGCACGGCTTCAATTGAAAGTCTCATCGCGGCAAACTCGTCCGCGTTTGCTTCGCATGTTTGCGCATGGCACAACCACCGCTGAGGCCAAGACCGGTTATGGCTTGCAAACCGCGACTGAACTGCGATTGCTCAAAGCGTTGATTGCACTCGAAGACGAAAGTCCGCTTGACCTCGCCATGACCTTTCTGGGTGCGCATGCCATCGCACCCGAATATAAAGACAACCCGCAAGGCTACACTGATCTCATTTGTGAGACGATGCTTCCGACGGTTCATGGCTGGTGGCAGACTCAACGCTCCAAATCTTTCTTTGCCGTTTGTGGATGTCTTCTGCGAAGATCGCGCATTCAATCTCGATCAATCGCGTCAAATCCTGACCAAAGCGCGGGAACTTGGATTCCCGCTTAAGATCCACGCTGATGAATTTGATAATCTCGGCGGCGCCTCGCTTGCAGTCGAGTTGGATGCGGTGTCTGCCGATCATCTCGTTAAGACTTCCGATGAAGATATTAGAGCCTTAGGCAAGTCAGATACCGTTGCCGTTGCTTTGCCTTGCACGCCGTTTGGTCTTGCTGAAAAAGAGTACACACCCGCCCGCAAGTTAATCGAAGCCAATGCGATTTTTGCTTTGGCAACGGATTGCAACCCAGGCACGGCTTGGAATGAGTTTAATGCAATTTGTGATTGCATTAGCGTGCCGCGCCATGGGGCTGACTCCCGCGGCAAGCCATCGCCGCCTCAACAATTAACTCTGCCCACGCCATCCGCCGCGCTGATATAATTGGTTCCATCGAAGAAGGCAAGCAAGCCGATCTGCTGATCCTCAACGTGCCCGATTACCGCCATCTTGGTTATCGCTTCGGGACGAATCTCGTCAAGCAGGTTATCAAGCGCGGACACGTCTATTCGGTGGATGTTGGTTATTACCGGACTGCATAGCAAAGGAGCTCATGATGTCTTTCTCAAATATTGATCTCAATACTATTATTTATTTCGCAGCCATTATTGTGGCAGTGGTCGTCGTGTTCAGTATCTTGAGTTTTATCTTCAAACACCTTATTCATTGGTTTGCGCGTGGGTGCGGATGTATTGTGTTTCTTGTACTGGCATATTTTGTTGTGCATATTGTGCTAAGACTTTCTAGCAGTTTGGGCTTTCAAGCAAGGCAAACGGGACAAGCAAATAACTTGTCCCGTTTATTGTTACATCGCTTTGATTAAATATACGACTATGTTTTGTTCGGAGGAAGAATGAAAATTGACATTATCGGCATTCCGATAGACCTTGGCGCAGATCGGCGTGGCGTTGATATGGGTCCCAGCGCGATTCGATATGCGCATCTTCAAGAGAAACTGGAGGCCTTGGGATACACTGTCGAAGATAAGGGCAATATTGAAGTGCCAATTGCGGAGATGTGCTCTGTTGTTGAACCAAACCTCAAATATATCGACTGCATCGTTCCGATGTCGCGGCGCGCGGCGGGTGCAGTTTCCACATCGATGCAATCAGGAAATTTCCCCCTTGTGCTGGGCGGCGATCACAGCCTTTCAATCGGTTCGATTCGCGGCGCGGCGAAACTCAAAAAGCTCGGCGTCCTCTGGATTGATGCTCACGCGGATTTCAACACCGATCAAACCACGCCATCCGGTAATATTCATGGGATGCCGCTGGCGGCGTTGTGCGGAACTCGGAGACGCGCGTTTAACTCAATTATGGGATGAACCGCTTCCCGTCGTGGACCCGAAGCGGGTAGCCATTATCGGCGCGCGCGATCTCGACGCCGGCGAAAAAGTCAATCTACGCCAGGCCGGGGTCATGGTCATGGGCATGGAACAAATTGATCGTCTGGGCATGGTGACGGCGTTGGAAAAAGCCATCGAACGGGTCTCGCGTGAAACGAATGCCATTTACCTGTCGTTCGATATGGATGCCATGGATCCGCGCCACGCCCCTGGGGTGGGAACACCGGTGCCCGCCGGATTAACACAGCGTGAAGCTCATTTAGCTTGCGAGATGGTTGCCGAGACCGGCAAATTAATCGGCATGGATATTGTGGAGGTCAATTCCATTTTGGATATCCAGAATCAAACTGCATCTTTGGCGGTGGAATATGTTTTATCGGCACTTGGCAAACGCATTTGGAACGGAAATTAACCCTGCTTGCTTCGTCTTTGAAAAGGGAATAGAATAAGTACATGAACACTGTTGATCCGCTACTGGTCGTTGAAGATGTCCCCAAGATTCTAGACTTCCTTGAGGTGACTTTTAAATTCAAAGGCTATGAAGTGCTGAAGGCGCGGAATGGACAGGAAGCGCTGGATGCGATGCAAAACAAACGACCAGCCCTCATTATCACAGATATTCTGATGCCCAAGATGGATGGCTTCACCCTCCTCTATCATCTGCGGACTGACCCATCCACGCGAGACATTCCGGTAGTCTTCTTATCGGCCACGTACATCGCACCGGAAGATAAGGCGTTTGCCATGACGATCGGCGCAACGCGGTTTATCGAAAAGCCGATTGATACCGAGGAATTTCTTTTGACTGTTGCTGAATTGTTGACACAAGGCTCATTACCTCCCCCTCCGCCTTTGAAGGAACGCGAATTCTTGATGGGATATCGCAAGCGGCTGGAAATGAAGCTTCAACAAAAAAATTCACAAATCGCCCGCGCTGAGCGTTTGCTTGAGACTTTGCCTGCCGAGCAGAAGCCGGGCTTCACGACCCTGCGCCAGCAATCCATCAATGACCGCGAAGAAATTCAGGCAGAACTCGAGCGCATTAAAGAATTTCTCGGAAAGAATACTTCCTTCACATGAAATCTCCTACCCTCAGCGAAATAGAGAATTTGGCTCGCCGAGCTGGAGCTATCTTGCGCGCCGGTTATGACCGCGAACATCAAGTGGTTTATAAAGGCGTAATTGATCTTGTTACTGAAGTGGATCGCGCCTCCGAGGATTTTCTGTTGGCGGAAATCAACAAGCATTGGCCGGGCAGTCATATCATGGCGGAAGAGAGTGGCATCATCAAAGGTGATGATGATCACACCTGGTATGTTGATCCGCTGGATGGCACAGTCAATTATGCTCATCGCATTCCAATCTTTTGTGTGTCCATTGGTTACGCCCAGGCCGGGACAATGAAGCTGGGCGTTGTTTACGATCCGATGCGCGACGAACTGTTTGGCGCCGAACGCGGCAAAGGCGCGTGGCTTAACGGAAAAGCGATTCATGTTTCCGGCGCCACTGAACTGCAAAAAAGTCTGCTCGTGACCGGCTTTCCGTATGACGCGTGGAACACGTCGAGCGACAACTTTGACAACTTCGCCCGCTTCGGAAAACTAACACAAGGCGTACGCCGGTTCGGCTCAGCGGCGCTGGATGCGTGTTATGTTGGAGCGGGCCGATTCGATGGCTTTTGGGAATTATCTCTCAAACCGTGGGATGTTGCCGCCGGAGGTCTGGTCGCTGAAGCAGGAGGTGCTGTTGTGACGAACGTGGATGGCGGTACCGATTATCTGTTCCAGCCGCAGTCCATTATCGCGGCTGCTCCTGGTATTCATGACAAGATATTGGAAGGATTGCGCGGCGCTTAAGATTGATAACATTCGATTAAGGTGTTGGAAAGTACAGTGCAATTGTAATTAAGTGGGTAAAATATTTAAGCTATACTCGTTATAACCGATGAGCGCATCTGAGATCCTGATCAGTAAGACCAAGGTCATCGTTCCCAGGCGGCGCGTGGAACTGCTCACGCGTCAGCGTCTGTTAGACGCGCTTTATGAAATCCTTGACCGCAAACTGATCATGGTTTCCGCGCCAGCTGGTTATGGCAAGACGTCCCTTTTGATCGATTTGGCGAATCATAGTGATTTGCCTTTTTGCTGGCTCGCTCTCGATTCTCTTGATCGGGAACCGCAGAGATTCATTGCTTATTTCATTGCGGCGGTTGCAGAACGCTTTCCTCAATTTGGGAATCGTTCACGCGCCGCTCTCAACGCATTGACCAACTTGGAAGAGGGGATGGAATCGGTTCTGGTTACACTCGTCAATGAGATCTACGATGAGGTTCACGAGCACTTTGGGTTTGTGTTGGACGATTTTCATCTGGTTGACGAGGTGGAACCGATCACCTATTTTATCAATCGCTTTACACAGCTGGCGGGAGAAAACTGTCATCTTATCCTTTCGTCCCGCTCTCTTACCAATTTATCTGATTTGACATTATTGGTTGCCCGTGAGCAAGTCGGAGGCCTGAGTTTTTCCGATCTTTCTTTTCGCCCCGAGGAGATACAAGCTCTTCTATCGCAGAATCAACAAATCCACCTCTCCGATGAGGATGCCCGTAAGCTCGTTGAAGCGACGGAAGGCTGGGTGACTGGCCTGCAGTTTACTGATCTGAGTTTGCTGGGGGGTAGGGAAGCTACTTTTATATCGCCATCGGCCGCAGTGGGCATTGATGTCTTTGATTATTTAGGCCAGCAGGTACTGGAGCGTCAGCCTGAATGGCTTCAGCTTTTCCTGCTCAGAAGTTCTTTGCTGGAGGAGTTTGATGCTGCCCTCTGTGAGGCTGTGCTTGCTCCTTTCTATTCTCATCGCCAGGATTGGTTAAAGTCAATTGATTTGATTGTTCAGAAAAATTTGTTTGCCTTACCTGTTGGCACAAATGGACAATGGCTTAGATATCATCATCTTTTTCGCGATTTTCTGCAGGGGCGTTTTCGCAATGAACGGCCTGAAGAGGCCTCGGCAATTCTGCAACGCCTGGCACAATATTATGTGGATCACGACGGCTGGGAAAAAGCTTATCAACTTTACAAGCAATTAGGTGACTTTGACGCGTTGGTCCGTTTGATTGAACATGCCGGCATCCCCATGTATCAGCACGCTATGTTGACCTTAAATTCCTGGCTTAAAGACTTGTCCCCCTCTATATTTCAAGAACGTCCCGCCCTGTTGTCGTTGCGTGGCCTTATAGAAACACAAAAAGGTTATGGATCGGAGGGAATAATTTTATTCGATCGTGCCGTTGAAAAGTTCCGTGAGGAAAGAAATATTTATGGTCTGGCCTTAACTCTGGCTCGACGTGGACATACATATCAGGCGCTCGGAAATTACAAAGATGCCACGCGGGATGCAGATGAAGCCTTGTCCCTGGTTGAAGCAGACGATGAGTTGCAATGGATTAGTGCCGATGCATTGCGTGTTAAAGGTCTGAGCCTGTTTCATCAAGGTCATACTTTCCAAGCCACTCACTATCTGGAAAGTGCTCTCGATACTTACATTCGCTTGAATGACACTCCGGCCATACCAACTTTACTGATGGAAACTGGAGTAATGTATGCTGAAACAGGAGAATTTGCAAAGGCGCGCAATTTATATCAAAAGGCGCTTGAAATATGGCGGCGGGCGGGAAACCTGGCGTGGCAAGCGAACGCGCTTAACAATCTGGGAGTTTTATATCATCTGCAGGGAGATTATGAACAAGCCGCTCAGATGTTGGAAGAGGGTTTACTTTGTGCCAGGCAGGGTGGCCACAAACGCGGGGAGGCCTTGATCTTGATAGGATTGGGCGATCTTTATGTTGAAGTGGAAGATTTCGATATCGCAGAACAAAACTATAGATATGCTCAAAGATTGGCTCAACAACTCGGCACACGCTTTTTGATTAATTACTTGGCTCTTGCTGAGTTCAATTTAGCCCTATTGAAAAAGGATCGGGTGGAAGCCAGCATTGCGTCCGTGCAATGCGCCGGCTTGATACAGGCAGAGGATTCAAATTATGAATATGGTCTTTATCAACTCTTGCGCGCCAGATTATCTCTTTTGGATGGAAAGTCGCAACAAGCTGTAGAGGAATTAACGAAGGCGAAAGAATCTTTTAATCAAGATGGCAGACAGGCAGAAATAATACTGGGTCATGTATGGATGGCGGCGGCCCGCCATAAAGCCGGGGAACAAACCGCCGCCTGGGAGGAAATGAAGAATATTGTTCAGGAACCTAATCACATAAATCACAGCGCCATCATTGCTATCCATCAAGCGCATGATTGGTTAGTTGGCCTGCGCGACGACCCCCAGAGCAAGCAGAATCTGCGTGATTTATTTAAGAAGGCGTATTCTTTGGACGTTCAATTGCCTAGGATCCGGCGTCAGCTGCATCGGTTGGCACGAACTATAGAAGTTCCATCCCCAAAGTTAATCATCCGTTCTTTTGGACAGGGTGAAGTTCAAATCAACGGCAATCCTGTCACCCTGAAAGATTGGCAGACTCAATCCGTTCGGGAATTGTTCTTTTATCTTCTTTCGTTAAGACGTCCGATGACAAGAGAACAAATTGGGGAAGCGCTTTGGGGAGAGATGACTGAACCGGCAAAATTGAATCTGCGTTTTAAGAATGAAATCTATCGGCTGAGGCGTGCCATGGGGCAGGATGTGATTCTCTTTAAGGAAAACCGCTATCAGTTCAATCCCGCCTTGGATCATAAATATGACGTTGAGGACTTTGAGGCCTTTGTGGCCAAGGGGAAATCTTGTTCCGATCGCATTGAATGCATCAGTCTCTATCAGAGAGCAATGGATTTGGTCCATGCACATTATCTGGAAGATATAGATGCTACCTGGGTCTGGCCGGAAAGGGAAAGGTTAAATCAGGCTTATCTTTGGACTGCACTTGCTTTGGCGGAGCTCTATCTGAAGGAGGGCCAAACGCGAGACGCCTTGAAGGTCTGCGAGGATGCTCTGAAATACAACTCGACTTTCGAAGCCACTTATCGCATGAAGATGCAGATATATCGCCGTTTGGGGGATCGAGGATCGGTGATCCACACCTATAAAACCTGCGAACAAGTTATGCAGAACATTTATAATTTACCCCCCTCTGAAGAAACGCAAAGCCTTTATCAGGAATTAACTACTTGATTACAAGATGATATGTCTATATGAATAAACAGCCGAAAAGGCTGTTTTTTTAATCTTTTGAAGCCTGTTTTGAAGCCTGGGTAGGTGTATGCTATGCCCATCAAACAAAAGGAGAATATACCATGAATAACAAAATCGCTCGCTTTGGCCTTTTCGCCGCCAAAATAAACCGACAACATATCCAATTGGCTTTCGCAATCCTTGCCCTAGCCATGCTGGTTTTGGGTATCGGCGCTCCCTCTGATGGTGGTGGTGCTCCACATTAAAGAGATGATCCTCCTGCTTGCTCTTCTCGCCGGGTTCCTAGTGGGCTTAATCCTAGCATATTGGCATAAACAACCATATATAGCCCCTGATTTGCGTGTTATTTGGCTGGCGGTAGTTGCTTTTCTGCCACAATTGTTTATTGCCTATTTGCCAGTCACTCACCAGCTATTCAATAATGAGTTTGCTTCGCTGAGCTTATTGGCTTCGCTGGTTTTATTCTCGATATTTGCGTGGCTTAATCGTGATCTACCCGGCATGCCGATTCTTATTGTCGGCCTACTACTAAACTTTGTAGTGATCGTTGCCAACGGCGGCTGGATGCCCATCACTCCACAAACAGCAAACCTGTTGGCAGGCAAAGATGTTTTGCAGTTTATGAACCTGGGAAGCCGATTTGGAGAAAAAGATATCCTTCTGTTTGCGCAAAATATACATTTTGAATTTTTGGCAGATCGCTTTCTCCCTCCAATATGGTTTCCCTACAAGGTGGCATTTAGTTTGGGCGATATTTTGATAAGCATGGGTGTGTTTTGGTTACTAGCAAAACCCACGACCAAACTGAATTCCCTGAATCCAGACGAAGGTGTTGTTCTATGATTACATCCACAATGTTCAAAGAAAGCTTGGGTTATAAATCTGATTTAGCGCAGCAAACCCACAATGGACTAAACAGTGTCTTCGCGGCAGCAGTGGTAAATCAGGATTTTCGCGAAACGCTCCTCCGAAACCCGGAGGCCGCGCTTGATCATGGATATTTGGGAAAAGGGTTCTCATTAAGCCAGAATGAAACTTCCCTGATCCTATCCATCAATGCTAATTCACTAGCCGATCTGGCAAGGCAAGTTATTTTGGTTGCAGGAAAATAACTTTGATCTTATAAATGACGTCAGCTCTTTGTCCCCCAGCAGGCTGGCGTTCGTCAGGACGACGCGGCGGAGCAGGGGGCGCGGTATGGAGGGGATTACTGTGCCCCGCGTCCGCGTTTGGAGATTGTGATGAGTTTGCTTATAGAGAATCGATCCAACGCCTCGGTCCAGTTAGGTGCAATTTTTGAAGCCTTTCCCGACTTGCTCTTTGATTTGGACAACAAGGGAACGGTTTTAGACTATAAGGCTGGCGACTTTACTCTCCTTCATTTATCTCCAGAGGGCTTTCTCAATCGACCAATTCAGGATATCCTGCCAATCGGAATAGGGGAAGAATTCCAAAAGGCAGTTGAACAGGTCAGCCTCTACCAAAAAGCGGCGTCGCTGGATTACTCGCTCAATTTTCCGGATGGTATTCGCTGGTTCGAGGCACGGCTTATTCCTTTTTCTCAATTCAGAATCATTGCCGTTGTGCGCGATGTGACAAAATATAAACATGCAGAAGAAAAGATTCAAAGGCAATTGAAACATCTGGCTGCGTTGCGAGCCATCGACACTCTGATTTCATCGAGTTTCGATATTAATTTAACACTTTCAATTCTATTAAGTCATGTTACTGCCAGGTTAAATGTGGATGCTGCTGCCATATTATTGTTTAATCATGAAAGCAGGTTCTTTGAATTTACAACGGGCATCGGTTTTCGTACGGAATCTTTGCAGGATACCCATCTGCGTCTTGGGGAGGGTTACGCTGGTCTCGCCGCATTGCAGAGAAAAACCATTCATATATCTGACCTCCAGCATAAAAAGACGGATTATTTGCGCTCTCCGGTTTTTTATAAAGAGTCTTTTGTTTCGTATTATGGCATTCCCCTTATTGCAAAGGGACAGGTCTGCGGAGTGTTGGAAATCTTCCATCGTACATTACTTAATCCCGATCCTGATTGGCTGAGTTTTATGGAAACACTTGCCGGGCAAGCTGCCATTGCAATTGAAAATGCCACGCTGTTTCGCGAGTTACAGCGTTCAAACATTGAATTGACCCGAGCCTATGACGCCACCATTGATGGCTGGTCGCGTGCACTTGAACTGCGTGATCGGGAGACTGAAGGACATACCCAACGCGTTGCTGGGACCACACTTCAACTGGCGCGCCGAATGAATTTCAACGAAATGGAATTGGTCCATCTACGACGCGGTGCGATCCTGCACGATATTGGGAAAATGGCTATCCCTGACAGCGTTCTCCTTAAGAGCACTGCTCTGACTGATTCTGAAAGAGAGATCATACGGCAACATCCTCGTTATGCGTATGATATGCTTTCACCAATTCCATATCTGCGCCAGGCTTTGGATATTCCCCTTTATCATCACGAGAAATGGGACGGCACTGGATATCCCCATGGGCTTAAGGGAGAGCAGATCCCTTTGCCTGCTCGTTTATTCTCCGTAGTCGATGTTTTCGATGCCGTTACTTCGGATCGTCCTTACCGTCCTGCCTGGCCAAGGGAAAAAGCACTGGATTATATTCGTGATCAAAGCGGGAAACATTTTGACCCCAATGTAGTCGGGGAGTTTATCAAGATACTAGCTGAGGGACAAACACCTCCTGTTTCGTAGTCTTAAATAAGAAAGCCGCTAAACTTATTGGCGGTTAAAGTGCGAGCGCGGAGAGGCTCGGATATCATCCTCTATAAAGGACTCGCAAGCAAATAAAAACCGCTGAATTCTCAGCGGACAGGTTTGTGAGCGCGGAGAGGCTCGAACTCTCAACCAATGGCTTAAAAGGCCACTGCTCTACCATTGAGCTACGCGCCCATATATTCTTCTCATAAAGAAGAAAGCGGACTGCATTCTATCATGGGCAAGTCGCGCCGTCAACGTAATAGAATGGGAACTCATCTCATCGAAGATAGGCGGAGGCAAAATGATTGAAGTGAATTATGTAAAGGAAGATGATTTCCAAAGCGAAGTGCTGAACGCGGATCAGCCTGTGCTGGTTGATTTCACCGCGGGATGGTGCCAGCCCTGCAAAATGATTGATCCTGTTGTGAAGCAATTAGCGCAGGATTGGGATGGTAAAGTTAAAGTTGTCAAACTTGATGCTGACGAAAACCCGAACATCCTGATGCAGTTTGGTGTGCTGGGTATTCCCACGCTCATGCTTTTCAAAGGCGGACAAGTCAAAGAGCGCGTGACAGGATATCAGCCAAAGGAAAAACTGCTGATGAAACTTAATCCGCACCTCTAGAATCAAAAACGGGTCAGGCCATATGGAGAATTCAAAATTCGCCGCGGATTGACGGGTTGCAGCATTTAAGTGATTACAACAGTTTGATTATCTTTCTTCCCGTTTTGTTCTAAACGAAGATGCAAGATAAAATATTATTTCATTGACATCCTTGGATGATATGTGGCGCGATCGTCTTCGCGAGTTCTGTTTCAGCTTGTGGAGTTAAATGCAATGGCGAGTCAGTATAATAATTTGGCGGGAAAATATTCCAGAGATCGAGATAGTTCCAGTGATTTTGTGCAACTGCTTCACTTACATATTGGCGATATTGATCATAGATCCAACGAGGGTAATAAACGTCATAGTAAATGTTGCTGTTGGGAACATTCGTAAGCACTTGTATCGGTTCGTTGACCAGAATCACAGGGATGTTTCCGGCAATTTTATAAAGGTCTTGAACTTGATCCATTGAGACCTCATCCGCGCTCAATTTGGGCGGCTTCATATCTCCAAAAAATGTGGGATTGCTACTCAATTGACTCGGCAATCCTTCGGGTGGACCCGGAATCTGGTCAAGGCCTGTGGCGAGATTGATCGGACTATAAAACTGATAGCGCAGAACGTGGAATACTGCTTGATTCTGTTCGGCGATTTGCTGGATCAAATTTGGGCTTTGATAATTTACTGGCAGGAAATTAAATTGATGAGCCAACTTATAGTATTCAGCCGGGTTATATACACTCAGATGCTGATTGTTACGCCTGCTCGGAATTAAAGCATACCAGGTGATAAACCATATGATTTCATCGGGTTGATATTTCATGGCCTCATCGAGGATCATCATATCTGTGATTGCAGAGGAAACCGGAAAGCTTAGATTATAGGCCGTCACATTTTTGTTTCCGCACGTCAGCCCTAGCGCATTCATCTGACCTGAAAGTGTTTGCGCGGGGGTAAGGCCGGCTCCCCACACCGCCGAATCGCCGAGAAGGAACACCCGGAATTCGTCCGATTTTTTGGGCTCGGATACAATATGTGAAGCGAACATGGCATCGAAATTGGGTACATCCAAAGCATCATCTTCCGGCGCGACGGTACTGATCGGAAAACGCTGTCGTCTTAAAGCAGGTGAATTGTAAACATTCAGCCATTGGAGATTAGGGTGGAGCGCGTACCAAGCGAATTCAAAAATAAGGAAAATAGCGAGACCTTTTACTAATACTCGCCATGGACGGATAATCGGTGGCATGGTTTGATTATACAATGTAAGAAACAATTTTGCTGTCCGCTCTTACTGGGTAATTGATGCAAGAAATAAAAAACGCCTTTCGTTTTGAAGAGCGTTTTTCGCTGTTAGATTTTTATTTCAACCTCGAAAGGGATTAGACGCATTGATTCCGGTATGTTGTATGTATCATTTTTAATTCTACTCAATGAATTGATTCTCGCAACTGCTTTTCCAGCTTTCCCAATTTCACTCTCGATGTCATATCCAGACTAACCGGCGTGACAGAAACCATGTGCTTTTTGCGCAGAACAGATACATCGCTATCTTCGGCCTCGCCATCCAGAATCGCCGCTTCCACATAGGATACTGTTCCCGGTTCGTTCCATGAACTTCGGTTGGGCGCTGTCGGATTATAGTATCTTTGACGTGCCAGCCGTGTGATTTGCCATCCTGTTTTCGAGGTGGCATCCGAGGGAACATTTACATTTAATAAATGAATATCATCAGACGTTTTCTGTTGAAGCAAAATATTTGCAAAGTGTGCGGTGAAATAAGCCGCAGCAGAGAAATCCATTTCTTCTGAATAGGAAAGGTGATACTGTTGATCCGCTTGGAGCGAAACCGCAATCGATGGAAAACCCAGCGAAGCGCCTTCCATAGCAGCTCCAACCGTGCCAGAAACGGTAATGCCCAACCCCATGTTTTCACCGTAATTAATTCCAGAGACAATCAGATCTGGCTTCTCGGGCATGATTTCTAACACGGCATGAAGTACGGCTTGCGCGGGCGTTCCATCTACTGCATAAACGGTCCACTCCTGACCGTTGATTTCCAATTTCTCTTCTTGGATAATGCCGCTGGATATGCTTGGCAAACTCCGACCCGCGCCGGAGGATTGTTCCCTCGGAGCCGCGACCGTTACATATCCAAGTGCAGCGAGCGCGCGCGCGGCGGCCCATAATCCGGGTGAGCGGATGCCGTCATCGTTAGTTAACAGGATTTGAGGTTTTTCCATAGCTAGTGCAATAAAAGAAGCGGGATGTCCCGCTTCGGTAAAGTGGCGCTCCTGGCGCGATTCGAACGCGCGACCTTTTGGTCCGCAACCAAACGCTCTGATCCGCTGAGCTACAGGAGCTTAGGCAGGGGAGGATTTTTAATTCAAAATCGAGGGCGGGTCAAGATGACACATTGCCTCAAATAGAATCTGACAAATAAGGATACCCTATCGGCAAACCCAAAAGCTAAGCCCGCGGGGCTATGATACGCGAACAAAGCAAGAAAGAACTATTGGAAGTAATTCGTCCACGCTATCAGAATGCGAAGCGAAAGGAGGAGCAAGGCACCTTGGATGAATTGGTAGCAGCCACGGGCTACCATCGGAAATATGCAATCCGGGGGTTGGGGCAAGCAGCAAGGAAAAAACATATCCGAAAGCGTGATCGCCGCAAGATTTACCAAGGCGGAATTGTGGTGGTCTTGGAACAGATCTGGGAAATCTGTGGGCGGATTTGATCCAATCGAACTCCACCTCTTTCTGCCAGAGATGGTCAAGGCGCTGGAACGGGTTGGAGGGTTGACTCTTTCCGCCGAAACGAAGAAACTCCTGTTAGGCATAAGCCGGGCCAGCATCGATCGCTGTCTGAGTTCGGCACGTCAGCGGCGTCCGCACAGGCTGAGCACTACCAAGCCGGGCATCTTGCTAAAAAAGCCATCCGGGTTTGCACCTATACTCCGTGGGTTAAAGAAAAGCCGAGCTTCCTGGAAATCGATTTAGTAGCCCATTGTGGGGATACTACCGAAGGTCAATTCGTGAATACCTCGACGGGTATGGATGCTTCCAGCCGCTGGACTGGATGCTTGGCCATCCTGCCACGCACCAATCCGTACGCCTTCGCAGCTATTCAATCCATGCCAGCTCAACAGCCTTTTGCGTTGCTTGGCCTAAACTCTGATAACGGCACCGAATCCATTAATGATTTACTGTGCCACTACTGCCAATATCAGCAGATTACCTGCACCCGCTCGCGACCTTATCACAACAATGATCAGACGCATGTCGAACAAAAGAACTGGTCTGTCGTCGGTCGCCTAGTCGGTTAAGATCGTTTGGATACCCAGGCCCAAACCTTGCTGCTCCAAAATATCTACCAAGACTGGTGCGGGTACATCAACTTCTTTCAACCGGTCCTGAAATTGATCGCCAAGGAGCGCATGGACCATCGCATCATCAAACCTCATGATACCGCCGCCTCTCCTTCTCGGCGTCTCTTGGATTCCCCCAGATCCCTCTCCAAGCCAGGGCCTGTTTATCCAGCCTCTTTGTCCAGCTCAATCCCGTTCGCCTCCGTACCGACCTTGATCGAAAAGTCGACTAGCTGTGAAAATTATCTCGGTAACCTTATTTTTGAGGCAACGATCCTCCTAAAGTTACATTTTCTATTGAGGCACCACCGATGATGATCGCGAACAAGTTCTTATTGAATTCTCTTACGAAAAAATGATCTTTCGTTATTTGCTTTCTGATGTTCGCCAAATAAGATAAGCGAAAATTATTGTAATCAAGGAGAAACCAAAATGACTTTCTATGCTTATCCCTTTCCTCATCGCATGGCTCGCCGCTGGACGGCTGCTGGTGACAATGTGCAAAGTGCACGCTTCCTGGCAGTCAATATCCGTGACGAGGAGGACGCGTTTGTTCTGACCGCGCTTGTTCCAGGTTTGAAAGCGGATGATTTGAACATTCAAGTGCTGGAGGATGTTCTACGCATCGATGGCGAATTCCCTGCGGACGAGAATGAATACCTGTTGCAAGAATTGCCCAACGGTTCTTTTCGACGCGAACTCCGCTTGCCATCTCCTGTTGAATCGGAAAAAGTCGAGGCCAAGATCGCTGATGGCATTCTAACATTGCAGCTTCCCAAGGCAGAATCTGCCAAGCCAAAGAAAATTAAGATTGCATCCAAATAGTTGAATCTGCATTTAGGACAAGCATCCCGCCTATTAAGCGGGATGCTTGCATTAAATGGAAAACGGCGCAAGGTATAATCAAGATAATCTTTTCTGTGGAGCAAAATTGTGCGAGCAAAATTTGTAATACCCCTCCTATTGATCGCAACTTTGTTGACTGCTTGTGGATCGGCCACCGCGGTTGGCACTTCCACACCGGTGCCAACTTCAACTTCAATGCATCCTCCGGCGCAATCACCCACTCCAGTTGTGCCGCTTGCGATTCTAATCATCCCAGCCAACATGGATAAAACTACTTCAGACTTGTATCAAAAGACTGTCTATGATCTGACGCAACAATCGGGAATGCACTTTCAAGTGTTAAATACACTTTTGCCCCAAGACTTGCCCCCAGGTGTCAAAGTTGTGATTGCTGTGTCGCCCGATCCGGGCATTGCGGCGCTGGCGGCGGCCGCGCCGCACGCGCAATTTCTATCTATTGATATTCCCAATATCAAGGCAGGAGGCAACATTAGCGTTTTGGCGACTAATAATTCAGTGGATGTTCCGGCTTTTTTGGCTGGCTATACTGCCGCCATGATCACTGACGATTACCAAATCGGCATGATTCTTCCCAAAGATAATCCCGATGCGCAAAAAGCATTGGCGGCTTTTAAGAATGGCATGATATTTTATTGCGGCCTTTGTCGACCCTTTTATTATCAAAACTTCTGCATTACTAACAGTTTGCTCTACTGCTATCCTCAGGTGGTTGAGATTCCTTCTAGTGAAGACCCAAGCCGTTACGGCGGCTATGCAAATTCCTTGATCAATACCTACAGTGTGAATACCATCTATGTGTATCCAGATGTAGCAGTTAAATCATTAATGGATTACCTTGGTACCACGGGCGTCGACCTCATCGGCCTGTCCGCGCCCAATCCTCTACCGGGTGGATGGGTAATGACGATTCGTCAGGATGAAATCAAAGCGATTCAGAACGCGTGGCCAGACCTGATCGCCGGAAAAGGAGGCGAAAGCATTCCCGCTCCGCTCGGCATCTGGGATGTTAATTCAGCCAATCTCAGTGTTGGCAGGCAGCGCCTCGTGGAACAAACGTTGGATGCGTTGACAGCAGGTCAGATCGCCACTGGTGTGGGCCAGTAAAGTGTCCAGGATTTTTGGAAACACACACCTATGGAATTGATTCGAAAATCGGCTATACTAGTAATATAAATAAGGAGGCCCTATGAACCTGACTTGTTCGTATTGTCAAACACCTTTCACATTAGGCATGGGGGAAAAGGTGGCGGCCCTGCAGAAAATGCAGGCCGAAGACCTGCATCATTATGATGCACACTGTCCCCGTTGTGGCAGGGCAAACGCCGTCTCACGCGAGCGCCTCGAGATGTTCACACCCGGCTGGCAGGAGGCGATTAAGGAAACGGCTCCTGAATCAGCTCCTGCTTCCTCCGCAGAATCGACAACGCCTGAACCAGCAATGCCTGTTCCACCAACGCCGATGCTTCTGCCTAAGCCGCCAGCTCCAAAAGCTCCGGCAAAGCGAACGACCACGAGGCATGTAAAGCCGACGGCCAAGAAATCGGCAAAGCCTGCGGCCAAAACGCCAGTGAAGAAAGCCGTAAAGGCCAAGCCTAAGAAGGCGGTCAAGAAGCCTGTGGCAAAAAAGACCAAGCGCAAATGACTCTGCGCGCCGTCTTCTTTGACATTGGCGGAGTTATTGTTCGAACCGAATATCAGGCGCCCCGCGAACGACTTGCGGAGCGCCTCAACATGACTTACGAAGACATTAGCAAGATTGTCTTCGAATCTGAGACTGCACGCAAAGCATCCATCGGTGAAGTGAGCGTGGAGGAACATTGGCTGGCTGTGACGCGTAAATTGCGGCTCCCGGCCTCCGAGGCAAAAGCCATTCACACAGAATTTTTTGCCGGTGATGTGATTGACCGCGACCTGCTGGATTTTATTCGCTCGCTTCGCCCGCGCTGCAAAACCGGTGTCATTTCCAATGCGTGGGTCAACTCGCGCGATTACATTGTCAAGAATCAATTCGATAATGCCTTCGATACCCTCATCCTCTCGGCGGAGATTGGGATGATGAAGCCTCAGCCGGAGATTTATCAATGGGCGCTGAAGCAGGCCCAAGTCGCAGCGAATGAAGCGGCTTTCATTGATGACACTCTGGAGAACATCGAAGCCGCGAACGCTCTCGGTATGCACGGCATCGTATTTCGCGATCCTGCGCAAGTCAGGGAAAACTTGAAAGCCTTGCTTAATCATCAGTAATCGCCGCCGACTTGACGAAGCAGGCCTGGCAGATTTCTGTCAGGCTTTTTTGACTCAACTTATCAACCATGCTTGCAGCCATCCGCACTCATTATATTGAACCTATTCGCAGTTTCAACCGCGCCGCGCGGCTCTTCCTGCTGATGATGCTCATCTACGGCATCATTTATAGCGGCTGGCAATTGTTCTTCAACTTTTATATTTTGCAAAATGGATTCAACCGCGACTTCCTTGGCCTGGTCAATTCTCTGCCATTTGCGGCGAGCTTTATTTTTGGGATACCGCTGGGCCGCCTTTCGGATCGCATCGGACGCAAGGCTTCGTTGATCATTGGTTTTTTGTTTTACAGCATCACTTTGCTGATGGAAATCACATTCCGCCAGTCAACACTGATTGTTATTTCCGCATTTTTATCTGGCGTCTTCAATATGCTTTTCATCATCAGTCAAGCGCCATTGATGGTCAAGCTCTCGGACAAACACAATCGTACGATGCTTTTTAGTTTGAATTATGGCTTGCAGACCATTGCGGGGGCAGTGGGCAGTTTATTCGCCGGGCAATTGCCTGCTCTCTTCGGAACCATCCTGCGTGTCAATGCTGACAGTGCAACGGCCTATCAAGCCGTGTTGGTTGTAACTATTTTGTTGGGAATGACCGCACTGATTCCATTATGGATCATGAAGGAGCCGCGCTCGCCTCAGCCAGTCCCAGTCAACGCGACGGTTCAAGATAACGCTTCAAACGGTTTGCCGTCCAAGCTAGCTGCTTCGGGTCTGACGGCGATGACGCTTAAAGTGTTCGCGCCTCAAGTGTTGCTCGGTTTCGGTGCCGCGATTCTGATCCCGTATATGAATGTCTTTTTTAAATACAGTTTCAACATTAGCGATTCATTGCTTGGGATCTCTCTTTGCCATTTCGTCCGCCATGATTGGCGTTGGGACGCTCGTCGGTCCACGCCTTGCGACGCGGCTGGGAGGCAAAGTTCGGGCTATGGTGGCAACCCAGGCCAGCAGTCTCGTATTTTTATTATTGATGGGCTTTGCACCCACGCTTTGGCTTTCTGCGATTGGATATTTAATGCGGACCGCGTTGATGAATATGGCTTCGCCCTTGTATACCGCCTTTTGCATGGAACACACGCCCGAACATCAACAGGGATTTGTGAACAGCGTTTTGAATTTATCTTGGAATATCGGCTGGGCAGTAGGACCGTTTGTTTCCGGCGTGGTGCAACAGAATTACGGGTTTGCTCCGCTCTTTGTTGCCACGGCCGTCTTGTATTTCTTTGCCATCCTTCTTCAATGGCAATTTTTTGACCATGTGGATCAGATGGTGCCCGTGGCGGTATAGCTGGCGTTATGATCTTTTCGATAAAAGTTTCTTCAAATCTTCTTCGGTTTCCTTGCGTGCCCGGATAGCAATCGGCGCACCTAGATGAAGCCTCAACGTCTCTTCGCTTTTGTTGTTGTCATAATAATCGCGGAACATTTGAAGAATCGAAAGTGTTTCACCTTTATACGATTCAACTTTAACGTCATCGCCCCTTTGAATCAGTCCTTCTTGAATGACACGACAATATAATCCAGGTCGCTCGGCTTGACGATATTTTTTTACGAATTGCGGATCGCCCATCCTCGCCGCCAGTGTGGAACACGGAATGCGCGGCGCAGTGACTTCGAGAATCACGGAGCCAGCGTGCAGACGATCTCCGATGCTTAACTGTGCGCTTTCCAATTCGCTGACTGTCAAGTTATCACCAAAGGTTCCTGCAGTCAACTTGCGTTTTAGTTCCTTTGACCACCACTCGTAATCAGGCGCGCCATAAATATAAATTGCTTGATCCGACCCACCGTGATTCTTCTGATCGCAGATGAAATCACTTTGAATGCCAAGTGACTTGATCTCAACCGGTTCTTGAACAGGAAGTTTATAAATCCCTGTCGTTTCTAATTCATTTCCTTTTTGCTGGGTTCGCTTTTGACCTATGTTAACACTAAGTAGTTGCATGTATTTATTTTACCTTTCAGTCTAGGAATATATCGCGATAATAAGTAGTATCAAAGCGTTGCACTAGTTTCCTGATTGCCCAAGTGGAAACGTTTGACACCAAAAAATTCTCCATCCAGATACTTCTTAATAATATCCTTTTTTGAAAAATCTGCAATAACTTCTTTAAGAATAATTGTCTTAAATCCTGAAGAAGTTGCGCCGAACGCTTGAGTCCGTTTTGATAGCTCTTTAAATACTTCTAAGTAATTGGGGCCTTCAAATTGAACTACATCTGCTTTTGCACCATTGAAAATCCTAAGGGCCGAGACGATATTCGAGATAGAGATGGATATTAGCATCGATCCCCAAACCATATCCTATGGATCCCGATTTCTAGCATTCCTTCTTATTTACATTTGTTGTTCTAAATCAACTATTTCTGGCACTTCATAATAACTCGTTCCAAACTTGTTTTTCCACATCAGAATCATGCGTTGAGGCGAAGCAGGAACCCCGGGTTTATCTTTGACGCCCATAGCGAACGAAAACTATGAGGACCTCACTCGAAGTCCGTGTTTAATACCATTATATTCTTCAGAAAAGTCGGTTTGGAGATAAACAGTGGCAAATCGTGACCATCAATTTCCGAAGCCATTCTTGATGGCGCTTCCTTTTTTTTATCTTCCAATATAAGAGATTCGTGAACAACATTAGACATAGCCCTCCAATCAATGGCGTACTGGGCTTTGAGTAATGATAGGAATCTTTTATATTCACTTACTGTACCAAGTAGGAAAACAATTAGGTGCTTGACAAGGAGCAAAAATCAGAGCAAAGAGAGTTTCCAAGCCTTGGGAAAAAGCTGTGTGTATTGCTAATGACGCATGTTGATAAGTATCTTCGCTTCCCTCTTGAAGTCTCTCGAAATTAGTATCGGCGAGAAATTAGAAGTATCCCGGATCGACTTCATTCAGAAGATCTGTATTAAGCTTCTTTATATTCTGATCCCACACAAAAGCTCCCTCATCAACTAGAAACAATCGGCATTGGAAATCTATAGTATTCGTGCATCCTTGTTAACGCTTTCTGATTATCAACAGTTGGTGCAAACATAAAAATATTATGCCTTCCTCCCCTCATCAGACTTTCATTAACCTCCCCACTTGTCCAGTTGCGGAATAGTCGAAACGGTCTTATAGTCTTATGACCTGTAAGACTATTTGGACTAATTAGACTTGGAGACTTAAAAACTATGTGGCATGGTGGTTGGAGTTATATGCGTGCGGGTGACCAGAAGCCTAAGTTGACGCGCGAATTATTGGGACGCGTGCTTGCCTATCCGCGTCCTTACTGGAAGCGAATCACCGGCATGTTGGTGATGATCCTTATCACTACAGGCATCAGCCTGATCTCGCCGCTCATCTTCCGTACGATGATTGACCAGGTGCTTCCGCAAAAGGATTTGCACAAATTAATTCTGCTGGCCCTGGCGCTTTTGATCCTGCCGATTCTCAGCGGCGGGATTGGAGTCCTTCAAAGGCAATTGAACGCCGCGGTCGGCGAAGGTGTAACCTTTGACTTGCGCGTGGCACTGTTCTCGCGACTGCAGCGCATGAGTTTGCGCTTCTTCACTAACACCAAAGTCGGCGAGTTGATGAGCCGTCTCAATAACGATGTGGTTGGCGCGCAGGATGCCATTAGCAATACGATTGTCAACATCGTCACGAATATCATCGAGACGATTGCTTTATTGGCGGTCATGCTCACGCTTGAGTGGCGTCTGACGATTGTTAGCGTTTTGATTCTGCCACTGTTCATTATTGCCGCCCGGCGTCTGGGCACGGTTTTGCGCGATGCCGCTCGTCGACAAATGGAACTGAATGCAGAGATGAACGCGCACATGAACGAGACCCTTAACATCGGCGGTGCGCTATTGGTCAAATTGTTTGGCCGAGCCAACGAGGAAGGGAATCGCTTCCGTGAACACGCTGGGAACGTGCGCGACATCGGCGTGCGCCGTGCCGTGATCGGCTCGGTCTTCTTTATGATCCTCGGACTCGTCAGCGCGGTGGGCACGGCTCTCGTCTACGGCTTGGGCGGTTACTACGTCATTCAAGGTTCGTTCACTGTCGGAACCATCGTCGCCTTCGGCGCGTATCTCGGTCAACTTTACGGCACGTTGCAGGGACTCGCATCCGCGCCGGTTGACTTCTCCACCTCGATGGTCAGCTTCGAGCGCGTCTTCGAAGTGCTCGATCTGCCTCACGATATTATCGAGATACCGGATGCGATGGAATTGAAAAACGTCAAAGGCGATCTGTCGTTTGAAAATGTCACGTTCAACTATGATGTGGATGAGAGTAAGTTATTGAAGGATGTGAAACGTTATGGCCGGATGGAAGATGTGGGCGCGGTGCTGTCTTTGGCGGGACGCAGCAATGGAAAGAATGGACAAGATAACGGGAATATAGATGGAGCGGATACAAAGTCACAGGCGCGCGACGTTGCATTAGAAGATATCTCCTTCCGCGCCAGACCCGGTCAACTCATCGCTCTGGTTGGACCTTCGGGCGCGGGCAAGACCACGCTCACTTATCTCATCCCGCGTCTTTACGACCCAACCAGCGGAGTGATCCGCATTGATGGACATGATTTGAAGGACGTAACGCTCGATTCGCTTTCGTCGGCGATTGGCATGGTGACGCAGGAGACCTATCTCTTTCATGATACGATCCGTACCAACCTGACATATGCCAAGATGGATGCCGCGCAATCCGAGATTGAAGCCGCGGCAAAAGCTGCCAACATTCACCAGTTCATCATGGACCTGCCCGACCGCTACAATACGATTGTGGGGGAGCGCGGCTACCGTCTGAGTGGCGGTGAGAAGCAACGCATCGCGTTGGCGCGTGTGATTTTGAAAGACCCGCGCATCTTGGTTTTGGATGAAGCCACGAGTTCACTGGATAGTGAATCTGAATCGTTGATTCAAGATGCGTTGAAGCGTGTGATGGCAGGCAGAACATCAATTGTAATTGCTCACCGCTTATCAACGATCCTTGCTGCGGATATGATTTTAGTAATGGATCGAGGACAGATTGTCGAAAGAGGAACGCATGAGCAGTTGCTCGCGACAGGAGGATTATATAGTCAGTTGTATGAAACACAGTTCAATCGAGAAAAGGTTTGACCCCCTCCCAGCCTCGCCCAAATACGACGATGAAAATTCAGAATGTATATTAATCAGTAATCGTCGGATTTGGTCGACGTGCCGAAGGCGGTGGGGACACAGCTTGTGGGGATTTAATTAGAAGGCAGTCAAAAAGAATTGCCAGATTATCCAATTGGTAGCACAATAAGCTCTGTAAAGCTCTAAAATTTTATTACGGCGATTCGTGTTCCCTGGATGAAAACGTTCTTCGGGCGAATCGCGTATTCTTAGGAGATTAAATTATGAATTACGGTGGCGGTGGGGGTGGAAGAGGCTTGGGAGTGGGGAACTCGAGTCACAGAAGTTGGTTCGCATATGTTCGCAGCGGCGATGAACATCCGCAAGTAACGAGTCAGTTGATGAGGCGCGTGTTTACCTATGCGCGTCCGTACTGGAAGCCGATCATCGGCATGTTGGTTGCGATTCTGATCAGCACCGGCTTGACCCTGCTGACGCCGTTGATCTTCCGTAATATGATTGATCAGGTCATTCCTGCTGGGGATGTGCATCGGCTAATTTTGTTGGCGCTCGCGTTGTTGATTATTCCAGTCCTGAACGGCGTGATCGGTGTTTTCCAACGGCAGTGGAACGCAGTTGTTGGTGAGGGCGTGATCTTTGATTTGCGGGTGGCTTTGTTCTCGCGCCTACAACGCATGAGCCTGCGCTTCTTTACGAACACCAAGATCGGCGAGTTGATGAGCCGCCTCAACAACGATGTGGTCGGCGCGCAGGATGCCATCAGCAATACCATCGTGACCATCATTACCAATATCATTGAAGCCGTCGCGATTTTGGCGGTGATGTTCAGCCTTGAATGGCGGTTGACCCTTATCAGCGTGGCAATTTTGCCGCTGTTTATCATTGCGGCGCGTCGACTCGGTGAACGTTTGCGCGAGATCACGCGTCAACAACTGGAAATGAATGCAGAGATGAACGCGCACATGAACGAGACGCTCAACATCGGTGGCGCGTTGTTGGTCAAATTGTTTGGGCGTGCTAAGGAAGAAGATAAACGTTTCAGCGAGCGCGCCTGGGCTGTGCGAGAAATGGACGTTCAGCGTTCGGTCATCGGCGTGTTGTTCTTTGCTATCATCGGCTTGGTGACCGCCGTGGGCACGGCTCTCGTCTACGGCTTCGGCGGGTATTTTGTCATCCAGAAAACCTTCACCATTGGAACCATCGTTGCTTTCGGTTCGTATCTTAGCAACCTGTACAACACTCTGCAATCCTTGTCCAACGCGCCGGTGACGTTCTCCACTTCAGTGGTTAGCTTCGAGCGGGTCTTCGAAGTACTCGATCTGCCGCAGGAGATTGCTGAGAAGAAAGATGCCATTGCATTGAAAGAGGTTCAAGGCGATTTGCTTTTTGAGAATGTGAATTTCAACTATGATGACACTGGCGAAAGAGGAATTCCTCGGTGAAGTCAAACGTTATGGAAGTATGGATAATGTTAATGCCGTTCTTTCTTTGACTGAGAGCGGGGATAGCAAAAATGGAAATCCAAACAGCGACGACAATGAGGTCGAAACGCATTCGTCGCAAGCGCGCGATGTTGCATTAGAAGATATCTCCTTCCGCGCCAGACCCGGTCAACTCATCGCTCTGGTTGGACCTTCGGGCGCGGGCAAGACCACGCTCACTTATCTCATCCCGCGCCTTTACGACCCAACCAGCGGAGTGATCCGCATTGATGGACATGATTTGAAAGACGTAACGCTCGATTCGCTTTCATCGGCGATTGGCATGGTGACGCAGGAGACCTATCTCTTCCACGACACGATCCGTACTAACCTGACATATGCCAAGATGGATGCCGCGCAATCCGAGATCGAAGCGGCGGCAAAAGCTGCCAACATTCACCAGTTCATCATGGACTTGCCCGACCGCTACAATACGATTGTCGGGGAGCGCGGTTACCGTCTGAGTGGCGGTGAGAAGCAACGCATCGCTTTGGCGCGTGTGATTTTGAAAGACCCGCGCATCTTGGTTTTGGATGAAGCCACGAGTTCACTCGATAGTGAATTGGAATTGTTGATTCAAGATGCGTTGAAGCGTGTGATGGCAGGACAGAACAAGCATCGTGATTGCTCACCGCTTATCAACGATCCTTGCTGCGGATATGATTTTGGTCATGGATCGGGGACAGATTGTCGAAGAGAGGAACGCACGAGCAGTTGCTCGTAACGGGAGGATTATATAGTCAGTTGTATGAAACACAATTCAAAAGGGAGAAAGTTTCGACTCGACCCGGTCGAACGACAAAACAATCTAATTCTAGTACAATGGAAACATGTCCGATTTTGAAGACGCCGAACTGGTCGGGCAGGTGGCGCGAGGAAATGAAAAAGCTTTTCTTATGCTCTATGATCGTTACGCGAGCCGTGTCCATGCATTGTCTCTGCGTATCTTAAACGATTCCATGCTGGCCGAGGAGGCAACGCAGGATACCTTTCTTAAGCTCTGGAGCCGCGCTCATTTATTTTCGCCTGAACGGGGTTCCCTGCTTGTTTGGTTGTTGACTATTGCGCGTCGCGTCGCGCTAGACCGCTTACGGCTGGAGGCTCGCCGCCCATTGCTGTCCGATTCAAATGATCCTGCCGACTCCTGGCCAAATATTCCGGATGAGAACACCCTATCGGAAGAAATCCGCTGGCGCAGCCTATATTTTGCCGTTCAGTCTCTTTCAGCCGAACATCGAAAGGTAATCGAACTTGCTTACTATCAAGGCTTGAGCCAAAGCGAGATTGCAGAGACTCTCGGCTGGCCGCTTGGAACGGTCAAGACGCGTTTGCGAGCCGCCATGGAACAATTGCGCCGTGGGTGGAATCGGTAAATCCAAATCCCAACTAAATATCGTATTTCATATTAGATAAAAAGTACATGCCTTCTGACAAGCACACTCCCTTCGTTGAAAATATTCCGGCTTATGCACTTGGCGCATTGGATGCTGAGGCGGTTGCCGCATTCGATGCCCATCTGGAAACTTGCGCTGCCTGTCGCGGCGAACTGGCGGCTAATCGCGCTTTGAGCGAAGGCTTGCTGATGGCGATTCCGCCAAAGACTCCGCCTGCTGCTACGCGCCGTCAATTGCAGTCAAAACTTCCGAGTACTCATCGAATTTCGTCGCGCCGTATGGGTTGGTCATTGGGTCCGGCCGCATTGGTATTTGCTTTGGGAGTCCTGCTGTTGCTCAATGTCGTTTCGCTTCTTCAAATGCGCTCATTCCAACAGCAGCAGGCCCAGTTTTCACATCAACTCCAATCGGAACAAACGGCGCTGGCTTTGCTCGCGTACCCTGGCATAAGAACTATTCCCATCAATGCAAATGGAATTACTGGCACCTTATTACTTGACGAGGATCGCAATGCCGTTGCATTGTTTGCGTGGAACCTGCCCCAGCTCCCGGCTAACCAGACCTATCAAGCCTGGCTGATTAATTCACAGGAAGAGCGCGTCAGCCTTGGAGTCTTTCGTCCTGATCCATCCCAGCCTTTCACTTCATTCTCGATTATTTCGTCGAAAAACGTAGCCAGTTTTGTCGGCATTGGCGTAACCGTAGAACCTTCCGGCGGCAGTAATCATCCGACAGGTCCGCGCCTCTTTCGGGTTGGCTTTTGATGTGAAATTGTTCATCATTAGTAAATTTCTCTAATCTCTCCTTAAGATAAACCAAATCTAAACTTTGATTTCATGACGTAATCCTTTTTGAATAAATATCCGTATTATTTTTTCAAGGGAGAGGGAATGAGATCCAGAAACCTTATCGTTACCACATTTGTTGCTTTGACTTTGCTGGTTAGCGCCTGTGCTCCAGCTGCCACGTTGACTTCGTAGCCTCCCACCGTGTTAGTTGCAGCAACGCAAGCTCCAGCCGCGACTTCTTCCAGCAGCGGCAGTAGCGGAGCTACCATACGCGCCGATACTCCCACTGCCGCGTCTACTATGACCGGGACAGCGGCTACTGTCAATGTCGAAAAGAATAACAAGCATAATGCGTTCCTTGTTGATGGGAAAGGCATGACGCTTTATCTATTTACAAAAGATACACCCGGTACCTCCACTTGTTATGACAAATGCGCGACTGCCTGGCCTCCGCTTATGACCATGGGCAAGCCAGTCGCGGGAAGCGGTGTGGATGAATCCAAGTTTGGCACAACCACACGCACGGATGATACTACTCAAGTGACGTATAACGGCTGGTCCCTGTATTATTATGCCAAAGATAAACAGCCCAGTGATACCAATGGCGATAGCATAGGAAGCGTCTGGTATTTGATTGCATCAAGCGCTGACAAGGCTTTCTCCAGTGGCTCCTAATACATCGTTGTTGCACGTTTAGTTTATAGGAACAATTCACGTATCAAGGAATATGACGCGTGAATTGTTATTTTCCACCTAAATAGTCGGAATAGTGGCTTGCAAATAATTTGCAGAAGCCAATTCAATAAAAGAATCACATCTTCTTTTAATGAATCGCGTGTAAGATTGGTCGGTTACCTGGAGGTAAAATAATGAAGAAATTAACTTTTGGTTCGTTGGTCGTGATTGGCGCTCTACTGCTATCATCCTGCCAGTTTCACACTGGTTTAGGTAGTTTGTTAGGCGGCAAGTCGTCTATCGTCGAGTTCTGCGGCTGCGAAGACCAAGCACGTCAAGGCCACGCACACGCCGCCTTCGCCCAAGGCTAGCAATCTGGTGACCATCACCAACGCGGGCTTTCAACCTGGCACCATGACAGTCAAAGTCGGTGAAATTGTCACGTGGTCGAACACTGACACTGCCGCTCACACGGTCACATCCGATACAGCCGGTTTGTTTGATAGCGGCCCGATTGCTCAGGGTGCAACATTCAAGTTCACCTTTAGTCAAGCTGGCACGTTCACCTACCATTCCACCAGCGATTCTGGCTGGGCAGGCACAATCACTGTAACGCAATAACATCACGTACACAATTGTGCGGACCCTCTCCTCAAAGGAGAGGGTTTTTCTTTTGAGATACAATCAGGATATGGGAACCCTGTATCTAATTGCGACGCCGATTGGGAATCTCGAAGATATCAGTGTGCGTGCCTTGCGCCTCCTGCGTGACGTGAGGCTGGTCGCGGCCGAAGATACTCGTATTACCCAAAATCTTTTTCATCACTTCGATATTCATACACCTCTCACCAGCTATTTCGAACACAATAAGATGAGCAAATTAGATTCAATTCTCGCCGCGCTGAATGTTGGCGATGTGGCTCTTGTTTCGGATGCGGGAACACCCGGATTGAATGATCCCGGTTATGAACTGGTCTGCGCCGCATTGAATGCAGGATATCGCGTCAGTCCCGTGCCGGGACCGGCCTCGCCGATCGCCGCGTTAGTTGCATCTGGATTACCCACTGATTCGTTCTTATATCTCGGTTATTTGCCGCGCAAAAGCTCGGAACGAAAAAAGTTTCTTGAGCGATTGGCTGATTTGCCATACACGTTGATCTTTCTCGAAACGCCGCACCGTTTGCTTAAATCGTTGGCAGATTTGCAAGTGATGCTTGGAGATCGTTCCGTTGCAATTGCGCGTGAATTAACCAAACTTCATGAGGAGATTTGGCGTGGGATGTTGAGTCAGGCAGTGAGTCTACTTTAAAGAACCGAGAGGAGAATTTGTTTTAGTTATCAGCGGTCAGCAATCGGATGTCAGTAAAGAATGGCCAAAAGAGAAATTACTTGCCAAATCTAAAAAAGGAAATCGGGAGCGGTAAATCCGTCCAAGGATATTTCATTCGAGACTTGCGGAACAATCCGGTTGGAAGAAACACGATATCTATCGTTTGGTTATAAATGAAGATAAGGAGAAATTCCATGACCGAAAGCGAAGAAGCTAAGCAAGTCGAAGAAAAGAAAGACCAAAAGCCCAAACCAAAAGATAATTTAGTCGAGACCAAACATTCGATCCAGATTGGTGAAAAAGAGATCAAGTACACGGTCACGACCGGAACTATCGTGATGAAAGAAGAAACTCCCGACCGTGAGAAAGAAGCGGAAGGTGAAAAGCCGCGCGCTCAAATCTTTTTTGTCGCGTACACCAAAGATGATGTGGAGGATAAATCGCAACGTCCATTAACATTTTCATTCAATGGCGGGCCAGGCTCATCTTCGGTTTGGCTTCATTTGGGTTTGCTGGGACCGCGGCGCGTTATGTTGGAGTTCGACGGCAATTTGCCGAAGCCACCGTTTCAATTAACTGACAACGAATATTCATTGCTCGACGAAACCGATTTGGTTTTCATCGACCCGGTTAGCACGGGATACAGCCGACCGGTTGAAGGCGAAAAGCCAAGCGAATGGCATGGCTTTAAAAAAGACATCGCGTCGGTCGGCGACTTCATTCGGCTTTATACAACACGTTATAACCGCTGGCTTTCTCCAAAGTTTTTGGCAGGCGAGTCCTATGGCACAACACGCGCCGCGGGTCTTTCTGGTTATTTACAGGAACGGCATGGACTGTATCTCAACGGCATCATGCTCATTTCGGCGGTTTTGAATTTCACGACAATTGAATTTCACGTTGGGAACGATTTGCCGTTCATTATGTTTCTACCGACTTATGCGGCAACAGCGTGGTATCACCATAGATTGAAAACCCACAAGCCGTTACAGACGCTGCTCAAGGAAGTCGAGAAATTTGCGTTTGGGGAATATGCAAATGCCTTGATGAAAGGTAATGCGCTCGCACCCCGCGAGCGTAAACTCATCGTGGAAAAGTTAGCGCGTTACACGGGACTTTCAGGAGAGTTCATTGAACGAACCGATCTTCGCATCACCGATCAACATTTCTTTAAGGAGCTTTTCCGCGAACGTGGTCAAACCATCGGTCGCCTCGACAGCCGCTTTATCGGTCTCGACCGCCTCGGCGTTACCGATCATCCTGAATATGACCCACTGCTGACGAATACCATTGGTCCATATACGGCCGCGTTCTACGAATATATTCGTTCAGAACTCAAATTCGAGTCTGACCTGCCTTATGAAATTCTAAGCGAATTTGTTCATCCGTGGTCCTATGCCAATGCTGAGAATCAATACCTTAACGTTGGCGAGACGTTGCGCGCGGCCATGACGCATAATCAGCATCTTAAAGTTTTCGTGGCGAACGGCTTTTACGATCTTGGCACGCCGTATTGCGCCACGGAATATACGTTCAACCATTTAGGCCTGCATGAATCTCTGCGTGCCAACGTTAGCATGAGCTACTACGAAGCGGGACACATGATGTATATTCACAGGCCATCGCTGGAACAATTGAAGGTTGATCTGGCAGAATTCATAAGAAAAGCAATGTAAAGAAATAAAAATGCGTTCCATGCAAAACGCATTTTTATTTCTTTTTGGTGGTGGTCCCGAAAAAATTCGAATTTCAAAGCACGTAACATTTATTTATTTGTTTTTGATTTTTTCCACCAGCCGATCGCTAGCGGAACGATGAAAGTTAGCACGTAATATAGATAAACATCCAGCTTGTAATATCCGCCCGCTGGATTTAACGCTCTGACAATAAAGAAGTAGTCAAAGATAACGGCAATCGTTGTCCAAAGAATAGCTAATATCAAGTAATACCGAAAAGCATCACCCTTCACTTTTTTCAACAGGACCCAAATAGTGATGAGGATACCAATCGGCATAATGACCCAACCTATGATTGGAGGCGGGAGCACAAAGAAGAGAATGATACCCAGAATATATCCGATGAGCCACAGAATAAATCCCCAGCCAAGCGAGTTCTTTAATAATTGTTTGTTCATCCTCTCTTATACCTCCTAATTGAAATGCCCAACGCCCTTGCGTTTAAAGTCTGTTGGCTCTCCCTCACCCAGGAAGAGCCAACAAAGACATTTTCTAACTGGCGGGGAGGGCGGGCGAGCTTCCGAGTGTTCTCCGGCCATCATCCTACCACCCGGTACCAGTATCAGTGATGGCCTATTGGTCATTGATTATCGGCTGAACAAAAAAGATTGAAAGGTTGTCCTTCCATGAATGCGCTTCCTCCAAATGAGGAAGCGCATTTTTATATTTTCCAAGGAGATTCATATGCGCAAGAAAAGAGAAACCATTGTGACCCCATTTACCCGCTGGTTGTTGGAATATGCGGATGAACACGACACAACCCTGACTGAGCTCTCGCTTCGAGCGGGCCTTTCGGCCGGAACATTGCGAACCTATGTTACGCACCCCGACCGGCAGAGGCCTACCGTAGAAACCTGCATCCGAATTTCGCGTATCACGGAACGACCGTTACCTGAAATATTGGAATTGGCAGGATTAGAGCCATCACTAGCACCGGGATCGTTTGACCCGAATCGAATGAAATTGCTGGAAATTTTTGATTCACTGCCGCCGCCTAAGCAATCCACTCTGCTTCGCTTACTTGAAGTACTGAATGAGGAAGAAAGATGAAAAAACTAATTGTAATAATGATCATCCCCGTTTTCATTTTCGCCTGCACGCTAACGAACGCCAGTGCAGCCCATGTCGCTTCCACCCCGCGTGCGGATCCTCCCAGAGTGGCAGTCCCCGATCCCGTCCTTGCCGGCCTGCCGATTTCCCCTTCTCTCCACTGCATCCACTTGCACGGTCACTGCCACCGTGCTCAACCTTCGCAGGTGTCCAGGTGTCTCATGCGGTGTGATGGGCTGGCTGGATCACGACTCCCGCCTTACCGTGCACAGCGTTTCCAACGCTTGGTTTCAAGTCACTACCCCAGCCGGCCAGACCGGCTGGGTCAATTCCAACTTTTGTGATTTGCAGAAAGGAGAAATAAGATGAAGAATTTTTGGCGAGGCGTGGCAATGGTATTGCTCTATGTGATCGGCGGAGCCCTCTTGATCTATGCGGCATCCCGTTCGCTCGACTTCATATCGTCCACTCTGCCGGGTAATCAACAGGTCGTGGGCTTTCTCGGACTGGCTGCAACTTCAGGCGGCATGATCGCATGGCTGATGCTCTTTATGTTCCATAGCGAAGGCCTTGGCCAGAAGGTCACGGCGGGCTTGATGGTTGTGATCGATATGGGCGGCGAGTTCGGACTCTTCACGATGGATACGCTCTACAGAAGCGCACAATCCGGAATGATCGCAAGCCTGACACAGGATGAGATCCGGTCCGTCATCCTGGCATTGAGCGCATTGATCGCGGTCAATATTTTCTCGACCGTTGCTTATCACCTTCTGGATAGCGCCAACCTTCGCAACATGCGTGAAGCTTTTGTGCGCGACCAGTTGGAGGCCAGGGCGCTTCAAGAGATCGAAAAGCGCGGTGAGCAATTGGCAGGTCAACTCGCACCGCAACTAGCGGCACAGTGGGTGGAGGAATTTGAGCAGCGTTTCTCGGATTTCCGCGCACTGGGGTTGGGTTCTTCGATCAAGCCTAAAGCCGCCGATCACCAGCCGGCTGCCAACAGCAAACCTGCTGCCTTTGTTCCCCATCCCATTCTCTCCCCGCAGGATGCCGCACCCATGATGGCGCCGCCCGAATCGGTGGTGAAAGGGAATGGACACAGCGGAGACAGGTTGGACGAAAACCCTTCGTGAGCCGGACAACGACGCGCTTCGCGCTGGACCTGGATGCGATGAAACTCATGCAACTGCCCGCCTCGATCTTGGTCCAGCGCCGAGGCATCTCGCGCCTGCCGCGTCCCGAGGAAGCCCTGGCGCTGGTCCTGGGCGCACTCGGCACGCTTGCCCGTTTGTCCGGCGTAAAGACCCTCAATACCACCATCGATGGCCAGCCGGTCGCCCTGGCTTTGATCCAGGGCGCACAGTTTGGCGAAAACTCAAACGGTGACACCACACTCGATGAAGTCACCGAAGATTCAACTCTTGAATAGAACACTGGAGAATACCCATGTTGAAAACTGTAACCATTGCCAATCAAAAAGGTGGAACCGGAAAAACCTCCACCACCCTCACGCTCGCTGGACTGCTGGCACAACGCGAACGACACTGCCTGATCGTGGATTTCGATCCGCAGGGACAGTGCGCCGTGGCACTCGGACTCACCCAGGAGCCCGGCGCGTTCAACCTGCTGGTGAATACCTCCTTTGATATTCACCAATGGATCCGGCCCACCGGCAGACAGCACCTCGAGATCATCCCCGGTGACCGCACCACGGCCACGGCGCAAGTCGTGATCAATGCCGAGAACCGTGGGATGGATGCCATCCGCACTCTGCTTGCTCCACTGCGCGCTGAATATGATTTCATTTTGATGGACACGGCGCCCAGTGTGGAAGGTATTCAGGAGCGCGCCATCTTCGCCGCCGATCTGGTGCTCGTCCCCTCCGCCACCGAGTTCATGTCGAGCGATGGACTGGCACAGATGATGGAAGCCCTGAAGCAAATGGTGAAGAATGGCTGGTCTGGAAAATTGCTCGGCATCCTGCCGACCTTCTACGATGAACAAACCAGCGAGTCGCGCGAGACGATGAAGGAACTTCAGGAACATTTCGGCAGCAGCCTGCTGGCTCCCATCCACCGCGCCACCATTTTGCGCGAAGCTCCTGCTGAGGGCAAGCTCGTCTATGAACTCGATCCACAGCACCGTGCCACGCGCGAGTATTACGCGCTGAGCGAGTATCTCATCAAGTATTCGTAGAGGATCCATGCCGCGCCAAAATGCTCTGGAACGACACTTGCAAAAAGACGCCTCCGGCCTGGTTCAACCGGTGGAGGTGATGAACATCATCCCTACTGCCCGGCAGGAAAAAGAATCGCGCGCCAAACGCACGCGCTCCTGGGAAAAGAAGAACCGTTCGCACAGTTACCGCATCCCGGTCGAACTGCATATGCCGGCACGCGATCTCAGCGCCAGTCTGAGCGGGATCGCTTCCGAGTTTCTCACCAGCGCTTCGAATGTGGCGGAGGCGTTCATGGCCTTCTCCCTTTCCCATCTGCATTCCGGCCGGCTCACGATCCAATCCAAACCGAATCCGGAGCGCAGGAGCTTGTCGCTGGAGTGGAAGGAAGTGGAAAGCGGCCGGCCGCGTGAGGTCAAGCCCGGAACCAAAAAGAAAAAGAACGAATGGCTGGAAGCGCGTCCTGTATTTCTCAGCTACCGCTGGAGTGCGGATATATCCAATCAAATTCAAGCCATCGTCACGAAGACCGGCGTCTCGGGCGGGGAGGTGGTGGTCTTCCTGTTGAGCCATGCACTGCAAGCTTACCTGGCAGGTCACTTGATCATCACGCCTCACTCCGTCGTGGTGACCAATACCGTGACGCCATCCTGGGGAGCGTGAAAAAATGACTTTCTCATTCCCGCCAAATCGCGATCGATTTTTTGAATGGAAAAAGGATGTGAGCGTTACCGCTCACCGCCCCGCTCACGGACGCTCACAGCCGCTCACCTTTGACGCTCACCCTGCCGCTCACGCTCCCTGCACAGGAATGAATAGGTGCCGCTTGAAAAAGGCCATGTGGTTCGTTGGATGGGTTGGAGAAGATCGCCGCTCCTGTGCGTTCCTGGTGCGTTTGGGGAATTCGCGTTCCCGTTCAAATCCTATGGAGAACCCATGACTGACTCCCCCAACAAAATTATTCCCAACAGCTTCCAGACGCCCAACTTTTTTGTCGACGAGTGCATGGCGTATCTCACCGGCAACGAAATTAAATGCGTGATCTTTCTGGCGCGCAAAACCTTTGGCTGGCAGAAGCGCAGTGATCGCATCTCCAAGCCCCAGTTGATTGAGGCCACCGGGTTGAACGGTGAAACGCTGGATGGGTGCATGAACTATTTGATGACCATCGGTCTGGTATTACGCCTTCACGAAAACAATGCCAGGAACGAGGGCATTGAATGGGCCCTGCAGTTGGAGGACGAGAAGATCCGTTTCGATCTGCTCAAGGAGCGCAAGGCGAAGCAAGAAGAGACACAACAAAGACGCACGCAAAAAGCGCGGGATACGATCGCGCAAATGCGGGGGGACTGTCCAACAACCATACCCCCCAAGAGCCTTCTGTCGGACAGAAAACGGATGGAGGGGGGATTGTCGGACAGAGTGGGGGGGATACTGTCGGACAGGGTGGGGGTGGGACTGTCGGACAGTATACACAAAAGCCAATTAAAACCAAAGAAAAGAACATGGAGCCAGATGCACTCGCAAATCTTCCGGGCACCCATCAGAAAGACACAGCCAGAGTCCGATTTTTCCGACTTCGGCAAAGCAGGACGGGGCAGGAACACATGGGCGCTGACGCGCCCGCGTGCGTTCTTTCCACCAACCCTGAAAAACGAATTGCCGACTTCCCCGAAGATTGCCAGGAGGGGGCGCGCCTGATGTTGGAGATGTTCAACGTCCAACCGCCCAAGCGGCCGGCACCGAACGCCAGAGGCGGAACCTTTGCGCTGTGGATCAACGGTCTCCGGGAACTGAACGAGGTCGCGGCGGAATACAACATCCCGCTGCCGCGTGCCATGAAGCTGACCTACTCGAATTGGAATCAGGCTACCTTCCGCGTTTCGCATCCCGGCGCGCTCAAGAAAACCATGGTGAGCGCACTCGCCGTGGCATCGCTCTCCAAATCCAAGACCAGTGGTGATTCGAATCAGCCTTCCGAATCACCGTTGGAAAATTTCAAACCACGAGGTCAAAAATGACTACCGAAGAAACACCCGTTCCGCCCACCATTCCCTTCAGCCGGCAAGCCGAAGAGGCTCTGCTTGGCGCGGTGTTGATCAACCCGGATGCGTATTTTGATGTCGCGCATTTCCTGCACGCCGATGATTTTTATGTTCATCGCAACGGCTGGATCTGGGAAGCCTTCACGGCCTTGCAGGAAAAACATATCCCGCTGATCTGCTCACGATCACGGAAGAGCTGGATCGCAGAGGACAGCTGGCAGAGATCGGCGGGCCGGCCTATCTCACGACGCTGATCAATCAGACACCGAACTCACTCAACGCCGAAACCTATGGGCGCATCGTGTCCGCGCACGCCGCACGGCGCCGGATGATCCAGGCCGCCAATCAGATTGCGGCGCTGGCATTCAACGAGCAGGAAGAACTTGAAGCCGTGACCTCCGAAGCGATCCGGGTCTTGGAGTCGGCCGTGGTGCGTTCCACCGGCGACGCCTTGCAGCCGCTCTCGAACTCCCTCACGGAAGTGTACGAGTACGTCGATCAATCCAGCCGCACCGCGGAATTCCCTGGCGTGCCTTCCGGCATTCGCGAGCTGGATGTGCTGCTCGGAAATTTTCAAAAAGGGGATGTGTATATATTCGGACACCGATATCGAAGCCTGGAATATAGGGCTGATCACCGCTTACCGTCCCGAGCTCACGCTAGCGGAAAACGAGGCGCGAGATCAAAAGCTGAGGGCTGACCTATATTGCTTTGGCCTCTATCACGTGCGGGGCCGCTATGTTGAGAATTACCTCTCGCCCAACGCAAGCCCGGTCGACGTGCATGGCTATCTCGTCGTCGGACGTTCGGACGACAGCGGAAATCTGAAAGGGTTCCTGCGCAAGTGCGGACGTAAATATGACCAGGATGCGGTGATCCATAAGGGCTATTACCGGGATGCCGAACTGCATGCGTTGAAGGACCTCCCTGATCTCGGAATAAGCGACAAAGAGAACAAGAGCCTTGGCCGGTTCCACCCGAACCGCGTCGGTCTCTACTACACGCTAAAGACAATGCGGTGGCTCTCCGCCACCTTCGGGTCTTGAAGAGCTTCAACCGGGGCCGAATGGCGAGGACTGGCTGGGGGGGCGATGGGAAGACATCGGCTTTTGGACCGGGAAGAGTTTCTTCGCCAGGGTCGAACGGCGTCTCCACTTCGATGACGCCGGCAACCGCCAGAAAACTTGATCTCGACGGCGTTGATGGGCGCGCAGCCTTTGGGACTTCGGCGATGTGCAACTGCGCTTGCCATTCTTGTTGATGCGCGCCGTTCGCTCGACGATGGGCGAACAACCAAACTCATGAGTGCTCCAGCTATCTCCATCACATGCGCCATGAATGTGACGTCCAATGCCGAAATTCTCTGGGCGTCATTTCAGGCAAAACGGCAACGATCAACGCCTCCTTCCGCCACCGATGATCTAGCAAATTTGTGCGGGGTTTCCTCGCGCAAAGAGTCTCCTCTCAACCAATGGAGCTAAACGATGAACGTCACGCCTAAAACCTCTCCGTGCTCTCGAGGATGCAAAACACAACCATGCGCACAGCAGAGCACGTCAGTCAGGGGCATCCAGACAAGGCTGCCGATCAGTTTGCCGATAGCATTCTGGACGCAATTCTCGACGCCGCGCGAGAGGCCGGCGTAAGCGATGCGAATGACCCAAACCATCCGACTCTGTCAGCGCGCCGCCATAGAAATGCTGATGAAGGATTATCTCGTTCTGCTGTCCGGCGAAGTGCGCATGGGACCCGGCGTGGCTTCGCGCGTGGATGTCGCTGAGATCGTTCGTAAGAAATGGGCTGGGATCGGATATCTCGGACGCGGACAAAATAACGGTGATCAATCACATTCAAATTCAATCACCGGAATTGGCGGCTTCTTCCGACACTGATGGCGCGGGTGATCAAGGGATTATGGTCGGCTTCGCCACCAATGAAACAAAAAGCGGGCTGCCTCGAGAATACGAGGCTGCTCGCGATTTATGCCTGCGC
>CAVVZL010000009.1:0-90225 GCA_963752775.1 uncultured Chloroflexia bacterium
ATCGACGATCCGCAGTATCAGACAATCATTCAGCAACTGAAGATTCAACTCCACTTACTTGAAGCGCAGAAGGGTGCGCCTCCGACCATGGCTCCAGTGTGGATTCCAACTCTGAGTCCAACGATCGTTCCCACGCCTACACCGTGAATTGGTGATTTGGAGTGTGCTCACTGCAGGTTTATCTATCATCCAACCCTTTTGACAGATATTACTCTTCCGTAAAGGTAACCTTATGATGCCGGATTTCTTTTCTGGGTCTTCTCGACCCCGTTCTTTTCATCTCATGGTGAAACCACGTGGCTCCATCTGCAACCTGGAATGTCAATACTGCTTTTATCTAAAAAAAGAGAAGCTATATCCGGGTGCAGACTTTCGCATGAGCGATGATCTGTTGGAAGCATACATTCGCCAATATATCGAAGCACAGCAAATTTCGGATGTGATTTTTGCCTGGCAGGGCGGTGAGCCCACACTAATGGGATTGCCTTTTTTCCAAAAGGCAGTCGAACTTCAGGCGAAATACTGCAAACCAGGCATGCACATTCAAAATGCTTTTCAAACCAACGGAACTCTCCTCAACGATGATTGGTGTGAATTCTTTTACCGGAACCATTTTCTGATCGGTCTGAGCATCGATGGTCCACGTCAGTTCCACGATGCTTATCGAATAGATAAAGGCGGCCAACCGACCTTCCATCGGGTAATGAGGGCCGCGGAGCTGTTAACCAAACATGAAGTGGAATTCAACACGCTGACCTGCGTCAATGCTGCGAATGGTAATCACGGGCTTGAAGTTTACCGTTTCCTACGTGATGAGCTCGGTTCTAGCTTTATGCAGTTTATCCCTGTCGTAGAACGCGACAATCCATCTGGCAATCAGGAAGGCAACCGGCTCACGTCGCGATCGGTCAGTGGCCCTCAGTATGGTTCCTTTCTGATTGAGGTTTTTGATGAATGGGTGCGGAAAGATATTGGCAAGGTCTACGTTCAAATCTTCGATGTCTCCTTGGCCGCTTGGGTAGGGGAGCATCCAGGGTTGTGCATCTTTGAAGAAACCTGTGGGTTGGAATTGGCGATGGAATTTAATGGGGATATTTATTCCTGTGACCATTATGTCGAGCCTGGTTATTTTTTAGGGAACATGCAGCAGACACCAATGGAAAAACTGGTTATGTCTCCCCAGCAGGTTTCGTTCGGAATGCATAAGAAAACGGATCTGCCGCAGTACTGCCGCGATTGTGAAGTGAGATTTATCTGCAACGGGGGCTGTCCGAAAGATCGGCTCCTAAAAACACCTGACCACGAGCCGGGGCTCAGTTACCTCTGCGGTGGTTATCGGGCATTCTTCAACTATATCGATCAGCCAATGAAGCAAATGGCTGCCAATCTTAGATTTAAAAGAGCTCCTGCAGAAATTATGAAAAAGATGGCGACCCTTCCGCGATTGAGTGAAACTCCATCTGGCGCTCCTTGCCCATGTGGCAGCGGTAGGTCGGTGGAGCAATGCCACCGAAATCCGCTCGGTTTTGTTCCAATCGGCCATAACGTTCCTCCACCCAGTCAGTTGCCCAACAAAAAACACCGTCATTAACCGCACGTAGGTAAATCAAATACTCACTCATTAATAAATAGAAGAAAATGTTGGAAGGCAAGTGATCCCTTTTCGTTACAACTTATCATAGCCATTTTCTCTTGCTAGGGTTCCAGCGTCTTCGATCTATAATAATATCATGGGTGATTAACCCTTTTATGGGCCATTCTAGAAAATTCCATATGGATTCTACAAGTATCAATAAGTTGTTAATCTTGGTATTCTGCAATTCGTTTTTTCTGAAGAAGGCTAGCCAATTTTCACGGTATTTGGAAGCAAAATCAGCGGATAAGGATCTTGGTCTGTTTGTGGGGATCGCAGTTGCACGTTTTTCAAATGTCCTTCCAATTGCTTTACTAAGAGATTGATCATCTATTTCAAAATGATCTGATATTAACCATATATCATAGTAATCTTTCCATCGGCTAGGGACATCTGCAAAACGTTCCATAGTATGGAACTTCTCTGCAATAACAGCTTCTACAGGATATCCCTTGAGTTGAGGACTTGCTAAATCATGCAGTAACGTTGGATAGCTTATCACTTCTGGTTTGGAAGTAATTTCGTCTGAAAAGCCAAAATCAATTTGCATGTGTATTTCTGATCTGCCAAGAAACCCCAAGAAAGCCGTACGAATACCTTTACGATCGGCATCTACTTGTTTTTCTTCTAACGTAATACTAGCGGAATCAAAATATATCCCATCTTTGGGAACTGATATAGCAATTGCAGCTCTAATAACTTGATCAATTATTTCTTTTCGATTTTCTAATGTGCTTAAGAAATCTATATCTTTTGTCGGCCTGCGCAAAGGTATATCCCAGTTATAGAAAGCTAAACCACCTTTAAGAACAAAACTATCTGCATATTGCGTCTTTGAAAGCCGATAAAGAAATCGCTCTATTCCATAGTATTGCAAAACTTCGCCAAAGTTTTTATTTCGTTTCTTAGCTTCAATGACTAAACGGGCGTATATCGATGCGGGGATATTCTTCGGATGATCGGTCATACAAGTGTTTCTAAATATGGACGGATTACATTCTCAACTCGATTTATCTTAGCATACTTAATGATTGACTGAATATCTGGATTAGGTTGATTCATATAATCCTTGAGAGCTTCAAGAGCTATACTTGTTTCTATTTGTTTGCGAAACTTAAAGCAATCTGCTATAGTCTTTTCTCGGCTATATATACTAATCTTAATTCCGTCAACAACATGATCTTCAATTCCTGCAATGAAAGATTTATCCGAGAAATGAAATACTTTTATGGGGGGGTATTTTATTTTAGGCGCTTTTACGTTTTGTTTCAAAGCAATATAAACTCGGTGAGGTATTTGAGTTGTCAAATTATAAAAATAAAGCGCGGAAATTAGACAAATTACGCTTTTTGGTATTAGGACACTAACTTGAACCAAATCTGGATTACTCAAAGGCTCTAAGTCTTTCAAACGATATATTCCCCTTGATTCCTTAGTAAGTTCACCGGTGCCAATAAATTTGTCAATAGCATATCGTGGTATTCCAAGTTTCATAGCCTGAGAATAGCGAAGAATGCCATTGTTATTGTGAAATATTTCTTTGTAACGATTGAAGTTGTTTTTGGACATAGTTATTGTTTGGAATATTATACAACAAAAATTACCATACTTATTTAAAAGTATGGTAATTTTTGCTCTTTTTGCTAATAATGAAACTATCTAAATGCAGTTTACGGATCTCAAGAAACAGCTATCCCTCTGTGACTACCGAAACAGAGAAACAGGAACGGATTGAAACCTGGCGCAAATCCATTGAGGCGGCGAAGCTGCAACTGTTGGAAAATCAGAGGAAATTCACACCGGAGCAGCTAAAAAATTCTATCAAAATTCGTGTTCACTCTTGTCTCGCCGAAGCCGATCCGTCCAAACCACCTCAAAACCTTATATGCCGTTACATCGTTGCGGCCCGTCGTGAAACCGGGTAAACGATGAATCCGTCCGATGAAATCAACAAGATCCAAAACAATATCGTCCGTCTTGAAACGTTGAAACGGGATGGCCTGATGCCTGCTGACCTTGCGGACGCCAGCATCCTTGCACTGCGCAAACAACTTGCTATGTATGAATGGTTAGGCTCCATTAAGAAAATTTATAAGAAGACAGAGTAAAAATCCACATTCTCGCGACCACGCGTCTCCGACTACATTTTCACACCCAGTCCTCATAGCCCACAGTTCCAGCCAGCGCGTGCTTCAGGATGGCGATCCGATTATGCAGGGGAGAATTTTCAGCAAAGGCTTTCGCGTTGAGTAAGAACTTGCGGCTGGCAAAAGCGTTAAGATAGCGATTTACCACTGGACTTTTCCATGCCACAAGCGGCTCGACATAGAAAGCCTTTCTATCAGAAACATTAGATAGGTCGGGCATAAAAGCTCTAATAAAGGATTCCTCAACTGTTTGATCGTTATTCCCAAAAAAGAAATCGGTTGTTTTAATCTTCATATGGGGATCAAAAGACCGTATGCCGGAGACCATGTGGTAATACAACCAGTCAATATCCTCGTATCGGCCCGGAGAATAGGCGATACTCAATGACACAGAAAATCTGCTCTTTCCCGGTCTATCAACTCCAAACTGAATATCCAACATTTCCCTTACATAAGAAACGTAATCCAGCAGATTGGCATGCAAATCGATATATTCGCTCAGCCCACTTAGATAATCGCTCACAATATCCCTCATCATTTGAGCTTGGTCTCCCTCTGGGCTGAGCGGCAACCGAACCAGCCGGGAGTTTGTCATTATCCACGGGTCAGCTGTTCCGTTAATGGTAGCTAATCGTTGAAAAACCTGCTCAGCAATGGTGGCAAGTGCCCAAATTCTTGGTTCCATCAGCGCTTCTGCTGGAGCCGACCAAATGATATACAGAATTTGCAGCCAGGAACGCGAAGATGCGCCTGGCAGGAGACCCTGGACCTCCACAGGTAATCACCTGCACCCCGATAATCTTTCCTATCAACCAAATGATCAATTAACAAATACAGCCATCTGGATAAAGTGAGGTTAGCCTCCTTGGGAGGCAACGCACTGCTTTCCTTTTTATGTTCCTGCAACCACACTCGCGTGAACAGGGCATCGAATAGCAATAAATTTGGCATAAAGAGGTTTGAACCGGTATCCACCATCAACAAACCCGCATCTACCAACTGACCAATGATGGGCGATAGGTTTTCCTTATGAATGCTATTCCAGATGGCTTCTAATCGCCGCCGTGAAATAGACGAAGCCAGATCTCCACTTTCGGTTATTGCCCAGTACGGTAAATAATTGATCAATTCGAGTGCCAGTATGCGTTGATCAGCCGTAAGCGAAAGCCCGGCTATTTTCTCGGATAACAAAAGGTCGGTAATTTCACTCAAGCGGGGTAACCGATCTAATCTCTGCCGAAGTTGTGAAGCAAATTCCACGTTTTCCGGGAATTGCCAATATAAAGAAAGGATAGGAGGAAAGTCGGTTGATGTTTTCCAATCCGCAGTCTGTTGGGTTGCTAAAATAGTTTTCTGTTTTTTACGAGAAGCTCTGGGCTGGTTGCCATCTGAGTTAAGAACCTCTATATTGACAGCATCACAAAAGGCGATATGGGTAACTGACATTCCTCTATCGCGGGCGCGGGCGAGGGTGGAATTGTCACGCTCCGCCCAATTCTTTAGTTTTGATGATATTGCCGAATCCAACTGTAGGCCAAAAATGTAAAGTGCATCTTTTAGTCTTGGCGTTTGCGAAAGCCACTTCCCCATTTCCCGATCGGTCTTTATATCAATTCTCTGGGATTTTAATTTGGAGTTTACCGATAAGTAGCAGGGCCAAGCATATCGCGCAAAGAAAGCGAGCAAATCTATGGCTTTTCGTTCCATTTTGCCGAATCGGCTAAACTGCTGTCTCCAAATGCCAAGCAATACAAAAGCCCAAATCCACCCAGAGTCGAACTTTTCGCTTGAATCCGGGATTTCCAATTTCAATCTTGCTAGTGTGGCTTTTACCCATACATCGTCAAGGAGTTTCGGGACATGCTCTTCGAGTCCCGTGGTTTTCTGCGAAATTAGGTCCCATCGGTCTGCAAGAATGTCGTCGATGAAGCTTTCGAATTGTTTCTTATCTGAGAGGGGGTGTTTTGATCGGGTCATTGCAAATTGGATGCAAATATTTTGCAAAAGTCGGAGGAAAACTGGGAGACATCGACCTACAATGCCGCATCATGAAACAACATTATAAGCCAAACCAAGGTCAAACAATCCTCATCCCCACCTCCACAACTCCAACTCGCAGTTGCCATCGCTCATTACATTGACGAACACGGGAACAGTGTTCGCGAAAAAACGATCGAGAGCTACAGATATTTCACAGGGCGCGTATTAATTGCCGCCAAGAAATCGGGCCTAGACCAAAAATTGGTGGCTGCCATTACAACCCAGGACCTACGGGATCTAATGAAAGTCTTTTCCGATATAGGCCTTTTTCCGCTTTCTACAGATCGAACAACTTCTCGGACAAGGAAATTTATCAGGCAATTGTTCAATTGGTTTGAGACACGACAACTGATTAAAACCAATCCTTCTGCCAGCTTGGGAAAACCGTATCGGAGAAGGCGCCCGATTATGAGAAAACTTGGTGCCTGTTTTGGTGCCTGGGGGGTCTCTAAAATATTGACTGACCTAATCTTGCAAAAGTGAAATGATTTGGAGGACGATATGACTACGACTACCTTTAAGCTCTTAACCAGCCCATACCAGCGCAGTATAGGCGCAATGTTCACCTCTGCTTTGAATGAGAAAGTGCTGGTGTTTGCCTATCCGACTTCTTCCAATCGTGTGTTTACCACATGGTTTTGTCCGTTTTCAGGAAGACTTGGTCGTTTTTCACTCATTGCAAAAATGGTGCGGATGCACCAACATGGGGAGAATTGTGTGTGGAAAAATATGTCAGCAAGATGGAATTCTATAATTTCATAAATTGCGTCGGCTATCGCAATTTTACACCAAGGATGACTATGCCCGCACAACCCACTAATTCAATTTCAGAGTCTGAGCGGATCGATGCATTTTGCCGTGAACTCGGACTGATTCTTCGCAGAATTCTCAAGGAAGCCCAGGAATTTGATCAGGTCCACAAACCGGCAAGCACAGGGCCTATTGAAGAAGCCAGGCTGGTGATCAAATGACAACGAATTTCTCAAACCCCGCAACGATACGTCCGGAAGATGTGCTCGCCAACCTTTCGCGCCTTGCCCAAGATATCAAGCCGCCGAATTTAAATCGGGCCGCGATCTATATTCGAAAATCCCGCGTACTTCAAAATTCTCCATCATACTCGCCTGAAATTCAGGAACGCGAATGCCGTGCGGTGGCAGAGAGATCGAACTTACAAATTGTCACCGTGATCAGCGATCTGGATAAGTCGGGAAAAAACTCCAACAGGCCTGGCCTGCAGGAATTGCTTAACTTGATCAAAAAAGGTGAAGTGGATTATGTCATCGTTCATTTCATTGACCGTCAATACAGAAACGGCTTAAGTATGTTGAAGTTCTTTGACAGGATTCAAGAACATAACGTCGCATTAATTTCTGTCAATGAACAAATCGACACTCGCACGGCTGCCGGTCGGTTGATGCTCTTTATGATGGCCGCTGTAGCGGAAATGCCCATATTTACAACATCCATCCGCACACGACAAGCTGCTAAACGTAGAAAAGAACGTGGTTTTCATCATGGCGGATATCGTCTTGGCTATTGCAATGGAATGTGCTCAACTTGCACTGATCCAAACGGTAAAGGCTATTGTCCGCTCTTTGGCGGACTTGATCGCCCCGAATCGGACCATGGCCGGATTCAAGTCCCACACCCCATTGAAAAACATGCTGTCCAACTAATTGCATCTCTTTATCACCAAGGTTGGAGTTTGCGAGAAATAGCCAAATATCTTAATGATAACGAGTTCGATATTTCTGAATGTGCCGGTGGAATGAAAATAAAATTCCGAACAAAAGGTGTACCTGGTTCGGTAGAACCGGGAGCATTCTCCCCGGACAGCATCCTTGATATCGTCCGAAATGTTTTTTATGCCGGATATGTAGCTCATTATCCAACATCTCCACTAAGCATGAAAGATGACTTGGACGATCCAACCAAATATCGACAAACAGTGAAAAATCGCCGCCAAATCGAATACAGTTATCCTGGCAAGCACGAGCCGCTGATCTCCTATGAACTATGGCAGGAGAATCAATCTATTAGAAAATCCAAGAAACAAACGCCAACCAACGCTGGCAAATCTGCCAGGGTTTTCCCATTAAGCGGGGTCGCACAATGTTGGGAGTGCCTGCCCTTCACGAGGCCAGGCCGAACTGTTTCTTTGCGCGGAAACACAAATGGTTCCAATCAACGAGTATATCGATGTGCGGGGTTGCATGGCCGTCAGAGGGACCGCGATCATAGAATTGATCTGACATCCACTGGATTGATTTCCTATCCAGACCGAAATGTTGATAGTCTTCGCGAGCGTCATATTCTTCCAAGTCTTCCCGCCGAGAAATTAGAGACTCAGATTGACGAATTGCTGGCTCAATTGATCTTGCCGGAACAATGGTATGAACGGATTGTCGCATACGCACTGAGCGATGCAGGTATGGGACTTTATGCATCCAAACGTCACAACTTGGAAATGGAAATGGCGAAATTCATAGAACAGCATTCAATTGGTGCGATAGATAGTGCTGAACTGAAAAATCATCAACTACGGATCGCTGCTGAATTAAGTAGATTGACCCCCAAAAAACACCCCTTTACGCTTGAGACAACTTTAATCCTTAAAGATTTTTCCCAACTGTGGCATCGTATGTTGCCGCGCGAGCAGCGAGCTTTACTTGGCATAATATTTGATCGAATTTACTTTGATGGCAAAGGTCAGTTGCAGGAAGCCCGCATACACTCACCGTTTGATGAATTGCTAAAATAGTATCAACCTGTTTAAAGGTAATCTTTGGGCGCGTCGAGATTATTTAGTAGGTTTCATTCGAAATACTGATTAAGTAAAGTCATGATTGCCTCAGTAACTTTTTTGCGTGTACCGGGGTTATCGATTTGTGCGAGACGCGTGGCGACTTCCAGAACATCATTTGGAAGTTTTTCGGGCATATTCTTTGCTACATCAAACAAACCTAGTCTTGGCCAAAAAGCCAGTTCTAAGAATTCATTTGGATTCACACCAAAATGATCGGCTAGATAGGCACAAGTAGTCATACTTGGACGCTGACCAGAAATGATCCTCTGAATTGATGCATTGTCCAAGTGTGCGCGCAAGCTCGCCCTCCCGGTAATTTTCATTCCTTTCCGCTAACAGTTCATGTATTCGATCGAGAAGGGGTTGCTTATCATACTTTCTTCGCCGCCCCCTCCGTAGTTGCATTGCTAACGGCTCTTCACTCTTCATTTTGGGCTCCATCATTTTATTGTGTAGAATAAAATTATAACTTATTGTCAAAAGGAGAAAAAGAAGAAATGGAAAACACTATTCATCTAAAAGCGCTAAGAGCCGTTGGATATCGACGCGTTTCTATGCGCGAGCAGGTTGACGGTTATAGCCTTGATGCGCAGGAAAACAGTATAACGAAATATATCCGAGAGCAGGGATGGCAATTGGTCGACATCTACCAGGATGCAGGTATCTCTGCTAAAAAGGGAAGCCACCGTCCCGCTTTTGAAAAACTCCTTCAGGATGCGAGCGATGGAAAATTCGATGTTGTCGTCGTAGATAAAGTAGATCGCTTCTACCGACACTTAAGTGGCTTACTTTCCACACTGGATCAACTAAACAGCTGCGGCGTTGCGTTCGCTTCAGTCCAGGAACGAATGGATTTCACCACTCCTTGGGGAAAGTTGATGCTGTCTGTCCTCGGAACACTGGCAGAGATCTATATTGACAATTTGCGTCAGGAAGTTCGGAAGGGGAAATTGCAGCGCGCCCGTCAAGGCTTGTGGATCGGCGCCATTCCTTATGGATACTGCAATGGTTTGTGTTCAAAATGCACTGACCCAAACGGAAAGGGATATTGCCCAGATTTTGGTCAACCCGATAAGAGCGATGGTAAAAAGATGGTTGCACATCCGATCGAAAGCAAGATCGTTACCCAAATATTTAATTGGTACGCTACTGAGAATGAAACTCATCGCACCATCGCAATGAAATTGAATTCGCTCAAGGTAACTCTAGCAGACGGCACGGAATTACCGGTGCGTCAAAAGGGGGTTCCGGGTCGAACAGGACCGCATTCATTTAGTCGGGATGTCATTCGAGATATGTTAAAGCGTATCGCCTATACTGGAAAAGTAGCGTATCAAGGGGTTGACAACAATGGCGTTCATCAAAAAAGAAAAGCCCCCAGCCACCTTTTTGAGTCTGTCCATCCTGCGTTAGTATCCCAAGAATTATTTGATCAAGTCAACGATATACGTGAAATCCGATTTAAAAATATTTTCAACAGACGAGGAACGCCAGTTCGTATATTTCCCCTGACAGGTATACTTAGATGTGGTTACTGTGGTGGCCCAATGCGTGGCTCATCACACGCGAACAAACGATATTACGCGGACGGCAATCAAAGAGAAAAGATCTGCGAGTGCCATCAACCAAATGTAAACGCAGATGAAATTGAACAACAAGTCTTGATTTGGATCAAAGATATTGTCGAGAATGTTGTTTCTACGGAAGAACTTGATACTGAATTTCGAGCAAGACAACTTGAAGCAAGATTTGAGCGCACAAAGAAGTTATACTTGCTTGGAGAATTGGATGCAAAGACGCTGGAGCAGGAACAAAAAAAACTTGACGAAGATTCTGACCCCTTGCATCTTAAAGCAATGCGTAGTAAGATCGAATTAGTTAATGAAATCCAATTAGTTCTAAAGAATTGGAATGATCTTTCCCAACTTAAGCACAAAAAGCTCTTTCGAGGACTAGTCCTCGAAAGAGCTTTCGTGCGGCAAAACGCATTCACGGCAGGACAGCCATCCTTTGCGTTTCAGCCTTTACAGCAGTCCCGGTCACTAGGGCCTAAACCGTGTAACAGCGGGGAGGGCGGGATTCGAACCCGCGACCGAGTTACCCCGGCACTCACTTAGCAGGCGAGCCCATTCAGCCGCTCTGGCACCTCCCCAGAAAGAAATGAATTGTTCCATAACCTGTTGATGGCGGAGGGAGTGGGATTCGAACCCACGTAGGTGTGACCCTAACATGTTTTCAAGACATGCGCCTTCAGCCGCTCGGCCATCCCTCCAGGCGGAGGATTTTACCATAACTTTGATTCGCAATGAACAAAAACGCCGTCCCTTTTTAAGAGACGGCGTTGATCTTATGCATTTACATTCACGTTGTTTGGATTGGCGATGTAATACCACCAGTTGTTGTATATTCCGTTTTTGATTCCGTTCACCTTCGGCAGATGATTCAGCCACCATTGTTGGAATGCGCCATCGTCGCCGTTGCCCCATTCGGAGCAGTTCACACTGCGAGTACTGCCGGTGAGATTTGGAAAAGCCAGCCAATCGTAGCATGTGCTGTTGACTTGCGTCTGATTGCCCCAATCGTAATCCTTGGTGCTGTTGGGCGCGAAGTGAACGAGTCCGAACTCCAGCCTGACCGGGTGCGATTTGATTGTAGAGCATGAAACGCTGGAAAAGATTTAACGTTTGCCCGGCGGTGACCGTTGCGGGTGAACGATTGGCTTGATATGCCCATGCCAGAAAACTTTGACAATTGAAAAGCTGAGCCATGATGCTTTCAGCACGATGAGCATACGAATGCAGCATCTCGCCCACAGCTCGCTGATAGTTGAAGCCCATAATCACAAAGCGCCGATTGCAAGAAGCCGTGTTGGCCAGCGCAGGGGCATTACACCAAAATGCGCCTGCCCCAGCCATAATAGATTCATATAAGCCTGCATACGGGAATCCCATAATCCATACTTCATCAAATTGGTTGTTTGCAACACTTTGTAAAATGTTGAAGCGCGTAAGGATGGCGTTGTAATCTATCCCGGACGGGTTGTGCGCGGGCGTTGAACCATTCAGAACGGGTAAAAAAGATTGCGCCGTATACTGAAATCCGTCCGTGAGAGCGGGAAATTCATCCAGCACAATGTTCTGAACGACTTGATGACGCGCCAGTCCATTGCTGACCTGCAATAAGCTGGAGATATAGCCGTTGACCATAGCATCCGGCGATGACCAGCCTTCCAGATCTGTCAGCTTTTTACCGGTAGATGGATCCATCGTTGGGTTATAGGTGATGACCAAAGCTTTGGTGGTGATAGGCTGTGACAGGCGTGTTGGGATCATCCGCAACGAGGTTGGCCACCGCCGAAACCCCTTGAATATGTTGCGGTGCGGGTTGCTGAACGGCATGACCAATCAGGGAGTTCAGGTAATCAAACATAATGCTCCTATTCAAGTATCTGAATATAAAATGCTATGGCAAATCTGTAGCGAAGTATACCTCGTCTTTGAGAGCCATGAACAAGATATGATTGGGACTCACCGTCATTGCGCTGGCAGGGATGGGAGGAAAAGGATTCGCATGCCCTGCCGGAGGCTGGAGCTGACTCTGCAATTGCAGTGAAAGCGGCGCAAAACGGAAAATGCTCTGATTATCCGTATCCAAAATTAACAACGTTAAGTCGGGCGCGGGTGCGAACATCATCTGTGTGAAATGGGTTTGAGAGAAAAGGTCTGTATCGCGGTAAGCGGGGAAAGGATTGGTTAATGCAGCCGGATCATCGCAGCGCGTTGGCACTGTTTGCAGCGCGCTATACGAACAAGTAGAGAGATGTCCATCGGCATGAAGAATATAAAGCTCTCCGTTACTCACCGCCAGGTCAATTGCGTTTTCGATGTTGGGAACCTGGTCGCCAAAAAAGAAATAAGGCCGATCTACAAAGGCATCGCTATTGCCGATATAAACCCATACCGCACGTGACGGCGGATCGATCACGTAGAGATCATCCCCATCCAACGCAAACGCTTTGACGCGTCCCCAATTGGTATCAGGCGGCGGAAGCGGAATGGCTTGTGGCAATTGACCCGGAGCACAATAAAGCAAATTTCCATTTGCATCCACGCCCATCACCGACGCGTTCATTGAATTTACTGTGGGCAATGAAAGGATATCCACAAGCGGGACCGACTGTATAGTTTCCATAGGTGCCCGGCTCACAGTGGAACGAATCATCTGTCTGGAAACCAGTGCTGTTGATGCTGATATGCAATACATCGCCGCGCACCGCGTCGAGCATGTATAAATTATTTTCATCGGCGGCCATGCGGCTGATCTTGCGCGTTGAGGCCGCTCACCACAGGCTGGAATTGCAAGCGGGAAATGCCTTCCAACTGATCCAGCTTGGCTTGAGCCTCCTGGCGCATCGTCTGAGTCTCGGTGGTTTGGCTATTCGACTCGGCGTTGTTCAAATAGGAAAGTTCCTGTTGCCACGCCTCGCGTTGTGCAATGGGATCAGTGAGACCAATGGCGATTGCGCGGGCATTGCGTGCTTGCACCAAATATTCTTCATATTGCACACTGCGACCGTAGCGGAAATAAACCACGCTGGCAATGGTCACTACAACCAACGGAACTAAGGATGGCAATGAAAGCCATAATATATGATGGCAATTTGGTAAGAGTGGATGATTCATCCGAGCCGGGCAAAAGACGCGGCAGAAACGATCGCAGACCTTGCTTACCTGTTCATTGCCTCGACGCAGAACTCGCATTCCGGTCACAATCGTCTTTGCCGCTTGACGTGTGCGCGGCGATGGTGTGGCAGGTGATTCTTTTGTCGAACTCAGGAACACTTGTTTCTTCTTGATCGTTAATTTGTGCTGGCGGCGACTCCAAAGGTTGAAGGCGTGGCAGGGAGGCCAGAATAGTCTGGCTCGAAGGGTTGCGATGGCAGTTCTTCTTCCTTCGGTTGGGGAGGAATCGCATAAGCCGAGGCTTGCACGAGATGCGCATTGGGCATGGACTCAGGTTGTGGTTCAGCAGCCCGCTCCTCGCCTGTGCTGAGCGAAGTCGAAGCATCCGCGCTTGGAGGCGCAGGTTCTTCGGGTGCACTCGTTTCGGATTCCGGTCGCATCACGATCAACGCGCCGTTTCCTTCCGTGGCTTGAAGCAGAACCGCATTCACATTATCGTTCGTCAGATTCATCAAGCGGCGGCGTGTGGCTTCCAATGAGGCCGGACTTAAATCCTTCAATGCCGATTCCCATGCGAATGGAATCTTTGCATAAAGCACCAGCCGGTCGTTGGGTTGAAGGGATATGCGGGAGAAATGGTGAGGCGCATTGGCGCCCAGCCCCAATCCGTTTCCCGAAAGTGAATCAAAGATTTGATGCGCGCCATCTGCATTCAAAACATAAGCGTGCATCGGACCGCTTAACAAAAGCGTGGCTTCCGACTCGCGCATCGCCACCAGCGATAATAATCCCACCGCGTATTGTCCGCGTCCGCTGGTGGACAGATTGCGTTCAAGCAACAGCTTGTTGATCAACTCCGCCGCGGCGCGCAGGGCGAATGTCAATGTGCCGGATGTTTCATAAAACGTGGCTGCGGCGCGGTTGGCGAATTGTACATATTCGTCTGTTGAATAGGACGTGTTGCCGGTGAGTAAAAGATAAACGACCAGCCGATCATGCTCGCGGCCACGCGCGGTTTTGCGCGGCGGCATGGCAGGCAGAAGCCCCGGCATGCTGGCTTGTTCTTTTCCTTCAGTTCGATAAAGGGGTGTAAGAGTTAGATCGAGCGGCATGGTAAGAATGTGGAAAGATTATCTATCATTATACTGGTAAAATCTCAGGCGATACATCTTTGAATTCAATGGGTAAATATGGATTTCACTCTTCATAACGATTTCTCATCCATCTCCGAAAACGAATGGAATACATTGGTCGAACAAGGCATCAGCGATGTGCCGTTTTTGCGGCACGAATATCTCTGTCAATGGTGGCAGACTCTCGGCGGCGGCGAATGGAAAGATGCCGAATTGGTTTTGATCTCTGCGCGTGAGAACGGTCAACTCATTGGCATTGCTCCGCTCTTCAAAGCCGAATATGATGGACGCTCTGCGTTGTTATTGATTGGAAGCATCGAGATTTCGGATTATCTCGATTTGATTGTCCGACGCGATGACCTGCCGCGTTTTCTTTCGGGCTTGATGGATTTCCTCGCTCAGTCTCCGACATATCGCGGCTTGCCCTTCGATTGGTATAACCTTCCTGATAGCTCTCCGACTCTCGCGGCCCTCAAAGCGGAATCCGAACGACACGGCTTGATGTATCATGAGGAAGTCTATCGTCCCACGCCGCGCATCGCGTTGGCCGGGTTCATTTGAAGATTATCTTTCGCGCATCGAAAAGAAACAGCGGCATGAGATCCGACGCAAGATGCGCCGTGCGATGGAAAGCGAAGTTCCAGTGCAATTTTATGTCGTCGATGACGCGGCCACTTTGGAGTCAGAGATCGAGGCGTTTATTTCAGTTGATGGAACATGATGCGAGCAAGGCGAATTTCCTGACGCCTTCCATGCGCGAACAAATGAAATCGGTGATCCGAACCGCATTCGATCATGGTTATCTGTGGCTGGCGTTTTTGACGGTGGATGGGGTCAAAGCCGCGGCGGCCTTGAACTTCGATTACAAAAACAAACTGTGGGGTTATAACTCCGGCGTCAGCCGCGAGTTCATGGAGCTTTCGCCCGGCTGGGTTTTGCTCGGACATCAACTGCAATGGGCCTGCGAGCACGGACGGGCTGAATTCGATTTCATGCGCGGCGACGAGGAATACAAATACCGCTTCGGCGCGGTTAATCAATATGTGATGAGGGTGAGGGTTGGTAAAATAAAGTAGATTGATTAAAGAGATAGAGCTTAATGGCCCAACACATTTCTTGTTTGAAAGGTTGTAGCCATGAAGATAAAAGGAGTGTTCTATGCAATCCGAAACTTTTTGCTTACCGCCAATATTCAATTACTTGTGGGATTTCCTATCTTAGCTATGCTCTGTTTACATTGAGCATCGATGTTCAACCGAGGATAACAAAACTTCTTTGTATCACTTAGATTTGTTTGCTTAGGTTTATCAGATTTGCCAAAAATCATTCGGCAAGAATCCAACTATGGCATTGTAAGCATGGTGGGGACCTTGGCAGTAGCAGATGGAAAAGTTACTATATTATAAGGTTTTGGTTTGGCTTAAATTTTTATAGTTAGTTTCCATTAATTATTGTTTTGCCTTCATTAATATCTGGAATCGGAACACCAATTAATTTCCAAATCGGTGCGCAATTTAAACCCCACCCGTCTTTACAAACCCCCTTCCCATTTTCCTAAAGGAAAATGAGAAGGCAGGAAGGAGGGCACCTCGACTTTGCTGGAACGGCTTAGGGATTAATCAGGAAGGCTTATGGTTTATCCATAACGTGTTAAGGCTAAACCATACCGGCGCAAGCTTTAGTCTGGAAGCCCTTTGGTTTAGTATGTAGGCTTACTGCTCTAGTTGGTACGCCTACCGGAGTAGTCGGTAGCCTTACTTGGTGAGTTAGTAAGCTCACCGGGTTAGTTTGTATGTTCACTGGTTTGGTTGATACCTACAGTGCCTTGGTCTGGTTGACTTCCCATGATCCCAAGTTCAGAACATTGTTTTGGACAGGGTTAAATGACCGTTGCTGCTCTCATCGTCTGTGGAACGGGGATCCCGAGCAATTTGCAAATTGTGGGCGCAATTTGAAGCTGGGAAAGGACTTCTCCCGTGTCGCCAAGTCCCGCGACATCTTTTCGTATGATAAATAAAGGAACTTCACGCACCTCGGGGGTCGTGCCGCCATGCTTCCCATCCTTGTTGATGCCGTGATCGGCACTAACCAAAATGTCATAGCCATGCTCCAGCCATTCGGGGATCAACGTTGCCAGCAATACGCCTTGTCGAATCGCGTGGTTGCGATATTCGCGGGAGTCGGAGCCGAAGGTTTCACCAGCGTTATCCATGCCCATGGGATGGACCAGCAAATAGTCTGGTGCGAAGCGCCTCACAAGCATTGCAGCTGTCGCGAAGAGTTCCTCGTCAGGGAACTCATCTTTGGTATAAAAACGTCCGTGCTGGATCATTAACGAAGCATCATCCACTTCCCTGTCGTTGATGCTGTCATACGGCACGCGATTGTACAATTCCGAAAACCAGGAATATGCCGCGGCGGCAGTGGTTTTGCCTGCCTCCACTGTGGATTGAAAGACGTTTGGCCTAATAGAACGGCGCACAATCAAATTAGAAACGATCCCGTGTTCGCTGGATGGCAAGCCGGTGTGGATGGTCTCATACATGGGACGTGATAGGCTTGGCAGTTCGCCGATCACTTTATAAAGGCTGGCGAGTTTTCTTTCCACCAAATGACCGAGATAACCCATGCCATTGACCGCGGCATCGTAACGCAATCCATCTGATAGAACCAAAATCACTTTGCTCAAAGTTGACTCCATTTTGACTATGTCATGCCGAACGTAATGAAAGGCCAATTCTTAAAGGCAAAACTCTTCTGTGCGAAGAGCGTTCCCTTAGAGTGACACAAATTAAGAAGGAGTTAGTAACTTACTAACTCCTTCTTATACATTATATCGCGTGATGTGAATTACTCGACAGGAATCTCCTTGTAGATCTTGTCCACGTCAATACCTTGGCGGCGGCGATAGGAGCTGAAGCCGAAGTAGATAACCAGCGCCAGAATGTACATGAAGAACATGAACACCATCGAGCTGACGTTCGACCAGCCGATGCCGTATGTTCCAACCGCGGGCAAGGCGGTGACGGAGGTTGGATCCCAGAACCATAAGACCAACAGCCAGTCGAGGAAGCCGAGGAAGATCAAGCCCGCCAGCGTGATCAAGGGCATTTGTCCGCCAGCGAAAACTTTGCGTCCAACGTAATACGCAATCCAGATCAACAACCCGGCATTAACCACGGTCAATATTGCCAACACAACCACGACGAACCACGTCAGCGGATCTGCTTTGAGTTCCGCCAAGCGCGCCCATGATCGCCCATGCGTATTGGAAGGAGATTACGATCAGGTAGACTGGCAAACACGGCGTAGAGTAGCGTAACGATCCATCCCAGCCACGAAGGCACTTTATATTTGGCAATTGGCGAGCCATCGAATACATCTTTGGAACGCCAGGGCATGATGGTTGCGGCAATGGTCGAACCGAGGAAGGTAATGGCGATTACCACGGTTGCATCGAGTGCCAGGGTTTGGAATTTGAAGATGTTATAGGCGTACAAGTACGACACAACCAACGACGGGATCACCATCAAAAGCAAGGCGTTGATCGGCGTTTTGGTGCGCGGCTCGATTCTCGAAACCCATTCGGGCAACATGCGGTCAATGGCCGCCGCGAAGATCACGCGCGTCGAGCTCAGGAACAATGTGCCGGACCATCCAAACCAGAACAAACTCAGCAACAGTACGATGATGAATTGAAGCGCCGGACTTGGCACCATAAAGGCTGCGAGGAGTCCAGGATAGGGCCACACAGGCAATGGAGGTGCAGTGGTGGTAGTGCCAAATGTGTAATTCCAGAACGCGGCGTTGGCTTTGTTATAGAAATCCCAGCCAATGGTTTTGGCAATTGCAGCGAAGACAATCAACGCCACCACATTCGTGACGATGATGGCGGCAGCCATGCCCCAGAAGTTTCGTTTGTAATCCGAAGCGCCGCGTACTTCACCGTAGAGAGTAGAACCCCAGTTGGGCCAGAGATTGAAGAAGGTTAATAGCGGCACGAGGGCAAGGCTTGCAGGAATTGCCAGGGGCCACAGATTGCCAGCTGCGCTCCCGGCAGTTTTCTGAGCAGCCGCACCGGCCGCGATCGTGGCGTTGTATGTGTCACCCGGGGCTGCGCCAAACTTGGGCGCAAACAGCGTTGAAGTTGGCGATAAAGGTTTGGTTGTTCCCGAAGAATAGGAGCAGGAGCGCGATCACCAAACCGACCAGACCGCCCCAGAAGCAGAATTTCTGGATACGTGCATACCAGCGCATGCCGACCCCAATGTATATGAATACGATCACACACACCGAAATATAGGAAATAAATTGACCGTTTTGGGTGGAGAACCATAGCGCCGCATCCCTTAAACCGGCGAGACCAAACAGCGGCGTATACACTTCATAAGCCAACATTTGACCGTAAAGCGGAGTCCACAACCAGAGGATGAACCACCATCCGGTCACGGTCAGAACAAAGCCGATGCCACGATTGAGAATGCGGCTTTGCCAAACATAATCTCCGCCTGCGCGTGGCATAGCGGAGATAAGGCTGGCATAAACGATCACTTCAAAGATGGTGAAGACGGCTCCAATCACAACGCCCGTCGCAAGATTGCCCTGGAACCACCAGGCATAGGAGAAGATGAAGAGACCCAGGGTAATCAGGTTGATCGAGAACGTAGCGTATATGAAGGCGTCAAACACCGACCAGGACCGTACCAGCCCGCTTGCTTTTCGAACAAATAGCGTTGCAGTGCTCATCTGTACACTCCTTTGCAAATCTTTTTGTGTCCCCGCTTTTTGGGGACCGACCAATGGACTTCTTTCTAAATTTACAAATCCAAAGCTTTCAGCGTTCTCCTCTTTTCAATAAACTGCCTCCTTCCTCGATCAAGATCATTCCACCAATGATTTATCCGGTCGTAAGAATATACGTCCCGATTTTATTTGGTTTAAGTTCAACCACTGCGCCGTGCAACATTCCCTGTTCATACATACTCCCGGGGTTGATGCAGAGCGTACGTTTATAGATGCGCGTGCCCTTGCCTTCGTGAACGTGACCATGCAAGCTGAGCAGAGGTTGGTATTTCTCAATCAACTCGAGAACGGCATGACTCCCCACCGGAACCAGCGAGCGGCCCGCGAAGGCTGGTCGCATATCCTTGGTTAATTCCGGTGCCTCGTCAAGGCCGCTGCCGTATGGCGGATCATGCAATTGAAAAACGGAGTTCCTAGCATCCTTCAACTGATCAATCATGACCTGGATGCGCTGACGCAGTTGATCTTCGGATTCTTCGCGAGGCGTATTCCATGGCGTCGGCGTGGTCCAGCCGCAATTAAGCATCTCATGGTGCTCATCCAGCTGGATCACTTTGCCCTCGGTCAATTCCACACGCTTTGCCTGCTTGATGACATCGTCAATTTCGAACATGTCGTCATTGCCGGGACAAACCAAACAGCGCATTTGCGTGCCTTCCAGTTTGGCATCGGCGTATTCCATCCAGTGTTGCATGGTGTTAAGGGCCTCTTTCAAGAAAAGCTCGTCGGAGCGACCCAATTTAGTGCTAATCTCCGCCACTTCATCAGGATTAGTCACGTATGGATAATAGCCTCGATTCTTGATGGTGGCGACCATTTGGTCAACCTCATCTTTCGACTGCAAAACCGTCTCCTGATCCAGCAGGGTGACTTTATATTGTCCATTGCCCTGCGCCACGATTGGAATGATGGCTTTGCCAGTCATGTCCCCACCGAGGATTAGAATATCCGCCTCATAAAACTTGGCGGCGCTTATGAATTTCTTCCAGCAGATTTCCGAACCATGTACATCCGTGGCAAAGAAAATTTTCATTGAGGTTCCTCTTATGAATTAATTTTACTCCAAGTGCAGAAAATCATTTTGGCATCTCTAGTACTCCGGCGACAAGATCCGGAAATTCAGCGCGAATTCGGGCCTCTACTTCCGGCGGGAAGATCGCGGAACTGCTCTTTGCAAGGATTTCATTGGCGCGTTGCATGGCGTGCGCTTGAGTATCGAGCGAGCCCTTCTTCTCCCAGATGTTGCGTTGATCTCGGTCGGAGATTTTTGTGAGCAGTGCTTCGGTTTTCATGCGCTTGGCCGTGTGCGGACTCATCAGGAACGATCCGCCCGGTTTGATTTGTGCGATTGCATCTAGCGCAAGTTCATCTTCATTAAATGTGATGCCGCGTTTGACGCGTTTGAGCATCTGCGCGACTTCATCGTCGATCACAGCCTTGGCAAAGTCAAATACTTTGAGTGCGTCCAGCAGACCAGCCATATTCAACATGTCTGCACCGGCTAGCACGCCCGCGACCGAAGACATGCCGGTCTCATAACCCGACTGTGCATCATTGATCTTGGAGTTGGACAACCCAATATACCCGCCGCATGGCACATTGTAATAATGTGCTAGCTGCGCAAAGGCCATATGTAAGATGCCACATTCAATTCCGCCGGAAGCATACGCGCCGCTGCGCATGTCTGCAACGGTTGGTAATGAAGCATAAATCGTTGGCGTTCCTTCGCGCACCATTTGCATCAGCACCGCTGCGGCTAGGAATTCCGCGTTGCCTTGCACCACCGTTCCCGCCATCGACATCGGCGAGGTCAAGCCTGCGTTCGGCACAATGCTTGGATAAACGGGCAAACCTATTTCGCTGAAGTATATGATCGCTTCAGTGGAGAGCTTGTCCATCGTCAGCGGTGAAACGACTGGACAATAATGATGTGTCACGAACGGATGCTCGCGGTAGGCTTCTTCGCTTCCAGCGATCACATATAGAAGTTTCATGATCGCATGGATGTCTTCCATATCCTTGGTCGTACTGCGAATCGGCTTGAGACAATATTTCAAGGCCGGGTACAAACGCGCCAATGTGAATTGTCCTTCCGGCGCGTCGTCGGCCAATGTTGAAATGGAGAAGACATCGATCGCGGTGAGTTCATTGATGAGATGCGCGATGCGCGCGATGTCATCAGAACGGGCACGTCGTTCTTGACCTGTAATTGGATCAATGATGTTCGGCGCGGAACTGCCTGTAACGATGATCGGTCCATCCTGCGGAATGATGCGGTCGTACTTCGGATCGCGGCCGCGGAACGTAAATGTCGGCGGCAACATAGCGCGGTATTTTTCCACAACTGTGCGTGGAAATTTGACGATCAGCGTCTCTGAATCCACTTTGCAGCCATGCTTGCTGAAAATGGAACGAGCCTGATCGTTGCGCACCAGCAAACCGACGTTTTCAAGAATTTCGAGCGAGGCATCATGGACGCGTTCGACTTGCTCTTGAGTGAGAAGGGAAGCATAAGTGATCACGGGTTTATATCCTTATTCTCATAGCTTATCATTAAATGGTCTGGGATTTCACTTCAAGTTTTGAAGCCAATGATTTGATTTCTTCGGTAGGGAACATTTGTAGACCGGCTCTGGTGACTTGGAGCGAAGCGGCGGCTGTGGCAAAGCGGAGAGAGTTTTCAAAATCCCATTCTTGGAGATAGCAGTAGATGAAACCTGCCGAGAAAGTGGCTCCTGCTCCGCATCCATCCACGGCGTGGACGACCGGCGCATGGATGCGAAGAATCTGATCGCCTTGTACGCCGAGACATCCATCTTCGGCCATGGTGATCAATGCAGTCTTGACGCCTACTTTCATCAATTTCTTTGCCACATCTATCGGCAATTCGTCGCCGCGCTGCGCCGCCTCCGTTACGGCCTGACAAAAAACGGCCCGGCCTGCGTATCGTTTGAGAAGAGTCGGATCGGCGTGTCCATGTTCCAGATTTAAAAACACTGGCAATCCCAATTGGATAGCACGATCCATAACCCTGACAATTTGGTCGCCATCATACCAATCCACATATAGCAGATGCGCTTGTTCCAAATAAGAAAGGTCGGCAGTATCCAGAGTGTTCAGAACTTCCGGAGCGCGCTGCCAAAAGTAGGTGCGTGCCCTGGTCTCATCCGAGACATCCACTTCGAGCGGGTTCTTAAACTCCTTGGAAAATCGCACTTGGCTTTGCGCGCCCCATTCTTCCAGCTGGCGTACAAGATTGTGGCCGCGCAGGTCATCTCCAACCGAGGTACCAATCATAGCTGTTGGTACATCCCATTGGCGCAGGAGGCAGGCGACGATCGCCGCATCATCAAAAACGAACTCATTGACATCCTTGACGATGCGCGCCGGTATTATGTTCGGGTAATTGATTCACAACCATGATCGCAACCGGGGTGAGCATTCCAAAGCCCACGTAAGCGGGAGAGGGCAAGTTCATTTATTATTATCCAATCGCGATTTTGATCTGTTGAAGATACCAGTGCAGGAAACGATCCAGATTGTATTCCTTATACCTGGAGAGGGGACCAGGCATATAGGCGTGTGAGTTGACGCCTTTTTGTTGATTAACACAAATTTGCCAATCCTGTTCGGCAGTCAATATCCAAAAGGGCAGTAGCTTATCGAGATCGTAGTCTTTTCCTTCCTCGGCTTTTGCATCCACCAGCCATGTCATGCGGATGTTGGTGTGATATAAGCCGTTCGGCACCACCCGCACTGCGACGACGTGGTCACAGCTGGAATGCTGCCAGAAGTTGGGCAAGGTGCGCACGCGCATCGTGCCGATATCGGCGGCTTCGCTGTAATCGCCCATCAGTGGCGCGACCTGCTCGCCATCCAAGGTTTCACTCACAAAGCCATCAGTCAGCGCAGTGCGATTGGCCGAATACCAGATGTTATGCTCAGGGTCCGGAAATTCGGTCATGCCGGTTTCGGCACGCGTGATGGCTAATCCCTGCGCACCCCATTTCGTTTCACTGCGTGCTGTCGCCATGGCCAGTTCTTGAGCAACGCGCTCAATAGTGTCATCGGTATTGAAGCGGTCGAAGTTGGCTTTGATGTATTGCGGATGATTAACGTTGCAGTGATAACATTCACGGTTGTTTTCCCATACCAGCTTCCAGTTGGCGTGAACGTCGAAGTCCATGATCTTGGCGACTTTTGCGCGGTTCAATCCCTGCGGATGCGCGATAGGCGCAATGGCCGCGTAAGCGGCATCAAAGTCCATCGGTTCCCCCGCTAAGCTGATAAAGATCATGCCTTCTACTTCGCGTGCATGGGCGAGTTGCAAGCCGAGTTGAGACTTATCCAGTTCTTCCTGCATTCCGCGCACCAACAAGAGTTTCCCCTCGCGGTCATATGTCCACTGGTGATAAGGGCAGATAAACCGTTTGACGTGGCCCTCGGCTTCCACACAGATAATTGAACCACGATGACGGCAAACATTATATAGAGCATTCACCTGGCCGCCATCGCCGCGCACGATAATGATTGAATCTCCATCTACTTCAAACAGGAAATAATCGCCCGGATTCGGGATCTGGCACGAGTGGCCCGCGAAGAGCCAGCCCTGACGCCAGACAAGTTCCATTTCAGCGCGGTAAAGCAGAGCATCATGGTAGAACGGCCGCGGAAGTCCATGGTTGGGCTGGCGGGATTCCAATAAAGTTTTGATCTCCAATAATTCGTTCGCCCTCAAAGAAAACATTATTTGATCTTCCTTTCAACTAATAAATAGATTTTGCGCCTCAAGCTTATGCGTGCAGGCGTTCGCCTTTTGGATCAAATAGCACAGTTGCGGTCACTTCACCGAAACGGCGGCCCTCGATCAGATCGAGTTCGAAGCGATTGCCAACTTTAGCAAGTTCGATTGGCAAATACGCATACAAAATATTTTTCTTAACTGTGTATCCGTATCCGCCGCTTCGCACCCGGCTCAAAACTTTTCCCTCATGATAAACCGCTTCGCCACCATAGATTTGCGTGAACTCATCGCCGTCCACGACCAGTGTGCAAAGTTTTCGTTTGACGCCTTCGGCTTTCTGCTTGGCCAGCGCAGCTTTGCCAACAAAATCTTTTTTCTTGAGGTCAACGCAAAAACCGAGACCGCCTTCGTACGGTGTTTCGAGCTGCGTGACATCGGCCGTGTAATAGCGATAACCTTTTTCGAGACGGAGCGCATCCAACACTTTATAGCCACCGACCTCGATGCCAAATTCCTTGCCGGCTTCAAGAAGCATGTCCCAAACCATCGTGGCGCGATTATAGGGGACATAAAGTTCCCAACCGAGTTCACCCGCATAACTGACGCGCTGAGCATAAACCTTCGTGCCGTTGATGGTGATCTGCTTCGTTATCAGATACGGATGCGCTTCATTCGAGATGTCATCGCTTGTGATTTTGCGTAACACTTCACGCGCTTTCGGACCCCAAATCGGAAGGCAAGCCCATTCTTCGGTGATGTCGCGAATGGCGACTTCACCATCGCTTTTGTCAACGTGCATCTCCAGCCACGAACGGTCATTGCCAATGAAGGCCGCACCCGTGATCACCCAGAATAATTCCTTGCCAAGCCGCGTCACGGTGAGGTCGGCTTCAACGCCGCCGTTCGTGTTGCAGAACTGCGTGTACGTCGCTGAGCCAATCGGTTTATCCATTTCACTATCGGCGACTCAATTCAATAGCGGCAACGCGCCGGGGCCACTGACTTCGATCTTGCTGAACGGAGTCAAATCATAAAGACAGACGCGTTCACGTGTGGCAACATGTTCCTTTCCGATGCGATCAAAGTATGGTGGTTTTGTCCAACCCCATTTGCGTTGATCCTCGCCCATGCGGCGCGACGGCTTGCCGGGATCAAAATAGTTGACGCGCTCCCAGCCAAACTTTTCACCGAAGACCGCACCCATTTCCAACTGGCGATAATACACGGGGCTGATGCGATGCGGGCGCGCCCATTCAAATTCATCGTTGGGGAAGCGCAAGCGATAATAATATTTCACGCTCTCGCGTGTACGCTCACAGGCGTATTGCGGATCATCATAATAAGTGCTGAAGCGCGTGGCTTTGTAAGCATACACATCCATGGTTGGTTCGCCGCCGATGATCCATTCAGCTAACAATTTCCCAACGCCGCCCGCGCCGCCGTAACCGTTGAGCGAAAAGCCTGCCGCCATCCACATGCCGCGCACGCCAGCCATCGGCCCAAGGATGGGCTGGCAATCGGGCGTGTAGGCGCCTGGGTGACAAACTAAAGTGATGATGCCTGCTTGATCCAGGAACGGCAGACGCCGGATCGCGCCTTCGAGCAATTGCTCGAAGCGATCCATATCACCGGGTAATGATTTGTTGCCATGTTCCCACGGCACGGCGTCAATCCAGCGTGCAAGCGGGTTCGGCTCATAACCGCCGATCACAAGTCCGCCTTGTTCCTGGCGCATGTAAACCAGATTTTCCGGATCGCGCAAACATGGTGTCTTTGCATTGAATTCATGACCCGGCACTGCTTTCAACGCGATGTGTTGATGATCCACCGGAGTGGTCGGGAAATGCAGACCTGCCATCGCAGCGATGCGCGGCGCCCAAAGGCCTGCGGCGTTGACGACGAGCTCGGTCTTTATCGAACCTTTATCTGTCTCCACCTCCGTGACATCCCCCTTCGCTGACAATTTGATTCCGGTCACGCGTGTGTTGGTATAAACTGTCACGCCCAAATCTTTAGCAAACTTGACCATGCTGTTCGTCGTTGTATACGGATCGAGTTGTCCGTCACGCGGAAGATAAATCGCGCCGTACAATTCTCTATTCGTGATCTGCGGCATATGCTTGACCGCTTCATCTGGACCGATGACTTCGCATTCAAGTCCCAAAGCTTTGGCGCGGCTAACGCTTCGCTCTAAGTCCTTGAGTGACTCGCGCGTTGACGCGACGCGCAGACTTCCAACGTGATCAAACAGTCCGAGTTCACTATACAGTTCAATGCTATACATGCGGAACTTCAACATGGTTTGTGCCGTAGCAAATTGCGTGACCAGTCCTGCTGCATGCGACGATTCGCCGCTGGCGATCTCGCCCTTTTCCAACAAGACGACATCTGTGCGCCCCATCTTCGCCAGATGATACGCGATCTGCGCACCGACAATACCCCCGCCCACGATTACAATTTGTGCCTGATTTTTCATTGCTTCACCTTTTCTTTTTTGGAATCACAAACTCTGAACATCTTTCAGCCAGGTATCGAAATCTTTGGAATCCATTTTTTCCACAGCCCTGTTCCAGCGTTCGACGGCCCAGCCCCAGAAGTCGAAATCGATCTTTGATATTTTAGCCTGAATCGCGGCCCATAGTCCCCAGCCCACATCGGACATAATCATATTTAATTTCATGCGCGCGATTTTGCTCGGCGATGCGGAACCAAAATAGACAGAACAAACTTCGCTGATTTGATGAGCGTTAAATTGCATTTCCTGGCAAGTATTCCCCAGCTCGAAACACGGATCATTATTGCCACTATATTCGTAGTCGATCAACCGCAAAGATTTACCGTCATCGATGTAATTTTCTGCCAGCAAGTCGTTGTTGCATGGAACGGTGGGCAAGGGCCTAACTGACATGGACTTTTCGATTTGTGTCACCGTTGGCATTCGATCAAGATAACCCTTCGGCATAGGAATGGCGCGGTCACGGCAAATCTTGAGATAATATTCCGTGAGGCGGAACATGTTGAAGTCCGTGAGGAAGCGGGGACCGCCATGTAACTTCTTGATCGCCTGTACCATCCGCGTCGGCATGCCCAGCGCGTTCAACGCTTCCTTTGACATTGTTTTCCCATCGATGAATTCCAAAACCATTGCATGATAATCAACAAGATAATAAAGAACTTTCGGCCCAACTCCCGCCTCTGCCGCAGCTTTTGAGTTGAAGTATTCGTTATTCCGATCAATCGCGAGAAGCTCTGTGCTTGCCCCCGGCACGCGGATAAAAAAAGGCTTTCCTTCCACTTCGACTTTGTAATTTGTATTGGTCAGTCCGCCCGATAAAGGTTGAATCGAGAGCTGCTTTCCTCTCCAGTCTTCGATCTTCGATACGATCTCTTCAATGACGGGCATCAGATTCTCCAAAGTCGTGTGGCGTCAAATGAAGGTGATGGCCAGCGTTTTCAGGCGCTGACCATCACCAGCATGTCATATACAAAATTATTCGGGCGGAATCTCCTTGAAGGCAAAGTCGACGTTAATGCCTCGCGCCTTCTGGGCATTCTTGACAACGATATACCAGATCGCCGCAATCAGGATGATGCCGAAGGCAATGATTTGGGCGATGATATGGACCGGGAAGCTGCTGAAGTCCCAAGCTCCGAGCACGCCGAGGGCCGGGGAGAGCAGAAATGCTACGACCATGGACATTCCCAAGCCACCGCCCAGCATGCCTAGCGCTGAGAGCCAGGGCATGGGCTTGCCGTTCATCCACTCCGCGAGCTGGTTGCGCATGGGCCAGAGGAAGGCGACCACCGCAACAATCGCCGCCAGGCGAATGAGCCAGGACAGCACAGGCGAGGTCGCGTCAAAGGCCTGCGGGGCCATGATCCACGAGATCCAGATGAATCCCACGGCGCCGATGAGCGTAAAGAGCAGGCCGACAAACCCGCTGACCTGGTACTTGGCACCTGGCGAAGCGTCGTAGACCTCTTTGGCGCGATAAGGCAGCAGGGCCCCCGCCAGGCAGGTGAAGATGAATACATAGCCGCAGCCAAAGGTCACGCCGAGGGTCAGGGCCGTCCAGGTGAAGGGCTGGGTGACGAGATTGTAGCCCACGATCACTGGGATGCTGGCAATGAAGTACGCGATATGGGCGTTCACCGGCGTATGGAATCTCTCGTCCACTTTGCTGAACCACTCGGGCAGCAGGCGGTCCAGCGACATGGCGACCATGATGCGGGTCATGCCGATATAGCAGTTGCAGAAGATCTGGAAGCCGTTGAGCAGATAGCCGAGTGCTATGATTACCACCACGATCGGACTGCCGGTGAGGGCAATGGCGATCAGCGGCGGCCAGAGATTGAAGCCATAGCCGCCCACCGTAATATTCGACGCCGCTACCCCATTCCAGTAGCCGGCTCCTGCTACGGTCAGAAACTCTGGCGGGGCGACGCGTTCGATGCCGACAGCCAGCAGGGCCAAGCAAGAGGCCCGTGGCGATCGAGAGAGCCAACCATGACGAAGGTCTGGGAACGGAAGCTGCGCGCGTCTTTGATCTCACCGTTTTGCTCGGCAGAGTAAGTCGCCCACTGCAAGGAAGTCCAGGCAATCGGGGCAATGAGCAGGGTGGCCAGCATGCTGAACGGCGGATGCAGGTTGATGCCCGCTTTTTGAACGGCGGCCACGGCCGTTTCATAGAAGCTTTGCCCCCCGCCGACAGCCAGTACGAATTTATCCAGGCGCGCCACGAACTCCGAGGCCGGAGTGACAAACAGCACGACAAACACGGTGGCAAAGCACAAAAGCGTGCCCCAGAACATCACGTGCTGGAAGCTAACATAATGTTTGAAGCCGCTGACCAGCAGGACCAGCGCGATGGCAGCTCCCAAGATGCTGACAATGATGATGCCGGTGGGGGTGGTGAACCAGATTCCCAGACTCGCAAGCGAGGAAATATTCAGCGTCGCACCCAGTCCAAGGAAGAGCGGTGCGAAGCCGAGGTACGACACGAGCCAGCCCGAGAGGGCCACCCACTGTAGAATCCAGATGACGAAGCCCGACATCACGATGGTGAAGGCCAGCCCGCCGCCGAACACGCGGCTCTGGAACACATAGTCGCCGCCTGAGCGGGGCAGCGCTGTGGAAAGCCAGACGTACACGAAGGCAATCGGAATCTCAATCACCATCGCGATGAGAATTCCCCAGACCAGTTTGCCGCCTGGCAGTGCACCCGGCGCCCACAAATACGTCCAGGGAAAGATCAGCCCCATCGTCAGAATATTATAGATGAAGGCTGAATACGGAGACATGACTCGAACCAACCCTGATGCTTTGCGGGTAAAGATTTCGGGTTTTGCAGATTTTGCTTGAGCAGTCATTACATTTTCTCCTTGGGTAAATGATTTAGATCGAACAACCAAATAACCTCGTTCAACTTTGCCTCATTCCATGTGTGCCTCCTGGTCGAATACCAATTAACCGCTCGTCTTTGATAATCAATGAATTTCACCGCCCACGGTTTAACAAAACCCGTAGGATTCCCTATGCACGCGCCAGCCATGCAAGTCTGTTGCAAAAAACATACAGGTCAGTTTTTCTTGCTGATTACTTATAAAGAAAGGCATCTCAACTCCATAGGACAATGATTTCCAATGACTGTGTGAATAGTAATCAGAGCTTGGACCGAATTTCCATCAGCAATCAGAATATCTACTGAATGAGCCGCAAGGGATTCAATTGCCGACACGTCAAACGCTTCATCCGTTACAAGTTTGTCAATCTCATCCAGGCTTGCCACTTGAAAATTGGAAACCATACCCCATTTGCTGTGATCGGTGGCAATAATCACTTGGCCTTTCGTGTGCTCGATCATCAGTCGGACGATCTCCGCTTCCGCATTGGATGGGACGGTGCAACCGTGTTTCAGGCTAATTCCATCCACGCCAATAATAGTCTTGCTGGCATATACTTGTTTCAAGTTCTCGATTGCGAAATCGGCCTGCAAGGGACAGTGAACGAGGCTGAAATTCCCCGCCAATCATATAATGATGAAAGCCCGGCTCTCCCATGTCCAGTGCGGCATGAAGGTTATTGGTAAACACGGTGATATCGGCATCGCACCGAATTTGCCGGATTACCTGCGTGGTTGTCGTACCGCTATTGATAAAGACAATATCTCCGTCCTCGATCAATGAGGCGGCCAATGCTCCGATCAATCGCTTTTCTTCTGGGTGCTTTTGAGCTCTTTGTTGATATTCCGGCTCCAGAGTTATCCTCTGACTGAGCATTGCTCCCCCGTGGGTTCTTTCGATAATTCCCTTCCGTTCAAGCCATTCCAAGTCCCGCCATATGGTTGCTTCGGAAGCTTCCAGCATCTTATAAAGATCAACCGTCCGGGCGATCTTGTGAGTCTCCAGATACTTCTGAATCCGTTCTCGCCTCTGTGCTGGAATGAGTGTTTTACTCATCAACTAAGCCTTGGAGTCCAGTGAATGAAGTTGAATGCTTTAGTGGAGGATTATATTAGATTATGAAAGAAATTGCAAGTTTTTGTTTTATTGGTTATAATGCGTGTTTTGTAGCAACACTGCATTACAACATCTTCTGTTCTCAGCTACATATCAAAGTTCAATTCTAGGAGTCATCTATGGCTGTCAATGCAATTGGGATGGGCGAACAAAATCAAAGTGAACGAGATAAGTTTGAAAATGAATTGAAACGGATCGTGAAGACCGCAGATGAATCAGGCATTATCCTGCGAGTGATTGGTGCACTTGCATTTCAAATACACTGTCCAAAATTCGGCTTTATCCAATCTGCAATGGGCCGTGCATACACGGACATTGATTTCGCGGCCTATGGCAGGCAGACCAAACAAATCCAGGAATTAATGACCCGGCTTGGTTATAAAGAGAATCAGGAGGTGTTTATTGTCTCTGGCGGTCAACGCGCCATTCACGAGAATCATTCTACTGGTTTGCATTTGGATGTCTTCTATGAAAAACTCGATTTCTGTCATGCCATCTATTGGGAGGGACGATTGGAGGTGGACACGCCCACCATCCCGCTGGCTGAGCTGCTTCTCGAAAAAATGCAAATCGTTGAGATCAACGAAAAGGATGTCATCGACACCATCATGTTGTTGCTTGAGCACTCATTAGGAGACAATGATAAGGAAGTGATCAACATCAAGCGTATTGCCGAAATATTGAGTAACGATTGGGGATTTTGGCGCACGGTTACCATGAACCTTAACAAAGTGAAAGTCCTTGCTCAAGGATATTCTCAACTTACCAGTGAGCAAAAGTCTCGTGTGGAATTGCAAGTGAATGAAGCCATGGCGCGAATCGAAAAGGAACCAAAGTCGCTAGGCTGGCGATTACGGGCCCGTGTAGGCGACCGCGTCAAGTGGTACAAAGATGTAGAAGAAGTTTAATAAAGGAGGATTACATGACTAAACTTGTCCGTGACTTGATGCACCCCGGCTTGCTCTACTTGCCGCCCCAATGCGACTCTGGGTCAGGTGGCTGTTTTATTGAATCAACATCATGTCCATGCGTTAATCGTCGCTGATCGAGATGGCCGCCCAGTTGGGATTATTTCCGATGTTGATCTCTTGGCAGGCGAATGGCTTTCCGCGGATAGCAAAAGCCTGGCGACGATGCGCAAATTGACCGCGGCGGATCTGATGTCCCAGCCGGTGGATTCAGTGGAAGCGAATTTGCCGTTAACGGATGCCGTTCGCGAGTTGATCGAATAAGGATGTCAGTCGATTTGTTGGTGACTGATAAGGGCAAACCTGTTGGCGTAATTTCCCTCTCTGACTTTGTTGCTAGCATTGCACTGGAAGAAAAGCCGCGGCGTGAGACGGTTGCTGACGTGATGGCCGATGCTATTCTGGTTTGCCGCGAAAAAACGCCAATCCACTCTGCGGCTCGCACTATGACCGAGGCTGGTTGGCGTTCGGTCTTAGTTGTGGACGCTAAAGGCGTTCCACTGGGTGTCGTCAGCGGCAAGGATCTTTTACCTTTCGTGAAAGACGGCGTTGACGAAAAGATGACAGTGCGAGACGTAATGCATCCGGCGCTTACTATCGGTGTCAATGCCACTTTGCGCGCAGCGGCAGACGAGATGATTAAAAAACATTATCATCGTCTGGTAGTGATCGATGACAAAAATCCTGAGGCATTTCCGCTTGGGATCATTTCATCGTTCGATATTGTCGCGGAGATGGCAAAGCCAGAATCGATCTGGCAGGCCTAGGTTTCAAAAGGTATTACCGTAAGGTAATACCTTTATATTTTTCCATATAAATGCGGGTAGTCCAAAGATCTAACCTACAAACAAGGAGAATTACATGGCCGAATTACCTTCACAAGCACAAGTAGTCGTCATTGGCGGCGGAGTAGGCGGCTGCAGTATTGCCTATCATCTTACGCTAATGGGTTGGAAAGATATTGTCGTCGTCGAACGCCACGAATTGACCTCGGGCTCGACCTGGCATTCGGCAGGCCTCGTGGGCCAGATGCGTACAGATGCAAACCTCACGCGGATGATGCATTACAGCACGGATTTGTATCGCAAGTTGAAAGCAGAGACAGGGCAGGACACATCCTGGCGCGAAGTAGGCGGAATTCGTCTGGCTTCATCTGCCGAGCGTATGGAAGAGAACAAACGTCTCGTTGGAATGGCGCGTTCGTTTGGCGTGGATATGGAATTGATCTCGCCGAAAGAAGCGCAGGAAAAGTTCCCGCTCATCTCGTTGGATGGAGTAGTGGGTGCGGCATTCACAGCCAATGATGGCATAATCGATCCAACAGGCTTGACCAACGCTCTGGCAATCGGTGCAAAGAATCGCGGGGCAAAAATATTTACTGACACCGACGTTGAAAAGATCATCGTGAAGAATGGCCGCGTCAGCGAAGTGGTTACTAACAAAGGCTCGATCAAGACCGAGATTGTGGTGAACGCCTCGGGTCAATGGGGACGCGAAGTGGGAAAAATGGTCGGCTTGGATTTGCCCGTTGTCCCAATGGCACATCTTTATATTCTGACAAAGCCCATCGATGGAGTTACACACAATTTTCCAACATTGCGCGATCCCGATTTGCTCGTTTATTGGCGTGAAGAAGTGGGTGGTTTGGTGACGGGCGGATATGAACGCCAGCCTGAGCCTTTTGGCTTGAAAGGCATTCCGCACGACTTTAAATATCAGTTGTTGCCGCCCGATTGGGAGCGCTTTACGCCATTGATGGAAAATTCCATCCGACGTGTACCCGCTGTTGAAAATGCGGAAGTTATAAAACTATTGAACGGTCCTGAGGGTTTCACGCCCGATGGCGAGTTTTTGCTTGGTCCCACATCGGTTAAGGGATTCTGGGTGGCGTGCGCGTTCTGCGCCCACGGATTGGCAGGTGCAGGCGGCATCGGCAAAACGATGGCCGAGTGGATCATTGACGGCCATCCTGAATGGGACGTATGGCGGCTCGATGTGCGTCGCTTTGGTCCCAACTACAACAGCCTCGACTTCACAGTGGCGCGCACCATCGAAACGTATACTCAATATTATGATATTCATTTTCCCGGCGAGGAACGCATGTCGCGCCGCAACCAGCGACTCTCTCCAACGTATTTTCGTCTGCGCGACCTCGGCTGTTCCTTCGGTGAGAAGTTCGGATGGGAACGCCCGAACTGGTTCAGGATTTATGAAGAGAAAGCCACTCACGGTCATGAGCCTCAGGGTTGGGCGCACCAGAATTGGTCGCGCGCGATCGGCTACGAACACTTGATGACGCGCGAGAACGCGGGCCTTTTCGATGAAACCTCCTTCAATAAAATCGAAGTGCGCGGCCCCGGCGCGTTGAAGTTCCTCAATTATGTTTGCGCCAATAATATTGATCAGCCGGTTGGTTCGGTGATCTATACTCAATGTTTGAATAAACGCGGCGGCATCGAATGTGATTTCACGGTCACGCGCCTCGGCGAACAGCGTTTCCTCATCATCACAGGCACAGCCTTTGGTCAACACGATTCTTCATGGCTGTCGCTAAACATGCCTGAGGACGGCTCGGTGACTATTGAGGATGTCGGTTCCTCTTACGCCTGCATCGGCTTGTGGGGACCCAAAGCGCGCAAGATCCTCCAAAAGGCTACAACCGATGATGTTTCCAACGCCAACTTTCCATACATGACGGCCAAGTACATCACTGTCGGCGATGTGCCTCTTCTCGCTTCGCGGCGTGACTTATGTCGGTGAGTTGGGCTGGGAGTTTTACTGCCCGATGGAATATGGATTGCGGTTGTGGGACATCCTCTGGGAAGAGGGTCAACCCGAAGGCATGGTGGCTGGCGGATATAAGGCCATTGACACATTGAGGCTTGAGAAAGGCTATCGTTATTGGAGCAGCGAGATCAGCCCGGATTACAATCCTCTTGAGGCCGGGTTGGGCTTTGCGGTCAAACTGGATAAAACAGATTTCATCGGCAAAGACGCCCTGGTCAAAGCGAAGGCAAAAGGCGTGACGCGCAAGCTGGTCTGCATCACCCTTGCGGATGATCGCACCATTGCCATCGGCAAGGAACCGATCCGAACGCCGGATGGCAAGATCATTGGATGGGTTATGGCGGGAGGCTATGGCTATTCGGTCAAGAAGAGCATCGTTTACGCTTACTTGCCAATTGAATACAGCAAACCCGGCACCAAGCTTGAAATAGAATTCTTTGGTGAGCATATTGGTGCGGTTGTGGCCACGTCTCCACTTTGGGATCCGAAGGGAGAACGGATTCGGGCCTAGTAAGTTCCTCTTAAAAGCAGCCTCACTCATCTCTCGAAATTCATTGCCATGTTGGAATAAGGGCGCTGAAGGAGAAGGTGAGTGAGGTTTTTTTTTCTCAGGTCAGGTTGAGTTGGTGATAGTGCGCCCTTTGGAAAACATCGGCGCTCTGCACATTTATCGATGTGCTACTTAAGGGAAGAAACCCCTAAAACATATGAACCACCGACGCCAGGACATACTACGGTTGATTTTTTGGGGCAAAGCGGCCGATACTGGATAGGTGGATGATGGTTAGACTGATCCGTCATATAATTGACATGGGAGTGTTGGGAGAACCATGATATTCAAATCAGTCTCAGATTGGCTGTTGGAGCAGGAACATAAGAAAAAGCATGCTATATTCCTGTTAGAGTGGCTCTCGATCTTTGTATTTGCCGCGTTATTTTGGGCTTTCCTCTTTCAAGACCTTGAAACCTCTGTACGGTCCACTGCCGTTGTGTCAATGTCAATGCTGTATGCCAGCGGCATTGTTTATATTCGGTTATTTCCTTTAACCAGATGCAGAAAATGTAACAGTCTCTGGCCGTTCGCGAGGGAAGAAGTTAGCCGCAGGCACGCACGTGATCTGGAAACGTGTCTGGAAATAGAACACGGCGGAGAGGAATATTGGGGACATTTTATTGATCTCTACTACAGGATCTATCATGTGGAAATAGTGAGATTCCGTTGCCGAAGATGTCATGCAGTATGGGATGAAATGGAGCGGGTACCAGCAGCGGACTATAGAATGATTCGAAGGATCAACTTAAAAGACTAATCCTTTTGGGCACGATAAAATTTTAGGATTGTATAAAATTTAACAAGCATGTGGCAAGAGATTACTAGCCCATTAGTAATCACAATAACGCTCCTGGCATGAGGAAGAACGCTGTATTCTGAGGGGTTTTGAATTCTTCTTGACAGCGGAGAAGGTTTGTTTTAGAATATAGACATCTATATGTCTAGATACAGGGTAGACCAGAGGCATAATGGCTGAGTTTATCAGAACCGAGGGTGTACCGGTTTACGTTCAGATTCGAGAATCATTACGCGCAGAAATAACGGGGGGCCTTCTAAAGCGCGGCGAGCAACTTCCCTCTGAGAATGAATTAGCTTCCAAATATAACGTCAGCCGTATGACGATCCGCGAGAGCATCGAGGACCTCGTTGATGAGGGCCTGCTTTACCGTCGGCATGGTGTTGGGACGTTTGTCGCTTATCCGCACTTGCAACGCGATCACACTCGGTTGACCAGCTTCTTTGATAAAGCCGAAAATGAGGGCATTAGAGTACAGGTAACCTTATTGAATCTTAGAACTAGCCTTGGCGACTCCAAAGGTGGCTCAAGCATTGGACATTTCCATGGGAAGCCGAATAATCCGCGTGAAGACGTTGCGCTGTGTGGAGGATATACCGATAACCGTGCATGATGCTCATGTACCACATGAATTGTTTGCGAGCATTATCAATGAAAATCTGGAAGCTCAGCATTTGTGGACTTTGTTTGAGAAGTGTGGTTACAAGGTCAAACGTGCTGTCCAAAGGCTGGAAGCGCGCGAAGCTTCGAGAGAAATTGCTCATCTTTTGAAAATCAAGGAGGGTATGCCAGTTCTTTTCAAGGAGCGTACGGTCTATGCTGATGACGGCACACCTGTGGAGTTCACTTACTGCTATAACCGCGGCGATATGTATTCCCTCACCGTGGCATTGGAACGTTAGCAAAGTATCATAACGCTATTTCAATTTCATTCGGAGGTGCACGATGTCGTTTTTCGGCAAGAAGAAAAGTAAGAAGTTGACACGCCTGTTTTTTGCCACGGATATTCATGGTTCGGAACGAACCTATCGGAAGTTCATCAACGCTGGCAAATTCTATGAAGTGAATATTATCGTCATGGGCGGCGATATCTCAGGCAAGTTGATGATTCCCATCATCAAAGAAGGCAACGGCAATTACCGCGCCACCCTGCAAGGTACCGTCCACAAGATAACAACCGAAGCGGAATTGAAACAGTTGCAAGACACGATTGGATTGCTCGGCTTTTACAGCCAGATCATGGAAGAAGATGAGTATAAAAGCCTGGCCGGCCATCCGGAAGAAGTCAATAAACTCTTCCACAAGCTGGCGCGTGAACGCCTCGCTGCGTGGGTGGATCTTGCAGAGACCCGGCTCAAAGGTACCGGCATTCGTTGTTTTGTAACCGGCGGCAACGATGATGATCCGGAAGTGCTGGAAGCAATCAAGGGGGAGGGAAGAGAATCTTTTATGGCCTGTGAAGCAAAGGTTGTTCAAATCGACGATGACCATGTCATGGCGAGTGTCGGCTTTAGCAACCTCACTCCGTGGCATACGCCGCGCGAGATCCCCGATGAGAAGCTCGGAGAAATCATCGAAGGCATGTGCGCCCAGGTAAAGGACTTTCAACATTGCATTTTCAATTTTCATGTGCCCCCGATCAATTCGACTTTGGACTCTTGTCCCAAATTAGATTGGAACACCGATCCGCCGTCCCCAGTCATGAGCGGCGGGCAGATCGTCTTCGCCGGGGCTGGCAGCCAGGCAGTGCGCAACGCCATCGAGAAACACCAACCCATGTTGGGCCTGCATGGACACATCCATGAGGCGCAAGGAGTGGTCAAGATTGGCCGGACAACCTGCATCAACCCCGGCAGCGAGTACGGAGAAGGAATTCTGCGCGGCTGTCTGGTGACCTTCGCCGACGGAGTAATCGAAGGTTTTCAGATGACTAGCGGATAGTGTTGAAGTTCCTTCGAGAGGCTCATTGGATTGAGATTGTATTAAGCCACCAGAAAAGCAAGAGACCTTGAAACAATTGTTTTGTCTGGCGCAAGGATGTAAATGAAAATTGATTTTGAATGGAGGTGTTAGTTATAAGCTCATAGTTGAACGTAACAAATCTTGACCATACGCGGCAGGTCGTTGACTATTGTGTCCATGCTCACCGCGGGCCTGTTTCGCGAATTTCGCATTCAGGTCAGGCATGATGATGCAATTGCATAATCAAATATAAGGAGTAAGAAGTGAGCACAACTGAGTCTGTAGCAAAACCTGAAGTTTTTACCCGTAAGGCCTCGGGGTTGGTACGCGTAATGTCCCCCTGGTCGGCTATGTTTTACAATATCTTAGCCATGGGCGTGATTTTTCCCTGGACTTATTTGTGGGCACCGGGCTCTCTCCCGGGCGGCCACTTGGTCTGGGGCATTATTCTTGCGATGCTATTCGAATTGCCCATTGCTCTCGTTTATGTATTCCTCTCATCAGCCCTGCCGCGCTCCGGTGGAGATTATGTATTTCAGAGCCGCGTATGGGGCGGTGGGACGGCGTTTGCTATTACGATGTCGGGGATCGTCATTTGGCAACTCGTATGGATTGCCCTCGCTGGCTGGCTCCTATCCTATCTGGGCTTTGCTCCGCTCTTTCTTGGCCTAGGAGCTACACTTGGAAATCCGACGCTGGCCAGCATTGGTATCTGGTTTACCACACCGAATGCAATCGTGATTGTCAGTATCATTAATGCCGGTGGCGCGTTCTTGCTTCTGACGTCTGGCTTTAAGAACTACGTATCGCTTCAACGATGGATGGTAGTGGCCACTGCCATTGCGATTTTCACCACATTAGTCGTCTTGTTCTTTGCGGATCCGTCCACTGTTCCTGCCAAACTCAATGCTTTTTCGGTTGCGGTCGGAGGCAGCGCAAATTCTATCAAGGCGCAATTGACGCTGTTCAAAAGGCAGGTCATCAACCTGAATCCGCCGTTTAGCCTGTTGGCGACTTTGCTCGTAGCGCCGATTGCATGGACCTCATTGCAATGGGCTACGTATTCTGCCGAGCAGAATGGCGAGATTAAAGATGCCAAGTCCTTCAATACGCAGGCCTTTATCTATGTGGGTGGCCTGGTGATCACTGGCGTGTTACTGGCCCTTTTGGGTTTCGTGTTTCAGAAGGCACTTGGCACGCAGTTCCTATATGTTGCTGGCGCCGGTTATTGGTCCGGCCTTAGCCAGGCCAACATTGCGGGCTTCAACCTGTGGCCACCGATCCTTGCCGTAGCACTCACCGGTAGCCCGATAATTGTGTTGCTCATCGCTGTTGGTTACATTTTCAATAGTTTCCAGATTGCCAACAACATCATGATCGGTACAACCCGCATCATGGTGGCGGCTTCTCTTGACCGTGCTATGCCTGAGTGGTTCAGCCGCGTGAGCGAAAGTCGGCATACTCCGGTCAACGCCCACCTCGCCTTCTTCCTGGCAAGCATCCCTGCCATCCTTTGTTACAATCTGGTGCCAGGCTGGCTTGCCCTGACATTGGGCGTGACCTTCGGCGGCGGCTTGGGCTTCACCGGCAGTGCGCTGGCGGGCATTTTCTTCCCGTACAGAGCCAAGGAAGTATATGCGGCCTCGCCGGGTGCGAAATACTACGTTAATTCCTATTTGGGAATGCTTCTGGGCTTGGCAGGATTATTTGCCTGGTGTTGGTCCGGTTGGGTGTTGGCTCCCCACGCATTTCCTAACTCGGTTTTCCTGATCTGGTTTATTCGGGCAGCGGTTATCGTTGGCGGTATCGCGTTCCTTTCGCCTCTACGTGAACAGTTGCCGGGCTGGCTGAAGGGCGAGAAGATGCCCTGGCCGACCGCTCTCGGTATGCTCGGAGGCGGTCTCGGAATGAGCATGGTGTTGTCCTTCGTGTTGGAACCGGCACTAGGTGTGATCGGGAATTGGGACTTCACCAATTTTCCAACTCGCCTGTGGGCACAGATCCTCACATTTGGGATCATACTGTTCTGTATCCTGTGGTATGCCTGGACCAAGCGCTCGCAGAAGGCTCATGGCATCAATATTGATTATGCCTTCAAGGAGATCCCGCCAGAATAAAATGCTCTGGCATATCATGTAATTCCAAGATTATGGTCGGCGGTTCGTTGGAAGATGAGCCGCCGACCAACCTCAGTTGAAAGATAAACATAATGGCTCTCACACTGCATGAAGCTATAGCGTGTGTGCCTTTTCTGGCCGACGCAAAAAACGTGGTGACCGCTCCGCTTACTGGAAGGTGTCACCAATTTGAACTTCAAGATTGACGCCGAAGGGAAATCTTACGTATTGCGGATCGCTGGCGCAGATACGGATAAGCTTGGCATCCGCCGCGATGTGGGAATACGCCGCAAATCTAGCGGCGGGTCGTTTGGGAATTGCGCCTGAGGTCATTTACTACATCGAACCGGAAGGCTACCTTGTCACACGGTTCATCAAGGCAAATACCATGCCGCCAGAAGTAATTACGCGGCCGGAAAATATTATGCGCGTGGTGCGCAAATTGCGGCTCTTCCATCAAAAAGGCCCCAAACTTAATGGCGAGTTCAACGTATTTCGGCGAATTGAAATGCTGACCGCCGTGTCCAAACAGAAGAATTGCAAGTTTCCATTCGATTTTGATTGGATCATGCAGACGGTATACGCCGTTGAAGAAGCCCTGCTCAAAGATCCCTACATTCCCGCTCCATGCCACGATGACCTGCTAAACCTGAACTGGCTGGACGAGCTAGGCGTGACTGGTGGAATGGGTGAAGTACGACTCTTGGACTGGGAATATGCCGGGATGGGCGACATCTTCTTCGACCTTGGTAACTTCACCCACCATCATCGGCTGGAAGACGAACAAATCCATCTCCTGTTGCAGGAATACTTCGGTGAGGTCATGCCAAAGCATTTTGCGCGCCTCAAATTGATGGCGGCGATGTCGGAAATCCACGAAGCTATGTGGGGTACGACACAGACTGGCATTTCCAAACTGGACGAGGATTTCCAGGCGTATGCCGATCTTTTCTTCGGCCGCGCCCGCGAGCGATTCACAGACCTGCGCTGGGATAGGTGGTTGAAAGATGTGGCCGCGAAGTAGAAGACTGTCCCAGAGGAGGAGATTGCCCCATAGGGGAGAGCAACCTCCTCGCAACGATCCCAGCCAAGATCATTGCGTACGCGCGGGCCTAGCGCGCGAACACTTGATTCAATAACGAGATTGCATCGCACGAAAGCTCATTGCCAAGAAAATTACCTTCGCAGAGGGCGCGCTTGCAAAGTGCCCGCGGAGATAGTAAGAAAAAACTCTATCAGCAGGTTCACGTAATAAAAAAGGAAGGTACTACCATGACAGAAAGCGCAATTGAACGACTTGTCAAGACCAACCCAGAGATGGAGATCTGGTGGGATTCGTCCCCGTTGGTCTATGGCCAGTGGACTAAGAAAATGCTGGATTCCGCGCCAGCCTCCAAAAAGGAAACGTGGAAAGAGCAGCTAAAACGGCTCTACAATGCGGAGAACCCGGCGGACAGCCTTGTTCGCGGTTGCACCACCAATCCGCCCCTCTCTTGGACTGCGGTCCAAAGCGACACCAAGTTCTGGGGTGACTGGATCGCCAAGCAAAGCCTGGCAAACAAGGGCTTCGACAATCACAAATTAGCTTGGCTGACCTACAAAGAGGTTGTCAAACGCGGGGCTGAGATGATGATGCCGATCTATGAGGCATCGAACGGACGGTATGGCTGGATTTCCGGGCAGCTTGATCCCCGCCTGTTTACCGAAGTGGACCAGATGGTGACCGACGCCGACGAGCTACGCGCCATAAGCCCCAACGTGATGATCAAAGTGCCAGCGAGCATGCAGGGTATGGAAGTGCTCAAAATCATGGCTTCCAAGGGCATTAGCACCAATACAACCACCTGCTTCACGCTTCCGCAGATCATGGGCTCCGCCGACGCGACAATGGCGGGCCTCGCCATTGCCGAGAAGAACAAGGTGGATCTGAAGAATTGGCGCGCAGTTATCACGCATATGATCGGGCGACTCACTGAGAACCCTGTTCTGGATGTGCAAGCCGAACGCAAGAATATCAAGCTTTCCTGGGCGGATAAGCATTGGTATGGCGTCGCGGTTTTCCGCCGAGCCTACAAACTGTTGAAGGATGGCGGCTATGCCAGTAAATTGTTGGCTTGCTCGATGCGCGCAGGCCCTGTGGAGGGCGGAAGGCCGCAGTATTGGGACATCCAAAAAATTGCCGGCGGAAACATTGTGTATACCTGCCCGCCGTATGTGCTCGAGCCGTTCTTCCAGGTTGGCGAATTCCTGGACTTTGAACCTGAGATCGAGAAGGATGATGTGCCCGCCGAGGTGATGGAAAAGATGATGAAGATCCCTTATGCCATTCAGGCATATGACCCGAACGGCATGGCGCTTGAACAGTTCAATACCCATCCGGCCACGGTCGCGACGGTGGAGCTCTTCACGAAGGGCTTCTCAAGTCTCGAGGACTTTGCTGGCCAACACATGGCTCGGTAGGTCGTAAATTCTTTTGTGCACGAAGTAGGCGGATTTCACAGATCTGTTAAAATATCTGCGTCATCCTTCAAATCCGCGCACAGATTAAACTTTTTTTAGGAGAAAATGAATGGCAAAGAAAATTGAAGAGTACTACGTTCCCTGGGTGAAGGGCATTCCCATGTACATCTCGGAGCACATCGAGAAAGCATGGCGCAATCCTGGATTGCATCGCATGATGTCGAATGAGAATCCAAATGCACCTTCGCAAAAAGTTCTGGATGCGATGATCAAGTATTCCAAGATGGCGAATCGTTATCCCGATCAGGGCTTGGTGGTGCGCACAAAAATCGCCGAGATCAACAAACTGGATGGGCCGTATAACGTCATGCTTGGTAACGGCTCCAGCGAAGTTTACGATAACGTCTTCCGCATGTTCATCGCACCGGGCGATGAGGTCATTCAGCATACACCGTGCTTTGGCATCTATGGCCTGCGCGGTAAACTGCTGGGCGCAAACATGGTAGGCGTACCGATGGTCTATAAAGACAAGAAGATGCTTTACGACCCGGATGCCATCCTCAAAGCAGTGACCCCCAAGACCAAGATTATTGTGGTTGCCAATCCCAATAACCCGACCGGCAATTTTATGGATGCCAAGCATTTTGTGACCATCGCAGAGACTGGAATCCCCTTTGTGGTGGATGAGGCCTACGTTGAATTCTCAGGCTTGGGCATGTCGCAGGTTGCGCTGACCAAAAAATATACAAACGTGATTGTCACGCGTACTCTCTCGAAGGCCTATGGTCTGGCCGGGATGCGCTTTGGATATGCACTGGCGGCGAAGGAAGTGATTGATCAAATCGCCGGTTCGCTTCTTCCTTGGAACGTCGGCACGGTCCCGATGTGGGCGGCGCTGGCGGCCTTTGAAGATACCGAGGAACTCGCAGAGCGCGTTCGTTTCAATAACAGTGAAGTGGACTTCATCACGGAATCGCTGAGTGACATTCCGGGCTTCGTGATCTTCCCGTCCAAGGCGAATTACATCCTGTTCGATTGCGGCGCGACCGGCAAGACGGGCAAGGAAGTATTGGCCTATGCAGAGACAAAGGGCCTGATCCTGCGCGGCGAAAGCAAGAAGTATGGAAGCGACGGCTGGTTCCGCGTCACGATTGGCTCCAAGGAAGAGAATCGTTTATTCGTGGATACGATCCACGAATTCTTCGGAATGAAGAAGTAGAAGACACTGATCACTAAGCACGCAAAGATCGTTTTAGTAAAGAACTTCTCTTTTGTGTGCTTAGTGTCTGTTTGAAAATCCAAGGTATTTTGGATTCAGGCTTTCATAGCGAAGACTCGAAAAATGGCGTAACGACTTCAAAAGTCGCAGGAATAAAAACCATTGTTACAATGAATGGCTGCTCCAAGCAGAAGGATATAAGCGCAAGTGATGCGATCGTCACCTATCCGCAATCCAAAATATGAGAAGGCGATCCTGCTAAAGGGCAATCTGCCGGGCTTCGATGAGGGTTCCATGTACAGCTGTTAATGGAAAGGTTTGGAAAGTAGCATTAAACAATAAAAGAGAGACGCGGCTTTCTACATCGCGTCTCTCTTTTATTGGAAGAAACAATGCTGGATGAATTTCCTGTCCAAGCCGATTTTCCGGCAGGGCCGGAGGGGAAATATTAACCAAAGTAGAAATAGGCGGGTGAATATCCTTTGTTGACTAGCAAATAGCATTCGTGCCTGGTTTTACATTGGAATCTTGCTCTGTCTATGTTTTTAATTCACCGAGGCCGCCGATGTAAGAAATTGTAAGTTACCCTGCGTCAGTTAAAAAAATATTTCAATTGAAGTATTGAGAGTTTCATCAGATATGTTTATCACGCCTCACCGTCCTCGTAATCACGGGTTATATAGCAAAACGAATCGCAGGCAAGAACTATATCTTTTGGTCACTTGAATTTACGAACCATGGAGGTGATATGCCAAAATTCGAATTCTAGCCAGCTTGACATCGAGACCCTTTATTTGTTTCGCCAATCAAAAAGGAGATTAATGTTATGCCAACCAAAGATGAGCATCTTGATCACGATGTAAAGCAATTGCACGGTTTCGGGTACGCCCAGGAACTGTCGCGCCGCATGGGCGGCTTTTCCAATTTTGCCATATCCTTTTCGATCATCTGCATTCTGGCCGGTGGAATTACCTCCTTCGGTTTCGCCTTTGCTGCTACGGGCGGTGCGGGTGTGGGCATTGGCTGGCCGGTCGGAGGTTTGTTTGCGCTGATTGTGGCTCTCTCCATGGGACAGATTGCGTCCTCGTTCCCGACTGCCGGTGGACTTTATCATTGGAGTTCGATTCTCGGCGGCCGCTTCTGGGGCTGGGCCACAGCCTGGTTCAACCTGCTTGGTTTGATCTTCGTCGTATCTTCCGTGGATACGGCTGTGTTCCAGCTCTTCCGAGATTTAATTCTAAGCAACATGTTTAAAGTTGATGTTTCGGGTGCAGCCTGGCAGGCAACAGGAAACGGGAACTTCCCCGGATGGATCTGGCTGGTCGGTACGGTAGTTGTCATTGGTTCAACAGCTTTGCTGAACCACTACGGTATCAAGGTCACTACCATATTGACTGACTTCAGCGGCTATCTGATCTTTGGTGTTGCCGCTCTATTGACGATCTTCCTCGTGGTATACGCGCCACATCTTGACTTCAGCCGTCTTTTCACGTTCACCAATTTTACTGGTGCCGCAGGCGGCGGTGTCTGGCCGCAAACGAACAATATGTTATATGCATTCGTAGTTGGACTACTACTCGTGACATATACGATCACCGGTTACGACGCTTCTGCGCATACTTCCGAAGAAACCAGGAATGCCGCAGTCAATGTCCCGAAAGGGATGTGGCAGGCAGTCCTCTGGTCGATGATCTTTGGATATATCCTGGTGTGTGCGCAAGTACTTGCCATGCCGGACATAGTTAAAGGTGCAGCTCAAGGCTATTCTCCCTTTGCATACATCATGAGTAGTTCTACGATGCCGATCATTGTTAACATTATTTTGGTTGTCGGCGTAGTGATCTCCAACTATCTTTGTGGACTCGCCTGCATTACCTCCTGCTCCCGCATGATGTACGCATTCGCCCGCGATGGCGGCTTGCCGTTTTCCAAGGGTCTAAGTCACGTAAGCACCAATTACCGCACGCCGACTATTGCTATTTGGACGAGTGGTCTCCTGGCACTGCTCTCCTGCTTGTATGGCGGAGCATTCGCCGTTCTGGCTGCAGGATGCGCAGTGTTCCTGTATATCTCCTACATCATGCCAGTGGTCGCTGGCCTTTTCGCCGAGGGCAGGACTTGGAAGGAAAAGGGCCCGTTCAATCTCGGTGCGCTTTCCAAGCCTAATGCCATCCTTGCTATCCTAGGTGGATTGGTCCTGATCTGGGTAGGCTTCCAGCCGCCGAATGATGCAGTTGGCAGGTTGATAATCGGTTTGGTTGTCTTCATGGTTGTTCTCTGGTTTGTGCTCGAACGCGTCGCTCCCTTTGAGGGTGTCCCGCAAGGTGAGAGAATCGTTCAACGTCAGGCAATGATCGCTGAGACTGAGTCCAAATTCAAAGATAGCGCCGCCGATTAATTTTTTTCAACCTATATCAAATCATAACGCGACCTCTTGGGGTCGCGTTATGATATTAAAAGCCTGAGGTAGTTTATGGATTTCTATCGGATGATTCGACTAAGTATGTAGTACAGGCCAGCGGCAACTAAAGCGGTGGCAGGAATGGTAAATAGCCAGGCCATTGCAATCTCCCCTGCAACTCCCCAACGGACCTTATTGGCTCGTTCCGCCGTACCGGTGCCCATGATGGTTGTGCTTACCACTTGAGTTGTGCTTACCGGCCCACCGAGCAAAGATGCTCCGATGATGATGATTGCAGATGCTAGTTGCGAAGTAAAGCCATCTATGGGTCGGATTTGAAAGATCTTTCCACCCAATGTCCGAATCAGCCGCCATCCGCCCGTAGCCACGCCCAGCGCAATCGCTCCGGCACAAACGATAATGACCCAGAATGGAACCGCAAAAACCTTCAGATATCCAGATGTGACTAATGCCAACGTGATAATCCCCATGGTTTTTTCTGCATCATTGGCGCTATGACTGAGGGCCAGTGTAATGCCCGTCACTATTTGACTGTGCTTGAAAAAGCTATTGATACGCGGCGTGGCCTTCCAACTTAACAGCAGGATAAGCCTTAGAAGGATAAACCCAAAAATAAAGCCGATGATTGGGGAAGTGAACAAAGCGACCAATGTTTTCACCAATCCTTGTAATTGGAGTGCCCGCCATCCTGCTCCAACAAGTACTGCCCCAATGAGACCACCGATCAATGCGTGCGAAGAACTACTTGGCAAGCCTAGATACCAAGTCAATAGATCCCAGAAAATTGCGCTAACCAACGCGACCAGAATTATCCCCATACTGATTGCTTTGGAAGTAACAACATCATTTCCGATCGTGGTTGCCACCGCGACGCCGAAGATGAAGGGCCCTACAAACTCTGCCAAAGCAGTTACTCCCAGTGCGACTTGCGGCGAAAACGCCCGCGACGAAATCATCATGGCGACCACATTGCTGGAATCGTGAACGCCATTCAGAAAGGAAAATCCAAGTCCCAATATGATCACTGCGATGAGGATGGGCGGCATTGATGCTTCCTGTCCTTTATGTGATTTTGACGACAATATCAGCAATGACATTGGCGGCTTCATCGCCGCGATCAGCCGCGTTGCTCATATGGCGATAGACCTCACGCAGTTTTAGCATCTTGACCACATGCTTGAGATCCTCTACACCGCTGAAGAGATCCGCCAAAGCCTCGCGGTAAACGGCTTCGACGCGGTTTTCAAGAGCCTTGGCGCGCTGGGCGTGATCATTAGCTACTGCCGGATGCTCTTCGAGGGAGTTGACCGCCATCGAGAGTTCGAAGGCGGCATCCCTTAATAATGCGGCCATTCGTTGCATGAAGGGTGTCGCCTTAACCTTCAGGATTTCCATCTCGCTGACTGTGCTGTAGGCATAGTCCAATACATCGTCAATTGTCCGCGAAAGTGCGAAGATGTCTTCGCGGTCAAAGGGTGTGATGAAGGTTTTATTTAATTCGTCAATCAGGATTCGTCGGGCTTCATCTGCTTCTTTCTCTTTTGAGGTTAGCAGTGCGGAGGCCGCCGGGTCATGCGTGCTCAGAAAAGCTTTCAAAGCATCCAGGCCCTCCAGCGTAAGCGCAGCTTGATCATGGATGAGTTTCAGGAAAACATTTTGTCGTTTCTTAAATAGACGATTTATAGAAAATTCTCCTTGCTGTAATATTATGTTTAAACAATTGATTGGGGATCATTCCTGCTTGGTTGATGGCCACCGAACCATTCTACACTAAATCCAGCGTGGATTTGGATTCTATCTATTATTATAAGGGTAATGTAAGGCGATAGATATATAAAGAAGAGTGTCTGAGTCTTTTTTGTTTTGCTAAATAGGGCTGCTCACTAGAATTTCATCCGTGTTTACCAAAGCTTGTATTGCGTTTCCGTATTGGATTTCTAGAATTGGATAGGCCATCACTTCCAGCAAAGAAGGATTTTGAAAATTACGGCGCTTTGTTTCCGGATGTGGATAATAGACCCAGCCCTCGTACTCGATGCTTTTATAGACAACCTTGCATCGCGAAAAAGAAAAATGCTCGGGTGGATGCAAGTCCGTCCATTCAACATTATAAAAAGTAAATTCCGGTTTTATTAATTGGAAGGTAGATGGACGGATGTCTATGTTTAATGTGCCATTGAAATAATTCTCGAGGTCCAGCCCACGCGATTTGAAGATGGGCTTCTGTCTTTCCAACGCACCATAAGGGTAATCCTGCGATGGGCCAGATGCAACTCGATAACCCTGAACGATGACGCCTCGTAGAGAAATCCAATGTGGATGCATTTCTTTAACATTGCCAAAAAGGTTTTACTACATGACGGAAATTTCGCAGGCCATTAAAAAAGCCTCTTGAGCTATTATCTCACAGAAGGCTTTTTGGTTGATTCCAAAGTTTCAGTTTGGCTCTTTCGCCAACGTTCAGAGCTACTTGGCGACCGTCGCCTTTACCGTGAACACACCGTTGCCCGTTGGCAAAAATGTTATATCTACTGGAATGGAAGTACCACCGCCACAAGCGACATTCCAATGTTCCTGCCAGGAACCGGAAGAATCCGGTTGCTGCGTAACTTCAATGGTGGTATTGGTTGCATCCGGAGCCGTGCAACTTGTCGGATTTGCTTGCACAATCGCAGCAAGTGCAGATCCCCAGGCAGTTGCTCTAGTGAATACGTCGCCCAGTCCACCTGTAGGCACCGTAGCAGCGCTCGATCCGGATGGAGATCCGGGAGCAACAGTTGTCCCAGATGAAAGACTGGGAACAGATAATCCACCGGACGCGGCTGTTGTGACCTGACCGCTCGCACCGGGTAAGGCATTGCCAGCGGCAACAAAGCGCGAATAGGCGAACGCGCCGGCACCAATCACACAACAAGCTACTACCACGAACACAATGACGACAACGCTGATTAGCGCCCCAGTGCTCATCTTTGAAGCCGGTGCCGCAGTTTGCTGCACACCGGGAAGGACACCACGACGGACCTGTTCATCATAGGCGGCTAGCTTTGCTCTCTCAGTGGCGACGGCAGCATTGCGGCGTTGCTCTTCATAGGTGGCTGCCATTGCCCTCTCAGCGGCTTCGGTAGCTCGCTTTTCCTGCCCGGCTGTCTCGGGCCAAGATGCAACCCATTGGGGGTTGAAGTTGGCGATCGAGACCTGTATCTCGGCGCCTGGTTGTATGAACCGATAATATTTGTGGTTTGCATTAAATCTGTCCTGCGCGATGTACGGTGTGCCATTGGTTGGATGGACTTCAAGCTTCACTTTTAACCGGTTGAAAAACTAGACTTTGGGAATAACGGCTGCCCGAATACCATCCCCAGCCGGCATCTCTACTTTCCAAAATGACTGCTTTGGCGGTTTCTCCATTCGCTTTGATAAACCAATGCAGAATAGGAGTTAATCCATAGGCCCAAAACATGATTGAGCCGAATAATATCCAAAATCCAATGAAGATGATTAAAATTGTTATCGTTCCTGTATCCATTATGCCTCTGCGATTTTGAAAGTTTATAAGTGGCTATTCTAAAATGCGAATATTTCCTTAGGAGTTCCAAAAGAAAAGGGCGGACTATTGTCCGCCCGATTTGATCTGCTGAAACGACTACAACACAGCCAGTTGTGAAGGATTGGCCGGGTTGTATTTGATCTTAATCTTGTCGCCGACGCGCGGAATGGCGATTTTGGAAACCATCGTTTGTGCAGTAGTTGTAAATTCTGCTCCCATAACGGGTTGAACTTTTAACTGCAGGATAACAACTGGATTCATATTGATCAACGAACCCGTATCCTGAATGGAAAGAACCTCTGCGGTTGCATCCATGCCTGATTGTGCGATCCAGGCACCAGACTTTTGCATGTCTAACGCAGCCTGGCCCTTATCCATTGCGTTATTCATATCGTTCACAAAATCTTTGCCCATAAAAGCCTTGGTCAAACCACCGGTCAGTCCACTGTTCATGGTCTTTTTGGCATTATCTAAAGCCTTCTGTGGGTCCTTCTCAATTTTCCGTCCGAACATATTTTGCTCCTTTGGTTGGGTTGATTATTACACTAATATAACCTCAATTTGTCGTTTATTCAAGCCGTACTAAAGTACTGGTTAAGTTTCTTATCTTAAAGGAAGTTAAGGGCCGATTTTGAAATTCTGTTTCGCAGAAATATCGTTGGGATCTAACACATGCAGGCTGATGGAATAATGTCCGCAGTCTGCGCTATAAGTCCCAGGGTTGGGTGCATTCTTTGTTCCGGCCGCTTTGAAGGTGATCGTCTGAGGCGAGGTCGTATTGGATTTATCGCCGCGAATTTCCCACTGGAATGAAACCTTAGTGGCGCCATTGGTTGTGATCGTACCGCTAAAACTAACTGGATTGGGTCCGCCGCACATGCTGAAGCTGACCGACGCGCTCACACGTCACATTCGTTGCGATCACTGCCAGAGAAGGAATGACCGGTAGATTATTCAGATTTCCGGAGGTTGTCGTAATACTGGCAGATACCCAGCAGAATTGGCTTGTATTATTTGGATCGCGAACATACCACCATGTGCTGTTATCATCCCTTCCAGCGATCACTGCAGTCTGTCCTGAATTGATTGTATCCAATGAACGGTAGGCAACATCCGGGCCGGTGCGGCAATTGACGACGGGCGAGTTTAGCGTCAATTGTGGTGCGCTGGGCGTGGGCGAGAGAGTCGGGGCAGGTGTAACGGTTAACGTAGGCGGCAATGCCGGAGTAAACGTGCTGGTCGGTAAGTTGACAGTTGGTGTTGGCCTTTTGGATGCCGCCAAGAACGGAACGTTGCAAGCTATTATCAACAAGGCACACATAAGTAAGAGAATCAGGCGATGGATTCTCATAGTTTCTCCTTTGGCGAATAACCTTATCCTATCTCAGTAACAGGGCAATAACAATGGTCCATTTGGATGCTACTTGAGCATGGGAATTTTGATACCGTGTTTCTTCGCAGCTTCGATGGCGATTTCGTAACCTGCGTCGGCGTGTCGAACCACGCCCATGCCGGGATCCGTTGTAAGGATTCTTTCCAATCTGATAGCGGCTTCGGGCGTGCCATCTGCAACGATCACTTGTCCTGCGTGCTGGCTATAACCGATTCCCACTCCGCCGCCGTGATGGAATGAAACCCACGTCGCGCCGCCGATGGCATTAATCAACGCGTTCAAGATCGGCCAATCGGAAACTGCATCTGTGCCGTCTATCATCGCTTCGGTTTCGCGGTTCGGCGAAGCAACAGATCCCGGCGTCGAGATGATCGCGTCCAATCACAATCGGCGCCTTGAGGATTCCCTTCGCTACCATCTCATTGAATTTAAGTCCGGCTTTAACCCGCTCGCCAAATCCTAGCCAGCAAATGCGCGCTGGTAATCCTTGGAATGGAACTTTTTCGCGCGCCATCTTCATCCAGCGATGCAGATGTTCATCGCGAGGAAAAAGCTCTATCACTGCTTCATCGGTTCTGTAAATATCCTCTTTATCGCCGGATAGCGCAACCCATCGAAACGGTCCCTTGCCTTCGCAGAACAATGGGCGAATATAAGCCGGAACAAAACCAGGAAATTCAAACGCATCGGTGACGCCATAGTTGAATGCTTGCTGGCGGAGGTTGTTTCCATAATCAAAAACTTCCGCGCCTTTGTGTTTGAATTCCAGCATGGCTTGAACGTGCTTTGCCATTGAAGCCATGGCTCGCTTTTTATATTCGTCAGGGTTGGACTTGCGCAGTTCGTTGGCGGCATCCACTGAAAGCCCGGAAGGAACGTACATCAACGCTTCATGCGCCGATGTTTGATCGGTCACTACATCCGGAACCACGCCGCGCATTACCAATTCATTATGAATATCCGCCGCATTGCCAATAAGCCCTATAGAGATGGGTTTTCCCGCCGATTTATTTTCCTCAACCAGCGTCATCGCCTCTTCGAGATTGTCCACGACGGTATCCACATAGCCAATGGCATGTCGGCGTTCGGCGCGTTCACGATCCACCTCGACAATGAGTGCCACGCCTTCATTCATCGTGATCGCGAGCGGTTGCGCACCGCCCATGCCGCCAAGACCAGCTGTCAAAACAAATTTGCCTTTGAGCGAATTCCAGCCGCGCAATCTTGCCAGGGCGCCGAAGGTTTCATAGGTGCCCTGCAGAATTCCCTGCGTGCCGATATAAATCCACGATCCTGCCGTCATCTGGCCGTACATCATCAAGCCTTTTGCGGCGAGTTCATCAAAGTGTTCCCATGTGGCCCAATGCGGCACGAGATTGGAATTGGCAATCAGTACACGGGGCGCGTCACGATGCGACTTGAAGATGGCAACTGGCTTACCAGACTGCACCAGCAATGTTTCATCATCTTCGAGATTCTTTAAAGATTCGAGAATGGCGTCGAAGCATTCCCAATTGCGCGCAGCTTGTCCGCGCCCGCCATAGACAACAAGGTCCTGTGGACGCTCAGCCACTTCAGGGTCGAGATTGTTTTGGATCATGCGATACGGTGCTTCAGTGAGCCACGACTTGCAGGTGAGTTGTGTGCCGCGCGGGGCGCGGACAATGCGAGAACCGGACATATGTTTCTCCTTGTAAAAACTTTTGTGATTGCAATTATAAGTCAGTACGAGTGCAGCGTATAATGACTAGAAGTTGGTTTCTGCGACAATTGGAATATCTATTCCGAAATCAGTTTGATTGACCCCTGGAATTGGTCGATGTGCAGCATATTCAGGTTTTTTAGAGCATCGGCAGTGTCTGTTCGAATCTTCAAAATTCCTTCAGCCTTTACTTTGAGCATGGTTAGCTTCTCGTATGTTTTGGTACCTTTGTATGCGAACTCAAGTTCTGCTACAGTGCCCTCAACATTCGATGAATTGGTTTCTGTTTTCGATGTTAGCAGTTTGATGCTTGTGTACATGGTTGCATAATTTTTTGAGGGCGGCTGATATATTCGCTGTGTCTGTTGACTGTTTGAACTCCATGCAACATCCGTATTTGTGAGAGCGTCGCTTTGAAAATGCCTATCACCCGCCTCGAAAGCAATTAGACGAAATATATTGGGATCCATGCTTTGAATGCCGGTCAAGTCTCCTTGTTCATTGGCAAGCTCCATAGCCTAAAGAATTCAGGCTCATAATGCGGAAGGCCGTCCAGCCTGCCGGAATCACAAGTACCTATTCTAACGGCTTGTCAACGAACCCAGTCGACCCATCGGTTTGTTTCCTGAGGGCCGTGCCATATGCAGAAAAGATGAGTGGGATATGGTAGTAACCGCCGAAGTGGAATCCACTGTTTCGGTCGAGATGGCAGGCGGTGAACTTGTTAAGGATTGAACTGCGCAGTTTGGATGGCCGCCGCATTCGCTATGTCTGCGACAATGGAGGATAGGGAATTTGAATTCAATACGCCGTTGGATTCGGGCGCAGAAATTCAAGATATGGCACAGGCCAGACTTGCTGTTAATAATGGTGCGGCCATAGGATGGAATCTATTTTGAAACATATAACTCCTCATGGAAATAAAAAATTCCTCCCGGCTATTATACGCCGAGAGGAATGGTGATCGTTTATTTCAATTCTATGCAGCTTGCATCATCAAGTCTGCGAAGTTGGTAGCCTTTAATTGTGCTACCAGTTTTTCCTGCGCCTCGCACCAGACCGAATGAAGGGGACATTCGCGGCCAAATGAGCAGTTGCCCTCATCGCCTACGCATTCATTCAACTGGATGGGACCATCAATAGCTTCCACAACCTCAAGCAATGTAATATCTTTTGGCTCACGGGCCAGTGTCACACCGCCGCGTGCGCCACGCGAAGTGTGAAGCAACCCGGCAATGGATAACTGCGAAATGATCTTTGCCAAGAAGGATGGCGGGATGCGTTGTTCTACAGCTATGGTGCTGGTGGCCGCGCGTTCAGCGTTTTCTCGGCGAGCCAGATAAAGCACTGCGCGTACGGCGTAGTCGGCTTGACGGGTAATTTGCATAAAATCCTTCTTTCCACAAAAACAGATAATACTTATCTGTATTAAGATTTTATTTTGTTTGGGAGTTCACAACAAGTGATAGAGGTCATTGCTAAATTATGACCTTTTACTCCGATTTAATAAATTTTTCCTCTCCGATCGGAGAGGGAAAATTCGATTGTCTGGATTAATGGGTCAGTGTTAAATTCCCCGCGCCGGTTTTGATCAGGAAGGTCAGCGTTGGACCGGAACCGTTTTGAGTGTATTGATTGTCGCTTTGAGTCCAGCCCGAACCAGCGTTGATGTTCGCCAGACCGCTCTCTGTTGTGACATTTGCGTTTACATTTTGCGGAATAACCAGAATGATGTTGCTCAATCCGCTGGAGATGGTGATCGTTGCGTCGCGCTTTAATGTTCCAGAGAAATCTAAGCGTGTAATCACCTGCGCCGCTATCGAAGATCATCGTGTTGAAGTTTGCGTTTGCGAGTCCGCTCAGTTTAACATTCGAGGCGCCGGTTTCATAACGGAAGATCGCCATTTCGCTTGGATTGGCTTGGGCGAACGATAGCTTTACATTCGATGCGCCGTCTTTGACCGTGAAATTGGTTAGTGAAAGCCCGCCGAGTTCATAGGTTCCGGTATATGCGCCAGCGTTGATGGTCAAGTCCATGGGCGAATTGCCAAGCTTGAGGTCCCAATTATTTTTGATATTGCCTCGGAAAGGGAATATTGTTAATGTTGCCTTGTTTGATCTCGATGCCATTACTGTCGGTGATGACTTCGGGCTTCAAATCCGGGATATTATAGGTGGCAGTGCCTTGGACCAAATTCTGCGCGCCCGGGTTTAGATCCAACTCACCCGCACCGAAGAGGATACTCAGGCGCGTCGTCCCTGAAGACGGAGCGGGCACCGTTATATTATCTATGATATCGGGTCCGGGCGTGGGCGCTTTGGGTAATGAGACACTAAATCCGCAGGCGAACAGTCGCCAATGCGAGAAGCAATATAATCGAAAAGATTTTGTAGCTCATGGGGATTCTCCTTCAGAGAAATATACGAAGGAGAAATTAAATTGTTGCGCGAAAGTTATGCAATCCTTCGGCCCTTTGGCGACTCTTTTTGAATGGCAAAAGCCGCATCCAGGGCTTGCGAAACGGAACGCGCCTCGATGATTTCGATTCCCGTTGGCCAGCCTTCGCCTTTATGAATCGCTTTTGGAACGATCGCACATTTAAATCCAAGTTTGGCCGCTTCCCGTAGACGCGTCTGCATTTGGCCCGGCATCCGCAATTCACCGGCCAAACCAATCTCGCCGATCAACACTGCATCAGCGCGAATGGAAACATCTTTCCACGAAGAGGCAATGGCCGCGGCGACAGCCAAATCGGCGGCAGGTTCATCAATTTGAATTCCGCCCACTACATTGACAAAGACATCCTGCTCGGCAAGTTTGAGTCCCACACGTCGGGTAAGGACCGCCGCGATCAGCAGCAGCCGGTTGAAGTCCACGCCGTTGGGCGTGCGACGCGCATTGCCAAATTGAGTCGGTGAAGTCAATCCTTGAATCTCAACCAGGATCGGACGCGTGCCTTCCATGATCACTGCAATAGATGAACCCGGCGCGTTGACCATCCGCTCCTCAAGGAAAGCCTCGGACGGATTGGTCACTTCGATCAGGCCGCGTTCGCGCATTTCGAACACGCCAACTTCGGCCGTCGCGCCGAAACAATTCTTTACCGAGCGCAGTAACCGATAGGCTTGGAAGCGGTCGCCTTCGAGATATAAAACTGTATCCACGATGTGTTCCAGCACGCGCGGACCGGCGATGGCGCCTTCCTTGGTGACATGACCGATGAGGAAAACTGATATGCCGCTGGATTTGGCGAGTTCGCGCAATTGCGAGGCGCACTCGCGTACCTGCGAAACAGAACCTGCCGATGAATCGAGTTCGGAAAGATAAACGGTTTGAATCGAATCGACGATCAATAAATCGGGTTTGATTTCGTTGACATGGTTGAGGATGACTTCCAGATTCGTTTCGGTGACCAGCAAAAGGTTTGCGGGGAAATCTTTTTTGTCGTTGCCGAGACGCGTGGCGCGCATCTTGATCTGCCGCTCAGACTCTTCGCCCGAAACATAAAGCACGCGCTTTTTATCGGCCATTCCCAGTGCCATTTGTAGCATCAGCGTGGACTTGCCGATGCCGGGGTCGCCGCCGACCAGCACGATCGAACCGGGCACGATGCCGCCGCCGAGCACGCGGGCAAACTCGGCGATGGGCAAGGGGATGCGATCTTCCGCCTCGCCGCCGACTTCGCCGATGGGTTGCGGTTGGGAGCGTCCCGTCAAGCCGCGCACATTGGCAGTCGCGCCTTTGCTGACCGGTTCATCATGGACAATCTCCTCGACCATGCTGTTGAACGATCCGCATTGCGGACATTTGCCCATGTACGAAGCAGATACGCGTCCGCATTGCTGGCAGACGAAGCGAGTGTGAGTTTTTGGCATGGGGCTATTATAATGCCCTAATCATCTGCTAAGTTCAATCGTGTTAGAATAATTTTCATGCGTAAGAGTTCTTATTGGTGTTTTAGCCATCCCACTTTTGATCGTAATTGCAATCGGCATGTATTATGTACCGCCCATCCATGAACATCTGGCGTGGCGGCTCGAAGATCTGCAGACCCGCATCATCTATCTTATCCGACCTCCCAGTCAGGCTGTCTTTGTTCCGCAAGTCTCACAACAGGTTGCGATTGATGCCATTGTCCAAGCCACGATGCAGGCCTATTCGACGGCGCAGGTTCAATCTGTTACGCCGACTCCCATTCCTAATCTGAGTCTGCCAAATGATGCGACCGCGACCCCCACGGTCACATCCGTACCTCTGCCGGCTACCGTTGCATTGAGCGGAGTCAAATATGAGGACCAGTCTGGTCGATACAATTACTGCGGTCCGACCAACTTCTCCATGGCGCTGACTTTCTGGGGCTGGAATGGCAACCGCGATGTCATCGGCAAGGCTCTGATGCCCGGTAATCTCAATAAGGCTGGCGATCCATCCGCCAGCCCGGATAAGAACGTCATGCCGTATGAGCTACAGGACTTTATCACTCAGAATGTCCCAGGGATGAGTTCCGTTTTGCGATATGGCGGAGATATAGATTTGATCAAACGGCTGGTCGCAGGTGGATTTCCGGTTGTGGCCGAAAAGGGCGAGCAGCAATATGACCTGACAGGTCAACTTAGTTGGATGGGTCATTACCAATACATCACCGGCTATGACGACAACACACAGACGCTCATTATTCAGGACACATACAAGACCATCTTGGGCGGCGGTCCGAACTATCATGTGTCCTATGACGAGTTCATGAAAGAATGGCGGAGTTTCGATTACATCTTTGTGGTGGTGTATCCGGCGGATCGCGAAGCGGATGTCATGACACTGCTCGGCTCCTACGCGGACGAAAACTGGGCCGCGCATCATGCGCTGGACCTCGCGACCTCAGACGACCAATCCTTAACCGGCATCGATCAGTTCTTCGCATGGTTCGATGTTGGAACCAGTGACGTGGCACTAAAGGCATACGTCGACGCCGCATTCGCTTACGATCAGGCTTTTCAAATTTATAATAATATACCTTTCGATTACACCACCAGCCCGTTTCGCATGATGTGGTATCAAACGGGACCGTACTTCGCTTATTATTATGCGGGCCGTTATCAGGATGTAATTAACTTGGCAAATACGACTCTTAAAAAAACGATTGCCCAACCGACGCTGGAGGACAGTTTCTATTGGCGCGGCATGGCGGAAGCTGTCACAGGCCAGGCTGAGGCTGCAATCAACGATTATCACGCCGCCTTGAAGATCCATCCAAATTATCCGCCAGCGGTTCAAGGTTTGCAGACATTAGGAGCTCAATAATGCGCATCTTGCATTTTGCCGACGCTCACATTGACATGGCCAATTACGGCCGTCACGATCCTGAAACGGGTCTGCCTTTACGCGTGCTTGATTTTCTCAAGTCGCTGGATACGATTGTCGATGCGGCGATTAACGAAAAAGTGGACATGGTCATCTTTGCAGGCGATGCCTATAAAGATCGTTCGCCCGCGCCGACCTTTCAGCGTGAGTGGGGACGAAGAATCATTCGCTTATCCCGAGCCAAAATTCCAACTCTGCTTCTCGTTGGCAACCACGATCTTTCGCCTGCAATCGGACGCGCACATGCCATTCAAGAGTTTGATACATTACAAGTGCCATATGTCCGCGTTCTGCAAACGCCTGAACTATTGAAGCCAAATGATTTATGGGGCTTGCCGATCCAAGTCATTGCACTGCCATGGATTTCACGCTCCGGTTTAATGGCATCACTGGATATGAGTGCAGCCGATTCATCTGAAGTCTTTGCAAATATCGAATTCCGAATCTCGGAGTTGATCGAAGGCTGGCTCGAAGAAGTTGATCCAAGCCTTCCGCTGATTTTCACGGCGCATGCTTCCGTGCAGGGAGCGACGTTTGGCTCGGAACGGATGGTGATGCTTGGAAGCGATTTGGTATTGCCCGGTTCACTGGTCAAGAATCCGCGCTTTGACTATGTGGCGCTTGGTCACATTCACAAGCCGCAGGACTTGAACGAAGGTGGACAACCACCGGTAATCTATCCCGGTTCGATTGAACGCGTCGACTTTGGCGAGGCCGCCGATGACCGCTACTTTATCGTCGCCGATGTAATGCGCGGCAAAACGAAGGTTGAATGGCGAAAACTTGAAGGCGCTCGTCGTTTCATTGATCGGCGAATCGTTCTAACGTCGAGTGAGAGCGTTATGGAGAATCTCAAAGATGCGTTACCGAAGCCAAAAGAGATCGAAGACGCCATCATTCGGCTCACGGTTGAATATCCGCGCGAATATGATTCGTTGATAGATGAATTGGCATTAAGAAAATATACTGAAAATGCGTTTGAATTTCATATGGTCAAGCGACCACAAATGGAAGCGCGTATTCGCCTGCCCGCCGATCAAACCGTCAGCAGTTTGAGTCCGCTCGATCTGCTCGACCAATATTGGCGTGCTGCAAAGATCGGAAATGCCGATGCATTGCAAAAGCTCGCGCAGGAAATTATTTTGGCGGATAAAGAGTGACTGAGTGAAACCCCGCCGCAACCCTCGCCATTCACCGTCCCGGTGTTCCTACGCGATCAATGGCAGGAGACAAGGTGCGTTTCTCAAGAGTTTCAACAGAATTTTGGTGGACGAGGCGCTGCAAGGGCTGTATCCTGTTCAGGAATATTTGTACAGGTTACGAGGTGATTATCAAGGCGCATAAGTACCGTCTTTACCCATCGCTGGAGAGCTGCCGCCGTTGGTACAACACTTGTCTTGCTGAGAGAAAAGAAGCCTATGAAAACGAGAAACGAAGTGTAGGGAAGATTGAGTAACTTCGCAAGGTGTAGGATTTGAAACAATCTAATCCTTATGCTGCCACAAATGTTCACAGTCACATTTTGCAGATGGTAGTACAGGACTTGGATAAAACATTTCAATCTGTCTTCCGCAGAGCGAAGGCGGGAGAGAAGCCTGGCTATCCACGCTTCAAAGGATGGGATCGGTTTGATAGTTTTGGTCTGAAAGAATATGGGAATGGCTTCAAGCTGGATGGACGCAGGCTGAAATTATGTGGCATAGGAGTGTCACATGGTTCTTTTGACATAACATGCAAATGAAAAAGAGGGGACAAAAAACACATAGCCATCATGACTTGTATTAACGTACAATGGTATGAGAGATCGCTATGACCGTCATAGTTACCGATACCACCTGTGGCTTGCCGCGCGAGTTGCTCAAACAACGCGGCATCTGGCTCCTTCCACAAAGCGTCATCTTTGGCGAAGAGTTTTTTCATGACGATTTTGAATTAGATACTTCCACATTTCTTAGGAAACTCAAAGCCTCCTCGACGCTGCCGAAGACGGCTGCGCCTGAGCCAAAGCTTTATTATCCGGTCTTTCAATTGGCTCAGGAAAAGGGCGAGAGGGTAATTGTCGTTGCTCCAACCAGCAAGGCCAGCGGGACTCTTCGTTCAGCAGAAATGGCCGCGCAGGATTTTCCACAAGTGGATATTCGCACCATCGATACACTGACCATTGCGGGCAATCTTGGTTCACTCGTTTTGATGGCGGATCAGTGTGTGAAGGATGGCGCGGACATCGATAGGGTTGTCCATCGTCTTTATGAAATGATTCCGCGTGGGCAGATATATTTTCTAGTGGATACACTTGAGTATCTTCAAAAAGGCGGACGCATCGGCGGGGCAAAGGCATTGGTAGGGGAGTTGTTGCAAGTTAAACCAATTTTGACAATTCGTGATGGACAGGTTGAACTGTTTGAGCAACACCGGACAAAGAAACGCGCAATGGCGCGTCTTATCGAGATTGTCAAAGAGCAATGTCCAAAAACAGATAAGGCATATTTGTGCGTGATGCAAGTCGACTCAGTAGAGGAAGCTAATGATTTCGCGACCCGCCTCCAGTCCGAGCTGGGATGCGCCGAAATCCCAATCTATGAATTACCGCCTGCAATTGTGGTCCATGCCGGCCCCGGTGCGCTGGCGGTTGGCTTTTTTATCTGATGGTATAATTTCGGCGCTCAAGTGCAAATTCCCACAACAGTGGTTTCGTAAGGAGAACTATGTCCGGTCATTCCAAATGGTCAACCATCAAACGCAAAAAAGGTGCGGCCGATGCCAAGCGCGGTGCGGTCTTTACGCGGCTGACGCGTGAAATCGTGATGGCTGCGCGCGAAGGCGGCGGCGATCCTGAATCCAATTTTCGTCTGCGTCTCGCAATGGATAAAGCGCGCGGGGAAAACATGCCAAAGGATAATATCGAGCGTGGCATTCGACGCGGCACCGGTGAAGACAAAGATGCTGCAACTTTTGAAGAGCTCATGCTTGAAGGCTATGGGCCGCATGGTTCGGCCATACTTGTCTCCTGCGTGACCGATAACCGCAACCGCACCGTTGCCGATCTTCGTCATACGTTCGGCCGGACGGGCGGGAATATGGCTGAAGCAGGCGCAGTCAGCTGGCAGTTTGATCGTAAGTCGTATTTTTCATTTCCATCGAGCCAGATGTCTTATGAAAAAGCGTTTGATCTGGGAGTGGTGGCCGGTGCGGATGATGTGCTGGACGTGGGCGAGTTGATTGAAATCATCGGGCCAGTCGAGGTGTTCAAGACGATTGCGAATGCGCTTCATCAAGCGCACGTTACGCCTGATGAAGCAGGCTTGCGCATGATCGCCAAACAGGAACTTGAATTGGATGTGGATGCAACGCTTCAGGTGATGAGAGCCATCGAAGGTATCGAAGAGCTGGATGACGTTCAGGAAGTATTTCATAACGTCAAGCTCTCTGAAGAAGCATTGGCTGCCATTGAAGCGGAATAATGAATTGTGTAGGGGCGACATTCGCGAAGTACGCAAAGCGTTGTCGCCCCAATTTTTTATTTAATGACTCTTGCTCTTGGAATTGACCCGGGGACGGCTACCACAGGCTATGGGCTGGTTCGCATTACGCGAGATGGAAGCTTGGAGGCCGTTACTTTTGGTGTGATCTTAACCCCAGCTCATACGCCGGCCCAGGAACGTCTGCTGACGTTATATCGTGGATTGAAAAAATTGATCTCGCTCCACCGCCCTGAAACTTGTGCGGTGGAGAAATTGTTTTTTCAGCGCAATGTTTCGACGGCAATCGCGGTGGGGCAGGCCCGCGGCGTGGTGATGCTTTCTATTGCCGAGGCCGGACTTGATGTAGCGGAATATACTCCGAATGAAGTCAAACAAGCAGTGGCGGGGTATGGAAGCGCACAAAAGAAACAAGTCCAGGAAATGGTACGTGTGCTGTTGTCTTTGCCTGCAATCCCCAAACCTGATGATGCTGCGGACGCGCTGGCGATTGCCATCACGCATTTGCATACGAAAAGATTTTGAATCATAGATTGAATGATAAATAAAGATAATCAAACCTTGTCAAATAAGAAAGGTGTGCTGGCTATTTTATCGATTCCCTGGCTGGCAGGCCTTCTGTGTGCCATTTCATTCTTTGTCCTATATCTATTTGTTTTCCGTCCAGGTTATCAAGTAGATGATGACATTACCATGATCCAATTGGTGTCCGGTTATCTGGGAGGAACGCCCGTGCCATTTATGGTGTTTAGCAATGTAATTCTTGGTTTCATTCTAAATCTTCTTTATCGTATGCCCACCAATTTGAATTGGGAAATTTTAATTTTTTTCGGGATCCATTTTCTTTCAGTTTGGTGCCTCGTTTATGTCGTTTCCTGTCTGCCGCTGAAATCCGTTCATAAATTTTTTGGGATATTAGTCATCCTTTTATCGGACAGTTTGTTTTTACTTAACATTACATTTACAACAACGGCAGCATTTGCGGTAATCTCCGGCTTTGTATCGATTCTCGCGGCGACTTATAATCAATCACCGCTTCCGAGGCGAATGCTCCTCTTTGGCGGATTATTGATTCTCGCGGGCAGCTTGATTCGCATCGAATCTTTTCTGCTGGTCCTGCTTGTAATTGTGCCCTCTTTAATAATCATTCATAGCTTCTTTGACCACAAAAACCTGATCATCAGCTTACTAACAGCAATTATTGTGGTCGCCTCGTTTTATTTGTTCAACATGATTTATGTCAAATCTTTTCCGCAATGGAAATCCTTTTATGCCTATAACGATGTCAGGTCGCAACTCCAGGATACGCCGCGGGTTCACCTGTCAAATGTAAAAAATGCATATTACGCTGTGGGATGGAATTTTAATGATTACAAGCTGTTCATGAGTTGGTTCTTTCCCGATGAACAGCTGTTTTCCATCTCTAATCTTCAATATCTCGTAATTCATATCCCGGGCACCGAGAAAAATGTTCTCAGCGCAGCGTTATCCTATTTTTATCCCAAGCCTTTTTTCGACGACATGGATCTTTTCCCTATTTCTTTATGCTTGCGGCAGGGCTGGTCGCTTTGGTGATTTATCCATCGCTGAGAAAAGCTATTTGGCCGCTCGTCGTTCTTCTGCTTACATTTTCAATTTTGATCCTTTATCTCATTTGGACCGAGAAAATCCCTGTCCGCGTTTGGGATTCGTTTCTTGCGACCACATCAGTATTTGGTTCATTCATTTTGTTGTGGGTCAAATTGGATGCGGATCAATCCCAGCCTGAACTCCAGAAGAGAAACTTTTTTGCTTTTATTGTCCCGGCGTTACTTGGCGCGGCAAGTCTGCTTGCCCTCTATTACGCTGTTACCACAACACAACTGAATGTACAACGACAGACTGCTTATCAAAATGTGTTGTCGGATTTAAAAACTTTGCAGGCGCAGGGAAAGATTTCAAGGCAACGCCGCTGATTGTTTCCCCGGCGGTGGGCATTCCTTTGATATGGCCCAATCCGATGTTCTTGGATTTACCTAGCCCACAATACATCGAGATGGGTTGGCTCACATTCTCCCCCCCTTATTACAGGGTGCTTCATGAATTCAATATTCAATCTTTGCCAGCGGGATTTTATCAGAAGGATAACGTTTATTTAATGGTCAAAGCCAATTTCGTAGATAGCGTGGTTGAATATATTTTTGATCATGCAGGAGTTGTAGTTGTTCCGCAATTAATTTATTCTTCGCCCAACTATGATTTTGATCCCACCTATAACAACGTCAGGTTATATAAATTGATTCTGCAAAAGTGAATGCTGAAAACACATCCGCATCGGGAACTTCTCGATGCGGATGTGTTTGTCGGGAGAATATTAAGATGCTGGCGGAAGCGGCGGAGTGCCAGCCGCTGACGGGTCCGGTGCTGAGGCGATCATACCCGGACGGTGTATCGGCCGTGTGCCAAAAGTTGTCATCACTGCTGCACCCATACCAATCATTCCAAGGAGGAATTCGGGGATCCAACCAATGCATGGGATTAGGCCAAACGCGCCCACAACAAACATCAAGAGGAAAGTTCCAAAACCGGCTGAAAGCACGGGCGCCCAACTTTGATGAATGGCTTTGGTAAATCGTTCACCAACTTCCAGGCCAAGGGCAATAATGCCAAACAGCCATGCCAGCACAATCAATATCGCCCATAGCAGTACGACCAGCACAGCGACTGGAATTAAGATCAGAGTGATTACCATAATCACAACTAGAATGATCAGAGCGAATGGCGAAACCAACGTGGTTAGCAAGCCGATTCCTCCCGCGATGACTGGCTCAGCCACGATGGCTTGTGCCACGCGGTCCAATTGAGGTTGCAGAAAGATCGCGAGCAACATGGCTAATGCCGCAAAGATAATCGCAGTTCCTAATACGCCAAAGGCACGCAGGATCGGATTGAATCCCATCGCAATGTTAGGCTGAGGTACAGGCAGGTTCGGCGTTGTTGGAGTTTGAACATTGGGCGATGGAACGTTCGTTACGATTTGACCGCCAACCTGCGCGCCCGCGGCCCGTTGTAACGAACCTCCGACAGTGGTCACATTTCCTGCCACCGATGATTGGCTGCCCATCGTCATCAAGCCGCCGATGACCACGGCATCGCCTGTGGCTGAACCGTCCATTACCAAACTTCCGCCAATGATGACCACGTTGCCCTTTACGATTGCGTTTTCTTCGATGGTGGCTTCGCCGCCGAAGACGACCAAATCGCCGTCCAAAGTTTCGCCGCTATTCAAAGTAAAGCTTTGTCCAAAGACCACGCGGCCATCGAGGTTTCCTGTGAAAGCATAAACCGGCGCGACGGGCCACAGCAACAAGATCAATATCGGCAGTGCATACAATAATTTTTTCATAGTTATACTCCTTGCGGTGTTCGGGTAAATTGCCAGATCGATAAAACTTCAACAACTCCGAGTCCGCTTACCAAAAATAAAATCGCAAGCCAGCCAAGAGGCGAAACGAAGTCCGACAGAAGGTGGGTGAAGACATGGCTTAGTTCACTCAACGCTTGTATGGAAGTTAGGATAAAAATCAGATAGCCCACCACACTTGCGATCCAATCGGCGGGCGAACGCATCACTTCCTGGATAAATGGGCTGGCGAACCAGTAAAGAAGTGTAAGCCCCGCCAGCACAAGAATCGTTGTTCCAATGATTTGGCGAATGCGCATGGCTTTGCGCTGTTCGATCAGACGTACCTCGAAGCGGGATACAAAACCTGCTGCGGGGGAAATCATCCGTGCGGAGTGCAACGCTAAATTCGATTCGGCGATGGCTGCGCATGAAGTACATGCTCGTAAATGAATTTGCAGTTCGCGCTCTTGATCAGAAGTAAGGTGCTGATCTTCCAAGAGCCAGTCTTCAAAAGGCCGGTGATTCATGGGGTCTCCTTTCAGATTTTGGCCGTGGGCTATCTTCCTGCCACAACCCGGCCAGTTCACGCCGCGCCCGATGAAGCCGGGATTTGACCGCGCTGACCGTCAGGTGCAGCGCCTCGGCAATTTCGGATTCAGAACAGTCATGCCAATATCGCATGACGATCGCGGCTCGATCCGTTCCATCCAGTCGCTTCAATAAAACTTGTAAATGTTCGCGTTGTTCGCTATGGATCATTTCCGATTCGGGATTCGGGGCATCGGCATCCGGCAACTCTAAACTGTTTTCATCTTCCTCCGCATCCATTGAGATCATGGAGAATTTGCGGCGGCGCAGACGGTCAATGCAATAATGCGCGGCAATGGATAACAGCCAGGTTGCAAAGGAGCGCTTTGAGTCATAGCGATGGAGATGCTGATACGCTCGCAGAAAAGTTTCCTGCGCCGCGTCATCTGCCGACTCTACATCACCTAACATGCGATAGCACAAGTTGTACACATGTGTCTGATAGGCTTCGACCAGTTTGGTGAATGCTTCGTCACTGCCGTGTTGAGCCTGGACCACCCAGGCCATTTCTTCGTCCACTTTTCTCCTGATGGCTTTCTACTTTACTTTACGAAATAAGATAGCGAAGGTTGCAGAATTTTCAAGAAAGAATTGCCACTTTTTTTGAAGATGGTTCGATCGTCCCAATCAATGCAATGCTAATAAGCGCAAAAATACCAGCCGAGAAAAACAGGGTCATATATCCGTTCCATGAACCGGGAGCGGAATTATTGAGCACATCCCACAGCGCGCCCGCCGCGCGTGCCACCACGCCTGCGCCGGCTGTTGCCAAATTTGTCAGACCGAGATATTTGCCGGCTTCATCGGCTGGAGCAAGTTTGTTGGCGAGGGTCCAGTTGGCGGTCAGGAAGAGACCGACGCCCGCGCCGAGAATACTTCCGAAGAGAAGGAGTGTTCCTTGCGTTCGTGCAAACCAAAGTAAAACGGATCCGATTGCCGTAATCATAGTTGCGAAAATCAGTACGCGTCTCATGCCCCAGCGATTGATCAGCCATCCGCTTGCCGCGGCAAAGAGGATCAAGGAAAAAGTCACAGTGCCTAGCAAAATGCCGGTGTCGCGCGGCGGATCGGCCACCTTGAGAACATCACGCAGATAATTTTGTGCGAAGGCTTGAATGCCATAAACGCCCAACAGAAAAACGAAGCGTTGACCAATAAGCCACCAATATGCGGTGTTGGCGCGGAAATCAATATGGAATGAATCGAGTATTTCTTTCCAAGGATTGCCTCGTTCTGCCGCGCTTGGAAGGTTGTTCAGAAGTTCCAAAAATTGTGGTCGCCGCGCTGATGAGCATGATGCCAATAATCAATGCCATGACCAAACCGGAATATTGGGCTTTGGAGCCAAGCAAAATTCCGGTGACGATCACAGCTGCAGCAGCACTGCCCATGTCAATAAAAATCTTTATTCCGCTGGCTTGGGCCAGTTGCTCTTGAGGCACAACATCCGGCATCAATCCCTGCACCGGACCCTGCGCAATGTTTGAACTAAGTTGTAATCCGAGATAGCCGATGAAAATCCAAGTCAATCCGCCTGCCCAGCCGATGACGGCCAGGAACAAAAAATCAAACAACGTTCCAAGTGTGATCCATGGACGGCGGCGTCCCCACCGCGATGCCCAACTGTCGGTCAACGCGCCGGAGAGCGGCTGAATGATCACTGCAATCACCAGCCCAATGGAAGTGAGCAATCCCAGATAGGTATTCTTTTCGTTGCCAGGCACCATGTTGGCAATGACTGCCGGCAGGATGATTCCATGCAATCCATTCCACATGAACGACAGCCCCACCCAATAGGTATTCACCACAAGCATTTTTAAAACCGAGACAGGTTTTTTCAAGCGAATTCTCCTCTCAGGGGCGCAGGAAGTAGCGGCGCGATGTGATTCATCATAATTCGTGCAGCTTGTTTGTCTTTTTCCTCGGATGGGCAATTGCGCTCAACACATAGATCATAAGCTTCGCCAAAATGAAGACAGAATCCCCCATCTGATTCATAAACAGCAACCGGCGCAAATCTTAGACCTTGGGCGGCGAGCAGCAAACCGAATCGTCCGGTTCCGGAAGGGGGCATCGTCAATTTCTCTTTGACCTGATCTCCGCCCTCGGGTGCAAGACCAATGACCGGATCTTTCGTTTTCTTAACATAATTCAACACCGCGCGCACGGATGCCGCCCGAGCTTCTACGTCACGGGGACGCGGCGGCATAGGTGGCATGGTCGTGAATCCGTAAAGGCGGGCGATCCTATTCGCCGCGAAACGCGACACAATTCCTTTGACCGGTTCATACCATTTCCCCGGCGCGGTCCATTCGCCTGCGATCACCCAATGAACGGGCGGATATATTAACGACGAGATGGCCATGGCTCCCCACCAGATATGGAAGCCGGCCCGCGTATAATGATTCATGGTCAAGACAGAGAGACCTCTCTGTGAAATATTTTCTTTTCCCAGAACTCGGAGCGGAGGATTTAGCCGTTCCACGCAGAGACGCGCATCGTCTCTAAAAACGCGGTGATGGCCAAGAATACCGTCGCGTATCAAGCTTGCAATTACAGTTGGCGCGTAGGAATAGAAGGGATAACTCATTGGCCGCGCAAATGCTCATCGTGCAACCTTACTTGTCATCAGCCAATGATCCAATAGCTCGCAATAATCCAAGCACTAGCACGCCCAGTTTCAAGCCTTCTCCGGCAGTGATGGCGGTTTCACGTTCACTTTTTTCTGCCCGGCGGTTGAGGAGCATCGCCGCCACCAAACCGGTCACTGCCCCGATCAACGTACCGTATAATAAAGTTCGACCCTTATTCATGACACGAGTCCTTTCTTATCTGTGTTCCATAAATTTATTAATTTGCAGTTTGATGAGATCAACAAACAATACCGGCCTGATGATCATTTCCGTGCCGCGTTTGACATAGCCTTCGATTTGATGAACGAAACTTTGCGCTTGATTTGAATATGGCGGGATTATACTAATCAGCCGCGCCAGCAAATAAATGATTGCCAGTAGAAGAATGAGAAGGACAAGCCCCGCGATTATAACGGGGAGCACCAGCCAGATTGTCGAAATGGCCGCCCAGCGACTCACGTCTCCGTTATCACGGAAGGTGGCGATGCTGGTTAGGACAATCACGGCGATGAATACAAGGACAGTCAGCAAAATGGGGAGCAGGATTTGTGTCCACATTTGCTTGCGATGCAATTGATAGGATGGATGATCGTGGGAGAGTAGCAACTTTGATTTCATTTTGTTTATTTTAACATAAATAGGGACACAGCGTCGCTGTGTCCCTATTTATGTTTAGAGGCCCGACCGATTTTCTTTTATCGCCGATTTCGCAGGAAGGTTGGAATATCCAAATCGTCGCTATTGATGCTGGGTGAAGAGGATGCAGGTTTGGATTCTGGATGCTGGCTTGAATTCTGCACCGACGCTGATGGATTCACTGGGACGAACAAAATGCGTAGGGAGGCTAGCCGGTTTCTCGGTCCGCGTAGTGAGGCGTTCGAGAGCGCGTCGCGGCACGCCACTTCTTTCGAATCCCGTTGCAATGACTGTAACGCGAATCTCATCGCCCATATCCGGATCAATGACCGCGCCAAAGATCAGATTAACATCCGGATGCGCGGTTTCGCGAATAATGGCCGCGGCCTGATTGACCTCGAAGAGAGTCATGTTAGGTCCGCCGGTGACATTGAAGAGCACACCGCGCGCGCCGTCAATCGTAATATCAAGAAGTTGACTCGATATGGCTTGTTCAGCGGCAGTCTTGGCGCGATCTTCGCCCGAGCCGCGACCAACAGCCATGAGGGCCGCGCCGCCTTCGGACATGATGGTGCGGACATCGGCAAAGTCAAGGTTGATCAATCCTGGGATGGTAATCAATTCAGAGATGCCTTGAATGCCTTGATGCAAAACTTCGTCTGCCATGCGGAAGGCATCCTGCAAGCTCGATTTTTTGTCGGCGATCTGAAGCAGGCGATCATTCGGAATCGAGATCAGCGTGTGCGCATGTTCCTTCATTTTCGCAATGCCGGATTCCGCGGCTTGCGAACGTCGTCCGCCTTCGAAAGTAAATGGACGAGTAACAACGCCAATCGTAAGAGCACTGCACTCCTTGGCAACCTGTGAAACAACGGGCGCCGCGCCCGTACCGGTTCCGCCGCCCATACCGGCAGTGACGAAAACCATGTCCGCGCCTTTGAGCACGTTATAAAGTTCATCCGCGGATTCTTCCGCGGCTTTTCGTCCAACTTCGGGATCACCGCCCGCGCCGAGCCCACGTGTGAGTTTATCGCCGAGGCGAACGCGGATCGGTGCTTTTGAAAGCGTCAGTGCTTGCGCGTCCGTATTCGCCGCGATGAATTCGACGCCTTCAATGCCCTCTTCGATCATGCGATTGACAGCATTTTGCCCGCCGCCTCCCACGCCGATCACTTTGATGCGCGCGAAGGTTTCAACAGGTTGATATTTTTTGGTCGGGTCCATTGGTTCCTCCATGATTTAGTATGTAATCGTTAATCAAGATATGTGCATGAAGAACGTGATACGATTTTAACATCACGTTCCATATTTGAGGAGGGCAAAAATGCCCACCTTTCGCATCTACTAAGGTAGCAGTCTTTTTATCCAATCTTTAGCCTTATCAAGATTCACATTATTTTCTCCTTTTGAACGGCGATGTTTGTCTTGCCTACCCGGTCCCAGTTCGTGTTCATGCATCGTCATTGCCCAATGCAACAACCCAACACTGGTAGCAAATGCGGGGGAGTTCAAGCGATCCACAAGACCTTTAAGATTTTCCGGTTGTGCTGTGCGGACGTGCATATTCAGCACTTCACTGGCAACGCGTTGGATGCCGGTCAGCGCACTGGTTCCTCCGGTCAGGACCATACCAGCGGGGAGCAGGCCATCGTATCCAGAACGTTTGATTTCCTGCATGATTAATGAAAACATTTCGCTAGTCCGCGCTTCGATGATGTGAGCCAAGTCCTGACGGTTGATTTGAACGGGATGATCTTCGCCGAATGGACGAATGCTGAAATATTCTTCCGCTGCCGACTTCAGATCGGACGGCGTGTCCCTGTTGCTTTTTGACCTCCTCGGCTTGAACCATCGGCAGGCGCAATCCATGTGCGATATCTTGCGTAAGGTGATTGCCGCCAACCGCCAGTACCATCGTGTGCCAGACATTGCCGTCCACATAAATTGCCAGGTCCGTTGTCCCGCCGCCGATGTCGCAAACCGCCACGCCCATTTGTCTTTCCTGTTCGGTCAATACCACTTCAGCGGAAGCAAGCGGATTTAACACAAAGTTTTGAATCTCAACTCCTGCGGCACCGATGCATTGCCGTAGATTATCCACCGTCGCGGTAGCGGCTGTGATGATATGTGCTTCCACTTCGAGACGATAGCAATGCATTCCAATCGGGCTACGAATTCCCTCCTGTCCATCCACGTTGAAGCCGCGCTGAATGACGTGAATAATCTCGCGGTCGTGGGGGATTGCGATGGCCCGCGCTTGATCCAACACGCGTGCCACATCCGATGCATCAACGACTCCGCCGGGAATAGCAATGGCACCTCGGCTGTTAACGGACGAAACATGTGCGCCCGCCAAGCTGACCAGCGCAGATTCAATTTCAAGGCCGGACGTTTGCTCGGCGCGTTCCACGGAATGGGTAATAACCTGCGTCGCCGCGGCGAGATCAACGATCACGCCTTTGCGAATTCCATCGGACGGTTCGATTCCCACACCGAGAATGCGAACCGTATTCTCCTCCTCGACGCGTCCGACGAGTGTGCATACTTTGGTAGTGCCAACGTCAATTCCTACAACAATCTCTTCCATAATCATTGATTCAAACGATAGTATGGTGCGTTCGAATATTGAACGCTGATAAAAATTGGATAAATTCCTCGCTGGAGCAACGAATTCACCAGCGATTTATAGACCAGCAATCTCATATTCATGTCCTTTGAATCGCTTCCAAAATAAGCCTGCCAGCCGCGGCTGTCGGACCAACCCAAACCATAGTGCGGATCATAAGTGAGGGTCGCATCCGATGGAACATTGGGTGCGAGGATCTGGATGGCTTTGACCATATCTTCAGCGACATAAGGCGTGGGCGATAGCGGATCACTCGCCGACGGCTGGCCGTGAGGCGGTGAAGCGAGTGCGTTCACGCTGATCAGTTTACCTGCCCCCTGCGGGCCACGCGGGCGGATAGCAACTCCGTTTTCATCCAGCCATGTGTACGCGCCATTTTCCTGCCATAGGATGAGAGGCTGTCGTTCGGTCACGTTAACGGAAAGGCCATTCGGCAAAGCTAAAGTCACTTTCGCGGAGGCCAGCTCCGGGTAGTTGATGCGGATTCGTTTTTCCAATTCGGATGGCAGAATCGCAAAGATCGGCTGCCCGGCAGAATTGAGAACCGCATTGATCTCGTCTGCTGTTATTAGTTTATTGCCGGCGACTTGCGCAACCGATACGCGGAACATTGGCAAAGTCCACGCAAGGTAAAGTGCCACACCCAATAAAAGCGAAATGAAGAATGATAGCAAACGCCAACCGACTTCGAAGCGCGGCAGAGTGATCGCCGGCATATGGATTTGAACGCCTGGCAGTGATAATGCGGCCTGATATCGCCGCCGCGTTTTTGACTGGTTCGCGGACTCCAGCGTGGCGTAGCGCCATGTTTTCGCGTGAAGTGATGGCCGGCAACGGACGCGTGATCTGTTGCAAGGATTTCACCTCCCGCCTTTGCGTTTGCTGGCGGCGTCGCATTCGGACGGATTCAGCGCGGGACAAAGATTCTTTCTCTCTCATCCTTGACTCCGATAAGTGTGTGATGTGCGGTCGCGCTCTGTCTTGCGCTGGATCGCAAGCTCAATCAAGCGATCTACTAGTTCAGTATAGGTCATGCCGCTGGCTTCCCATAACTTCGGATACATGCTGATCTTGGTGAAGCCAGGGATCGTATTTAGTTCGTTGAGATAGACTTCCCCCAAATCTTTGTCGAGGAAAAAGTCCACCCGTGCCATGCCTGCGGCATCAATGGCCTTATAAGCGCGCACAGCCAGGTCTTGAATATGAGCTGCTGTTTCGCCTGGCAGGGGAGCGGGGATAAGCAGGCCGGATGTTCCATCAACGTATTTTGATTCATAAGAATAAAATTCGCGGCTTGGCAGGACCTCACCGGGAACCGAGGCGCGCGGATCGTCATTTCCCAGCACGCTGACTTCGATCTCACGCACATTTGCCACGCCGCGTTCGACCAGCACGCGCCGATCATAGAGCGCAGCTTCCATCAATCCTTCCTGCAAGTCTGAACGCGTGCGGCATTTGGTTATGCCGACTGATGAACCAAGATTGGCAGGCTTGGTGAAGATTGGATAAGCGCTGACTTTCTCTGCTTTTTCGATGATTGCGTTCATATCCTTTTCGATTTCGGAGCGCAGCACAATGACCAATTCCACGCTTGGAATCTGATTGGTGCGCATAACGTCTTTGAAGATGCCTTTGTCCATGCCGACCGCAGAACCGACCACGCCCGCACCGACATATGCGACATCAGCCATTTCGAACGCGCCTTGAATGGTTCCATCTTCGCCGAAAGTCCCATGCAGAAGCGGAAAGAAAACATCCACGGCGGTCAGTGTCTCGAACTTTTCGCCGATCTTTGTTTCTCGCAAGGTGAAGATGGAAGAACGCGAAGGTTCAGTGGGAAGAATGATGCGATCAAGATCATTGATTTTGCTGCTTTCAAACGCGCCGATAACATCTTTGCCGGTCAACCATTGACCTTCACGCGTGATTCCAATTTGAGTCACTTCGTACTTTGATGGATCAAGCACCGATAGCACCGAACGCGCAGACATCAGCGAGACCTCGTGTTCGCCCGAGCGTCCGCCGAATATCAATGCAACGTGAAGTCTTTTCTTGTTCACCATTCACCAACCAATTCAATTTCCAATTCCAATGAAATTCCAAACTTTCCTTGGACAGTCCTTTGCGCCAATTCAATTAACGCGCGGATATCGCTGGCCTTTGTCTTGCCATGATTGACGAAAAAGTTTCCATGCACAATGCTGATCTCAGCGTTACCGATGCGAGTTCCTTTCAATCCCGCGGCTTCGATCAATCGTCCAGCGTAATCGCCTAGCGGATTCTTGAACATCGAGCCCATGCTCGCGCCCGGCGGTTGTGTGGACTTGCGGCGTTCGCTGAATTGTCTGATTTTAACAGACACTTCCTCTTTTGTCGCGTTTTTTAAACCAAGTTCAGCGGAGAGTACTATAGCTTTGATCCCCTCGCGTTTCAACGCACTGGTGCGATAGCCGTATTCCATTCTTTCAGCAGGCCAACGTTCGCGACCCGATGCGGTTAATAATTCAGTCCAAACTAAATTGCCAGTCATATTGCATTCGAATGCGCCGGCGTTTCCATAGACTGCGCCACCTACCGTGCCGGGAATCGTCGCGGCCCATTCAAGTCCTGATAAACCTTTCAACGCGCAGCGATTGGCAAGATTGCTGAACACAACTCCTGATTCAACCCAGACCTTGGGCTGGCTTCCAGTTTCAAAGCGGACAGTCTTCGCCCGATTCAATACCGTTATTCCGCGCACGCCTTTATCGCTGATCAATATATTGGAACCGCCGCCGAGGATGAAATACGGCAAACTCTGTTGCCAAATCAATGTCATGATCTCGGCCAATTCGTCGGATGAGACGGCAGTGATCAAATAATCCGCAGGTCCGCCGACGCGCGCAGATGTATACGGTGCAAGGGAAATACTCTCTTTGACCTTGTCGCCAAATTTCCCGAGCAGAACATCAACGGGCATTGCAACAGATTTCATCATCTATTCTTCATTCAAATGCTTTATCAGCTTCACAATCGCTTTTTGCTTTTCACGTTTTTCTTTCGCTTCGGGCGATTCCAATATCGTCTGGGCGGCTTCGTTCTGCCTTTCATTATCCGCATGGACTAGAACCATTTTTAACGGAGGCAGGCCTATGGTCTCGGATTGATATACTCGTTTCTTTTTATCGTCCATGCGACACCTCATTTGAAAGTCCTGCCAGCACGTTGGTGCTGATTTGATCCGCGTCACCGGCAGAAAGGACCAGCAATACATCATTACGGCGCAAATGCTTAAGCAGGTATTCCGTTGTCTCTTCGAGTGATACGATGAAGTGAACAGACGGATGCGGCATTGCGCTCACCACCTCGGCCGAAGAAAAATCCTGCTTGGGTTCGCGCGACGGATAAATTTCCGTGACGATCACTTCATCGGCCTCATTGAAGGCACGAGTAAACTCGTAAAAAAGCGCTCGGGTGCGTGAATAGGTATGAGGCTGCCACACTGCCCAAATCCGATGATGAGGATAGCGGGTGCGCGCCGCGGCGAGCGTGGCTTTGATCTCGGTAGGATGATGGGCGTAGTCGTCAATGACAATGACGCCGCGCTTCTCGCCTTTTACTTCGAATCGCCGTCCTGTGCCTTTGAAAAACGAAAGGCTCGCAGCGGCTTCTTTGAGAGGTAGACCCAGCACGGCAATGACAGCCAAGGCGGCCAGTGCATTGCGAACGTTGTGCTCGCCAGGCACTTGAAGCGAGACATGAACGGTTTCAAGCCCACCAATATTTGTAATGGCTTCGAAGGAAAAGCCGCCTTGCCCGTCCCTGGATTGCAGCGAACGTGCCTGCATCCAATGCGTTACAGTGATGGTCTTCTCGGCTTGAATGTTATAGGCGATGACATTGCGTCCTTCGCGGCGGGCTTTGTTGAGAAGGGCTGCCGCACCGCTATCTTCCACACATCCGATCAGTGTGCCGTCCATGGGAAGCAAGGCGATGAATGATTCGAATGCGGAGACCATGTCTTCGTAAGTTGGATAGCAGTCGGGATGATCGTGTTCGAGATTAGTAACCACCTCGATGCGCGGCTTGAGCCCGAGGAACATGCGGTCATATTCATCCGCTTCAATGACGAAGGGATGACCTTTACCGGCTCGCGCATTGACGTTGTAATTGCTCAACACTCCGCCGACAACGAAGGACGGATCGCGTCCCAGTTCTGAAAGAAGGAACGCAATCATGGCGGTTGTGGTGGTTTTGCCATGTGTTCCGGCAACGGCGATTCCGGTTTTATCTGCCATCAATTTTCCAAGAAAGTCTGCACGCTTGTAAACGGGAATGTTGACCTGTTTGGCGGCGATCACTTCAATATTGTCATCGGGAATCGCAGAGGATCGGACGATCCAATCCGCGCCCTGAATATTGCGCGGATGATGTCCGACGTAAATCGTCACGCCAGCCGCTTGTAGATCCGCTGCGAATGGCGTGAGCGCGCGATCGGAGCCGGTTACAGTGTATCCGCTTTCTTTCAAGAGGCGGGCTATGGCAGAGAGTCCGCTTCCGCCAATGCCGATGAGGTGTACGTGTGTCATGTCAGGTAGCAATTCCAGTTTAGATGTATACGACGATGACGAAAATAAATGAAAGGATGACGGCAAAGTAAATGCCGGGGATGCCGAGCAGGTGAGGAGGCATGTAGGCCATCATGTTTTGAATCGCGGCCGCGGATGCTCCGGTGGGCGCACTGATAATGTTAGGATAAGGATATTGGGCTTGGTTATAATAAAAGAGGAGCGATCCTGCGATCAGATAACCGTTGACGGCGCCCAGAATGAAGCCAAAGAGCGCATCTTGCAAACGCTCGCGGGTTGCCTTGGATTGCAGATGTGGCACGAGCGCCACGGTTTGGTATCCAAAGTAGACCAGCGCAATCAAAATGATCGTCTCAAGCCAAAATAACTCCGTGCTGGAATCGCCGAAATTCCTGACAAGGGGAATGTACTGCCTCAGGAGCACAGTTAGTGCCAGGGCCAGGATCACGCTAAAAACCACGAGCAATTCCTTGGCCCAGCCGCGCAACAATCCCACCACTGCAAAGACAATAACATATGACCAGAAAACATAAATGAGGCTCATCACAGGCGTTGTCCTCCTAGTTGCATAATCTGCCCAGCAATGGCTTGCGCGGCTTGCGGCTGGGAAAGTGACTTCATTGCTTTGCTCATCGCTTTCCGCTTGGATGGATTTGCCAGCAGGTCTTTGATCACTATCAGGAGGTCTGTCTTTAACATTTCATCCTTGAGGATCACTGCCGCGCCGCGTTCAGCCAGATAATCTGCGTTGACTTTTTGATATCGCCATGCGTGCGGATATGGAACGAGGATGGCGGGCAAGCCAAAAAACGGGAACTCGCCCAAGCTTGATGCGCCAGCGCGAGAGATCACGAGATCCGCGGAAGCGAGCGCTGCGCCCATCTCTTCGTGCAGGTAAGGGAACACATGATAACGTTTCCGTTGCTCAGATGTTAAACCGGCGCGCGCGGTTTGAACGACTTCCCAATCCGATTGTCCGCTTATGTGAACGACTTGAGTTAATTCCAGCAGGATGGGAAGATGGGGAACGATCGCTTCATTGATCGAACGTGCGCCCTTGCTTCCACCGAAGACCAACAAGACAGGGGAGTCGTCCTCCAGATTCAGCTTGGTATATGCCCTTTGTTTGTTCCAAGCTGTTAGTTCGGTGCGGATCGGATAGCCCGTCGTGACCGCCTTTCTCGAAAGGTATTTTTGAGAATCCTGTGCAGTAACTGCGATCACATCAGCGAAGCGCGTTAGCGATTTTAAAGCCAGACCCGGCTCGATATCGGGTACATAAAGCAATGTCGGTACTCTTCTACCGGCAAATGCCATCGGCCCAGCCACATAACCGCCGGTGAAGAACAAAACATCGGGCTTAAATTCGCGCAAAATTTTCATGGATGCTTTGACGCCGCGCACAAGGGTAATTGTGTTGCGCGGCAGGGCACGTGGACCTACGCCATGCAGACCCGCGGCGGGAATGGCTTGGAAAGGAATGCCTGCTCGTTTCACAAGCTCTTCTTCCATGCCGCTTTCTCCACCAATCCATAAAAGTTCAAGGTTGGAACTTGAAACATTTGACATCATACCCTTCAAATGTTCAAGAACGGCGAGAGCGGGATACACGCCGCCGCCGGTTCCACCCGCGCAAATCAAGAGACGCACTATAGTTTCTCCGTTCTTCATCTGACGTTGACATCTCGCCTCTTTGACGCGAGATGTTCATTAAGATTCCGATCGAGGCGAGCGATGAGACCAGATTCGATCCGCCCGAGCTGACAAAGGGCAACGCGTCGCCTGAAAAAGGAATCAACCCGACCATTACCGACATGTTGATTGCTGCCTGAATGCCAATCGAGATCACCAGACCGGATGCGATCAGTGTGCCGAGCATGTCGGGCGCGCGGCGTGCAATCACGAGTCCGCGCCAGATCAATAGCCCATACAAACCAATCAAGAAGATTGCGCCTACTACACCCAGTTCCTCCACAATCACTGCAAAGATGCTGTCGGTGGGCGGCACAGGCAATCCAGTTACTTTTGATTGACCGCGCCCGATGCCGACTCCGAACCAGCCGCCGTTGACAATGGCTTCGAACGAACGTTGAACCTGATACGAGGCCTGCGTTGGATCTTTAAGACCCGCGATGAAAGCCGTCATGCGATCGTGACCGGTTGGATTGATGTGAATCACGATCCATCCCACAATGATTGCAATCAGCAATAGGATGGCAATTTGTTTCAAGTCGCCGCCTGCCAAAAAGAACAGCAAGCCACCCAATATCAAGACCATCCCGGCGGTGCTTAAATCAGGCTGTTGATAAATGAGGCCGCCGATCACACCGAGGATCACGCTTAACGGCATCAGTCCGAATGTAATATCATGAATGAACTGGCGTTTGGCATACAGCCAGACCGATAAATATAAAATGGTAACTACCTTTGCCAATTCAGAAGGTTGGAAAGAACCTTGAAATAAATATCGCCGCGCGCCTAACAGGACTTCGTTGGCTACCAAGACGATGATCAACAAAATGATGGTCAAGCCCATTAAAGGAATAACCAGTCTGCGTAAGCGATGATAATCGAAAAAGGAAAGCAAAAACGTTGCGACGATTCCGATGGCAAGCCATATCAGTTGGTGTTCGAACATATACATGGCTGAGCCGTATTCCCTAAGCGAATAGTCCCATGATGCTGAGAACATCATGATTAATCCGAAGACTACGAGGGTGATGATCACCACCAACAAAGGCAAATCCACAGCGCGTTTCGGCGTGGCGGCTTTTTGGGCCGGTGGTTCATCAGCGAATGGATGTTCGCTCAAGAAAGTTTCTGTACCCATAAACGGAATTGTTCTCCTCGTTCTTCAAAATCTTTAAACTCATCAAAGCTTGTGCCGCCCGGCGAAAGCAGGACGACATCCCCAGGCTCTGCCACTTCACTGGCTCTAAGGATTGCTTCATGAAGATGCTCAACTCGATCAAGCGTAAACGGTCTCTTCGTTGACCCGTCAATGGTAACCGCTTTATTGATCTTTTCTGACGCCTCGCCAAATATCACAACGTGATCCACGCGCTGATGAACGAGATTTGCCAAATCATTCCACGGTAAATCTTTATCGCGTCCGCCGAGCAAAAGCACAAGCGGCTCATCGAACGAACGAATAGCGGCCATCGTACGCTCCGGCGCAGTACCGATGGAATCGTTATACCAGCTCACACCGCGCAACTCGCGGACGAATTCGAGGCGATGCGGCACGCCGCGAAATTCTTCGGTGGCGGTCAGCATGGCGTCGAGCGGAAACCCCGCCGCGTGTCCGATGGCGAACGCTGCAAGAACATTGCTCACGTTATGGTCACCGCGCAACTGAATTTGGTCGCGGCGCAGAAGCGGGATGTCCACGCGATGCTCGTAAAGATACAAAATGCCATCATCAAAATAAGTACCTGCGGCGTCTTCATCTATTTTGCTGAATCCGAAAGAATGAAGTTTGCCTTTGACCTTGTTCCGTAAATTCCATGCGCCCGCGTCATCGCGTCCCAGTACGGCAATATCTCTTGATGATTGAAATTCCAGGATACGCGCTTTGGCAGCGGTATATGCTTCCATTGTGCCGTGGCGATCTAGATGATTGGGGGTGATGTTGAGTATTGAGGCCACATTGGGTGAAATGGTCAATTGCTCCAATTGAAAACTCGATATTTCCAGAACGGCAATATCAGTGGGGTTCATCTCGTCCACATAATTGATCAGCGGATCGCCGATATTGCCACCGATATATGCTTTATCACTATGAGCATCTTTCGCCATCTGTCCAACGAGTGCGGTTGTGGTCGTTTTTCCAGCCGAACCGGTAATGCCAATCGTTTTGCACGGCACGGCTCCCATGAAAAATTGTGTATCGTTGGAAAGAGGAATGCCGTGCTGGAGAGCTGCATTAACAATGGGGAGGTTGAGCGGTATTCCGCCGGAAAGGCACAGCACATCAGCGTGATCGAGAAGTTCGATGGGGTGGCCTCCCAAAGCCCAGTGGATTGGCAAGCCACTCAAAGTCATGCGTGCGGAAGCGAGTTCTGCATCAGAACGCTTATCGCTCAGGGTCACAATCGCCTCATGCTTGACTAACCAGCGCGCCAAAGCCAGACCCTGACGGGCTGCTCCCAAAATAACGATGCGCGTACCTTTCCAATCCTTCATCTCTTAAACCAAAGCCAAACCAACTCCAACCATTGCGGCGAGTAAACCGATTAACCAAAATCTCTGCACTACTTGAGTTTCACTCCAACCTAGAAGTTCAAAATGCAGATGAATAGGTGCCATCTTGAAAAAGCGTTTGCCTTTCGTAAGTCTGAAATACCCGATTTGAATGACCACACTGATCAATTCACTGACAGGAATGATCGCTATGATGGGCAGAACTGCCCATTGACCGGTCATGAGTGCAACCACTGCCATTGTCGCGCCAAGAGAAAGGGAACCGGCGTCACCCATGAAAAGTTCGGCGGGATGGACGTTGAACCATAGAAAACCAAATAGTGCGCCGACGAGTGTGAAACAAAATCGAGCAAGATAGACTTGATGTTGATTGAGGGCAATCATCGCATATGCTGCAAATGCGGTGGCGGAAATTAAACCAGCAAGACCATCCAACCCATCAGTGAAATTGACGGCGTTCGAAGAGCCGACAATGATAAATGCGGCAATAGGAATGTACCACCAGCCTAAATCGAAATCGCCGCTGAATACCGGGGACGATGAGGTCGGGCGAGCCAAGTATATACTTCAAAACTATGGCAGTACCTATGCCAAGAGATCACTTGAAAGAGAAATTTTGTGCGAGCCCGCATTCCTTCGCCCCTGCGCTTGCCGCGTATGCCTTCCCAATCGTCGATCATGCCTAATATGGCATAACCGACCATCACGATCATAGGGATTAGGACTGATCGCCCAATTCCGCTCTGCGTAAAACCGATCAAGGCCACCGCGTTTAGTAATGCAGTCAGTAACAACACCGGAACTATTATCATCACCCCGCCCATTGTGGGTGTACCCATTTTTACGGCGTGATGTCCCGGCTCATCCACGCGGATAAGTTTACCGATCTTGAAATGACGCAAAATACGCAGAAGAGGTCCACCCCAGATGACCGTCATCATAAAAGATAATCCTGCCAGGCTGAGAGCCAGGGAAACCTGTCTCATCATGATTGCACCTCTAAGGCGGCGGTGATGTTATCCATGCGCAGACCATGCGAACCCTTGAGAAGCACGATATCATCCTTTGATAAATTCTTTTGCAACCACTCAATAATCGGCTCAGCCGTCTCAAATTCTATGATGTGCACGGACTTGACTCCAGCGCGCCGGGCGGCTTCCGCATACATATGAGCGCGTGTGCCGAAAGTAATTAATATGTTAACTACCTGCGCCGCGCGCAAACCGACCATTTCATGTCCCTGGCGTTCATAGGGACCAAGTTCCAGCATATCACCCAACACTGCGATCTTGCGCGATCCCCCCACGTCGCTCAAAAGATTTAACGATGCCAGCATAGATTCAGGCGAAGCATTATAGGTATCATCGAGGATCAATGCACCGGAATCAGAACGAACCGCGACTAAACGTAATTGTGTATGTCCTTCGCGCAAGCCGTCGAGGATTTCCTGCCAAGTCAAGCCTTCGACCAATCCAACTGCCGCGGCGCGCAGGGCTGTCTCTACGGAATGCCGGCCTATCAAAGGAACACGTATGTGCATGGTCTCATGGTTGTAATGCAATTGAAATCGGATGCCTTCAAGTCCGAGACCTTCCACATGGTCAGCCCATAAATGTGATTTGGGCGAAAGGCCATAAAAGAAGACGCGCGCTTTCGTCTTTTCCTCCATCTTTCGCACGAGCGGGTCATCAAAATTTAAAATTGCGGTTCCTTCCGGTGCAGCGGGTAGGGCTTGAACCAATTCCGATTTGCCGCGCGCGATGGCTTCTTGCGAGCCAGCGCGTTCCGCGTGAACTGTTCCAATGTTGCTGACCACTCCTACTTGGGGCAGGGCGATATTGCATAAAAGGGCAATCTCCCCGGGAACATAAAATCCCATTTCCAACACAGCTCGTTCATATCCCGAGCCGAGGCGCAGGATTGTTAAAGGAAGTCCAATCTCGTTATTAAGATTTCCCGGACTTTTGAGTGTGCGATATCGTTCACTCAATACCTGAGCAATAACCTCTTTTGTTGTAGACTTGCCAACACTGCCGGTAATTCCAATCACGCGGCAGATTCAATTTGCGGCGCCAGAAGCGCGCGATCTGTTGAAGCGCACTGGTTGTGTTATCCACGTGTAGGCAGAGGGGAAGGGTTAGATCAAGGTGAGCGTCAATGGACAGGCCATTGCGTAAGTCGAGGGTCTGCGTAGACGCGTTTACTTCGTGTTGAATTAAAGCAAAAGACGCCCCTCGCTTGAATGCGTCTTCTATGAAGTTATGACCGTCCAATCGCTCGCCGGGAATGGCAACAAATAAAGAGCCGGGAATGGCTTGCCGCGAATCAATGATTGCCTCAGTGATCACTGCAGTGGCATTCAGGCGGGTATTGGTCAATGCTTCGATTGCATCAGCAAGAGTAAGCATGTTTAATGTTGGGCAATTTGTTGACGAATATCATCGGGCGGAATGTTTAGCATGAGAATGGTTTTCTGCGCTACTTGTGCAAAAACGGGGGCAGCAGTTTCAGAACCCCAGATGGATGCCGATGGTGATTCCAGCCAGACGTAAATCATAAATCGTGGATCATCTATGGGACCCCAACCAATGAAAGAAGCGTTGGTTAGAGTAGGATCATAGCCGCCCGGTACTGGAATTTGAGCCGTGCCTGTCTTGCCAGCAATTCTATAGCCCGGCACAGAAGCAAGCGAGGCTTCGTTTTCGATTGAAGTTGCCAATATCTGATCCAAGGTTTGGGCTGTATTCACCGATATGGGCGAGCCTGCATATTGAGCAGGAACATTGAATTGCCGTCCATCCCGTACCATGGCATATAAAACATGAGGCGTAACCATGCGGCTGTTATTTGCGATCGCTGAGGCGGCCATCATGATTTGAATTGGAGTTGCGGCGACGCCTTGACCAAATGCATTCGTACCGAGGTCTGATGGCGACCAATCCGAATCTCCTGGGGCCTTTAAACGACCCGCGGCTTCGTCAGCCAGATCAATGCCCGTTAGATGTCCGAGGCCGAAGCGATTCATATATCCATAAAAATTTTGGGCTCCCATCTGTGATGAAACCCATGCCATGCAGACATTGAGCGAATTTTGAATACAGCCCTCCATATCCTGCAGTCCCCAAGCCTCGTCATTCCAGTTTTTAATGGTTGCCCCACCGATCAAAATGGAACCTGTATCAAGGAAAGTGGTGTTAGGCGTGACCGTGTTATTATCGAGTGCGGCGGCCATGGTAAGGATCTTCAACACCGAGCCTGGTTCATACGGTGTACTGACCGCAAGGTTATATTCACTGGCGTTTTGATAGATGCTTGAGTAATTCCAGAATTGGTTAAGGTCCATGCGCGGAGTAGAAGCCATTGTCAGGATCTCGCCATTACGCGGATCCATGATAACGATCGTGCCGCCTTGCGCGCCGTATTTTGTAATGGCGTTATCCAGGATTTGTTCGGTAGCGGCTTGCAGATCGCGGTTGAGCGTTAAGATCAATGTCGTGCCATTGGGAACTTGTGGAATGTCTGCAGCTTGGTTGGGGTCAACCGGCACCTTGACTTGAACTGGAGAACCTGCCAATAGGTCGTTATATTTTTCTTCGACGCCGAAATAGCCGCGTCCTTCGTGGCTCACAAAGCCGATCACATTGGATGCCAATGCCCCTTCAGGATAAGTCCTCTCAGGGTGCGGAGTGAACTCGAGACCAGATAGGCTGCTTTGTTCGCCGGATGATGTTTGTTGATCGGTAGTAACCTTTATTTGTTCCAATGACAGCGCCTTATCCTCATCCACGTAATTTGCCAAGATCAGATACGTCAAGTTACTGGGTGGGTTTGCCATGAGGTTATAAAGATCGTCTGGATTTAAGCCAAGTTCCACGCCGACCGCAAGCGCAACAGCATGTTTATCTTTAACACTTTCCAAGTCCACGCCGATTTCGTAGACCGTTTTGTTTCCGGCTAATAAATGCCCATTGCGATCATAAATCTCGCCGCGCTCGGGGTAAAACGTTTGAACCGTTTGAGCAAATTGAGCGGATTGTGCACGAAACGTGGCGGCTTCGGGGCTGTTCTGAATGTGGACAATTTGAAGGATGATAGAAAATCCAACCAAAGCCAGGATAGCTGTAAGCGTCCAAGAACGCCACGCATATTGTTCTCTCATTGCGACGCTCCCATCATGCTTATCGATAATGACATGCGAAGACGCTGATCGAACCAGTCAAGCAGAGATTGGGTGTATTCGGGCTGTATTGTTGGAGTGCTGGGTTGCAAAGAAGGTGCGGATGTAAGGATGGGCGGAGTGGACGCAATATAGCCCGGAACAATGATAAACTGCACTTGGTTGGTTTGTAACGGTTGATAATTCAAGGCAAGAGCGCGTGTTTCCATTGCGCTGTTCGATGTTAACGTTGCGATCTGAGTTTCCAAATCTGCATTAGATTGTTGAATGGCGATAATGTCTGCACTCAGGTTTTGTATTTCACGGCCGGTGAGGGCGGCACGTGCGGTTACATCCAAATAAAGCGCGGCAATCATTGACAGGCCTAATACAATCAATAAAAAGGTACTGATCCACCGGCGTTGGACCCGCCAGGGAGCTTGTTTGTAAGCATAATGGATAATATCGATTGTTCGTATCATGATCTCTCTGCTACTCTTAATTTGGCACTGCGCGCCCGTGGATTGGCTGCGATTTCATCTGCGCCGGGCGTGATGGGTTTACGGGTAATCTCTTTAAGCGTTGCATGACGTTCAACTTCGTAAATCTTTTCATAAGGCGGATTAATCCAATCCTTGCTTTCATGGCGGAAAAAATCTTTAACAATCCGATCTTCCAATGAATGGAACGAAATCACTGCAAGCCTTCCGCCCGGACGAAGGGCTTGCATCGCGCGGGGCAGGGCTTGTTCCAACACCGACAACTCATCATTCACTGCAATGCGGATTGCCTGAAAAGTCCGCGTTGCCGGATGCGCTCGACTATGGCCCGGATATGCTTTCTTTACGACCTGGGCCAACTGCGAAGTTGTCGTCACAGGTCGCGCTTGGACCATCATCTTTGCAATCCTTTTTCGCGCGCGGCTCCTCTCCATATTTAAAGAGCAGGTTAGCAAGATCCGCTTCGGGCGCGGTATTGATTAATTGCGCGGCAGTCAGACCAACGTCGCGGTTGAAGCGCATGTCGAGCGGCGCATCAAATTGGAATGAGAAGCCGCGCTCTGGAGTATCCAACTGCATCGAAGAAACTCCAAGATCAATGATGATTCCATCCACCGCATCCCAGTCGAGATGTTGCATCGTTTCCAATAGGGAGAGATAGGAGGCCTGAACCAGAAAAGCGCGCTTTCCGTAAGGAGCCAAGATCTCACGGGCAAGTGCCATTGCCTGCGAGTCGAGATCAAAGCCGAGCAGGCATCCTTCTGGTGCGCAGGCCTCCAAAATCCCGCGGGCATGTCCGCCCGCCCCAATCGTTCCATCGATGTAGCGTCCCGGACTTTTGGGTTGCAACGCGTGTATAATCTCTTGGTAAAGTACAGGTTGATGCGACGTAGCCATAATCGCAGTAGAAACGATTTGATTCGTTACTACAATTTGGATGACAAATTCAGCGTTGAGAAGCGCTGATTGTTCGCTTCAGTATCTTGGATTTGTTTCATTTGTTCATCCCATGACGCTGGCGTCCAGATTTCAAAATAATCACCTTGTCCGGCCACAATTGCCTCTCCGTCCAGGTTTGCAAATGAACGTAGATTTTGCGGAACAAGAATGCGTCCAACTTTATCCGTCTCAACCGGGTAAGCGTTTGCGAAAATTAGTCGGCGGAGCAGGCGAGCATTTGGATCGGCCATGTTCATTGCATTGATGCTTTCATAGACTTGTTTGAAATAGGCGCTGGTCATTACCATCAGACAGCGATCAAAACCCTGTGTGATGTAGGCGCCGTCATCCAGCAACAATTCGCGAAAGCGCGCCGGAACCATGAGACGGCCCTTTTCATCGAGGTTGTGCTGGAACTGGCCTAAGAACATATGTGCTAAATCCTTTATAAATAGCAGAACGCCGGGCCGGCCGGCGTCTTCCACTTCTTACCACTTTCTCCCACATTGTACATGATATGTGGTAGGAATTCAAGGCTTTATTAAGCATCTAACTACAATGATAGGACTAATATCGCATATGACTATGGAAAAATTGCCCATTTTTCCCATCTTGGAATCATCCCGTTGGAGCGATTACGAGTTGCTGGATAGCGGAGATGGCTTAAAGTTTGAACGCTTTGGGCCTTATACATTTATTCGCCCCGAAGTTCAGGCAATGTGGCGTCGTGGTTTGCCTGAAAGTAATTGGTCTTCAGCTCACGCGATATTTCAACCTACAAATGAAGAAAGCGGTGGACATTGGAAGTTAAACAAAAAAATTCCCGACCGTTGGGAAATGAAATATAACTCAGTTCGCTTTTGGGCCATGACAACACCCGGGCGGCATCTTGGAGTTTTTCCTGAAACCGCTTCGCACTGGGACTTTATAGCGGACTCTGTCCGAAAGGCAGATCGGCCCATAAAAATCCTCAACCTATTTGGCTATACAGGATTAGCATCTTTGGTCGCGGCAGGGGCGGGTGCTCAAGTAACTCATGTGGACGCATCGAAGAAGTCCGTAACATGGGCGCGGGAGAATCAAGCCTTATCGGGGTTGAACGATAAACCGATCCGATGGATTGTGGAGGATGCGCTTAAGTTCGTTCAACGCGAAAGCCGGCGCGGTCGCAAAATACGATGGCATTCTTCTCGACCCTCCAAAATTCGGGCGCGGACCCAAAGGCGAAGTTTGGGAAGTTTATAAATCATTGCCGAGTTTATTAGAATCATGCTGCGCCGGTATTCAGCGATTCACCTTTCTTTTAATTGTTACGGTATATGCCATCAAAGCTTCTGCTATTCATCTTGGGCAAGCTTTGCAGGATGTGATGTCTAGAAGCAAGGGAAGTGTAGAAAGCGGAGAATTGATAACGCGCGAAAAATCGGCGGGACGATTGCTGTCGCAAGCTGTGTTTGCGCGCTGGTCAAGTTGAAATTTTTTCATGGAGAGGCTCTTATGGATCTTTCTAAGCAGGTAAGCGAATCGTTTGTCAAACACTTTGGTGATAAACCCTCGTTGATCGCCCGCGCGCCGGGACGCGTGAATTTGATCGGGGAACATACTGATTATAACGATGGATTTGTCTTGCCGATGGCGATTGATCGTGCCATATGGATTGCGGTTCGTCCGACAATGGATCGCTATGTGCGAATCCGTTCGCTGGATTTTGAAGCGGATGCAGTTTTCGCATTGGATGATCTCAAGAAGGAACAAGGTTGGGCCGAAGATCTTAAAGGAGTTGCACATATCCTGCAGGCAGAAGGTCATAAGTTATCTGGCTGGGACGGCATGATGATGGGAGACGTGCCGCGTGGTTCCGGTCTCTCTTCTTCCGCCGCGGTCGAACTGGCTACGGCACGCGTCTTCGCCTCTGTCAGTAATCTTAAGTGGGATGCGGCTTCTATGGCGCGGGTCGGCCAACGCGCGGAGAATGAATGGGTGGGGGTGAATTGCGGCATCATGGATCAAATGGCGAGCGCGGCTTGTAAAGAAGGGCACGTACTTTTTCTGGATTGCCGCTCGCTTGAGATACAGCATGTCCTATTACCCGATCATGTCGCGATCGTCGTGATGGACACATCTACGCGGCGCGGGTTAGTCGATTCGGCTTATAACGAACGCCGTTCGCAGTGTGAAGAAGCGGCGCGCTTCTTTGGCGTAAAGGCGTTACGTGATGTAAGTTTGGATGAATTTGAAAGGAGAAAATCAGGACTTAGAGAGGTTGTGATGCGCCGCGCTCGTCACATCATCATGGAGGATCAGCGTGTGCTCGATGCCATGCAGGCAATGCGAACGAATGACTTGGTTCGGCTGGGAAAACTATTAAATGCAGGTCATGTCAGTTTACGGGACGACTTTGAAGTTACGAACGAAGCGTTGAATCAAATCGTTGAAGCCGCGCAGATGCAATCTTCCTGCTATGGTGCTCGCATGACCGGCGGGGGCTTTGGCGGTTGCGCTATTGCTTTAGTGGATGCAAGCAAGGTCAATGCTTTTGTTGATTTAGTGGAGAAGGCTTATCGAGAGAAATCCGGACTTGAGCCGCAAATCTATGTTTGCAAGGCTAGTGCAGGTGCAAGCGTCGTTAGTTAATTGAAAGAAACGTCCCGCTCTGAGATGGATGCGGGACGTTTCTTTTTGTTTATACACTGCGTTTGGCAGTTTCTCTCTTTATGGTTTGGCGTCGTGCCTGCGGCTTCACTTCCTGTTTCACCAGTTCGCGTTTGCTGACAATTTGCGGTGTGATCCGCAGTGCCTCTGCCTGGCGCTTCAAAGCAGAACGAATGATAAGTTCCATGAAACCCTGATGGCCTATCGGATCGTTCAACAAGCAAAAATCTGCAGAGCCCGCATCATTGGGAGGATAGAAGATTCCGCAATTCGGATTGATCTCAAGCATATAGAATTCGCTGTCTGCGCCCAGGCGAAAGTCGCAACGTGCATATCCGTTGCCTTTTAGTGCTTGAAAAACCTTGACAGTATATTCCCGCAGGCGTTTTTCGTAATCGGGGTTATTCACAATAGCCACGCTCATCTTATTGTAGTCAACCCATTTTAGATTATAGTGTTTGAATGATTCGCCCTCTGGGAATAGAAACTCGACAGGCTTGAACGAAATGATATATGAGGAATCGTCCGGATCCTCCGCGGCCAGGCAAGTAAATTCGCGGCCCTCGATGAATTCTTCAATAAGCGCGCGACCATCATCTTTCATGGTGATTGCGGCCTGCGTCTTTAAATCTTCGACGTTCGTTACACGAGATTCTTTGCGAATGCCGAAGCTGGCATAACCATGTGCCGGTTTGACTAGCATCGGAAAACGCAAAGTGCGCGCCGCGCGTTCCACATCAGCAATGGATTTGACAAAGGTGGATGCAGGTGTAGGCACACCGACCCTCGCCGCGGCCCTCTTCATTTCCTGCCGCGTTGGATCGAAGAAAGAAGAATCTGCGCCGGTAAAAGCCGCTCCAAGTTTTTCCATGGCTTTGACCAATTGAATGGCTGATACAGGTTCATCGGGTGTGCCATCGCAAAGATTGAGGAACACATCCACGCCATCATCCATCAACGCTTTGATTTGGTCTTCCACATCGGTAGGCTGCACAACATGATGCCGCCATTGTCGGCCCTCCAAGTGCGGAGATGGATCGTATGGAGGATCGTTCTCTTCAGCTAAACTACTCAAAACACAAATGTACATTTCGATGCTCTCTTTATTGATCAGATCAATGAATATTATTGATTGATGATGAATAACGATTCATTGATTCGATAATGTTTATCTTGCTTATAGTCATTCGTATATTACCGCCATATATGGAAATATACAAGGTTTTAGACCCATATGTAGGCTTAAAATATTCTAGTCAACCCAATGTTTGTTGGATCGATATTCTTGATTGCAATATCGTATCTAGCGCGATCCTGTAACATTTCTCAATTTCTTTAACATTCGTCGACGACCCTTTATTGGATTGTTCTTTGAATTAAAGACAATACCTGATTTCATTTGAAATCAGGTATTGTCTGGTCACTAATTCATAAATCTGTAATGATTTTATTTTTGAGTTTGAATCTGTACATCTGCACTCATGCCCCATAGCAGGTTTGGAGGGTGTTGATCCAGTGCAATAGTTACTTTAAAGACCCAATCGCCGTTGTATTTCGTCGCCTTCGGCGAAATCGCAATGACCTTGCCGCTGAAATCCTGATTTAAGGCTTTGACATGAACCGTTGCGGTCTGGCCGATTTTTACATAAGCGATCTCACGCTCGCTCAGGTCTGTTGTTTCTATTTGCAGATGATTTAAATCGCCGATGACCACCGCAACCTGACCGGGTTGAACGAGTTGTCCCGGCACAACATTGATCGTCACAACTGTTCCGTCATAGGGCGCAGTCAGCGTGCCTTCGTTGAGCGTGGCTTGTGCGACCTCTATTGCGGCTTGAGCAGACTCAAGTTGTGCCGCGGCTTGATCTCGACGTTCGAGGAATGCTTTAATGTGGACAATGTGTCCCGCTATAAAACGTTTTGTGTATGGATAATTCAAAAGATCCACTTCATCTTGCGCGGAACGAATTGCATCCTTTGCTGCGGCAACGGATAAACTTAATCGGGGGCATTAAGGATAATTAAAGTTTGTCCTGCCTTCACGGGAGCAAGACGACGAATGAGT
>CAVVZL010000010.1:0-50911 GCA_963752775.1 uncultured Chloroflexia bacterium
GGACATGGCGACAATCAGAATTGCCCATACGGTGTGCACTCCTGTTTACTCAAGAACAGGAGGATCATTCCTGAGGGAATGTTCGAGATCATCGGTCATGTGAAGAGATGCTTGTTGAGCGCGATGGCTGGGACCTCCTTTCCGAATTCCACGATGACACTATGATGGACCACACGATCAATCGCAGCCGCAGTGGTCATAGGATCTTTGAAGATTTGATCCCATTGGGAGAAGACTAAATTGGAAGTAATGATCACACTTCGTCGTTCATAGCGTTCAGCCAGCAGTGTGAAAAGCACTTCCATTTCATCACGGGATTGTTGAACATAACCGAGATCATCGAGAATCAACACGTCGAACGTATCGAGACGACGCAGTTCACTTTCGAGCAGTAAGTCGCATTTGGCACGCAAGAGATCATCCACGAGACGGAAGGTGGGCGTGAACAGCACACTAATTCCCGCTTGCACGAGTTGGTGTCCCACCGCCGAAGCGAAGTGGGTTTTTCCACGGCCCGGTAATCCGAAGATCAATAGATTATCGGAACGGGTCACGAATTCGCCCGTACACAGTTGAGCCAGTTGGCGGCGAAGACGCACAGGCAGATCGTTCTGGTCAAACGTGGCGAGGGTTTTTCCGCTGGGTAAATGGGCGGAATGTTGTAGCCGATCAATGCGCCGCAATTGGCGTCCTTCGCGTTCTTGTTGCAACAATTCCTTGAGGAAGGTTTCGATGGTCCAATTGTCGCGCTGTGCGGAACTCAACAAATCTGCCACCACATTCACCGCCGTCGGCATGCGCAAGAGGCGCAGGTCCACCTGGATCTCTTCAAGCGTGGACATATGATCCTCCCGCGTGAGCAATTGATCATAAGCCAACAAATTCACTGTTTGCACGGGCAGGGCACACGAAACCTGCGAGGCGGTAGGCGGCGCTGCGATCAGGCGGGTGATCTGCTCTTCGTTCCATGCCGCAGGCTCGGCCAGCAGTTCCTGCAAGTGCTGCGCCACTTCCGATTCCAATCCGGTAGCGGCTTGCTTCAAGATGCGCAAATACAACAAATCGGCTTTGCGTGGTTGAAAAGTTTGGTTCAATCGTTCCCAGGTTTGGCGAAAGACCTGCCCGGGAAAGAGATCGTCCCGATAGCGATAATTACGAAATCCGCCCGGTTTGCGTAACAGGCTATCAATCACATGCCGATAATTGACGTGACAGCGCTGAACGCCCGTCATTTTGGGCAGCGTTTCCACCTGCTGATTGGCATACCAGATCTCAATCTTCCATTCATAGACCCGCACACTCACACGCTTGCCTTTCAATCCGCTCGGAACGGTGTAGCCATTGGCACCGACCCGGATCATGCCATTCTGGCCCACGCGCACCGCCAGTTCGCGCATCAACGGCCAGGGGGTCACGTTCAGCGGTTTCATCACTGCGATTTCTTCCGCCAGTTTTTCTTTGCGCCGCTCATTACGTTGTTCCATGATCTCGAACAGAAAGGCTTCATACTGCTCCAGGCCTTCAAAGTCCCGGCTGCCGCGCAACAGCAGATGTTGCTCCACCGCACGCTTCAAACTACCGTTCGAGGATTCCACATCGCCATTTTCGTTCGGACTGCTGACATGGGTGACGCGCGCTTCCAGTCCATAATGTTCCAGAAGCTGCAGATATTCTTCGTTGAACCCCAATCCGCCTTCCGGGTTGATGACATGCGTGGCGGCGCTGGAATGATCGGTTTGATGCGCTTTAGGGACAGCCCCCAGTTTCATCAAGGCGCTTTGTAATCCCAGCCGGATCGCTAATAACGATTCACTTTGCGCCACGCGTCCCCATTCCCAATTCGAATACGGCAATACGCTATGGATCAAGAGATGTGGAAATGCTTCGCCTTGCAGCGTGATCCCCAGTTCGTTCATCCAAGTCCCATCCGTTTGCAAGACTTCCCCTGCGTGTCGAACTTGATCCAAACTCAACACTTGAGTATGCCGCACCGCTCGCCACGCACTCACTCGACGTTGCAAGGTTCGCAATTGTCCATCCGGATAATTGCGCCCTTCCCCTCTCAACCATTCAAACAATGTCTTCGCTTCCAATTCCGGCGCTTCTTCCAACTTCCGTTCCACTTCCGCCCAATCCGCTTCAAACGGATCCTGGCGCGTTCGATAGCGTCGCGACGGTTTCAGCTCGCTCGGCAAGCGTTTCATTCGTTCATATTTCCGAACCGTTTTCCGGCTGCCAATATTGGCTTTCGCCGCCGCTTGTTCTTGCGTTTTCCCTTTTGCTCGTTCGTTCATGATTAGCCTCACTTGGGCATCCGTGGCTGTCATCCGCTCTCCTTCGGGGGAGAGTTTAGCCGCTTTGCCTCTATTTTTTCGTGGGCATTTTTAGTTGTCGTTAATGGGTAATTCTAATTGTAGTTAACCGAGGCCGAATAGAACCCAAAGAAAGTGCAATCGAACTGAACCTTAAAAACAGAAAAGCAAATACCAATTACGGACTGGCAACCAGGGATTTGGATGTTTTTTTGCTCTTGAAAATCACTGGATAGCGAGGGCGTGGAGCCGGATGATAATTCTTGGGTCTGCCCGTACCTTTTCCGGCGGGTCTGGCAGTCGCGGCCGGTGTACCCAACTCCAACAAAAATGCAAAAGCCGAACGTTGTACCTGATAAGGCGTGAGGGTTGTGAGGTCATCGGCTCTTTGTGGGTACCAAGCCGGACGATTCGCCTTCACTTGATCGCGCATCAGTAATAACTGCCAATAGGCCAAGGCACACAGCCACATCCACTGCCCGGCACTCACCAGATTGGGCGAACGATTGGAATTGAGTCCCATGTGCTGTTTGAGAAATCGAAACAGATGCTCAATCGCAAACCGCCAAAGATACATGCGGCACAGATCGGAAAGCGCCACGCTCTGCGGTCCGGTCCACCATAACCACATCGGTCGTTTATAACGCGGCGTGCCATCGGCTTTGAGAAATTCGATCTGAACCAGTGTGCCGACGAAAGCGGCCAGTTTCTTGAAGTGGAGTTTCTGCCAGGCTTGCACCCGTACGGTCTGCTCTCCGAGCTGGAAGGTCTCTTCTCGATCGGCGGTACGATGAGCGCTATTCAATTTGAAAGACGGACCATGCTTGCGGGGAGCGCCGCGACTACCTTTCGGTTTCCGCTTCGGCTCTTCATACAAGACACCATTGCCACGCAGGCGGATCAGAGCAAAAGTATGCTGGAACTGCTCGAAAATACCTAGAAACTGGCAGTCTTGGTACCGGCTGTCCGCCACGATGACTTTCGCTTGCCTATCCCGGAGATCCAATTCCTGTATCTGTACCGCTGCCAGCTTCGTATCTGTACTCTCGGTACTAATGCGTTCTACATCCACTGGCGCCGCCCACGAAGTCCCGAAATGGATTAATCGTGCCACCCAGGAATACTTATGACCATAGCGCAACGGCTCGCTCTGATTGGATTTCAACGCACTGCGATCCGGTAAGGTCTCGGCTTCTTCATGTTCGTTAGCAGTTGCATCCACTGCATAGACTTTATAGCCTGCGATCGTTTCGCTGTCTTCCGGCACACCATCTGGCAAGAGTGAAAGAATTTCTCCGATGTCCATCTCACCGTTTTCTAATCCGTCGTACACACTCTCGAACTTTCGCCGGAATGGCTTCTGTTCGCTCAAGGCCACTGGCGAACTCAGCTGGCCTGCCACAGTCAGGGCGTCCATCAAGTCGAATAAGATATCCGCTCGTTTCTTCAGACTTTGGTATACTGCTTTTCGGAACTCGCTGATTTTTGTTTTCTTCACACAAAAACTTTATCAGCAAGTTCCACTTTTGTTAAGGTTCCACGAACTCTAAACTCAAGTAATAAGAGAAAGACATCTCGTATACATCTGAACACTTATCTCTCGCCTGTGCTCGTGATTGCACTGATCATTATGCAATTGATTGATCCTTCAAAAGTATGGAAGATCTTTTTGGTCGGACTAGGTGGGGTTTGGATCATCACATTCACCTGGGCGCGCAGGCTTGCCCATGATCTTAAGTTTAGTCGAGCGATGCGTTACGGCTGAGTGCAGGTCGATGATCGATTGGAAGAACATTTTACCTTAGAGAATGAAAGTAAATTTCCCGCCACTTGGGTTGAAATCGAAGATTACTCCACTTTGCCCGGCTACAACGCCGGTCTCGCCACTGATGTAGATGGAATCAGGCGTGGGCAAGCTTGCGTTGGAAACTAGGAATTGTAATAAGTTTTGTAATATTCAACTCTTCTCGTTCAAATCCAAATTGAGTATCATTTCGTCATCGGCGCCAGAATTTCAAAGTCGTATTCCCCGCGGAAGTGATTCAATTGATTTTACGACAGGCGGCCTCATCCAAAACTTGAGGACATCATGTCGCATACCAATGCTCAAAAGGAAAAACGTTCTGCCGGCGTTAAGTTCGGTTTTTTCGCCATCGGCTTGACTACTTTCAAAATCATCGTCGGCCTGCTGACCAATTCACTCGGCATCCTGGCCGAAGCCGCGCATTCTGCGCTCGACCTCGCTGCGGCATTGATGACTTTCTTCGCCGTCCACATGGCCGATAAGCCCGCCGACAAGGAACACAACTTCGGTCACGGCAAGATCGAAAATCTTTCGGCTCTGTTCGAGGCCATTTTACTGCTCGCCACCTCGGTCGTGGATCATTCACGAAGCCATTGATCGCCTGTTCTTCACCAAAGCCGAAGTGGAAGTTTCCATCTGGTCGTTCATCGTGATGGGAACTTCGATTGCGATTGATGCCACGCGCTCGCGGATTTTATCTCGTGCTGCGAAGAAATATAACTCACAGGCACTCGAAGCGGATGCGCTTCATTTCTCGACCGACATCTGGTCATCGAGCGTGGTCATCCTCGGCCTCGTCGGCGTGACACTGGCCCGCTCGATACCGGCGACTCCACTGGATGTCCGAGGCGGACGCGGTGGCGGCGATGGCCGTCGCGTTGATCGTCATCTTCATCAGCGGCGAATTGGGCTGGCGCACAATCAATGCCTTGCTCGACGCCGCGCCCAAAGGCATGACTGAAAAGATCATGGCCAATGTTGGAAAGATGAAAGGCATTCACGATTGCCACGCGGTGCGCATTCGGCCATCCGGGGCAATCTGGTTTGTGGATTTGCATGTGACGATGGACGGAGACGCCACGCTCAACGAAGTCCACGAGATGACCGAGAAGATTGAGAGAAAGTGCACGGCTATTGCCGCGATCCGATGTGACCGTGCACGTCGAGCCGCCGGAATTGGCGGAAACGGAAACCTAATCTTCTAATGTTTCAACTCACTGCTTTCAATACTTTTAATGCTCGCAACGTGACCCATTTATTCGGTTGTTTCTTCGCACCGAAATCCAGCCACGTTCTTCCAGCGTAATCGAATTCCATCAGCCATTGACCCTGTTCATTTTGTTTTTCGCGGATGATATCGAGCGTGTTCGTTAAAGCGTTTGTCTTTGCCATAACCCAAATTGACCATCGCTTCGGCAAGCTGAAGCAAATCGGTGATGTAGAAAACCGGGAAGCCAAACTTCCACCAGTTGCGGCTGGGTGCATCGTTTTGGCGCGTTGGATATTCTGCCGTTGCCGGATCGATGCTAAGGAAAAATTCTGTTCCTTGCTGGATGGCTTTCTTGATCAATGGCGTTCGTTGCTTCACTGGGATTTTGCCAAGCGCCAGCATCACTTTGACGCCGCCCCACGCACATGAAAGTTTGTTATTGATGCCGCAGGCAAAGGTCGGACCGGACTTGAAATAGTAATAACGAACTGTTGCGTCTTTATCTTCCGCGGGCGCGACGCCATCGCCCGTGACCGTGCGCGCCATCCATTCGTAGGCTTTTTCCAAACGCGGATCATCGTGACCGATTTGCATCAATGACCAACAAAGATTTCCCTGCAGGCAATCGATCGTTCCAGAAGGCGCGCCGGAGGTAGAGCTTGTGAATTGACCGCCTTCACACCATATGATCCAATAAATATTTGCAAGCTTATGCGATTCGTTTATCTTCATGGATGGATGCACCGAGTTGCGCCAATAAAATGATCGACCAAACTGTTGAACGGTATTTCTGTGTATATCCGGGACCCGGCTTGACCCAATATCCTTCTTTCTCCATCTTGGATAGAACTTCTGCAATCGGTCCCTCTTTGTGAGCGGACTTCCGCGCCGATTTCAATTCACGATCTTCAGCAGGGAGTTCGAGCAAATCGCGCAAAGCAAGATAACGAACACCGGGATTTTCGAACTCTAACAGCCATGGCAAAAAGTCGCTTCGTAGTTGATCCTTCCAAGACACGTGTGCCTCTTTCAGAACCGGATGTCCTCATGGAAAAGTATAGTATAGCATTTTGAGCCACTGAAGATAGCAAAGAACTAAATCTATTACTACCTTGTCAGGAAAAACTAAGAATACAAATTTACGGCACTGAAACTCCCCAGGGCTGAAGCCTAGGGGTTCTTGCAGTAGTCCGTCGCACCTTGCAGGGGAGAAACATACTCAGGTTCAGCTTTGTTCTAAGGGTTTTCATCGCAGCACCAATGGTTGGGCGGCAGCCTCTCGGCTCTGGTTTCCCGGTGCCACCTTCCCGGCGTGGTGCGCGGCGAGCCACTTCCAACGACTTTGTAGGCCGCCACTTGCCCCGGGCGAATCGGGGGTCTGCCTGTCGGACGGTCGGTTTCATCGACGATATGCCTACCCGGCGGCCAATGTAGATTTGAAGCATTTGCACCATTTCTTCGATTGTTCAGGCGTTGCACGCTCACGGATAATGTAAATCACTGTAAATCTTTGTGCGCAATGATGGAAGGTATCATGCCTGCAATCCTTCCCACTCCGCCAACTTCTCATCCATCTCTTTTTGAATGCGCTCGTATTCTTTGCTGATTTTTACCACCGCACTCGCACTCACCGGGGGACTCTCCAATTGTGCACTGAGATTCGCCAAATCCCTTTCCAATACGGTGATCGTATTTTCCAGTTCCTGCAATTGAGCAAGTCGTCGGCGTTCGTCTTTGTTGGATGTAGCGGGCAGTTCGCGACGCAAGGCGGCCCTTACGCGGCGTTGATATGATTTCTTGTGCCGCCATCCGCGCCACTTCCTTACCGTGTTCTTCTTTCATCTGCGAATACGTGCCGTTGAAGGCGGTCATCTGGTTTTCATCCGGGTTCACTTCCCAGATTTGCGTCGCCAGCGCATCCACCAAATAGCGGTCATGTGTCACGAGCAAAATCGTACCAGCATAATCGTCCAACACTGCCTCCAAAACTTCCTGCGATGGAATATCCAGGTGATTAGTCGGTTCATCGAGTAGCAACAAGTTGGTATCTTGCAATGCGAGTTTCGCCAATGCAAGTCGTCCACGCTCGCCACCTGATAGCATGGACACTTTCTTATACGCCTCCTCGCCGCTGAATAAATATCTCCCGAGATAATCGCGGATCTGTCCCGGCAACCAATTCGGCATGATGGAGTCGATCTCTTCAATCAATGTTTTGTTTGGATTCAATCCTTCATGCGCTTGTGCGAAATATCCAACGTTGAGACTCGCTCCGAGAATCACATCGCCCGCCAACGGTTCAGTCTGACCGAGAATGGTCTTCAGGAAAGTGGTCTTGCCTGCACCGTTCGGTCCGATCAACGCCGCGCAATCCGTTCGACGCAATTCGATATCCGGGGCGCGGAAAAGCAATTTACCGGGATAACCCACTTGCAGGTCGCGCGTGCGGATCACCAACTCGCCGGAACGTTTTTGCGAACCGAGCTTCAAATGCAAATGCGGCAACGTTCGAACCGGCGAACGCAAGGCGCGCACATGCTTCTCGGCTTCTTCCACGCCGAACGGACTCGTGGTGGTTTCGACATCGAGCTGCGACCAATTGGTGTTTAGCACTGCCTCCAGGCCGACCTGTTCGATGGCTTGCACAATGCGCGTGAGTCGCCGCAGCTTGCCTTTAGCCTGCTGCACGTTTTGCCCTGCAATATTCTTTTTGATGTATTCCAAATCCTTTAAAAGTTTATCCCGCTCGCCCTCGAAAGTTTCTTGTCGCCTATCCGCGCGTTCCTGACGCTGATGCAGATACGCCGAGTAATTTCCATGATACAGTTCGAACGCACCGGGATGCATTTCGAGAATCACATTGCAGGCTTTATCGAGAAAATATCGGTCATGCGAAACGACAACGGCCGCGCCGTCCCATTGCGCCAGATAACTCTCCAGCCATTCAACAGCGGCGATATCGAGATGATTGGTCGGCTCATCGAGCAATAACAAATCGGGATTCGATAACAATAATCGAGCGAGATAAGCGCGCGTGCGTTGTCCACCTGAAAGATGATCAAGCGAAAGCGTGTAATCCTGTTCGCCAAAACCGAGACCGGTTAGCACTTGCTTGATGCGCGTGGAGTAGGTGTATCCGCCGCGTCGTTCGAACTCTTCCTGAAGTTTTCCATAACGCAACATGACGGATTCAACTTGCGCCGCGTCCGCCATCTGGACCTCGAGCTTGTGCAATTCTTCCTGACGCGTGATCAGCTCTGAGAACACATGCAAGCACGCGTCCCATAATGTGCCGTTCATCTCGAAATCGGCTTCCTGCGGAAGATATCCGATGCGCGCGCCGCGAGCGCGATGCACTTCTCCAGATGAAGCTTCGTCCGCGCCGACGATGATTCGCAACAGCGTTGTCTTGCCTACGCCGTTGGGCCCTACGAGCGCGAGTTCGCGAACCTTTCGCCACCGTGAAGCTAATATTGGTGAAAAGGTCAATCGCGCCGAAAGATTTGGTGAGGGAAGAAACGGTGATGAGGGACATGACAAGCAATGCTCAGCTTGAGGGAAAAATTTAATCCTCTTCTTCCACATGTGCCTCGGGGAGATGCACCGGTTTTTCTTTTCCCAGTTCTAACGAGCGCTGATATGCCGCCCACACCGAGCGAGAAATCGCAGTGCGGAAGCCAGCCTTCTCGAGATAATACAATGCCTCGGCGGATGTGCCTCCCGGCGAGGTGACTTGATTCCGCAACGCGGCCGGATGATGCTCTGCCTTGCAATAATATTCCACAGAGCCGCGCAAAGTCTCGACCACCAGCTGTTCGGAGAGGCGGCGTGGCAGACCCATGTGCACGCCCGCGTCGATCAGGGCCTCCATGAAAAGGAAAACGTATGCAGGTCCGGTGCCCGAGAGAGCGGTTGCCATGTCGAGATAATTTTCCTCCTCGACGAAGACCTCCTCTCCCAACGCCGAAAGGATCGCACGCGCGATTTCTTTTTGCGCCTCCGTTACTGCCGACGATGCCGTCCAAACCGTCATACCCTTTCCAATTTGTGCAGGAGTGTTCGGCATGGAGCGAACGACTGCGTTGTGCTTCAACCCGGCGCTAATCTTCTTGAAGCCCGCACCGGCAATAATCGAAAGTACAAGCGCGTCCGGACGAACTCCTTTAAGGGTCTTCATCACATGGGTCAGGCGCTGCGGCTTGACTGAAAGCACCACCACATCCGCATTGTGAATAGCCTTACTGTTATCCGTAAATGGCTTCACACCATACTTTTTCTTTAGCTCTTCGCCACGCTCCGGGCGCGGACCCGCTGCGGATAATTCTTCGGGTTGGGCCAGCTTCTGGCGGATCAGTCCCGCGATCATGGCCTCAGCCATGGCGCCTGAACCGATAAATGCAATATTCTTTTTTAACATGGTTGCCTCCGTTCTATCAGGCCATTATAAAGCAAGCGAGCAGCCGATCTTATAGTTATTTCCTGCAAATGCTTATGTTTCAATTTCAACTCTCTGAGATTTTATCCTGGCTTCATTTACGTTTCATCCTAGTGTAATAAGATAACCTAAGTTGCCACTTGCCAAAGGAAATTGGTTCTTCAAGCAAGAACAAAAAAGTGCGACTTTGGCAGTGACAGCATGAATTGATTTTGGTAATAAGCAATCAATTAGACTTCCACTAGTTTCAACGATTTTGCGGATGCAGACTTGAAAGCAAGTCATTTATGCGGGTACCGAACGAAAAGAGTTCTTTTTTCGCCGTGGCACAAGTTCGAGGCATGCCTCTCGCATCACATCTTCAATTGTGTAATCGTTATGGGCTTTGTCACCAGTGATAAATGAGTTTTCAGAAACATCGAAGTTGTACAATCTAAGTGCATTCGTGTCGCTAAAGGCTCCAGGTTCCAGAAAGAATTCAGCGGGTCGCCTCGCTCAGCCACCAAAATATGAATGCGCAGACCATAAAAAAAACGCTTTTTACTGGCAATATAGCCCCGAAAGTCTTCTCCGTGATAAATTTTCGAGCCTTTGATGACGTAGTTATCGCATACTGCCACTGGATAACTATCGATCACATATACTGATTTTTCATTCAGTTTCTTCCATGTTTCACCTAGACAAAGGAACAAGGTCAAAAACAAATCGGCAATCCGGTGCAATCTTCGGTTGAAACGACTGGCACCAGCATCTTTGGAAAGTAGTTTTGTTCAAACAACTATGACTTGCTAACGAGAAATTGGCTTTAAGGTACAGCATGACAATAACGGCAGTGGTCATCACTTCCGTATCGCTCATTTGACATTGGCGATCTTCATAATGATGTCAGGATTTGAACATGTCCACACATAAACAAAACGCTACTATAATTTAGGTATTCATGAGGTTCTCCAGTTGGTGGTTGGGATACCCCGACTGTATTGAATCTCATAGATTTCCGTCAACCTTTTCCCATGGTAGCAACTTGGGTTAAGAGAATGCCAGGGGGGAGATGGTCATCTTATTCTGGCAAGCGGGAATGTGCTTTATCGAGAAAGGAACGAATATTTACAAATGAGAAATCCAATTCGTAGAAATCTTCCTAAAGCACCTACCCCTCCGAAACAAAAATGGTTGTGGATCATCGTTGCGGGAGTCTTAAGTCTATGTATTGTGACTGCAACCCTGGCAATAGTGCCTGCAATCTATCCGGGCTTTGGTGCAGAAACCGCTGACGTGCTGCGTGCGATCGTCGGTCCGCAACCGGTTGCTTTATTGGAGAGCGCTTCATTCAAGTTGCAAGATCAGCTGAATGAATTGCGCTCTACGATAAACGGCGGCAAGACTCAAATCTCCTTCTCGCAATTACCAACTCAACTTCAATCCTTAGGATCCAATGATTTCTCAAAATTCGTTGGCGACCCCAACTTCTTCGAACACTACTGTCGTCCAAGCCACTCCAACATTGATACCCAGCGTCGTGACCGACGAGCCTCAAATCGGCTGGCAGGCCTATGGTCTCACTGCAAACGGCGTGCCCGCTATGGCACGGGCCATGATACTTCTTGACCCAAAACGTTCATATACCGGCGTTGCTTTAGTCCGCATAGATTTATCCAAGCTCCAACTACATATGATGCCGGGAACCATTGAGCCGTCACATCCTTCAGGGATTACGAAAGCGATTCCAAATCTCGGAATGATACCGCCCGACGATCAACCAATTCTGGCCGCGGCTTTCAACGGCGGCTTTAAAGGAATCCACGGACATTATGGGATGATGGTCAATGGATTCACGCTTCTCCCACCGCTCCCCGGACTAGCGACCGCGGCGATTTATCGCGATGGCCATGTGGAAATTGGAACGTGGGGAAAGGAGATCAATCCATCAAACGATATGATTGCATTTCGCCAGAATTGTCCGCCTTTGATCGAGAACGGTCAGATCAACTTGGCGCTTTCCTTGAATAATCGCATGGCGTGGGGTTACACTGGCAATACTGATATTACATGGCGCACCGGCATAGGTATAACCCAAGACCGCCGCTACCTGATCTATGCGGCTGGAAATGGAACATCAGCAACAACCTTGGCTGATGCTTTTCTCCAAGCCGGTGCTTACAATGCGATGCAGCTAGATATCAATCAGTTCTATGCCCACTTTTATACATACCAGCCAGGCAATCCCGAAACTTCAGGCGGCTTCGACTTTACCGGTCAGCGCCTGCTAGATCAAATGATCAACAATCCCCATTTATATCTGACACCCAACCTCCGCGATTTCTTTTATCTGACGATACGATGATCTCATCAAATAACAAAATGTACCAATTCATAGCTCACCATATCAACCTCAGACGCCCTGGTTGCCGAGTCCCAGGGAAATGATGTCCCACTTAAAGGGATTCTGCCATCTAGGGTGGCATCCGCCAATCCCGACCATTATCAATGGCATTGGAGGCGAGGGTCCGTTGGCTTGCGTTTCCACAGCATACGCGCTTTAATCCAACCGCACTCATGTTTCCAACTTCGAAAAAAAGAATATCGTTTTGCTAGTTCCCAACTGCCCAAAAGGAACATTCCTAAACACCACGTAGCTTAGCGAAACGGACAAAGGAAAAATAATGGCATTTAGCAGGTTCTAAGTGGGCAAATCGCTGTTGATTTCCAGAAAATATAACTGTATAATGACTCCAAAGTGGGAGCGCTCCCCAAGGTTAATGATCAATTCGAATAATAGCCCACTAATATAGGCAATAATTCAATAATTTATATAATATTCACGGGAGCGGTACCATTCTTAGGAAAATAGATGTCGGATCTGACCCTGGAAGATATTGCAAAACAAGCGGGAGTTTCGCGCTCAACCGTTTCACGCGTCTTGAACGATCACCCTAATGTACGAAAAGACGTAAGGGCGCGCGTACAAAATATAATTGAATGCACAGGTTTCCACCTTCATGCCGCCGCCTGCGCTTTGGCATCAAAACTGTCCTGGATCATCGGCTTGGTTATTCCTCATAGCGTTTCTTTTTTCTTTACAGACCCTTATTGCGCTCATCTGACAAAGAGAATTGAATAGGCGTGCAATCAGCTTAATTACACACTGGCATTATTCTTGATGGAGCAGAACCATTATATTGCTTGCTGGAAGGTGTCGGAACCACACACCTAATTCAAAGAAACCATTTTTAGGAGAATAAATTGGTGAATGTCGAAAACCTGATTCAACAGATGACCATCGAGGAAAAAATTTCGCTACTTGCCGGAGCGGATTTATGGCGCACGGTTCCTATACCACGGCTGGAAATTCCTCAGATCAAAGTAACGGATGGGCCTAATGGCGCACGCGGCGCGTGGGGAAATCTCAGCCCAACTTCAGATTTAATCCCGGTTGGTACAGCGCTAGGTGCAACGTGGAACACAGAGCTTGTCGAAAAGATCGGGGCAATTCTTGCAGAGGAAATCAAAGCCAAAGGTGCGCACATTTTGCTTGCGCCGACGGTCAATATTCATCGCACGCCAATTGCGGGACGCAACTTTGAATGTTTTTCCGAAGATCCATTATTAAGTGGCAAAATGGCAACCGCCTTCGTTCGCGGCATTCAAAGCAATGGAGCAGGCGCGTGTATCAAACACTTTGTCTGCAACGATCAGGATTTCGAGCGCCGCACCATTAGCGCAAAAGTTGAAGAGCGTCCATTGCATGAAATTTATTTGGAACCGTTCCGACTCGCAATTCGTGATGCGAAACCGTGGGCGGTGATGTCATCCTATAATCGCGTTAACGGTATTCCAGCAAGTGAGAATCAGCTTACGCTTAAGAAAATTCTCAAAGAGCAATGGGAATTTGACGGTCTCGTGATGTCAGATTGGTATGGCACCTATACAGATCGGGTTCCCTTTGGTGGTCTCGATTTGGAAATGCCTGGTCCAGCGCGCTGGATGGGCCTTGAAATTGTGAAGCAAGCGATTTCAGGCGGTAAATTAACTATGGAGGAACTGAACGACAAGGTTCGCCGGATTTTGCTCATCATCGAACGGACTGGCGCGTTTGAACATCCGGATCTTGCCGAGGAACGAAGTGATAATAAGCCTGAGCATCGCAAGCTGATTCGAGACGCCGCGCGCGAGACAATCGTTTTGCTTGCCAATATAAATAATGTGCTTCCACTGGAGAGTCCAAAGGTCAAAACAATTGCGGTGATCGGTGAGCTGGCTCGCTGGCCAAATGTGATGGGCGGAGGTAGTTCACAGGTTACGCCTCATTATATTATCTCTCCACTGGAAGGGATTCGCACTAGAGCTGATGCGTCAAATATTCGCGTGGAATATGCGATAGGATCTTTCATTCACAAAAGATTGCCTGCAATCGAGAGTAGATAATTTGTTGAGTGAAGATAACCGACGCGGGCTTACCCTACGCCTTTTCGATAACCTTGACTTTTCCAACCCTCCAGCTTACTTGGATGTCACCGATCGTCTTGATATCGGCTGGTTTGATAAATCAGTGAAAAAAGTAAATCAGGAACGATTTAGCCTCACGTTGGAGGGTACCTTCATTGCCAAAGAGGCGGGACTTCATACGTCTTAGTTTGTCCAGCATTGGTCAGGCGCGGTTCTATATGGATGATAAAGTGCTGATCGATAATTGGGATTCCTATATTCACGGCGCGGAGAAAACTGCTCAAAGAAAATTTGTCGCGGGACAAAAGGTGAATGTCAAAGTGGAATATCGATGTGATGACAATCGTTGGTGGCGTTCATTGCGACTCGGTCATTTGCCTCCCGTACAATGAAAATTGATGGATGAAGCTTTAGCATTGGCGAAAAAATCGGATGTTGCGGTGATCGTTGCCGGACTTAACAGCGAATGGGAAGCAGAGGGTTTTGATCGCGTGGATATGGAATTGCCGGGCGAACAGAATGAACTAATCAAACGCGTCGCGGCAGTGAATCCAAATACCATTGTGGTATTGAACGCCGGTTCACCGGTGAGCATGCCTTGGGTCAAGGATGTGGCGGGTATCGTCGAGCAATGGTACAACAGTCAGGAATGTGGCAACGCTTTGGCGGATATATTGTTCGGCGACGTAAATCCGTCGGGCAAGCTGCCCACCACGTTTCCGGTTCGATACGAAGATAATCCTGCCGCTATCAATTATCCGGGTGAGAACGGCGAAGTGGTGTATGGCGAAGGATTATTTGTGGGTTATCGTTATTATGATGCTAAAAAACTCGATCCGCTGTTTCCGTTCGGCTATGGTCTCTCGTATACTACCTTTGAATATAGCGATCTTAAATTAAATAAGGATCGTTTTTCAGAAGAAAGCGGATTGGATGTTTCGTTGAATGTCCGCAACAGCGGAAAGCGCAACGGGCAGGAAATCATCCAACTTTATGTTCACGATGTCCAATCGAACTTGAGGCGACCTGAAAAAGAACTCAAGGCATTCCGCAAAATCTCTCTGGAGGCGGGCGAGACCTAAGAACATTTCATTTCACCTTGATCGGGAAGCATTTTGGTATTATGACCCAGCGAAGGGCGGGTGGATCGTTGAATCCGGCGAGTTTGAAATCATCCTCGGCGCATCCAGCCGCGACTTACGCTTGCGCGCCAATGCCACGCTTCTATCTCCCCAACATTTATCAAGATTTCGCCTCAATATGACTTTGCGCGAGATCATGGAAGATGAAGCTGGGAGAATAATCATTCAGCGACATCTAGGTGAATGGCTGACTTTCCCAGAATCCCATAAAAAACTTGATTTGAAGATTGATCAACTTATGGCTCATGGTTTTGGCATGCTAACGCCCGCCACACTAAATGCCTTAGCTGATGATTTAACTCGGGCATGATGGCAGGTTAATTCTGCAATAAGAAGATCTCCGGTTAAGAAATTTGACCGCCTATTATGCGAAGGCGGTCAAATGAGGTGCCCCCAAGCGGACTTCGAACCGCTGTTTAAGCCTTGAGAGGGCTTCGTCCTGGGCCGCTAGACGATGGGGGCTCTTGATAAAAGAGCATGAGCGGGCGAGATTGTATCATCCACCTGATTCAATTGTCAAATTAGTTATGGGACCACAGGTGAAATGTGATAAATATCTCCGACATCACTTGTGAATAAAGGTTGCATTTTGATCACTTGATGGAGTTGATCCAAGGTGGGAAGGTCTCCTCTATAGTAGATCGTTTTAAACCAAACGAGATAGCCACTGCCGGAAAAATCAATTGAATGCTGCAAGATGGCTAAACTCTCGGGATCAAATTTCTTGCTTTTAGGATCTTCTCGAGGGATGCTTAAGATGTCCCTCCGCAGATAAAACCAAGCAGCAGGTTCATAGTTACTATATGTCGGCTGGCTAACAGGCAAATTCTCGGCCATCTTTAAGAAATCAGACTCCCTTATATTTACAAAATTGAAGGTGTTATTAGCAATTTCTCCATTGACCTGCACAGACCGTTCGTAAGTTCGGATTTTGGAGATGGGATAAATCAACCATACTATAAACACTACAATCAAAATTCCATCCTTTATGTTTATTGTATTCCCAAAACGTGGGGGAATAAGCTCTTCATACACCGCAAAGAGAGCAATCAACAAAGGAGCAATTAGAACGATCTCGTATCGCTGACCGCTTAAACTATTTGATTTACTATATTTTGTATAGAAAATTATCATTCCCAGGTAAATAAGAATCAACATCGTATTTGCGAAACCGGCGCGGCTGATAATCCTTTGAAACCATTTATTCCATGCAAATAAACGGTTAATCAAAAGCAGGACAAACAGGATCATAGCCAAAGCACCAAACGGACCTATTATCTTGATTATGCTATAAGGAATAAACCAGTATAAAATCTTTAGAGTTGTCCAATAGATCATCCCTGTAATATTAACCATAGATACCGTAATGGAGATCCCGGCAGAGCCGTAATACAAAAATTGCCACCCGTTCAATGGATAGTTGTGAAGGATACTCCATAAAAGAATCGGCAAACTTGAGATCAAAAACAGGGCCGACTTGAATAAACCCCGGAGATAATCCCTCCAGTAAAAGCGAATCAAAAAGATCACACCTGTTATTATCAGGAATAATCCTGCATATCTTTCCAGCGACGCGAGACATGCTAGAATACCCATCCAAGTCAAATCTATAGATTTTTGATTCTCCGTAAAGGACTTAGCCGCCAAAAGAAATAAAACGATGATCAGAACAAAGAGCGGGTCGGACAATATGCTAGCGCAGGTATCAATCACTACCACAGAAGTGGCAATGAAAATACTGCCGATATAGGCAAATAACATTCTGTCAGGATATGTTTTTTGGAATAAGATGCCTGAAAAGAAAATGATTAATCCGAATGTGATGATATTGATATACCAACCCACGAAAAATATGTCGGCTCTGGTCAACCAACTGACAAACGCAAGCAGTACCGGATACAAAGGCGGAAATAAAATCAACGGGTTCCCATAAAGGTCAATAAATCCCCGTCCCTTCAACAAATTTGCCGCAACAGAAAGATAGATCGTTCCATCGGTGGGTACTCCCGGTCCAATACGAGATGTTGCTTCATAAACTAGAACGGCCCCACCGAGGGACAGTGCGCAAAGGAAGCCAAGGAAAAATAAATTCTTTTTACTCTTCATTTTGCTTTTTCTTAAGAGTTTTTCTCCGACTGTAATATGAAAACATGCAGTTCCTTCGGTCCGTGCACGCCAATAGTTAGCGTCATCTCGATATCCGCAGTGCGTGAGGGCCCCGTGACCAACGCGATAGCGGAAGCATTTCGCACTTCTTTGTTCTTCAGTCCTTCATCCAATGACCCTACGATTTGCGATGATAATATGATCGCGATATGGAATTCTGCCAGCAAAGATGCACTCAAGGATCGACCTTTGCCGGAAGGAATCACCAATGTCCCTGTTTCTGCAATCGCAGACAACGCGCCTGTGATACCTGCTTTCAACATTGGATCAACGCTTCTTGCTACTCTTATGCCGGCTTCCGATAAATCGGATTCATTCAATGCCGGAACCGAGTTCCATATCATCGTCGAGTTGACGTCGTGTTCCTTCAAGAATTCAATCAACCTTGTAGGTAATTCATCCCTTTTTACGCGATAAGCATGGCCTCCGACTGCTTCCAGTTCCTGCGAAAATCTTGCGGCTAGATCTACGTTTTGTGTCTTCGGCGCATTGACTCCTTTTTCAGTCACTTCTTCCTTTTTGAAAATCTCTGTTCCAATGGTGACTTCGTATTGAAACCTCTCCCGAAATGTTTTCGTTGCAAAGCGCGGAAAATCTTTGCTATATCCCCAACCAGTAAACGCAGGAATCCACATCCAATTCGAAAACGGAGAAAGGATTCTTGTTCCTATTCCAGCAATCTTTTGAGATAAAGTAAATAACCATGCCGACGAAGCAATCACGCCATACGCCCTTAGACCAGCTTTGCTCATCAAAGAGAGACCAACACCGTTACTTTGTTCTTTTTGCATCTTGCTGGAGGGATTTCCTGCTCTCACTCTCGTCAGCAACTTCGGCAGGTCAATGTCAACGGGACAAACATCCTTGCACGCGCCGCACAACGATGATGCTTGCGCTAAATGTCCGAATTGTTGTAAACCTAATAAGCCTGGCGAGACGATGGAACCGATGGGCCCAGGGTATGGTGCAATTGAGCCATCTACGCCGACATAAGCATGTCCACTTAATTCGCGGAAGACAGGACAAATGTTTAGGCACGCGCCGCATCGGATGCAATACAAAGCTTCCTGTAATGATGAATGTTGCAAGCGCGAGCGGCCGTTATCCACGATAATGAGATGTCTTTTACGTCGCGCCATTTATTTCGTCCGCGCGGCGAGGCGAATGAATCAGTTGTGTGTAAACGCTAAGTTTTTGTCCGGTCGCAGAACGCGGTAGAAGCGAAAGCATCAAAGCCAGATTCTCCAGCGTTGGAACGATTCGTTCCATACCCATCAATGCAATATGCACCGGCGGCATCGTGGTCACCATCCGCCCATTACCTTCATTCGTGACGATGCACAAAGTTCCCGTTTCAGCCACGCCAAAGTTGATCCCGCTGATGCCGACGTCCGCCGTAAGAAAAACTTCGCGCAAAACTTTACGTGCAGTGTTCGTGAGCGTCGGAATATCTTCAGTGTATGGGATACCGAGTTTCTCCTGAAAGAGTTGTCCCACTTCATGGCGGCGCAAATGCACGGCAGGTGTGATGATGTGCGCGGGCTTTTCTCCGCGTAGCTGGACAATGTATTCGCCGAGATCAGTTTCGACTACGCGATGTCCCGCCATCTCAAGTGCCTGATTGAGTTCAATTTCTTCCGAGACCATACTTTTTGATTTGGCTATTAATCTCGGCTTAGACCCTATAATTTCTGCAACAATATTTATCGCTTCAGCCGCGTCTTTTGCGCGGTGAACAACGATGGCATTCTCTTGAACTTTCGCAATGAATTTGTTCAAGTAATCATCCAAATGTGTAATCACATCTGCGCGAACTGTATGTGCGCGCTGACGTCTCGCGCCAATCAGGCAATGATTCCAGCGCGACGGCGCGTCCCGTCAAGCGGTGCTGAGTGTTGTTATCCAGCGCGATTTGCAAGGCTTCATTTGCGATAGATGTGCGAATATGTGATTTGAATTGTGTAGGGGTCATGAATTTTTCTTTGATTCTGATGCAATATACAAACCGCGTCCATCAACACCTACTTGATCGTGACGCACATTCAACCCTGCATGATGGAAAGCCTGCTGATATTCTTCATGTGTAAATAAACCTAATTCATGGCGTTCATAAAAGTATTTGACGCCTTTGGCAGTCGCTACCAGATAATGGAAATTGAGAAATGAAATTTTACCTTTAAGCCCACTGACATTTATACGTACAATCTTTTGGTTAGGCTGATCCACAACTGTTAAATGCATAGTGCCTGCTTGCCAGTCTTCAGGAGGAAACCACGGTTCAACAATCAGGATACCACTTGCCTTGAGGTGATTGCTCATGTTTTGGATAGCCTGATTCAAACGTGGTATGGTTCTTACGTAACCGATCGAGCTAAACAAGCAAGTGATCACATCAAACCGGCGACGGAGTTTAAAATCGAGCATGTCTCCATGATGAAAGATGATATCAGGAAAATTCTGGCGGGCTATCTTCAACATGCCTCTATCGAACTCAAGACCTTCAACCTGATAATTATGACGCAAATGCTTGATATGCAAACCTGTTCCACAGGCGACATCCAACAAACGATTTCCTCTTATCTTCTTATATCGGTGGACAAAAGCATTTATCTTTTTAGTCTCAGCAGCATAATCCTTACCCATGTTCAAATAGATCGCATCATAGATATCAGCTGATTTGCGGAACATGTATTTGCCTTTTACCGGTGATTTAATATCTCTGCAATATGAACAACTTTTTGTTTCATCTTGTTGCGATGCAACCCGCCTTGGATATGCATGAGGCAACCCGCGTCGCAGACAACCAAGGTAGGCGATTGAGTTGTCTCGAGATTTTTGATTTTGCGTTTCAACATTTCAGCTGATAGCTCAGGATGTTCAACGGAAAAGATTCCGCCGAAGCCACAGCAATCTGCGGCCTCGGGCAATTCGCGAATCGTTGCACCTTTTATGTTGGCTAGCAGTTCGCGCGGTTGGCGATCAATGCCGAGGCCGCGATTTAAGTGACAGGTTGCATGATAGGTCAGTGGACCATCCCAATGTGCGCCGAAATCGGTCATGCCTAAGACATCAACAAGGTATTCGGTGAATTCATACGTGCGCACCGCCAGCGCTTTCGCGCGTAGAAGCCAAATGGAATCATCTGCAAATAACTCTTCGTAATTGTGACGGATCATGTGCGCACATGATCCGGAGGGAATCACCACATCGCCTTTAACGGACTCAAAGATTCGGATGGTGTGTTCAGCAATTTGACGCGCCCCCGTTCGAAGTCCCGCGTTGAACGTGGGTTGTCCGCAACAGGTTTCATCGCGCGGAAAATCTACCTCCACGCCCGCGTGGCGAAGGACACCCACCATTGCTTCACCCACTTCAGGAAAAAAACTATCCACAAGACAGGTGATGAAAAGTTGAACGGTTGGCATGTCCTTATTGTAGCCTAAAAGCTTGTGGTATGATTCCGCCGCTATGAATACATTTCATTCCAAATTACCCAATCACTTTGACCTGCCCAAGCGCATCAACCGACTTGGCGAACTGGCCTACAATTTGTGGTGGACTTGGCAACCGGAAGCCGCGCGTCTTTGGCCGACTCGATTACGATCTTTGGGAAAGCCTCGGCCATAATCCGATTTAGCTCCTGCGCGAAATTGGGCCGGGCGCGCCTCAATCAAGCGGCGGATGAAAAAGAATATCTCGCGTTATATGACCGCGTCTGTGCCGGCTTCGATGCTTATATGTCACAGACTGATACATGGGCCAGCCGCGCTCATCCCGAATTGACCAATCGTCCCATCGCGTATTTCTCGATGGAATTTGGTCTGCACGAGACGCTTCCAATTTATTCTGGCGGACTCGGCGTGTTGGCTGGCGATCATTTGAAAGAAGCATCGGATTTGGGTTTGCCATTAGTCGGCGTCGGTTTGATGTATGGGCAGGGATTTTTCACTCAGCGCATCAGCGAGGACGGCTGGCAGGACGCCATTAACAATGAACTCGATTTTGCAGACCTGCCTGCGATGCAAGTTTTCGCGGATGATGGAACCCGCATCACGGTGGATGTGGAATTTCCAGAACGAAACGTCACACTGGGTCTATGGGAAATTCGCGTGGGTCGCGTGCCGCTTTATCTACTTGATTCAAACATCGATCCCAATTCGGAGTTCGATAAAAACTTAACGGCGCGCCTTTATTGGTCTGACCTTGACCGCCGCGTGATGCAGGAAATCTTTTTGGGCGTGGGCGGCGTGCGCATGCTGCGCGCACTTGGATACAATCCATCGGTCTGGCATATGAACGAAGGCCACGCGGCTTTTCTGACCATCGAGCGGGCGCGTGAACTCGTGGCTTCGGGTCGCACCTTCGAGCAGGCACTTGAAAAAACGCGCGGACAAAATATCTTTACCACTCATACTCCCGTGGCAGCGGGCAATGATGAATTTCCGTTGTGGTTGATTGATAAATATTTTTCCGCATTGTGGCCGCAACTTAACATTTCCCGAGAACAATTCTTTGATATTGCTCGCCATCACATGCCAACCGGTGAAACCTTTAGCATGGGCGTGCTGGCTTTGCGCAATGCGGAAGGCCGAAACGGCGTTTCCGAATTGCATGGACACGTGGCGCGCAAGATGTGGCATTTCCTGTGGCCCGATCACGATGAAGATGAAGTGCCGATCAGCTATGTGACGAATGGTGTTCACACCGCCAACTGGATGGCGCGCCGTCTGCAGATTTTGTTGAGTCTGCATCTTGGTGAAGATTGGATGGATCATCTCGATGATCCCGACCTATGGACGAAGCTGGATAAGATTCCCGATGCAGCCTTGTGGGAGGTGCATTTGCATCTCAAGCGCAGACTCGTTTTTTATATGCGTGAGCGCGTCCGTGACCGTTGGGAAGCGGGAGGGTATCATCCGGTTCAAGTCGTTTCTTCCGGCGTGATGATCAATCCCTACGCGTTGACCATCGGTTTTGCGCGCCGGTTCGCAAGCTATAAGCGCGCCGGGCTTGTGTTATCCGATGTGGACCGATTGCTCAAAATCATCAACCGTCCAAATATGCCGGTGCAAATCATCTTTGCAGGCAAGGCGCATCCCTCGGATGAAGTGGGCAAACAACTCATTCAACAAGTTTACCGTCAAGTCAAGCGCGCTGAAACTAGCGGACGCCTTGTCTTCCTCGAAGATTACGATATGAACATGGCACGCTATCTCGTGCACGGCGTAGATGTTTGGATGAACACGCCTCGCCGTCCGATGGAAGCGAGCGGCACGTCCGGCATGAAGGCCGCGCTCAATGGCGCCTTGAATTTTTCCGTGTTGGATGGTTGGTGGCGCGAAGCCTTCAACGGTCAGAATGGCTGGGCGATTGGAGAAGATAAAGATATGGACTCGCCTGACGCTCAAGACCATAAGGACGAACAGAGCATATACAGCATCCTGGAGAACGAAATCGTCCCGCTGTTTTATGATCGCGATCCAAAGGAAATTCCGCATGAATGGATCGCGCACATGAAAGATTCAATGAAAACCGTGATCCCACAATTCAGCACGCGGCGCATGGTGAAGGAATATGTGGAACGATTTTATGTTCCGGCAGCTGAAATGACCATGTTTAACTTTCTTTTCTCGCCCTCCGCCTGGCTGATCATGCTGATGATCTTTTGTCTGCGCGTCACCGACATGTCGCTCGATACATTGCGCATGTTGTTCGTGGTGCGCGGACGCAAAGGCATTGCTTGGACGCTTGGTTTCTTTGAAGCCGGGATTTACATCGTTGCCATCACGCGCGTGCTTTCCAATTTGGGTAATCCTTTGACGATCCTCGGTTACGCGGCGGGATTTGCCACCGGCAATGTGGTCGGCATGTTGATCGAAGAGCGCCTCGCTATCGGCCACATTCAAATGAGCATCATCAGTTCAGCGCGCGGTGTAGCGCTGGCGCAAGCTTTGCGTGACGCCGGTTTTGCCGTCACCGAGGTCCCGGCGCGCGGCAAGGATGGCATGGTGCACATGTTGAGCGCAAGCGTGCTTCGAAAAGATGTGCCAAATGTCGAACGCGTGGTGCATGAAGTGGATACAGACGCTTTTGTTACATCCTCCGATGTGCGGCCGGTTCGGCACGGGTTCTGGGGAGTATAAATTTTGATCGCTATCACGCGTGAGGTCAGCCATTCGATTATTCATTGCGAACTCACGCATCTTGCACGCACGCCGATTGATGTTCAACGGGCGCGTGCTCAACATGCGGAATATGAAGCCGCGCTGAAAAATCTTGGCTTGGCAGTTTTATCCTTGCCGGAAGAGCCGAGCTTGGCTGATTCGGTTTTTGTCGAAGATACCGCGCTGGTGTTGGATGAGTGTGCGATCGTCCTTCGGCCCGGAGCGGACTCGCGCAAACCTGAGACCGGATCCATCGCCAAAGTTTTGGCTCCATATCGCAAATTATTTTATATCGAGGCTCCCGCACGCGTGGACGGCGGAGATATTCTGCGAGTCGGCAAACAAATCTATATTGGTTTGTCATCAAGAAGCGACACGAATGCCATCGAGCAGATTCAGGATTTTCTCCAGCCGTATGGCTACAAAGTCCATGCGGTAAATGCAAGTGGATGTTTGCATCTCAAATCCGCGGTGACGCAGGTTGCCGAAGATACGTTGTTGATCAACCTGGCATGGACGGATAAAAAGAATTTCGCTGGAATGAAATTCATAGAGATTGATCCATCCGAATCATATGCCGCGAATGCTTTGCTGATTGGGGATACGATTATATATCCCAAGGCTTTCCCGACGACGCGTAAGAAATTGGAAGATGCGGGAATCAAGATAGTGGATGTAGATGCGGATGAACTTGCAAAAGCCGAAGGTGCATTGACTTGTTGTTCATTGATTTTTCAAGATTGACTACTAACTTCCATATAGGTGATCGTTATGACAATTCCCGAAATTACTGTTAAGGAATTAGCGGAGAAACTAAAATCCAAGGAGCAATTTATTTTGCTGGATGTGCGCGAGCCGTCCGAGTTGGAAGAAGCCAAGATAACGGATGCCCGCCTTGAGGTCGTGCCGATGAGCCAGTTGGGGCACGAAGGGCTAAATGCATTTTCCGAATCAGCGCGTTCCAAAGACGCCGAGATTTACGTGATGTGTCATCGTGGAAATCGCAGTATGCAGGTGGCGGCTTGGCTGGCCTCACAGGGTTGGATAAATGTCCATAACGTATCAGGCGGGATTGATGCGTTCGCTCAAAAGATCGATCCGACAATTGGAATCTACTAACCAGGTCTGATACTCAATCATAAATTGGAACGCAGATTTTTTATTAGGTAGGAAATGATGGGCATTCATCATCTAAGGGACATATGACGCGCGAATATCATTATCAATGGCAATGGGATTTAACCTCAACCCCTGAAGCATTGTGGCCTTTCGTCTCGGACACCAACCGCTTCAATCGCGATACAGGCTTGCCATCCGTACAATTGCTTGGCATCGAGAACGGCGTGCGTCACATCCGTTTTCACTTTCCACTGCCTTTCATCGAATGGGATGAAGAACCTTTCGAGTGGACATATCCATATACGCTTGGCATTGACCGGCGTTATCGCGGCGGACCGATGGCGGAGATGCGCGTTCAAATTGCGCTTGAACCGCGTGCAGATGGCGGTACACGTTTAACCTATCAGACCTGGGCGCGGCCTCGCAATCCAATTGGAACACTCGGCATTTTCATTGTGATTGGTTTTTTAGCAAAGCGAGATTCGAATCAGTTTTTCGTGCGTATGACCGCCTCGCATCCAAAGGTGGATCACTTGCAGAGATTGCATCCCGGCGCGGACTCAGCACGGCGGGCCGCGCCCGCTTTCGGTCGTTGAGCGCGGCGTTGATCAAAGAAGGTACGGATGCAACATTGATCCAGCATCTCGAAGGATTCCTCGATCATGCCGATGATCTTTCGCTTCAACGCATCCGGCCTTATGCGCTGGCAGATCGCTGGGAAACGCCGCGTCGCTCTGTACTTGAATTATTTTTGCGAAGCACGCGCGCCGGCATCCTCGATATGTTTTGGGATTTGCTTTGTCCATCCTGCCGCGGCACTGACCGAGACCAGCGGGCATTTGAGTGCCGTGCATTCTGCATCGCATTGCAACACATGCAACATTGATTTCACCACTAACTTCGATCACAACGTGGAAGTGGTCTTTCGCCCGAATCCATCCGTGCGCCCATTGATATGACGCTTGAGTTTTGCGTGGGAAGCCCGCAGCGCCAGCCGCATGTTATTCTTTTTCAGACTCTTTGGCCGCGTGAAGAGCTGGCGTTCAATACGGAATTTCAAGAGGGACGTTATCTTCTGCGCGCTTCGGGTCTTTCCGGATCACGCGGCTTGGTCGCCGCTAAAGAAGGCGAATCCACTTTTGAAGCCAGAGCTTCGTATGATGGCTGGCCTTATGGTGAAGCACATATTTCATTACAGCCGCGCCTCAAATTAATGAACATCACGCAGGAGCCGCAGAACTTCCAGATCGAGCGGACATCGTGGTCGGATCAAGCATCTACTGCCGTGGACGTAACCACCTTGCAGGTATTTCGCGACCTGTTCGCCACAGAAGTATTGAGGCCGGGTGAAGAGATTTCCGTCGGCTCAGTGACGTTAATGTTTACTGACTTGCGCGAACTCGACGCGTTTGTATCGTCAAATCGGCGATGCATCCGCCTTCGGGCGCGTGCGCGAACATTTTGAGATTTTGGAGAAAGCAATTGCACTTGGAAGGTGGATCGATCATCAAAACAATGGGCGATTCGATCATGGCTGCTTTTATTCATCCTGCCTCTGCACTGAAAGCTATCACGAGCGCGCAGAAGACATTGAACGCGCGCGGTCAGGGCATGTGGCTAAAAATTGGAATTCACCATGGCCCGTGCATCGCCGTCAATCTGAATGAACGCTTGGATTATTTTGGTTCAACAGTGAATCTTGCCGCGCGACTTCCGCATTTTTCCAATGGAGGCGAAGTGATATTTTCGCAGTCGGTTCGCGATGATCCTGAAACAAATCAGTTTTTGGAAAAGAACACCTCGCCCGATTCGGTGACGCGTTTTCAGGCGGAGATCAAGGGATACGAAGAAATGTTCCCACTATGGAGAATGAAAATACAACAGTAAGAGCAAGGTTGAGACACTTCCCTACTAATTTATTTCAATTCCAATTCTAGTCCTCACTCTCCCAGCGCGTTCATGACGCGCAATCACTTTGACTTTTCCTCCTTTAGGTGCGTGCACGATCCATTCCACTTTCAAACGATCGCTTGTTCCTTCGCCTCCCAAAGTGGCTTCCTTATAGGCACGTCCTTCCAATTGACCGAGTTCTTCGCGCGGTTTGCCGGTTTCAAGTTTCGCGCCTTTCGGTAATTCGATCTCGCAGACCAGGCCACGGACTTTTCTTTCAAGCGCCTTTTGCGTAACATAACTTGGAAGCCATCCGGTATTTTCAATGACAACTCGCACACGATAGGTGTTATTGGCAAGCGCGCTGACCTTGGCCTCGCGCAAATTTAATTTCGGTGAAATGAGCGCATGCCAGATCAGCCATTTGGGAAATCGCTCGATTTCGCTTTCCAAAAATTCAGCGGGCGGATTTGTCCACGTGTTCAACCAATCCCAGCCGCCCAATTCCACTTTGCCCAATTGCGGGTGGTCGAACTTGTACCAGTCCACATAGCTTTTGCCTTTGAGTTTTGTGTCGCTCCACTTAAGTATCTTCAAATCATCTTCCACCGCATGTTCGCGGAACCAATCAATATATTTATAGTTCTTGATTCCGGCTTGCCTGATTGGACTCCATATCTCCACCGTCCAGGCGAAGATGCCGAGATGGTCATACATCCACGTATCGAACGCGCCGGTGGTGAATGACTTGGGGTGATATTTGAAATCATGAAAGACCGAGATATTCGGATAACCTGTCAGCTTGGTACCTTCCTCGCCAATCTTTTTATATGTCCATAAATCTTCGGCGGGAAATTCATCATCGGAACGATCATCATAAGGTCGCATGATGGTCGCGGCAAACGTGTGGAACGAAACCGCACCCGTTATATTTTTATGCTTGACAATGAAATCAATTTGATTGCGGACTTCCGGCTCGCTGGTCGGATACGGTCCCGCGCCGTGCTGTTCTGATTCCGTGCGCCATGCAATGGGATAGTTGCGATTCAAATCCAGCCCTTCTTTCGGACTGCGCAATTGAATCGTCACGCCATCGTAGTTTTTCAAAAAGCCTTCGGGCAGGACGCGATAATATTTTCCGCCGGTCTCGGTGGGAGCGCGTCGGATAAGCAAACGCGGCTCATTCGGATGCCGCTTCCAGGTCCCGTTCGGATCGGGCATGCGCATAAACAGAATTCGTCCATCGCCGTCAATATCTTCTTCGAGCAATCCATCCACCGGCTCTTCGTCATACGGATATGGCCGCGTGCTCGAGCGAATCACTTTCGGTTTATCGGCGAGTGCCCATTCCGCACCATCGGGATTGAGACGCGGCACAATATAAAATGCGCGCGTATCCAGCGCGGCTGTGACTTGTTTATCTTTTCCATATTTCGTGGCGAGCGTGTGAATGAAATACAAACACGCCGCAGAAGCCGTGACTTCCGATGCGTGGATGTTGCCATCCACCCACAAGCGCGGGCTTGTCCGCATCATCACCGGATTTGAAGTTTGTTGCAGTGATGAGCCAAACATCGCGGCCCTCATAACTTTTGCCGATGCTTTCGAGCTTGAACAGCTTTGGATATTCTTTAACGTACGCCTTGAGAAGTTTAGTCAGTTCATCGTAGCGATAGAATTTATTGAAGCGTGGTCTGGGCATGGCGATGTCCTCCGAAGGAGATAATTGATCTTAATATGCAACTCGATTCCAACTCTTTCTTAGTAGCATTAATTTGCAAAACCTTTCCAAGGTTGAAAGGAATCGTTGTTCCATCAAAGATTCTATTTCGCTAGGTAAAGCAATCTCAACCTGTTCGACCAACATATTTTGGGGTAATTTCCCATCATGATCATGGATTTGTTTACATAAATCCTCTTACAAATGAAAATATACTTTGTATACCATCTTCCTTCCACAGGATCAGTCTTTTATTTTTCCATACAACAATAATTTACAGCCTCCTGCATTTGCGAATATTGGTCGTAGCCAAAACCATCAGGGCTCCTAAGCTTTTCAACAGCTTGATCGAAATGTGATTTGGATAATTCGGGTAGAAGTATATGGCGTCAAGCACATCGTTTTTGAAAGATAATGCCAAGCCACTATATGCCCGGGTCTTCTTATACAGAAATCTACACCTTCCAAATCTGTGAATGTTTCGCTATTACCATCAATGAACGGAAATCGCTTTACTTCTGCAATTGAATCTTCGCGCGACGAGACGCCCGGTTCAAGTCCATACCAACAAGGAGCGCCGCAAGGTTTTCCTATTAACCAACTTTGGTCATAGAGATTTGGATCCAGTGTTTCGAGATTAACACCCTGCGACTTACAAGAAAATAACTCCGAAGTAATCGCTATAACAAAAATCAGCTTAAGGCAGTTTGACAATTTGCTCTTGGACATATTGTCTCCCAATCCCAAATCCCAATAACTGTGGTAGACTCTCCCCGCTCCTGATTTTATTCTCTCAATCTTTAACCGGGTAATAACACAGACCGGCGGTTCCTGGCCCAGTATGAACCGCAAGGGCCGGTGAAAGTTCAGCGAACATCGACTCCACCACATTCACTTTTGCTTCCACCAATTCCTTGATCTTCTCCACCTCGTGTTGCGCGCCGGCATGAACATAAGCGACCTTGGCTTTGCCCTGGCCGATGGTTGAGCAACCATTTCAGCCATTTGTTGATAAGCCTGTCCGCGGCTGTGGGCCTTTCCCAACGGCACAATCTCGCCATCTTCAATGCCGATCAGCGGTTTAATGTTGAGCACACTGCCGAGCATGCTCTGAGCCTTGCCAATTCGTCCGCCCAGATAGAGATACTTGAGCGTGTCCGCGGTTTGGACTATGTGAGAGACGGGAATCATATTTTGAACGAGAGCCGTTATTTCGTCCAGTGTGAGACCCGCCAGCGCGGCGCGTGCCGCCTCGATCACCATCCAACCCTGACAAAGCGCAGCAGAGCGCGAGTCAATCACTTCGAGGTTTATTTCGGGGTCAGTTTCTTTTAGCATGGATTGAGCCACCGTCGCGGCTTGAAATCCACCGCTTGCCTTCGCTGTCATGTGGATGCTGATGATTTCCCGACTGCCTTCCTCGATCAAATGCTTGTAAGCATTGAAGTAATCGCCGGGACCAGGGCTGGCCGTGGTCGGGACAAATTTTGCGGTGATCATCCAGCGCAGGAATTCTTCGCGTTGAATGGTAACCAGATCCCGCAAAACCTCTTCGCCGCGATGGATATAATATGCAACACTCGTGATATTCTAGGTTTTTCAAGAACGTCTCCGGCAGGCTGGCTACGCTGTCGGTGAGAACGGCGACATTCGCCATCAGTTACATCCTTACTTCATATTTTATGATTATTTTACACCACTCTGTAACTCGAGGCCGCGATTATTAAGGCCATCCCTTAAAGGGAGGTTGACCATCCCTCCGTTTGCTCTTACAATATTAATAATGGGTTATGTTTGTGTGTATAATGCGGGATTTTATCGCCCGGATCACGATCCTCCGCGCTTTATCAGTCGCGCCTTGGTTGTCAATTAACTAACCTTTACAATCATCGGAGGAAAATTCCATGTTTACCCCTCTCCTTTCCAAACGTGCTCCTGCTTATGCCGACGTTCCCGATGAAAAGTGGAACGATTGGCGCTGGCAGTTAAGTCATCGCTTGAATGCGGTGGAAGAAATTGAGAAAGTTATTTCGTTGACTGAGTCTGAAAAGAAAGCTCTGAATTCCAGTGGCTTGTTCCGCGTGGACATTACGCCGTACTTTATCTCGTTGATTGATCCAAACGATCCCGGAAGATCCGATACGAAAGCAGGTGATCCCGACCGACGGCAGAGATGGTACCGTTCACATCCATGATGGAAGATTCTCTTGCGGAAGATCGCCACTCTCCCGTGCCAGGGCTGGTTCACCGGTATCCTGACAGAGTCCTCATGCTGGTAACAACGCAATGCGCCTCGTATTGCAGATATTGCACACGCTCACGCATTGTCGGAGACCCGAGTGCCACATTTTCGCGCAAAGAATTCGAGATGCAGATCGATTATCTCAAGCGCACGCCGCAAGTGCGCGACGTCCTGCTTTCCGGCGGCGACCCACTGGTGCTGGCTCCAAAAATCCTCGAAGAGATTCTGACGCGGCTGCGCGAGATTCCGCATATCGAAATTCGTCCGCATCGGTTCACGTGTACCAGTCTTCCTGCCCATGCGCATCACGCAGGAATTATGTGATATGCTCAGTAAGTTCCATCCGCTATGGTTGAACATTCATGTCAACCATCCGAATGAGATCACAAAGGAATTGGCGGAAGCCTGTGACCGTATGTCGCCGCGTTGGAATTCCATTGGGCAATCAGTCCGTTCTTTTAGCTGGCATCAATGATTGTGTTCACATCCAGCGCGAATTGGTCCAGAAGTTGACGCGTATCCGTGTCCGCCCATATTATCTCTATCAATGTGATCTGGTCGAGGGTGCAGGACATTTCCGCACGCCGGTTGCGAAAGGCATCGAGATCATCGAAGGTTTGCGCGGCCACACCTCCGGTTACGCGGTTCCGCAATTTATCGTGGACGCGCCCGGTGGCGGCGGAAAGATTCCCGTCATGCCCAATTACCAGATCAGCGCCTCGGATCACAAGGTCATCCTGCGCAATTACGAAGGTTATGTGACAACCTACGAAGAGCCAACGGAATACAAGGCGCACGATCCAAAGACATGCAAGTATTGCCAGAGCAAACGCATGGAGCCCGGTCAAACCGGACTGACCGGCTTGCTGGATGGCGAGGAAATGTTCATCAAGCCGGCAGGCTTCGACGAGATCCATGATCGTAACGGCATTCAGCATCGCTTGAAAGACTCGAAGAAATGGCAGCCGCTGGGCATTGGTGCCGGCGATACTGTTCATCACGATGAAGCTTAATCTATTTATCAAGGAGAAAATATGGTCAGAAAACGAACCACTTTGCAAGCCTTCCATAAATCATTGCTCGTGACGCTGACGCTGGCCGCGCTATTGGCTGGCTGTGGGCTGGCGCAACCGAGCCCAGAACAAGTCCAATCTCTGGTGCAAACTTCGGTTGCATCAACCATGCAGGCACAAAATCAGGTTAGCACGTTTGTGGCACAGACGGTTCAAGCTGGACAACCGGCCGCGACCCAGCAACCAGTCGCAACCGATACGCCCACCGTCGAGACTACTGCAACTCCTCTTCTCACCATAACCCCAATTGTCGCTATTCTGACATCTACCTCGGCACCTTCGTCCGGCGGTGGCGGAGGCGGCTATGTTTATGTTCCGCCGCAACCCTATTCCTGCGATCCCGATATTGATAAGCGTCCATTGGATGGCACAATAATTGCTGCCGGCGACCATTTCGAGATAAAATGGACAATAAAGAACGATGGCACACAGGACTGGCCTGCAGGTTTTTATATAGATTGGCATAGTGTACAGCTAACGGGGGTCGGCGTACAACCCCAGAATCCGCCGCAGATTTCAACCATTACTGGCCCCATATATCTCCCAGCAGTCAAGTCAGGTTACACGACCACTATTCCTACCATGGAAGGAATAGCACCGACCAGAGTAGGAAACTGGGTTTTGACTTGGAAGTTGCATGGAATTTCTGGTTGCTACCTGTACATCGCGATTACTGTGGATTAGCACAGGAAGGACCATCTGAGGAGAAACGCGTATGAACCTAAAATCGCAACGCGCTTTGCATATATTCCTCGCCTCTGTTTTCTTGCTGATTGGCTGTGACGTATCAACATTTACGTCGCCCCAGCAGATTCCCACGCCGATACCGGGCGCAATCAATTTAATTGCCGCCCAAACGGCCGCGGCGGCCGCTACTGAAACGGCTGCCCTCCTGCCTCCAACATTGACACCCACGCTCACGCCCTTTCCAACGCAGACTCCTCCCGATACTTCTACCGTTACACCAACCTTTGTATTTTTCCTGGTTACGCCAACACCCACAAGCGGAGGCACGTTTGCATGTTACCTGATTTCGCAGGTTCCGCAGGCTGGGGCTAACTTCCATACGAATCAGACTTTTACAGCCCAATGGCAATTAAGCAATAGTGGCTCTGCCAGTTGGCTTCAAAATGGCGTTAGTCTGAAGTACGTTGACGGCCAGCAGTTTAACAATGAACCTGTTGTCAATTTGCCCCAAACGACTGTTCCCGGTGATTCTGTCACCTTTACGATTACCATGACCACGCCGAGTAAAACAGGTAAATATTCGGCTGATTGGACCCTGGCCGATGGTAGTCAAACCTTTTGCCCTTTGTTCTTGAGGATTACAGTGAAATGAAAGAAGCGGCGACCATATTGGTCGCCGCTTCTTTCATCTAAATTTTACCCACGTAACTTCGCACCGACTTCCTGTTCTAATCGCTTCACTATCTTATTGCGAATTGCGGCGGCTTCGGAATCGGTCATTGTTTTATCCGAGGCTTGATAGGTGAGACTATAAGCTAGTGATTTTTTTCCAATTCCGATTTGATCACCGCGATACACATCGAACAAGCGGACGTTCGTTACGCTCTTCCCGCCCGTTTGGTGGATCAATGCTTCGACGCCTGACGCGGCAACTGATTCATCCACGATGACGGCGATATCTTCCAAAACAGGTGGAAATTCAGGGACGGGCGTGATGCTATAAGTTGGATTTAATGCACGTAAAGTTTCGAGATCAAATTCCGCGACGAGCACTGGCGAATTACCTAGTTCATATTTTTCTTTGACGAGCGGATGCAGCTCACCAAACGCGCCGACGATTTGATCGTTGATTTTTATTTCCGCCGCTTTGCCGGGATGCAGGTACTTAGTGGAATCAGTTGCAGAGTAAGAAATGTTTGTATAACGGAGTCCGCTCAAAAGAAGTTCGATGCGGCCTTTCATATCATAAAAATCAAACGCAGTTGAATCTTTCACATCCCAGGCAGTTGCCTCACGCAGACCGGTCATTGCAATGGCAAGTTTGCGCGGTCTCACTGCGGTAGATCATTTTTGATTGGCTCAAAGATCGGGCCGATTTCAAAGAACGCCAGCGATTCGCTCAAGCGAATATTGTGTTCCACCACATCCAGCACGGACGCGACCAGACTGCGGCGCAATACGCTTCGTTCCGGCGCAATCGGATTGGCGATGCGAACATAATCGCCAGTGACGCCCAGCCGCGCTTCGCGTTCAACAGACGTGAGACGATACGTAACTACTTCATCGAAGCCAAGAGCGACAAGAATATCACGCAATCGCTCTTCCCATTCGTAAACTGGATTTCCAATTTGAGGCGGAAGTCTATCCGCCAGGGTCGTGGATGGAATGCGATCATAACCATACGCACGAGCAACTTCCTCAAGCATATCCGCGAGACCAACAACGCCAGTTCCGATATCCATGCGATGCGATGGCACTTTGGCTTTGACTACATTCTTCTCCACCGTGCATTTGAATTCAAGGCGCTCCAACAAATCCGCGATTTGTTTGGCGGTGAGATCAATGCCCAATAAACGTTCCACATCGTGCGCTGCTGACGGTGATGGTCGGGTCTTTCGGCTTGAGCGGATATTCGTCCACAAGCGCGGGCGCGATATTTCCATTTGACCATTGCGACATGAGTTGCAGTCCACGTTTGACTCCGGTTTCCGCCAGCGCGGGATGCACGCCGCGCGAGAAATCGAAACGACGCTTCGGATGGCAAGTTATGTTGTTTGGCAGTTCGTCGAATGTTAATAAAATTCCAGGCCGCGCCTTCGAGCAAAACATTGCGTGTCTTTTCCGTGACTTCGGACTCTGCGCCACCCATCACGCCCGCCATCGAGAGCGGACCTTTTTCATCGCAAACGAGAACATTCATCGAAGTAAGCGTTCGTTCAGCGTTATCAAGCGTAATAAGCTTTTCACCGTCTTTCGCAGGACGCGTGATGATCTTGATATTCTTTCTTCCCGCGCGTTCTTTCAATACATCATAATCAAATGCATGAAGCGGCTCGCCGAGTTCGAGCATGGCATAATTCGTCGCATCCACGATGTTATTGATCGGACGCATGCCCGCCAGTTTGAGTTGGCGCTGGATTTGATAAGGACTGGGTTTGATTTCTACATTGCGAATCAATCCAAGCACAAAGCGCGGATTGAGTTCGGGATCGGTAATCTCAATCGAAACCAATTCTTCGATTGATTCTCCATCCGTTTTGAACTTGATGGTTGGCTTCTTCAACTCGCTGTCCGGTCAACGCCGCGAGTTCACGCGCCACTCCGATTACGTTAGCGTTGCGTGCCATATTCGGCAGGATGCTAATATCCAGAACCGCATCACCAATATAATCTGCAAGCGGCATTCCGACCGGCGCGTCATCGTCGAGCAGAATGATTCCTTCGTGCTCTTCCGTGATGCCCAGTTCTTTTTCGGAGCAAACCATCGAATAGGAATCCACGCCACGGATCTTTGCGCGCTTGAGCGTTGTCAATTGAAGACCCTCAGCATGGCCGTCATAAAGCGTCGAGCCTTCTTTGGCATATGCAACCTTGATCGGTTTTGCTAATTTGCCTGTGCCTTTCAAGTGAAAGATATTCGGCGCGCCGGTCAGAACCACTTGTTGTTGCTGACCGTCGAATAGATCGAGCAGAGTCAATCGGTCGGCGTTGGGATGCGGCTTGACTTCATAAATTTCAGCCACAACGATTTTGTCGCGATCCCACGCAATGCCGCTGGTTTTGAATTCATGTTTTTCGCCTTCGCCGTAAACTGGCATTGGCAAACCCACATATTGGATCCCGTCCACTTCGAGACCAGCCAGAGTCAACTTGCGGGCAATGTCTTCAACGGAGAGACCGTCAAGGTCAATGAAATCTTTGAGCCAGGAAATTGGTAACTTCATTCCGGCCTCCTAGAATTGTTCCAGGAAACGAATATCGTTTCCCCAAAAATAACGAATGTCTTCAATGCGATAGCGCAGCATCAATTGACGTTCGGGTCCCATGCCCCATGCAAAGCCGGAATAAATCTTCGGATCGTATCCTCCGTTTTGCAATACGATCGGATGCACCATGCCGGAACCGAGAATCTCCAGCCAGCCTGAATTCTTGCAAACTGCGCAACCAGTTCCGCCACAGACAAAACATTCCACATCCATTTCGGCGGACGGCTCCGTGAACGGGAAATACGAGGCGCGGAAACGCGTGCGCACATTCTGTCCGAACATGCGATGGGCAAACTCGATGAGCGTGCCTTTCAAGTCAGTGAATGTGATGCCTTTACCAACCGCCAATCCTTCCACTTGATTGAACTGCACTTCCGAGCGAGCTGTGATCTGTTCGGCGCGAAAACACATGCCGGGCAAAGCAATCCGAATTGGCGGCGGGTCTTTTGGATTTAGCGCAGCGAACTGGCGCATGGCATGAATTTGTCCGGGCGAAGTATGGGTACGCAACAAAATAGGATTGTCGCCGCGTTCTTCGGCTGCCACATAAAGCGAATCCTGCATATCACGCGCCGGATGATGCAGCGGGAAGTTGAGTAATTGAAAGTTGATCTCGTCCGTTTCCAATTCACGCGACGTATAAACCTGAAATCCCATCTCAGCCAAAATGGATAAGACGCGTCGTAGCTGTTGTGTGGATGGATGTAATCTTCCCTCATGAATTGCACGGCCAGGCAACGTTACGTCCAACTTTTCTTCATTCAATGAACGTTCGAGAGCAGACTTTTTGATGGCTTCCGTTTTATCGGCTAACGCCGACCTCAAGCGCCACCTTAGCTCGATTTGCAGCTTGACCAATTATTGGTCGTTCCTCTTTCGATAACGCACCCAATCCGCTAAAGACTTGCATCAGTGCGGAACTACGCCCGAGATGAGTCACTCGCCATGCCTCAAGGGATGATTCGTTATCCACCGATATCAGCGCACCCAACGCGGCTTTTTCGATTTCACTTAATTTATCAATCATTTATGCCTCCAAAATAAAACCTCCCGTCCGCAATGGGACGGGAGGGAGTTTCCGTGGTACCACCCACATTGATTGCAAAGCAATCCGCTTTGTGCTGACCAACATCAGCCTCTCGTGTAACGCCGAGAACACGGTCCGGACTACAAACATAAATGTCTTCACCCGAACAGCTCAAGAGGGAACTTCAACTAGCTTCTATCAAGCACAGGTTTCAGCAATATTCCTGTACATCTCTGTCGGCTTACGCTAGGTTACTTTCCTCTTTCATAGCCTTCATATGGGGTCGCCTGTTGGGTCTTATTATCTTCAAAAACGATGTGATGTCAAGGCTATTGGAAATCATCTAAATATCCGCGCCTAACAGGAAAGTTTATACCAAGGCTGGCGGCTAATGCCTCCGGTCTGTTTTACCAATTGCCCGTTTTGAGATAATCGTCGATGGCCGCGGAGGCTATCTTGCCCTGTCCCATTGCCAGGATAACCGTCGCACCGCCGGTCACGATGTCCCCACCGGCAAAGACACCCTTCTTGGATGTTTTCATCGTTTCCTTGGCCACCACCACGATGCCGCTTTTCGCTGTTTCCAAGTCTGGCGTCGTTCTGGATACCAGCGGGCTGGGGCTCTGCCCAATCGCAATCACCATCACATCTGCCGCAATATGGAAATTGGAGCCTTCCATCGGAACCGGTTTACGCCGTCCCGAAGCATCCGCTTCACCGAGTTCGTTTTGAGTACATTCCAGTGACGCAACGCGTCCGTTTTCGCCGTGAAACGCAATCGGCGAAGTCAACAAATGGAATTTCACCCCCTCCTGCTCAGCGTGATGGATTTCTTCGCGCCGGGCTGGCATCTCCGCCTGCGAGCGCCGGTAGACAATCACGGATTCCTCCGCCCCAAGCCGCAGCGCGGTGCGGGCCGCATCCATGGCCGTGTTCCCGCCGCCGATCGTGATCACCCGCTGACCACGCGGCAATCGGCGTATCGTATTCCGGAAAACGATAGGCTTTCATCAGGTTGGCCCGCGTCAGATACTCGTTCGACGAATATACTCCACCCAGATTTTCTCCGGGAATCCCCAGGAACCAGGGCAGGCCTGCGCCCGTCCCCAGGAAAACCGCATCGTACTCCTCCAACAGTTCATCCACCGTTGCCGAACTACCAACAATGAAATCGTTGCGAATATGAACGCCCAGGCTGCAAACATAATCCACTTCGCGTTTGACGATGGTCTTCGGCAGACGAAACTCCGGGATGCCGTACACCAAAACACCGCCAGATTCATGCAGGGCTTCGAATATCGTGATCGAGTGCCCAAGACGCGCCAAGTCTGCCGCCACTGTCAACCCCGCCGGACCAGACCCCACAACCGCCACCTTCTTCCCGGTCGAGGCAGGCAGTTGCGACACAGGCAATGGACCTTGCGCGGCTTCCCAATCTGCCACAAAACGTTCGACGCGGCCAATCGCCACTGGCTCGAATTTCTTACTTAGCACGCAAACACCCTCGCACTGCGCTTCCTGCGGACAGACCCGGCCCGTCATCGCCGGCAAGACATTCGTCTCTTTAATCAAATTAACTGCGCCGCGGAAATCTCCATCCTCGACCAGTTGCAGAAAACCGGGAATATTGATATTTACCGGGCAGCCCCGGATACAAACCGGCTTGACGCATTGCAGGCACCGCATCGCCTCCGCCCTGGCCTGTTCCGGCGTGTACCCTAGTGTGACTTCCTCGTAATTATGTGCGCGCACCTCCGCCGGTTGTTCCGGCATCGGGTTCCGCTTGGGAATGACAACTTTCTTCGGCATGGCATCAACCCTTTTTCTGTGCAGCTATTTCCGGACTCAGGCGGCAGGCGTGATCTTGGTAGCGCTTCACTGCTTCAAGTTCCTCTTCCCGATAAAACGACAGGCGCGCCAGCAGGCTGTCCCAATCGACACGATGAGCATCGAACTCCGGTCCATCCACGCAGACAAACTGCGCACCGCCATTATCCAGCACCACCCGACAGCCGCCGCACATCCCTGTTCCATCAATCATGATCGTGTTCAAGCTGACGATGGTTGGCACATTAAACGGCCTCGTGGTTCCTGATGCAAATTTCATCATCACCGCTGGGCCAATCGCCCAGACACGGTCAATTTTACGTCCGGCTAATATTTCCTGAAGCGGCTCAGTGATCAACCCCTTGCGCCCGTACGAACCATCGTCTGTGCAGACGATGAGTTCATCCGATACGGCGCCCATTCGTTCTTCCCAAAAAAGTAAGGATTGATTACGGGCACCAATAATTGAGATGACTTTATTCCCAGCTTGTTTCAAGGCGCGCGTAATCGGAAACACGGGCGCAACACCCACCCCGCCGCCCACCATCACCACCGTGCCATAATTCTTTATTTCCGTGGGATGTCCCAACGGGCCAACCACATTCAAGAATCCATCGCCCACTTCCAGCGTCCCCATCTGCATGGTGGACTTGCCAACTTCCTGGAAGATCAGCGTGATGGTCCCGGTGGTCGGGTCAAAATCGGCAATTGTTAGCGGAATGCGCTCGCCGTACTCGTTCATGCGCACGATGACAAATTGGCCGGCCTTGGCCCTGCCAGCCACCAACGGTGCCCGGACCACAACCAACTTAACAGTTGGACTTAGAATTTGTTTTTCAAGAATAGGATACATGGATAAACCTCGTGGAAAATCTCATGCGAATAAACATAAAACATCATCCAGGCCAAATATGATCCTGGGAAGCTTTGCGTAGGTAATCACTGCCAATAGATGCGATGAGGCCAGGTGTCAACACCATCTGATCAGCAATGTGCTCATCTCCCAACCAGTAGATTTGAGTTTTGGTAAAACGTAAGTACGGCAAGTGTCGGCTTCGTTCATAGCCTTGCTTTTTTTATGCAGTAAGCATACTACAGCCAAACTCGTCCGCGCACAAGCGAAACTCACATCCAACACATGACATTTGTTACTTGTAGACGCTTCCTTGATTTCCATAATTTCATCCAACCGAAAGATACTGAGTTTACGCAAAACCAGAGTTGAAGACTATAAGCAAGGTGGCCAGCCAATGAAAACCATACAAGGAATTACGGCGTTTTAGTTGCTTTCCACGATGTGCTCGTTGGATACATCGTCCATGTCGGAACGGGCGTGCGCGAAGGAGTTGACGTGGTCGTTGGCGTATCAGTCGGAATGAAGGATGGATCGCCAAGCCAGGGCAGAAAGCGGATGATACTTCGGGCATCGTCTGCGCCTTTGATCTCGCATCGCTGTAATTCGAAAAGATTGCTCACTCCTTGATCGGCAGCAAAGCCAGTGGCGCCCATGGCGGCGATGTATCCTGCGAAATGCACATAATCTGTAGCAGCACTGTTAGCATCACCAAATGGATAAGCAAAGGTCAGTATGGGAACACCCAATTCCTGTTGTAAATCTTTTCGCGATTGCACGATCTCATAGTGAAGTTGATCGTCGGTCATCACAGTTAGATCCTGATGCGTCTCGGTGTGACTGCCAATCTCCCAACCTGCGGCCGCCATTTCTTTGATCTGTTCGATGGTCAGGTAATTGGGATCAGCGTCTAAGCCGCTCGGCTTGTTGATATATCCAACCACTGTGTACAGTACACCTGTGAATCCATATTGCTTCATAAAGGGAAAGCATTGGTGTATTGACTTGCCCAGCTGTCATCAAAAGTGATAATGATGGGACGCGGCGGAAGCAAAGCACCTTTGGTGATTGCCTGAACCAGCATGGAAGTTGTAATCGTCGTGTATCCCCAATCATGAAGTAATTTCATTTCATCATCAAATTTATCAGGTGGGACATAATATCGGCTGTCAATTGGCGAAGTAGCTAATATGATGATACATGAAAATCGGAACTTGAACATGACCGGGACCCTGTGATACCCAGGTCGGAGTTGGGTTCAGAGTTTGTTTAAAAGTCGGGGTGATGGAAGGCGTCAAAGTAACAGTGGCCGTTGCGGTTGGAGGTCGAGGCGAAGCGGTCTGCGTCGCGGTGGATGTCGGCACGTCAAAAACCATCCCACTGCATCCAGCAAGAAGCGCGGCCAATAAAACAATGACGGCGATGCGATAATTCATTTTTTCCTTGAAAAAAGCAACTTTGCATTGTACCCCAATCCTTGCCAGGAGAGATTTTATTCATTAGACTTTAATTTCAATTCAGGTCCCACAATATTCGTAAACCATCCAGCGTGAGCCACGGCGCGAGGATGTTAATGGCTTTGGTTTCTTTTGAGATAGTTCCGCAAGTCCACCTGTAGCGATGACTTTCATATCGCTTCCCAGCTCGGACCGGAAGCGGGTCACCATGCCCTCGACCATGCTTACATATCCGAAGAGCAATCCCGATTGCATGGCATGAACCGTGTTGCGTCCAATCACGGAGGGCGGGCGTTGAAGATCAATGCGCTGAAGTTTGGCGGCGTGAGTGAAGAGCGAATCTGCCGCGAGGTTGATGCCGGCCGTGATCGCCCCGCCGAGATATTCGCCATCTTTGGTCAACGCGTTGAACGTGGTGGCTGTGCCAAAGTCAATGATGCAGGCCGGCCCGCCATAAAGATTCATCACCGCCACTGCGTCGCAAACTCGATCCGCACCGACCGCTCTTGGATCTTCATAACGGATCCGGATTCCGGTCTTGACGCCAGTATCCACGATAAACGGTTCTTGCTTTAAATATTCACGGCAAGCCTGAACGACGCGGCTGGTCAATTGCGGCACGACGGAAGACAAACTGATGCCGATCAAATTGGCGGGAGTTCTACTTAGCATGTTCGAGCAAGCCAAGCAACTGCAAGCCATATTCATCCGGCATGCGCGCATGGTCGGTGGCGAGGCGCCAATGCGGACCGAGCTGTTTGTCTTCGTAAAGCCCGAGGGTCAGGTTGGTATTGCCAACGTCAATGGTGAGAAGCATTTGATGACTATTTTACCGCTAATGCTTTCTCAACGTCGGTAACGATCGTGAAGAACAGAAAGAGAAACGGCACATAGAGTTGAAACACGAGTCGACCGAGTGAAAAATCAATGTGCCATTGCAAATCATAGGGCGTGATCAAATAGATTCCATAATAGCCGATGGCTTGCAGAATGAGGATCAAGCCAATTGGCAACGTAAGCAGGTCGAAGGTCCGAAGATGGGGCGAGTTTGAAGATCAAGGCATAAACGAGCAGGATTGGCAGAATGCCAATTCCCCATCCGCCAAAAGAAAGGAAGTCCGCGCCAAAAGATTTCAATATGGTGATGTGGCGCGACAAGTCCAGCGCTTGCTGGATCGAACGCGTGATGCCATTGCCCAGTACATCGCTCGGCGGCGCAAGAAATTCTTTGAAGTAGAGAACAATGATCAGTGGGAATGCCAAACCTAGCAAATACCATCCGAGCACACGCCAGGGGTTTTGGCGAAAGAATGCTATGAATAAAGCTGGTAATGTAACGAGGACAAAGAGACTGCCTTCATTCTTTGTCCACGCCGCGAGGCCTGCCATGAAGCCCGCCAATATCAACAAACCCGGTTTCTTCGATGTGGCATATAAATAGATCAATACGATTGTTCCAAGAAAAAAATATGCCAATGGAAGATCGGCTCGTTGCGCTGCGCCTTCGTTCCCAATGAGGGATGAGCCAAGCAGAAGGATCAAAGCTATGCTTGCCTGACCAAAACTCCTTGTCAGGTTTAAGAAAGCACCAAGCAATCCGGCGCAACTGAGCATGAAAAGACCGCTTAATACAATTGGTGTACGCTGAGTTTCCTGCCCACCGCTTGCCACGCCCAGGCAATATCCATGCCAAGTTGCAATGGATAATCCGCGTGGAAGATCGGATCCATTTGGTGCGAGAATGATCCCAGCCAGCCGGGCTTGGTCGCGATAGATAAAGCGCGCAGAGCGGTTGTACATCATCCACGCATCCCACGCGCCGTGCGGTTCACGCGCCCACACATTGACCGCGCTCAACGCGGATAAGATCGTTACGATTAATAATCCTGCAAGCAATATGATTTGCAAGCGACTGAATTGAAATCGAGGAAAAGTGAACCGAAGATTTTTTCTTTCGCGAACGATGAAGATAATCAACAATCCGGCAAAGATCGCCAGTTGGACAAAGAGAAATCCATTTTCATTGGAGAACAAAAGCATATAAATAAAATCCAACAGCGAGGCTTGTCCAAGGCCTAAACCGATGCCGAGGAATACTTTGACCCAACCAACTTTCCAGCCCCGTTCGGGCCATAGCAAATGGACAATCAATATAGCCAGCCAATATCGAGGGCAAGAATACAAGGATGGATAATAAAGTCATGGAGTCAACCTTTGAAGCAAATATAAATCATCCTTCAGCGGAATGACGCGAAACTCACCGTGATTGGATTGACTCCAGATTTGATACGCTTTGCTGTTCAAGTTGGCGATTGTCCATTCTTCGTTATCGCCGCGCACCAGAATGATGGGAGCCATGGCGTATTGCGTGAGCGTATATTCTCCCTGTTCATTGTTTGGATCATACTTTGCACCCGGCACATCTGAGTTTGTTATATAACCAACCACGCCACGCTGGAAAGGCAAAAGTTTTTTGATTGGTTGAAAGCGAACTTCCCATTCTGTTATCGGATCGTTGTTAAGATTTCCGATTGCTATGGCAGTGCGAAGATTTTGAAAACCAAAATAAATGCTTGCCACTATGATTCCAGCAAGCATCATTCGTTGTAAGATAAGCCTGATGTTCATCTCTGTTCTTTTACTTTCTCAATGATCTCTGCGATCAAATCAAAGCGGCTGAATTGCGGCATGATGTAAACGCCATGCGCCCACGGCTTGATCTGTTCGATCAATTCTACCGCGATGCGCACGCCTTCTTCAGCCGCATGTTCGCCAGCTTGTTCCATTCGTTGAATGATTTTATCCGGGAATGGAAATGCCGGGCACTTCATGATTCAAAAAGTTGGCATGTTTCAAACTGACCAATGGCAGGATGCCGACCAATACTGGCTGTTCCAATTTCCCATGCTTCTTTTCATATGCTGATAAAAATCCGCTTCCATCTTCAGGACGATAAATGGGTTGCGTTAAAAAGAAATCGGCGCCCGCCCGAATTTTTCTCTGCAAATTCTTGATCTCCTGTTCCGGCTCGGGCGCGCATAAATTCAGCGCCGCGCCGACAAAGAAATTGGTCGGCTGGCCGATGCTTGTGCCGGAATGATCCACGCCCTCGTTGAATCCCTGCTTGATCAGTTTGATCAAGCCCGATGGCACGAGATCATAATTATCCATCGCTTCGGGATAATCGCCGACCGCGGTTGGATCACCCATGATGACGAACACGTTACGAATGCCCAGCGCGTGCGCGGCTAACAAATCGCCTTGAACGCGCAATAGATTTCGTCCACGCGTTGGGAAGTGAAGCGTGGTCTCCACATTGACACGGCGCTGTACCACATCGCATACCGCCCACGCCGACATTCTCATGCGCGCCATCGGAGAAGTCAGCAACGTTGATGACGTCCGCGCCGGCTTCGGTCAGGAGCGAAGCGCCCGCGATAAGTTTATGCGTTGAGAGTCCGCGTGGCGGATCCATTTCAACGGAGATCACGAATTTTCCTTGTGCAAGTTTTTGCGCAAATTGAGTCGGTTGTTCCTGCGCCATCTCACTGATTTCTTCTGCGGGCAACATCGTGATGTGCGATGGATTGATTTGCGGCGCGGTATCAAGCGCTTTTCTCATCGCCGAGATGTGGTGAGGGGTGGTGCCGCAACATCCGCCGACAATGCTTGCACCGGCTTCGCGGAACGAAAGTGCATAATCGCCGAAGTAATCCGGATCAGCCGGATACATGATGCGTCCGCCGACTTGTTCGGGCCAGCCCGCATTCGGCTTGACCCAAAACTTTCCATCGGGAACAGCATGATGCATTTGTTTTAGTAACCTTAAGAGTTGTGCGGGTCCGCCCGAACAGTTGACACCGATCACATCCGCACCGGACTGATTAAGCGTGCGCGCTACTTTTATCGGATCATCGCCCAATAATGTTCGGTCATCGCGCGTAAAGGTAACGGACGCGACTAATGGCAATGAACATATTTGTTTCGCTGCTTTGATGGCTTCCTGAATTTCAAACAGATCACTCATCGTTTCGATCACGATTAAATCCGCACCTGCTTCACACAACACTTCGATCTGTTCAGCAAATGCGAGGCGCGCTTGCTCCGGTTTGACGCGTCCAAACGGTGCGATGCGCACACCTAATGGTCCAACATCGCCGGCAATCAAAACATCTTTGAATGAAGCCGCAGTGACGCGCTTCGCAAGTTCCACGCCCGTCTTATTGATTTCAATTATTTTCTGATCCAGTCCATGTTTGCTTAACTTGAAGCGATTAGCCCCAAAGGTGTTGGTCAATATGATTTGCGCTCCGGCTTCGATATATTCACGATGGATCGCCGCGACCGCACTGGGATTGGTCAAATTCAATTCATCGAAGCATTTTTCAAAACTGATGCCGCGGCCGTGCAACATCGTGCCCATTGCGCCGTCGGCCAGTACAGTGCTGCTTTTCAATTGTTCCAATAAATTCATCTCAATGTCCGATCTTTTTGATTACAGTTAAAGGAACGCCTTCGCGCTCGATGGTATAAACCACAGGCGCATTCGGAAAATCCGTTCGATCCACGCCGTAACGTGTGGTGATGATGGCATAATCAAAGACCTGGGTATTCATATCAATGTCCATATAAATTCTCAAATCACGACGGGCATAAATCGCGGCGATATAGGATGGGCCCGCGACAAAAATCTTTCCATTGGCCGGCGCAATGCTGTTGACATAATTCATTGCAGCTCGATACGACGTAGCCCAATAATCCGTCTCGAAGCGTCCTTGTGCGCCGGGCACGCCGCCGATAAAACTATTGTAGTAAATGTATTCATAAGGATGTAATTGGACGCCCGCGACAATTCCCGGAAGAACCAGTGCAGCCACGATCAATCCTCGGACAATGGGCTGGCTGAGGCGTTGAAAGAGCCAGTCCACGCCCAGGCCGCAGACAAAGAACACCGGCGGCAGGACGAAAATGACCTGGCGAAAGTTATCGTACAACGGCGAGCGCGAAATGATCAATGCAGCTAATGGCAAAACAAACCATAACACCGTGGCAATCAGTAGATATTTCTTTTTCCAAAGCAACAGCCAGGCTCAAAAAGAACAACGGCCATATCGGTTCCGTGATTTGGATTGCAAGCAATACGGGCAGATACGAACGCGGTAAATCAAAAGAGCGATAATATTGTCCGTTGAATAGCACGCTTCCCGGCCATGGATATTGCGACATGACATGCCAGCTCTCGATCAAACGCGCCACCGGATTGGGCCAAAGATAAGGCCACGTGGCAAGCATCACAGCCAAGTGCAATGCCTGCATAATACAAAAACATTGGCCATGATTTTTTGCCCACTTTTTGCCAGGCGTAGATCGCGACCAAGAGTCCGACCAACGGGCCGAGGATGCGAATGGAGGTGGTTAAGCCAAGAGCAATGCCAGCCAATAGAATATTCCAACTGAAAAGTTTAAAAACTTCAGAGAATTGTTTTCGATATAAAAAGCCAATCAAAATGGTGCTGATGATTAGGTAAATCAGCTTGAGCCATATCAAAGCAACCAATGTTATTTGAATATATATGTCCGCTTTCGTTCTGCCAAAGCTGGAGAGATAGATTCCGAAGCAAGGCGCCAAAAAAACTTTGGGGTTGAGAGGATGCGTTTCGGATCAGCGAAGCCAGCCCGTTATCCAGAAATTGAGGCGTGAAGAAAAAGAACAGCAGAGAAAGTATCCAGAAGCCAGTGATCCAAATCAATGCGCGCGGCGGATCGTCCATTGATCGTGGGTTGCAAGTCTGCCATGCGTAATCCCAAAACAAGGCTGATGAGGAACGCGCTGAGAAAGGGAATATCCTTCGGGCTGATAAAGGCATGTCCCCAAAAAACAGGCTGGGCGGCGAAGAGAAGCGTCGCGGCGAAAGATGCCCACACGCTCATCCAGCGGCGGGCAAGAACATAAAACGCATAGATGCCCGCGACGAAGGTGAAGAAAGTAAACGAGATGGCGAAGATCGGAGATGAGCCAGTTCGGGTCAATGGCATGAATCCCGCGCGCGACCAACGCCGTGAACATGACGAAGGCCGGACCGTAGTTATCGTATGTGTTGCCTGTAATGATAATCTGCGCGCTGGTAAGCCAGGTTGTGTAAGAGGCAAGCGCGTGATCGGCATACTTGAAGAATTGAAGTTCATCCCACGACTCGCCATAGTTCGTCAGCGTGAACAAACCGATCATCAAAATGACGACCAGCAGGGCGATAATGGGCAAATCGTTCGGAACGAAAAAGCTTTTTCATTTTTTGGTTAATCTTACTTGTTCTACATGGCTTTTGCCAACCGAACTCATAATTTACCTGCAGGTTTGCCCCGGGGCTATTTGTTTTACGTAAGACAGAAGCGCGCCTTCTCTTTGCACAGCAAAAACTATTTTAATTTTCTGACAATAGGTAAGGTCCTGGTTAGCGCGTGTTGAAGAAAGTATATAGTAAGGCCGGTCTTGAGATACATTCAAACTGTTAGTGACACCAATTGAAAGGTCGGGTCTGGCATACTGCTGCAACAACCTGTCTGCTGCCAAGAGCCATCGCAATTGTTGCTCCGGGTTCCGCATTCTCATTAATATACTGTATGGATTTCTGGAAGGAGGTAGCCCAGTAATCCAACTCGAATTTACGATAGGCTCCTGGTACGCCTCCGATCAAGCTGTTGTAATAAATATATTCATACGGATGAAGTTGAATGCCGGCATAAATGCCGGGCAGAGCTATGATAATCAGTAGGGCTGCATTCAGAACTGGGAGTTTGAAAACAGTCATCAATTGATCAATTCCCAACCCCGCCAACATAAAGAGCGGTGGCCACAGGAATAATAATTGGCGAGCATTGTCGTATAAGACGCTGTGGGATAGCATGATCCAAAGAGATGGAGCCAGGAACCAACCTGCAAACAACAGGATCGATTCCCTGTTTTTGCCTTTGATGAAGAGCCACAATGAAACTGCGAAACCGATCATGATGAGGATCAGCGCCGGTTCGGTCAATTGCAAAACGATCACTGTGGGGAAAAATCTTCGAGGCAATTGATTCGCTGGATAGAATTTTCCCATAAACAGGACCAGAGCTGTTTCCGGGAAATCGGACATGACTTTAATGCTGTTGAAGAAGTTGGTGATCGGACTTTTCCACAAATAGGGCCAAGTCAAGTATGTGGTGATGCCTGCGATCAGAGAATAATAAGGAATGGTGGTTAATATTTTTCGTGGAAATTTGATGACGGCATAAACCAGAATCGAGAAGTCCAGCCAAGGGGCCAATCACTCGGATGGAAATCGTCAATCCTAAAATGATCCCGGCTGGAATGAGCCATTTCCATTTTGATTTTGGGGAAGCATCCAGCATTTGAAGACCGAAGTAGATGCTGGCTAGGAAAAACACCATGAAGGGAAGATCTTTGGGATTCATAAACGAATGACCCCAGATCAGCGGCTGGGAAGCGAACAGAAGCGCGGCGCCAAATGCCGCCCACTTGCTCATCCAGCGTCTCGATAATAAATACAACATCAAGATACTGGTTAGGAATGTGAAGAAGTAAACAAAATGCCAAGCTGTGATCGCTGAAAGGGATGGATCCAATAGTTGGATCATCTTGGATGAAGCATCGGCGAGCATGAAATATGCCGGCCCATAAACATTTAGGTTCATTGAAAATAGTCGGGAAATAACTGCAAATCCTGTGGATGCAAAATATATTGATACGCTTGGAGCGAGTAGTCAGCATAATTATAGATAGGTGGTTCATCCCAACTTTCGCCGTAATCTTTTAATGTGACAACTCCCACGATCAGACATAGGATCAGCAGAACGATGATCGGAGTATATTCATAGGAGAGAATCTTTTTTAAACATCGAAAGCCTAGTTCTTGTTAACTCTTCATCAACTGTTCGACGCGCGCATTCGCCAACGCAATAATATTTGGCCGCTTTGTGATGAACGATGATCGCCGCGGTGGATTGTTCGGGAATCAACTGATATGCGGCAGATAGACTCATTCCCAGTTCGGTGGTAACAGCAGGCAATAACTCAAAAACTTTCTTATGATCTTCAAGTTCTGGGATGGCGGGATAACCCCACGAATAACGTTTGCCTTGATCTTCGCCGATGCCGAGTTCGCGGCGAATATGCTGATGCAAATAATCAGCGGTGGCTTCAGCAGTTTGCACAGCAAGACCATGCGTGAAGTACGCTTCAGAGTAATCGCCAGCGTTTTGCAATTTATCGAAGCGTTCTGTGGCTTTCTGTCCAACAGTCACAACCTGAAATGCCACCACATCCATCTTTCCAGAATCGACCGATGCAAAATAATCGGATAACGCGAGATGCTCATCATAAGGCTGGCGCGGGCAGGCAAAGCGTGTCAATGCATCAGGTGAAGCCGAGTTGATCGTATTGGGATCATAGATGATCAATTCATCGCCATCTGATTGGCACGGGAAGAATCCGTAAACGCCTTGCGGCTTGAGCCAGCCATCCGTCAAAACTTCTTTTGTCATCTTGGCAAGCCGCGCATCGAACTCGGCTCTGAGTTTTTCCCATTCTGCGCCGTGTGAATTTTTCGCGCCCCACGACAGACGATATAACTCATTGAGACTCAGATGCTTCAAGACGATTTCCAGCGGCATATCTTTGACAACGCGCTGTCCCCACTTGAGCGGATGCGTAATCGGTTCAGGCTGGACCGAGGAGCGGGTCGCCGTTGTTTTGCGGTATTCAGGCGTTTGGGAAGCGCGACCCATTTCCAAGTCCGCTTCCTTGCGAACTTGTTCGAGCAACGCAGGTTTGCGTTCAGGGTCAATAAGTTGATCCATTGTTTCGAGTCCCTCGAACGCATCCTTGCAATAAAAGACTCCAGGCTCGTGGGCATTGCCATCTTCTGCAAACAAGATTCTTCTTCCAAAGCGGCGATTGATCGCCGCGCCGCCGACCAGCACCGGGAATTTGAGTTCGCGGCGATGGAGTTCATTGACAATCAACGGCATTTGCTTGGATGTGGAAACAAGCAAAGCGCTCAGACCAATTGCGGTGGCATTGACTTCAACAGCTTTGGTGATGATCGTTTCAGCAGGGACTTGCTTGCCAAGATCAATCACGGTATAGCCGTTGTTTGCGAGAATTGTTTTGACGAGATTCTTGCCAATATCATGCACATCGCCATACACAGTTGCGATCACAACTGTGCCTTTGGTGACGCCTTCTTTCTTTTCCAAATAATTTTCAAGATGGGAAACGGTCTTCTTCATCACTTCGGCGGATTGCAACACGAAAGGCAAAATCAATTCGCCCGCGCCGAATTTGTCGCCGACTTCTTTCATGGCGGGGAGTAAAACAGTATTCAAGGTATTGACCGCGGCTTCATGCTTCGTCGGGAAGTCGCCGCGATTGACAATCGTCATCAATATCCGCTTCGACGCCTTCTTTGTGACGATGGAGAATCGACCAATGCAAACGCTGTTCAGGCGTCATGCCTTCGGTGGGATTCAACGCAGCCGCTTGTTCGGTGGGCGTGACCTTTTCATAATATTCGATGTATCTTTGCAACGCATCGGCGCGGCGATTGAAGATCAAATCTTCAGCCAGTTCGCGTTCGTTATTGTCAATCTCGGCATATGGTTTGACTTGTGCAGGATTGACAATTGCCATATCGAGTCCGGCTTGCACGCAATGATAGAGCATCACCGAATTCAACACCGGTCGGGCTTGCGGCGCGAGACCAAATGATAAGATTGCTCACACCCAGTGATGCCATCACGCCGGGCAGGTTTTGTTTGATGAGTTGAATGCCTTCGATGGTTTCAATCGCGGAATTGATGAATTCTGCATCGCCGGTTGCCAGCGTAAACGTCAGCGCATCGTAAACCAAATCTTCAGGTTTGAGACCATGTTCATTGACGGCAATATCATAGATGCGTTTGGCGACTTCGAGTTTTTTCTCACGCGTCTTTGCCATGCCGTTTTCATCAATGGTCAACACAATGACCGCCGCGTTATGTTCTTTGGCGAGCTTGAAAATTTTATCAGCT
>CAVVZL010000011.1:0-92707 GCA_963752775.1 uncultured Chloroflexia bacterium
GATTGGTAAAGAAGGGTATAAAAGGGAGATCCGGGACGAGTTACGATCGTCCCGGAAATCCCAAAGAAAGGCGTATCCAGATCATGCGCCTCAAATTGATTTTACCAGTTGTGGACCCGGAGCAATTTGAAGAGCCGAAGCATTGTAGCGACCCGAAGTGCAGCGGGAAGCGATTTCTGCCATGGCAGGAAGTCAAGAAGAACGTGCGCGACAGCGAGTATGAGGAAGTGACAGCGCGGCGATATAAGTGTCTGCTGTGTGGGCGGACGTTCCGGGTCTATCCCCAGGGAGTGCAGTCGGGGCAGATTTCGCAACGGGTCAAGGGGATGGGCGTGATGTTGTATCTGCTCGGCTTGAGTTACGGAGCTGTGGCGTTAATGCTGGAGGCGTTGGCGGTGGAGGTGAGCAAGAGCAGTGTGTATCGGACGGTGCAGGCGACGGCCGAGAGGGTGCCTGGGATGAAGCGCACGGAACTGGTGCAGGGCTATCAAACCCGGGCCTTGGGAGCCGATTTGACAAGTGTGAAATGCAAAGGTCAATGGCTGCCAATTGGGGTCGTGGTCGATCCGATCAACGGACTGGTCCTGAGTATCGATCATCTGGAAGGAGAAGATGCTGAGACTTTGAAGAAATGGATTGAGCCGATTACCGATGAGGTGGGGGCTTACACCCTGGTAACCGATGACGCCGATGCGTTCAAGCAGGTCGCGGATGAAAGCGGACTGGATCAACAAGTCTGCAAAAGCCATGTCGTTCGCAACACCGAAGAATTAATTGCCAGCCTCAGCTTAGCCATCCAGGCTGGGCAGGATCGCTCTTTGGAGGAGCTGCAAATCGAACCGGCTCAAGCCCTGCTCGATCTGCGCCGTCTCGGAGAATTGATCCACTCCCGACAACCCAAGCAGCAGACCGAAGTGCAAGCCCTATATGAACGCTATGCTGCAGCCCTGCCTCCCAAGAAAGGCAGAACGATGAGTGTGGCTTACCGAATGCGGAATCTCTTTTTGGACCGCTGGAACTTGTGGCCGCGTTTGACCTTCTACCGCACCTGGAAAGACAGAAACGGCCAGCCCATTTTAGATGGCACCAACAACGCCGACGAGAGGGCGATTGGGTGGTGGGTTAAGGAACGGTATCGAACGATGCGAGGCTACAAGCGTGAACAATCTGTCCTGAACCTAAGTCGCTTGATCGCCTACTGTGGAAACAACCTCTCCAACGGCTTAAACTTGGCAGCTCTGGTTGCCTGAGCTTTTTCCCTTCAAGGTTCGGCCTCAGTTGTTCACTCCATCTCATTTACCAACTTTGGAACAGTCACAGTAAAGCCCCGAGCTGCAGCTCTAATCATTACCCACATCTGATGAATGAAGCAAAGGCCAATTAGCGGCAATGTCGGAGAGACGGTTCAATCCGCGCCAAATGATTTGGACGCCAGGTGGGCCACTTATTTCTATTTCTCAAAACCTTAAGTCCGTAACGGGTAATGCAGTTGCAGTTCCTTAATGGTGAGGCGGGACAGACCATCCAAGCCAACCCTGGCATATTCAAATCAAACACCTGACTCGCCAATGAGTTGGGTGTTTGATTTATATAACGAATTAAAATCTCGGCAACCTGACGGCGAAGTATCCTTCTACATTAGGCTGTTTCTTCATTTGTTTATTAATGATTGCGTACCGCTACTCGAAAGCTGTTTGCCAACGCACGCGCGGCCTCAACAGGATGCTTGCTCTCGCCTATGGAACGAACACAAGCAGAACCTACAATCACCCCATCCGCCACCGCGCCTACGGCTTTTGCCTGTTCAGGTGTGCCAATTCCAAATCCCACGCAGACGGGCATGGAGGTATGTTTCGCGCACGCGCATAATCAGTTGGGCGAGTCCGCTTGCTAAAGATTGGCGCGCTCCAGTAACTCCGGTTACGCTCACGAGATAAATGAAGCCTTGCGCCTCTCGTGCCACTAATTCCATTCGAGCGGTTGGCGTTGTAGGCGCCAACATTCGAATCAAGGGCAGATGCGATCCGTCATTCGCGCTCACGAATTCATCATCTTCTTCCGGCGGCAAATCAGGTATGATAAATCCGTCAACATCCGCCGACAACGCGTCTTCCACGAGTTTTTCCAATCCATAAGCCAACAGCGGGTTGTAGTAACCCATCACCACGAGCGGAATATCCACGCCGCGGCTACGCAGTTCCGCAATCGCCTTCAACGATTTCTTGACCGTAACCCCTTTTTCCAACGCAATTTGTGTAGCCCTTTGAATCACAGGCCCATCCGCTAGTGGATCCGAAAAAGATAATCCCACTTCAATCAAATCTGCCCCATTCTTTGCCAGCGCTTCAATTACATTAATGGAGGTTCCCAAATCAGGATACCCTAATGGAAAGTACGGCATAAAGATAGGCTTGTGTTTGAACGCATCATCAATTCTACTCATTCATTCCTCGTCCTTCTAATGTGATCCCGATTTTTCTATTCCCAACAACTTGGTCACAGTATTTAAATCCTTGTCCCCTCGACCTGAGAGATTGACCAGGATAATCTGATCCTTCCTCATCTTCGGTGCGCGCTTGATCGTTTCCGCCAGCGCATGCGACAACTCTAAGGCAGGAATGATTCCCTCCGTCTTGCATAACTGTGAAAATGCCTGGAGGGCTTCATAGTCTGTGGCAAAAGTGTAAAAAGCCCGCTCCATATCGCGCAACATGGCATGTTCAGGCCCGACTGCGGCATAATCCAATCCGGCAGAAATGGAATGCGTCTCTGCGATCTGGCCATCTCCGTTCTGTAATACATATGTCCGAGTGCCATGGATCACGCCCACTCGCCCTTTTGCCGGGTCAGCAAACCGTGCTGCATGTTTCCCGCTCGATACCGTTGCCTCCCGCCTCTACACCGATAAACTCCACCAATTCATCGTTCACGAATCCGCTGAATATGCCAATGGCGTTTGAACCGCCGCCTACGCAGGCGATAACTGTATCCGGTAATCGTCCCACCTCAGCCAACATTTGCCCATGCGCCTCGCGCCCAATCACCGACTGGAACTCCCGCACCATCGTTGGGTACGGATGTGGTCCAAGGGCAGAACCGAGCAGATAATGTGTATCATCCACGTTGGTTACCCAATCGCGAATCGCCTCATTGATCGCATCCTTCAACGTTTGTGTGCCAGAAGTCACCGGGCGCACATCCGCACCCAACAACTGCATTCGAAAGACGTTGGGCTCCTGCCGCGCCATGTCAACCGTACCCATGTAAACCACGCATTCCAGTCCCAGCAATGCGGCCACGGTGGCCGAGGCTACGCCATGTTGTCCCGCTCCTGTCTCAGCGACGATGCGATGCTTGCCCATTCGCTTGACCAGTAATGCCTGACCCAAAGCATTGTTGATCTTATGAGCGCCCGTGTGTGCTAGGTCTTCGCGCTTCAAATAGATCTGTGCTCCGCCCAGTTGTTCGGAAAGTCGCCGCGCATAAGTCAATGGAGTTGGCCGGCCAACATACGAGGCCATCAATTGATCGAATTCGCGCTGGAACCCGGCATCCTTGCGCGCCTCCACAAAAGCCTGCTCCAGTTCGGACAATGCCGGCATCAAGGTCTCGGGCACATATTGTCCGCCGTACGGACCGAATTTATGAGGAAGCAATGTTGTCATAATATGCTTTCTTTAACGGAATGAACTGCTTGCACGAAATCTTTTATCATCTTCGCATCTTTCTCCCCCGGTCTGGACTCCACGCCGGAAGCCACATCCACACCCCAGGGATTTACATGCCGCACCGCCCCTGCGACATTCTCTGGTTTCAAACCGCCTGCCAGAAAAAGTGGATAACGAATTGCCAGCTTGGCCGCGGCAGACCAATCGGCAGTGATGCCTGTTCCACCGTATGAACCATTGACCGTCGCATCCACCAAAAACGAAGGTGCGTCGCGTCGGGCATAGAGTTTTATTTCTTCATCAGGAATTCTGCGAAAGGCTTTGAAAGCGCGCGGTCCAAGTTTTGAAAATGTCTCTGGCAATTCGTCGCCATGCAATTGCGCCAAATCCAGGGAACAGCTATTCAGGATATTTTTTATTTCCTCGACAGGCGAATTTACAAAGACGCCTACCAGCTTTACATTTGGATATTCTCTTTTCAAAACAGATGTTATCTGCGCACAAGTTTCCCTGTCCGATAAAACGTGGACTCTTCGGATAGAAATTGAATCCAAGATAATCTGCGCCCGCATCAATGGCAGCCAGCGCGTCCCGCAAGGTTTTGATCCCGCAGATTTTTATTTTAGTCATAGATCTTGACCTTCAAGCCAGCCAGTTCTCTCACCTTGGCAGCAATATCTTCCGCCGTGACCAGCGCTTCGCCCACTAGAATTGCATCTACATTTGCTTTTGCTAATCGTTCGACATCGCTTGAGCTGAATATGCCGCTCTCGGAAATGACAATAACATCGGCAGGAATCATTGGGCGCATTCGTTCCGTTGTTTCAAGAGAAACTTCAAACGTGGCAAGATTGCGATTGTTGATTCCAATGAGACGTATTCCTTTCACGTTCAATACCCGTTCTATTTCTTTTTCATCATGAACTTCGACTAGTGGCGTCAGTCCTAATTCAAGCGCCAGTGCATGCAAGTCGGCAAGGATGGAATCATCAGTCAGCGCCGCTGCGATCAATAGAATGGCATCCGCTCCGCTGGCGCGGCTTTCGTAGATTTGAGATTCGGCGAGGATGAAATCCTTTCTCATCAAAGGCAGCGATAACGAACGCGTGAATCTCAATTCACGCAAAGTCTCCAAATTGCCATGAAAGAATTTCTCATCCGTCAATACGCTGATGGCGGAGGCGCCGTTTTTGGCGTAAATATCGGCTACTTGAATCAAGTTGAGGTGGGGAGCAAGAATCCCTTTGGAGGGAGAGGCGCGCTTGAGTTCAGCAATCAGGCTGAGGGGAGTCCGAACCGGCGGCGCGATAGAGCGGCCAGAAAATCTCTAGGCGTAGGTGCAGACTCTGTAGCGCGGCGCAAGGCTGAGACATCAAGCGCGGCAATTTCCATTTTTTTGTGCGCAACGATTTCTTCGAGGATGTTCGTCATGCTGCGCTTGGTTGAGCAAAGGATTGACTGAATTCAATCAGTGCGTTGAGTTTCTCGAGCGCTTGGCCACCATCAAACGCGGCACGGGCTTCTGCAAAGGCGGATTTAAAATCACCGGTATCGGCGGCAAGTGCGCCAGCTGCGTTCAGTAGAACCGCATCGCGGCGAGCACCATTCAACTTTCCGTTTAATAGATCTCGCATCATCACGGCCGATTCTTCCGGTGTGCCGCCGCGCAAATCAGCGATCGTTGCCCGTGGCAGATTGAAATCGGCAGGATCGAGATCGTAAGTGCGGATCGCACCATCCTTAAGATGACTGACGCGGTTGATGCCGCACGAATTGAGTTCGTCCGTGCCGCCTGCGCCATGGATTACAAGGGCCGCACGTGCTCCAAGTTCACCAAGAACCTTGGCAAGCGGCTCCGTGAGGGACGGAGCGTAAATCCCCATGATTTGGACATCGGCGCCTGCCGGATTGGTGAGCGGACCCAGCAAATTGAAGATCGTGCGCTGTCCGATTTCTTTTCGCGGACCTCCGGCGTGCTTCATGGCTGGATGGAATTTGGATGCAAACATGAAGCCGATGCCAATCTCGTCAACAGCGCTGCCGACCTGCACAGGAGTTAGCTCGAGATTCACCCCGAGAGCCTCGAGCACATCCGCGCTGCCGCACTGAGAGGACGCGGCGCGGTTGCCATGCTTGGCAACTTTGCGACCTGTGCCTGCAATGACAAACGCAGCTGCTGTAGAGATATTGAAGGTGTGCGCTCCGTCGCCGCCTGTTCCAGCCGTATCATAGACCGGGCCGGAGCGGTCTGCAACCTCCACTTTGAGAGCATTCGCGCGCATGGCACGTGCAGACCCCGTGATCTCATCCACGGTCTCGCCTTTCATCCGCAGGGCAACCAAATAGGCTCCGATTTGCGCGGGCGTGGCTTGGCCAGTCATGATTATATTCATTGCCTCCTGCGCCTGGTCGGCAGACAGGTCAGCGCGATTGATGGCTTTGGCAATAAAGGGTTTTAACATTTTAGTCTCCTTTTTGTATTAGATATTAGAGCTCAAGAAAATTCTTGAGTAATTGTTTTCCGTGTTCGGTAAGGATCAACTCGGGATGGAATTGCACTCCAAAGGTTGGATGCCTGCGATGTTTCAATCCCATGATCTCGCCCTCGGGCGTTTTTGCCGTCACTTCAAGTTCCTCGGGAACCGGATCGAAGACAACCAACGAGTGATAGCGCATGGCTTCGAACGGGGAAGGAATTCCCTTGAATATGGCTTTCTGATTATGATTCACAGACGATGTTTTTCCATGCATCAGTTGCACGGCTCGATCGACCTTCCCGCCGTAGATAGCTCCGAGACATTGGTGGCCGAGACAAACTCCGAGAATGGGAATCCCACCGGTGAAGTACCGCATGGCGCCTGCAGAGACGCCGCCATCTTTGATGGGTTCTCCGGGGCCGGGCGAGATGACAAGTTGCGTTGGGTTGAGTTTGATCAAGTCTTCAATGCCAATCTGATCGTTACGAAAGACTTGCACATCGGCGCCGAGCTCGCCAAAATATTGAACGAGATTGTAAGTGAAGGAGTCGTAGTTATCGATTAAGGCCAGCATAAATTTCCTTTCTGTAAAATATCAGCTATTGGTTACCGCAATTTCAATCGCGCGCAACATGGCACTCGCTTTGTTGACCGTCTCTTGATATTCACGAGCGGGATCGGAATCAGCCACGATGCCAGCCCCGGCCTGAACACCGAAAGTTTTTCCGCGTCCCACCATGGTGCGAATGGCGAGACAAGTGTCCATTGCGCCGTCGAAACCGAAGTAGCCCACCATGCCGGCATACGGACCGCGTGCATCTGGTTCGAGTTCTGTGATAATTTCCATGGCGCGTACTTTCGGCGCACCGCTTACGGTCCCGGCAGGGAAGGCGGCTCGGACGAGATCGAAAGCTGTCAGGTTGGGGCGTAAAGTTCCTTCGATGTGTGAGACGATGTGCATGACGTGCGAATAGCGTTCGATGGAAAAAGACTCTGAGACTTTAACGGTTCCATACTCGCAGACGCGGCCAAGATCGTTGCGGCCCAGGTCTACAAGCATGATGTGTTCCGAGCGTTCTTTGGGGTCCGCGAGCAGTTCTTTGGTGAGGGCTAAGTCAGCGGTGGCGTCAGCGCCTCGTGGCCGCGTGCCCGCAATCGGCCGTAGGGAAGCGGTTCTTCCCTCCAAACGGACGAACATTTCAGGTGAAGAACCGACTAGATAAAACGGTTCATCATCCACGAGGCCGAAATCAAAAAAGAACATGTAAGGTGACGGATTAAGGCGACGTACTACGCGATATACATCAAACGCCTCGGCGGAGGTCTCGCAACTGAAACGTTGAGAGAGCACGACTTGAAAGATGTCACCGGCCATGATGTGTTGTTTGGCCCTTTCAACCATATTCTGAAAGACAGCTTGAGAGAGATTGGAACGCGTTGCGGATGAAAACGCTGTACGTTGAATTGTCGTTGGGATGGGCTGATGAATGGCCTCGGCAATTTCATCAAGCTTGCGATTGGCAGATTTAACATCGCCATCAAGCAAGTTCGCAATCAGGAACAAGCTGCCGCGCACGTGATCGAAGGCAATAATGATATTGGCAAGGAGATATATGCCGTCGGGAAGTTCAGAAGCACGCATCTGTGGAGCGAGCTTTGGCTCGAAGTGGCGTACTAACTCGTAGCCCAAATACCCTACCAGTCCGCCGATGAAACGCGGCATACCCGGTTGAGGCGTGGATTGGAAGCGATGAAGTTCTGACTGCAAGAAGTGCGTCGGGTCAGGGTCGGCACTCATTGTGATGATGCGCTGGACATTGGCTTCGATGATCTGGATCTCGTTGCCGCGCAGGATGTACTGGGCCCGAGGTGAAACGCCGATAAAGGAGTAACGGGCAATTCGTTCTCCTCCTTCAACAAACTCCAATAAAAAAGATGGTCCCTGCCCGCGTAGTTTTAGATAAACGCTGGTGGGCGTTTCGAGGTCGGCGGGGATTTCCCGAACGATGGTTTGGATAATGTTGGTTTCTGCAAGCATTAATGCTCCTTTGGCTACCGAGTTTCATAAAATAAACAGAGTCCCCTCCGTCCACAATAGGGACGAGAGGGGACTCTCGTGGTGCCACCCAACATTGAGGCTGATTATCCCGTTTCGTGGGACTTAAGAAAAAATCCCTGTCATGATGCAACAGGGATTTGAAGCCAGCTTCACTCTATTCGGGTACGTCACTATCGCAGATAATGGTTATACCCTGATTCTATAACGGAAATCTTCCGGATTAGGCTACTCGTTGCCTTTCGCCCTTTCAACTCTGAGGGCCATTCCATCTCTGCGCATTCGTCCGGCTTACACCACTTCTGCCCAACTCTCTGGGAACCGCCTTGAAATATACTTATCCTCTTCAGCGTTTTTAGTATATAGATTAGGCGTCATTTTATGTTAGGTGAAGGAATGTGTCAAGGGTGCGCATTACCTTGTTAAATCTGCGGGGTCGCAGGAAAATCGGCAACAGGAAACCTTGACCAATGGATGTTTTCGTATCATAATCTTCCGTTTAATGGCCCTGATTATTGCATATCATATTTCCCGTGCAACAAATCAATTGAGCACATAGCAGTTGCTTCAAAAAGCATGATGAGCAGCATACGGTCTCATCATCAAAATAATAGATTTACCATAAAGGAGGTGGCCCCAGACAAAAGAGAAAGCCTGGTCGGCTTGTATTGTTGTGCACCTTGTGCAACCCACATCACTCGACTTGATAAAAATCTTTGGAGGAGAAATCCATGAAACGCCTATATGTTATTCTTTCCGTATTGATGGCAGCAAGCATGATTCTAACTGCCTGTGGTGGAACCGCCGCTGCCCCTGCAGTATGTCAAACTGATGCAGGTGGCTGTGCGGTCATTTCTGCCGGACAAAGCATCGTCATTGGAATGGGCGCGCCCATGACCGGTGATAACGCTGCTTTCGGCAATGATATTTCCCAGGCTGGCAAGATTGCCATCACAGACGCCGGCCAGTTCCAGGGCTTCTCGTTCTCACTGGACGCTGAAGACGACGGTGGCACCGCTGAAGGCGGCGCGACCGTGGCTAACAAGTTCGTTGCCAACCCAGCAGTTGTCGCCATCGCCGGTCATATTTTTTCCGGCGCGACCGCAGCTGCCATCCCCATCTATGAAAAAGCCTCTATCCCTATGATGTCCCCCTCGGCTACCAACCCCACCCTGACCACAACCGGTTCCAAGGTCTTCAACCGCGATGTCTTCACGGATGCTGCCCAGGGCAAATTTGCGGCTGCCTATCTTTACAACAAGCTGAGCGTCAAGAACCTGGCGATTATGCACGATGGTCAGGCTTATGGCCAAGGCCTCGCCCAGGTAGTTAAGGATCAGTTTACGGCACTTGGTGGAACCGTGGTTGCCTTCACGGCCATCACCCCCGGCCAATCTGACTACAGCGCTCCGCTAGCCGATATTGCTTCCAAGAAACCACAGGCGCTCTTCTATGGTGGATATACCGCTGAGGCAGTAATCATTGTGAACCAAATGAAACAGGCCGGTCTGACGGGTGTTACCTTCTTTGGTGATGATGGTACCTTCGGCCAGGACTTCCTTGACCGTACTGCCGCAAATGGCGAAGGCGCTTACTCCACCTCCCTCATCCCGCCTGCTTCAGCTGCCAAGGAGAAGTTCGATGCAGCCTACCTGGCCGCCTATGGCCAGCCCGCTGGCAAGCTCTCCCCCTATACTTGGACAGCTTATGACTCCGTAGCTGTTTTAATTAAAGCCATTGAGAGCGTAGCTGTCGTCAGTGGTGGCAAGCTGTACATCCCACGCGCTGCGCTGGTTGCAGCCGTGCGCGCCACCAGTAACTATCAGGGCTTGTCCGGCACCATCACTTGTGATGCTACCGGCGAATGCTCGGCCTCCGGCCCAGTCTTCAATATAGATAAAGGCGGTAAGTGGGTGCCGGTTCAGTAGTAAACTTGTACGCGGTTCATTAGCGTCCCTGTTACATATTTGATTTGAATAGATGGCGGGGCAAGCCCTCGCTTGCCCCGCCATTTTATTATTATTTTCGCTCCATCAATTTAGGAGAAGGGCCATGCCCAGCGCAAAATCACCCGCCCGACGGGTCAGCACATATAAGATCGTGCAAGCTATTCTTGGAATTTTGTTCGCCGGATATTTGCTCTGGCGACTTTATGTTGTTCTTATCGGCAATCCCGAATATGGGCCCGACACTTGGGCCCGCTTCATTATTTCTGGCATCGTTCTGGGAAGCGTCTATGCCCTGATTGCCATTGGCTACACCTTGGTCTATGGTATTTTACGCATGATCAATTTTGCCCATGGCGATATCATGATGCTCGGCGCATTTGGCGGTTATTTTGTCTTTGAAGCTTTCAAAGCCATCCCCGCCCCCACGCTCGTTGACCCCAAAATGACTTTTCTGGATGCCAATCCAATTCTTTCGGTCGTCGCCGCTTTTATCGTCGGTGCTTCCGTAGCCGCTCTGGGCGGCTATTTTCTTGAAAAAATAGCTTACCGGCCTCTACGAGGAGCTCCGCGACTGGTACCTTTGATTTCCGCCATCGGCGCATCTATATTTCTGGAAAATGCTGCGCAGCTGCTCTTTGGCACCCAGCGACGGGATTATTCCAACCCGGCTATACTGACACGCGGAAATGGTTGGAATCTCGCGATCGGGGGGACAACCGTCATCCTGCCCTATACCGGTGTATTGACAGTGGCAGTCTCAGTTTTGCTTATGCTTGGCCTGTATTTACTGGTCATGCGTACGCGCCTGGGCCGCTCTATGCGGGCGGTCGCCGAAAATAAGCAAGTGGCGGCTTTGATGGGTATTGATGTGGATGGAGTCATTAGCCGCACCTTCATCATCAGCGGAGCCCTGGCCGGCGCGGGCGGAGTTATGTGGGGCATTCATCTCGGCATAGTCTACTACTATGTTGGTTTCCTGCCCGGCATAAAGGCTTTCACCGCAGCTGTGTTGGGTGGCATTGGGAGCGTACCCGGCGCCATGTTAGGTGGCCTGTTCTTGGGATTGGTAAAATCACTTGGCCCGGGAATCCTGGGAATGAGCTACCAGCTCGCAGATGTGATCGCCTTTGGCATCCTGGTGCTGGTGCTGATCTTCCGCCCGACCGGTATCATCGGTGAAGTCCTTACTGAGGAGAAAGTGTGATGAAAAAGCAACTGCGATTGGGATTGGCCGCCGGAGTTACGTTCGGCATCGTCACTATTTTCCTGTTCTTGATCGGCTTCACCGGCACATCCGGAGACCTCCTCGCAGATCTCTTCGGCAATAAAAACGCCGCTCCATTCCTCGGGTTGACACCCCAGATGATCAATATGATCATCTTCCTGGCCTTGGTGGGTCTTTGGGCCGGATCATACGGTTCGCGCAAAAGCAAAGGCCAAACGGACGATCCATGGGCACCTGCTCTAATCGGCGGATTGACTGCCGGCCTGGTACACGGAGTATTGGTTGGCCTGCTGGCTTTGTTGGTTGGAACACTTAACTTGAATAATGTACCAATCAACATGTACCTTGCAGCTGTATTGCCTGCCGCGATCAAAATGTTCCTACTGGGGGGCAGCCCTGTTCAGGGTGCGATCTTCCATCTCGTCCTATTCACACTGACAGGTTTCCTAGGTGGGTTGCTAAGTCGCGGCATCGCACGCGGCAGTTGGAGAGTCCGGGCCGAAGCGAATTGGAAGAACAATTGGGATGGATTCAATCAAAAGCCCTTCATCAAACAAGTGCGCGGTAACCCTGCCACCCGTTACGTTGTCTACGGTGCGCTCCTAGTGCTGGTTTTTCTGGTGCCGTTGGTGGCCGGCCAATACTGGAACTACACCATCGGTACCGTCTGCATCTATGTTCTGCTCGGCCTTGGCCTGAATATTGTGGTGGGCCTGGCGGGCCTGCTCGATCTGGGATATGTTGCTTTCTTTGCCATCGGGGCTTATACGATGGCCTTGCTGACCGCCCCCGCGCCGCAACATTTGATGTGGAGTTTTTGGCTTGCGTTACCGATCGGGGTCGTTTTAGCCGCCTTGACCGGGCTTTTGCTTGGTGCTCCGGTGCTGCGCTTGCGCGGCGATTATCTGGCCATCGTCACTCTGGGCTTCGGCGAGATCATCCGCTTGCTGAGCACAAGTGATGCTATGACTCCCTTTTCCGGCGGGCCAAAAGGTGTACCCAGCATCGCCGGCCCGACCATTTTCGGGAAACCATTCAACAGCGGAGCGGATTTCGTTTACTTGATATTTCTGGCAGCGATCTTGATCATCTTTGTTACCAATCGTTTGCAAAATTCGCGCGTTGGGCGCGCTTGGGAAGCTATGCGTGAAGACGAGACCGTCTCGCGTGCCATGGGTATCAATACCTTGACGCAGAAACTCTTGGCCTTTGCCATCGGCGCGGCCTTCGCCGGGTTGGGCGGCGCGCTGTTTGCCTCCCGGAACCAGTTCACCGGCCCGGAAGATTTCACCTTTATGGTTTCAGTCAACGTGGTCGCAGTGGTGATCGTAGGCGGCATGGGCAATATTCCCGGCGTCATCGCCGGCGCGCTGGTGCTCAAGGGCTTGCCGGAAGTGCTGCGCGAACTCCAGGATTACCGCGTTATGGTATTCGGCGCTCTGCTAGTGGTGATGATGCTCTGGCGGCCCGCCGGTATCATACCGTCCTCACGCCGAAAAATGGAGGTTGGAACAGATTCCAGGGTGACCGAAACTCCCAAAGAAGGGAGTGAAAAATGACCGTCGCAATCGAAACCCGTTCCCTGACCAAGCTATTCGGTGGCCTGACTGCGGTCGACTCCGTAGATCTGGCAATAGAGGAACATGCCATCTTCAGCGTCATTGGTCCAAATGGTGCTGGGAAGACAACTTTCTATAATTGCATCACCGGTTTCTACGAACCGGAGGCAGGCGATATTCTTTTTTTCGGAGAGTCGCTGGTGGGTCTATCTCCGGATCAAGTTACATATCGGGGTATCTCGCGCACTTACCAGAACATCCGCCTGTTCGCTAATATGAGTGCCATCGAAAATATCCTGGTCGGGGAGCATTCCCGCATAAAGGGTTCCTGGGTGGAAGCAATTCTTCACACACCGCGTGTGGTAAGAGAGGAAAAACAGGCGGTCGAGAAGGCCCGGGAACTTCTGAATTTTGTTGGCCTCGTTGGTCTCGGAGACCAGTTGGCCCGGAACCTGCCTTATGGAGCCCAACGCAGACTGGAAATTGCGCGCGCCTTGGGTAGCCAGCCGCGCCTGCTGTTGTTGGATGAGCCGACCGCCGGAATGAATCCGCACGAAAGCACCGACATGATGCACTTCATCCGCCGCCTGCGGGATGAATTAAAAATCACTATCCTGCTCATCGAACATGATATGCGCGTGGTTATGGGAATAAGCGAACGGATCGCTGTGCTGGATTACGGTGCAAAGATCGCAGAAGGCACTCCCGCCGAAATCCAAGGCAATCCGCGCGTCATCGAAGCCTATCTGGGAAGCGGCGCGGCCTCAGGCCTGACCAACTCTGCTTCTCAGCCCGCCTGATCTCGAGGTATGCATGTCCATGCTCGAAGTTAACGATATCCAAACCTACTATGGCAATATCCATGCCCTTAAAGGCATCTCGCTAACGGTGGAAAAAGGCGAAATCGTCACGTTGATTGGTTCCAACGGAGCCGGTAAAACGACCACCTTGCGCTCCATATGCGGGTTGCAGAAACCGCGCCAGGGTAGCATCCTGCTCGAAGGCGAAGACCTCGGTCCTTTCAAGGCGCATGAGATCGTCGCGAAAGGGGTAGCAATGGTGCCAGAGGGGCGGGGCATTTTCGCCCGCCTGTCTGTGGCTGAAAACCTGGATATGGGAGCCTACATCCGGCGCGACCGCGCCGCCATCCAGAAAGACTTGGAACGGGTCTTCACCATCTTCCCGCGCCTGAAAGAGCGCCAACACCAAGTGGCAGGGACGCTTTCCGGCGGTGAGCAGCAGATGCTCGCTACTGGACGCGCCCTCATGGCCCGCCCGCGCCTGCTCCTGATGGATGAACCTTCGATGGGACTGGCACCCGTCCTTGTGGAGGCGATTTTCAATGTGATTAGATCAATCAACCAGGAGGGCACCACCATTCTCCTGGTGGAGCAGAACGCCCTGATGGCGCTCTCCATCGCTCATCGCGGCTACGTTATCCAGACCGGACAAATCGTTTTGCAGGATACGGCGGCCAATCTCAAGCAGAACGAGATGGTGCGAAAATCCTATCTAGGAATGGAATAATCCTGAGATAGCCAAATTCATACGAGACCCGTCTTCAATTGAAGACGGGTCTCGTTATATCTGTCTTAGCGACTCGAGCCATGCTTGTCGTTTAAGTCCAATGCGTAAGTGAGGGTTTTGATAACACCCTCCAAATCATTCATCACTTGGTCGTTCCAGGAGCGAATCACTTTGTAGCCTTGCGATTCTAAACGTTTTGTTCTGTCTTCGTCGTATTTCTCTTGTTCCAAGTGATGACTGCCGTCCAGTTCGATTACTAGTTTTCCTTTGATTGCACAGCAATCGGGAACAAAACTTCCTCTTGCATGTTGCCTTCTGAAATTCACTTCATTGAGGTTGTTGCCGCGCAGATAAGCCCAGAGCTTTCTTTCAGCAGGTTTTGGTTCTTCACGCAAATTATGAGCTAGTTCATAACCCTTTGGGTGTGGTTCTTCTTGGCGGGATGACCGCATTCTGATAACGCCTCTCAAGCTTCGCCCTGGCATCCTGCTATCCCCACTCGGCACTTTTGGCCGGCACCATTATTGCTTCCAAGGTCCGGCTGTTTGCTTGGCTTCAAATTGGGTAAGTCACGACGCACTATTGATCTTTTGCAAAAATGCTTGCCAGTCCTTATTCTCAACCCACCATCCTGAAATGAATTTTTGGCGTTTTCCATTTGCAGTTACAAAGATATTATCATTTTCAATCTCAAGTTCTTTGAGAGACGAGAACTTGTATGTTCTTTTAGTTGGACCGAGGAGCGCATGAAATACAAGGCTATCATCATTAACTATGAAGTAAGTTCTTTGAAGAAACAAAACGCCGAGTAGCACGGCAATGAATCCCGGGACGAGCAGACTAATGGAAGAGCTTCCGATACCCATCAATAAATATACACCAGCTTCTAAAATGCCGACTAGGATCGCCAAGATTCCAACTGATCTCTTATAGCGCATTTTCATAGTTGTTCTCCTGCAAATTTGAGAGCTTGTTCCAATTCATTATTTCGCGTGGTTCCCGAAATTTCGCTTGACAGGTACACAGCTCTCTCTTGAATGACTTATTGAAATACTCGGCAGCAACATCTATCGAAGATCCCATAACGGTAGAAAGTCCTCAAGCTACACCACGGGTCGTCGCCGTTTTTTTACCAAACCGCACCGTAAAGCCCTCGCATTTATGCTTCGGGATATAAGGTGCGCTACCGCGAAGCGCTAGAATTAATGGAACAATTGTGCAAAATGAATGTAGCACCTTAACAAGTATCTGGTTGTTGCAAAAAACCATGCAACATAAAACTTGGGCGGTTTCAGATAAAAACAAGGAAATTTTATACTTCGGTTGTGTTTTTGAACTAATAAGGTTTGCACAGATCTCTTTTCTTTGAGGGGTTGAGCCTATGCCACAGGCCTACGTTGCTCACAAAAGTGAGACTCCCCTCAATTTGTTGATGCGGATTGTCAGCAAGACATTTGCCCTTCAGTCGGGTATCAAATCACAGTACCAAAAACGGTTTTCCCGTAAAACGACTTCTCCCAGTGTATAAGAGACTTCTCTCTTTGAAAATCGGCCCTGCGCATACAAACGAATGATATTCACCATTCTCGCCACACGGATCAACAGTTGAAGGCAGCTCGGACAGAAATTGCTCATCAATTACCCTGCCCACAAATTGTCTGCCCAGCGTCTGTGTGTCCACGCAAGTGGTAATCGCATTGAACCCCAATGCGGTGAGAGAATGCGCTAGTTCCTGGGTATCTCTTTTCCAGATAGGGAAAATACCATGCATTCCTAAGGTGGCAAGTTTGTTTTCCCGATATTTTTCTTAAGTCCTCCAGAAAGATGTCGCCAAACACGACCGAGGTGACGCCTGCTTCCTTGTATTTTGCAAGGACTCGTCCTATGTTCATTTCATACTCTTCATTCGATGCATTTTTTGAAATGAACACTTTTTCAAGCGGAAAGCCCAATGAGGCGACTTGCCGCTCGAGAAGAATCCGTCGAACGCCGTGCATGCTGATCCGGTCATAGCCTTCAGTCACTGTGGTGAGCAAAGCGGATATTTGGTAGTTCTGGTTCTTGAGAATTTCATACAGCGCAATAGCGCTATCTTTTCCACCGCTCCACGAAACCAGTAGGTTTTCCTTTGTTGTCATCTTATTCACCAATTTGTTAGACGACGCCATCCATGCGTGAGAAGAGCAACTCCATGTTTCCAAATTTTCGGAAATAGTCCGACGGCTCTGCGGCCCTCTTGTGGCTGAGGTTCAACCAGTTGATCAGGTCCTTCGAGATCCTTTCCCCGGGGTGCTCCAAAATATTCGACGAATCCGTTCGGGCTTATGAAGAGGCGAAAAGTGGTGGCTGATTTTTCATGCAGTACCGCAGATAATGGATGGATAACCGCCGCCCGGTGGCATCGCGCAAACTCCTTGCGCATTTCTTCTGGGAGACAGTTCGTAGCGAGGTCGCTGCAAATCTGCCTTGCGGGATTATCAAGAATACCCAAAGTTAATGCTTCTATGTTTCCATATTTCTCGCCGAGCCTGGAACGGACGCACTCGCAGAACTGTTGCACATTCATCCCGGTTTTTTTGAGAGGAATGCGCACATAAGGCCGCTCGCCATATTCATCCTGATATGCATAATGGACAACATCGTTCATCGTAGCTTCGATCATCACACGCCGGCCGGTTGGCTGGTCTATTTCCCCACAATCGATAGCGAGATGGGAGTAACCATAGCTTCCGGTCATTCGGTCGATCACCTTGCTTTTTATATTGCGCGGCACGAAAATGAGCAGGTCGCCTTCGTGTTCCTCGCCCGATGTTTTAAACGGTCCATTGGGCTTGGTGGCATTAAGAGCCGGCTCCAAGTCAATATAGGCTTTACTGAGACGTTTATCATTTTCTGGTGATATGTTCATGCGGGTATATATTCCAGTCATTATTCATATAAAAACTTCTCCGCGTCGCCACCGCTTGCTGTCATGGGATGATTTGATGAGGGAGGTGCGGTAGCCTTTTATATTCAGCACCTCTGCCTCTTCGGGAACGCTGGGTGGGGACTCTTTTGTCTTGGCATAATGTTGCAATAAAAGTCAATAAGTTTTATGTTCTCCGGCTGTAGAGCTTCTGCTCCTCACCAGGCCAATCCAGAACAATACCAGCCCTGCCACGATACAGATAAAGGCAGCAACGAGGACGATCACTGCTCCATCGTAGTCCAAGCTCACTGATTTGGATATTTGCATCGTCTTGGCTGGATCGCGAGCATCGTAATAAACAGGCACCTGCTCACCGACCTGATAGTCCGGCGGCATATCGAGCTCTGTACAAGGCACATCCGTTGAATCATCTTCATTAAACGAAATACTCCGGCCATCCTTGGTTTGGAATTGGAAGTACGAGCAATAATAATGTTGTGTGCCGTACTCATTAGATTCATAGGCATAGCGCTCATTGCCCGTGACGATGGCAGTGGCTTGTTGGGCGCTTAGCAGGAAGAGCTTTTCCTTCACTAACATATATCCACCGACGCATAAGAGCACAACGCCGATGATCCATAACGATAATCCCGGCGATTTTCATATATTCTCCTTATTCATTCATACAAAAACTTCTCCGCACTCGCCAAACAACATGGTTAATATCATGATCTTGCTTCCAAAGCATAATTTATACCAAGAATAACGCTTTCTATATTATTAATCACCTCATTATTCCAAAAGCGAATTACCTGATACCGCCGCGATTCGAAATATCTTGTTCTTTCTTCTTCATACTTCTCTTTCTCTAAGTGATGACTACGGTCTAGTTCGATTACCAATTTCTCATTGATTGCGCAGAAATCGGGGACACAACATCCGATCGTACATTGTCTTCTGAAATTCACTCCACTAAGTTTGTTGCCGCGCAGATAAGCCCAGAGCTTTTTTTCAGCAGGTGTTGGTTTCTTACGCAAATCATGAGCCAGTTCATAAACCTTTTGGGAGGTTCTTCTTGGCGGCATAATTGTATTCTACCTCCACCTTCATCCCTTCATTCCTTCAACACTCCATTTGCTGATACGGAACCTACTCTTTGCGCCTCAGCGCATGAAAACGGAAAATCTGCCTTATGAAACCTATTCGACTGTCATACTCTGAAATATTTGGTTCAGTTGGAACCCCTCGGCCCTTTCCCCGAAAGTATACTAAAAGTCTACGCAAATTTATGCTTGAATTCAAGTGACAAAGGGGCAACTACTCTAGACATTTGTCGTGTTTTCGGGCATGCCAAGCCGGTTTCTACAGGTAGTCCCTGCATTAAACAAGGCAACCGCCTAATTTAGGCGGCTGCTTCGCAGATTGTCAGAGAGCATTGACGGCTATAGCGGAACTTGCTTCCTGTCGTCAACGGCTAACACCGGTGCGTTTACCTTCCACCGATTGTTGCCCGGATAACCTTATATCCTTCCTTTTCGAAAGCCGAGGCGACCTTATTCTGGAGTTCCTTACCGGGAGTCAGGGAACTCATGTAACCTCCCCTGCCTCCTCCTGTAACTTTCGCACCCCAGGCGCCTCGTTCGAGGGCTGACTTGCACATTTTGTCCAAAATCTCGTGGGAAAACTCCATCTCAGCCAGCAGCTTGTGATTGGTTGTCATGATCGTTCCAACGGTCTTCAAGTCACCGGCTTCAAGCGCCTTCTTCATTTCCTGGCCTTGCTCTGTGATGGTCTTCATACGCGACGCGAAGAGAGCTGGATTTTCTTTCTTTTGCCTCTCACTAAACTCATCCAACAAGGCGGTGTTCGCGGTGATGCCGCTGTTCGCCAATACGATTTCAAATGGCTTGGGTGTTTTGATCTTTTCAAAATGTTGTTCTTTGTTTTTTAAATAGAAAAGGAGCAACCCGCCGTAGGTCGATGCGGTATTATCCACGCCGCTTGCTACGCCGTGATAAGGAAACTCTCCTTGCCAGGCGACGTGATTGATTTGCTCAATCGAATAACCCAGCTTGAATTCTTCGTTCAATGCGCGTGCCAGCGAAACGCAACTGGCCGCGCTGGCTCCCACTCCACTTCCAGCCAATAAATTACCCCCGACCGTAATCTTGATCGGGTTCTTCTTGACGTCAATTTTCATGACCTCAAGAATTCTGTTGATGGAACCCGCCTGCTGTTCCTCTTTCTTTTTCTTATATCCGGGAACCTCGATGCGGTTATCTTCCAAAGTCCAGCCTGTGCCGCTCTTGAGTTTTTCAACGGTTGTCTCCGTTTCGTAAGAAATTGCCGATACGATTGCCGGAACTTCCTCCAGAACGAACTGATCCCCTATCAAGATTGTTTTTCCAAAACCTGTGCCTTTAGACATTCTTTTCTCCTTTGATAATTTTCTCCATCTCCTCGATCAGTTTTTCCTCTTTACCGATAGCCACCGTGGTGGCAGCTGTCAGACTATGGCAGGCATCCGAAAACCCTCCCAGCCTATTTGTGGCTTCGGGAAGCAAGATGTTTAGTCCCATGACTTTCCCTGCCCTAATTTCTCCTTCCATCTGAGGAGAAACCCGCATGGAGATTTTCACCTGATCGAATTTAATCGAACCGAAGCCCGGGATTTCATCAGGGATGATTTGAAATCCTGCGAGGTATTTTTGCGGGTCAATCAGCTTGGTTTCCCTGATTGCATCACAGAATGCACCGATCATTTTCACGCCCATCGGAAAAAATCGCTTTTCAACATGGAACCACTGAATGTGAGGCGCTTGCTTCCATCCACCTGATTTGAGCCTTGCGATCTCATCGTTAAAATATCCTCGTCCTGATCGCTTTTAATTCTTCCACTCTCCGGTCTGATTCAGCTGAAACCCCCTCAAGGCAAACCCTGATCCCCATATCCGGTCCTTTTTGGTAATAACCGACTCCGCCCAATATATCAAGATAATCGCCGAATTCAATCACCGGGATCTGACCTTTTGGACTGGTAAGTAGATACTTTTCTCCTGTGCCCTGTTGCTGAATCTCCATTCGTCCTTGTTGAACAGCTTCCAACGCGACATCACGGTTCTGACTCACCAGCTTGCCGTCTACAAAAAAACCATCTCCCACCGCACCGATGGCCGCGATATGGGCCATGTCATGATTAGCCGGATCCATGGTCACCGCAAAAAGATAACATGTTGTCGACCCGGAAATATCTCGATCCCCTTTCAATCCAAACAAGTCAGGATCGAGATTGTGAACTCTCGGATCGGTCGAGGCTTCAGCGACATGATGATCCAGGATCAGCGTCAGGTTTCTGCCCTTGTTCAATTCGGAAAGCATCGGCGCAATTCGGCCTGCAAAGTCGGCAAAGATAAGAAGCTTTCCTTCCTGCTCATAAACCTTTTTCAACACTGCGGGATATGGCTTTTCCAAACAGAAGCGCTGGACTTCATATCCCTGCCTTTCAAATGCGCGGGTGAATATGGCGCCCGATGTAAGCCCATCGGAATCATTGTGGTGGAAGACTTGAACAGTCTTTTCAGGCCATTGCTTTACTTCCCGAATGGCATGTTCCATTGCGTCAAACCAGTTATTCAGCATTTTTCTCCTTTTGCAAATGCGTATTCTATCACAAGGAAATTCCAATAGAATCGTGATCAAAATCAGTATATTGGGGCACAATCGTCTCCCATTTTTGCTGGATCACCGTGGACTTTTCCATTTATTATTAGTGGGCCTTCCATTTTCGCCATTGACTGAGAGGCTCACTCCGCGTAATGATTAAAGATGTCGGCCAGTATTGTCGCTTAGCTTTTCGTCAGATTGCAGCTCTACTGCAAGCGAAAGTTGGAAGATAAACCATAAATGGGTGGGGCGTTCTCTGCGACTTGGCGGGTAAGAAACTCTGTATTTTTGAAATGGGTCTTCAAGATGATTGATATCGAGAAATTGAGTACGGTTCGTGGATTCTGCTGGATATGGATGGTACGTTCTATCTGAGTGATCGGCTGCTCGATGGCGCATTGCGTTTTATTGATCTTTTGCGCAAGCAAAAGAAAGAGTTTCTGTTCCTCACAAACAATTCTTCCAAACATCGTCGCCAGTATGCAGAGAAGATTAGTCGTCTCGGGCTTCCAATCGTGGAAGAATTGGTGCTGACATCGGGGGAGGCTACTGCGCTCTATTTGAGAGGACAACATCCCGGAGCCAATATTTTCTTGGTCGGTACTCCTTCCCTCGAAGATGAATTCCGTCAGCACGGCTTTCGACTCTGTACAGCAGGATCCACAATTTCTGGTGCTTGGCTTTGATACGACCCTAACTTATCAAAAGCTGTGGGCGTTATGCGATTTTGTTCGGGCGGGTATTCCATACATTGCTACTCATCCGGATTTCAACTGTCCCACTGAAAAGGGCTGGATGCCAGACGTTGGCGCAATGATTGCCTTTGTCAAAGCCGCAACGGGAAGGGAGCCCGACCTGGTAGTGGGCAAGCCTAACCGTCTCATCGTGGATGCGGCGGCCGTCAAGATGAATTTGCAAGTCGACCAGTTGGCCATGATCGGCGACCGGTTGTACACGGATATTGCGCTTGGCCAGACGAGCGGCATCACCACCATTCTGGTCCTGAGCGGCGAAACAAAAATTGAAGATTTGAAAGACTCCTCTTTTTCAGCCGGATTATACATTCCAGAACTTGGCTGGCGTGGCAGATTGGCTGGAGAAGAATTCCTAGCCGAAAAGCCGCGTGCGGTTTCTCTCGACGCTCCCTGCAGTTAATATCGAGAGGATTCCCAGCCAAGATCATTTCCCTATATGCTTCCATAAATATATTCTTCAAAAGCAAAGATTGCCCTTTGCTTCAAATGGCCTTGACTGACCTACCTCGTACGTGTAAAATTGCTTTTAAGATAACAATCGAATAGCGGAGAATAAGCGGCTGAGCCCTGCATCGAGAGGCAGGGCTACGAGGTGGAGGTTCCGTCTCGCGAGAGATGTGTTAATCCCTTACTTTGACCTTCTTTCGATGGAAGTGGAAAGTGAGCGGAGAAAATCGGATTGATCAGCGGATGCCTCTAGAGTCTTGCACAGACTTTCTTCTCCCTTCCAAAGCAAGCGTAAGCAGTAATTGAGTTAAAAAAACTCTATTGCTCGCCGCCAAAAACCACACGGTAACATGTAGCACAAGGCGGACGCAGTGAAACATTTGGAAGGGCTGTCTTTTTAATTTCAACTCAAAATACAGACATGCCCGGCATGTCTGTATTTATTTTCGGAGGAAGTATGAATTCAAGTCGCTACCATGTTGAAACGAATATCATGCCGCCACCGCCTGGTGGATACCCTGCTGCATTTGCTATTATCGAGGGCGATACGTATATCAAGTACGGTCATCAGGTCTTCGAAGGATCATCTCAACGTGGAGATGACCATTGGACTGCGGAGATCATCACGCAAACCTGGTATCAGGCCGAGACGGGGCGTATCCCCATATCAGGCGCGGGCTTTGGCGGCAAGTTTGCAGGTGAAGGTTTTGATGGCCTATGGCTCGACATGTCGGAAATCGTTCGCCCAACGCGCGACGGCATTCATGGACGCGAATATATTTCAACACAAGTCGACATCGGAGGCGGACTGGATAAGTTGACTTTTGGCAAAGATGGAAAATTGGTTTCATCCATGCCCGCCTGCCTGAGCCTGCCCATCCCTGTCTTATTCGACCCATTACCTATGCCGTTGCCGGGCCGCGGTGCCCTTAAGGCCGTCGCCTTGGCTGCCAAATCACTCGGTACCTTCGCATTGATTACCCCTGCTGATTACAACAATGATCTTGAATCATCTAATCTCGGACTTCTGCTCACCCCGGGTGAGCTTGACCTGAAATTTGATTTTTCTCCAGCGTATGTTGAGATCGATCCCGGCAAGACAACTGACTCTGTTTCCATTTTGGCATTGCTCGACAAGGCCGCATCCCGTTTCCCGAAGGCAGTGATCAGCTTGCGGACGCCGCTTGGCCCTCAAGCGGCCGACCTCATCACCGCATGGGCCCAAATAGGCGTCGTGATCATCCACTTGATGGCGGACGAAATCGGGCGCGACACATCCAATCTTCCTATCACTGATTCGCTAAGGCAGGTCCATACTGCGCTTGTGAAAGCCGCGCTGCGTGATCGTGTAACGTTAATAGTTTCTGGCGGCATCGGCGCGGCTGAACATGTTGTCAAAGCCATCGCCTGCGGGGCAGACGCGGTCGCCATTGACTTTGCCATGCAAATCGCATGGGGCTGCTCGCTCTGGGCAGATAAGAGCAAATGCCATGTTGAAAACGAAGAGATTGACTCGGCTTGGGGCGCGCAGCGACTTGTCAACCTCATGAGCGCCTGGCGCGATCAGATGCTCGAAGCTCTGGGTGCCATGGGCATGCGCGAAGTGCGGCGCTTGCGCGGTGAGATTGGACGCACAATCTGGCAAAAGACTGAGAATGCTTTATTCAAAGAAGGCCTCGGCGGAAGCAAGTCTCTTTCAGCGTTACCCAGACTTAAGATCCAGCCGGGGGCCGAGGGCGACTTTCGCTGGACACAATCGTTATTGCTAGCATCCCAACAACAGGCGCGTACAGGTCAACCGCCCATCGGGTCGGAATGGGATTATCGTTTTGGCGCATCGGATGGCGGATTTGACCGCATCGCCTTTGCTTTTGAATTCGATATGGACCCGGCGAATCCGCCCGTTGCAGATCCAAAAGATTTTGACTTTTCCCTGCCGCTCAACCGCCGCGTGGATGGAAGGCCTGAAATTGTTTTGCCTGTTCCATGGTATGGTGCCGGGATGTCGTACGGCTCGATCGGTTTGCCCGTGATGCGCGCCCGCGCCCGCGCCGCGCAGACGCTCGGCACATTCATTTCGACTGGCGAAGGCGGCTATCCCGACGAGCTGAATGAGTATAGCAATCATATAATCACACAAGTTGCAACTGGCTTGTTCGGCGTGCGCGAGGAAACCATTCAACGCGCACGCGTGGTCGAGATCAAATACGCCCAAGGCGCGAAGCCTGGCTTGGGCGGACACCTGCTCGGAAATAAAAATACCGAATCGGTAGCGCGTTTACGCGAAGCAGTACAAGGCACATCCCTGTTTTCTCCGTTCCCGTTTCATAGCGTCTATTCGGTGGAGGATCACAAGAAGCACGTGGATTGGCTCAAGCAGATAAATGCAAATGCACTGGTCTCCGTGAAAGTTTCCACGCCTACTGATGTGGATATGGTAGCCGTTGGCTCTTATTATGCAGGCGCACACATTATTCACCTCGATGGAGCGTATGGTGGCACAGGTGCCGCGCCGGAAATATCCAAAAAGAATATTGCCATGCCAATTGAATATGCCATTCCCAAAGTCCACAAGTTTTTAGAGGCAGAAGGAATACGCGATCAAATCACGTTGATGACCTCGGGCGGTTTGCGCTCGGCGTGGGATGTTGCGAAAGCGATTGCCCTCGGCGCGGACGGAGCGATCCTGGGCACTGCGGAATTGGTCGCGATAGGCTGCGTCCACATGGCACAGTGTGAGAAGGGATTGGGATGCCCGTTCGGCATTACCACCACCGATCCGGAACAGGCCAAAAAAGTCAATTCGGATGAGGCGACTTAACGCATTATCAATTTATATACAAGCTGGCTGTGGCAGTTGGCCGGCATCTTGAAAACCCTCGGCATGAAGTCCGTCCGTGAATTGCGCGGGCGCACTGACTTGCTGATGTACTTGGAGTAGGAGAAACAATGTCTTTGTCTAGTGATCGAATTCTCGAATCTCGCGGAACTCTTTTGGCGCTTACGCCGGAATCCCAGCGCGCGGAAGATGCAGCCGAAGGCGGATGCGGCGTATTGGGATTGGCGGCCAATGTTCCCATAAAAGGTAAACACGTATTGACCGCTTCAACACAGATGCATAATCGCGGCAACGGCAAGGGCGGCGGAATAGCGATGGTCGGTCTGGACCCCGCTCAAGCGGGATTGGATCCCGAGACGTTGCGTTCGCATTATCTGTTGCAGGTGGCATTGCTCGATCCATTGGCCCGCGCCGAAGTTGAATCAGAATTTATCACGCCGAATTTCGACATCGCTAAATCCTATGAACTGCCTCATCTGGATGATTATCGACAGGTCGAAGCACTCGATGCTTGTCCACCCGACGTGTGGCGTTATTTCGTGCGCGTTAAGCCGGATGTTCTGGCTGGTTTCTCCAAATCAAGCGGGATCTCAACCTCGGAACCTCGCGAACTTGAAGATGAATTCGTTTATCAAAACTCCTACAAACTTAACGTGAAGTTCTACGCCAGCCTTGGCGAGAAACGCGCTTTTGTTTTATGTCACGGGCGGAATCTTTCCGTGCTCAAGATCGTTGGATACGCGGAACAAGCGGTGGCTTATTACCAACTCGAAGAACAAACGGCCCATGTTTGGATCGCACATCAGCGTTATCCAACTAAGGGACGCGTCTGGCATCCCGGCGGCGCACATCCGTTCATCGGTCTGAATGAAGCGCTCGTCCACAACGGCGACTTCGCCAACTATCATGCTGTTGGCGAGTATTTGCGACAACGCAATATCGGCCAGTTGTTTCTGACGGATACAGAAGTCAGCGTGCAGTTGTTTGATCTATGGGATCGCGTTTACCATTATCCACTTGAGATCACATTAGAGGCGATGGCTCCGACCACGGAGCATGATTTCGTTATGTTGCCGCCTGAGAAGCGCGAACTTTATCGTGCGGTGCAACGCACACACATTCATGGCTCGCCGGATGGCCCATGGTTCTTTATCGTGGCCCGCTCGAAGGAAGATCAATTTGAATTGATCGGCATTACCGACACCTCCATGCTGAGGCCGCAGGTCTTTGCTTTGTTTGAAAACGAGGGCGCCCAAATTGGTTTGATTGCATCTGAACGCCAGGCCATCAATGCCTGTATGCGTTCGTTGGCATTGGAAGACTGTCGCTTCAAACCGCTGGCGGACAAATACTGGGTAGCACGCGGCGGCTCGCACACAGACGGCGGTTCGTTTCGATTCTCCCTCACTCCCGTTTCCTCTACCAATGGGAGAGGAGAGGCAGAGGTGAGGGAACTGACCTGCACCAACAAATTCGGCGAACCAATAACCCTGATGGCCGACCGCGTCCATGCGCCGCATGAACTCCAGATGGAAAGAGCTTCGCACGATTTTCGTAAAAGATGGATTGATTCTGTGAATCATGCGTATGACGATGGTGGTGCCCCGACTGCCTGGCAATATATAAAATCACAACTGTCTGTGAGTGGCTGGAACGAACTGGCATGGGGCTTTAAGTGGCTATCTGATTTTGGCAAGAATGGTCTAAATGAATGGCAATTTGCCTGCCAAACTTTAACCCTTGTCAGGGATCGCCGTGCAGATACCGGCAACAAGAAACGCGCCTCGCTTTTGACGCTCGTGGATCAGAGCCTCTTTGATCTATTTGGTCAAAGCGTTGAAGGCGTCGCCCGCCAAACCTGGAAGACACGAAGCAATTTGCCTACACCTGCGATGAAAGATTCCCCGTTACTGGTGGATGCGTATGGTTTCGCGGCCGAAGGCGAGGATTCCATTGCTCGCTACCTAGTTAAAGCCAACAAGATGGGCTGGAGACATTTTGTCATCTATAATTGGCGCGGCGGACGCTTCGCGGCAGTCAGGACTCGGTCCCAACACACAAGGCGTTCGCATTGATCTATACGGCGATGTTGGCGATTACACCGCCTCCGGCCTCGATGGTATGGAAGTACATATCCATGGCGATGGGCAGGACCAACTCGGACAGATCATGAAAGAGGGAAAGCTGGTCATACATGGCGATGTGGGACAGACTTTCCTGTATGGCGCCAAAGGGGGCGACATTTATGTGCTTGGTTCTGCCGCAGGTCGCCCGCTGATCAACGCAGTGGGAAGGCCACACGCCGTCATCAACGGAACATGCCTGGACTACCTAGCTGAGTCGTTCATGGCAGGTGATCCTCACAAGGGCGGAGGATTCGTGATCTTGAATGGCGTAGGGTACACGGAGGACGGCAAGCTGGTTGAACTGACCAGTCCATATCCGGGAGGCAATCTCTTCTCACTGGCATCGGGCGGTGCGATCTTCATCCGTGATCCCCGCCACGTGGTGAGCGACGATCAACTCAATGGCGGCGTCTTTGCGGATTTAGAGAAAGCAGATTGGGATTTGATCGAACCTTATTTGAAAGAGAATGAGCGCCTGTTTGGCATCAAGATTCAAGAACTGATGATGGTTAGCGGAGTTCAGAAACGACCACAGGAAATCTATCGTAAAGTCATGGTAAAGGGCAGTGACACGGTCTTAAAAGATACCGAGAATCACTAGAAGTTGCGATCCAGATGTAACAAAATATGAGCCTCTCGATATTGACTTCTGGAGTTCTGCTAGGCGTGAGCTAGGCAAGACCCTTATCTTGGGCATTGATACATGTACACCAAGTAGTCAGGCATTATTGATTGACGATCGCGGTGAAGTGATTGCTGTTGCTATATCTTATCAGTTTAGTTACGGGTTAGGCGATCTTCGATCAATCTATTTGTGGATGTCACTAAATTCCGGTGGATCAGTTTTGTATTCATACCAGCCCTTTGCATTCCCAAAACCACACCGCCTATAACTGGTGGAGCTTCCAGTTTAATTAACCTGACATTCGGTGCCTGCCTGTAGATCGTAGCTTGGAGCGGCTCCGTATAAAGCTCGCCGCTTGCAAAAACGCTTCCCGCCAAAATTACATCGAATTCATCTTTTTCGATATGCAGCTGGCGAATGACGGCGCAAGCCAATTCGCCAAGTTCGCGACCCGACTGAGCAATAATTTCAAGTGCAGTTTGATCTCCATTGTTTGCAGCTTGAAAGATGAGTGGCGCCCAACTTGCATCCGGATCGCAGCGGCCTAAATCAATTCCTTCGATCAATGAGCTAAGGTCCTTCGTCCCAGCTGATTCGATAAATAGATTAGTCAACGATGTCTTTCGTCCCCGGTGTGTCCATTCATGCGAAATTGCTTGGATTGCTTTTTCGACCATATCCGCTGCGCCGCCAAATTCGCCGAAGCGGCTTCCCTCGCCGGTAATACGCGCCTCATGGCCGTATTGATCTCGGCCGCGGCAGTTATTGCCAGTGCCTGCAACAAGCACGACTCCCCATCCTTGGGATGCGCCTGCCATCAGTGCAATGATCGAATCGTTCACCACATCAATCAGACAATTGAGCCCTAGCGGGGCAATAGTGTTCAGATGGTCCTCAAGTTGGGACGGCCAGTCCAAACCACCAATTCCAAATCCGGCACCCGTGATTTGTTCAACCGTCAAACCTGCTAAATCCAGCGCTTGGCCGACAACCACCTGAAGGATATCTTTCAATCCTGGATATCCGACAATCTGATGATTACCAGGACCAGCCTCAGCGAATCCCAGCGCGTTTCCTTGATCGTCTGAGATTAGTGCATGGGTCTTTGTTCCACCCACATCCACGCCGAGAAAATATTTCTTCGATACATCAGGCGCCATTTATTTTCCGATCTCTTAGATTACAGTTTAAATTGCGGCAGCCAGTCTTTATTGGTTTTAAGCATATCCTCTAGTACGGCCTGCACTTTATTTGCTTTGGGACCCAATGGGTGAGTAAGGAGGGCCTGGTAGGCTGCCCTAAGATCGCCCTGAACCGCGGCCTCCACGGTCAATAGCTCATACATCTTGACTTGGGCTATTAATCCGTAGCAGGCAGGAGGCAAGGCCGGAGTTGGCAAAGGGCGAATACCATTGGCATCTACTTTTGCAGGTAATTCTAGGACCCAATCTGCCGGCCAATCTTTAACCGCGCCATCGTTTCGAACGTTCACCACATGAACCTGCCCTAGATCATTGCTATGCGAGTCAATCAACTGTGTCGCCAAGGTGGAGTAATAAGCGCCGCCACGTTTCATGAGACCGTCCGGTGGTTCAACGAGATTCGGGTCTGCATACTGTCGTAAAAGTTCCTGCTCAATTTTCATAACCTCTTCTGCACGCGACGGCGGCCACGCTTCCTGTGACTTGAGTTTCTTATCCGTGTAATAGAAGTATTGCAAATAGTAATTGGGGATCATGCCCAGCGACTTAAGCGTCTGAATATCCCATTCTGGTTCATCTTCCTTTCTTAACTCCGCAAGATACGCCGGAAAAATTCGAGGCCACATTTCTTCTCCGTCTACACTGAAGCCGCGATGCCAGGTAAGATGGTTCAGTCCAAGCGTGTTCAACTCGGCGTGATCGGGATTGATTTTTATATTGACAAGTCTTTCCAGTTGCTCGATCAAGCTCATTTTGGCAGTGATGCCAACATTACAAACGCCCACAGACGAAACTTCTGGTGCATAACGCGTCAAAGCCTCAGTGATCAAGCCCGCCGGATTGGTGAAATTAGCCAATAAAGCATTCGGCGCGGTCTCACGGATATCTTTGGCAACGTTGAGAATGACCGGTATAGTTCGCAGCGCCTTGGCCATCCCGCCAATGCCCGTTGTCTCCTGACCAACCAAGCCGTGTCTTTTTCCAAGATATTCATCCTCACGGCGAGCTGGCATCATGCCAACTCTCAGCTGAGTGATTACATAGGATGCGTCTGCGATGCTCCTCCGTTGATCAGTACTCAATATGACTTTAAATGGCTCGCCTCTGGTTTTGACCAGGCGCTCAGCAAACCCGCCGACGATGTTCAATCGTTCCTGGTTAATATCCATCAGCCAAAGTTCTTTGATCGGCAGAGAATTAATTCGATTTAGGAATCCATTAACCAATTCAGGTGTATAGGTTGAACCGCCACCAATCACCGCAATTTTCATAATACTTCTCCTGATACCGAAATTTGATGATTACCTCTTCGATTATGAAATATTTTCTTAGCACTTAGACTGTTGTCCTTCAATAGTTTAATCCATGCCCAATCGGATAAAGTCCGGGAATTGAGACCGGCAGATGTCCATGAAATTGGATCTGTCCAAACATCGCTCTAGCTAATGCTTGCATTGACTGTTGCAGGATGGAATAAGTGCAAATAAACGCTGGTGCTCCTTCAAACGAAGCCAAATCATACGGTAGCCGCATAGCTACCACAATAGTCGGTATTTTTATTTTCAATATTTCGCAGACGAGCGATATTTGCGATGGGTTGTTGAAGGCGTTGATGGTTCCTGCGATGATCAAGTCATATTTGCGAATCTTTTCAAGGACTCCAGCGATGTCGCGTTCGGATGGCAAGTGCGCTACAACCAACTCGTCAACGCTGGGATGATATCGGCGAATCTCTGCCGCAAGAGTCGGAACGACATACGATGACGTATCAGCTGGGGTTAAGTCAATTGGTTGTGGGGTAACCACTGCGATCTTTTGTTCGTTGGTAAGATGAAGCGGCATTAATTTATTTTGATCTCGCACAAGCGTGATGGACCGTTCCGCTAACTCATCAGCAAGGCGACGATGTTCTTTACATCCCACCACGCTAATATCGGGTCTTGTTAAAGAAAATTCCTCTAGCCATTTCTTGAGGGATGCAATTCGTTCCAACGAGGCATTCATTTCGTTTTGATCAAATCTTCCTTCGGTTGCTGCACGTAAAAGACTCGAATGAACTCTTCTTTGATCAAGAGGATCTGAAGTCAGTAATAACAAGTCTGCGCCCGCAGACACGGCTTGGACCGCATTTTCGCCAAGTGCCTCGCCTTGAGGGATGGCTTTCATATCCATTGCATCCGTAATCGTGACGCCTCGAAAACCAAGCTCCTCGCGCAACATATTGGTTAATATTTTTCGCGAAAGCGTTGCAGGCGGCGCTTGTGGACCGTCAATTACCGGCAGGGCGACATGCGCGGTCATCATCAGTTTAACATCTGCTTTGATTGCGGATTTAAACGGTGGAAGCTCCACGCTTTGGAGTCGTTCCAAGGAATGGGATACACGCGGCAGCCCAATGTGAGAATCCGTGTCGGTGTCGCCATGCCCGGGAAAATGTTTGGCAGTAGCGGCCACGCCTGCAGATTGAATTCCCTTGATCATCGCAGAAGCAAGACGCGCCACCATTTGCGGATTCTCTCCAAAAGATCGGATTCCGACCACCGGATTCTTCGGATTGACATTTACATCGCAGGATGGCGAGTAATTGATATTGATACCCATTGCTGCAAGTTCGGTGCCGAGAACCTTCCCGGCGCGTTCAGCAAATTCATCTGAATCGGTCGCGCCTAAAGCCATGTTGCCCGGCAGTGGAGTTGCGTCTCCTCCGATTGTCATGAGTTGACCGCCTTCTTGGTCAACACTGATTAACATGAGCGGCAATCCTGCTTGCTTTGCTCTTTGTTGAATTAAAATCTGTTAGTCGTAAAACTTGTACTGGATTGTCAACATTAAAACTCCGAAACAGTGTTACACCTGAAGGTCGTAAGTTGTGCAGTGCTTCTTTAAATTCAGGCGGTAATTGATCTTTGCCTTGGAATGCCAGCAAAAGCCGCTGACCAATCTTGTAATTGAGGGTTTGTTCCATCCGGTGACTTCTCTTTTCTTCGTGTTATTTCGCCGCGTTATAGCGATTGATTCTTTGACTGACATCGGACGAAAAATGCTGGATCAGCTGTTGCACAAATGTCGCCGGATTCAAACTCTTGTCATGAATAAGCGGTGTCATGTCCATTGCATAAGATAAGCCAGTGGTCGAATCAACTCCATGCGATTCAAAATACGTAGCATTGGCACGGCGTCGTCCCATGGATGCAAGATCATATCGTTTACCGCCCGCGATTTGGGAATCAAATACACCAAGCAATGCCGCTTGGAGGTTTTCATGCTCTGATACATCCAGGCAGACTTTATCTGGATCGTCCATCCAATCGAGCGAGCGCCAAACTTCACAGCCCAACATTTTTTGTGGACGTTCCGATTCGGCTAAACCGCGAATCGCCTCGATGATTCGCAGCGTCACGCTGACATGCGTATCGTGTTTATCGGCGAGATTGTGAGTGAAAATAATTCGTGGATGAGTAGCCTTTATTAGATTCGATTAAGTCTTCGACTGGCTCTTTCTTCATTGGGTCTTTAACGATCTTGCTCGGATAATCCAGCATGATCTGCGCCGCGTATTCGCCGACAATCGCAGCTTTGCGTTGTTCTTGGAATCGAACCAACCTCATTTCTTCATCATCGTAGTGTTCGTACAAACCGCTGCGGGGAGAACCACGTCCATCGGTCACAACCACGCCAGTAAACCATTTATCTTTTTGTTGAAAACATTCCAAGATGGGTTGAGCCGCCATGATTTCCAAATCGTCTTGATGTGCGGAAATAGCGAGATGGGTTGTTCGAGTCGAAAGCCTCTTCGATCGGTTTGTTATCGGGGATAAAGATTTCGGAAGTGTCAAGATGGAAGCGCATGATATTTCTCCTTTATTTTTCGATGATCGGTAAACTTGCGGCGGCAACAGATTGACCCACGCGCCTTATCTTTTCATCCGGCAAATGAATTTCGAATTGATTCTCGCGGAGCTGGGAAATTCCGCTTTCAGGACGGCTCGAGCCTGATCCAATAAAATATCGCCGCCGCGTTCGGATGTACAACGACCCAAGATCAAAACGTGTTTCATATCGTAAAAATCAGCGTAATGAGCGAGCGCATACCCCAAGTAGATTCCCATGCTTTCCCAAATGCGGATTGCGCCCTCATGACCCGCTTCTAATTTTTCCTGAACAAACTTTAATTTGTCCGCATCGCTGATATCAGTTGGAATCCGAATCCCCGCGGTCGGTGCAAGGCGGAAAACACATTGTTGAGAGAAATATGACGCGCCGCATCCGATGTCGCCTGACCATTCTTCAACCGGAGCGTGAGTATTGTAATCTATCGGAGCAAAAGCCAATTCATTGAGCCAGCCCATGATTTGTCCATTCATATCCACATAGCCGACCGCTTCGCTTGACCCCAAGGCGATTCCCAAAACACCATTGTCTTCGATGGACATGGATCCAGCTAACGCGGTCACATCACCATCGTTAATGACTTCAAGCGGAACGTGCATCTCGTCGCGGATGCGCAAAAATAGATTCCAAATCTCCCCGTACCTCTCAACGGGAATGGCGCGAAATAGCGATGCCACCATAGGGCGGTTATCAATATATATGCCGGCGGAACTTCCACCGATCGCATCGACGCGGGGCAGTTTACTCGCCGCTGTGCTCAGTGCTTTCATGATTTCATTGTAATGATATTCTGGATCGGAATGTTTGCGTGGCTCCCAAACTACTTCTTCGCTGTAGATCATTTTTCCATCCACCACCGCGCTGACTTTTCGGTCTGAAGCGCCGAGATCAAAACCGATGCGATTACCTTCTAAATGGCGCCCGAGCCGCTGTCCGATCTCGCGCGCTTGCGGAACTTGTGATGCATCGCAAGCAATGATCGTGAAAGGCTTTTCATATACTTGCCGCCCCATGAAATCGTAATCAAAAGCTTGTTTGCCTTGAGCAGAATAAATCTTTTGTAAACTTTCACCGATGGATTTTGATCCGCCCACATATAATTTATATCCACCGCGTTGCCACAGTAAGAATTTAACCAGTCGTTCAATATATTGTAGATTGCTTGAGGATTTCGGATGGCTCTCTGGAAATACCAAAGTTTCAAATCGAGAGACCTGACCATCATTCCGTTCCAATCCAAGAATTAATGGAACGCCAATCTTTTCAGCTTCTTGGTTGAATGCGCGATTAACCAACGCGGCTGGCTGAAAGTTTTTATCCAATGGTGGAATGAGTTTTGGCTGGATCGTTTTAAAAGATGGAATCATGTTGTTGTTTCCTTCTTCAGATTTTGAGAAGAGTGTTTTGGCATTTCGGTTCGATTATAATCACCTCTCTAGTCTGCGACAGAGGAATTGCCATGAAGCGCACATTACTTTCACCACATTATTCAACGCTGATGATTTTCTGACGAACATTGTCGCAACGAAACAAGTTCTAAACCCGAGAGCGAATCGAGGAAATCCAGCTTGCGTAATCTTGTTTCGATGTGGCTTGGCTGGAGCGCATTGGCTACTCTACCGCTCGCCGGAGATTGCTTTCTTCAGTTTAGCGGTAATTTTATTGTTGGTTCTAAGCGGCTCTGCTCAAAGTATGCCACGATATATGTTGATCGCACCGCCTGAGTTTATCATCCTAGTGTCCCCGACCCAGGCTATTTAGCACAGGTATTACTGCGTCGGGGATCTCTGGTTCAGCAAAAATCTCATTGCCATTGATGGTCACAATACCAGATCTGATCGGGCGGAGCAGCTTCACGAACTGCTTGATGCTAATCCCGGTTTGGTATTCAATATTTCTGCCGATCGCCAAAGCTGCAAACACGATCGTGAGGTGAGCCTCGATCGCATCCCGCTTGCGATGAAAGATGGGTCTGGCCTTCAAATCAGATTTTGCCATTCGAAAAGTAGCCTCGACCTGGAATAGTTGATGATAGTAGGCGATAACTTCTTCATCTGGGATATCCAGATTGGTGACATACCCTTTGATACCGGCCAAGGTCCTGGCTTTATCGATCAGTTTCTGATTGAGCTGTTTGCTCTGGGCCTTGATGCTCAAGAACTTCGTGCGATTGGTCGGGATCTGCCCGCTGAGAGCTTTCTTGGCCTTGGCGACCTGCTTTTCAAGGTTGCGAAGATCCAAGGCGGCACGTTTCGCGCGATATTGGTAGATCACCCGGTACCCCTCCTGGGGGCTGACTACGATCTGTTGGTCACTCAGTGCCCCGGTTTTCTGGTACTCGGCGATGTCATAGGGTACTTTGTGCAGCCGGGAGCCAACGATATACGTGTAACCGGCTTCTGTGAGCGCTGCCAGGTTGGTCGCGCTGAGCATGGCTGCATCGGCCACAATAGTTGCTTTGTTGAGCCCCTGCTGTGCCTGAAAGGCCTCAATGACGGGCAGAACGGTCCTGGTTTCAGCTTTATTCCCCTCAAAGCTGTGTAAGCCCAAAGGAAAGCCATTGCGATCCACCAGCAGCCCGATGATGATCTGGGGCTCCAACCGACGTTCCTTGCTCAGACCTGGTTTCCGGTACTCATCTTCTTCCTGAACCTCGAAATACAGGCTGGTGACGTCATAGAGGAGGAGAGTTAGGCCATGTCCACCCACATGCTTAAAACAGGCCTGACTGATGATCTTACGGTAATCCTGATCCGCAGCTTTAGCCAAACTCCGGTAAAGCTTGTTTTGATCGATCGGCCCCATTCCCAGGTCGGCCAAAACTCTCAAGCTGTCTAGCTTGGAGGTAGGTTCCACGATTTGCGCGAGGCATAGAGCTTCAAACGCCTCGTCCTTCAGCCTGGTAAATCCCAGCTGATGGTATTGTTCTCGCAGAATATTCCATAACAAACCGGAAAAGGACCGCTTGATACCCACCCGCAGGGAAGGTTGTGCTTCTGGAAATAACACAAGTTGGTTTGCTCGTAACCGCTTATGTGCTAATGCAAGCAAGATTTTCAATTCCCCTTCGGTATGAGCACTCCCGATATGGATGATCTTGACGATCTTCCCTTTTTGTTTATAGGCGATCTGAACCGCAGTTGCCCCGCTTGTTGTTTTTACCCTCCGAATGAACGCCATGCATTCAATTGTAGCCCATCCCCTAACTCCGGCTAGTGTCCCGAAATATCAAGTTTCCCCGCTAAAAACACTGAAATTTGGGGTCGATGATAAACTCAGGTTCTAAGCGGCTCTGCTCAAAGTATGCCACGATATATGTTGATCGCACCGGCCATGTAAATGAGGCCAGCTGAATTAGGTGGAAATCGGGTTTTTGATCGCGTCTGGACGATCGTTAGTTTACTTCTTATCGGAATGTTCGTGATGTTATTACTTTCAACATGTGGGGTGGGATGAATAAGCACTAGCGTTAGTAAAAAAAATCGGCCAAATTTTTTAAGGAAAACGCCTATTGACATTCCATAGTGTTATGTGAAATAATGTAACCGGTTACAGTAACCGGTTACAAACCATGACACAAAAGTCCAGTTCAATAACCATTCGAGACGTGGCACGTGAGGCAGGCGTATCTGTTGCAACAGTGAGCCGGTATATAAACCATAACGCCTCCATATCTCCGGCAGTTGCTGAAAGACTTGAAAAAGTCATGATTAAGCTTAACTATGTTCCACATGCAGCCGCGCGCAATCTTGCCAGCCGCAAAACTCGTGTCATTGGTTTATTACTGACAAACATGCATAATGATTTCTTTGGGCCTTTGCTTAGCGGGATTGAGACAGTTGTTCGAATGATGGGCTATAACCTGATAGTTGCCACTTATCGCCATGATTTAGATGGAGATGGGGATCGCACCCCAATTGGCGTACATAACAGCGATGGTCTACTTGTGTTTGCAGACAGTTTAGACGATCATCAACTCAGACATTTATATGAGAAGAAATTTCCTGTTGTATTAATCCATCGTACGCCTCCAACTGATCTCGCTATCCCTTATGTGACCGTTGAAAACCGTGATGCCACTCGAAGGCTGATCGATCATTTGATTGAAGTGCATAGACGATGCAAGATCGTTTTTATGCATGGACCGTCTAATCAGGAGGATTCACGTTGGCGTGAGGCTGGTTATCGTGCCTCCTTGGATGCACATAGATTGGCTTTTGATTCAAATCTAATCCTTCGAGGAGATTTTGAACGCGATATTGCTGAGACCTCGATGCGGGCTTTTCTTAAATCAGATCATCCGGACTTTGATGCAGTCTTCGCGGGGGATGATGATGCCGCGATTGGCGCGCTGATTGCCCTAAAAGAGGCTGGCTATCGGGTGCCGGATGATATATCGCTAGTGGGATTTGACGATCAAAAATTGTCTGCGTTTTTGGATCCGCCTCTAACCACCGTGCGCGCACCAACGGAATTGGTGGGAAGAGTGGCGGGCGAAAATATCTTTGCGCTTCTCCAAGGATCGACTGTGGATCCTATAACCCTGCTTTCCACCAATGTCATCATACGACATTCGTGTGGCTGCTCGGAATTAAGTGTACAAAGACCCAAGGAGGTGAATTAGAAGAGAGTATTAATCTTTTCGCTCGACCCATAAAATTGATCGTTCAATATCTAAATCCTAATTCAAACATTTGATGAGGAGAAAATTCACCATGAAGAAAAAACTATTTTTACTGACCGCGTTGATCGTCTCAGTTTCGATGATTCTCGCGGCATGCGGCAGCGCCGCTACCCCAGCTGCTACCGCTGCTCCGGCTGCAACTGATACTTCAGCTCCTACCGCGATGGCGGCCACCAATACGCCAGCGGCAACTTCTGCAGCAACGGCTGCGGCAACTGCAGTGCCACCAACCCCAACTTTAACTCCGTTCCCGGTTGCTGCTTGTCAGTCTGGAAAGACTTGTATCCGTTGGTATGTTGGTCTAGGTACTGGTACGGCTGCAAATCAGATTCCCCAGCAACAAGCAGTCGTTGATGCTTACAATGCTTCGCAAAGCGCCGTCCAACTGATTCTCGAAGTCGTACCTAACGCTTCGGCGACCGATGTTTTATCCACAGAAATTGCATCAGGGAATGGTCCCGATATTGTTGGGCCTGTAGGCTTCGCAGGTTCGAATGCCTTCCATGGTCAATGGCTTGATCTGACACAGTATATTGCCAAAACTGATACATCTGACTTCAACCCTGCTTTGCTTAAAATGTTCATCTCGGGCGAAGGCGATCTCGGTCTGCCGTTTGCTGTGTATCCATCGGCCATAATCTATAATAAAACCATTTTTGATTCCGCTGGCTATAGTTATCCGCCCGCGAAATATGGTGATAAGTACAAGATGCCGGATGGTACCATGGTAGACTGGACTTGGGACACTGTAGCAAAAGTTGCGCAGGCGCTGACCACCGATAAAAGCGGGAATAACGCTGCATCTGCCAAGTTCGACAAGACCAATATTGTGAACTATGGTTTCACCTGGGGCTTCGAGAATAGCGTTAATTATGTGGGATCTTTCTGGCAGAGTGGCTCTTTGGTAGGAGCCGATGGCAAGACAGCTCAAATCCCAGATGGATGGAAAGCAGCCTGGCAATGGACATACAATGGCATATGGGGTGCTCAACCCTTTATTCCGAATGGTAACTACGAATCAAGCCTCAACAATGGCGGAAATGCCTTTGATGGCGGTCACGTAGCCATGATTGATGCGCCAATTTGGTACACGTGCTGCTTGAGCCATGTTACCGCTGACGGTACTACCACTGGCAAGCCGACATGGGATATCGGTACAATGCCAACATACAATGGTAAAGTTGGCGGCCGCATTGATGCTGATACTTTCCGTATCCTAAAAGGATCAAAAAACCCACAACAAGCCTTCGACGCGATGGTCTATCTGGAGACTCAAGGGGTTCAGCAGTTGGTCGTGGGTTCTGCATCTCAGCCATCGGCTTATGGCGCCTTCCCCGCTCGTACATCGCAGCAGGCGGCCTGGCTCGCGGCCAAGCAGCAACAATTCCCCGGCGTTCAGAATTGGCAAACTTATATTGATGGATTAGGTTATCCAGATGTGCCTAGCGCAGAAGCCTATATGCCCAACTTCAACAAATCCTTTGCTGATACTAGAACGTTCTATAGCTTGATCCTTAATGGACAGAATAACGGTCCATTCGATCTAAATGCAGCGATGCAAAGCTTCCTGGGCACCATGCAGTCAGATTTCAACGCACAACAGTAACACTTTTAAGTCATAAAATTAAGCGGGCCAGCATGACTGGCCCGCTTAATATATGATATTCTGCAAGGAGTAGAGCATGGAACAATTAACTCATCTACCTAAATTACCTTCCGTGGGATCTTTTCGTCGCATGACGCCAATGGCTAGACGTGAGTTCCGAAATGGCATGCTCTTCCTATTACCGTGGATCATCGGTTTTATAGCCTTTACGCTCCTTCCGATGCTGGCAACTTTGATATTTTCCTTCATGAATCTAAAGCTAACTGATAACCCTTTTGATTTATCCAAATTCAATGGCATCAATAATTATGTGGCTCTCTTTAAAGATCCAACAGTGATGAATGCCCGCTCCAATTCTTCACCCGGTGCACTGTGGGTAACGCTCCGCTATGGGCTGATTGCCCTTCCTGTTGGCATTTTGGTACCGATGGGCATCGCACTTTTAGTCAATAATCCAAATCTCAAAGGAAAGTCCTTTTTTCGCTCCATGTTTTATATGCCGTATATCGTTCCTTTCATTGCAAGTATTTTTATTTGGAATGGTGTACTCAATCCCCAATTCGGTTGGGTGAACGAGCTCTTGCTTACTTTAGGTGTACCTCGAGGCAGTCTTCCAGGTTGGCTAAGAGACACTGCTTGGGTTTACCCAGCTTTAGTTATTCTGGGAATTTGGGGAATTGGGAATGCCATGTTGACCATGCTGGCGGGCATGCAAGCTGTGCCGACCGAACTCTATGATGCAGCCAAAGTGGATGGGGCTGGTAATATCGCCACATTCTTAAATATCACCTTCCCGATGATTTCTCCAGTAGTTTTTTATAATTTGGTGTTGGCGATCGTGGGTTTGTTCCAATACTTCCTCGTGCCTTTGGCATTAAAATAGCGGCACAGGGGAACCTGGCGGGTTTACCCTGTTCTACAATTTATATTTATATAAGACGTTCTTTGTGTATCAGAACATGTCTTACGGTGCCACCCTTGCCTGGGTTCTATTCGTAATCATATTTATTGTTACGATCATCCTGTTCGCTACCGCTCGTTACTGGGTATATTATGCCGGAGAACGGCAATAGCCCGAGGAGATTCATTATGAGTGCAACTTCCATCCCGCAAGAAAAATCAGAGAAAAGATCGGCTGCCAAAATCTCCTGGAATGGAATAAAAAAAAGTTTTCTTTCGCCTTTCCTCGTTACGGCGTTCGCTGCGATTCTGCTGGCGATCTTCCTGATGCCGTTTCTATACATGATTTTCACGTCTTTGGAATACTCGAACCCAGGTATCTACTCCGGGAGCACCGATCTGGCCGGCAAAGAACCCCACCTATATTTATCCTGGACAGAACACCAAGACATACACGCTAAAGGTAAACAAGTCGGGGTTTGTTGTAGATCAAGCGATAAATATGAATGACTTCAAGGGCCAGGAATTGGGAATTTACTCTGTTCCATTAGGAAACGGAGTAACCAAAAATTGGGCCCTACTAAAAGGATATCAGAAAAGTAGTATTTTCATTGACCCGGCAAATCCTGCCGCTGACCCAATTGTGTGGAACGGCTACTACGAGGGGTTGTCGCGTCCATGGGTTTTCTCACCCAATTGGGGTAACTATCCGGAAATGTGGAAGGACAGTAAGTTTCCTCGGCTTCTTTGGAACACCTTCTTTTATGCAGCCACTACGACTGTCGGAGTATTAATTTCCTGTATTCTAGTTGCTTATGGTTTTTCTCGCTTTCGCTTCCCTGGGCGTGACTTTCTATTTATTGTCTTGATCGCGATCATATTCCTGCCGACCACAGTAACCGTCATTCCAACGTATACCGTATTTGCCAAAATCGGATGGGTGGGGACGTGGTGGCCGTTGATTGTTCCAACGTTCTTCGCCAATCCTTATGATACATTCCTGCTGAGACAATATTTTATGACCCTTCCGCGCGATCTGGACGAAGCTGCGATGATTGATGGTGCAGGTCCGTTGCGTATATTGTGGTCGGTGATTATTCCGCAATCCTATCCTGTTATCGTCGCCGTGATCATATTCCACGTAGTTTATGCCTGGAACGATTACTTTGGACCGCTTGTTTATCTTTCTACTAGGATGGACTTACAACCGATCTCTGTAGCGTTGGCGCGTTTCAATACTATATACGGCTCACGCCCCGACCTCATCCAAGCTGGCGCTTTTTTGACATTATTATTCCCGCTCATTCTGTTTTTCCTGGCTCAGAATTTCTTTGTTCAAGGTATTGTCATCACCGGCGTCGAAAAATAGGTCATGGTGCTGGCGGCGACTGAACAAACGAATCTGATTTTATCAAGCAATAAGATGGATTCTTGACTTGGGCCGACGCTTATGCGCCGCATCGCATCTTTCTGGACATGGGTTTTTCTTTCCGTTATATTGAGTGCGTGCGAAGCTCCGGCCTATTCTGCTCCGCTACCTCGAGTTTCTTCTTTCTCTGCGGGTTTCATGGCTACAACATTTGCTTCTTCTCCCACCCCGCCAGCAAGTTCATTTCGTATCGTTGCATATGCAACGGAAGCTGTTATTCCAAATGCAATTCCCTATGCTCAGTTGACGAATATTAATTATGCTTTTCTCATCCCAAACAGCGACGGAACCCTTGTGCCTTTGATCAATCCATGGAAACTTCAACAGATAGTTTCAGATGCGCATACTTACAGTGTCCGTGTGCTAATTTCAGTAGGCGGCTGGGGCACAGATCAGCAATTTGAGCAGATGGCTTTGGACTCGAAAACGCGTTCCACGTTTGTAGCAAATTTATCGGCTTTTATCAATCGATATCAATTGGACGGTGCGGATATCGATTGGGAATATCCAGAGCTGGGACACTCGTCACAATACTTTTTGTCGTTATTGAAGGAACTTCGAACGGCATTAAATGGGAAATTGCTTACAGCAGCGGTTGTCGCTTACGGAGATGACAACGGACTCGGCGTCCCGAAAGATTCGTTTGGTCTTTTGGATTTTGTTAACGTTATGTCGTATGACGGTCCCGATCATGGAACGATGGATCAATTTAATCGGGCATTGAATTACTGGAAGGCGCGAGGCTTAGCTCGTGAGAAGATTGTGTTGGGCGTACCGTTCTATAGCCGCCCCGACGCAGTGTCATATTCCAAACTGGTGGGGTCGGATGCTGCCGCGGCTCAAGTGGATAGCTTTATTTATCTTGGCACGGCAGAACACTTCAACGGCATCCCGACGATTCAAGCGAAAACAAAAATCGCCGTGCAGCAAGCGGGTGGTATTATGTTTTGGAATCTGGATGATGATGCACCTGGTGCGCTATCGCTTGTCAAAGCTATAAATCAAACGGTATATGCTCCATGACCATGTTTTACCTATTCTATGGATAAAGGAAATCATGCTCTGATGGATAACAATTCTTTTCCTAATATCCCCTGGCAGGAACGGCCCGCTGGTAATTCGGATGTGGTTTGGCGTTACAGCGCAAATCCGATCATTCCTCGAGATTTGATTCCGTCGTCGAATAGTATTTTCAACAGTGCAGTCGTGCCTTTCAAGGGCATATTCGCGGGTGTCTTTCGTTGCGATAATAAGAAACGCGATATGAACATCCATCGCGGGCTTAGCGAGGACGGCTTCAAATGGAATCTGGATAAGGAACCGATTGAATGGGAATACAACGATCCGGAGCTTAGTCATTTTCAATATCGGTATGATCCACGTGTGGTGTGGCTTGAAGATCGTTATTATGTCAGCTGGTGCAATGGTTATCATGGTCCGACCATCGGAATTGGATACACTTTTGATTTTGAGAAATTCACTTTTCTCGAAAATGCATTGCTCCCATTCAATCGTAATGGAGTATTGTTTCCGCGAAAAATCAATGGCAAGTATTTAATGTTCAGCCGACCGAGCGACAATGGGCATACGCCATTTGGTGATATCTATTTAAGTCAAAGCCCGGATATGATTCACTGGGGAGAGCATCGCTTCGTAATGGGAACAAAGAGCGGTTGGCAAAGTACAAAGATTGGAGCAGGGCCGGTTCCGATTGAAACTTCGGAAGGCTGGCTGATGTTCTATCATGGGGTCCTCACTTCATGCAATGGATTTGTGTATAGTTTTGGCGCGGTGCTTCTGGATTTGGATCAACCGTGGAAAGTAATTTATCGCGGTGCTCCTTATTTGCTTTCACCCCAGACGTATTATGAGTGTGTGGGCGATGTGCCTAATGTGGCTTTTCCGTGTGCCACGATTTACGATCAACCCAGCGGGCGAATTGCGATTTACTACGGTGGGGCCGATACCGTCACTGCTTTGGCTTTTGCCAAACTAGACGAGGTTCTTGATTTTCTAAAAAACAATTCGGAACTTTAGAAAGTCTCAACCATTTAACGATTCGTCAACGGATGGCCCACATCTTTGGTTTACCGGTGCCCGGGAGAAACCAAACATTAGCTGACGATTTAGCACGAGCTTGATTGCCTGTTATTTTTGTGTTTAGGAAAACTCTGATGAAGTATGGTCATTTCGACGATGAACAGCGTGAATATGTCATTACACGCCCCGACACGCCTATGCCATGGATCAATTATCTTGGCTCCGAGGCGTACTTTGGTTTGATCTCCAATACTGCCGGTGGTTATTCTTTTTATAAGGATGCGCGCTTGCGCCGCCTCACACGCTATCGCTATAACAATGCCCCGCTTGATTTTGGCGGGCGCTATCTTTATTTGAGGGATGAAAAGGATGGCAATTATTGGTCTCCTTCGTGGCAACCGGCCCCGCGTAAGTTGAACGATTATTCATGCCGCCACGGGATGGGATATACGATCATTGGCTCGACTTATAGCGGCATTCGCGCCGAGACGCGTTACTTCGTCCCGTTGGGAGAAAACCTCGAGGTCTGGCAATTGACGGTTACGAATCAGCGTGACCGCCAGGCGGAAATATCCATCTTCTCAGCAGTCGAGTTTTGTCTGTGGGATGCGTTGGACGATGCGACCAACTTCCAGCGAAATTTCTCCAGCGGTGAAGTGGAGGTTGAAGATCAAGTGATCTATCACAAGACCGAATACCGCGAGCGCCGGGATCACTTTGCGTATTTTGCATGTTCGGAGAAATGCGAAGGATTCGATACTCAGCGCGAGTCGTTTTTGGGACCTTATCGCTCCTGGGATCGGCCATTGGCGGTAGAACAGGGAAGGTGCACTGATTCGGTTGCAAATGGTTGGCAGCCGATGGGTTCATTTCACATCCGCTTATCATTGCAATCTGGTGAGCAAAAGCAGATTATTTTTCTTTTGGGGTATCACGAGAATCCAAAGGATCAGAAATTTGATCCACCCAATTCGCAGACGATCAATAAGAAGATGGTCAAACCGATTATAAAGAAATATCTTCAACACTCTAACGTGGATACTGCTTTTGATGCGCTTCACACGTATTGGGATGAATTGCTTGGTCGTTTTCAGATCCAGACGTCGAATATCCATGTTGATCGGATGGTCAATATATGGAACGCCTATCAATGTATGATCACCTTCAACATGTCCCGTTCGGCTTCGCAATTTGAGTCAGGGATTGGACGCGGCCTGGGCTTTCGCGACTCGAATCAGGATCTGCTAGGATTCGTTCACATGGTTCCTGCCCGGGCGCGCGAACGGATCATTGATCTGGCGTCAACCCAATTGCCAAATGGAGGTGCATATCATCAGTATCAGCCTCTGACCAAGCGTGGTAACAACGATATCGGATCGAACTTCAATGATGATCCTCATTGGCTGGTGATTGCGGTCGCAGCTTACCTGCGCGAGACGGGGGATTGGAGCATTCTGGAAGAAAGTGTCCCGTACGATAATCAATCGGGAAGCGGGAGGCCGCTTTACGAGCATCTGCAACGTTCCATCCAATATACGTTGGATCGCCTGGGTCCGCATGGATTGCCATTGATCGGTCGAGCGGATTGGAATGACTGTCTGAACTTGAATTGTTTTTCGGATACTCCCGGAGAGAGCTTTCAGATCACAACGGGAAAAGATGGAAAGACTGCTGAGAGCGTATTTATTGCCGGACTTTTTGTCGAATCGACGCGTGCGATGGCGGATCTTGCCGAACATTATGCGTCTCATAACCGAAAGAAACTCTGGCCGTTTAAAGTTGATCCATCAAAATATTATCGGGAACTGGCTGAGACCATGACAAAGACCATTTATCAGCATGGTTGGGATGGCGACTGGTTCGTGCGTGCGTATGATGATTTCGGGAATAAGGTTGGATCGAAAGAATGTGAAGAAGGAAGAATTTATATTGAGCCACAAGGCTTTTGTGGTCTGGCGGGGATTGGCTTGGAAAATGGAATGGCAAAGAAGGCACTGGACTCGGTCCATGCTCAACTTGCGACGCCGCATGGGATCATGATTCTTCAGCCCGCATATTCCAGATACTATCTTCATCTGGGTGAGATTTCATCGTATCCGCCGGGATATAAGGAGAATGCGGGTGTATTCTGCCACAACAATCCGTGGGTGATGATTGCGGAGGCTCGAACGGGAAATGGTAATCGCGCCATGGATTACTATATGCGAATCAATCCATCGATGCGCGAAGAATTGGCAGACTTGCATCGGTGTGAACCATACGTTTATGCACAAATGATTGCGGGGCGCGATGCGGCAACGCCTGGCGAAGCGAAGAACTCCTGGCTCACCGGTACTGCGGCTTGGAATTATGTGGCCATCACACAATGGATATTGGGTATCCGTCCAGAATACGATGGGCTGCGAATAGACCCGTGTATCCCTACTGCGTGGGAGGGATTCAAGGCAGTGCGCCGTTTTCGGGGCAGGACGATTCGAAATCACCGTATATAACGAGCAAAGTGTCAGCCGGGGAGTTGTGCGGATGCGATTGAACGGAGAGGAGATTCGTGGGAATATAATTTCATTTGATTTGCTAGGTGAGGATCAAGAAGTGGAAGTTTGGCTGGGCAAGTCGTGATTGAGACGATAAATATGGATAAATCGTTGCTTGAAATTCAGGATTATGACGGTGCAGGTTTTAAACCGCTGATATTTTTTGGCAGCTGGCGTGTGGCGATACTTCGTTATCTGGACGATCTCCAGCCGGATCAGATTGACAGCATGGAACGACATACTGAGACGGATGAGGTGTTTGTCTTATTGCGCGGCCGTGGAACTTTAATTTTGGGGGGCAAAGGATCAAAGTGCAAAGGCGCTCTAGCGCAACCGATGGTGGTCGGCCGGATCTATAATGTAAAACAACTCGCATGGCACACGATCTTGCTCAGCCATGACGCCTCAGTCCTCTTAATGGAAAATCACGATACGGATGAACACAACTCAGAATATGATGCATTGTCCGCAGAGCAAAGAGCTGCAATTCTGGAAATAGCTCAGCGCGACCACTTTATTTAGATTTGTTTCATTTCAATCCGGCGTTCGATGTATACGATGAATTTGAAACTTATTGATGTTGAGTTGAGATAAAAAAAGCGACAGCTTTTGGATGTCGCTTTCCTGTTATCTATTCGCCGAGATAGTCGCGAAGTTTGCGTCGAATGGAAGGATGACGCAATCGGCTTAATGCCTGTGCTTCAATTTGTCTAACACGTTCGCGCGTCACACCCATTTTGCGGCCAACTTCTTCGAGAGTATAAGCTTGCCCATCGAGCAAGCCATATCGAAGTTGAAGGATGCGGACTTCACGCGGCGGGAGGCTGTTCAACACTTCACCGAGGTGTTCGCGCAGAAGGTTATAGGTAGCTGTGTCATCGGGTGGAGGCGCTTCATCGTCTTCGATGAAATCGCCCAATACGGAATCCTCTTCATCGTCCGTGGGCGTTTCGAGCGACAATGGCCGCCGCGCTACTTGGATCATATTCTCAACTTTTTTGGGCGGAACATCCAGTGCTTTGGCTAATTCTTCCACGCTGGGTTCGCGCCCGAGACGCTGGGTGAGCTGATGTTGAACGCGCAACAGCTTGTTGATCTGGTCGCCCATGTGGACAGGGACGCGAATCGTTCGCCCTTGATCGGCGATGGCACGCGTGACCGCCTGGCGGATCCACCACGTCGCATAAGTTGAAAACTTATGGCCGCGGCGATAATCAAATTTCTTCGTGGCGCGAATCAGTCCGATGTTGCCTTCCTGAATGAGATCGAGGAATGGTACGCCGCGCCCCATATATTTTTTGGCAACTGAAATAACCAGCCGTGAGTTTGCTGTAATCAAATGTTCACGCGCTGCCCAGCCATCTTCGATCAGTTTGCGAAGATCGGCGCGGCGACGAGGAGTGGCGTTGCCTTTGGCGAGTTCTTCACGCGCCGTTCGTCCGCGCTCAATTCGTTGCGCGAGCTGGACTTCCTCTTCTGCAGTCAGAAGCGGAACACGGCTGACTTCTTTTAAGTATAGACCAATCGTGTCGTCAGTATCGATGTTGGCAAGATAGTCATCCAGTGAAATATCCGGTTCTACTTCCGTTTCTTCCACTGCGACGAGTTCGTCTTCAGTTGGCTCGCCGGGAGTTGTGTCCTCCACAAAGGGAATCCCCGCGCTGAGTAGAGCAGAGAAGGCCTCCTCCAGCTGTTCCACATCCTGTTCGGCTTCGGGGAAGAAGTGCAGGATATCATCAAGCGTGACATAAGACTTCTGCCGCCCCAGTTCAATTAATCTTGCAATGGCAGGGAATTCTTCTTCGTCGTCGGCAATTATGATTTTATCTACATCCATTATTTGTTCCAAAACTGGTTTTAAATCCAGAATACACTTTTTTGACTAGAAAATCAATAGCCTTTCTCGTTTCTAATCAGTTCACTATAGTGACGCCTTGCCCAAATCGCCTCTTACGGTGTGGGTGTGGACGCGGGGACGGCTGTTGTTGAGACAGGTGCCTCCAATGTTGCAACCGGCGAACTGGTTGATGCAGCCGGTGTGAGAGTGATGGTCGGGGTTAAAGTGGAAAGATAGGGTGGCGCGGTCAACATGTTGACGAGGGAGTCAATTCCGGATTTATCGGCGACTTCTACTCGTCCCCCATCCACTTGGACGTAATAGCCGGTTTGGATGGGGTTCACTGAGCCAATCAAGACTTTATGAGTTTTGGCGTTATCAAATGTTACTGTCATGATGTAGGTCGGTTTATCCAATCCAACAACATCCGGACCAATTTGGACATTGCCAAACAAGCTCAAGGCTGTCAATTGAGTTGCGGCAGCCTCGGCCTGACCTTGGTTGGCCGCGTCGGCTGTTGGTGCTTTCAACACCCATGTGCCGGTAGAGTTACGAGCGACCTCCACGGAACGGCCAGTCGTATCTTCAATTTTGATATCAGTCGGTTTTCCATCTTGCGAAGTGAATAAGTATAGTTGCGATGCGTTGGGAGTTGCCGCGGCCGCCGAATTTTTCTTTTGATTGTTGAAGTAAAACGCCCCAACAATCAAGAGAACCAGAATAACCAGCAAAATCCAAGTGCTTCTTCGTATCATGGTTTAGCCTCTTCTGCGGCGTTCCAGCCATGAGAAAATACCAGCGCCGATCACCAGGCCGGGAACAATGAATACAGTTCCAAGCAGAATGGCAACGAGGGCCAGTCCGGATGGCGGGTTGAATGTGCGGGTGATGGGTGTGCGCGGTGTGATGTTAATTAGGTTGTTTTGATTAGCGGCCCAATCCACCGAGTTGATGAAAACATCGCTGTTTGCATATACGTTGAAATACTGATCGTTGGCGAACTCCGAGTTGCCGAAAATAACCACGCGTCCATGTGACGTTGGATTTTCGCCAGAGACCGCAAGCGTCACAGGGCCGGGAATGTCAGTCGTTTGATCAAAAGTGGGACCATTAGGATTTTGCAAAGAAGAGAAATCCTTTTCGCCCCAGGATACGCTTTGCTGAGATGGCTGGGTAGTTTGCATTAATCCGGTCAGCGTCAGATCTTGAGGCGGCGTCTTACTAATCGTCAGGCTGCGCGCTTGAGGCATGACCGTGTATGTTGTAAGGTGCTGAGTGATCGGACTCGTAGAACTGTAATTTGTTGCAACTGCCTGCAAGAGGTTGTTTGAGAATGTATCAATGACAATGTCGTTATCCAAACTGACGCCCCAGTCGGAGCTTATGTAACTTGCCAACGGGTCGGGATTTGCGCCGAAGTTGGTGACAGGAGTTGGGTCCTCCATAACCACCAGCGAGCCGCCTTTGGCAACGTACGCTTTTAGCAAAGCCACTTCCTGATCGAGCAAAGGACTCTTTGGACCAGGAATGACAATCGCTTTTGCATCGCTGGGAATGCTGTTAGTAGTCGAGAGGTTCAGGGTTTTTACGGTATAGCTCTTGTTTTGGAGCATGGTGCGCGCTTGTGTCATGGCAGTATTATCCGAGCCATTGATATCCGCCTCGCCGTGACCGGTGAGGAAATAAATCACACGCGTCTGGGGGCTAATGAGCAGAATGAGCGCTTGGTCAATTGTGGTCTCATCCGCTGACGATGCAATTTGTGAGGACTTGCCCATCACCAGCGCTATTTTGCCGTCGCCGGTGATCCCGTATTGTTTTGCAAGGGTTGGATTCGCATTGGGGTCAACAAATGAATAATCAAATTTTCCGTTGCTGGCGGATTTGTATTTGGTCAGCAATTGTTTGGCCGTATCACTTGGCGTTTGACTTGAGAAGAAACCAATGGCGGTCACTTTACCGGGCAAAGAAGTTAGAGCCTGGAGGGTTTGAGGCGCGAGTGTGTTTTGTTTATCCTCGGTCATGTCTATCAATACCTTCGGATTCTGAAAAGTCAGCACGTTGATGACGACGAGAATCCCAAGGAAGGCCAACGACATGATCAAGGCATTTGAACCGTAGCGCGCTTGTCGTCCCGTGATAGAATCGGGCTACTTTATCCGGCGCCATAATGGCATAGGCGGCTAATCCAAGCACGATAAGCGCTGCACTGATCGAAATCCACAAGTTGAGCTTGATATTCAAAGTTGGGACAAAATTAAGCGCCACCAATCCGTCAACCAATCCAAGGAGAACGGTTACGATCAGTGCGATTCCCGCGACGATCAATCCGATGAACGCGTAACGTTCAACGTTATTCTGTTTCTTGGCCATTAGCTCCACCTCCGGGATTCAACCGCAACTGTGCCACCAAACAGGCCAAGGGCGGTGAGGCTCAGGTAATAAACAATGTCGGATAGGTTAATGATTCCGCCATTGAGATTGTTGTTGAAATGAGCGCCCATATCGAGATAAGTAAATATATCACCTGCGCTTCCCTGTGCAAATTGCGAAATGAAACCAAACATCCACCAGAAGAATATGAATACGCCTAGTGTCACAAAGAAGGCCGCGACCTGATTGCTAAATAAGGAAGATATTCCCACACCCAAACCCAGGAACGCGGCAGAGACCAGGATCAAACCAAGGTATGAGGAGCATGTCAATCCCCAATCGATGCCGGGTATGATCAGGTAGTACAAAAGAATCCCGGCGACGATGGCAACGACCCAAATTCCCAATAGGATGAACAAAGCCTCCATCCTTTTGCCAATGACCAAGTTCCAGAACATCGCCACGAGGGCAATGGATAATATGATAAGGCTAAGAACCTGCCATTGAATATTTGGATCGGTCGTTTCGTAGATATTGAGAATGACCGGATAAATTAACGTGACGGCCAACACAGTAAATAGGAATAGTAATCCGCCAAGCCATTTGCCGACAATCAATTCCCAGTCCTGGACAGGCGCAGTCAGTAGGAGCTCAAGCGTGCCCATGCGGTTCTCGTCCGAGATCAAGCGCATGGTCAAAGCGGGAATAGAGAGAACCAACATAAAGGTAAATGTTCCAGCAATTCCTTTAATATCCGGCGCGGGAGAAGAGCCGCCAAGGCCTCCTCCTTGAAATGCGCTTTGATAGGCTCCGAAAAACGTCAGCGCAAAGATCAAACCGACGATCAATAGCATGGCAAATGCCACTGCATACGAAACGGGTGTCGAGAAGTATTGATTGTATTCACGACGTGCAATAACCCAAACGTTTCTCATCTCTCACCTCTATCTTTGCGGCGCGCAGGTTTATCCTCACGGGTTAAATTCAAGGAAGATTTCCTCAAGGCTCATGCCGACCGGTCGCATTTCAAGCAGGTCATACCCGGATTTTATGACGGTTCTCGCCACCTCCGGTCGAACATCCTGACCGGGCGCGAACTGAAATTCCACGGAGCCGTCCGGTTTGGGCTCCACATGTTGAACGCCTTTAATCTGCTTAAGATCTTGGGCAATTCATCCATCTCGCCGCGTACCATTAGTGCCACGCGCTCCGAACCGGTCAGACGTGCCTGCAAGTTTTCAGGCGTATCTTCGGCAACGATCTTGCCTTTGTTAATGATCAACACGCGGTCGCAAATTTGTTGTGCTTCGGAGAGGATATGCGTGGAAAGGAGCACGGTGCGCTGCTTGCCGATATCTTTAATCACGTTACGAACTTCCACTACCTGAGCCGGGTCAAGGCCAATGGTAGGTTCATCCAAAATCAGAACCTCAGGCTGATGGATCAATGCCTGTGCGAGTCCAACTTTTGCCGCATCCCTTTGGATAGGTTGCCGATATAGCTTTCGGCGCGATTATCAAGTCCGACCATTTTCAGAGTATCGCGTGCGCGATCTTTTGAGTTTGGAATGTGCCGCAGATCAGCCATAAACTCAAGATAGTCTATCGCCGTCATATCGGTATACAGTGGAACGGTTTCAGGTACATATCCAACACGCCTGCGTACTTCTAGCGACTCGTTGACAACATCGTAACCAGCCACCGTCGCAGTTCCATCCGTGGGCGGCATGTATCCAGTCAGGATGCGCATGGTAGTCGTTTTGCCCGCGCCGTTCGGACCGAGAAAGCCGACCACCTCGCCTTGCTCTGCTTCAAAGTTCAGGCTCGAGATGGCCCGGCGTGTGCCGTAATCTTTGGTGAGATTCTCAACACGAATCATTGCTTCTCCTTGAAAAAATAAAATGGCGAAACAAAGGGCACAGCGCCTATGGGCCGCGGTGCCCGATATTTGTTTACTCTAAAATACTATACAAAAATTTGGAGGCCTAGTCAAGGAAGTTGCGAAACTCTAATCAAACGCTAATTTTTGTTGTACACTATGGCATCTATTTGGAGGCACCATGACGGAATTACTTTATCAAACCGATAGTTATCTAAAGGAGTTTGAGGCGACCATTACTGCCGTGATTCCGGACGAGAAAGCGGTCGTGCTTGACCAGACTGCGTTCTATCCCGGAGGCGGAGGCCAGCCCAATGATGTTGGCGTGTTGGCAGGCTTGAATGTCGTTAAGGTTCGCAAGGCGGGCGATGACGTATTGCACATTCTGGATGGCGACTTGCCCACGGTTGGAACGCGCGTGCATGGCGCAATCAATTGGGATCGGCGTTATCGATTGATGCGGACTCATACCGCCATGCACATCCTGTGCGGATGCGTGTTCCGTGATTATGGCGCGCAGGTCACTGGCGGAGATATGGAACCGCTCAAGGGCCGCATGGATTTTGAGTTCGAGCGGCTACAAAAGGAATTGGTCACTCTCATCGAAACGGCGACCAACCGCGAAGTCCAGGCTGAACGCGATGTGCGCGTTAAAATCCTGCCACGCGCGGAAGCGTTTCAAATCCCGGACTTGATCCGTACCAAGATCAATCTTTTGCCAGAAGGAATCCAGCAGGTTCGAACCGTCGAAATCGTCGGACTTGATCTGCAAGCCGATGGCGGCACGCACGTGAAAAATACTTCGGAAGTGGGGCAGATCCGTGTGGTAGACTACAAGAGCAAAGGCGCCATCAATAAACGAATTTATGTCGAAGTTTTATAAGGCATCCACGAATAGGAGATGAACTATGAAAATCAAAATCAGTTTCATTTTGTTTGTTCTGTTCGCCATCCTGTTTTCGCTGACGGCATGCAGCAGTGCCGCTCCTAAAGTTTCCAACTTCTATACGGCCACTGACGAGCAGGGCGTAAACAAGACAACCACCTTCACACCTACCGATGCGTTCAATTTGTTTTTTGACGTTAGCCAAATTTCGAACGGGACACCCTTCGAGGCCCGCTGGTATGCATTGAACATCGCTGGAAAAGATCCGAGTACACCCTTCCAGACCATGGATCAAAACTATAGTACCGGCTCGACCACGCTTCGTTTCCATTTGACGAATACCAGCAACTGGCCGGTCGGACAATATCGGGTGGATGTTTACATGTCGGGCAATAAAGTGGGTCAGGTGCTTTTCAGTGTTTCGCAGTAATGTCCGTTAAATAATAAACAGACTGTGCTCATTGCAATGAGCACAGTCTGTTTATGCACGTGAAGTTTGATATGAAACCACGTGAGGTCAAGAGGCGGATACAAAGACATTCTGTTTCAACTCGGAATGTGAGTGACTAGATATTCCAAATAACGCGATTTCACCTGTTGGCTTGCCAGGGCTTGCTTGATGGGAGGCAGGTGCAAGATGACTCCCAGCACCGCCGCCAGTGCGCGGTGGTTCCAAAGCACGCGGTTATCGAAGATCAGGTTTTGCAAGTCCCCGCGCTCGATTGCCATCATCACAACGCGATGGACAGAATTTACCGGCGTGATAACCCGTTGCGGGCGCGATCGCAAAGATAATCCATCGTGGGAACAGGTACGCACGCACACGCCACATCCCAGGCAGGCCTCCTCATCCACTTTTGCTTTTTTCATCTTGGAATGATGAGGATCATTGGTTGAAACAAGCGTCATGGCCTCCACAGGGCAGGCGCTGACGCATTTTCCACAGCCGTTACAATCTTTCTCTATTACAACGGGCAAGAAGTTGGATGTATGCACCGGGTTCAGGATGCCAAACTTGCGGGCAGCGATCATCGCTTCGCAGCAGCATCCGCAGCAATTACAGATGAAGTTGACACCCTGGCGCACGTTCTCGCCGAATTGCACAAGATTTTTCTCATAGGCTTGCTGAAGCAGATCCATGCCCTCGCTCACATCCACCGAGCGAGCATAGCCATGTTTGGTTAGTGATTGGGCGGTGCCATTGAAGGTCATGCAGAGTTCCATCGGTGCGTTGCAGTCGCGGCCAAGGTGCATCATCTTATGACGGCAATAGCAAATGCCGATCCCGCGATGGCTTGCGGTGTGAATCACCTCGCTGGCGCGTTCGTAGTCCAGCACATGCAATGCGTTTTCCATCGAAAGAGAAGGTTCATGCGCGAACACGCGTCCCAGCTGGGTTTCGCCTCGGACGAATAATTGGCGGATGAACTCTTCTTCGACGTTCAGGTATTGATAGAACAATTCTCCCAGCACCCTTTGATCAATATCGCCGCGCAGACGCATCATCGAGAACTCGAAAAATCCGGCCATGGGCGGCGGCAGGGTGTAGGTAGTTTTGCCTTCGCTTTCAACGTCCATCAGTATGGCGCGGCCCGAAAGTTCATCAAGCACCTTGCACGTTTCGGCCAAATCCATTTTCCAAACCTGACTGGCTTTCTCCGCCGTGAAAGGCCTGATCGGCAGGACCGCCACCAATTGCGCCTCGTGTTCGCTGAACAGTATTTGCAGGATCTTATAGAGAGTGTCCGATGGCGGTGCTCCCTGCGGAAACCGATTTAGACGCTCGACCAGTTCAGTGTATCCAGATCGTAAAGTTGTGTGCGACATGATTCAGCCTGCCTTGTTCCTATCAGAGCGAAAATGCAAGATGGGTTGGTTGACATTACTAAACTATAGTTATGTTTTTCCCCGCCAACAATATGCTTTTATTCCCTTTGCATAAGATTTTTATCCTGTCATTGTTTTGACCTAAGACGAACTCGCCCTCGCATATAGAGTTGAAGGGCGGAGTGTCCATTTCAACGCCACAGGGTGGGAGTATTGTCGATGAAACCGAACGTCCGATAGGCAGACCGCCGACTTGCCCGGAGGAAGTGGCTCGCCGGGCCCACGGCGGGGGCGGCACTGGGAAACCAGAGCCGAGAGGCTGCTCTCAACCGTTTGTGGTGCGTGGCAAACTCTCGGAACAAAGCTGAACCTGAGAATATTTCTCCCCGCAAGGTGCGGCGGACTACCGCAAGTACCCCTGAGCCTCAGCCCCTAGGGAGTTTCAGTGACATTCATCAGATTGTTGCACAACGACGCGTATTTGGGCATATCGCTGTCGCCGTGCAAGAGGTAGGGATGTTCGGGATTCCCGCAGATGGAAACCTGTCGTTGTTGAAAGGAGGTGAAGCGGTGGCCAAACCATCACTCCGAGAGTACCCGGGCTTTGGCGTTGAAACGCAAAATCACTACACACTCACATCTTTAATGCCTGTTTTTTTTGCAGAAGTGCATACCCATTTTATTGCCCATTCTTTGGTGTATTTTTTATCTATTTTTACTGCTGGTCGGTTGATACAATTTCCTCGTTATCTTCATCTTTGTTTTTTGCCACAACCCTGATTTAACTGTGGAGGTTCGCGTGGATGAGACATTAAAATGGACGATTTGGCTGACGCCGCTGGAACCGCCGCCCAGCTCCGGCGGCACAAAATTGCTGGATATACCTCCCTATACAATTGTCCGGCCGACCGGGCATCATCAAACAGCGGGAGATCCTGCGCTTCCCTGGACTGAGGTTGAATATCTCAGTCAGAATATGCAGTCTCACATCGGCTGGGTTTACGATGGCTATCTCGAAGATTACTTACCGGACTTGGGTGACGTAGTTCACATTGATCCGTCTGTTAAAACTGGATCACCCTATGGACCTATTCAGGATATAAATTTCAACGGGATGACGCAACATAATCTATCTGCTGGTTTTTGTGCGGCCTACATCGGTGGTGATGCGATTGTGGATTTTCTAAACAAATGCCAAAACAACGCCGCGCTCGCTTTTATGATCAAAGATAAGGCAGTAAATGTGCAGCAGATTCAACAGTTGTTAACCACGGTCTATGGTTATTCACCCTCAGGCATCCAATCATTGACCGATGGGCTGAACGATCCATTCACTGGGGTACAGATTACTTCAGGACGCGTCTCCAAGAGGCTCCAGACTTATTGCCTGGTGACGTTGGTGCATATTAGTTCTTTTGGCGAAATCGTGTTTTATGATCCGAACAAGCTTAGGACCCCTGATATGGGGCCCCACTGGGTCGTTGTAGTAGACGTCGCCCCGTTTGGGTTCGACGACGGCGAGGTCACACTATACAATCCATACCCGAACAATATGGAAAAGATTGCTTTTCGTTTGCTCTATCAGTCCTTGGGGCCCAACCCGACCGGACTTTGGGTACCTGGCAGTAAAAAGATACCTGCGGTGAGCACGTCATAACTATTAAAGAAAGGCGATTATCCCGTGGACATTGTACAGAAAAGAGTGATTGCACCGACGGGCCTTTTTCCCAATGCCGGCGCTCGATCAAATGCCAGGGCGCAGTTGAATGAATTTTGCATTGTGACTCTGACCGGAAATCATCAACTCGTGGGTAATCCGCCCGTCCCGTGGACGGAGGTCCAGTACACAGACCCGAATAACGGCACGACCGTTATCGGCTGGGTATACGACGGTTATCTCGAGGACTATCCCAATGCGGGGAACGTCGTCCCAATTGAATCGTCCGTCAAGCTTTCTTATGCCAGCCTTGAGGTCCAAGACATCATCTACCAAAAGATCAAGCAGTACAATCTTTGCGGTGAATTCTCAGTGGCTCACATTGTCGGCGACGGAATTGTGAACCTTCTCAATAAATGGGCGAGTAACGCGCCTACCATCGCTGCCGTCATTCTGGCCAAAGGTTTGCCTACTGGCCCCGATCAGATCAAAACGATACTCACTATGTACGGTCTTCAGGGTCCGTTCCCAGGCTTTCTAGAGGGGTTAAAAGATCCAGTGATTTGCAAACGCCCTTATCTCGCAACGCCGGGGCGGATGGCAAAGATGTTGCAAAACAATTGGCTCATCGCGGCAGTCCGCATTGACAACCGGACCGGGGAATTTGTCCGCTCCGGTGGTGCAAATCATGTGGGGCATTGGATTGTTGTCGAGGCAGTGACGCCGTTTGGTCTTAACAACGGGGATGTTCGTGTGTATAACCCATTTCCAAATAACTACCAAACGATCACCTTTCGCCTTTTATTGGAATCAATGGGATCGGGTGATCCCAGCCTCGTCGATGATTCCAACGGGCTTTGGATACCAAGGTCGGTGCCTGCACCCGGGTCGATGACGGGCTAGGCTGCAATGACATGAAAAGCCAGAGAAAACCCATAATAAAAGAATATGCTGTAAGCGCATTCTTTGATTATTCTTTCGGATTAAAGGGTTAGTTATTCACTCAACTTTGAAGTTATAAAGCTTAATGCGTAATGAACAGAGCGGTGTAAAAGTTTGTTGTGCACTTACTCTATTAAGCGGTGAACCTGGCCAGTGAATATTGCGCACCACAGGAAGCTGCAAGGACAGACGATCTTATAAATTTCAATAAACAGCCTGCCGATAAGAAGGCGTGTAGGGATGTTATTTGCGGTGCAGACGGCACTCAGCTAGGTCTTATTAAGAAATCAGCTTCATGAATTGAAGCCGATGATATTGAGATACAATCTGGATGCAAGATCATATTGGTTGCTTGATTGGTATACGGCGTAAGGAGTTTCAATGAAAGGAAATATGACGGCATTCTCAAAAACCGGCCAAAACCGAATCAAACGGAAGCCTAAGCGCGGGCTTTACGATCGCGAGTCAATCTATCAAATTCTCGATGAAGCGCTCATCTGTCATGTTGGTTTTGTGGAGAATAAACAACCATATGTTATCCCGATCAACTTTGCGAGGGTTGAAGATACCATCGTTCTGCATGGAGCGAAAGGTAGCCGGCTGCTCAAACATATCGGGGCGGGACATGCGGTATGCGTGGAAGTGACATTAGTGGATGGATTGGTGCTGGCACGCTCGGTATTCAATCACTCGATCAATTATCGCTCGGTCGTGCTCTTTGGCAGGGGATGGATTATTGAAGAGGATCGGGAAAAACTTTCGGCATTGGAGGCAATTACGGAGCACATCATACCTGGACGCTGGCGTGAAGCGCGCCTGCCCAATCGAAAGGAAATGAACGCCACTAGCGTAGTCTCAATTAAAATTGATCAAGCTTCAGCCAAAATCCGAAGCGGTCCGCCCGGAGACGATGAAGCAGATTACGCATTACCTATTTGGGCCGGGGTGCTTCCATTGCATGAGGTATCCCTTTCGCCAGTGCGAGATGAACTCATGCCACAGGATCTCGTGTTGCCAGAGTACATTACGAAATACTCACGCAGGCAAAAATGAAATTATATGCATATTCTAAATGGCTATATAGTGGACGTGTGTGAGTTTGTGGGCTTTCCTATATCTTATCTAAATCAACGCCTGCTCATCATTTCCGCTTAACAAGAACTCCCCTCTTTGTAAGTTGTTTCTTGTTTCTAGTTTAGATGAAGCTTTCCAGGTATAAAAATTGTATTTCGATAACAAAACGGATCTAATGCCTTGAGTCCGGAGTGCGACGGGATAGCTATACCGGCCAGAACCTAAAATTTTTTGGCCGATCGGTCCCACCAAGCGCACGGCTCTAATTCCTATGTTGGCAGTGCGGTTTTGAAGATTAGCCAAAGTATTGAAAATGACTCCAAAACACGGGCCAAGGCTGCTGCAGATTATGACACAGATAAATGGAATTGTGATTGACGGTTTCATCGTTCTGAATGTTGAACGGAGTGGTAATTGCTGCGATGAAAGTGCAGTCTTGGAAATTCGCCAGCAAGTCGGAATCGAAGCCAATGACGATCAATGTTTTTGGCGGCGGATTTCCATAGCCATATTCCCAATATGAATCAAATCCGCTTATGACTCTGGGCAGTCCGTAAGGTGGGCCATACAGATCGATTGATCCAATCTCGCCGGAGCTAGCCGCCAGGATGGCCGCGCCGGATCGTTCATCCGCTGGGAGCGAATTGTAGGCTTTTGCCACTTGTTGAACGAGCTGCGGCCAGCCAACTTCGGATTTCAACTCAACGTTGTTCTTAATGATCATATTCCACCAGGCAGAGCCTAAAGGAGCAACTGGCAGTTCCGTGGCGATCAAAAGTACGGCGAAGATGCTCAACACGCTCCAAGTGGTCCAGCGCCAAGCGTGCGCGCCGCGCTGGCTGTCCATGCGGGCGAGGCGTTCTTCCCACCATACTGCGCCGCCTGCCGCGAGCATCGGGTAGGTTGCCCCCAGATAATAGCCTTTCCCTTGAGTGAGAATGAGCAGGATGAAAGGCACGATGTACATCCAACCCATCATCCGATAGCGCTGTCCGGCCGGCGTGAAGAAGAAATAATATAGCCCGGCGATTACCAAAAACAACATTACCGGGTTGAAATTGAACAAAACCTGGTCGATCAAGAAGCTACTGGTCAAACCATTCTGTACATCACGTGTGTGAATGCTTGCAAGGAAATAGAGTGAAATCCAATGATTCTGGAATTGCCAAATTAGATTGGGAAGCCATATTAGCAACGCCAACAAAGGACCAAGCCACAGCCAAGGACTCGTCAGGTAGCGCCAGTTGCGTGTTGCCAATATGCCCACGATAACTCCTGCAACCGAGTAGGCGATGGTATATTTGGTCATCATGCCTAGGCCGATTGCTGCGCCAATTCCCAACCACCACCCCAGATTTTCGGTCTTCAGCAGGCGAATGACTGTAAATGCCAGCAGTACCCAGCACATGTAGTCAAAAGTTTCATACTAGAACAGGCCGCCTTGAACGATAGACATCGGCGACGTAGCAACGGCCACAGCACCGAGGATTTGTACCCAACGGCTGCCGCCCAAATCGCGGATCATCAAGCCCGCCAGCAACATCACGATTCCTTCCGCTAGGACAGCAAAGGAGCGCAGACCAATAAGAGATGGGCCAAACAATGTCAACGCCAGGCGCGCCAGAAAGGGCGTAACCGGCGGCCAAGCTACGTATCCCCAAGCTAGGTGATGTGCGGCAGCATCCAATGTAACCAATTCATCTTGATGAAAGCCATACTGTCCGTTGGTAAAGACCTGCAAGAGAATGCGTGCCAGCGCGAGCAAGATCAAAATCCCGGTATCGGCTGAAATATGAAGTTTGGACTTCTTCATGTCATCCATACCTACTATTTTAGCCTGCGTATTGGAACAAAAGTAAAGTGGTTTATAGGAGTATTGCGTTTAATAGATCATTCAACCATCCGCTAATTCCTTCAAATTAATGACTTGCAATATATTTCTACTGCACCACTGCTCCGTGTAGCCACTAACACACATCCTTCGCTTGTCGTCCACCCTTTCTTCTCCCATCCTACCCTCGCCCTTTATAACGGCTAACAGGGGCTATCCTGTCAGAAAAGATCCACCGCGTCGGCGAGTTCCTTCAAATTGCTGACCTTCAATACATTGCTGCATAGTGGCGCGTACTTGGGCATATCGCTGTCGCCGTGCCAGAGATAAGGAGGTTCGGGATTCAGCCAGATCGTCCGCGCTGCGCGGCGGGACATGGTTGAGAAGATGTCAATGCGCGGATCGTTATAGTTGTTGCGTCCATCGCCGACGAGGATAAGAGTGGTCTGGCTGTTGAGCATGTTCTAGATATTCGTTGTTGAAGTCGTTGAGCGACCAACCGAGGTCGGTGTTGTAGTGTCCGCTGGGCATGCGCCAGAGAACGGACGCAATTGCATTGTCTGCGTCTGAGCCGTTGAATTCGTCCGAGATAAATTCGAGATGATCAATAAACGCGAAGGCGTGTGTCTTGCGGACTTGTCCCTGAAGCGCGAACAAAAAACTGAGCATCAACTCGGAGCAAAAACGCATCGAGGTGCTGACATCGCAGATGACGACGAGCTTGGGCTTGCGAACGCGGTCGCGATGTTTGATCTCCATTGGCACGCCGTTATATTTAAGATTGGCGCGTATCGTTGCTTTCGGATCGAGTTGTCCATTCTTGGCGCGCTTTTGCCGCAGTGCAATGCGTGTGCGAAGCGCCGCAGCGAGCCGCCTGACTTCGCGCTGGAGAAGTTTCTTATCCGCATCCGAGAGCGCGTTGAACGGGCGGTTCATCAACCCATCCTTCCCTTCGTTCGGGTCTTGTTCGCTCAAATTCTCGGCGACACGTTCGCCTGCAAACTGATTGATCTGCTGCTGCATGCCTTGCAGATTCTGCTGGATGAGTTCACGCAACTGCTCGACACGTTCCTGGTTCATTCCCATTTGCTGAAGTTGTTCCATCAGCTCATGCAGCGCTTCCTGGACCTCCGGGAAGGCTAGCGCACGCATCATGCGTTGCGCCATCCAATCTTGATAACGCAGATCGTCCGTATGGTTCAGCCCCACCATTTGCGCCAGCGCTTCGAGTTCTTCGCGGGAGAACGGCTCACCGTTCATCAAGCGTTCAATCCGCTGACGCAGTTGCTCGGTGAACTGCCGCAATGCATCCGCTAACATCTGTGCTTCTTCGGGCGTTAAGTTATCGGATGGATTTCCGCCCATCACTGGCGGTTGACCGGAGCCAAAGAATAACGGAAATAATTTATCGAAGACGGGCAGGTCGCGCACGTCTTTGATCAACGTTGAACGTAATGACAAACGGAAATGCTCGCGGTCTTGTATCCCCATCAGGTCCACTGCAGAAAAAGCTTCACTGCTTTCGGCGAGCGACACGCGCACTCCGCTGGCGCGTAAGGCTGAGATTTAACTGTAAGATGCGGGATTCCATAGTTCAATCCTTTTCTGAACTGCTAAATCGGCGAAGGAAAATTATTAAGATCTTCGCGGTTAAACCTTTTGTATCCTTCGTGTTTAATTGCCAGAGAACCTTCCAAAGTCATCCGGTCTTTGGCGCGGCGGAATAGTCGGTGGGGGCGGTGGATTGATGATGGTGCGTTTAGCTTTTTGCAAATCTGCTTCATGCTTCAACAAAACCGATATCGTATCTTCCAGTGTTTCCTTGTCTATGTTCTTTGCATTGAGCGAGACCAGCGCATTTGCCCAATCCAATGTCTCACTGATGGATGGTGACTTGCGCATATCGGTCTTGCGCAATTTCTGAACGAACTCCACAGCCTGCCGCGCCAGCTTTGGATTTAACTCCGGCACTTTCAATCGCACCACAGCTAATTCTTCCTCGAGCGATGGATAGTTTATGAATAGATAAAGACAACGTCGCTTCAAAGCTTCGGAAAGTTCACGCGTGTTGTTGGAGGTCAGCACGACGAATGGTCTGTGTTTTGCACTCAATGTTCCGAGTTCCGGCACGCTGACTTGAAAGTCGCTCAAGACTTCAAGCAGGAAGGCTTCGAACTCCGCATCGGCCCGATCAATTTCGTCAATCAATAAAACCGTTGGCTGTTCGCTCAAGATGGCTTTGAGCAACGGACGTTGAAGCAGGAAGCGGTCCGAGAAGAAAACATCTTCTTCATTTGCCAGTCGGTCCGCGGCTTCAGCGAGCAACTCGGCTTTTCCAAGTGTGTCATTCAACTTGTCGCGCAATAACTGTGTATACAGCAACTGCTTGGAGTATTCCCACTCGTACAACGCCTTCGATTCGTCCAGTCCTTCATAGCATTGCAAGCGAATCAGTTCACTTCCGGTTGCTCCCGCGATGGCTTTGGCTAATTCAGTTTTGCCTACACCCGCAGGACCTTCCGTCAAAAGTGGCTTGCCCAGCTTTTGTGCCAGATACACTATGGTCGCAATTTCATCGGATGCAATGTACTGCTGTTTATTCAGTTCAGCTCTTACGCTGGCCATCGAGTCAAAGAAAATTGTCATAGGTCACCTATAAGGAAAAAGTATACCCTCTTGACGTGGATCGAAACCATTCTCTTTCCTGGTCTTAAGGTTAGGCTGGCGTGTAAAACGCCTGATGAAATTCAACTTTGCCGTTCGGTACTGCGTTGTAGAACGGCAAAGCCATAAAATAGGACGCCGCTGGTGCGCCTTCATAAATCAAGTTGGGATAGGATTTAAAACCAAATCGTTGGTAATAATTGGGATTGCCTTCCAACACACAACCTTTTGCGCCTAAACCGCGTATTCTCGTCAATCCTTCTTGGATCAGAACTCGAGCCGATTCCTTGTTTTTGGCTGGCAGGTAAAACAGAAACCGGACCTAAACCATACCACTGCTTGTCTTCGCCGTTAATTTTTACAACCGAAAAGGCGACATGTCCGACAATCGTTTCACCTATTTCCGCGACCAGTGATAGTGACATTGCTTTAGCCTCTCGCAGTCTCCTGATAACTAAATGCTCGGTTTGAGCACTGTAGGGTTTTCCTGAGAAAGCGGCAATTGTGATTTGTTCAATCGCTTCGTCATCGCTTGGCGTTTCCGGCCTGATGCAGATCATAAAATTCAAAACCTTTGGGATATCCTATGCTATGCTATCATTGGGCGAATCTTTGCCCGATTGTATCCCAATCTTATGCGCCTTAAAGCCGATTTACTTCTTTTTTTGGTTGCCATTATCTGGGGCACAGCCTTTGTTGCCCAAGGAATTGCGGCCCGTTTTCATGTGGCGTTTCTCTACAACAGCGTGAGCTTCATACTGGCGGCATTGATTCTGGTACCGTTCATTCCGCGCCACATTAAGATCACGCGTGCGCAATGGTTGTGGATGCTGGCTGCCGGCTCGGTGTTATTCGTCGCAACGGCTCTGCAGCAAGTGGGCATTTTCTACACCAAAGTGGCGAATGCAGGATTCCTGACCAGCCTTTATACGGTCTTCACGCCGTTCTTATTATTCATCGGTTTTCGTGAGAAACCTCATCGGTTGGATGTAATCGCTGTGACGATGGCAGTCGTCGGTGCGTTTCTGCTTTCAACTGCAGGCCGCTTTCAGGTCCAGCCTGGTGACGCAATGGAGACCATTGGCTCAATATTCTGGGCATTGCATTTTGTCGTGCTCGGCAAGTTCGCGTCGAAGTTTGAATCCATCTCATTTGCCGCGGGACATTTCTTTGTCAGCGGCTTACTCAATTTGATAATGGGCCTTCTCTTTGAAAATCTAAATTTACTTACGCCTTTACCCGTCCTCGGCGCTATTCTGTATCGCGCCACGCTTTCGATTGGGATTGGATACACTTTGCAGGTTTGGGGACAAAAACATACGCCTCCAACGGACGCCGCTCTCATTCTCGGACTCGAAGCGGTCTTCGCGGTAATCGCAGGTTGGATCGCGCTGCACCAAAACCTTTTGCCGTTTCAACTTGTGGGGTGCGTCGTTATTTTTCTCGCTGTGTTGATTTCGCAGTCCAAGGGATGGAGTAAAATTGGTCATGACCGTTTGGTGGAGGCCAATGAAAATTAAAGTCCTGTTAAATCCGTATTCTAATCGTTGGAACGCACAGAAGCGCTGGCCGCAGGCGGAAGCCGCGCTGAAATCTGTCGGCGTGGATTTTGACTTATCGGTTTCCGAACATCCCGATCATCTGGTGGATCTTGCGGCGGAATCCGTTATGCAAGGCTTCTCCACAATTGTAGTCGCCGGCGGCGACGGTTCTATCGGTGAAGTGATGAACGGGATTGCGAGTTATTGGGATGGCAAGGGTAAGTTCCCGGCCACCCTTGGGATCATTCCCTTGGGCTCCGCTAACGATTTTGTTTTTTCGCTTGACCTGCCGTTGGACTTGGATGAAGCTGCGCAGGTGATTGCGAATGGAAAGACTCGATCTGTTGATCTTTGTAAATGTAACGAGCGTTTTTTTCTAAATAATTCGGCGGGCGCTCTCGAACCCTATGTAACGACCAAGCACGAACAAATTCATTGGATCAAAGGCATGGCTCGATATCTGGTTGCGGCGATGTGGGCGATCATGGATAAGCCTCAATGGCAGGGTGAAATGAAATGGGACGGCGGCGAATATAAAGGGCCGCTTTCGTTGTTCTCTGTTGGAAATGGTCGCCGCACGGGCGGATTTTTCATGACGCCGCACGCAAATCCATTCGATGGCAGGTTGACGTTGGCTTTTGGTTATCGCGGCACGCGTCTCGGACTTTTTGCTGCGCTGCCACGTGCGTTCAAGGAAGGTAAGGGCAATTACGTTGAAATGAATGGGATGCAGGAAATCCATTGCACTCATTTACATATTCATCTCGATAAACCTTCGCCAGCCCATACCGATGGCGAGTTGTTCGATGATATGGTTGACGGATTTTGATTACCAAATTTTTCCCGGTGCAATTCCAGTGTTGATGAAATAGTGGTGGGGCAGTGGAGTTCCAAAAGAAACCGCGCTTAACTCCAAACGAGATCAGGTTGTTGAGTCTGATCGGTTTTGTCGCGGCGATCGTCCTCATTGTGCTGATTGGTGTCAATATCAGACTTAGCCGTTCGGTCGAAGGTGGAGGTGAATTTTATTCGGCCTGGAATGGCGCGCGCATGTTTTTATTCAGCCATATCAATCCATATAACCTCGATGTCGCTCTTCAAGCGCAGCAACTGGCTTATGGTCATACAGGGACCAGCGGACAAAATCCCTATTATTTGACGATCCCGTTCTTTCTCCTTCCGATTTATTTTCCGTTTGCGCTCATTTCCAATACATTGCCTGCTTTATTTCCGTCCAACTTTGTTGTTGACCCCAGCGTGGTGCGCGGGTTGTGGTTGATTTTAAATGAAAGCACTTTGTTAATGATCGCATTTCTGGTTTTGCGTTTGATTGAATGGCCGCCGCACAGAATCTTCTTGATTGCTTTTTTTCTGCTCTCGATTTTTTCCTTTTATTCTGTTTCGGCATTATTGGATGGCACACCCGCGATTTTTCTTTGCCTTCTTTATATTGGAATTCTTTACGCTTTGAAGAATCAACAGGATGAATTAGCGGGCGCATTGCTGGTGCTGACTCTTTTTCGATGGGAAGTTGGCTTACTGTTCCTAGTATTAGTGATTGGGCGCGTCTATCACGAAAAAAGATCCCGCGTCTTTAACGGCTTCGGAATGCTGATTGTTGTTCTTTTGATTGTATCGTTTTTGATGAACCCCGGCTGGGTCATTCCATTTCTGCGATCTTCGCTCACTGACCTTCGCACAAATTATCGGATTCACTTCCAGTGCGATTCTCCTTCGTCTCTTGCCAACGTTTAATGCGTATTTTGTGTGGATTATCCCCGTCGGGTTAATCATTCTATTAGGCTTCGAATGGTACGCATCGCGCGGGCCCGACTTTCACCACTTTATTTGGACCTGTTGTTTAACTCTTGCAGTAACTCCGCTTCTTGGCTTTCGCACGGACTTGAGTAATCTGGTTGTTCTCTTTCCGGGTTTGGCGTTGATTTTTGCCACAGTCGTTGAGCGCTGGCATCATGGATATTGGTTGGCTGCTTTGCTTTATTTAATCGTCCTTTTGCTTCCATGGGGGCTTTTTATTCACAGTGTTATTTTTCAAAGCCAGTTCTATCAGGATTTGCTGTCTATTTTCTTTCCTATTTTTATCATTGCTGGTTTATACTGGACGCGCTGGTGGTTCATTCATCCGCCGCGTACTTGGCTGGATTATGTTCGCTCATCTCGCTCATAGAGATTTGCATTTATGACTTGGCGCAATTATCTTATCCTTGCGTTCCTCGGTTTGATTGTTTCTCTTTTCATCGCGCACTTTGAACCCTTCCCCGGCTATCTCGATTCCGATTATTACTTTGGCGGCGGGATTCAGCTCGCGCAAGGCAAGGGTTTTACTGAGCCGTACGTTTGGAATTATCTCGATGATCCGCAGTCCCTGCCACATCCTTCTCATAGCTATTGGATGCCGCTGGCATCCATCGTTGCCGCGGCAGGCATGGTTGTGTTGCATCAAACCAACTATGCCGCGGGTCGCCTCGGCTTTTTAGTTTTTGCCGTGCTGGTACCAGTGATCAGCGCGGCTTTGGCTTATGTTTTTTCAAAACGTCGCGATCTTGCAATAGTATCGGGATTGCTCGCCATCTTCTCGATTTATTATGCGCCTTTTATTCCTGTCTCGGATAATTACGGAATCTATATCGTGTTGGGCGGTTTATATTTTTTGCTTTGTATGGATCGCCAGCCTCGTACCTATTTGTTTCTTGGATTGATTGCCGGTCTGATGATGCTGGCGCGTAGCGACGGACTCCTTTGGATTGGCTTGACCATTCTGCTGGTTCTCTGGCGCTTCCTCTCTGACCATAAATTGGGTCGGGCCTCAATCAATTTTATCCTCGCCTTGATTGGCTTCTTGTTCATCATGGGGCCGTGGCTTTGGCGCAACGAACGGACCTATGGAGCGCTCCTGGCACCCGGTGCACATTATCTACTTTGGCTGACAAATTACGATCAAACATTTATATATCCCGCCAATCAGTTGACCATGCAATCCTGGCTTGCTCAAGGGTGGCAAACCATTCTCAGTGTTCGTTTGGGTGCTTTACGAATGAATCTGCTCAATGCATTTGCTGCACAGGGCGGGATTTTTCTGTTTCCATTTATCTTGGTTGGCATTTGGCGATATCGCAAAGATGAACGCGTACAATTTGCATCCTTGGCTTGGCTCGGACTTCTGTTTGTGATGACCGTTATCTTCCCGTTCGCTGGTCCGCGCGGCGGATTCTTCCATTCAGGCGCGGCGGTTCAATCGGTCTGGTGGGCGCTCGCGCCGCTCGGCCTGGAGTCCGCTGTCGGCGCGGCGCGGAAGCGGGGCTGGTTCACACCGCAAGCGTTCAATGTGTTTCGGGTCGGGTTGGTCGGCGTCGCGGTTATGATGACAGGCGTTATTTTTTATCTCCGCGTGCTCCAGCCAGGTTGGGGCGAGGATGAGCAAATTTATCCCAAGGTGGAGGCGATGCTTCAACAAAATGGCATTGAACCCACGGAGGTTGTGATGGTTCGCAATCCTCCTGGGTATTATTTGATGACCGGCCGTTCAGCAATTGTGATTCCGTTTGGAGATGAAAATTCTTTGCTAACGGTGGCAAAGCGCTTCCACGCGCGCTTTGTGGCAATCGAGGCCGCCGGCGCCTCGGGCCCAATCGAAACGATTTATAACAGCAAGGGTGATTCGTCCCTTCGCTTTTTGGGTGAGGTTAATGAGCCAAATAATGACACGCAAATCTTTGAAATCCAACCTTGAGCTGAGACGCAGCGACTTGGTGATCCTTGCCACCGCGGTTGTAGCCGGCGCGGGCATTTATTTGATAGCCAGTGCGTTGATCTATCGCATTGGATTTCCATTGGACAATTCGTGGATTCATCAGACCTACGCGCGCAATCTTGCGCTTCATAGCCAATGGGCATTTCAACTTGGACATCCATCTGCAGGTTCAACCGCCCCGCTTTGGACGTTTCTGCTCGCACTAGGTTTTTGGTTGGGTCTTGCTCCATATTTTTGGACATACTTTATTGGTGGTTTGACTCTCTTTGGTCTTGGATGGTTAACGGAAAGAGCGGCTCGAATCCTTCTTTCGACGTATCGTCCGCGTTTTCCATGGGTCGGATTATTCTTTGTTGCTGAGTGGCATTTTCTTTGGGCGGCGATGTCTGGTATGGAAACTTTGCTGGACGCTTTATTATTGACAAGTGTCTTGGTTTTGTTGATGACTGGCTCGCAGCGCTACTTGACCATGGGCTTGCTGACTGGACTAAGTGTTTGGGTTCGCCCCGATGGTTTGACTCTGCTGGCTCCCATTATCCTGACCGTTCTCCTTGTCGAGACGTCGAATAAGGATAAGGTGAATTCCGTTGTTCGTTACCTGATTGGCTTCGGCTCACTGTTTGTTCCATATCTTCTTTTCAATCTTTGGCTTTCCGGAACGCCAATGCCCAACACGTTTTATGCCAAGCAGACCGAATATGCATACTGGCAAGCTGAACCGTTTCTTTATCATCTGGAAGTTTTATTGGTTCAAGTTTTTACCGGACCAGGCATTATCCTTTTGCCGGGAATTGTTGGTTGGGTTGCTTTATCTATTCGCCGACGCGATTGGGCGACTATATCATCCATGCTATGGTGCGGTGGTTATCTATATTTATATATTTCTCGGCTTCCTGCCTATCAGCATGGACGGTACCTGATGCCTGCCATGCCAATCTTATTTTTGTTCGGTCTGCTGGGATTCTGCGAGTTTGCAAAGTCTAATTTGTTAAGGAAATATCATTGGGCTGTGCGAACCGTTTGGAGAGTTAGCCTGGTGCTGGTGACACTCGGTTTTGTTGCACTTGGTGCGCGTGCTTATGGTGAAGATGTGGCCTTGATAGAATCAGAGATGGTGGTGACTGCCAAATGGGTCGCACAGAATATTCCGCCCAATGCAATTATTGCCGCACACGATATCGGAGCGCTGGGTTATTTCGATCAACATCAGTTGATTGATTTGGCTGGCCTGGTCTCGCCGGAGGTGATCCCGTTTATGCGGAATGAAACACGTTTGGCCGTTTATCTGAATCAGCGTCGGGGCAAGCTATTTGATCGCGTTCCCGGACTTCTATCCGGATCTGACGCGAAACGCACCGGTGGTCTTTAGCAGTGGAGGCAAGTTTGCCATCGAGGCCGGTCAGAAGAACATGGCAGTTTATCGCTGGATTTCGCCTTAATCGGTTAAAATCAAGCTGTATTCGTGCTATACTGAGTCAAAGCTATGCTTGAGAGTCTGGGATGAAAAAAATTACTTTGCTCATTGTGGATGATCACCCCCTCTTCCGCCAAGGCGTTGTGGACGCGCTGACTTTGGAAGAGGATCTGAAGGTGGTGGGGCAAACTGCCAACGGATCCGATGCGCTAGATTTGATCCGTTCTCTGAAACCAGCTGTTGCCGTCCTTGACGTGAATCTGCCGGGAATTAATGGTCAACAGATTACACATCAAGTAACACAGGAAAAATTGCCGACCCGGATTTTGCTTGTGACAGGATATGATGATGTTGAACAGGCGTTGCACGCCGCTCTTGCAGGCGCAGCGGCTTTTTGTTCGAAGAACAATGTTGAAGCGCAAAATTTGATTCAGATTATTCGCGATGTAGCCGATGGGAAATTCATATTCGGTTCGCGAACGATGAATCAGCATGAATTAGACGAATGGATAAGCGAACAATTGGAAGGGATGCGACGCTCGTACAGTGAGCCGGGAAGTCCGTTTCATCCGCTTTCCGAGCGGGAGATGGAAGTGCTGGAATGTGTCGTAAAAGGAAAAAGCAATAAGGAAATAGCTGGTATGCTTGGTATTAGTCATCAGACAGTCAAGAATCACGTGACCTCGATTTTGCGCAAGTTCGGAGTGGAAGATCGTACGCAGGCTGTCGTTTATGCATTGAAACATGGCTGGGTGCAGTTGAAGAATTCAGAAAGAAGATCTCAGCAAAAAATATAATTGGTAAGGATGATGAAAATGGCGGATGAGAATTTCAATGTCCAGGCTGAATTGGAAGAAACTCAACGGGCTTTGCGTGAAATCACGCTGATGATAGAACAGAGTCAGGGCGAGTTTTCCAAACTTGCCCAACGAAATGCGGCAATCACAGCGCATCTTCAGCAGATCCAAGGTCAAATTGACAAAACTTCAGCGCAGGATATTCGGATGGCGTATGATTCTGCTTTGGATGCACAACAACGCCTCTTTGTGATGCGTGGGCAATTGGAAAAACTGCAGAGTGACAAGAATCATTTGGAAAAATATAAAATTGCGCTTGGCCAAATTGGTTCCGGAGTTCCCGCGGACGGCGAAGCCGCCTCAACTGGAGAAAAACCCTCTGCGAGTGGAATCGAGATGGTTGTTAACGCACAGGAGGCGGAACGCCAGAGGTTATCGCGTCAGATGCACGACGGGCCGGCTCAAGCAATGTCGAATTTTATTTTGCAGACCGAAATTGCGATGCGGCTTCTTGACGTGGATGCGGTCCAAGCCAAGGAAGAGCTCGGAAATCTAAAAGCCGCGGCTATGGGGACTTTTCAAAAAGTCCGCAACTTTATCTTCGAATTGCGGCCGATGATGCTTGATGATTTAGGCCTGGTTCCAACCATCCGCAAATATGTGGATGCGTTTAAGGAACAGACGGGATTGGATGCTAGTTTGACAATTACCGGTAGCGAGCGTCGCATTGAACCGTACTTAGAAGTGATGATATTTCGGGCTGTGCAAGAGCTTCTTGGAAATGCTGCACGTCACAGCCAGGCTGCGATGGTCAAGATTCTCCTGGATATGGGAAGTGAAACGATACGCGTTAGCGTGGATGATAACGGAAAAGGTTTTGACCCCGAATCCGTCCTGAGCGGGAAGAGCCTGGGGCTGAAATTGATTCGTGATCGTGCTGAGATGTTGGGAGGAACGTTTGATATTGATAGCACTACAGGCAAGGGTGCACGAATTTCCTTCTCCATCCCGATTCGAGGATGATTAGTCCGCCAAATTACAGAAGCATTAGGTTAACATAACTGTTAGGGCAGCATCTTGATTATTATATGGAATTCGATATAATATATACTAACCTTGAATGGCCTTCAAGGAAACCAAAAGAAAGGAGAATATCCTATGTTATTCGCTCCAAAAGAAAAGGGCCAGGGTTTGGTTGAGTATGCGTTAATTCTTGTATTGGTTGCCATTGTCGTTATTGCGGTCCTGATGGTTTTAGGCCCGGTCATCGGCAATGTGTTCAGCTCAATCAACAGTAGCCTCTCTGGTGTGTAAATTTCGTTGCTCCTGGCGAGCAGGTGGGACTCTGTCAAACTGACAGAGTCCCACTTTTTTATCACCATGTTTTTGTCATTTTTCTTGTATAATGAATGTGATATAAATTCGTTACTCTTGCTTGAGAGGAGAACCATATGCGTCGTGGGCGAATTCTCATCTTTGTATTGTTGATCGTGATTATCGGCCTGGTGGTGGCGTTCGTTGCGATTCGTCAGTTGCTGTCCTCAGCGCCTTCACAACCGGCGACTCCCGCGAATGTGGAGGTCTATGTTGCTGGACAGAATATTCCTCAGGGAGGCAAAATCACTGAGGATGTATTGGCCACCAAAACTCTGCCTCAGAACTTGGTGACTGCTGATATGTACACAACAAGTCAAAAGTCTGAACTTTTGAATAACAAGATTGCTAGCATTCCGTTGTCTCAAGGGACCTTTATCACGAGAGGCGCAATCAGTGACGCTTCCCAAGCGGTATCGATCCCCGGACCGTCGTGGGCGGCGGTCATCCCGCCGGGAATGGTGGCGGCTTCTATACCCACCACGCGTTTCTCGTTGTCGGCTTATAGTGTTGCCGATGGCGCTCATGTTAATGTAAATGCCTGCTTCCAGTTTGTGGATATAGATGCCGGTTTTCAAACCATATTGCCAAATCACACCGCTACGCTCACTGGCACAGGCGCGCCGGCAAGCGCTTTGCCAACACTTTCATTGGGGATTGCTTCTGCTGGCGCAGCCACTACGCAGGGCCGTATCGAACTCGAACCATCGCTTCAGCAGCCTTATTATGTTGTGCCTTCCGAAGCTCAGCGTACCCGCACGGTTTGTCAAACCATCCTGCAGGATGTGGTTGTGATGAAGGTTGGGAACTTTGCTCAGGTATCGTCAAGCCAGACTGCGGCACAACAGCAACAGGTACAACAACAGACACAACAACAGTCGTCTGCACCCTCGGCCGCGCCCGACCTCGTTACCCTGATTGTGTCGCCTCAAGATGCAGATATGTTGGATTATATGGTTTATACTAGCGCCCAGATAACCTTGGCTTTGCGAAATCCCAACGATCAGTCACGTCAGGCTACCAATGCGATTACCTTGCAGTTTGCTCTTAGTCAATATAATATTCCGGTTCCGGCCAAGTTGCCGTATGGGACCCAGCCTCGTATTGATGCTTTGGCGCAACCAACTTTGCCCAATGATGTTGGCGCCAACCCCAGCCAAATAAAGCATTAATCCGTAAATTTAACTAGAGGACATAAATGGCTGATAAGATCCGTGTTCTAATTGTTGATGATGTCGCCGATACTCGCGAAAATGTACGCAAACTGCTTCAGTTTGAGTCGGATGTCGATGTTGTCGGCGCGGCACGGTCTGGTAAAGAAGGTATTCAGCTTTCTCAAGAGCTTGATCCGGATGTTGTTCTGATGGATATCAATATGCCGGACATTGATGGTATTGCTGCCACGGAATCTATTCGCCAGAAATCTCCACAAGTTCAGGTGATCATATTATCCGTACAAAATGATCAAAACTATATGCGCCGCGCCATGCTGGCCGGTGCACGCGATTTCCTAACCAAGCCTCCTGTTGGGGATGAGTTAATATCGGCCATTCGCCGAGCAAGCGAAATGTCTCGGAGTGAGCGGAGTAAAAGCTCCCAAATGCGGCTAGCATCATCTGCGCTACCTGGCAGTGGGCAAATTGCCGGAGCAGGAATGGTTGGTTTTACACCGGGAAAAATTATTACAATCTACAGCCCTAAAGGCGGAACTGGCTGCACAACCATAGCTGTCAATTTGGCACTTACTTTGCACAACCAGGACACCCGTGTGGTTTTGGTTGACGCGAACCTTCAGTTTGGCGATGTGGCGATATTTTGTTAATGAGCAGGGCAAAAACACCATTCTCGATATTGCGCCCCGTGTTGATGAATTGGATCCTGATATCGTCCAGGGTGTTATGACTAAGCACGAACCTTCGGGCATACATATTTTGGCGGCACCCCAGCGCCCTGAAATGGCCGAGAAAGTTTCGGCTATTCAGTTCTCCAAAGTTTTGGAATATTTAAAACAATTGTATGCGTATGTGGTGGTAGACACCACGCCTATTCTAACGGATGTCACTCTTGCGGCGATTGATGCAAGTGATTCAATCGTGCTGGTCACTACACAGGATATTCCTGCGATCAAGAGTACGCGGTTGTTCTTGGATCTTTCTGCAACTATGGGCATTGGACGAGAACGTTTTGTCTTTGCCCTGAATCGTTACGATAAACGCATTGGCATTACTCCCGAACGCATCGGCGAGAATCTAAAACAGGAAGTGAAAGTGGTTATTCCACTTGATGAACGAGTGGTCATTCTGGCGGTCAATCGAGGTGTCCCTTTTATGTTGGATAATAAAACCCAGCCGGTGGCAAAAGGCATATTTAGTCTCGCTGAGGCTGTGCGTGCTCAATTATCTGCACTTGAATCTCAAGAAATGACCGCCGGAAAACGTTAAGGAGAGATAAATGTCATTGCTTAAACGTATTGAACAAGGCGGCCAACAAGGACAAGGTTCCACACCTTCCACACCTTCCCTGCCTTCTACGAATGGCGGATCGCAAGGCGGCGGAGACAGTTCCCGGCTTTCATCCCTTCAAGCCCGCCGGGTTAGCGCACCCATTACCTCACCGCAGGCCGGTTCTTATTTTGATCTAAAGACTCGCGTCCAAAATAAGTTGCTTGCCGAACTTGATCCTTCCATTGACCCCACGAAAACCGATGAGGTTCGTAAAACAATCCAGGATCTTTTTGAACAAATTCTAACCGAAGAAAACATCGTTCTTTCGCGACCCGAACGGGCGCGTCTATTCGAACAAATTGCCGCTGAAATTCTTGGCCTTGGCCCGCTTCAACCTCTTCTTGAAGATGATACCATTACTGAAATCATGGTGAATGGTGCCAAGAATATTTACGTTGAACGCAAGGGCAAAGTTCATCGTGTGCCCGTTACTTTTGAGAATAATGAACATGTTCTGCGAATCATAGATCGCATCGTTGCCCCGTTGGGCCGCCGTATCGACGAGTCCAGTCCCTACGTTGATGCCCGCTTAGCAGATGGTTCTCGTGTGAACGCTGTAATTTCTCCTATCTCGCTGGTTGGGCCTGTTCTGACCATCCGTAAATTCTCCAGGAATCCTATTACCGTTGACCAGCTGATTCAATTTGGTTCTGTCACCCAAGAGGCGATACAGTTCTTAAAAGCCTGCGTGGAATCTCGTCTGAATATTATTATTTCCGGCGGTACTGGTTCGGGGAAAACCACTCTCTTGAATGTGTTATCAGGTTTTATCCCTGGCGACGAACGTATCATAACAATTGAAAACGCCGCCGAATTGCAACTGCGGCAGGAACATGTTGTTACACTTGAATCCCGCCCACCCAACATCGAAGGACGCGGCGAAATCACAATCCGGGATTTGGTTATTAACTCCCTTCGTATGCGTCCTGAACGCATCATCGTAGGTGAGTGCCGAGGTGGCGAAACCTTGGATATGTTGCAGGCTATGAATACTGGCCATGATGGCTCGATGACTACGGCACATGCCAATAGCCCAAGAGATGCGATTGCACGTATCGAAACGATGTGTTTGATGGCTGGTATGGATTTGCCCGTGAGAGCTATTCGCGAGCAGGTGGCTGGCGCAGTAGATTTGTTTGTCAGGTATCGCGTATGAGAGATGGAACTCGTAAAGTGGTCAGTTTGCTGAAATCAGCGGTATGGAAGGCGATGTTATCACTATGACCGATATCTTTGCCTTTGAACAAACGGGTGTTGAAAATGGTCAAGTGATGGGCCGACTGCGCCCGACCGGTCTGCGCCCGAAGTTTATGGATAAAATTGATGCGGCGGGAATTCATCTGCCTCCATCCATTTTCGGCATTGGTGAACGGCGGCGTTTATAGGAACCTAATGTACAAAAGGAAGTCGGTAAGATTATGAATCCATGGGTGATTGTTGTCGGCGGGATCATCCTGATCGTTCTATTGATCATTGGAGCAGTTGTCTCTTCTTCGAGTGAGCAGAGATTGGTTGAGCAGCGACTCGATCAATACCTCGATGGAGGGATCAGGCAGCCGCTGATCGCCAAGCCCAGAATACGGCTTTGACGGAATGGGTTTCCCAGCGGGTTGAACACACCTCCCTCGGTGAACGCATCAGCCGCGACTTAGCACGCGCCGATTTAAAATTCAAGGCAGGTGAGTACGTTGCTCTGATTGTTATTGCGATTATTGCCGTTGGAGCGATCGCCTGGTTGCTCGGTGGTCGTAATCCAATTTCTTTCCTAATCGGGGCAGTTGTTGGCTACTTCATTCCGGGTTTTTATGTTCGTCGACAACAAGCCCGGCGCTTGACCAAGTTCAATGAACAATTGTCTGACATGATCAATCTCATGGTGAATGGTCTGCGCGCAGGCTATTCTACGATGCAGGCGATGGAGGCAGTGAGCAAGGAATTGCCTCCGCCAATTTGCGATGAGTTTCGCCGCGTGGTGCAGGAAATGCAGATTGGCATTCCGATGGAAGCTGCGCTGCAAAATCTTTTGCGTCGTATTCCCAGTGAGGACCTGGACTTTATGGTTACTGCAATCAATGTTCAACGCGAGGTGGGCGGCAATCTTTCTGAAATTCTGGATACGATTTCATTTACGATTCGTGAACGCGTTAGGATCAAGGGCGAAATCCGTGCATTGACCGCTCAGGTTCGTACGTCAGGTGTAGTTTTGTCCATGGTTCCTGTTTTCTTAGCCTTAATGATCTGGTTTATTTCTCCAACCTACTTAAGCTCTTTTCTAGATGATGGTCCGATTTGTGCTGGGGCGCTTGTCGCAGTGATTTTGATCCTGATTGGATTGGGTTATTTTATTATGATGCGTATTGCAGATATCGAGGTGTGATATGCCTAGTATTTTGATTTGGTTGGTTGTCGGTGTTGTTGTAATTGTCGGTGCGATTGTATTAGTCGTGGCAGGGATCGGCGCGACTCGCAATACCGAGGAAGACGATCCACTGATGGCTCGTTTGGCCGAAGTCACTCAGCGCGGCGATGTTGTGTCGTCTCTTGAACAAATTGAGATGCAACAACCTTTTAACCAGCGTGTTATTTTGCCCTTGCTTCGTCGAGTTGGCGATATGTCGGCCCGCTTTACTCCGCAGAAAGCGCTTGAAGATACTGCGAGGAAAATCGAGTTGGCCGGTAACCCAGGCCGTATTGATGCGGCAACTTTGCTTGCTTCCCGATTCGTGTTTGCAGGCAGTGTTTGGCGGAGGGTTACTTCTGGTCGCGTTGCTCGCTCATAACTGGCCATTCATCCGAATTTTCATTGTCGTCGTGCTCTTTACCGCTCTGGGCTTTTTCTTTCCACAATTGTTGCTGCAAAGTCAAATCAATTCACGTCAGAAAGAAATTCGCAAAGCCATGCCGGATGCCCTGGACTTGCTGACGATTTGTGTGGAAGCGGGTTTAGGCTTTGATGCTGCCATGTCGAAAGTTAGCGAAAAGTGGGAGAATCAACTTTCCATTGCATTATTGCGCGCGATTCGAGAAATTCAATTGGGCAAACCGCGCCGTGAAGCGCTGAAGGATATGTCGGACCGAATCGGCCTGGCTGAAATGACGAGCTTTGTTGCCGCCGTGATTCAGAGTGAAATTTTGGGCGTCAGTCTGGCAAAGGTGTTGCGCATTCAATCTGATCAGATGCGTGTCAAGCGCCGTCAGCACGCTGAAGAAGACGCGCATTCAGCGCCAATTAAAATGATCATCCCGATGGCTTTCCTTACCTTTCCCTCGATCTTCATCATCTTGCTGGCGCCGGCTGCCATGCAGATTCAACATTCGATTTTCAGGTGAAATTAGCATGCTTAGTGGGGGATTTTGGGAATGAACGCTTCCCTGGCCTACCTTTTATATAGATTTGCCTGGGGAAGTTTGGATTTAATTTATCCGCCGGTTTGCGGCGGATGCGGTAGCCGGGCTGGTTGGGCAGGACTGCCAGCGGAACGTTCAACACCTTGTTGAACCCGTTTGCGAGGTTGGCGGAATCTCGATTGATGGTTCGGTTCTTTGCGCGGACTGCCAGCGGTTGCGGCCTCGATATCGCATCCTCCGCTCCTGGTCGGTATTTGATGATCCTGTTCGCAACGCGTTGCATAAACTTAAATATCGCCGTGACATGGAGCTGCGAGATGCGCTTGCCGCTCAACTGCCGGATTTTGTTATCCGGTTTGAAATGACCGATTGAAATGATCATCCCAGGTTTCCCTGGGTAAAAGAGGCTCGCAGGAATGGGGTTATAATGAAGTCGGCTTGATCGCGCGCCCACTTGCTTTGGCGGCTGGAATGTCCTTTGCTTCCGATGGAGTGACTCGAGTACGCGAGACCCGATCTCAAGTTAGGTTAGCAAAGAAAGAACGCCGTGCGAACGTTAATGGAGCTTTTCAGGCTCAGGGGACGCGTGTGAATGGCCGGGTCGTTTTATTGATGGATGATGTGGAACAACAGGATCTGCTCTTTCGTCCTGCGCCGAGGCGTTTTTTGTGCCGCGGGTGCGCGGGACGTTTTTGCATTAACTGTATCCCGTGCGCTGGTTCATCATGGGTTAACTAGCATCTGACAGGTTCGTAAACTTTTCAATTCTCTAAGGAGACCAACATGGCAATTCAAGTGGATGTTCAAACGCGAAACATTCGTATGACTGATCGCATAAAGGATCACATTGAAAAGAAGGCCGAAAAGCTGGATCATTACTTGCCTGCCATTGAGGAGGCTTATGTGGAATTGACCTATCACAAGTCAGCACGCAGCGCGGCGGACCGCAATGTGGCCCAGATCACGGTGCGCGGCAAGGGGTTGTTGCTTCGCACGGAAGAGCGTGCCGATGAAGCATTGGTAGCGTTTGATTCCGCCATCGATAAATTACAGCACCAAATTGATCGTTATAAGGGCAAGCATTATCATGGTCGCGGCGATGGCCGCTCGGCCAGCGATGTAGAAGAGAATGCAACTCCGGCCGATGAGACCGGCGAGTTGCCTGCATTGATCGCCCGCCACAAGCAGTTTCGTATCCTGCCGATGAATGAACTGGAAGCGGTCGAGCAAATGAAATTGCTTGGGCACGACAATTTCTTTGTCTTCTACAATGCTGATACCAGCAAGATCAATGTGCTTTATCGCCGCCGGGACGGGACATATGGTTTGATCGAGCCAGAGATTGGTTAGAAACCTCAATCAGAATGGTATTCAGAAAAGCCCGACCGCGCTGGCCGGGCTTTGTGTTTTAACAACCAGGAACGTGAACGGTCATCCTTTTTCGTGATTTAATCTCTTTTGATAATCCAAGCCGATCAATGCAATGAGCAGAATGAGCCAGGCCGCGATCTGGGCAGCACGAAGGCCCCCGAGAATCAATGTGCTGTCACCACGAAAACCCTCAATAACGAGGCGGCTGGCGGAGGTCAATGCAACGAACAACAGAAATTCAAATCCGGGCTTGACCGTTGGTTTTTGAATCAGGATCAAAGCCAAAGTCAAGATGGATGCGATGATTTCATAAATCTGGGTGGGATGCCGCAATGCACCCCATTGATCGATTGCCCATGGAACGTTTGTCTCTTTGCCGAATGCCGCGCCTGAAGCCAGATGCGAGAATGCAATCCCAATCGCCAGCGTGGCGAAAAGCGGAGTCAGTGCATCGAGTGAAGGCCAAAGCGGAAGATGAATGCGCCGTCCATAAGCAAAAGCTGCGATGGCTGCGATCACCAGTCCGCCCCATTGATCAAATAAGCGCGGTATTGAGTGAAAAGATGCTTGCCGGGCTTTGCGCGAAGATGGCGAGATTCTCTAGGGCGTAGAGAACTCGCCCGCCGACAACAAAACTGACCAAGCTTACAAGCAAAAGATTGCTGAGTAAATCAAGATTTACATGACGGTACGGTGCGCGTCGTTCTGACAACGTCAAACCAATCCAGGCGGCGAGAATGATTAGAATGAGATCGCGCGGCGGAGCAAAAACATTTTGGAATGTAGACAATATGTTCATTTGATGATTTCTTCGATATTTGCGCGAAGCAGTGCCTCTGACATCGGCCCGCCGACCACTACTTCTTCGATGATGCCATCGCGTCCGATGAAGAAGGATGTTGGCAAGGAGCGCAGTTCATAGAGGTTGGAGGCTTCGCCGTTGATATCAAGTAGAATAGGAAAGGTAATGCCATATTGTTTTACGAATGGCGCAATGGCTGTTGGGTCGTCTTGGATGGTGGAGTCCACGCCAAGCACAACCAGTCCTTGATCTTGATATTCTTGATATACCTTTTCGATGGTCGGCATTTCGGCGCGGCAGGGCGGACACCATGTTGCCCAAATATTGACCAGTACGGCTTTCCCGCGATAATCTGTCAGCGCAATGGACTGACCATCAGATGTTTCGAGTTTAAACTCGGGCGCGAGGAATCCCTTTTGCGGGGCGGGGATGCGCCCGGCGGTTGCAGAATTGGTTTTGTCGGCGCTGGCAAAGATCCAAACCAAGCCAGCGAGTAAAATAACCGCATAAAGAGAACGTCGAAGAATCGGTTGCATAAGTTTCTTTTTTGTACTACACTACTATTGTTTGCATTCGCAGGCTATATCTTACTATGCTTTTCACAGATTTGGTTTACATCGGCGTTGATTTGACATCAGGGCATAAGGCATTAACTTATGCCGCATTGGATCATGATTTAAATCTGGTTGCGTTGGCGGTTGCGGAGTTAGAAGAGACGTTGGCATTTTTGGCGGGGCAAAAATCGGCAGTGGTTGCGGTCAATTCGCCGTCCCATGTGAATCACGGCGTTGTCAAAAAAGATCTTCAAACGGAGAGTTTGACGCCGCATTCGATTCGTGGTGCCGAGATGCGCGTCGCCGAGTATGAATTGTGCCGGCGAGGTGTTGCTGTCCGGGGAACGGATGCGAAAGAATCGCTGTGCCCGTCTGGAGTCCGCGCCGGATTCGCTTTCTATAAGAAGTTATCCAAACTCGGATTTCGAATCCTATCCGGGCGACGATGTACCGCATCAATGGCTGGAAACCAATTCTTATGCGTGCTTCTGCGTCTTGCTTGGAATTCGTCCGCTTTCAAAGTTGACGCTGGAAGGACGACTGCAACGCGAATTGTTGTTGTACGAGCTTGGATTGCGGATCCACGATCCGATGGTTTTCTTTGAAGAAATCACCCGCCACAAATTGATGAATGGTCTCCTGCCGTTCGAGCTTGTGCATTCCGTCCGCACAGTTGGACGCAATGGTTGCGGCTTACACAGCATGGCAGGTCATGCATAAACCGGCTGATGATGATTCGGTTTGGACATCGGCTGGAAGGTTTTATCACGTTGCCGGTATCGGCGTTGAAAGAGAAATATTAGGTGTGCTTTGGAAGAAAAGATTCCGCCACCTATAAAACAATAAATCTCATTGAGGAGAACTATGTTGACTGAAGACTTGCAAGTGCGTGCAATAAATACAATTCGTTTCCTTTCTGCGGATGGGGTTCAGAAGGCAAATTCGGGTCATCCCGGACTTCCGATGGGCGCCGCCGCCAATGGCTTTCACCTTGTGGACGCGTCATCTGCGCCACAATCCGCGCAATCCCAAATGGGCTGGCCGCGATCGATTTGTTTTGTCCGGCGGACACGGTTCGATGTTGTTGTATTCGCTTCTGCATCTAACTGGTTATGATCTTTCGCTTGACGAGATCAAAAACTTTCGTCAGTGGGGAAGTAGAACGCCGGGTCATCCTGAGTACGGACTGACGCCTGGCGTTGAGACAACTACTGGTCCATTGGGTCAGGGCTTTGCAACGGGTGTTGGAATGGCGATTGCGCAGGCGCACATGGGCGCGACTTACTCGCCAGATTTGTTCGATCATTACATTTATGCCATCGTGACCGACGGTGATTTGATGGAGGGCGTTGCATCGGAAGCCGCGTCGCTGGCGGGACATTTGCAATTGGGGCGGTTGGTCTATCTTTATGACGACAACCATATTTCGATTGATGGGTCAACGAATTTGGCCTTTACGGAAGATCGCGCCGCACGATTTGAAGCCTATGGCTGGCATGTTCAAAAAGTAGACGACGGCAACGATGTCGAAGCGATTGACCGAGCTATTCAAATCGCTAAAACAGATCCGCGCCCATCCTTGATTTGCGTTCATACAACAATTGGCTTTGGCGCGCCAAACCGTCAGGGAACGTCGAAGGCGCATGGCGAGCCGCTTGGCGATGAAGAATTGAATGCCGCCAAGAAAAATCTCGGTTGGCCTTTGGAGCCGCGCTTCTTGATCCCGGGAGATGTGCAGGAATTTTTTCTGTGAAGCTATTGACCGCGGACAAAAGTTTGAAGAAGAATGGAAGAAAAAATTCGACGAATATAAACAATCTAATCCCGAAAAAGGCGCGGAGTTGGAAAGACGATTAGCCGGTAAATTGCCTGACAGTTGGAAATCTGCTTTACCGGTCTTTTCTGTTGATCCGAAAGGCATGTCCACGCGTGTGGCTTCCGGCAAAGTGATCAATGCCTTGGCGGCGAAACTTCCGGAACTTATCGGCGGTTCGGCGGATTTGGCCCCATCGAACAACACCAAGATTGATGGCAGTCCTGATTTTCAAAAAGAGAGTTATCAGGGCCGCAATTTTCATTTCGGCGTGCGTGAACATGCGATGGCTGCGGCGTTGAATGGCATGAATCTTTATGGGGGGACGATTGCCTATGGCGGAACGTTCCTTATCTTTTCCGATTATATGAAACCTGCAATTCGGATTGCCGCGCTTTCACATATTCCGTCCATCTTTGTTTTCACACACGATAGTGTTGGACTCGGTGAAGACGGTCCTACACATCAGCCGATTGAACATCTTGCCGCATTGCGCGCTGTGCCGAATGTGACTGTGATTCGTCCTGCCGATGCGAACGAAACCGCGCAGGCCTGGAAGGTGGCGATTGAAAATCGTCATGGACCGATTGCGTTTGCGTTGACGCGTCAGAATGTTCCGATCTTTGAAACTTCGAACCATTCAGCAGTCGAGAAGGGTGCGTATGTATTGAGAGATTTCGGCAAGAAGAAGCCTGAGTTAATTTTGATGGCTTCCGGCTCGGAGGTTGGCCTGATATACGATGCTGCCAAAAAACTTGAAGAGCAGGGACATAGTGTTCGTGTCGTCTCGTTCCCATCGTGGGAGTTGTTCGAAAAACAATCTGCGGCCTATCGTGAGTCTGTATTGCCGAAAAAGATTCTGGCAAGGATTGCTGTCGAAGCGGGAGCTAGCCTCGGTTGGGAAAGATACGTCGGTTCAACTGGCAAAGATCATCGCCATTGATCGCTTTGGCGCGTCTGCACCATATAAGATCATCTTCGAAAAGCTTGGGTTTACGGTTGAAAATATTTTGGCACAGGCCAAGCCCCTACTGCCGAAGAAAAAGATTGCCAGAAAAGTCAAAACAAAAAAATCGGTCAGGAAGAAAAAATGAAAATTGCCGTCGGATTTGACCACGGGGGTTTCCCGCTGAAACAAACTGTGCTTGAGACCGTTAGAGAGGCTGGTCACGAGCCTATTGATATGGGCACGAATAGCGCAGAGCCGGTAGACTTTCCTGACTTTGCTGAAAAAGTTGGTCGCGCGATTCAGAATGGCAAAGCCGAGCGTGGAATTATAGTTTGCGGTTCGGGCATTGGCGCGTGTATCGCTGCCAACAAAATGAAAGGCGTGTACGCTTCAATTTGCCATGATACCTATTCTGCCGCGCAAGGCGTGAAGCATGACGATATGAACGTGCTTATGTCTCGGCGGACGTGTGGTGGGTCCGGAACTTGCCAAAGCATTGATCGTTGCTTTTCTTGAGGCACGTTATCTTGGCAATGATTCCGGTGGCGAAAGGCTGGCAAGGCGCGTAAATAAAATCCATAAGATCGAGAATGGCGAGTCCGTTTTATAGCATTGTTGAGGCATAAATGTCAACTCCCATTGAAAAATTAACATCTCTTGGTCAATCCATTTGGTTGGATAACATCCAACGTCGGCAACTGGAGAACGGCGAAATCAAAGGCATGATCGAACGCGGCGAAATCCGCGGCATGACTTCAAATCCGATCCATCTTCAATAGTGCGATTTCAAAGTCGAAGGATTATGATTCCGCGCTCGTGCCGCTGGCGTGGTCCGGTTGGGACTGCGGAGAAAATATTCTGGGAGCTTGCCATTGAAGATATCCGCGCCGCCTGCGATTTGTTCAGTCCGCTTTATGAAGAAACCAACGGCGGCGATGGTTATGTGAGCATCGAGGTTAGCCCGACGATTGCGCACGATACAGAAGCCACCACCGCCCAGGCACAACAGCTTTGGGCGCGTGTGGCTCGACCCAATCTCATGGTCAAAATTCCTGCCACGAAAGAAGGCGTGCCTGCCATTCGACGTGCAATTGCCGTGGGCGTAAATATCAATGTTACGCTGATCTTCTCTTTGAGACGATACGCTGAAGTGATGGAAGCCTATCTCAGCGGGTTGGAAGATCATTCTGCCGCTGGACATTCTATTGATCACATTGCATCTGTCGCGTCGTTTTTTGTTTCGCGGGTAGATACGAAGATTGATCTCCAAGCTTCCGGATGGATCGCCTTTGCGCGGTCAGGCCGCGATTGCAAATGCCAAGCTTGCGTATGACGAGTTCATGAAAACCTTTGTGGGCCGCCGCTGGGAAAATCTTAAAGTCAAAGGCGGGCGCGTTCAGCGTCCGCTTTGGGCATCTACCAGCACAAAGAATCCGGCATACCCGGATACCATGTACGTTGATAATCTGATTGGCCCTGAAACGGTCAACACGATTCCACCGGCAACGCTGGATGCATTCCGTGATCATGGCAATGCTTCAATAACTTTAATGAGTGATCTTGATAAAGCGCATGAAGCGATTGCTCAACTTGAAGCGACGGGGATTTCGATGGATCAAGTTACACAAGAGCTGGAAGACGAAGGAGTCAAAGCCTTTGCGGATGCATTTGCACAGCTATTAACAACGATTGATGAACGGCGCACGAATGCCGTTTCTGCTCTTGGTTCTTTATCGGCTTCCGTCTCTAAGCGGATATCTCAGCTTCAAGCGGATTCCGTTCCCGCGCGGCTGTGGGCGCATGATCCAACTCTGTGGACAAAAGATCCTGTTGGTCAGGCTGAAGTTAAAATCCGCATGGGCTGGATGGACTCGCCTGATAAGGCACGCCAACGATTGAAGGAATATCTAGCCTTTGCAAAAGAAATTCACGCTGAGAAGATTGATCGCGTTCTGGTTTTGGGTATGGGCGGCTCCTCATTGACAGCAGAGGTATTCAGTTTGCTGCTCGCCGCCGCGAATGTGGATGCGCCGTTGTCATTGGCCGCTTTGGATTCCACCGATCCAGTGCAAGTGGCGGATGCAGCACAAGATTATCCGCCTGAGAAAAGCCTTTATATTGTTTCCAGTAAATCAGGTGGCACAGCGGAGATTGTGGCGAATTTCAATTATTTTTGGAAGTTAAGCAAGAAAGATGGTTCGCGCTTTATTACCATCACTGATCCCGGCACATCCATGGAAGCGCTAGCGCGTAAACGCGGATTCAGAAAAATATTTTCTGCCGATCCAATGGTGGGCGGGCGTTATTCTGCGTTGACGGACTTTGGTCTGGTGCCCGCCGCGTTGCTGGGTATGGATTTGAATCGCCTGCTCGATAAAGCTGACTGGATGAGAGGTCAATGCGGCGAACATGTTCCCGCGGCACGCAATCCGGGTTTGGCGTTGGGCGCTGTCTTAGGGGAGTCGGCTTTGGCGGGCTGCGACAAGTTGACCATCCTGAGCGATGCGCCGTTATCTGCATTTGCTGGATGGATCGAGCAAATCATCGCTGAGTCAAGCGGCAAGGATGGAAAAGGAATCCTGCCTGTGCCGCTTGAGCCGATTGGTGATGTAAAAGTTTATGGGAATGATCGCTTGTTTGTTTATCTGCGTCAGACAGGCGAGTTGGATGCGATGATCAAATCTTTGCGAGAGGCGGGACATCCAGTGCTTGAGTTTTGCGATTGCCGATCCGTATGATGTTGGCGCAGAAATCTATCGCTGGGAAATTGCAACCGTGGTGGCATGTTCGATTTTGGGCGTGAACGCATTTGACCAGCCGAATGTGGAATTAAGCAAGAAGATCACGAAGGCCAAGATTGCGGAGTATCAAAAAAAAGGCAAGTTGAAGGAAGGTAAGCCTGCTTGGAAGAAAGATGGCGTGATGGTGTTCGCGCCATCGAGTGTAAGCGGCGCATCATTGAAAACGATTTTGAACGGCTTTTTGAAGAAGTCAAAACCAAATGGTTATGTTGCCGTCAATGCATATTTACCGCGCAATGCGGAGGTAACTAATGTTTTGCAGGGACTGCGCGTCGCCATCCGCGCCAGGACGGGCAACGCAGTGACCGCCGGTTTTGGTCCGCGCTTCCAACATTCAACGGGTCAATTTCATAAAGGCGGACCCAAGAATGCCTATTCATTCAAATTACTGCCGAGCCGGAAAGAGATATAAATATTCCCACCGAAGGTCTGATCGTTTGGTACGTTGATCCACGCGCAGGCGCTGGGTGATTACGAAGCGTTGATTGAAGCTAAACGAAAGTGTTACGCATTCATTTACCAAATGTGAAGGACGTATCATTATTAGTAGATGCTTTGAAATGACATAATAATCCAAGTAATTCTAAGCTCAAATGTCTTTGAAAAGGAGTCTGCTATGACGCAAACCGTCTCGCTTTCTAATGCTGATCCTGTTGTACGGCATACAGCCGATTTGCTTGAGCAACTTTTCCCATCGCCGCGTGACTTCGGAATACGTTTATGGGATGGGAGCGAAATGCCAGTTGAGGGTCGCCCATTATTCTCGCTCGTTCTCAATCATCGCGGGAGGCTCTGCCGCGTATGTTCAAGCCGCCCATCGAACTCTCGCTTGGAGAGGCTTTCATTCTAAAAGATTTCGATATCGAAGGCGATATTTTTTCAACGTTTTCGTTGATGGACACGATTGCTTCACGGACATTCTCCTTGGGAGAAATTGTGGGAATTGGTTTCGGTCTATTGGAGCTTCCCGCCTCGGGAGCTGCGCGGCCGCAAGGACGCGGCCCGCTCCGACTTCATGGCAGGATCCATTCCCGTGCACGAGATCTCGCAGCGGTTCAATATCATTATGATGTTGGAAATGATTTCTACTCGCTTTGGCTCGACCACAATATGCAATATTCATGCGGATATTTTCCAACCGGCGCGGAGGACCTCGACACCGCACAGGAACGCAAGATGGAACATATCTGCCGCAAATTACGGTTGCAACGCGGCGAACGTCTGCTTGACATCGGCTGCGGCTGGGGAGGACTAGCTCGTTATGCCGCCTCGAAATATGGCGTGGATGTGCTGGGTGTGACTCTGAGCAAAAATCAAAAAGCTTATGCGGATGAACACGTCGATCGCGCGGGACTTCAGGATCGGGTCGCCGTTAAGTTGAAAGATTACCGCGACCTCGACAACGAGTCGTTTGATAAGGTTGTAAGTGTTGGGATGTTTGAGCATGTCGGGCGAAGTCACTTGCCGGAATATTTTACCCAAGTTCATCGTCTGCTCAAACCCGGCGGACTCTTCCTTAATCATGGCATCTCGCGCCGCGCGACAATCGAAGAAGGACAAACCAGGCCTGATTCAAAATCGTATTTTTGGGCGAGGCACATTCCAGCAAAAATATATTTTTCCTGATGGCGAATTGACACCGGTCAGCGAAGTCAACGTAATGGCGGAGGACGCTGGATTTGAAGTGCGTGATGTGGAAAATCTGCGAGAACATTATGCGCTCACGCTACGCAATTGGGTCAATCGTTTAGCGGATCATCGCGAGGAAGCAATCAAGGTCTCCGACGAAGTGACATACCGCACATGGCGTTTATATATGGCAGCTTCTGTTTACGGTTTTGAATGCGGTAATATCAACGTCAATCAGACGCTACTAGCCAAGATGACGCGTGCAGGGAAAAGCAATGTACCGTTCAGCCGCGCCGATATCTACAGCTAGGATGAATTGCGATAAGAAGAGGTGATCCTTTATTGGGATCGAACTCATTGCAAAGGACATGTGATGCTTATCCCAGCAGCGGGCCTGTGCCTTCTAGAGTATAGAATCACTTGCTGAGCTGTCTATTGGCCTATTTGATTTCAGGCAGGATAATATGGTACATATTATTAGCATTAAGAGTAATGCAGAAAAATTATTTTGCAGACCCCCGGGTTTATCGGCATAAGAATATAACATTGACGAATAAGCAACTGAAAAAACAAATGCCAATAATATAGTTAGAGGTCGGTTTTTGCTTTCCTCAGACAGGAGAATTTCCGGAACAGATATTGCAATACTTGCCGGCAGCATTGATAATTTATAGTCGAAGCTGATTGAAGGAATGATACATGCACCAATAAAACATGCCAGAAAAATGTAGGGGTTGAAACCAGTCGCTTTCCTTTTGTAAGCCTGATACAGGATTAGTAAAAAGCAAAAGCCCAGGAGAATGAAGAATAATGATTGGGGCAACCACCGGTTTGCTATTAGCCATAACATGATGCGCTTTTGGGGAAGGGTTCGTTTTGAAAAGAAAATTGAAGTAAAAGAAGCGATTGAAAGATTGCCGTAGGAGGAACTTACATTAGAATTTATGTTGAGCCAATCAATGGATTTGAATATCGGGGTCATCCCGAATATGAAAAGCACCAGGATGTTGACCAGGCCCAAACCAACGATGCGCTTGATGTTATTCTTCCAGTCAGCAAAATCTTCAATGAGAGTAAAAACGAAAATTGCAGGGTAAAGTTTTAATTGTACAGATATCGAGAATAGTAGATAAGCAAACCAACGATACTTTGGCTTTCTATGAAAGATACAAATTGCGGCCACGCAGAGCGAAAATGCTATTAAATTCCATTGGCCGCGTTCCAGTTCAAACTGGAAGCCGTAGGAAAAGATCCCCGTGACCACTATAAGTATTGCAAAGGCGGAAATATTCTTCTCTTGATTAAGCCATCGAGGAAAAATTAATGTAGTTAACAAATAGCAAATGAGAATAATCCCGACCATGATTTTGTAGCCCGTTTCGTAACTGATAAATGTGAAAGGCACAAAGAATACAAGGGTAAGAGGCGGATATACTATTACTGGAACTATGCCAGAGTGAAACCATGTAGAACTAAAAGCTACGATGCCCCTAAAATCGAAGCCAATCGGGGTAAGCACATTTATGTATTGATAAAACTTCATCGCAAGGGATGGATCGAAAAATACAGGGCGGACGAAGAACAGGATAAAAGTGGTTAGAAAGCCAAGTAATATCCAGGTTAGAGGCGGTAAATTTGAAAGATAATTTGCTATTTGACGGCGAAGAGAGTTAATCACATTACAACCATTGCCTCCTAAACAAGCCCTAAGGAGCATGTAGTAAGCAAATTATAATGCACATGTAGAGTGTGTATATCAAGCGTCCCCCCAATCGTTTTTCCAGCAATCTTTCTGAAATGCACTGAGCGACTTTGACGGTCTTACATTGATAAACATATCCCAACTCAAATGTGTTGTCTACAGTGTCAGGTAGCCAGCTTTGCCCGCTGCGCCTCTAGATTTTAGATTCGGTTGCTGGGTGATTTGTTGAGCTGAGCGTTGGCCTAATTGATTTTATATACGATAAGACCGTACATATTATTAGTATCAACATTAATGCGGGAAAATTATTTTGCAAAATCTTGGGTTTATCGGCATAAGAATATAACATTGACGAATAAGCAACTGAAAAAACAAACGCCAGTAATATAGTTAGAGGTCGGTTTTTTTCTTCCTCTTTCAATAGGATTTCTGGCATCGATATTATGATACTCGCTGGCAACATTGATAATTTGTAATCATAGCTAATGGTGGGAATGATACATGTCCCAATAAGACATGCCAGAAAAATATAAGGGTTGAAGCCAGTTGGGTTCCTTTTGTATGCCTGAAAACAGACTATTACAAAGCAAAAACCAAAAAGAGCGAAGAATAATAATTGTGGCAACCACTTGTTTGCTGCTAACCATAGTATTATTTGCTTCTGGGGAAGGACGCCTTTCGAAAAGAGGAATGAGGTAAAGGAAATGAGTGAATGATTGAAGTGGGATGATTTACTAGGGGAGATTTTATTGAGAAACTCAATTGTGCTCAGTAAAGGATTTAACCCGAAAATGAAAAGAGCGAGGATATTAAGATATGCCCAAACCAACGATGCGCTTGATATTATTCTTCCAGTCAGTAAAATCTTCAATGAGAGTAAAAACGAAAATTGCAGGGTAAAGTTTTAATTGTACAGATATCGAGAATAGTAGATAAGCAAACCAACGATACTTTGGCTTTCTATGAAAGATACAAATTGCGGCCACGCAGAGCGAAAATGCTATTAATTCCATTGGCCACGTTCCAGTTCAAATTGGAGGCCGTAGGAAAAGATCCCCGTGACCACTATAAGTATTGCAAAGGCGGAAATATTCTTCTCTTGATTAAGCCATCGAGGAAAAATTAATGTAGTTGACAAATAGCAAATGAGAATCACCCCGACCATGATTTTGTAGCCCGTTTCGTAACCAACAAATGTGAAAGGCACAAAGAATATAAGGGAAAGAGGCGGATATATGATTACTGGAACCACGCCAGAGTGAAACCATGTAGAACTAAAAGCTACGATGCCCCTAAAATCGAAGCCAATCGGGGTAAGCACATTTATGTATTGATAAAACTTCATCGCAAGGGACGGATCGAAAAATACAGGGCGGATGAAGAACAGGATAAAAGTGGTTAGAAAGCCGAGTAATATCCAGGTTAGAAGTGGCAAGCTTAAAAGATACTTTTCTGCTTGACCGCGAAACGAGTTGATCATATTATTGACTATCCTATATTTATATTACCTCTTATGGAACCATAGGAGGATGCGGTGAATAAATTATAGTGCAAAATCCAGAATGAGCTCATTCGATGTTATTGCCGTTCACATGGTAGGTCAAAGAAGTGGATGCAGTCAAACGATGGGAGAGCGTTTTCGGACCAAATAATTTTATCGAAGCGATTGCGTTTACTAACATGATCGCATTGATTGCTATGGAGGAGGAACATCATCCATTGGTGTACGCATAAAATTGGCGGCTTGCATCAGAATGATTTCATCATGGCCGCAAAGACCGATAAGCTTTTTTCTGATCAATAAGGAAGCGCCGAAGACGAATCTGTCAGGTTTATTTGAGTTCCTTCTTCATTTTCTCCCATGCTTTCTTGTTCGTATCATCGTAGATTTTCAAGGCCCATTTGTGATTTGCCATCCAGCCAAATAGAGTGCTTTGAACAGCTCTCCAGCCGAGCGGTACTTCTGGCAAGGGCAGGGCGGAACTGAAATCAATTTGCTGTCCATCCACTTTGAACTTATACCCATCTAGTTGATTAATGCTTGGCTGCTTTTTCAGGAACGCGCGTAATCCCTCGCGCTCTTCTTTGGATAACCATTGCGGCAGATCCGATGTGGCTTTGAAATTGCAGATCAATGCCAGGCTCTGCAACAATGATTTTTGCGCCGGTGTCAAGGAACATTTCACCGAACGGAAATAGGCCACATCGGGATCAAGGTGAATTAGCGGACTGAGCCATAACCGATGCAAGGTAGTTCGGATAGCATTTTTGGTCGCAGGCGCGGTAGGGTTGGATAGCAAAGCTGCATCGCGATAATTTTCCCATTCCCCCGCCACATCCGGACCGACGCGCATTGCGTCGCATAATCCCAATGAGGGAATGATCGGCGCCCCGCAAGTGAGAAAGAAAGTTTCTGTGCCCATCGCATCACGTAGGACTTTCAATCCGTTTCGATAAGCTGCCTCGCGCGGAATATCTTTATATCGTTTTGCGGGGAGCGCACCGCCATAAAGAAAATCCAATTTGAGATACTCGAAACCCCAGGCGCGGACTTGTTTCATCAACGCCGTCAACCACCCAATGACTTCGGGATGAGTCATATCCAACCCGTAAAGTTGTTCGCCCCAATTGATTCCTGCCGAGACAAAATTCCCGCGCTTATCTTTTAGAAACCACTCGCGATGTTCTTTGAAAAGCCTTGAAGACTTGACCGCGATCAGAGGCGCCAGCCATAGACCGGCCTTGCGTCCCGTTGATTTGATTTTACCTGCCAAAGCAGCCATGCCTGATGGAAATTTTTTGTTCGCCTCCCAATCACCGATGGAAACTTGCCAGCCGTCATCCACTTGCAAAACATCGAATGGCAAGTCGCCAAGCCCGTTGAATATCTTTGGAAGTATTTCCTGGTCAATGGCTGTGTATAAGCTGTACCACGAGCACCAAACTCTTGGTGCAGGCTTAGTTGATTTCGCTCCGAGTTGTTTGCCAAGTTCATCAGCATATTTTGCAAAGACGGCCAATTCGTTACCATATGCGACGAACCATTCTCCACCGTCCGAATCATATTGACCTTCAAGCTGTTTTCCGTTTAATGTAACGTGTGCATCCAAACCGAGCGATCCGAGAATTAAAACGTTACCGTCTTCAAGTCCAATTGCGCCGATCCATGAACCATGCGGATGGGAAATCAAAAGCGTAAAGCGGATCGTGTTGCGAAGCATGAAGCACCTTTGGCTTTGGAATGGGTAAAACAAGAC
>CAVVZL010000012.1:0-115534 GCA_963752775.1 uncultured Chloroflexia bacterium
GGCGTGTGTCGAAGTTTTCGTTGATCAGGGCACTCAACGTTTCAGAGTCGCCAGCTAAAAGGGCCGCCCGACCTTGCTCGGCAAGGGAGGCAAAGTGCCGCATGGCGTTGACGATCTTTTCTTCACCATGGTTGTAGCGCCCGCGAATATCGTTATGAAATACTTCGGTGGGTTCGCTTAGATCGTTGTGATACGCCAGATAAAGGGGTGGCAGCAAGGCCGGGTTTAACGGCTCGTAAGCGTAACATTTGTAGCCATCAAGCAATCGCTCACGGCTTAGGTCGAAATCCATGTATACTACGCCTTCATAAACCTGGATCACCCGATCTTGCAGGCCGGCGGCAATGCCCAGTTCATCTTGTTCGATGGAAAGCACAAAAGATGGTTGAACCTGCAAGGGGATTTGCACATCATAGAATGCCATCAAGGCACGTAGCATGGCGGCGATGATGGCGCTTGAACCAGCCAAGCCAACCTGGCGCGGAATGTTTGTTGCGTAGCGCACGGAGAAATTGCGTTCGTGCAGGTTGATCGAATATGTCTGGCAGTATTCAACAAAGCCCTTAATGGTGGCTTTGATCAGCCGAATGCCGCCGTAGTAGCCGTGCAATTTTACATCACGGGCCAGATCATAGATTGAACTGAAGCGGGCGCGGTCATCCTCGGCAAGTACGATGTCAACCGAATCCCACTCATATAGCACCGTCTCGGCCCAAAAATTACGCACGACGAACGAGATTGTTTTGCCGTGATAGCCATCTGACGGGTTGCCGAGCAGCCCTGCGCGGGCATAGGCGCGTTTACGGATGATCTGCATGGAGAAGCTTTTCAAGGTAGACGCGCAGCTTACTGCCATATTTTTCATCAGCCAGGGCAAATTCGGCGAAAGCACAGAAATATGCCTCGAAGTTACCAATATCGTAACGCCGTTCCTCAGGTTTCAACCGCACACCGTAAACTCGGCCACCTTCTTAAATCACACGGCGGATGGCATCGGTGAGCTGAATCTCACCGCCTTTACCGGGTTGTGTGCGTTCGAGTGCGGGGAAGATGGACGCGCTGAAGACGTAACGCGCGGCGATGGCTAAATTGCTGGGAGCTTCATTTGGTTCTGGCTTCTCGATCACATCGTCCAGTGTGAAGACATCACCAGTGCCATTCCGGGGTTGGGCAATGCCGTAGCGAAATACCTCACTGGCCGGAACCTGCTCGAAGGCGATGACAGCATCGGCCTGCTTTTCGATGAAGCAAACTTTCATGCGTTCCACGACATCACTTCGGGCATGTAAACCAATGATCGAATCACCCAGGGCGACCACAAAAGGCTGCTCGCCGACAAGGGCATGGGCGCAGGATACGGCATGCCCCAGGCCGAGTAATTGCCTTTGGCGGGTGAAGAAATAACGCGCGGGCGTGCGCATAAATTCCAACTCGTCGAGCAGGGTTTCTTTACCGGTTTCGCGCAGTACCTGGATCAGTTCGCTATCCATATCGAAGTGGTTTTCAATGGAGTCTTTGCCGGGACCGGTGATGAAGAGCATGCGCTCAATGCCGGCGCGGGTCAGCTCTTCGACTACATATTGCACTACGGGTTTGCGTCCTACCGGCAGCATTTCTTTGGGTTGCGATTTGGTGGCCGGCAGCAAACGGGTGCCCAGCCCGGCCACTGGGATGACAGCGAGGTCGATATCCATAAAGAATGATCTCCAATGGGGCAAATGTTATCACAACCTGCATGGCCTTCGTAAAATGCTTGGTGTGAAATTCGGTCCTGTCGCGTGTTTGAGCGTGCGAACACCGGCTTGTATACTTCAACTGGATAGAAGCTTCCTAATCGAACAGAAAAAAGGGATAAACTGATCTGGAAGGAACGGAGCGGCTCAAGTGAGCAGGGCTTCGGCTTGATAGGATGCGGCGCGATTTGACAGAGAAGGTTCTGGTTTGCGAAGTTATCTTGCCTGCATCGCACGTTTCTAGCCAACGCAAATCGCTAGTCTCTCATCACACTATTCAATGCCCCCACGAACACTTCCACCATCTTCTCCAAATTGATTTCTTCATGGACAATACGATAAGATTCTTTGCCCATTGTTCGCAACCCTCCCACATCCGATAACGCGAATCGCATCGTTTTTACCAGCGCATGATAATCATCAGGCGGAATCTGCCAACCGTTCGATTCACGCACAAGGTCATCCTGCGTGCCATCACCTTTGGCAACGATGATGGGCAGACCATAACTCATCGCTTCCTGAACAGCAAGTCCGCCGGTTCCTGGTAAAACAAAGAGATCGGCTTCCGTAAAATAAGGCTTCAACTCCCCTCCATGCTTGGCACCGACAAACTCCGCTGATGGATAAACTTGTTTCGCCAGCAATTCCAAATGCTCGCGTTCGGGTCCATCACCGACAATGATCAACCTTGGCTTATGTTCCATTTCAGAACAAGCACGTAATAAATCATCGGCACGTTTACGCCTCTGCAATCGTCCAACAAAAAGGATGATAGGTTTATCATCGAACGTGGCTGGACGCAACGGAACAGGAAATAAAGGTCGAGGCGAAGTTGCATTGTATGCAGTGAAAATCTTTTCGCGCCGAAAGCCAAGGGAGGCATATTCGTCCGCCCCGCGCTGACTATAAGAAATGAGTCGCATCAAATTGATTCAAAAATTGGATTCGCCGCGTTTGACGGAGTCCGTTAAACCAGTGTCCAGAAAGAAGCGGCGCACCTAGCCCCCAGCCGATTACTTTGCGCTGGTGCGCGTGCATCCACCTCACCGTGGAAGGTGTTGTCAGATAACGAGGATTGGCTTCAACGATCAACGCATCTGGATTCCAATCACTCCAACCAATCAATCAATCCACGCTGATAACATAGATAAAAAACACCATTGAAAATGTGAACGTTTTTTGCCGGGACGTAATTCGCAATCTGCAATTTACCGCTTACGATACCTTCATTTGCTCGCGGCAATCCGGCAAACAAACTCATGCCACCGTCGCAGGCTTGTGCCAGCATATCAAAAAAAGGCACACGATAGGATGGAAGCACACGTTGCTGCAAAGCGAGGCGGCCGGGAAACGAGGAGATCTTTGTTCAAGGACAGGATTGACCAGGCTGGAGACGGGAATAAACAATAGCGACAGGGTCACTATACACTTTGCACCACTCCGGTTCGCTCGCTAGCGCTTCTATAAGCAATGGCTCCCCACCAACTGATAGCATTAGGAGGTTGATTTGGCTATCATCAAGAAAGCTCTGCCATCCAGACTGCGCAGTGGCAATTTCACTATAACGAGTATATTGTTGGGGGGAATACACCATCCCAAAGCGTGTATCAATCCAAACTGCACGCGAAGGCAATGCAAAAATCAAATAACTTGAAAAGACCAGGTCGCTCCACATGGGGCCTGGTAACTCTGGGTGTTGGGAAAGCCAAACAGTCGCGGCGACCGGAGTATCGGTACTGATCGGAGGTGAGGTATGGATATCCATTTTTGCCCGCAAACTTGGCAAGGCTACAAAGGGGATTAACAAGATCACGCCAGCAACGATATAGTTGCCAATGGGATTGCCTGCTCTGTGCGGACGATTCAGCCAGAGAATATTCCAGTCCGAAAGCCAATAGGCACTGAAGCCTGCCAGCATGAAGATTCCCCAAATTACATAGCGGATGCCTGAGAAAGCCATCCAAAGCGTTCCCAATAGCCAGACCCATTCCAGCGCCGAGAGCCGCTTTTTGGAAAACGATGCAAGCGGAACAATAAGAAGTGTCCACATGAAAAAAATATTCATCTGCCAGCCGGAGTTGGTGGGTGGGAGCCATTCACTACTTACATCCCAAGACGGATTCGCTATATATGTACGAATCAGAGACACCCAAAGAAAAATATCATAAGGTGTGATCAAAGTAGCAAGAAAGCTTGCAATAGAAACAAAAAGCAATTCCTTTCGATTACCATGGCCAAAGACCAACGCAGCCCCCTCCAAAATAAACAAAAGCAAAAAAGATTCGTGCAGGTTGGCCCATAGCCAAGCGATGAGCGGCAGGGACCATAATAACCAAGATATGTTACTTTTTGGTCTGGAAGCAGATCTTCGCTCTGCTTCCATTGGATTACTTTCATCTTCCCATTTCCATAAGACAAAGAGGCTTATGGAAAACAAAGGATAAGCAAACATTTGCGGACGAAATGTCCAATTATTGCTACTCGCCAGACCCGCTATAACAATCAAAATGGAAGCTGTCCGTGCGCTCGTCCTCAGTTCACGCATCCAAACCCATAAAAATCCATAAGCCATACCGATGCAGACGGCACGCAAGAAAAAGGTAAGGTTCAAGCCGCCATCGTTATATGCGAGCCAGAAAATCACCGCAGAGAGCCAGGGTTGGTTCATGATCGATTCACCCGCGTTAGTGAAACTGTAAGTTTCAATAGACGGGACCTGCCCCTGTTGAAGGACATCATGACCGAGACGGAGATACCACCAGTAATCATGAGGACTCAATGGTAGAAGAAGAGCGATTAATAGCAGGGGCAACAGGCCGATACTCAGCCAGAGGAGCTCATAACTAAGATTACGGTGAAAGTTCTTCTGCATAAACTATTCCACTAGCATGACCATTAGGCAATTTCCATTCACATTATAACCAGACTCACCACTTTTTCTGCGCGGCAAAAGCACTTGGTAAGTTGGAAGCACGCTTTGTTGCAGTGTGAGGCGTCCAGCAAAACGATTGCTCACTTGGGTTGAACGTGAGGTGCGGGCCATGCAGGCGATTTGTGCACGTGTACAACTTTCCACATTCCCTCTTGCTTGACCATGACGCGGCTTTCGTTATGGGCCACCACCTGCACACCATCAGGCAATGCAGTGCTAGTTAACAACGTGTAACTGGCAATGGCCGTATCGCCATAACGCTGAATGCAAAGACCGGAAAGATCAAAGCGAGTATCCGCTTTTTGTTTAACGTCCGACCCGAAGACCGTTCCGTTCTGTGCGTTAGATGTCATCATGAACTCATGGAACGGCAGACCCTCCATGCGATGAGGTGTAATCCACCACTCGTAAAGCGTTAGGTCCGAGGCCGTTGTTTCATGATACGCGGAAATATCGTTTTCCTGAACAGACTTCAAATGTCGCACAAGAAAATCATAAACTTCCTGATCCATTTATGCCTCCAGCATAATCTTCAGATAACCATCCATCATTTTATCCAAGCCAAGGGCTGATTCGGCTTGCGCCCGCGCGGCGTGACGAAAGCGAGGCTGATCGTTCAAAATTTCAGCGGCGGCTTTGGCAAGCGCGGCGATATCCGGATAATCCAATTTCCACACGTCGCCTCCATACGCGACAATACGACCTAAATCTCCGACGACAAGTTCCTTCAATGCTCCCGTATCGAATCCAACTACGGGAAGTCCGCATGCCATTGCCTCAATGACCGAGTTCGGACAGGCGGCATTAATATCGGCAGAGAAAAGAAGATGAGCTGAACGATCAATCTGTAGGATTTGTTCGCGCGACACTACGCCAGCCCATTGAATAGAAAGGTGTGATCGGGATTGAACTGATGCTTTATGTTCTTCAGAAATTTTTCCAACCACCATCAATTCAACCGGCAAATGATACTGTTCAGCGAGTGTCTCCGTTAATTGAATGGCGTTATCCAAGCCCATTTCATATCCGCCGCCCAGATTTCCTTCAACTATCAACAAACGAAATTTTTCTTTTGGAAGGTCACTCACTCCGTTAGGATTATAGATATTTAAATCAATGCCATTATGGACAACAGAAAAAGGGATATTCGGCTTTTCATACCAATCATCCCACCAGCGATGGGAGAATTCGCTTTGATACAAAATGTGTGTGGCGATTCTGGAACGAATGAAGGAGAGAATCAAATTGCCATATTCGGCACGCAAAAAATGTTTGATGCCGGTGTTCTTTTTTCGGTGCACCCAGTTGATTCCGTCGAGGCGCTGGACAACGCGTAGGCCGTGTCGCTTCGCTCTCCATAATGGAAGCAAATTACGGGTCCCGGCAATGACCAAAACGGATTCAGTAGCCTCATCAGGATTGTGAGTTACATCAATACCGCGCACCTTGAGTCCCGCCTCGAATTTAAGTCTAAATGAAGTCATGCCGCCCATTCCGTCCACTGCGGGGACAATCGCAATACGAGCCATGCAATAAATTATATCGTAAGGACGCCGCCATTTTCGTGGTATGCTTAGACATCTCATTATGGTTTTGTCCTCCAAAACCATTATGGTTCGGCAATACAGAACCATTACGGAGCCGACGATGTATGTTGCCATCGAAGGGGTTATCGGTGTGGGTAAAACCACGCTCGCCCGCCTGTTACAACCTGCCTTTGAATCCGAAATCCTCTTGGAGATTTTCGAGGAGAATCCTTTTCTTTCTGATTTCTATAGCGACCGCGAACGTTATGCGTTTCAGACGCAGATCTTTTTTTTGCTAAGCCGTTATCATCAACAGCGCCGCACCGTTCCCGGACTTTTAACTGCAGGCAAATCGTTGATCTCCGATTACACATTTGCCAAGGACGCGTTGTTTGCCCGCATCAACCTTAAAGGCGACGAACTCGATATGTATGATAAGGTGCACGAAGCGCTCGGAGAAAAAATTCCGAGGCCTGATCTCATCGTTTATCTGCATGCCGATACCGATGTGCTGATGCAACGGATTGCATCTCGAGACCGCTCCTACGAGCGCAACATGGAACGTGATTATATTGATCAGCTCAATCGCACGTACGAGGATTTTTTCAGCAAACCTTATGACAGCACACCCGTGCTTAAGATAGATACCGATCCATTGAACATTCTGCAAAACGTTGAACATCTCAAGCTGATAGAGAACCGCATCCGTGAGACCTTGAGGCTGAGTCCGTTCCAACCGAGCCTGCCCTTGACCGAGAAATTATCCAACTAACTGCACGAGGAAACATGCGCGTTACACGTGAATCTCTCATCCGCATCGCAAAAGAAAACGTCCAAGAACGCGCTTTCAATAATCGCGACATCATTGCCGCCTATCTGACCGGTTCGCTTGTTTCTGACACTGATCCAATGCTCGGTGGCACAGCCGATATTGATCTCGTATTTGTTCATGCCCAACGCCCCGGCATTATGCGAGAGGTCGTCAAACTCTCGCCAGATTTTCATCTTGATATTGTTCACCGGTCGAAAGATGATTTCAAGTCTCCGCGCGAGCTGCGCGTTGATCCAATACTCGGATATGAAATGTATGATCCAATGCTGTTATATCAGCGTGAGAAATTTTTTGAATTCGTCCAAGCTGGGTTAAGGGCCGGGTTTGAGTTTCATGCACCTGCGCTAGTTTTGGTGCGTTGCCGCAAACTACTGGCCGAGGCACGCAAAGGCTGGATGGATCTGAGTGACGTTAGCAAAGATAAAGCGGGACCATCGCAAATCAAACAATTTTTGCGGGCAGTTTACCACGCCGCAAATGCAGTCGCTGAACTTAACGGTGGTCCACTCGCTGAACGCCGCTTCCTGGTCGAATTTCCTACCCGCGCCCAGGCCGCAGAACGCTCTGCCTTCACCGCGACGCTATTCAATATCCTTGGAGCCAGCGATATAGATGCGCCTCTCGTTTCAAACTGGCTTTCCGATTGGGAAACCGCTTTTCTTGCCGCTTCCGAGAACGCCAAAGTGGATCAGCGCGTTCATCCTGCAAGACTTAACTACTACAAAAAGGCCATCGAGGCTTTGCTGGCAGGCGAATCTCCATTGGCATCCCTTTGGCCGCTAATTCACACTTGGACATTGGCGGCGAAGGTCCTAGAGAACGATCAAATCAAGCCCTGGCAAATCACTTGTGAGCAATTAGGTTTGCTGGGAAATAGTTTCGAACAACGCGTTTCGGATTTGGATCATTATTTAGACGAAATTGAAATCCGGTTCGACGAAATTGCCGCCGCCAATGGTCTGGAAACCTCTTTGACGGTGTAGCTTCCATATTTAGGCTAGACAAGTTCTCCCGAAGTAGTCCAAGTTGTGGATAAGATGGGGTAATCTGTGGATAATAAGCGCCCGCTGTGGAGAGTAACCCTGTTTTTGGCAAAAACAGGGTAAAACCATCTGAAACCATACCCCCATATTTAGGCAGTACCTTTTATACCTATCCAAATATGGATAACTCCGATAAAAGGAAAACTATCGCCAAAACCTATTGTCCAGTTATCCACAAAAGCCGAAAACCAGAAATGATGCGAAAACGCTACATATGGTTCTAAAAATCATCAGTGATCCAAGCCCTAGCGTGCAATCACGTTATCCACACTTTCAACAGGATCTACTACGATTACGATATTCATACCCTGTTAATTACTACTTGAATCTAACTCTTAAATCCAGTACAATCTTTTTATAGCAAGCCCCTTTCATTCATGGGAGGCTCACATGGACATAATCAAAGTTTCTGCCACATCGCGTACATCCGCTGTAGCTGGGGCAATTGCAGGGGTTATCCGCGAACACAAACATGCTGAAGTGCAGGCCATAGGTGCCAGTGCGGTAAATCAGGCTGTCAAAGCACTGGTGCTGGCAACAGGGTATCTAAAAAATGATGGCATTAATGTGGTTTGCACACCTGAGTTTGTGGATGTTGAAATCGAAGATAAAGTTCGGACGGCTATCAAACTGAATGTTGAGCCGCGTTAGTGGTTCGGCTTAAAGCGCTAACGGATTCCGTTTGCCAAGCCAGTTTTAGAGGATAGGGATTTGTATCGGCGTCCTTGGGCGGCTCGTCTAGGAACGAATTAGTGAATCGCTTACCATTCTGGTTCGAAGGCTTTTTGCCTTCATCCTGCTAGCGCTATTAGTTGAAGGCATCTTTTTAACGTCTCTTGCATCCGTGCGCACTGAACCACAACAATTGGGCTCAAATCGTTTTTCAATCACCAGTTGCGCGTGCAACTTCTTCTGGCTCAAAAACGACTTCATCTTTTCCAGTCAACTTCTCATTCACCTTTGAGATGATGAGATCCAAATGCCCGGAATAGGCAACATAATCGAGATCATCGGCTGGAACAGCCAGCACCGGACAAAGCACAAAGTTGGAAATCCAATCTTCGTAAAGATCGTTCAGGCTTTGTAAATATTCGGGCGTGATGGTCCGCTCGTAGTCGCGGCCACGGCGCGCAATGCGATCCATCAACGTGTCAACCGACGCTCGTAGGTAAATGACTAAATCAGGCGGAGGCAAAACCTGAGTGATGGTTTCATAGAGTTCGCGGTACGTTTCATAATCGCGCTCTTTGATATGTCCCTGCAAATATAGATTTTGCGCAAAGATCTCGGCATCTTCATAAACGCTTCGATCCTGGATGACCGAGGTCGGATGCTGTGAAAGTTGATGATGCGAGCGCAGACGCCGGGTCAGGAAAAAAATTTGCGAATGAAAGGACCAGGATGCCATATCTGCGTAAAAGTCCACGAGATAGGGATTATCTCCAACGGGCTCATAGAAGGGTTCCCATTTAAGTTGTTTGCATAACAGAGTTACCAGGGTGGATTTTCCCACTCCGATGTTGCCAGCGACTGCAATAAATTTTTTCATCATCACTCCCAAAACAGTAGAGTTGAGATTGCGTTTGCAGATTATTGTGTCTTTAGCTGTGCATCAATCATTTGCTGGAAGTAAGCGAGCGGTTCGGCGCCAACAATGCGATAGCCGTTGATAAAAAAAGTTGGTGTGCCACTGATGGCCGCTGAACCATCACTGTCGGACGGTAGACTGTTGGCGTAATCAATATCGCTTTGAACAGCCTGTTTGTATTTTCCCGTTGTAAGACAAGTACTAAAAGCTGTGGTATCCAAGCTGAGACCGCTAGCCAGATTAACATAAAAAGAGTTGTCGACCACAGTACCGGCCTGATTGTTGAGTTGGTCGTTATTTGCGAAGAGCGCGTCATGATATTGCCAATAAGCATTCTGGTCACCAGCGCACTCTGCGGCTTCAGCCGACATAAATGCGTTCTGATGGAACGGCAAGGGATAGTTGCGATATACGAGTCGGATCTTTCCTGGATAGGCGGCTAAGAGAGGTTTGTAAGTGGTATCATGCCATTGCGTGCAGTAAGGGCATTGATAATCGCTAAATTCCACGATGACAATCGGTGCATTCGCCGGACCAATGCTGGGGAAACCTGCTGTCGTAATGTTATATTTTAGTGGTACGGGTGTGGCTGCTGGAGCTTGAACAACGGAGGGTGGAGCAGATTGAGCTGTCTGAATCGTTGAAGCCAGCATTGCGTCCCCATAAGAGATATCCGAGTATCAGACCTGTGCAGAAGGCCATTACAACCATGAACGAATAAAAATGGCCACGCTTGAACGTTACAGTTTCCTCAGGTTCCACTATAGGTTCGACAGGTGGAGGCGGAGGAGCTGTTTTAGAGGTTTTAGTTTTGGTAGGCATGGGCGGATTATATCACTTGGAACAGAAATGACATTAGTACGTATATCCTATATGCCTATAGGAGGTAAAATGTCTGCAATGCACAAACATCATGTTCCTTGGTTCCTCTGGCCGTTTGCAGTACTCTGGCATCTAGTAGCCACGATTGTTGGATTAACAGGACGCCTTGTCGCTATGGTCCTTGGGCTTGTCTTTATGTGCGTTGGCGTGATCGTTAGCCTAACATTGATTGGAGCAATTGTTGGTATACCGATGGCGGTGGTTGGTTTGTTGCTGTTTCTGAAAGGAATGTTCTAGTAAAAGTAGATTGTCGGTTGTTTCATGATCTAAAGAAGGGACGATAGAAAAGACACGGTCACTTCGAAAGTGACCGTGTCTAGTATTAGTGATGTCCGTTTTTAGCTATCAATTCTTTAAGCGTTACGCCTAGCCTTGTGATTCCTTCACGAATTGTGTCGGGTGACGAATACGAGAAGTTAAGGCGCATCGTATTGTCCCCTCCGCCGGTGGCATGAAAAGCCGCGCCCGGTACAAAAGCAACTTTGCGTTCGATCGCAACTTTTAACACTTCAGCCGCATCCATATACTCAGGAAGAACGCCCCATAGGAACATGCCGCCCTGTGGACGTGTCCAATGCGCTTCAGGAGGGAACATTTCTTCCATCATCTCCAGCATCACGTCGCGGCGTTCTTTATAGGTGGAGCGAATAACCTTGACGTGTTCATCCAGGAAACCGCCTTTGCCGACTTCGTACGCGACATATTGATTGAACGAGGCGGTATGCAGATCAGCGCCTTGCTTGGTCATCACTAGTTTGTGGATCACTTGCTCAGGTGCAATGACCCATGCCAATCGTAAACCCGGGGCAAGTAACTTGGAGAACGTACTCAAATAGATGACATTCCCGCTATAGCATTCACCGTCGTAGCCTCGATATTCGCTGTCCAACGCGACCAGGGACGGAATATGTTCACCCTCATAGCGCAACTGTCCATAAGGATCATCTTCGACGATCGGAACTCCGTATTTATCTGCTAGCTCGATCAGCTTTTTTCTTCGCTCGAGGCTGAGGGTAACTCCGCTTGGATTCTGAAAATTAGGCAGGATATACATGAACTTCGGTCCGATGCGGAGTGCGGCTTCCAGTTCATCCACGATCATCCCGTTTTCATCAGTGCGGACCGGGATATATTGTGCGCCATACGCATTCCAGGCCTGCAAAGCTCCCAGATATGTCGGCGACTCCACCACGATGTAATCCCCGCGATTGATAAAAAGCCGCCCCATAAAATCCAGCGCTTGCTGCGAGCCGGATGTAATAAGAATGTTATCCGGTGTAATCTCAACGGCGTAGCGAGAAGTGTGCCGCGCAATCATCTCGCGTAACGGACGATATCCTTCCGTCGTACTATATTGCAAAGCCTGCGCACCGAAATGATCAAGCACATAGTTGCAGGCTTCTCGAAATTCTTCTACTGGAAAAACGTCCGGGTGCGGGCAGTCCGCCTCCAAAAGAAATGATATCCGGTTGCTCGGTTAATTTGAGCAATTCGCGGATCACGGAACTACTCATTTGTTTGATGCGGTGGGCGTAACGATATTCCCAGGGTGTCTGCATTCATGCTCCTTAGGCGGTTGTAGGGCTGTGATGAAAATAATGGCTAAAGATAAAAAAAGCCTGACAGGTATGTTTGCACCTATCAGGCTCTCTGACTTCAGAGCATAAAAATGCTTAGAAAATCTATAGCCAAAACTATCAGCATGGCTTATTTATAATACTCTTTTTCTATCACAGCGACAACGGTCAAACGACCTGCTATAGGATGACAATTGTCAGGTGATTGGGGCGAATTCCTAGTGGATGATAAGTTTGTCCAATTGGTGATGTCCGGCATCGGTGATGATCAAGTTTCCGTCAGCGTCAAATACGAGTCCCTGCGGATCAAGCAGGCCATTTACTAATACCCTATCACGATTTGTGTTTGCAGAAATGAAATGAATAGCGCCATCGCCAAGTGTATTGACAAAGATGTTTCCGTTGCTATCCTCAATGACATCATCTGGCGTTGGAAGGTTGGCTAGTTTTTCAACAATGCCGTTTGGATGAATTCGACTTAGCGAATTTCCGTTTTCATCTACGATCAGAATATTGCCATCCGCTTCGACCCATGCTCCGGTTGGACGCGCAAATCCATGCGCAATCTCACTGACGGTTTTTCCGTCCATGCTGATGCGCAACACGTTTCCATTCGGGCTATCAGGAACGATGATCGTCTGTGTCTTTAAATCATATGCAATTCCATCCACGCCAAGCTGGGTGGTTGTATTGTGCAAAGTAAGGAACAGACTCAGGACTTTGTTCGTTGGATCATAACGGACCAAACGATTCGTTCGCTTGTTCCGCGATGATCAAAGAACCCTCAGGTAATACGACCATGCCTTCCGGTTCGCTTAGTCCGGAAATCAGCGTTTGGAGATTTCCATCTTGCGTATATTCTTTTATCGTTTGATCTTGAACATCAGAAATGTAGATAGAACCATTTGGTGCCAATAGAAGATCATCTGGCGATGGAAGGTTTTGTGCCAAGATGACAAGCGCTGGCTTGGAGATAAGAGTAGGAGTTAGTGTTGGACTTAGCGTGGGAGTCTTTGATGGAATCGCGGTGATAGTTTGACTTCGGTTGCGAGGATGGTGCAGCCTCAATAGTCGGTATTGCCGTTTGAGTTTTGGAATTGGAAGAGCAGGCGGCTATTGCATGATCGCTAAGAAAGCGATTCCCAATAACCTCCAATGAATATTTCGAAAATTGAACATCAATCTGCGAGCGAGAGAAAGTATTCATGGAAGCGCGTATCGTCCGTCAGCTCGGGGTGAAAGGATGTCGCCAGCAGATGTCCTTGTTGCGCGGCGACAATTCGTTAGTCAGGAAGAGCCGAAAGAACTTTTGCATCTTGATATACTAACTCGATAATCGGCGCACGGATAAAGATCGCGTGATACGGTTCTTTCGAGCCGGTCACTTGTTTCAATTCAGGAATATCCAGATCGGCCTCGAACAAATCCACCTGGCGGCCAAAAGCGTTGCGCGCCACTTTGATGTCCATCAGGCCGAGCAGAGGTTGATTGCGGCTTATATCTTTCGATAAAAAAATGGCGCCTGCGCACGTTCCCCAGATGGCATGTCTTTGGCCGAATGTGCGCAGCGGTTCCATCAGTTTGAAGTCCATGACGAGCTTTCCGATGGTGGTTGATTCGCCGCCGGGAATGATCAGCCCATCGAGGCCTTTGAGATGCTCAGGCAAACGGACTTCAGTGGTTTCCACCTTAAGCCGTTTGAGCATGACGATATGTTCGGCGAAGTCGCCTTGTATAGCAAGTACACCAATTTTCATATTCTTGTTGCAGGGATACAATACCAGACCTGCAATTGGGCAAGTTATTGCATCCCTGCAAATCATTTACCAGCCGCGTCCCGCGATCTTCTCGGCCTCGGGCATTTGTGAGACATTGCGTCCGACCATTGGCTCGCCGAGGTCCTTGCTCACTTCCGCCAAAATGCTTGCGTCCTGATAATGTGTCACAGCCTTGACTATGGCCGCTGCGCGTTTGGCGGGATCGCCGCTTTTGAAAATGCCGGAGCCGACGAACACACCGTCCACACCGAGTTGCATCATGAGTGCCGCGTCGGCTGGAGTTGCAACGCCGCCTGCGGCAAAATTGACTACCGGCATTCGCCCAAGTTCTTTGGTTTCCTTTAACGAGTTCAAATGGCGCACCAAGTTCCTTGGCGAAAGCCATTAGCTCTTCATCGGCCATTGTAGTCAATCGGCGAATGTCGCCAAGCACTGTCCGTGCGTGACGAACCGCCTCGACCACATCACCAGTGCCAGCTTCACCCTTGGTGCGGATCATCGCCGCTCCTTCACCGACGCGGCGCAGCGCCTCGCCCAGGTTGCGACATCCACATACAAATGGGACTTTGAATAATTGTTTGTTGATGTGATTTGATTCATCAGCCGGCGTGAGCACCTCGGACTCGTCAATGTAATCTACGCCGATCGCTTCGAGTATTTGCGCTTCGACAAAATGTCCGATGCGGCATTTTGCCATTACCGGGATCGTAACCGAGTCCATGATCTTCATGATTAATCCGGGATCAGACATGCGCGCAACACCACCTTGTGCGCGAATATCCGCCGGGACGCGTTCAAGCGCCATTACGGCACAAGCGCCAGCATCTTCCGCGATCTTGGCATGTTCCGGCGTGACCACATCCATGATGACGCCGCCTTTTAACATTTGGGCTAAACCCTTTTTGACAGCAAATGTACCAGTCTGTTGTTCCATCTCGATCTCCTTATTGTATTTGCAGATAGATTTTACCACGCCGATTTCGACGAGACTGGCCGTACGAGAAATCCGATACCGCTAAAGAGAAGGCGGCAGCCCCTGATTCCTTTCCCGGTTAACTCTTGACAAAGGGCCTAAAGATGATACAATTATTACAATGATACAATTAGTTCAATTTAGGGAATAGGTTTCATGGCCAATCAAAAACCGCTTACCCCACACCTTGACTTCCGATCTGGCTTGCCGATTTATATTCAAATTATGAATCAGATCGAACAGCAAGTTTCTGGCGGGACTTTGAAGCCCGGCACTCAATTGCCCACGGTCCGCGAGTTGGCTTCGGAATTACGCATTAACTTTAATACCGTGGCAAGAGCGTATCGTTTATTGGATGATGCCGGTATCATTTCAACTCAACAAGGACGAGGCACGTATATCATGGAGAAAGCACGACCTGAAGTGGAAAAGCGATTGCGCCGCCAAACGCTTGAAGCGCTGGCTCGCCAATATATTGGGGAAGGAAAACGATTGAATTTTTCGGATGCAGAACTAAATCAGATGGTCAAGGACCAACTGAAGTCTTGGAAAGAAACGCAATTAGATAGTGAAAGATGAAGAGGAGAACCCATATGGACGCAATGAAAAACATCGCACAAAAGAATAGAGTCGCGAAAGCTAATCAGCATATCCCGCCGATTGCTATCTTTCTATTCGTAGTCATCTTGGTGATTGCTGGGATTGGCGCGAGCTATTTGAATGGCAAAGTGAATGATAGTTTGATCAACGACTGGGTCATTGCTTGGATGCTGATCGGCATCATCCTACTATTCGCGCTGAAAGTGGCATCACAATGGGAAAAGGCCGTGGTATTGCGGTTGGGTAAATTCCTTTCGCTGCGCGGTCCGGGCTTTTTCTGGATCGTGCCGATTATTGATACCATCCCGACTTGGATTGACAGCCGCGTGATGGTGACGCCGTTCTCTGCGGAAAAGACGTTGACCAAAGATACAGTCCCGGTGAATGTTGATGCGGTTTTGTTCTGGGTTGTGTGGGATGCAGAAAAGGCCGCGTTGGAAGTCGAAGACTATCGCTCTGCGATTGCCTGGGCCGCACAGACTGCTTTGCGCGACATCATCGGTCGCATGATGCTGGCTGATATTCTTGTGGGACGCAGCGCAATTGATGAGGAGCTCCAGCACATAATTGACGAGCGTACTACATCTTGGGGTGTGACTGTGCAATCCGTGGAGATCCGCGATGTGGTTATCCCGCAGGTATTGGAAGATGCGATGTCGCGGCAGGCGCAGGCGGAGCGCGAGCGGCAAGCGCGCGTGATCCTTGGTAAGTCCGAAAGGCAGATCGCAGCTTCGTTTGCGGAAGCGTCTCGGGAATATGTTAATAATCCAACAGCATTGCATCTGCGTGCCATGAACATGCTTTTTGAAGGCTTGAAGGAAAAAGGGGCCCTAGTGATTGTGCCATCGTCTGCGGTGGACACGATGAACTTAGGCGGTTTAAGCGGCATGGTCTCGCTGGCGCAGAACAACAAACCGAAGGAATAGACGTGGAATGTACCTGGAAAATCAGGTGAAGATGCAAAACCTGACACGCAGAAAAGTGATTACAGCTGCCACGAAGGTTGCTATTGTTGCGACAGCGGCAGTGATGGTTACGAAATTGATCGGCGCGATTGTCGTAGCATCTTTCCTGGCAGGAGTTGGAGTTACGCTTGTGATCGGACTTGTCATCCTGGCTGGGGTCTTGACTGACCCATCTGGGCGAAAAAAGTAAACCTGTTTCACGTGAAACAAAAGGAGAAGTAAATGTCTACTCGTAAAATGATTGTCAGCGTTCTTGTTTTACTGCTTGTCACTACGCTTGCTGGCGTCCTTCATTGGAATGGTCTGCCTGATCCCATGGCTTCCCATTGGGGCATCAATGATCAAGTGAACGGCACGATGCCCAAGTTCTGGGGCGTATTCCTCATGCCGCTCATCGCGCTGGGATTGTTCCTGCTCTTCCTGCTGATACCGGTTATTGATCCGTTAAAGGCGAACATTGCTAAATTCCGCGACGCATTCAATTTGTTCGTGGCGTTTATGACACTGTTTCTAATGTATGTTCAAGGATTGACACTTGCTTGGAATCTTGGCTTTACTCAATTCAAGATGAGTACATCACTAATGCCTGCCCTCGGCTTATTGTTCATTTTAGTAGGTTACATGATTCGCAAAGCCCGGCGCAACTTTTTTATCGGCATACGCACACCGTGGACTTTGTCCAATGACAAAGTCTGGGATGAAACTAACCACGTGGGAAGTTGGCTGTTTATGGGCTCAGGCGTTTTAGCGATTATTGGTTCGTTCTTCGGCGGGATGACTGCATTCTGGTTTTTGTTCATCCCGTTGATCGGCTCAGCAATTTTCCTAGTCATCTATTCGTACCTGTTGTATCAAAGAGAGATCAAGGCATAGGAGGATAACATCATAGATCGGAAGCCTTTGATCAATCTTAAACCCGCCGCAAGCTGCCGGCTTTCAACACGTGCAGATAGGTGGTTTGTCTCAGGCTTTAGCCCGCCGAGAGATATCGAAGGGACCTGCAATCAAAATCAAGTTGAATATCGTGTATAATAAAGATATAATATACGACAACCGAATATTATTTGCCCTTGGTAAAGAGCTTGGATGGCGCGGCTTTACTTCCTCGTATGTGGCCACTTGGCAGGAGCCGGCGATCATCATCACAGGAGTTGTTTGGCCTTCCAATTTCTGGCATCTTTACGATGATCGTATTTTGTGTATTGCTGGGAATCATTCTGAGCTGGTTGTATCTCAAAATTCGAAGTCTGTAGACAGCTGCCCTGGCTCACGGAGCAGTCAACCCAGTGGCAGTGTTGCCAATACTCTTTTTGAAGCCTGGTTTCAACATAGCGATTGGAGGAACAATAGCCACATTTCCTGCGTGGGTCGCCATGATAATTTTCATCGGATGGCTGGTCGCATCGAAACGGTTGCCGGTAAGGGCGTGGAAAAATGAAGCGAATGTGAATAACCAACTCGATACCATCAAATAAACAGAACATCTGTCCTGTCCATTGTGGGTATCTACTCACAGTGTTGTCGTTTATGTAGCACTGATGGGATGCTATGCCCAAGTGGAGCCACGTTGCCTACAGCTGGCAGCGCCAGCCATAGCCAAAAGTGACGAGCTTCGCCAATTGTTGCCACAGGGAAGGCAACTCCGTGATCAGTGTGAGTAGATACCATTGTGGGGGATTGCAAAGCAAGCGTAAAGCCTTTACACTACATTTATGATTGATCATGCAGCGAACGATCTCGAGCAGCGCAATCAGCAGTTAAAGCGACTTGTTGAATTAAGTGTCACCCTTAACTCAACGCTTGACCTCGATGCCCTGCTTCAATTGATCACCGCCACAGCGACCGAGTTGTTGGATTGCGAAGCGGCCTCCATTTTGCTCTACGATGAAAAACAACCGCGTCTTTATTTCGCTGCTGCAACCGGTTCGGACCCGAAAAAACTCGCAGAAATCCCGGTACCAATCGAGGGAAGTTTGGCGGGGATCGTTTTTCGCACGACCCGTTCCCTTATCATAAACAAAGCGGAACAAGATCCTCGTCATTATTCGATAGTCTCGGAGCATATCCACTTTAGGGTCAAGTCGTTAGTCGGAGTTCCGATGCTGATCAAAGATCGTGTGATTGGTGTGCTTGAAGGGGTGAATAAACGTGATGGAATTTTTATGGAAGAGGACGAGATGATTTTGTCAGTGACTGCTTCCCATGCCGCAATCGCCATAAATAACGCCCGGCTTTTAACGGCCACGAGAAAGGCCCTGGAAAAGGCCAAAGAATCGGATCAACTCAAAAGCAATTTCCTGTCACTAGCCTCGCATGAACTGCGCACGCCGCTTGGAATCATTATTGGTTACGCCTCTTTTCTGCGTGAAGATGCAAAGGGAGAATTATCAGAACATGCCCAGCATGTGTTGAATGCGGCTCTCCAAATGCGTTCGCTCGTTGAAGATATGACTAACCTGACCATGCTCGAAACACAGGGGCTGATGCTCGTCAGGCGACGGTTTGTTTCCATTCAATCTATTTTGAAGAAGGCTTGTGATGAAGTACGTCAAATCGCAGCAGCTCACGAGCATAAGTTGACGTTAGCCTTCATGGAAACGCCTCTTATTGTCAATGTCGATCCCGCCAAAGCGGTTTCGGCCTATGTCAATTTATTGAATAATGCTATCCGCTTTTCACCACCAGGGAGCGAGATTATTGTTGGCGCAGCGCAACAAGGGGATCACGTGATGGCATGGGTGCAAGATCACGGAATTGGAATCGCGTCTGATACACTGAATAAAATCTTTGATGGGTTTTATCAAGCCGAACCACCGAACACGCGTCATTACGGCGGACTAGGGATCGGTTTGACGATTGCCAAAGGTCTGGTCGAGGCACAAGGTGGGAAGATTTGGGCGGAGTCAGATGGCGAAGGCAAAGGCTCAACGTTTAAAGTGTTGTTGCCCAGAGGATAATAAAGAAGCGGACATTTTGTCCGCTTCAACTTTCAGCTTTATCACCTTTACCCTAAATGCATCGGCATGATCACGTGTAGGAACTGTTCATCGCCAACGGGTCGGATCACACCCGGCGCATTCGGTGCGGATGTTTCCAACGCGACATTTGGAGTCTTAATCACTTCCAACGCCTCGCGCAAAAACTTGACATTGAACGCGATCAGCACGCCGCTTCCATCTACTGTTGCTTCAACGATGGTCTCGTTCTTGCCGGTCTCTTCCGAAGTTGCAGTCATTTCAACTTCACTGGGTTTCAAATCTCCGTTTGCAGTTTTAATATTCAAGCGCGCCACATTCGAGCCTTCGCGCGCAAAGATCTCAGCTTGCTTGCAAGCCTTGAGCAAGGCAGAGGTCGACACCAGCGTGCGCGAAGTATGTTTGCGCGGAATGATTTGTTGGTAATCCGGAAAAGTTCCATCGATCAATTGCGAAACCACCTCGACGTCCTTCACACGGAACACCACTTGTCCGCGTCCTTTCGGGGTGACCATTGAAATTGTTTCTTCGCCATCGCTTGCGACGCGCGCCAGTTCAGTCAATGCACGAGCCGGAACGATAATAGAAATTGGTGCGGATGCAGGCGCGGTTAATGTAGCTTTACGCACAGATAATCTAAATCCATCTGCCGCAGCCATCGTCAATTTATCTTTCTCAACTTGAACAAGCACACCCATCAGCACAGGACGTGCCTCATCGGTTGAAGCGGCAAAGGCAACCTGTTGAATCATTTCACGGAAGTCCGCTACGTTTAACTGAACAGCACCCTCGAGGTCTGGAACAGGAAGCGGAGGAAATTCCTGTGCGTCAATGCACTTGATATCATTGGTCGAGGTTCCGCCGCGCACATTCAGCGTTTGTGTTTGTGAATGGAGCGAAAGCATCACCTGATCGCTCGGCAAAGTGTTGACCAAATCTGAAAACGTGCGCGCAGGCACGGTCGTCGAGCCATCTTGTTCGATGCGCGCGGTAATCCAACAAGTGATTCCCAATTCCAGATTGGTTGCCGAGAGGCGCAAGCGTCCTTCGTCTGATGCGATCAAAATATTCGAAAGTACTGGCAGAGTGGAACGCGGCGAGACCGCGCGGGAAACAATCCCAAGACCACGAGCCAAGTTTTCCTGCAAGACCGTTACTTTCATAAGTCAGCCCTCGCTATCCGATGATATGCCAGTATATCATTAACGCGTAAACGCCGAGGACATCAAGCCTCTGTCGTTGAGGGAGCACAAAACATTGATATTGCATCGTTTGGTATACTTGCCTTATTAGACAAAGGAGATTTTTATGACTATCTCTGCCCCTCGCTGGGATATGAGCAATATCTATCCCTCGCTTAAATCCAAGGAGTTCCAAGCCGCAATTAAAGATTACAAGAAGCAAGTTGCAGCGCTTGAAAATTTTTTCAAGAACAAACTTAGCAAAACCGATCCAAAATCAAGGGCCAAAGAGTTGGCGCCTTTAGTGGGCCAGGCCATTGACCGCATCAACAAAATCCAAACGTTGGCGTCCACTATCGTGCCATACATCTATGCTTTTGTTACCACCAACTCGCGCAATAAAGTCGCGATGCGCGTCATGTCAGAGTTTGAGCAGGCAAGTCTGCCGATGAGAAAACTCAGCGTCCAGTTTGAAGCATGGGTTGGTCAGATCGCTCCGAAGCTGGACAAAGTCGTTAAAAACAACAGGTCTGCTGCGGCGCATGAATTCATGTTAAAGGAATCCGTTGAGCAAAGTAAATATCTGATGAGTGATTCGGAAGAAGGTCTTGCCGCGGAATTGACATTGAGCGGCGGCAACGCCTTTGAAAAACTTCAAGGCACGGTCACTTCGCAGCTTTCCGTCGACTTTGAGTTGGATGGCAAAACCCAGAAGCTGCCCATGCCCGCGCTTATCAACCTAAGATCGCATCCAGACGAATCGGTTCGGCATCGCGCGTATGATGCGGAGAATATTGCCTGGGAGTCGGTCAAGGAAATTTTGGCGGCGTGCCTGAACGGCGTCAAGGGCGAAGCGAATACGTTGAACAAGCGGCGCGGGCGAGAAGATGCGCTCCATTCTGCGCTGGATGCGGCACGTATTGACCGCAAGACTCTCAAAGCCATGTTGGGCGCAATGGAAGATTCATTTCCCGATGTTCCGCAAGTATTTCAAAGCCAAAGCTCAAAAGCTTGGAAAAGAAAAACTTGCGTGGTGGGATGTTTTTGCACCAATCGGCAAGACCGATAAAGTTTATTCATTCGACGAAGCCCGCGATTTTGTTTTGGAAAATTTTGGTAAGTTCTCGCCTGATCTAAGCGCATTTGCTCAACGTGCTTTCGATCATCACTGGATCGATGCCGAGCAACGCGATGGCAAACGCGGAGGTGGTTTTTGTATGGGCGTTTCCGGTGTAAAAGAAAGCCGCATCCTCGTTAATTTCGACGGCTCGTTCGATCAAGTCAGCACAATCGCGCATGAACTGGGTCATGGATTTCATAATAACTGTGCTTTTGAAGCGCATAAGACCGAGTTACAACAACTTACGCCGATGACTTTGGCTGAGACCGCTTCGACCATGTGTGAAACCATTGTGACTGAGGCTTTGCTTGCATCCACGAAGGATCCGCAGGAAGAGTTGGCAGTGCTCGAGGCGCAAATTCAAGGCGCGGCGCAAATCATTGTGGATATTTATTCGCGTTATCTATTCGAGAAGGAAGTCTTTGAACGCCGTGCGGAAGCGGAGCTATCGGCGGATGATTTCAACGAGATCATGGAGCGTGCGCAGAAAGCAGCCTACGGCGATGGTCTCGATGAACGCTATTTGCAAAAGTTCATGTGGACTTGGAAGCCTCATTATTATTCGTCGGGCTTATCGTTCTATAATTTCCCCTACGCGTTTGGATTGTTGTTTGCGACCGGCTTATATGCCATCTATCAACAACGCGGCACGGCGTTTGTGGAAGATTACAAAAGCCTGTTAGCCTCCACTGGTGAGGCCAACGCTGTTGATTTAGCAAAACGTTTTGGGATCAACATCCGCACCAAAAAATTCTGGGAAGACAGTCTTGCAGTCTTTGCTAGAAGAATTGACCAATATTGCGAAATTTAATCGACGATGAAGTGAATTTTTATTCGCAAGAGATAAAAAATTGAAGACCGGAACACAAAGCGAGTCAAAAAACTTATCTCCCATATACATATGGCTATTTTGGCAAGTTATGTATATGGGGTTGGCCATAATATTTTCGTTTTTTTTTCCATCTGTTGCTTTGGAGAAACAAATCCTAATTTGGCCTCCCGCGCAAAATTTTGGACTCTGGCTCAATCGCATATTTCTGTCGCCGTTGCTGCGATGGGACGCTGTTTGGTATGTACAAATTTTGACGAAGGGATATATTGCCGGAGACGGCTCGACAGCTTTCCATCCGCTTTATGTTTTGCTGGGCAAACCGTTGTATCTGCTGGGGGTCAACCCGGAATTGAGTCTGTTGATGGTCAGTTCGCTGGCATGTCTGGGATTATTTCTGGTTTTTTACCAGCTTGCATCTCTTGATCTTCAACCTGAAAAAAGTTGGACCGCTGTGCTGCTTCTATCGGTTTTCCCGACAGCTTTTATCATTTTCGCACCGTACACGGAAAGTTTATTTCTGTTCCTTGTTGCATCGGCCCTGTATTTTCTTCGCAAACGCAACTGGCTTTCCGCGTCGCTGGCAACTTTTTTGGCGGGATTGACGCGCCAGCAAGGAGTCTTTCTTGTATTTCCCATGCTTTGGTATATCTGGGAAGATGGAGGAAAATCTCTCCCTGGGCTGACGAAGACATGGCGAGGCTGGCTGGCAACACTCAGTGCACCGTTGGGATTGATCGTCTGGGCGGTATATCGCATCGGCTTTTTACGTGAAGGCACGGTGGATACAAAAGACTTGCAGGGTTTTATCTATTCAGCCTTGATTTCTCCTTCTGCAAAGATAACCATTCCTGATCAAGTCGTTTTATGGCCTTGGACAGCATTCATTGATTCTGTAACCAATGCCTTTCGCCTGATGCAGGCACAGGGATTAATTAACATTTTCATCGGACTGGTGTTTGTGATCTTTTTTGTTATAGCCTGGAAATATTTGTCAGCTGCGGACCGGTTTTATTGCACAGCAATCATGTTGATCAGTTTCAGCATGTCCACTGGCTCATTTGATAGTTATATCTATTTGAGTCTTCCACGTCATTTGCTTGAAGCGTTGCCAGTCTTCATTGGGCTTTCTCTTGCCTTAAAAAAGCCGTGGCAACGGATACTGGTTATCGGTTTGCAAATTCCGCTTCAAGTTTTTATGCTTTATCTTTATGTGATTCATGCTTGGATTCCATGAATTGGAAAGAATTTCAAAATAAAAAAACAGGGCGCACTGTAATTAGTGCGCCCTTAACTTTGTAAAAAGATTTATTTGGGAATTTAAGCCCAGCCGCGCCACTGCATGGCTTTGACAACACGATCAATCGCCACCATATAGGCTGCGTCGCGCATGTAGGCCTTTTCCTTGAGCGACATATCCAGAACGCCTTGGAAAGCCTGGGTCATCTTGGTATCGAGCCGCTGCAGAACCTCATCCTTGGTCCAGTAGAAGTTCATGTCGTTTTGGACAGACTCGAAGTACGATGTAGTGACACCGCCGGAATTGCACAGGAAGTCCGGGATATTGAAGATCTTGTTGGCCTTGAAGTATTCATCCGCTTCCAGCGTACAGGGTCCGTTGGCGCCTTCGGCCACGATCTTGACCCGCTTCGACATCTTCTTGATGGTTTCAGCCGTGACTTGATCTTCCTTCGCCGCAGGGATCAGAACGTCGGCTTCCTTGGAAATCCAGGCATCGCCATCTTCGACAACATAGCCCTTGTCCTGCGCCTTCTTCTTGTCAATCGTGCCATATTCATCCACAATTGTCAGCAGGAAATGTGGATCAATGCCGTCTTTACGGCTGTAAGTGAAGGACTTCTTCTCATTGCGATCCCAGCAGGAAACACATGCGACCTTGCCACCCAATAGGTCAATAAAGCCAATCGATGCATATTGCGCCACATTGCCGAAACCTTGGACGGCAACAACACAGTTTTTGGGATCCATCTTGAGGTGCTTCATCGCTTCACGGATGTAATAGATCACGCCGAAGCCGGTGGCCTCCGTGCGGCCTTCCGAACCGCCACCACCGAGAGGTTTGCCGGTGAACACGCCCGGTGTATACTGACCAACCAAGCGGGAATACTCATCCATCATCCAGCCCATCATCTGTGGGGTGGTGCCGACATCAGGCGCTGGTACATCATTGCGCGGACCGATATTCTTCCACATTACATCCACCCATCCGCGGCATAAGCGCTCCTTCTCATGGACAGAGATCGTAGACGGATCTAAGATGATACCGCCCTTGCCGCCACCCAACGGAATATCCGCCACGGCGCATTTCCATGTCATCCACGTTGCTAAGGCGCGGACAGTATCAAGTGTCTCATCTGCTGCAAAACGGATGCCGCCCTTGTTCGGGCCGCGTGCATCGTTGTGTTGGACGCGGAAGCCCTGAAAAATGCGCGTCGAGCCATTGTCCATCCGCACAGGGATGCGGAAGGAATATTCACGCATCGGCCAGCGGAGGACTTCGCAGATGGCAGAGTCGAGTTTGAGCATTTTTGCAACATGATCAAATTGTTTCTGTGCCATCTCAAAAGGATTGAATTGTTCAGCCATTTGTTTCTCCTATATTTGAATTTTTTGAAAATATAAGCGGGCAGACTTGGCCGGTCTGCCCGCTCGGAAAACACTTATGTCTCACACCAAATCATATTAGAAATTCCTTTTGTCTTACAACTTAACCTTACTCGAATTTTATTTTCCCGTCAATATGAGAAGCATCATAAATACATTATGACTTACGCCAATGTCAACTGCTTGTCTAGTTCAGCCCTTACCACTTGTGGATTGGCCCTGCCAGCGGCTTTCTTCATCACTTGTCCGAACAAGAAGTTAGCAACGCCCACTTTGCCAGCTTTATACCTTTGAACTTCGTTTGGATTTTCCGCTAAAGTTTCCTTGATCAGATTTGAAATCAACGATTCATCCGACACTTGTTTGAGGCCGCGCGCTCCGACGATTTCCGCCGCGTCTTTTCCGGACGCAAACATTTCGGTTAAAACTTCCTTTGCACCTGATTGATTTATTTCACCATCAGATGCGATCTTCACCAACTCTGCTAGCGCTTCAGGTCGGACCCGGAGCTGGCTGACCGTTATATTGACTTGATTCATCAACGAGAACAAATCGCCCAGAATCCAATTGGCTATCGTTTTGGCGGGGATATTCGGTGGTAAAGCCCTGACTGCCGATTCAAAATAATCCGCGACTTCTTTTTCTTCGGTAAGCCGCGCCGCATCATATTCCGTCAAGCCGTAATCCTTGCTAAAACGCAAATACCTGGCGCGCGGAAGTTCAGGCAAATCTTTGCGAATATTTTCGATCCAAACATTTGCTACAATCAATGGAGGCAAATCGGGTTCAGGGAAATAACGATAATCGTGCGCGTCTTCTTTACTGCGCTGGGAATACGTCTCTTCGCGCGCTTCGTTCCAACCGAGTGTTTCCTGTTCCACCATTCCGCCCGCTTCGATTACCTTGCTCTGGCGTTCGATCTCATATTCAATCGAACGCTCGAGCGCGCGGAACGAATTGAGATTCTTGACTTCAGTGCGCGTACCCAGTTCGGTGGTGCCCTTTAGCCGCACAGAGACATTGGCTTCAAATCGGATCACGCCTTTTTCCATGTCGCCGCTGTTCACGCCGAGATAGCGCAGGATATCGCGTAACGATTCGCCGTAGGCGCATGCCTCCTTTGAAGAATGAAGGTCAGGTTCGGAAACCATTTCCAATAGCGGCACACCGGCGCGGTTCAAATCAACGAGCGAATACGATTGACCGTCGCTCTCAACGTGAGTCAACTTGCCTGTATCTTCTTCCAAATGCACGCGACGCACGCGGATGATCCGCTCGCCATCCGATGTTTGAATGATCAGTTTGCCATGAATTGCCAGCGGCTGTTCATATTGCGAGATTTGATAACCTTTGGGAAGATCAGGATAGAAATAATTTTTACGTGCAAAGATGCTCGTGTTTTGGACTTCACATTCGAGCGCCAACGCCACACGGATGCCGTATTCGACAGCGGTTTGATTGACCACCGGCAACGCACCGGGCATGGCGGAACAAACCGGACACACCGAAGTATTCGGAGCAGCGCTTGTCGAATCAACGACTGCGCACGAGCAGAACATTTTTGATTTGGTGCGAAGTTCAGCGTGGACTTCAAGTCCGATGACAGGTTCAAATTCCATGATTACTCTCACCACCGAGACACAAAGAACACTAAGCTTTTTCCTTCGAGTCCTTTGTGTCCAGTGCGTTCTAAATATACTTGGGGTTTCGCTTCTCCAAAAATGCGGCAACGCCTTCTTTGTGTTCCGCGGCTTGGCCCGCGATCTCTTGCAAATCGGCTTCGATGCTTAAAACCTCTTCGAGGTTTGGCAATATTGCTTTGTTGAAAGCTTGTTTTGCCAATCCAAACGTGCCGACCGGGCCAGCTGCTAATTGCGTTGCATACGCGAATGACTCTTGCATGAAACTGGTCGCTGCGAAAACGCGATTCACTAATCCCCATTCTAACGCGTGTTGAGCAGAAATAGGAGCGTTGCTGAAATAAAATTCCTCAGCGCGCCCAAGACCAATCATTGCAGGCAGTAACAACGACACGGCTGAATCAGGGACAAGTCCGATGCCGCCAAAGCCTACAACTAATTTGGCCTCATCAGATGCAAAACGCAGATCACAAGCCAAAGCAACTCCCAGTGCCGCGCCCGCACAGGGACCATTGATTGCTGCAATTACGGTTTTTTCGATTCTACGGATCTGTAGTATCAGCGGGTTATAAGTTTTTTCTAAATGCTCGCGATAGGAAATCTCGCCGCCGCCTTTCATTTCAGAAATATCCTGTCCCGCGCTAAAGATTTTGCCGGAACCCGTCAACACGATGACGCGGATTTGCGAATCTTTTTCAGCCTGCGCGAGTGCCTCTTGCAATTCGCCGATCAACTCAAGGTTGAAGGCGTTGGGGCGTTCGGGGCGATTCAGAGTTAGGGTCAGCACACCCGCTTCAAGCGTGGAAAGAAGCGAAGTCATATTTATAGAACCTGAGTTTATCATCCTAGTGTCCCCGACCCAGGCTATTTAGCACAGGTATTACTGCGTCGGGGATCTCTGGTTCAGCAAAAATCTCATTGCCATTGATGGTCACAATACCAGATCTGATCGGGCGGAGCAGCTTCACGAACTGCTTGATGCTAATCCCGGTTTGGTATTCAATATTTCTGCCGATCGCCAAAGCTGCAAACACGATCGTGAGGTGAGCCTCGATCGCATCCCGCTTGCGATGAAAGATGGGTCTGGCCTTCAAATCAGATTTTGCCATTCGAAAAGTAGCCTCGACCTGGAATAGTTGATGATAGTAGGCGATAACTTCTTCATCTGGGATATCCAGATTGGTGACATACCCTTTGATACCGGCCAAGGTCCTGGCTTTATCGATCAGTTTCTGATTGAGCTGTTTGCTCTGGGCCTTGATGCTCAAGAACTTCGTGCGATTGGTCGGGATCTGCCCGCTGAGAGCTTTCTTGGCCTTGGCGACCTGCTTTTCAAGGTTGCGAAGATCCAAGGCGGCACGTTTCGCGCGATATTGGTAGATCACCCGGTACCCCTCCTGGGGGCTGACTACGATCTGTTGGTCACTCAGTGCCCCGGTTTTCTGGTACTCGGCGATGTCATAGGGTACTTTGTGCAGCCGGGAGCCAACGATATACGTGTAACCGGCTTCTGTGAGCGCTGCCAGGTTGGTCGCGCTGAGCATGGCTGCATCGGCCACAATAGTTGCTTTGTTGAGCCCCTGCTGTGCCTGAAAGGCCTCAATGACGGGCAGAACGGTCCTGGTTTCAGCTTTATTCCCCTCAAAGCTGTGTAAGCCCAAAGGAAAGCCATTGCGATCCACCAGCAGCCCGATGATGATCTGGGGCTCCAACCGACGTTCCTTGCTCAGACCTGGTTTCCGGTACTCATCTTCTTCCTGAACCTCGAAATACAGGCTGGTGACGTCATAGAGGAGGAGAGTCAGGCCATGTCCACCCACATGCTTAAAACAGGCCTGACTGATGATCTTACGGTAATCCTGATCCGCAGCTTTAGCCAAACTCCGGTAAAGCTTGTTTTGATCGATCGGCCCCATTCCCAGGTCGGCCAAAACTCTCAAGCTGTCTAGCTTGGAGGTAGGTTCCACGATTCGCGCGAGGCATAGAGCTTCAAACGCCTCGTCCTTCAGCCTGGTAAATCCCAGCTGATGGTATTGTTCTCGCAGAATATTCCATAACAAACCGGAAAAGGACCGCTTGATACCCACCCGCAGGGAAGGTTGTGCTTCTGGAAATAACACAAGTTGGTTTGCTCGTAACCGCTTATGTGCTAATGCAAGCAAGATTTTCAATTCCCCTTCGGTATGAGCACTCCCGATATGGATGATCTTGACGATCTTCCCTTTTTGTTTATAGGCGATCTGAACCGCAGTTGCCCCGCTTGTTGTTTTTACCCTCCGAATGAACGCCATGCATTCAATTGTAGCCCATCCCCTAACTCCGGCTAGTGTCCCGAAATATCAAGTTTCCCCGCTAAAAACACTGAAATTTGGGGTCGATGATAAACTCAGGAATCTTTTTCAGCCTGCGCGAGTGCCTCTTGCAATTCGCCGATCAACTCAAGGTTGAAGGCGTTGGGGCGTTCGGGGCGATTCAGAGTTAGGGTCAGCACACCCGCTTCAAGCGTGGAAAGAAGCGAAGTCATATTTATAGAAAAGACCAGGCTTTACGCCTGGTCATCTGTTTCATCGTCGGGCGAGTCATCATCGTCCACTTCATATTCGACGTGCTCGCTGTCAAGATAAACCCACAAGAGCAAAACATTTCCTTCCGGCGTTTCGACATTGCGGGCCGCCAGGATCGGTGCGGTTTCCTCCAATCCCATCTCATTGCGATAATGCAAATGAATGGGCTGTTTGCTGCTCCAGGCGCGGTGACAACGTTCCACGAGCGCATTGCCGTTGAACGTTCGCAAACGCGTCAGCGCAGGAACCAATTCGTTTGGGCTTTCGTTCAAGCCCATTGCCCAGCCGTCATTGACTTGTTCAAAGATCGGCGGCGGGCCTTCGATGATTGTGATTTTTTCGTCCATGCTTAAGAATATACCATAAAAGGGATTAAAGGGACTTTACGATTGCCCTGACCATTCCGGGGCCGTAATACACCATGCCTGTATAGATTTGGATGAGCGTTGCGCCCATGTCGAGTCGGCGTTTGGCATCCTCGGGATTCATGATGCCGCCCGCGCTAACCACAGGGATTTGACCATTCATGCGCTTGACCATTTTTTGCAACATCGCTTCACTCTGGGCTTTGAGCGGGTAGCCGCTCAATCCGCCGTCTTCGCCCCGCTGGCTGGATCGCAATCCCGCGCGCTCCACGGTCGTATTCGTTGCGATGATTCCATCCATATTCGTGCGCAAGATAACATCCACCGCGTCATCCAATTCCTGATTGCTCAGGTCGGGGGAAAGTTTGACGAGCAAAGGCACGCGTCGTTCAAGTTGTTTCTGTTCGATCAATCGTTGTTGATGCAGGTTCTTTAACAAATCTTCGAGCGCATCGCGCGCTTGTAATCTTCGTAGACCCTCCGTATTCGGCGAGCTGACATTGATCGTCAGGTAATCTCCCAGCGGCGCAAAGTTCTGGAGCAAAGCGAGGTAATCCAAAACAGCTTCTTCGTTTGGAGTGGATTTATTTTTTCCGAGGTTTATCCCGAGAACAGTCCCCGGTATCGGCTTTTTTATGGGCTTGGGTTTGCGTGGTCCAAATCCCAGGAACCGTTCCAGCCAACTGGGTGCGAGGGATGAGTTCAACCGATTCTGAACGAATTCCGTCCCACGGCTCGGAAATCCCATGCGATTGATGACGGCTTCATCTTCGATCAGACGGAAGAGGCGCGGCTTGGGGTTGCCGGGTTGCGGCAACGGCGTGATGCTTCCTACTTCGATGTGACCAAAACCAAGTGCAGCCAGTCCGCGAATGGCAACGGCATCCTTGTCGTATCCTGCCGCAAGGCCGATGGGATTCTTGAAGTCCAATCCGAAGGCATGGACGGGCTTGGAAGGCACATGATAAATGAGTTGCAACATCCAACGCGAGGGAGGCAGCCATCCCGCAAAGCGTACTGCATTTAGCGTAAGCTGATGTGCAGTTTCTGCATCGAGTTTGAAAAGATAACTACGAAAGAAAGGATACATGATTCTCCATGTCATTGCGAGGTTCGCTATGACATTATTTAACTCGCTTCAATTCTGTCTCTATGGCTTTGTCCTCCACGCCTTCGGGGTGGATGTTATATGCGGTAATGGTGAGATGATCGACCTCAACCAATTCGACTTCCGTGCGCCAGCCCCAATCGGGACCGCCGTCGAGGTCGGGATAATTGCCTAATACGGCAAAGCCTTTTTCTTTGGCACTGCCGGTACAAAACATAATAGCGGTGTTGTTATGGAAGCTATCCACCCAACTGGATTCGTAGCGGTCGAGCGTTGTGTTGTAGCCGAAGGTGAACAGACCATGCTGTGGTTCGCCGTCCATAGAAGTTTGATAGAGATAGAGGGCGAAACGTCCGTCCAAGATCAGTTGGATACTGCCCTGCGTTTGCGATTCAATCGGCACGCCCTCCGGCTCGAGCCAGGTGCGCGTCTTGCCTGCCCAGCCGCCGACAAGTGCGGCGAGGAGTTGGTGGGGCGTGGAGGATGATTTTTCAAAAGCCATGGTTAATTTCCCTTGAGTGGGCCGGAAGAAGAAAGTATTTCCATAGGACGAGTGTAGCATAAAACTCTGTAAGACAGTATTGTTTAATACCCCAATGGACTATTTTAGGAAACACTGCCTCCGACTAAAATTGCCCTCAAGAAAGGAAAACCGAAATGACAAAAAGAATCCTCACGTTCCTTGCAACCCTCTTTGGGTCGATTTGTTTTGGCTTACTGTTTGTCGTCGTTTTGCGGAATTTCACGCCGCTCCCTTGTTAATGCCATGATGATCATATCTCAACTTTAGCGCAAATCGCTGCGGGTGTCACTTCCCGTTTGAGATCAACACTGCTACGGTCCCCAAAACGATGTACACCATAACTGGCAGTGAAAATGATAGACCAGAGAGTATCCCCGCTAGTCTATCTTTTCGGCGTGCGAACGCGATCCATGCTGCAATGACCAATGCCAACGGAAAAAGCGGATAAACCAAAACTCACGATTACGAAGGTAGTGGCCTGAGGCGTAACGCCCGCGTCAAACGCCATGAACGAAAGTCCCGCCATGACCAGCCATAAAGCCAGCGTCCCCACGGTCAACACTTGCGAAACGATCATCCAGGTCAGTAATGCCTTGCGGGATTTGTTTTTTTCTTCAGCCACGATTGTTCTCCACTGTTAAAGTCTCAAATTCTCAGGACACAAAGTACCCAAAAGATACTCAATAAAAGTATTTCCTTCGTGCTCCCAAGCCCATTTTTCATTGTGGTTGCTGACCTTGGTGTTTAATCGTTTTCATTACCTGTGCGCTTATATCGAACATCCCACCGATCCTTTTATCTTGGTTCGCTATGCCTATAGGATGGCTACATGGTGTCTATATGGTGACTTTATGGTATCCATAAGCTGAATCCGGTCATCCTTTACTCATCCTTCACATTTCCTTCAATCAAGCAGTACTCGTCCTTCGCCGCGGCTGTCACTTTCTATTCTCTTATCCCCCATTCACCAATCTCTATTCCATTACCCTTTACACAATCAAAACTTCCGCGCCCTCATTAGCTGGTCCCCAACTCGAAGATCCGCGCCGTGAGACCGGCGGCTTCAAATGCCCGCTTCATAGCCTGGCCGATGCCGGGCTCTGGCTTGGACGAGAACGCGATCAGGCTGGGTCCAGCCCCCGAAAGGGCCACCGCTCCCGCCCCAGCATGATGCGCAGCATCCATCGCCGCCTGTGCGCCCGGAATCAGCGGGATGCGATATGGTTGGTGCAAGACATCGCTCATCGCCTTGCCGAGCAGCTCCAGATCACCCGTGCGCAACGCTTCGGTCACGAGCACCGCGCGGCTGATGTTATAGATGGCGTCCTTGCGGTCAACCTGCTTGGGCAGAATGGCACGTGCCTGCCTGGTGGGAAAATCGAAGTCGGGCAGGACGATGGTCACATGCAGCGGCGAACGATGCGCCCGTGCCGGTAGTCTCATCGAGACGACATGGTCATCATAAACAATCGAAGCCACCAGCCCGCCCAGCATGGCGGGCGCCACGTTATCGGGATGACCTTCGGTTTCGATTGCAAGCTTCAAGATTTCCTCGTCGGTGAACGGGCTTCCAAGCAGGGCATTCGCTCCGAGCATTCCGGTCAGCAGGGCCGCCGAACTCGATCCGAGCCCCGAACTCAGCGGCACGCTGTTGATGCAATGCACATGGAGGCCCGGACATGATTTTTTCGAACGGTCATAGATCATCAAAGCCGCGTCCACGATCGCGTTAGTGGCGTCGGTTGGTAAGATGTCCGCGCCTTCGCCCTCAATGGTCATGCTGATTTGCTTATCGTCCGTGCACGTGAACTCGGCCTCATTCCACAGATCCAATGCCAGACCGAGCGCATCAAAGCCCGGCCCAAGGTTGGCCGTCGTTGCCGGAACCTTAACTTGAACTTTCACGTGAGCCTCTCAATCAAAAACCGCGCAGACCGCAAGCGACGCAAAGCTTTTTTCTTTGTGTCCGCTTGTTCTTTGCTCTTTGAAGGTTGTGTCCCTTGTGGTTGAATATCTTTCATTTCAAAATGATTTCCTCTAGCGCATCCAGCTTTGGCGGCACGATACGCGGCTTGGGCATATCCTTCGTGATGATATCCGGGTCCTTTAGTCCGTGGCCGGTGCAAATTGCCACGATGCGTTTGCCTTTCGGGTTCAATCTGCCGTTGGCGATTTCGATTGCCAGTCCCGCCAATCCCGCTGCTGACGCCGGCTCCACCCAAATGCCTTCGAGCGACGCCAGCAGCTTTTGCATATCCAGAATTTGCTGATCGGTGGCGGCGATGATTTTTCCTTTCGACTCTTCTGCGGCCTGCAAGGCTTGTTCGCCGCGGGCTGGTTTGCCGATGCGGATTGCTGTCGCAACCGTTTCAGGTTTCTCAACCGGGTGTCCCAAGACAAGCGGCGCGGCGCCCGCAGCTTGGACTCCCAATACCTGCGGCAAGCCTGTTGATTTCAATTGATCGTATTGTTTGAATCCAGCCCAGTACGCCGTGATGTTTCCGGCATTGCCCACCGGCAGGCAAAGCCAATCAGGCGCGGCTTTGAGCACGTCGCAGATTTCAAAGGCTGACGATTTTTGTCCCTCAATGCGATAAGGGTTAATCGAGTTCACCAAACAAATTTCATGCTTGTTTGTGATCTCGACGACCATTGTCAATGCATCATCGAAGGAGCCGTCAATTTGAATCACTTGCGCTCCGTACGCGACTGCGCCCGCCAACTTTCCTGCCGCGACTTTTCCCTGCGGGATAAGAACGATGGATTTCATTCCGGCACGCGCCGCATATGCCGCGGCGGAAGCAGCGGTATTGCCCGTTGAGGCGCAGATGACTGTGGTTGCATTTCGTCCGTATGCTTCGCTGACCGCGGCGGTCATGCCCCGGTCTTTGAATGAGCCGGTCGGATTCAGCCCTTCGTATTTGATAAATAATTCAAAGCCGCCGCCAAATTGGCGTGTTAAACTATTGGCCTTGATCAAAGGCGTATTGCCCTCAAGCAGAGTCACAGTCTGTGTGTGAGGCGGAAGTTTTAATAAGTGTCCGTATTTGGAAAGAACGCCTTGATATGCCATATCCCAACGCCAATTCATCCTTTCAGTGGAGGTGCGTCTTTATCATAGACGAAGACTTGAATATCCAAATCATCCTTGTTGAGAAAATCGAGCGCGGGCTGGAAGGTTGCATCCTTGATCTTTTGCATGTCGCCTGCGGGCGCAAGCACAGTGATACGTGCTTCTTCATTGGACATCTTAGCCACTTTCATTTCTGCTTCTGAGCACGCCGCACCGATTTTAGATTGCATTTCCTTAATGGCTTCGTCTACGGTCATTCCCGGCTCCTGAATTAATTCTTCATAAAATTATAAACCACTCGTGATAAGATTTAGCGATGAACTTCTCGCAGATCACGGATGACCTGTTCATTGGCACTACACCGCACGCAAAGATTATGATGTCTTGCGTGCTCTGGGCGTGCGTCTGGTCATCAATATGCGTCTCACGCGTGGACCGAAGCCTCACTTCCGTGATCTGCATATCCAGTATCTCTGGTTGCACACGTTTGATAACCCGCTGATTCCGATTCCGCTTCGGGCTTTGACTCGGGGCGTGAATGCGGCGCTCGATGTCATTCACAACGGCGGGAAAGTTTATGTTCACTGTGCGCATGGACGTCATCGTAGTGTGGCAATGGGTGCCGCAATTTTGATCGCACAGGGAATGCCTGCTCATGATGCAATGGTTTTGATCAAGGAGCGTCGTTCCGCGGCTGATCCAAATGTTTTTTACATTCGAAGACGCATTCACTTTTTTGCACGTCGCTGGTCATCTGATCAGGAAAATGAGTTAAGCTTTCCTTTTATCAGCGGGCCATCGTTGCAATCGTCACCCCTGCGCCGCCTTCGTTATCTTTTGCTTCTTCAAATGATTTAACATATGGGTTGTCTTTCAATGCAGCACGCACAGCCTCGCGCATCCTGCCTGTTCCCTTCCCGTGCACGATTCGCACGAAAGGCAATCCTGCTGAATAAGCCTTTTCTAAATATTTATCCAATTCATCGAGTTCGTCCTCGACCAGTTTGCCGCGCAGGCTGATTTCTATTCCAGTGGCCGATTGACGCTTTGGTGTTGAAGGTTGATAGTCTGTTTCGATTAGTGCTTTGTGTTTGGATTGATCATTATTCACGGATTGCTTTTCCAAATCGTTTAACTTTGCTCTCACGCGGAGTGTGCCAATCTGAACCTCCGCATCCGACTCACTCAAAGCGGTCACGATGCCTTCGGATTTCAGCGAAGTGATCAGGACTTTCTCGCCCAACTTGACCGCCGATAAATTAACGTCTGAAGTCTGAGGCTTTCTTTCAACCGGCGCCTGAATTTTTTCTTCAAACATTTCCACCTTTTGTTCCATGGCTTTAATGGCATCCAGTGGTTGACGTGCTTTCTTCAATTGTCCTTTTAACGATTCGATGTTTTGCTTTAATATTGCCACTTCCAATTCGCCTTCGGCGTGTGCTCTCGCTAAAACCTCCCGGCGTTCGTCTTCGATCTTCTCCAAACGCTTGTCGAGTTCGCGTGTTTGACTTTCAAGTCTTTCACGCGCCTTCTCAAGTTTTTCCCCCGCGCGGCGAAGTGCGATTGCGTTCCTTGCGAATATCGTCGAGCAGTTTATCGGCGCGCAGATCATCGGGGTTGATCTCGCTCCTTGCCGCGGCGACCAGTTGAGGGTCGAGGCCGAGACGCTGCGCAATGGCTAACGCGTTGGAACGTCCGGGCAATCCAATCGTCAAATGATAGGTCGGGCGCAGAGTTTGCACATCAAATTCAAGCGAAGCATTGACCACGCCCTCTGTGCTATGTGCAAAAGTTTTGAGCTCGGGATAATGGGTTGCAACAAAGGTCGTGATGCCACTTTCGATGAGACGACTGAGAATGGCGCGCGCGAGCGCCGCGCCTTCCTGCGGATCGGTGCCCGCGCCGAGTTCATCGAGAATGACTAGCGATCGGGCATCAGCTTTCTTTAAGATTCGGATGATGTTGGTAATGTGCGATGAAAATGTGCTGAGCGATTGCTCGATGGATTGTTCGTCGCCGATATCGGCAAAGACCTCGTGAAAGCAAGGAAGCTCCGAGCCGCTCTGCGCGGGGATATTCAATCCGCTTTGAGCCATGAGTGCCAGCAGGCCAACAGTTTTGAGCGAAACGGTTTTGCCACCGGTGTTCGGCCCGGTAATGACGAGGGCGCGTGTTCCAGCCTCTGGATTAATATCAATCGGCACAACAGAATTTGGATCGAGCAATGGATGGCGGGTTTGGAGAAGGATGATGGTTGGTGCTTTGTCTATTCTCGATGATCCATGATCCATCTTGTGCAAGATCGGTTCACTCGCACGAATCTCTTCCGCATATTTTGCTTTCGCAAATGCCAGATCGAGCATGGCCAGATTTTCGATTCCATATTTGAGTTCCGCCGCGTACTCACCAACCAGCGATGAGAGTTCAGCCAGGATGCGGCGTTCTTCGCTGCGTTCGGCGAGTTCGAGTTCGCGGACTTGATTGTTGAGTTCAACCACGGGCAACGGCTCAACGAATAATGTTGCGCCCGAAGATGATTGATCATGGATAATGGCTTTGATGCTTCCCTTGAATTCGGCCCGCAAAGGAATCACATAACGCCCATCGCGTTGTGTGATGATCGGCTCTTGCAGTTTATTGGCTGAGTTGGTTAGATATTTTTGCAGGCGTGACATCAAACGGTCGCGCGCGACCCTAACCTCGCGGCGGACGTTTGCCAATTTATCCGATGCTGAATCCAAAACTTCGCCGCGCTCCGAAAGCACGCGTGTGATCGTGTCAATAATGCCAAATGCTTCGGGGAGTCCAACCGCAAGTTGAGCGAGGCGAGGAGCTTTTTCTGCGGCGTGAGCGAGAGACTTCTTTAAGTCGCGGCAGGCAATCAAGGTGGATTTGATTTCGAGCAAGGCTTGCGGTTCAAGTACTCCGCCGCGTGCCGCGAGATCGGCAGAGGCGCGAATATCGTGCGAACCGCCCACGCTGAGATCACTGGTGGAAAGCAAAAGCCGCGCTTCGGTTGTTTCTGCAAGCAGACGTGTCACTTCATCAAAATTGTTGGAGGGCTGAAGTGTGTGCGCTAAATCCGCCGAGGCAGAGAAATCACAAAACCGTGCCAGGCGTTCCAGGATCTTATCGTATTCAAGAACGTGTAGAGTTTTGGAATCCATTTGATGAGAATTCAAAATGCCCGAAACATACAAGGAATGCGAATCATTGCTCTCTTTGTGTAGCCAGCGCGGCGCCGATGATGCCTGCTTCGTTTAACAACTGTGCAGGGACAACCGGAACCTCGATCTTCAATAAAGGGATGAATTTCTCGTGTTGCTTGCTAATGCCGCCGCCAATGATGAATAGGTCAGGCCAGAAAAGTTTATTCATCATTTCGAGATATCGATTTAGGCGTTTGGCAAAATCCTTCCACGAGAGATCGTCGCGCTGACGGGCGGCATCTGACGCGCGCGCCTCAGCATCTTCGCCTTTGATCTCGATATGGCCGAACTCTGTATTGGGCAGCAGCTTTCCTCGATAGAAGATAGCTGAACCAATCCCGGTTCCAAGCGTGACTATGATGACGCTTCCTTGTTGACCGCGGCCTGCGCCGAAGGACATTTCTGCCAGACCGGCCGCGTCCGCGTCGTTTATCATTGTGCAAGGGAGTCCCGTGGCTTTTGTAAACAGGTCATCGGCATTCACCCCAATCCACTTTTCGGAGACATTGGCAGCCATCATCGCCACACCAGCCTTGATGGGCGCCGGGAAACCAATGCCAATCGGCCACTTCCAACTGAAGGATTGTGCGATCTGTTGGACCACGTCTGCGACCGGCCTCGGCTCAGCTTTGTCTGGCGTCTTGATGCGGATTCGCTCAGCGGTGAGTTTGCCGGATCGAATGTCGACCGGTGCACCCTTGATCCCTGATCCACCGACATCAATGCCGAGAATTTGAGAAGGAGTTTTTCCTATCATTTTGAGCCTCCATGCCAGTAGAATTATAAACGCAGAAAGCTCATCGAAAGAATCAAATCTAAAAACAAGAGCGACCAATTAGCCGCTCTTGTTTGATGTGCGCCCAGCATGGGCGTTGACTTGAGGGTGAAAGTCCCTTATGGAGGTTGATTGCACCAACCATTAGCCAAGAGCAAGGGCGTCACTGCGAGGTGAAGTCCGAAGGAAGCTGGCGGCAAACTTGCGACTTGATGAACAAGAATTCCATCAGAGGCTGTAAGGCTGGTCGAGCTGGCATCAAACAGTGAAACCCAATGCGATCAAAGGCCAAAGCAGTAAATGGAACAAGGATGCAGGGAAAGTCAATGCTCTTACCTGGGGAGACCTGCCATCTAACCGAAGATGGTAACCCCGATTGAGAAATCGGATTGAAATGGCAGGGGTCAGCCGAGGCCATACTACCACTCCCGTTTGAGTGGGAAGGGCCGAACATTAAACAGGAATAGTAACTTGAGCAGCTTGCAGGATGAACACAGAAGGCCGTCTTTCCCGGATAGGGATACTGCGGAGCCAACGAAGTCGGTGAATCCGACGGGAGTGGAACCGAGAGCCGAGCCGTCCTCAGTGCGAGACGAGCGAACATCCGACGCAGGGCTATGGGAAAAGATTTTGGAAAGACAGAACTTGCTCATAGCGATGAAGCGAGTAGAGAGCAACGGCGGGGCGCCAGGCATCGATGGGATGATGGCGAAAGAACTTCGTCCATACCTGAAGGAACATTGGTTGGAGATCAGGGCAGCTCTCGAAAGCGAAACCTATCAGCCGAGCCCAGTCAGGCGGGTGGAGATTTCCAAACCTGATGGTGGGACAAGGCAGTTAGGGATACCGAATGTAATGGATCGCTTACTCCAACAAGCGATATCGCAGGTGTTGGTCCCATTATTCGAACCGCTCTTTTCAGAGCATAGCCATGGGTTTCGACCTGGCCGCAGTGCGCATGGAGCCGTGAGGCAAGCCCAAACGTACGTGCAAGAAGGATACGAATGGTGTGTGGATATCGATCTGGAGAAATATTTTGATCGAGTGAACCACGATATGCTGATGGCCCGCGTGGCACGGGTGGTGAAAGACAAACGAGTGCTCAAGCTGATCCGAGCCTATCTGGAATCGGGAGTGATGATCAATGGAGTAGTAATGGATGTAGAAGAAGGCGTGCCGCAAGGCGGCCCACTTTCCCCATTGCTATCCAATATCATGCTGGACGATTTAGACAAAGAACTGGAAAAGCGCGGGCACAAGTTTGTACGCTACGCTGATGATTGTAACATTTATGTCAAGACGCCGCGAGCGGGCGAACGAGTAATGGAAAGCGTGAAAGGGTTTCTGGAGAAGAAGCTGAAGTTGAAAGTCAATCCCAAGAAGAGTAAGGTTGAGAAAGTGGGGAAGGTGAAAATACTTGGGTTCAGTTTCTTCAAGCGCAAAGGAATGGTGCTGATCCGAATAGCGAACCGAACGAAGGAACGCTTTAAGGAGAAGCTATGTAACCTGACGAAGCGCACTCGGAGTGGCACACTGGAACAGATCTTGGAAGAGATCAACCGTTATATCATTGGTTGGATTGGATACTACCGGCTGGCTGACACACCGAGCCTATTTGAGGAGCTGGACAGTTGGATACGACGACGATTGAGGCAACTGATTTGGAAACGCTGGAAACGAGGTCCAACCCGCTACCGAGAATTAGTGAAGCTGGGCGTCCCAAAGCAAAGGGCACAAGAAGGAGCTGGAGGCAGAAGCCCCTGGCGTATCTCTGCCTCACCTGTGATAAACGAAGCCCTGAGCAATACCTATTGGCATAACTCAGGGCTGAAAAGTATCAAAACACGGTATCAAGAACTGCGTTCTGCTTGATGAACCGCCGGATGCGGACCCGCATGTCCGGTGGTGTGAGAGGAGGCGGTTAGCCGCCGCCTCCTACTCGATTACACTTTACTGATTTACCATTCTGCCCAATCGCCTTTGGGATGAACCCAGACCGCGGTGATGGCTTCAGCAGTAAACATCTCGTTGAAGCCTGCCAGGAAATCTGCATCTTCATAATAGCCCATCATCTCATCAGGGCGCGTCCAAACATCCACGCCAAACCATTCCATGGCTTCAGGCGAACCGGGGGCAGCCATGCGAAAGTAGAACTCGTGTGAAAGGTTCCCGGCTTTGCGCGCCTTGCTCAATGTTGTAACGATGGCAGAGTTGTGGAGCTTGCGTGCCTCCTCCATGTTTTTGACCGTGCCTCGAGCGGTGGTGACGAATCGGTCATTGGTCCCCGAAGGCGCAGGGATATAATAGCTAACGAATCCATCCGCGGCTGCCCACACAACCGGATCACGCTGGGTAAAGATCTGACCCGCTTGTTCCTGAACCGTTGGGTTGGCGAAGAAATTGTTCAAGCCATCCATGCTGTTCCAGATATCAAGGATCAGGAATTCACCCGCACCTTTTTTAGGCGCTTCCATCGGCACATACACCGTATGGCTGAGATCGCCGAGGGATTTCGCCGCGGCGATATTGGCGGGCGCGCCCGCTGTTGAGTTGTGAAGCTTGCGTGCCGCTTCCAACGTCGGCGAGGCAAGCGTCCCACGAATTGAAAGTAGGAATAAAGATAAATCGGTTCTCATGGTTCTCTCCTTTTTGAATTTGACAGAGTTGATCCTTCCGTCTGTCTTTACTTAATAAGACGGGAAAACTTTGTCAAATTCATCGGTCAAACCACGAGGGGTAATCCAAACATTGAGAACAGCTTGCCGTCAAAGGTCAGGAAATCATTGATCTCACTGATAGTCCCGTCTTGGATGGTCAGGACATGCAAAGCCGCAGCACGATAAATTCCTGATAAATCCATTTGGTATACCGCGAAAGCCGGGCAGCTATTCGCTTGCACCGCCTCAAGCCGGACCCGAAACGGGCTAGCGCTCTTGAAGAGATATCCATCCAGAAAACTTTTGATATCTGCCCTGCCGCCAAACCAAATAGGGAACGGCGGCATGGTCAACGCCACGTCTTCGCGCAGAGTTGCAACCAGTGCGGCAAAATCAGAGGCTTCCCACGCCGCGATGTATCGCGTCAGCAACGATGACAGCGGTTCGTCGAGGGGAATGGATAACGGTTTATGCCCGGTTTTCTTCATCGTCTCACGGGCGCGCTGTAAAGCACTATTAGCCGAGGCAACGGTCATTTCCAAAATTTCAGCGGTTTCGTCAGCATTCCAACCCATCACATCGCGTAAAAGCAGGACCGCGCGTTGACGTCCCGGCAAATGCTGCAGTGCGGCGACGAATGCCAATGTAATGGTCTCACGGATTTCATAACGCGCCTCAGGATAAATATCAGGTTGCCCGTCGATCATCTCATCTGGGAAAGGTTCGACCCAAGTCACATCCTTTAAAGGAATCGGCAATGGCTGGGATGGGTCCCCGCATGCATAGAGATCTCTTGGAAGGCCGCGGCGCCTGCGAGTGTCAAGTGTATCGAGGCAGACGTTGGTAGCAATCTTGTATAACCACGCCCGTAGTGACGACCGTTTTTCAAGGGTCTTGAGACCCTTCCAGGCGCGCACCAATGTTTCTTGCAACATGTCCTCAGCGTCCTCGAAAGAACCAAGGATACGATAACAATGGACCAGCAGTTCGTTACGGTGCGGCTCAATCAATCGCGCGAAGGCTGCTTGATCCCCTGCTTGTGCAAATTCGAGATATTGGACCTGAACTGGTTCGTTTGCGATTTGGTTGTCGGTTTTCATGAGGTTACCTGTAAAGTTATATAATGAATCCTCTTAAAGTTAAATGATTTATAGAGGTTGCTTCATCGGCATGCCGGGCTTGCGCGGATATTTCGGCGGTGTGGCGTGGGATTTGTTCACGATTATGAGATAGCGATCATCGGGAACACCGGGCAAGTTGACTTGAATAATCTGTTGCAATTTTCCACCCAACAATTTCATTTCGTGTTCAGCGGATTGCGCCTCGGCGGGTCCGCTTTCGCCTTTTTGGGCGAGCATCATTCCGCCAATGCAAACCAGCGGCAAAAGATATTCCGAAAGAACGTTCAGCCCGGCCACCCGCGCGCAACCGCACAGTCATACGCTTCTCGATGAGCAGGTAGCTGTCCGACGTCTTCGGCGCGGGCTTTGAGCACCTCCACGTTTTCCAATCCGAGCATGCGTATGATATGTTCACAGAACATGGCTTTCTTACCGACTGACTCAATCAATGTTACGCGCATGGATGGATATAAAATTTTGATTGGAAGTCCCGGGAAACCGGCGCCCGTTCCAACGTCTGTGAGGTGGCGCGGTGGGTTTGCGCCCCACGCCATGACGCACGAAAATAAATCGAGAAAATGTTTGGTGCGAATCAATTCTGCGTCTTTGATCGCAGTGAGATTGAATTTTTGATTCCAATCCAATAGCTCCCGCTCATACGTGACCAATGCCATCACCTGCCGCCCCGTCAGGTGAATGTGAAAAAGTTCCTGTGCCTCGCGAATGAGCTTTTCCATGTGCAAAAATTATACCCCTCTGCTTTTTTTGCAGAGGGGTACATTCGGGTTATTGTTTCGCTGTCTCGGATTTTGTTTTGCGCTTGAAAATCAAACGGAAGATCCAGCGCACAATCAGGAAGAGGAGGAATAACGGAATGGCGATGGTGATCAATATGGGCAGGACCAGCAGGAAGAAGTTGATCAGGAAATCTATAAAGCCTTGCCAAAAGTAGATCAGGTTTTGGATTGCATCGCGAGCTGTGCCTTGTGGTTTCCATCCGCCAACCTAAATCGGTTTGATGGTTTCCTCGGCAACTACATGGACCGTAATGGCTGAAAGCTGTGCTGCTTCCTGGTCGTATTGGATTTGACCTTTCAATACTTCAATGTCACTATCTACTTGTTGCAGTTGCTGATAAACATCCAGTACATCCTGAGTCTTGGTGGCGTTCTGCATGATCTTGGTCAATTGATCGGCGGCGGCCTCTTTCGCAGTGAGACGCGATTGCAAGTCAACGTATTGGCTGGTGATATCCTGTCCAGTGAGCGTCTCATTTTGAATGTCAACCGTGTTCTGTTTCACCTGAGTTAGCGCGGTATCCAATTGATCTGCTGGCACGCGGAAGACAATCTGTCCATCGGGCTCCTGTGTTCCGTCCGGTGCATAGGTCTGACCAATGTTGATCGATACCACATAACCACCCATTGTTTTTGCCATTTGTTCAAGTTGATCCACGCGCGCTTTTACATCTTGAACAACAATGGTCAATTCCGCGGTCTGAACGACGAGCCGTTGCGTGTCGGCAGTGGTGACGTCACTGCTTCCTGCTGATCCGCTGGCTTGCGCGGATTTCAGTACATCATTGGATAATGGAGCTGGCGCTTGAGCGGCTACCGGTGCGCCACCTTCCACCATTGGAGCTGACTGAGGCGCAACAGTTGGTGCGGCTTCAGTGGCGCATCCGGAAAGAATCAAGGATACAGCAATCAAAAGGACAAAACTTAATCGTTTCATTTCTGCCTCCATTTTGAACATAAGGTGAATTACCTTACAGACAAATTGTGCAGAAAAAAGTTCCGGTCAATTACCACCCTTCGCCAAGTCTCACAGCATGTTTTTCAGGCAAACCTGCTTCACGTAAACGTTGCTGAACTTCATTCACGTTGTATTGCACGCGGCGTGCTTCCCATTGACGTGTTTCTGTTTCATAGATGGCATACGCGGATCGCGGATCGCGGTCGCGCGGTTGACCAACTGAACCGGGATTCACCAACATCCGCGGTGTTAAAGTGATGGGACGATTAACCTTAACAGATTCCAAGGTCACACGGTCTTTTTCCTCATTCAATAGAAACAAGCTTTGAATGTGCGAATGTCCAATGAAACAAAACGGGGTTTCGAAATGATCGAAATTCAGACGCGCGCGTCAATGTGTTCAGCACATATTCCCATAACGGATCGCGCGGACTGCCATGCGCCATCGTCACTTCGCCGCGCACTTTGGTGGATTGCGGCAGGGAACGCAGGAAATCCATATTGTCCGCGGTCAGCACCTTTTCGGTCCACTCCAGTGAACGACGCGCGTCGCCGTTGAATGATTCGAAAGCCATTTTTCCAATGATGGCCATATCATGATTGCCCATGATGCATGTCAGGTGCGTCATTTCGCGCACTTGCTCGACTACAGCATTGGGATCGGGACCATATCCCACCAGATCGCCAAGACACCAGGTTTCATCCACCTGACCTGCGTCTTTGAGCACAGTTTCCAGCGCCGTGTAATTTGCATGAAGGTCCGAAATAACTAATACGCGCATGATTACTCCAAAAGCGCCGCAACGTGTCCGATGACAGCTTCGGCCACTTCGGCTTTGCTCATCAGCGGTAAGGATTCTTTTTTTCCGTTGGGGAACAACAATGTGACACGGTTGGTCTCTACTCCGAAATCCTGCGTCGCTGGAAGAAATATCATTGGCAACGATAAAATCCAGTTTCTTCGACTTGAGTTTCTCGCTTGCATTGGCTAACAGATCCCGCGACTCTGCCGCGAAGCCGACAACGACTTGTGGCCGCTTCTTTCTTGACTTGTTATCGGCTACTGCTTTCAAAATGTCTTCCGTTTCTTCAAGCTCGATCTGCGGAATCCCCTCCCGTTTCTTCATCTTATACCTTGCGGTTTTCTTCGGGCGGAAATCCGCAACGGCGGCAGCCATAATCACGCATCGACTTTAGCGGACTCGTTCAACACGTTCTTTAACATTTGCTGAGCGGTTTCCACTTCAATCACCGTGCACCAACAGCCGGGGTTAAACTTGTCGGCGTGGTGATCAAAGTGACTTCTGCGCCGAAATCCAGCGCGGCCTGTGCCAATGCATAGCCTTGCCTGCCCGAAGACTTATTAGTTAATACCCTCACCGGGTCGAGAGGTTCCTGTGTTCCTCCGGCGGTAACTAAAACTTTTTTATTCGGCGAGCCGGCCATTTCGTCCGAGCATGAGGCGAATATGCCCAATAAGTTCGATCGGTTCAAGCAAACGTCCTTTGCCAACAAGTCCTGATGCAAACGTCCTTCAGCGGGTCCAGCGATATACACACCGCGTTTGGTTAAGATGCGAAGATTATCTTGTGTAACATCAGCATCGAACATGCCGCCGTCCATCGCGGGTGCAATAAGCATTGGACATTTGCAAGCTAATGCGAGTGATGGTGAGCAAATTATCCGCCGCGCCGTATGCCAATTTGGAAATTGTATTTGCGGTGCATGGCGCGATGACAAATATATCGGCGCTGTGACTGAGACCAATGTGAAGAATATGTGCTTCGCCGCCCCACAAATCTGCATCGGTGTAGGTGCGCCGGCCAGTGACCGATTGGAACGTCAGCGGCGTGATGAATTTTTCCGCGGCGGATGTCAGAATGACATCCACTTGCGCGCCGAGTTGGGTCAACTTGGAAGCCAAATCAGCAGCTTTGTAAGTCGCGATGGAACCGGTCACGCCGAGCAGAATATGCTTTCCGTTAAGCACGGTCATAGACTTTGATTATACTTCTTGCAATCGGCTTTCTCGTTCGCGCGAAGAAATTTGATCGCTTCAGACCAAAAAGAGAAATCGCAACGCCGATCATTGCCAAAATAGTTCCGGCAATGGCTTGCCAGCCGAAATGCTCTTTGAAGTAAAAATGGCTGATCGGGAGCATAAAGATTGGCGAAAGAGATGTCAGCACACTGGCGATGCCGACGGCTGTGTTTTGAACTGCCAGCAAAGATAATGGAACTCCAATCACCGGCCCGATCAACGCCGCGAGCGCCAACAATTGAAGCGCATCAGGATTTTCTTTAAGAGTTCGAATTGTCTTTCCGGCTTCTCTTTGCAGGAAAGTAATCAGCCAAAGAGCGATGACCGCTGCCAGCATCCGGATCACGTTTCCACTGATCGGTGAGAAATTATCCATCATGCCTTGTTTGGAAAAAACCAATCCAGTGGCTTGACCGATGGCCGCGAGGACTCCGCACAGAATGCCCAATGTGGAGGACGAAGGGTTTGAGATTTATTATTGCCTTGCTCAAGAATAACCCAGATGATTCCACCTAAGGTTAAAGCGATGCCAATGATTTCTATAAGACTCAGAGATTCACCGAAGAATACCCAAGCTTCCAATGCGCCGAAAATCGTGGAGAGACTTAGAAGTAAAGTCCCAAGCCGCGCACCGACCATCAAGTAGGCTTGAAAAAGAAATGCGTCTCCCAATGCCAGCCCGATGACTCCCGAAAGCGAAAGCCATGTCCAGTGTTGAGTCCCGGCTTGAAGCGGCAAAGGCTGGCGATATAAAATAAAGTTCAAGATGACGAGATAAAGCAACGCAAAGACGACGCGCGTCCGGTTGATGATCAACGATGAGCCAACCTTTTGACCGGCTTTGGTTACAACGACTGCATTGATTGCAAAGAAAAGCGAGGTCAGCAGGCCGGCGATTTCACCAATGATGGTCATTGTTTTTATTTGTTGAACGTGCCCATGAGTTCACCTTGCGCCAGAATGTGATCCTGCATGGAAGCGAGCAATTTCTGCTTATTCGCTCCTGAAGGAAGATCGAGCATTGTGTCGAGCGCGTAGAGTTTAATGAAGTAGCGATGTATTCCACTGGGCGGACATGGACCACCGTAACCCAGGTTGCCCCAGCTATTGACACCGTTCAAACTTCCGTCGGTGAGTTGAACCTTGGTGGGCGCGGCCTCTTGAAGTCCCCGCGCCGAAACGGGGATGTTATAGATCACCCAATGAACCCATGTGCCGCCGGGCGCGTCGGGATCGTCCATGATGAGGGCAAATGATTTTGTCGCCGCCGGTTGGCCGCTCCAAGCCAGAGCCGGAGATGTATCTTTGCTGATGCAGGTATATTCGGCAGGAATGGATGAGCCATTTTTAAAAGCAGGACTGGTGATGGATAGAGTCATTGCAACCTCCGTCGATTGAATTGATGTTTGAGTGCAGGCTGATAAAGTCAAAAGAAAAATGATGAGCCATCTGCGCATACCGCATTATAGCGTTTTCAAAAAATGAACGAGACGCTCGACTTCCTCATATCCCGCGGCGAGATGCGCCTTGATGCTGATCTCGTTATCCAGCCACGTGTCGGACGCCATCTCTGTGATGCCGAGACTGCGCGCCCAATCTTCGGCGGTTTGCATTAACGCCTTGCCAATGCCCTGACCGCGTAAATCTTCGTCCACATACCAGCCTTCGATGTAACCGACGGGACTGCTGAGTGCGCCGTCCGCGTATTTGCGCGTGCCGGCTTCGATAAAGGCGCCGAGTTTTCCATCCGCTCGTTCCACGACAAAGACCGGGGTGAGCGGGTCAGCGAGCATGGAGTTCATATCATGTTCCAGCGTTTCGATGTCATCGTAAAACCACAAAGCATGACGCATTCTTAGCCATTCGGTTCGATCTGCAGAGGTGGCACGGCGAATATTCAAGTCCATGATTTCTCCCTGAGAGAATGAAGGATGAGTGAAGCGAGGTTGATTATAGTCAATATTCGGGTTATGGCAATAAAATAGAGCGTTGAGGCGGAAAGTCGGAGATCAGGTCACTGACAACCGGGTAAAAGGGCATCCTGTCCGAAGGATTTCTTGGATCAGCATCCTATAGCGAAAAAGTAAAGAGTCTCTTGTTAGAGAACGAACAAATATATGAGAGAGCCCTGGACAGCACAGAGTTTTTCAAGGCAATATTTGGTTCACACGCTAAATAAACAAGTTTAAGAGCAACCGGCCCAGACTTTCAGGGATTGCCCAGTTGGAGTTCTTGGGATCGAACTTGTGTATCCGGGTTCAAGCCTCAACATACTTTATCTGAAGTGTCCAAGCAGCAGAGGCAGACAAACTGATTCACGAGGCCCCAAGGCGCCTCAAGTGGGTTTACCAAAAAGCGCCGTAAAGACCCATTTTTCGGTGTGGGGATATAAGGCGCAGATTGTGTTATGACAATGAACGTGATAGAAATATCATTTGCGCCAGGGCTATATCGCATAGGTCCCTATCCTAAGAAGCTCCCGCCTTTGGCTGTGGGGAGCAGTCACATCAGCAATTCGCATCCACCACTGTAATTCTGTCTTCCTTGTTAGGAATGATACACAAAAACTCAAGCGGTTCTTCGCCTGTGTTTTGATAGGAATGGATTGCGCCTTCAGGAATGAATACCACATCACCGGTTTTCACGCGATAAGTTTCATTTCCAATCGTGATTGTGGCTTGTCCGCGCAAAACATATTGTTCATGTTCACGGTATTTGTGTGGCGCGGCATGCCGCCATCCTTTTGCATCGAGAATTTTCGCAAGGCAAAGTTTGGACCTTCCTGCGATGAAATCAAGACTTGAATCTTGGTGTCTTTGGCATTCAAGACATCTTTGGCTTCGACATCAATTGCATGTTTGACGGTCATGGTTTATCCTTTCCTTTTATGTTGTCATTGCGAGGCGGCGTTGTTTCGCCGTGGCAATCTTCTCTTTTGAAACAGGAGATTGCTTCGCTGGGTCTCGATACGCCGCTAAGCGGCCACTCGACCAGCGCTCGCAATGACAATCATTTGTGAATACTCCCCTCCTGCACTTTCCACACTTCCGCTTTCTCAACAAAATCTGACGTGAACATATGCTCATCCGTGGCGGTAAACAATACTTGCTCTGCATCACTTACATAATTTAACAAATCAGCGCGGCGCTGAAAATCAAGTTCAGCCATCACCTCATCCAGCAAAATCACGGGCCATTCGCCTGTGCGTTCCTTCATCCAATTCACCTCGGCAAGTTTCAAGGCTAGCAATGTCGTGCGGATTTGCCCGCGTGAACCGTAATCGCTGAGGTCAATGCCGTTGGTCAGGAACCGCAACTCGTCACGGTGCGGACCGATAGTGGTCACGCCGCGCGCGATCTCCTCCGAGCGGAGTTCTTTCAACTGTGCCAAAAATCCGTTTTGGATTTCGTCCGCTTTGAGGGCGGAGCGGTCCGTGTCCGTCGTCAACTTCATACTGATAGGTGGCAAGGGATCATACGCTGGCTGATAATTCAATCGCAACACTTCCTTACCGTGAGTCAATTCTTGATGGACGTGCGTTGCGAGTTGTTCGATCTGCTGGACAGCTTCGATGCGCCATTGAATGATCTGCGCGCCGAGGACGCGTCAGCGTTTCATCCCAGACTTCAAGCTGGTCGCCGTTACCCTGAGCTGTCGAAGGGCGCCGTTTTCACCTAACATTTTTAGCAACGCGTTGCGCTGACTGAGCGCCTGATTGTAATCACTCAGCACGCCCGCATACGCCGGGACGGTTTGCGCCAACGCGAGATTGAGATAACGTCGTCGTTCTTCGGGCCCATCCTCGATGATGCCTGACATCTGCGGCACAAAGATCACTGCGTTGAAGTGACCGATGATCTCGTTGATTTGTTTTTTCACGCCATCGAGCAAAACTTCTTTGCGAAGACGTTGACCGTTGATGCCAATTGGTTCGAGAATCAAGCGTGCTTCGAGTTTATGTTTCTTTTTGTTGCGTTCGTACTCCGCAACGAGACGCGCAACCGCCAAAGAATTCTTTGCTTCAACGAAGTTAATCAAGTTGACGATCTGTGTTGGTTTGAAACGATGTGAATGATGCGAGGAAATAAATTGCTTCAAGAATACTGGTCTTGCCTTGTGCGTTATCCCCGACGAGCAATATCACGCGCCGCGGCAAATCAATATCGAGGCGGGCGAAGTTGCGAAAGTTGGTGAGGGAAAGATGCTTGAGATGCATGTTATTTCAATGACATCTCCAGTTCAATTTCGTCGTGTAAAGGGATCTCATTCATTCCAATCATGGGAATCCCCGGTTTGATTTTGCGGGCTTCATCCACTGCACCGCGTCGAATGCATACCAACTCAAAGCCATGGCGTTGATAAAAACCCAGGGCATGCAAATTGTCATTGGTGGTGACAAGAAATAACGCTGACAATTTTGCTTGCGCGCTTCATTTTCTACTTTATCAATCAATGCTCTCCCAACTCCTCGATTCTCTTTCAAACTGTTCAACGAAATAATTTCACATGTATTGTTTTTGATGTAATAAGTTATCACGCCGGACCAATCTTCGGTGATAAAGCCATTCAATTGTTCAGGTCGAAAAACTTCGCCATGAACGATCATCTCATCGCCGCCCCATTATTCATTCCAGAATTCAACAAGGCGCGGCAAATCCTTCGCAGTCAACGGACGAACGGCTTTCACTAGACTTTATCTTTTTCCTCTTCTTCGGTTACAGGTTTCCAGACTTTTGTGGCGCGCTGAGTAAAGACCACGCCATTGATATGATCGATCTCATGTTGGAAGATGCGCGCCAGCCAGCCTTTCGCTTTGACCTTCATCGGTTGTCCGCGTCGGTTCAGCCCTTTGATTTGGATCTCGGAAAATCGTTCGACTTCTCCGACCAAACCGGGAATCGAAAGACAGCCTTCCACGCCCATCACGGTTTCTTCCGATGTTTTCATGATCTCAGGATTGATCATGACATAAAGCTTGGGCTTTACTTCCTTCGGCTCCTCGCCCTCTTTCTTCTTCGGGTTGATCGGCATATTCAACTACAATCAAGCGTTCAGAGATTCCCACTTGCGGCGCGGCCAATCCAACTCCGGGCGCCTCGCGCATAGTGTCAATCATGTCGTCAATAAGGCTTTGCAGGTTCGGATCAATTTTTTTGACCGGCCGCGCTTTGCGATATAGCACGGGTTCGGGAAGAGTGACTATGGTGCGCAGTGCCATGATACGATGCCTCTAAAATGAAATGTTCCGATTTTACTTTTGGTCGGACTCGTTGTTTTTTTCGTTCTCAGGTTTGGTGATCTCATTGTAAGCCAGAAACCAATCCGCCAGCCGCTCGCGCTCGGCCTTGACTCTGGTTTCCTCTTTCTCGGCATTGCGCGCCATTCGGCGACGGTCAATATCCTGTTGCACTGAAAGAGGATCGAATACATCGTGGAATGTCATCTTCGAGCCGCCGACTGTAATATGAACTTTGCCGTAGTTGAGGAGGACTCCAAAGATACCTCGTCGTTCATAATCGGTGGCCAATATATTTTCCAGTTGAGCCGCGGTGCGTTGCTCGCTTCCCAACGGTTTGCGATCAATATCCAATATTTGATCGGGAGTGACCTGATAAATATCGTTGCTCCAATCCACATATTGATAGATCCACCAGCCCAGCACCACGAGGAATGCAAAGGGCATAATTACGAAAAGGGTTTTCCGCTCAGAACCGACGATTGGAGCAGTTGAAGCAGAGGTGAAATATAAATAATAAATTCCAACTGCTATTACTGCCAATATACCCAACAATAACACGCTTGGCAGCCAAATCTGCTCCAGTAATACAAACCAATGTTTGCGGTAGGTGATGGTCTCTTTATCTTCATACCGTACCTTAAACAAATTTGCGAATGCGCTTTCAGCCGGTTCGGAAGGCTTTTTCTTTTTCGCCTTCGATGTTGTTTGAACCTCGGGTGAGGACGGTGTCGTTGCTTCCGGGCTTGGGTTCATGCGCGTGCTCAGCGTTTTCTTCATTGCATCTACTTCCATGCGACGCGAGCCTTCTTTAGCGCGGCCTTGGTGTTCCTTGATCAATGCCTCCACCTGATATGGATGGGCCACATGATGAAAGACGATGCGCCCTACAAATGTGCGGATGATAACATTCCCATAATCTAATGAACGGCCCAGCGGTTCGGTCTCGGTGCTGACGGAAAGCACGGTATGTAGAGGCGATTCCTGGCGGCTGTCGTAGATTCCCACCACTTTCTCCAGCCAGACTACGCGTTGATTGGTGACGATGTAGTAATCGTTTCCCCAATCCATCCACTCCCAGACTAAAACAGTGGCAATGATCAAAAAGATGACAAGAGCCAAGCCAAGTAAAATAATGAATTTGTAAAACAGGAATCCAATGATCAAAAGTCGCCGGAAGTAATAGGAAGATGGTCGGTCCGAGCTGCGGCTTGAAAGAAAAGAATAATGTGCTTGCGCGCCAGAAAATAAATGACCTCATCCGAACGCACCCATTTGAATTGCAATCGCCGGGACAGTTTGCGGCTCTCCACGGAAATCTCAAAGTTTGGTTTCATTTGGGGAATCTTTTTCAAGAGTGCGAGGAATTTCGCACGCGGCAGGCTTAATAGAACCGCATCTTCTTCAATGCGAACGCCAGCATTGCGTCTTTGATTGGTCAGCAAGGCTTCTTCCCCGAAGTAATCTCCCGCAACCAAAATGGCAAGCTCGTTGTTCTTCCTCTCCATTTCCATTTTTCCTTCTGCTGGCGAAAGACGATCACCTTCCCGCTGAAAATCAAATAGAAAGTATCGCCCAGCGACCCTTCTTCAAAAATAGTTGTTCCCGCTTTCTGGCTTTCATCTGCAAATTGCGTGGCAACCGTACCCAGCTGTTCATCGCTCAGGCCGGCGAAAAGGTGAATCTTTTTTAGAAGTGCAGTCAGTCGTTCTGTTTCAATCACAATAAGATTTTAGCACGAATCAAATTTCTCGAACGATGGTACAGCCATATGCGGGAGTCTCTGGCAGTGCAGGCAAATGCCCTTCGAGCAAAGCCTCCACCGCCTCGTCCAGAAAAAAGCGAGTGGGTTTTCGTTGGCGAAACGTAATATCGTCCACTGCGCCGCGATAACGCAGGATTCCATTCCGATCAATCACAAAGACATGCGGCGTAGTCAGTGCGCCATATAAATCTGCGATCAAGTGATTCGCGTCCATCAGGACGATGGGCAGGCGGCGCGCTTTGGCGGCCTTTTCGATGCTTTGAATGGTTTCATTTCGATTTGATGCGATGGACAGCAGTATCACCTCCTCCGCCCATTGGACGGACATTGCCATCAATGTCTGATCGGTGCCTTCGCAATGTGGGCATTCGCACGACCAAAAATTCACGATGACGATTTTGCCGCGATAATTCATCAGACGATGAAGCTTACCATCGAGGTCGGGCAGCTCAAAGTCGGGAGCGGATTCGTTAAGGTTCATGTTTGTCAAGGAGAACGAGGTTGTTTTTCTGTTTGGAGTTTTGCTTTCAAATCCGCGATCGTGGATTGGTATTGCGGGTCCTTGATTAGATTATTCAACTCGAATGGGTCGGTTTGCAAATCATACAACTCGGACGGTGTCGCCTTGTGTTTCGACATAAACGAAGTGATCAGTGCGTATGCCTGCCCAATAGCCGCGTTCGGGCCATGATTCGATCAGAATGTTGTCGCGCCAAGGTCCGCCGTTCATTAGTTTTACAAGTGACATTCCGTCCACATTGGATGGAATAGGCATGCCTGCCAGATCGTAAATGGTCGGGGCAATATCGATGTTGCCGACCAGATGATTCTCAACATATGGCTTTGAAACAAGCGGAGGATAGCGCATGGCAAACGGGACACGGATCGATTCTTCATACTCCGCGGCCTTGTCTGCAGATAGACGATGCTCGCCCCATTGCAAGCCGTTATCCGAAATGTAAAAGATAACTGTGTTATCGAGTTGTCCCATCAGCTGGAGTTTGGTAACGATGTTTCCTACATTATTGTCCAGCGAAATTAGCGTCAGGAGTTGACGGCGACGAAAATCATCATTCGCTGCAATCTGGTGCGGCGACATCACTGGAATGCTGGAAATAGAACTTGGCTTATTGGAGACATCGGCTTCGTTGAAGCTGGGCGGACGATACGGGGGTAAATCCTGCAAAAGGTTTTCATATTCTGGCGCAGGACTGGCTGGTGCATGTGGTGCGCGGGCGGCGTAAACGAGTAGAAACGGTTTGTTTTGCTTGGAGGCTTGATCCAAAAACTGCATCACATACTCGTTCTCAACATCGGTAATGTAACCGGGATGAATACCCCACGTGCCATTCACATTGATATTGGGGTCCTGGTATGAGGCAACGCTGCCAGGCCAGGAAACCCAGGAATCAAATTCCGGTCTGGGTTCGCCGAGCCAACTATTCAGATATTTTCCCACGAGGCCGGTGTAATACCCATTCTTATGAAGGGCCATGATAAAAGTCTGGTATTTATCGCTGAGTTTATCTGTGTTGACCTTTACGCCGTCATCGTGCGCATACATGCCGGTGAAAATGCTGGCGCGGCTCGGACAACATAGAGGCGTCGTATCGAATCCCTGCGCAAACCTGACGCCCTGATCAAAAATCAGAGCCTGTGTTTGAGGCATAAACTGCGTGCTGTCGTGACTTTGGTCATCCGAAATGATGACAATGAAATTGGGACGGTTGCTTTTTGTAAAGAATGGAATGCATGAAGACAACATGCCAGCCGCAAGAACCATCAAGATGAATCGATAGATTGTTTTTGTCATGGTTAAGCGACGGAGATTATAACTCGTTCGCAGTTTCCTATCTTTGAATTGTCACCATGCGATATTTTACTCTGGTAAAATCATCCCATGAAAAAATGGCAACTCTGGCTTGGAATTCTGATCAGTGTGGTTTTCATCTGGCTGGCATTACGCGGCTTGCAGTTAAATCAATTCTGGAATGCGGTGCAAACTGCAAATTATTGGTGGTTGATCCCCGGCATTGCGGTCTATTTTGTTGCGGTGTGGGTGCGGGCATGGCGCTGGCATTATTTGCTCAGGCCCATTAAAGAAATCCCGACGAAAGACCATGTTCCCGATCACGACCATTGGATATATGGGCAATAATATTTATCCGGCGCGTGCCGGTGAAGTTTTGCGTGCCGTGATCTTGAAGCGGAGAGAAGATGTATCCATTTCCGCTTCGCTCGCGACGATCATCGTCGAGCGCATCTTTGACGGCGTGGTGATGTTGGCCTTTGTCTTCGTCAATTTACCCGAACTCGCAAAGCTGACCGGGCAATCAGGTTTTGTCGGCAACATACAACAAGTCGCTGTGATCGGCACTGGATTTTTCTTTGGTGCGTTGATCATTTTTTTGCTGGCGGCGATGTTTCCGCAGATAACGATGAAGATCGGTCAATGGTTCATTGATCGTTTATTGCCTCAACGCATTCGTCAGCAGACCAGCGCGTTAATGCATAAATTTCTCGATGGCTTGGCTTCTCTGCGGTCGCCGTTCAATATCCTGATGGTGTTCCTCACGTCACTTGTCATTTGGCTGCTTGAAACTAGCAAATACTGGTTGGTGATGCACGCCTTCAATTTCAGCGTTTCATTTTTCGCGTTGATGTTGATGAACGGTATCGTGAATCTGGCAACGACAATTCCTTCCGCACCGGGATACATCGGCACATTCGACGCGCCGGGCATTGCCGTGTTGACGGCTTATGGTGTCAATCAAGCGACCGCAGCGGGATACACGCTTGTTTTGCATGTTGCGCTTTGGCTACCGATCACATTGTTGGGTGCGTATTATTTGACGCGCGAGGGAATCAAGTGGAACGATTCACTCCGCACAGAAGCAGAGATTAATACATAGGAGCATAGCATCGCTGTGCTCCTGCAAAGGATATTGATCAAATGAAGATTGCAATTATCGGCGCGGGATTTGGCGGCATGGCCGCCGCCTTCGATCTTCAAAAAGCCGGACATCAAGTTACGATTTTTGAGTCTGCAGATTACGTCGGCGGGCTGGCGAGCGGATTCAAGGAACCGCATTGGGATTGGTCGGTCGAAAAGTTTTACCATCACTGGTTTCAAACAGACAAGCCCATGCTGGACCTGATCCATGATTTGGGTTGGGAGGATCAAGTTCTTTTTCCGCGGCCGATGACGGTGATGTATCACGCTGGTCAATTCTATCCTTTTGATTCGATTCTCAAAGCGCTTCTTTTTCCGGGACTTGGATTTGGTCTCGATAAAATTCGTTTTGGCTTCGTTGGATTATTTCTCCGTCTGACCAATAACTGGAAAGCACTTGAAAAGGTAACCGCCGACTCATGGATGATGAAATGGGCAGGGAAAAATGTCTATGAAAAAATGTGGAAGCCATTATTGATCGGGAAATTTGGTCCGTACTACGCGGATGTCAACATGGCGTGGATGTGGGCGCGCATCAAAGCGCGTACGACGCGGCTGGGCACATTCCAAGGCGGCTTTCAAAGATTTGCGGATATGTTCGCTGAACGTCTTCGCATGATGGGCGTCGAGATTCGATTGCAGACACGCGTCAAGTTCATTAAACGAGAGCCGACTAAAGGTTGGCTAATCGACGCGGATTGGATTGAGTCATTCGACAAGATATTGGTCACCACCTCGCCGAATCTGATGGCAAAGATATGTCCCGATCTGCCCGAGGATTATTTGCGCGGTCTGCTTGAATTGAAATCCATGGGCGCGGTGGTGATGGTGCTGTCGCTCAAGCAACAGCTTTCGGAGCAAGGCTATTATTGGTTCAATTTACCAAAGGAAGAGGGCTATCCATTTTTGGCGTTGGTGGAACATACGAATTTTGTGTCTTCTGAGAATTTTGGCGGCGATCACATTGTATATGCCGGAGATTATCTCGAAGAGGGTCATGAATATTTTTCGATGAGCGATAAGGAATTGCTGGAACGTTTTTTGCCTGCGCTCAAAAAATTCAATCCCAAGTTTGATAAAGATTGGATCAAGAAAGTTTGGGTGTTCAAGACCAATTATGCCCAACCGGTTCCGCTTGTGAATCATTCAAAGAATATCCCGTCCATTGAAACGCCGATTGAAGGATTATATTTCGCTTCGATGAGCCAGGTTTATCCATGGGATCGCGGAACAAATTTCGCCGTGGAGATTGGACGACGCGCGGCCCGCTTGATGCTCAAATGAGATTGGGATAAGCGGACGGCAGGCATATTTTCCATGGAAGGTCAATCAAGTATCATCATATATTTGACATAATTTTCGCATTACACCTTCACAACTCTTTCATCATGGTTCAGTACTATAGGGTTGATTTGCTTAGGCAAATCGATTGAAGGAATAAGTTTTATGAATCATGCAAAAAGAGTTTTTCTTGGCTCCATTCTTGTCATGGGCCATTTTGTTGAGCGCCTGCGGCCCTTCTTCTTCAGTAAATGCAAGCAATACACTTGCTGCCATTTATACCTCTGCTGCCCAGACGGTTGCTGCCCAGCAAGCGTCAAGCACGCCTCCAGCGATTGATCAAAGCGTGACATTGACTCCAATCGCTACGGCTCTCGATACCGACACTCCCGCTCCAACAAATCCACCTACGCTCGTGCTGGCATTGCCGACTTCGACTACTGGTTCGACAACGCTGAGCGGATCTGGCTGTGAAAACTCAGCCTACGTTTCAGATGTGACCATTCCTGATGGCACCGCCGAGAATCCGGGAGCGACTTTTGTCAAAACATGGGCACTCCAGAATACCGGCTCTTGTACATGGGATACCGGTTTCACTATACGTTTTTTTAGCGGCGACCAAATGGGCGGAACGAGCGGACCTGTCACCAGCTCCGTTGCCCCGAGTGGGCAAACGGACGTATCAGTGACGTTGACTGCTCCGCTTACTGCCGGAACGTATCAGGGCAACTGGCGTTTAGCGGACAACTCCGAAGTGGCATTTGGAGAGATTGTTGACGTGGTGATTGATGTCAACGGGAATGCAACGGATACTCCCGAACTTACGGATACTCCCGCAGATACAGCGACTGATACTCCCATTACTCCCGGCTATACATCGGCACCGACGAACACCTGCCCCGACCAACAGCGCCCCGACCTCTGCTCCGACGAACACCCCGGCCCCGGCACCAACGAACATCCCGGCCCCGGCACCAACGAACACCCCGGCCCCGGCACCAACGAACACCCCGGCCCCGGCACCAACGAACGCCCCGGCCCCGGCACCAACGAATACCCCGGTTCCGGCACCAACTGAATACCCCGGTACCGGCTCCAACGAATACCCCGGTCCCAACCACCGCTCCGACTAAAGCTATGCCCACCTCTACTCCATAGTAAGTAATGATAGGGATTCATGAGGTTATATTCGCTTTATCAATCTATAAAAAGAGTGCGAAGGAATATTCCTTCGCACTCTTGCTTTCACTGTGATATAACAAGGGATGAACGATCTGAGAGGAACGCGAATGAAATCGAATTCACGACGCGCTTTGCAAATAATCCTCGCCTCTGTTTTCTTGCTGATGGGTTGCGATATATCGACATTGATGTCGCCTCAGCAGATTCCAACTCCTATTCCGGGTGTGGTCCATTTGATGGTTGTTCAAACGGCCGCGGCGGCTGCCACCGAAACAGCTGCCCTCACTCCTCCAACGCTGACGCCCACCTTGACATCTTTTCCAACCCAGACTCCTGTCAACACGCCCACTATTACTCCGACTTTTATTTTTTTACTGTCTACTCCAACTGACACTGCCACGCCTACAGGTGACAATCTGTGATGACGCCATATATGTTTCAGATGTGACCATTCCCGATGGTACCGTCGAGAGTCCCGGCCAGAGCTTTGTCAAAACATGGGCGCTCCAAAATATCGGCTCCTGTACATGGAACACTGGTTATACTCTAAACTTTGTCAGTGGCACTCAAATGGGGGGAACAGACACAAGTGTCGACGGTTCGGTTGTACCCGGAGAGCTAATGCAAATATCGGTAACATTAACTGCCCCAACCACTGCGGGGGAATATACTGGTAAATGGCGTTTAAGCAATGACTCCGGTGGATTGTTCGGAGAGACGGTCGCTGTCGTGATTAATGTCGATGAGAATGCAACGGATACCCCGGCAGATACGGCGACCGCTGCTCCCATTGCTCCTACTCCCACGCCTGCTGCACCTACTCCAACATCTGCTGCACCTACTCCCACACCTGCAGCTCCCACTCCCACACCTGTTGCTCCCACTCCCACGCCTGCTGCACCCACTCCCACACCTGCTGCTCCCACTCCCACACCTGCTGCACCCAGCTCCCGACACCTGCGCTCACCACGCCAACACCTGCTGCTTCCACACCAACACATCTGCTCCCGCTCCAACACCTACATAAACGAGCAACGTCAAATGGAAGAAGTGAAATATTCATTACATGTGAGCTCACATTTTATAAAAAGAGTGCGAAGGAATTTCCTTCGCACTCTTGCGTTCATGCCTGTCCGTACCACATTCTGCTAAGCAAACGATCTTTGCGAATGACCTGATGATAAAACGCAGCGAGAATATGCAGGATAAGCAAAATAATCACAATGATTGATATATAGAGATGAAGCATTAGCAGGCTGAAGCCGCCGCGGCGGCCACCGGCTCCTGGGCGAAATCCGGGAGCGGCAGGAGAGCCGGGCGCGCCATTGAAACTAGGAGCAGGGGTACCCGGTCCAGGCTGAGGAAAAGCACCGGGTGTGCCCAAGCTGGGACGTGGAAATCCGCCGCCGGGTCCAAAGCCGGGTCCGCTCGTTGCTCCGAGAAATGCCACCTGGAAACGATTGACCTGTAAGGAAAAGATCAAGCCGACAACGGTGATTGCAAACACGAAGAAATATAAACAATAGTGAACCACTTTGGCTAGGACATTGAGCGCCTTGGAGCCTGCATCCGCTGAAGCAGGTTTCCGTGTAGTGAGCCTGATGATAAAACGGATAATCAACAAAACCAAAATAGTAACTCCAGCCGCCATGTGGATTTTCAAGATCAGATCCGTGCCGGGCACGCCGCCTCTGCCCAACATTATGATGGGCCGAATATAGAAGTAGCCAATATACAAATCCGTGAATATGAGCAGGGCAACCAGCCAGTGCAGTGTTACTAGTGCGGGATGATAACGTTTAGGTGTATCCATATGTCTCCTTCTTTGGCAAAAGTTTCGGGAAATATAACACCAAAACCTTATAAACCTATGAAAATTTGAAGCCGGATTTCCTTGGAAAATCAAGACATCCGAAGAAACTACTTCGGATGTCTGTTTGAGGAGGAGAAGCTTTGTTCACTAACGATTTAATTCTACTTCTCCAAGATGACAAAACGATGAATTGTAGGATAAAAGACGAGCTGAAATCATTGCGGACTTACTGGAATAATGTAATCTTTGGTTCCAGTTTGCCCTGAATAATTGGTGCCATAGCACCACACACTGAGCACGAAGTGGAATGCTCCACGTTCTTGCGGTGTCCCTGAAATTAAAACCGCATCTTGATCAGTGATCCTTTGGAGTATCAGACCTTTTGGGAGACTACCTTGGGAAATGGAGAATTCGCCCGCCGGTGTTCGATTGTTCGCAATTTTTATTATCACATAATAAAAGACGCCCACTTTTGCATTGGGCATGGCATTGGGTACGAAACCCAGGGATGGAGCGTTTAGAATTTGACAGGAAAGGGTTGCCAATAAAATCAGGATGGCTGCACTGATGACGACCCAACGCTTATGTTTTACGGCAATTTGCATTTTCGGATTATTTCCCAGCCCCGTGGATAGTTTCAAAACGACTTGTTTGGGACATCTAAATTCTCCTTATGAGATTTATAGAAAGTATAAATCAGAAATCTTGTAGGACAAGACCATTCAAGATAAGAGATTCTATTCAAAAATTAATATAAACCTACTGAAACTTGCGTTGACCCGTTTAAACATCTATTGGAAAATATATGGTGTCCAAACTTGACTGAGTGAGGTAAACATGCCAGACGATTCGCCTGTCAACAAAAAATCGCATATGCCACAGAATTCCTTGATGTTTGAAAAAGTCATTCCTGTACTTTTGATTCTAATGGGGATTTCACGGTTGCGCTCATTTTATTCGCGGCCGGTGTACTGCTCGGCATCATCCATTTTTAACTTCTTACCTGATAGGAGAGCATCGTGTCAATCAATCAAATTCTTCCGTTCATCTCGACAGCAATCATGCTGGGTTTCACTATTTATGTCTTTCAGCGCTACTTTGTGCGCCGCGCTCCGCACTTTCTGTTTTGGGGCATTGGCCTTGCGATGTTTGGATTCGGGAGCTTTCCGGAGGTATATCTTTCCCTGGCTTGGAGCCGGGCGGTCTTTGTGATGTGGTATCTGTTCGGTGCGATTCTGAATCCGGCATGGATTGGCCAGGGTACGCTCTATTTATTGGTCAGAAAAAGTTGGGTCCACATTGTGAGCGGTATTTTGATTCTGGCGAGCCTCGCCAGCGCGGCTCTGATGTTATCCATTCCCATCAATGACAGCGGCTTCCATTTGGGAATGCCAATCAGCCAGCAATATAAAGCAATTATTCCACCTGCTTCTTTCAACTTGATTCTTATCCCGACCATTATTTTTGGAACAGTTGGACTCGTTCTGTTGGTGGGTGGAGCACTCTATTCGGCGTTCTTGTTCTGGCGCAAACGCGTCCTGCCCAATCGGGTCATCGGCAACATTTTGATCGCTGTCGGCGCTTTATCCGTGGCAACTGCCAGCGAGCTGACTCATCTTGGCTATGGACAATTCTTGTATCTGGGAGAGTTGCTCGCGGCGGTCCTGATGTTTGCCGGATTCATGACAGCCGCCCGGCCTCAGCCGGAAGAGGTGGCAAAGCCGGTTGTTGCCGCCGCTGATTAATCACCACGAATCAAATGACCATCACATTGCAATGTGATGGTCATTTTTTTAAATCTCCTCGCAACTATCGATAACAAGTGTACAATTGAAATATAAATCGTCAACGCCGCGACTGCGGCGTTCCCCATACACAAAGGAGATTCCCATGTTCCACACTATCATCATTGCCGGCAACCTTGGTAAGGACCCTGAAATGCGTTATACGCCTTCAGGACAGGCTGTGACAGCTTCTCGGTTGCTACGAGCCGAAATACACATCAGTAACGGCGAACAGGTCAAGAAACGATTTGGTTCCGCGTTTCAGCTTGGGGCAAACAAGCGGAAATTTGCAACCAATATTTGAAGAAAGGCTCGAAAGTTTTGGTGGAAGGACGCCTCACGCCGGACAAGAACACTGGCGGGCCTCGTATCTGGTAGAAACAAGATGGCGCATCTGGCGCATCATTTGAAGTCACAGCTGGAACGGTTCGCTTCTTGTCCTCACGCGGCGAAAGCGATTCTGGCGCTGGTTCCGCAGCTGATGCAGGCGATATGGCTGTCGCTCCTGCTGAAGATGATATTCCGTTTTAAGTTTGAAGTAACAACCTTGTTTCCTACCTGATTGGAGAGAACCATGTCTCTTCCTACTCCTCCACCTTCTCCCTCCCTTGAAATCCCGTCTGGGCTGGATGTGGTTTACGCCAATCTCGCGCGTATCTCGCATTCTCCTGCTGATATTGTGATGGACTTTGCGCACATTCTGCCCGGCGAAACCAAAGCGACCGTTAAAGCGCGGGTATTGATGTCGCCGCTTTCTGCAAAACTTCTCATGCGCGCTTTGGCAGAGAACCTGGCGCGCTATGAATTCGGTCTTCGGAGAAATTGTTGTTCCGAATACCTCTCTGGCTGAGAATCTTTTTCGTCCGCACCAGCCGCCCGAGCCTCCCAAAAGATGGCAAGGCTTGAGAATTGAAGATCGACTATGCAAAAACTTGAAAGTATTGCCGAGCAGATTCGACGCAGCTTCGACGCGCGCACCGCGTCCCGCGATCAGGCTTTGTCTCAAGCCCGCCAGTTGACGCGTGCTTGCTCTCTTGCGATCCGCGCCGTTCATCGCGACGAGACGGATGTGATGCAAGGACATTTGTCTGAGGCGCGCGAATTGGCTGACCGTTTGAAAAATGATCTTGCCCAATATCCTGATCTTTTCTATGCTGGTTATACACAAGATGCGCTGAAAGAGTTTGTTGAGGCCAATGTCACTTGTGCATTAATTCGAAATCAACCTCTGCTTACGCCGGAGGAATTAGGCGTTGCCGGATTTACTTATTTGAATGGCTTGGCGGAAGTGGTTGGTGAGTTGCGGCGGCGGACGCTTGATATTTTGCGACACGGTTATTCGCAGGAAGCGGAACGTCTGCTCGGCATCATGGATGATATTTATTCCGTGCTGGTCACGATGGATTATCCTGATGCAATCACCAACGGTCTGCGCCGACAGACCGACTTGGCGCGCGGCATCATCGAGAAGACGCGCGGCGATATCACGTTTAGTTTGCGCGGCGAACATCTTGAACATGCTATCGGAAATTTGAGCGCTCAATTAAACGGCGGCAAGCCAGAGGTCGAGAAAAGAGACGGGCGCATGATTTCATCTGACGAAGAAGATTGATCAATGGCAAAAGCTGGGAAACGTTATCCACTTCTCATTTACACACATATGATTGATCGCTGGTGGCCCGCCATCCTGCTGTTGGGTTTAGCGCTGGCATCGCTCGCCTGGCCGCTTTACCAGGACCCATTCACGCGGCTGGCTGAACCGTGGCGATGGCAGGCGATGGCTGGGCTGGGCGGCGCAGTGACATTGATCTCGCTGGTTATGGCGGCCTTTCGCAAGAGCGGATATGTGCAACCATTTAGCGATCATTTGCGGCTGGTGACGCCGTTTCTGCGAATGAACATTTCATATCGCCGTATTCTTCGTACATCCACGGTCAGCATGGCCGCCACTTTTCCTCTAAAGAGTCTTTCCGGCTGGAGGCGAGAAATCATTCGGCCGCTGATCAGCTTGACTGCGGTAAAGATCGAATTAAATGCATTCCCAATGCCTCGTTCCGTATTACGATTTTTTCTTTCACCGTTTTTCTTCCAAGACAACACGCCCCATTTCATTCTTCTGGTGAATGATTGGATGGGCCTTGGCACTGAATTGGATAGTATGCGCGTGAATGGCAACAGGCCCGAGCAAAAAATTTTTCAAATCAATCCATCCTTTCACGATTGCCGAAGAAATGAATATTTATTTTGCCTGCTCCATTACCGGCGGGCGCGAATTTGAACGCGTCTATCAGGACCTGACAGCGGCCCTTCTCATGGACGGTCATCGATGTGCCGACAGCGCACCTTGCTAAATCAAATGTTGTGTCACTGGAAGCGGTGGTTGACCCGCACGAAGTTTACGGACGCGATGTAACCTGGATTCAAGCAGGCGCATGCCTTGGTTGCAGAAGTCAGCGTTCCATCGCATGGTGTTGGATATGAGATTGGTTTTGCATTGAATGCGGGAAAGCCTGTGCTGTGTTTGTTTCAGGAAGGACGCAAAGTTTCAAAAATGATCAGTGGAAACCCGCATCCGCAATTGCAGGTGAAGGCTTATCGTGATTCTGCCCGAGCGATTGAATTAATGCGAAAATTTCTTTCTGAATTGAAATCAGAGGGCTGAATTGAGAGAAACTTCTTGTGAATACTATCACTATAATTTGGTGACATTTGATAATCCCGTGATTCAGGCGCCTAGCGGTATTATGAGTGTGGAGACGGAACAAAGACACCTCCAAGATGCTCCTCACTGTCTCCTCCTTTGGCGAAAGCCGCCGCCGGATTTATAAATCCGGCGGCGGCATTTTTATTTGACTCATTATCTATATGTGGAAAATTCTATGGTTCGTACGCAGGCAACACCACAATGAAAGTGGATCCATTTCCCAGTGTGGACTCGACCCATACGCGTCCCTGATGACTTTCCACAATGGATTTGACGATAGCCAGCCCGAGGCCAGAGCCTTTTGAATTCTCCAACACATTGCTGGCGCGATAGAACTTTTCAAAAATGCGGGATTGTTCATCCATTGGAATGCCGGGGCCCGTGTCGCTAATTTCGAAAATGAGCTGCCGATCCTCGGTGCGGATGTTGACGCGGATCGTTCCATCTTTGGGAGTGTACTTGACCGCGTTTCCAAGCAGATTATCCAGCATTTGACGGATGCGAATGGGATTAGCACGTAAGGCTGGCAAATTGGATGCAATATTTTTTTCCACGCGAAGATTTTTTTGTGTAATCAGCGACTCGAGCATTTCGAAGGAGTACTGAAAGACACTCTCCAGCTGAACCAATTCGCGGCGCGATATCAAAGCCTGCTTCAAGCCGGCCCAGGTCGAGCAGTTCGTTGATGAGAGTGGTGATACTCTGTACACTCGCTTGAATGCGTCTCAGAAATTCCTGCTGTTGTTCATTGAGCGGTCCGACGCGCGAAACAAGTTCCGTATAACCCAGCACAGCAGTTAGCGGAGAACGCAGATCATGGGAAACCGTATGAACGAATTCGGTTTTGATCTGGTCTAGTTTTTTGAGATAAGTAATATCATGGATTGTAATGGCAGTGCCGATATGAGGAATGGAAGTCTGCTGTGCATTTAGAATCCGTCCATCGTCAAAATTCAATTCGTGATACTTGATGGGACTTTCGGTTGAACGGAGCAAGGAATGCCTGAAGATCCGGATTTTGGATTACATTCAATATTGGCCTGCCGATGGAATCAGCTGAGAGGTCAAAGGTCTCTCGCGCGATTCGGTTCGTGAAGAGGATTTTACGCTCGCTGATCGAGAACGATCACACCGTCTTCGATGTTGGCGATAATGGCTTCCAGTTTGTCTCGTTCTGATTCGGAAATCTGGGCGCGTTTTTCGAGAGACGAAGTGGTACGCTTGACTTCGCGGCGGATCCAATCGCCTAGGTGACGGGCGCGCGCCAGGCTTTTATCAACGGCACCCACGATATCGTCGGTATGAAGAGGCGGATAAAGATATCCGCTTAAGCCGGCTTTCAAAACGGCTTTGATGGTGCCTGTTGTATCCATTTCTGCAAATAGCAAAATTGGAAGTGTGGGAAAGCGTTCGAGTTCTGCTTCGGCGATTTCGATGCCATTCTTGCCGGAAAAGTATTCCGCAATAAGCAATAAAGCCGGAGATGATTCATCGAGGATTTTTTCCAATCCTTCCCGGTCCTGGGCAATTGCAACTTCATAATCCACAGCCTGAAGTGCACGTTCCATCAGGCTTAAACTCTGCGAATTGTCCAGTGCCAGTAGGATCAGATCGTGCTGGGTCATCCATTTCCTTTTTTTGCGGTATCGGGTGCAACCGTTTTTTCGGCTGACCGCGAGAGTTTTTGCAAGGAACTTTGGATGGTTTTGAGGGCTTGTTCCTGCTCGGCAGTCAGGGTGCCGGACTTGCCGGAGAGAAGCGCTTCCAGGGGATACATGGAAGCTTGCATTTCTTCGCGAATGGATTCATTTAACGATTCGAGCATCGCAAGGCGGTGCTTCTCATTCATTTTGGCAGCCTCGACATTTTGCTCGACAGCGCGGAACAGACGGGCGTTGACAAGCGAGATGGAGGCGTAATCAGCCACTGCTTCTAGTAATGACTGTGCTACTTTATCAATTTCGCGATCGGCTTTGCGGACGACGATCAACAGTCCGATCACTTCACTTTGGACTTTAATTGGCACAACTGCCGCTGATTTTCCTAAAGCGGCCACCTTAAATTTTTCGAGCGGCGTGCCGTGAATGGAAAGTGTTTCCGCTGAAACAGTCACTAATGAGCTGATGCCGTCATCCAATGGCTGGTTGATTTTTTTCGACCAGCTTTCAGGCAGGTTGCGATGAGCCGTCAGCAAGAAGGCGCGTGTGTTCTCATCACGGATCATCAGCCAACCGATCTCAGCTTCCGAGACTTGCATTGCACCTACCACGATTTGATCGAACAACCGGCGCGGATCGGTGATGGAAGTAACTGCTTTGCCGATGGACAAAATGGTGGTTAGTTCGTGCACTTTGTGTTGGAGCTCATGATTGGCGGCTTCCAGTTGACGGTCGAGCTGGATGCGGGTCCGCGTTTCACGTGTCTGCAGGAGCGCGCGCTCCACCACCCGTACCACCTCGGCATCGCGCGCTGGCCATAGAATAGCATCCACTGCTCCCAGCCGAAAACTTTGGATCACGCTTTGTTCCTGCCCCTTTTCGGCAATAACAATCAGAGGTGCGCTGATCCCTTGTGAGGTCAGGGCGGTAATCAAATCCTTGCCGCTTAAGCCGGGCAAATTGAGGTTGGCGAGAATCAAATCTGGCGGATTTTGAACCGCCGATTTGATCGCCGCGCTCGCATCCCCGGTCAGGGTTAATCGGTAACCTAACGGCTGAAGCGCTTGCCGTCCGACCAAGTCGCTGATGTCAGGATCGCTTTCGACGATAAGAATTCGTTCCCCAGTGGTTGCCATGGTTTCCTTTGGGTATGAAGTTGTCTTGCTGAGTGGATATTCTAACGCAAAACCATGCCACTTGGATAAGGTTCGATTACAATTGTTATGATGAAAGAGCAGGTCAATTTTCGAAAATATCAGATTTCGGCAGTCGTTCCCGCTTACCGCGTGGAAGGCGAGATCGCGGATGTTCTGCATGGGCTTCCATCCTACATCTGCCATATCGTTGTGGTGGATGATGCTTCACCCGATTCCACCTCGGACATCGTAGCGGCGTGTGCAAAACGTGACCGGCGAATTATCCTATTGCGACACGATCATAACCAAGGCGTAGGCGGCGCGATGGTATCGGGCTTCCGCAAAGCCTTGGAACTCGGCGCGCAGATTGTTGTCAAGATTGATGGCGATGGGCAGATGGATGTTAGGCATTTGCCCGAATTGGTTTCAGCCGTTGATTGAGGGCAAAGCAGATTACGTCAAAGGCAATCGTTTCCGCGATTTTATCGCTTTGCAGAAAATGCCGTTCATTCGCCGACTTGGCAATATGGGACTCGGCTTCCTTGCCAAAGCCGCGACTGGCTACTGGAACATCTTCGATCCGACGAATGGTTTTCTTGCCATCCGCGCCGAAATGCTGGCTCAGCTTCCGCTTGAACGAATTGACCATTCTTATTATTTTGAAACTTCCATGCTGGCGAATTTATATTTGATAGGTGCAGTGGTGCGCGATGTGCCGATGCCTGCACGGTATCAGGGCGAAGCCTCTAATCTGATTATCCGGCGGGTCTTATTTGAATTTCCATTTAAATTGTTGCTCACTTTTCTGCGCCGTATGACGTTGAAGAATTTCATCTATGATTTTTCGATGGAAACTATTTATTTGATTCTGGGCATGCCGCTCTTCTTATTCGGTCTGATATTCGGAATTGTCAAATGGATACAGTATGCCAGCCTTAATATCCCAGCGCCGACGGGCACGGTGATGCTTCCCACGCTCACAATTTTGCTCGGCATTCAGCTTCTGCTTTCCGCCATTGAAAGTGATTTGCGTTCCGTGCCAACGGAACCGCTATGCAAACCTTTATGAATAACGCCGGCTTTACCACTTATAAATCTAAATTCCGAACCGCCATCCGCAAAGTGTTGACGGAATCCGAATTGGGTCGTCTCGATGAAGCCGCGTTTCCCGCATACTCACATCCTAATCCATTCATCAACTGGTTGTTCTGGCAAAGGCTTCGCAAGACGATGGATAATATTGAACGCAGCGCGCCATTTCAATGCGTTCTTGATTTCGGTTGCGGTTCGGGCGTTCTGCTTCCGTTTCTTAGCAGCATTGCAAGTAACGTAATTGCCTTGGATATAGACTTGATTCCATTGGAGCGGATGAAAGCGCAAATTGATTTTCCATCGAACATCGAAGTTCATGATACGCGTTCGCTTCCGCTCGATAAATTGCCCGCCTCGTCCTTCGACATCATCACCGCGCTCGATGTGCTTGAACATGTGGACGATTTGTCAAGCACTTTAACCGGTCTTTTGCGATTGCTCAAGCCGGACGGCCGCTTGATCGTTTCTGGCCCAACCGAAAATATTTTTTACAAACTCGGGCGCCGAGTGGCTGGACGCGAATATACAGGTGATTATCACGAGCGCGACATCGCTGAGATCAAACATCGAACTTGCTTCACTGGTAGGCATTGAACAGATCGCAATGCTTTATTGGCCGGTGCCATTGTTTGATTTGTTTGCGGCAATTGTCTAAATAGAGATAAATGCCTGGCATTATATTTCCTGATTGAAAGCCGCTGATCTCACTGCTCTTATGAAAACTTTTTGATCAGCCGTTCAATCGATGCGAGTCCCAGCTCCAGTTTTTCGATTTCACCGCCGAAACTAATTCGGCAATAGTTTTGATAGCGCCGCAAAGAACGACGACGGTCAGGATTGACATCGAAGAACATGCCGGGCACGGTGATCACATTTTCCTTCAAGCCTTCTTCAAAAAAAGACAGGCCATCATTTAAGGGCGCGGGAAGTTTGGAAAGATTGGCCCAAACGTAAAACGCTCCCTGCGGCGCATCTTCCACAGTCATGCCCATGCCTTGAAGCCGGTCTAGCATCAGGTCGCGTTTGCGCGTGAAATGATTTTGGATGGCGATGGTTTCCTGAATGGCGATGTCCGGTTCGAGCAAAGTTATGGCTTGTTTTTGGAAAGGACTGTTCGCTCCGCCGTCGAGAAATGATCCGGCGCTGGCGACGAGTTCGATAACGGATTTAGGTGCAAGGGTCCAACTGATGCGCCAGCCGGGATAACGCCAGTTTTTGGTGAGCCCGTCCACGATCACCACTGCAAACTCGTTGATATCCTCAATGTATTCTGCCGCAGAGATCATTCGATAGGATTGATTCGCGGCGCGGCTGTAAATATAATGTGAATAAAATTCATCAATGATCAACGTGCATTGTGCTTCGCTGGCGAGATCAATCAATGCCTTGAGTTCACGTCCATCCACGACCTGGCCGGTTGGGTTGCATGGATTGCTCAACAGAAGCGCGCGCAGGCCGCGCCCCAGAATTTCCCTGCGAAGCGCTGCAGATGTAATGCGATAGTCCGATTCGTAATCAAGCAAAATGGGGATAGGCACAAAAGCGCGGAATACGCTCAACAATTCCTCATATGCCGTATAGTCCGGCAGAAAATGTCCCATGTTGATATTGCCAAGCGCGGCGGCCAGACGCGTCAATGCCACCCGCCCGCCTCCGGCAATGCTGACATTCTCGTACGTGTATTGGAATTTTTTTCCTCGGCGATACATCTGGTTGTAATAATCCGCAACCTTCTGGCGCAGATCGAGATTTCCCTGAATGTCGGAATAGCGATGGCTCGTAGGATCAATTGTCAGATTTTTGATGCGAGGCGGCGCATCTGGGATTGGACCCGTTTCCGGCGAACCTTGCCCGAGGTTGGCCCACGCCGGATGATCGTAACGAATCCGTATTTGGCGGCCTCGCTCATCACATAAATGACTCCGGTCTTTGGTACAGACCTGAAACCGGGAATGGGCGTTTCCATAAATTCTCCTGCTTTCTCTCTCATGGATTTTATAGCCGTTGCTTATACTCGTTGTGGCACGAGTTGGCAAGAGCGGCTTATCCACACTTTATTTTCCCAATGTATACTTAGCGTATGGAAAGCCTGTCCTACATTCCCGGCCTCAAGCCCGCAGACCCGGGACCGCTTTCACGATTCCTTCCTCCGCTGGAAGAAGGCACGATTTCAACATGGCTTTCGCGTCATGTCTCGACTGGAAGCTGGTTGCTCGATCCGTTTGGCTTTGCGCCTCGGGTTGCGATTGAAGCCGCGCGCGCGGGATACCGCGTGCTTGTGACAGTCAATAATCCCATTACGCACTTTCTGCTGGAAATGGCAGCCCATCCTCCAGCAGAATCAGATTTCAAAGCCGCGCTGGCGGATCTGGCTGTCTCGAAAAAAGGCGATGAGCATCTTGAGAATCATCTGCAATCGCTTTACGTCACAAAATGCGAAAAATGTGGAAACGAAGTTTTTGCGCAGGCCTTTTTATGGCGAAAAGGTGAAGATGCACCGTATGCGCGCGTCTATGAATGCAAGGAATGCGGCGACGCGGGCGAACGAATTGTCACACAGGAAGATGTTGAGCGCGCAAAGAAGATTGCATCCACGGACGCTTTGCATCGCTCACGCGCATTCGAACGCGTGGCTTCATTGGACGATGAAGATCGCGTTTATGTTGAAGAAGCCATTCAACATTATCTCCCGCGTCCGTTGTATGTACTGACGACCATCATCAATCGTCTGGATGGTTTGAACCTCACACCGGAACGCCGCCGCGCATTGACCGCGCTGATCCTCGTCGCATGCGATGCAGGCAATACATTATGGGATTATCCGTCTGAACGATCCCGTCCCAAGCTGCTCAATATCCCTAATCAATTTCGCGAACATAATGTTTGGATGATGCTCGAGCGTGGAATAGCTCTATGGACAGAAACCGCTTCAAGCGTGGCGTGTGAAGCGTGGCCGAATAAGATTCCAGAAAGCGGCGGCATCTGTATCTATGAAGGTCGACTTAAAGATCTGGCGCACGAAGTCAAAAAAGAAATTCCGATCTCGGCTGTGGTCACTGCGTTGCCGCGTCCGAATCAAGCGTTCTGGACTTTATCTGCATTGTGGGCGGGATGGTTGTGGGGACGTGAAGCTGTCGAGCCGTATAAGAGTGCCTTGCGCCGACGACGATATGATTGGGCATGGAATGCCACCGCGCTTCATGCCGCATTTGCCCATCTCTTTGATTTGCTTCCGCTGGGCACGCCGTTCTTCGGATTATTGCCGGAAGCTGAACCTGCTTTTCTCACATCTGCATTGACGGCCGCTGGCGCGGCAGGCTTTGATTTGAAAAGCCTTGCGCTCCGCACGGAGCATGATCCAATTCAAATGGTTTGGGAACGCGGCGAACAGCTGCATCGCGAATCGATTGATCCTGAAATGGATTCGATTCGACGGCGCGATCCGCGATCATTTATCGGAACGCGGCGAACCTGCCAGTTATTTGCATGTTCATGCCGCTGGCTTTGATTGCATTGGCTGAATCTCACGCGTTGAGAAAAGAGGATCAGGGATTTGATGAAGCATTGCGAAAAACACAAATCCGATATTGAAGCGGCGTTGAACGGCGATTCCGATCTTATTCATTATTCCAGCGGCGAAAGCGTGGAGACCGGATTGTGGGGTTTGCGCAAACTAAGTAGCGAGGAGAGTCTTACCGACCGCGTTGAAGTCGCGGTGGTTAACTTCCTGCAAAAGAATCCGGATAGCATCTTCCTCGAAATCGAAGACGATCTCTATCCGCGCTTTCCCGGCCTGCTGACGCCGTCCAAAGGAATGATCTATGCCGTATTGAATTCCTACGCAGAAAAAGATGGAGCAAGCTGGAAACTGCGCGGCGGAAGATGTCGCTTCTACGCGCCGCAAAGAAATCAATCAAATGATGGCGTTGATTGATACAATCGGAAAGCGATTGAAATACCACACGCACGCAGCAAGATAAACTCTTGATCTGGGAGGAGAAAGGCAAAGTGGTCCGTGTCTTTTCTGTTCTGGCTTCTGCGTTGGTTGAACACGCCATCGCTGAAATATCCTATCCGCCAGAACAAACTTTGCTCGTTATCCCCGGCGGACGCGCGGCGCTCATTGCATATAAAGCCCAGCGCGATCCTGCGCTTGCGGGGCGATTGAAAAATGTTCGGCTGGTAAAATATCGTTTATTGCGCGCCCTCGCTGAGGTCCCAATTTTGACACGTGAAACATTCGAGGAGCAAATCGCCAATGATCCTATCGAGCAAACCAAAGGCCAGATGATGATGTTTTGATCTGAAGATTATTCGTAAACCAAAGGAGAAAGAATGAGAAAACTGTTTTATGCAAGTTTGTTGATGACCTTTTTGCTTTCCGCCTGCGCCGGGAAAGCTACGCCAGCTGCAACAGTCGCACCATCCACACAAATACCTGCAACTCAAGTGTTTGTAACCCAAGTGCCTGCGTCTCAGGCGTCGCCCACACAAGCTCCAGCCACGGCCCAACCGGTTGTCACCAATCCGCCCGGTTGTACGGACTCTGCTTCCTTCGTTGTTGATGTCACCGTGCCAGATAACACCAACTTCAATCACGGCGATGTAATTCATAAAGTGTGGCGGGTAAAGAACTCCGGCACATGCGCCTGGAACTCACAATATTCGCTGGTGTTCGCAACCGGTGACCAGATGGACGCGCCCGACTCTACACCGCTCAGTGCAACCCAGCCCGGCGATACACTTGACATTGCGGTAGATATGAAGGCACCCGCCGAAGATGGCGCCTATCGAGCTGACTTTGAAATCCACAACCCATCCGGGGTTGCCATACCGATTGACCAGGCCAAAACATTGTGGGCTGCCATTACGGTCGGCACGGCCAGAGCGGATTCAAGCGGAACTTCAACCAGTGTACCGGGCAGCGGTTCCATCCCCAACACCGGCAGCAGCGGCACAAGTTCAGCCACTGGCTCCGGCCTCGTTACCTCCACCTGCGCGTTCACCGTGAATCAATCAAACGTGAATGACGTGGTGACCGCAATCAACGCGTATCGCGCCAAGAATGGATTACCTCCTTACAATGTCAATGCGCAACTTACGCAAGCCGCGCAATCTCATAGTGAGGATATGGCTTGTAACAATATATTCGTCCACACCGGCTCCGATGGATCAACGCCAGCCTCGCGTGTGGCGGCGGCCGGCTATTCCGCTTCCAATGTGACCGAGAACGTTTACGGAAGTTATCCGCCGCCCACTGGGCAAGGAGCGGTGAACTGGTGGGCGACCGATCAAACGGACCCAAATCACAATCTAAATCTCATCAGCACAAAATATAAGGACATTGGCGTCGGGTATTCGTTCTTCAACAATTACGGTTATTATGTGGTCGATTTTGCCGTCCCGTAAATTCTGTTCAAGCTTAAGGGAGATAGGCGCCAACCGATTGTTTTAGGATCAACCTATGCGTATATTCGCTCTGATTTCCTTGTTCACGATAATAGCTCTGACCTCTTGTAGTGTTTCGATTTTGTCGAATGCACCTACGCCTGCGCCTCTTTTCCTGACTTCGACATTGCCGGCCACCAATACGCCTTTCCCGACTCCGATAACGCCATCACCCACATCCGTCCCGCCGACAGTGAATGCCACGCTCGCGGCATGCAAGGAACGGGCGGTCATGGTTGAGGATGTCACCATCCCTGATGATACGTATATTGCTCCCGGGGCAACGTTTACGAAAACATGGCGCTTTAAAAATACCGGCACCTGCCCCTGGAACGGATACACGATTGCATTTGCATCTGGCGATCAAATGGGCGCACCGGTCTCTGCGCCCATTCCAACCACCGCAGCCCACTGCGACGGTTGATGTTTCTGTGCAATTGACCGCACCTACTGCTTATAATGCTTATGCCGGTTATTTTGTCTTGAACGATCAGAACGGTAATTCTGTTTCGATCGGCATTTATAAAAACTTCTGGGTCAAGATCGTCGTTGGCAGTGTTCCATCCGCTACTCCAATCATCGCAACGCCATCCAATGGCACGCCGGTGAGTCAACCAATCAGTTCTGCGAGTTGTAAATATACGTCCAGCGCATCCTATACAAATCAGATTGAAAGTCTGATCAATACTGCACGGACACAGGCGAGTTTGAATAAACTCTCAATCAATTCGCAATTGACTGCCGCCGCGCAAGGTCACAGCATGGATATGGCATGTCATAGTTTATTGAGCCATACCGGCTCCGATGGCTCGACGATTTATCAGCGTATTGTGGCGGCGGGTTACAATCCGGTCAATTATCTTGAGATTATTTATGGAAGCGGTTCTCCACAAGGTGCCTTCAACTGGTGGATGAATGATCCGGTTCATCACGATGCGATTATGAATACCGGCGTCACCGAAATGGGCGGGGGATATGCGTATGTTGCAAGCAGCACATATGGTGGGTATTACACTGTGGACTTTGGAAGTGAATAAGATTAGATGTTAAACCTGATATGCATGATATCCCCATCCTTCACGAGATATTCTTTTCCTTCGAGCCGCACTTTGCCTTTGGTTTTGGCTTCATTCATTCCACCAAGTGCAAGCAAGTCATCACATGCTACCACTTCTGCGCGTACAAAGCCGCGTTGAATATCGGTGTGGATTTCGCCCGCGGCTTCAACCGCGGGCGCGCCGTGCCGCGTTGTCCAGGCGCGGACTTCATCTTCGCCAACGGTAAAGAACGATTGCAGTTGAAGCAGGTCATAAGATAGTTTGATCATCCTGCTCAGGCTGAGTTCTTCGATGCCGTATTCCTTCATAAAGACTTCCGCATCGTCTGCATTGAGTTGAACGATTTCCATTTCGAGTTTACCCATCAATGCTACAGATGGATGGTCGAGTTGCATAGCCGGCGTGGATTGACCTTCGCCGAGATTGAACACAGTCAGAATCGGTTTGCGCGTGAGCAATCCGAATGAAGCCAATTCATGTGACTCTTCATCATTGAATTCTAGTTTTCGAAGCGGCGTGCTGGAATTCAATGCTTCGTACAACCGATTAAACAAAACGGTTTGACGTTCATTCAGCACTTTATCTGTGCCGCCCTTTTTTCGTTCCTCGGTCAATCGTTCAATTTTTCGTTCGACCGCGATCAGATCGTTGAGCAGGAGCTCACTCAACATGGTTTCGACGTCGCGCTTGGCGTCCACGCTTCCCGCCGGATGCGGAACGTTATCATCGGCAAAGGCACGCACAACGAGAATAAAACCGTCCATTTGTGCGAGTTGATTAAGCAGTTGGCCGGAGATTCCGGTTTTGGCCGCGCCCGTTTCCAGTCCCGCGATATCCGCATAGGTGACTTTTGCATAGATGGTTTTCTTCGGCTTGAACATTGCCGAGAGCTTATCCACGCGTGGATCGGGAACATCCACTACTGCGGTATGAATTTCGATGCGTCCAGCGCTGGCAGTGGTCGGCGTATTTCCGCGCGTCAACGCGTTGAAGATGGTTGTTTTTCCTGATTGGGGCAGTCCAATAATTCCAAGTTTCATCTTGACCTTGTTTGTGGGGTTGGTTATACTTCAGGTATAAGCCGAAGTGGCGGAACTGGCAGACGCGCACGACTCAAAATCGTGTTCCTTCGGGATTGAGGGTTCAAGTCCCTCCTTCGGCATTACCCTGAAAGGGCGCAGAGTGTTGGTTTGGTAATACAACTAAAAGGGGCAGTCACTTCGTAGAACAATTATATCATCCTGTCTGTTTTGCGGGCACTCGCCCGCTTGGACCTTAGCGCGAGAGTGCCTGTGCAATCTCGCGTTCTGTTTTTCTCTTATCCTTAAGAGGATAAGCCATAGTGGAAGAAGAGGAAAAGAGCCATGAGATTCACATTAATTTTCTTACTACTCGATGTGTTGTTGGCCATTGCTTATCCGATTCTTTACGTAATACAACGATTACGCCGCTTTTTTCGATTTAAGAAATAGTAAAAACATACTCTTTCCTGCGGAGGTCTTCGATGTCTGCAACAATGAACGATATACTGGCAGTGATCATGGGTGGCGGACGCGGAGCGCGTCTCTATCCATTGACGAAGATGCGCTGCAAACCGGCGGTGCCGATTGTCGGTCAATATCGGCTTATTGACATTCCGATCAGCAATTCCATCAACTCCGAGATCTACCGCGTCGCAGTTTTGACGCAATTCAATTCCGTGTCTCTCAACCGCCATATCACCCAAACATATAACTTCGATGCATTCCATCCTGGCTGGGTGCAGATCTGGGCCGCCGAGCAGACGCTTGAGTCGGCGACTTGGTATCAAGGCACTGCGGACGCGGTCCGCAAACAGTTGTTTGAAATTCAATCCACCGGCGCTGAGTATGTCTTGATCCTCGCCGGAGATCATCTCTATCGTATGAACTATGCCGAGATGGCTGAGTTTCATTGGCAGGCGGATGCCGATGTAACGGTGGCCGTTCATCCCGTCCCTCGTGAAGAAGCGCCGCGCTTGGGGATCTTGAAATGCGAATCGGATGGCCGCATCTCTGATTTTGTAGAAAAGCCCCAGGATAAGGAAACTCAGGATCGATTTATCAGCCGTGAAGATCCGCAGCGTCCTTTCCAGGCATCCATGGGTATTTATCTATTCAAAACCCAAGTGTTGATTGATTTGCTTACTTATCATCCCAGCTATGATGATTTTGGGATAAATATCATTCCGGAGGCAGTCCGGTCGCACAAGGTTTATGGCTTTTATTATGACGGATATTGGCGGGACATCGGGACGATTCGCTCTTTTTATGAGATCAACCTCGAAATGGCTTCCCCGAATCCGCCGTTTAATTTCTATGACCCAAAATTTTCAATCTATACCCATATGCGCTACTTGCCGGGAAGTATTGTGCATAACAGCCAATTGGAATCTGTTCTCCTGACTGATGGTTGTCGCATCCAAAATTCCAAGATCATCCATTCCGTAATCGGAGTTCGTAGTCAAATTGCATCGGGTTCGCAGATCAAAGATACAATTCTCATGGGATCGGACTACTATGATCCAGGAAAGCGGCCCTCCTCCATTCCGACCGGGATCGGTCCTAATTGCGATATCGAGGGAGCGATCATTGACAAGAACGTGCGTATTGGGGAAGGCGTAATGATCCATCCGTTCCCTCGGAAGGTCAATTTCGATAGTGAAAAGTGGGTCGTCCGCGATGGAATAGTGGTCATTCCTAAGAACGTTGAGATTCCAATGGGGACCAAAATTGTGCCCGAATAATCGACGGATTTGTGCGAAATTTTGGCTTGACATTCCTTTTGCAACGGAATAGACTTGATTTTGGTTGGGGAGTAGCCGTGGCGCCAAGCCGAAGAATATCCGCAGCATTGGGCCGCCAATGGATTGTCGTCATACCATTGACTGAGAAGTCATCGGCAGTCCATACGCTTCCTGCGTTGGCAAGACCACCACGATTGTGATTGTCGTGGTGGTCTTTTTTCTCTCCATTGGATCAATGCGAATGAAGATCTGTTTGGAGTTTCAATAATGGATAAGGACGAGGGAAATTTGCAAACGCCTTGGCATGCGCTGGAGGTCGAGGAGGTTTTGCGCGATTTGCAGGTGCATGAGAACGGACTGACTGTCAGAGAAGCTTCTCAGCGTTTGCAGCGGCATGGATCAAATCAATTACAGGAAGCACCGCGTCCTGGCTTTTGGATCACGTTATGGCATCAATTAAATAATTTCGTGGTCATTCTGCTGATCGTGTCTTCGTTCATTTCTGCTTTGCTGGGGGAAAGGATAGATGCTTTGGCCATTCTTTCCATCGTCATATTGAATACTGTACTTGGAATAGTTCAAGAGCGCCACGCTGAGCAGGCGCTAGTGGCATTGAAAAAATTGGCTACACCTGATGCACACATTCTCCGTGATGGACACCGCCAAACGCTTCCAGCGCGCGATCTCGTTCCAGGCGACATCATTTTCCTCGAGGCAGGCAACTATGTTCCCGCCGATGTGCGTCTGTTGGAAGCGGTCAATTTGTGCATAGAGGAAGCCTCGCTTACGGGCGAGTCCCTGCCCGTTCAAAAAAACGCCGCGCTGGTTTTGAATCAAAGCGTTCCATTGGGTGATCGCAAGAACACAGCTTTTATGGGCACGCTGGTCTCCTATGGACGCGGGCGCGGTGTCGTGGTCAGCACTGGAATGCACACGCAGTTGGGTTTGATCGCCAGCCTGTTGCAAAACGTCGAAGTGGAGGAGACGCCGTTGCAACGTCGGCTCGATCAACTCGGAAAAACTCTCAGCATCGGAGCTTTGATTCTGGTCGCGGTTGTGTTCATTCTTGAATTGATAGACGCCACCAACATCATATCCTTTTTCCCCAGTCCGTTAACTTATCTTCAAACGTATGCCAAAGAAATTACGAATGTCTTTATCATCGCGGTCAGCCTCGCGATTGCGGCTGTGCCGGAGGGTTTGCCCGCAGTCGTGACGATCAGCCTCGCATTGGGAATGCGCGAGATGATTCAGCGCCACGCGCTGATCCGGCGGCTGGCTTCCGTTGAGACGCTTGGGTCAGCGACTGTAATTTGTTCCGATAAAACCGGTACACTCACTCAAAACGAAATGACCGTCACGCGTTTGTGGGTGGACGGCCAAACGATTGAAGTCACTGGCAAAGGATATTCATCGGAAGGAAATTTTTTAGTGGGCGGCCAAAAAATTCAATGGGCTCAACACATGGCTGTTCGCACTACGCTCTGGCTTGGTATCCTGAATAATGATGCGCAAATTGAACCCATCGAAGCCTCGGAGCATTCCTACCGGGTGATTGGCGACCCGACCGAAGCCGCGTTGTTGGTTGCCGCGGCAAAGGCTGGTGATGCCTATTTTGTTGTTAATCGCGAACGGACATCCTATCCGCGCTTCGATGAAATCCCGTTCAACTCTGAACGCAAACACATGGTGACGTTCCATCGGGTTGAGAATCCGCAAGCGGAAGATTTCTCTCACTACTACGATGATTCGATGCGCGGACTAAATTTAATTGCCATTAAGGGAGCGCCGGAGGTCGTTCTTCCTCTTTGCAAATCCTACCAAACCATGGATGATAAGACGCGCGAACTGGAGGAGAAAATCCAAAAAAAAATCTATGAAGCCAACGATGCCATGACCCATGACTCTTTACGAGTGCTCGCTTTGGCCTATCGCGATGTTAAGCAAAGCGCAGAATTAGGCGCGGTGGGAAAAGATTTGGTTTTCGCGGGGCTGGTTGGGATGATTGATCCGCCTCGTGAAGAAATTAATTCTGCGCTTGAGAAAGCGCGTGGCGCCGGAATCCGCACAGTGATGATCACAGGCGATTATCCAAATACCGCGCGTGCTATCGCGGAGCAAATTGGATTGATGCGCCGCGGCAGTGAAGTGTGGACGGGCGCTGATCTCGATCAATTGAACGATGCCCAGCTCCGGGATGTAATTAGAACTTCCGATGTGTTTGCGCGCGTCTCGCCGCAGCATAAACTACGGATCGTGGACGCCTTGCAAGCTAATGACGAAGTTGTTGCAATGACCGGCGACGGCGTCAACGATGCGGCTGCCATCAAGCGCGCCGATATCGGGATTGCGATGGGAATCACTGGCACGGATGTCGCTAAAGAAACTGCCGACATGGTGCTGACTGATGATAACTATGCGAGTATCGTTTCGGCAGTGGAGCAGGGACGTGTCATCTATAACAACATTCGCAAATTTGTTTATTATCTGCTCTCGTGCAATGTGGCCGAGATCTTGATCATCTTTCTCGGCACTTTGATCACGCACAATTCGCCATTGACTGCGATTCAATTGCTTTGGCTTAATCTTGTCACTGATGGCGCACCCACGCTGGCGCTTGCTACTGAAAGAGGTGACCCCGATGTGATGGTGCGCAAGCCTCGGCCCAAAAGCGAACCGATCATCAATCACTTTATGCAGATCGGCATTGCGATTCAAACCATTGCCATCACCGCGGTGACTCTCACCGCCTATCTGCTTGGACTCAAACTTCATCCATCCCAGCCGGAATATGCCGAAGCGATGGCGTTTGCCACCCTGACACTTTCTGAATTGGGACGTGCCCTTACAGCTCGCTCTGAATATTATCCAATCTGGAAAATCGGAATCTTTAGCAATCGCTATATGAACCTCTCGATCCTTTCGTCCGTTGCATTGATCCTCGGCGTGATCTACATTCCATTGTTCAATCCCATCTTCAACACCGTTCCTTTGGGTTGGCGCCAATGGGGAATTTTGCTTCCACTGTTGCTAATTCCTTCGATTGTTTCGGAGCTGGTCAAGCTGGTTTATCAGCGTATGAAAAAGTAGGAGCAATCGGACTTCTTGATGAAGTCCGATCTTTATTTGAAAGCAAATGACTTTCGATGGATAGCGGAATATCCCAATCGCTTCAATGCCTGGCGATGGAACGGCGTGCCGTACCCTTTATGTTTTCCAAGCCCATAGCCGGGATACTGCGAATCAAAATCACCCATCAGAGCATCACGCGTTGTCTTTGCCAGCACAGAAGCCGCCGCGATGCTCAAACATTTCGCATCGCCTTTGACGAGTGATGTTTGTGGAAGATCTAATTCAGGAAGTTCAAGACGAAAATCGGTAAGAAGAAAGTTTGGAATGATAGATAAAGATTCAAACGCGCGCAACGCGGCCAATCGCGTTGCGGCGACAATGCCAAGCGAATCGATTTCTTCTGATGATGCCAATCCCACGCCCCATGTCAGCGCGGACTCTTTGATGCACGGCGCAAAATGCTCACGCGCTAGTGGAGTCATCTGCTTGGAATCACGAACACCATTCAGGGCCGAAGAAAGATGCGGCTTATTTGGCAGTATCACCGCCCCCACTGCAACCGGCCCAGCCAATGCGCCGCGTCCGGCTTCATCCATTCCAGCTATGTTGGTCAAGCCGCCATGCCAAAGCTTATGTTCGAATGAAAGGTCAGGATCGATCCGCATCGTAGATTCCCCGCCGTGCATTTCGATGGATTTGAAAGATGTCCTCAATCATGCGCACGGCATCCCGCATAGCATTGACTTTGCTTTCCGAGCGATAATACCAATCGATGGGAATCTCGATTATGCGATAGCCATGCCTTCGCGCGATAAAAAGCAGTTCAATATCGAACGACCAACCCATAAGAGTTTGACGCTTGAATAAATCATCTGCCACCTCGGCACGAAAACATTTGAAGCCGCATTGCGTGTCCTGCAAGCCCGGAAGAATCAATAGGCGAATGATCAGATTGATCAAGCGCCCGCCAAGATGACGATAACGCGGCTCATTGTAACGGGCGGCGCCGGGCGCTTCGCGCGAGGCAATCGCGATGTCGAATTCAGCAGTATCACACGACAAAAACTTGGTAACTTCAACGATAGGCATGGAGAGGTCCGCATCGCACATCAATCGATACTGTCCGCGCGCTTCCAGCATTCCGCGTCGGACGGCCAGCCCTTTGCCGCGGCCATCCTCCCAAATCACATGCAGATTCTTATGCTGGCTGGCAAAACTTTGTGCGATTTCATAGGTTCTGTCTGTGCTTCCATTTTCGATGACCAACACTTCTGCTTCATAATCCTGCTTATCAAGAAAAGCAAAGACCTGCTCCAAAGTCGGGGGCAGGCGTTTTTCTTCGTTATGTGCTGGGATGATGATGGAAAGCAAGGGATGAGTTCAAGGCGGCAAATTATTATTTCATAAAAGAAAGTGAATTAAAAAGTGCAGGAAAAATAAGATAGCCGAAACCTATGACACCGCAACATCCAACCACCAGGATGAAACCCAATATAGCCCATTGTATAAAACTCAATCCACGTTGTTTGGACGTTGGCCGCGGCAATGGCTGTGCTGGACTCGACTCAAGTAAATTTTTCGGCAAAGCTTGAGACTGTCCAGTAGAATTCATCTTGCAAAGCAAAGCCTAAATCAGATGGATTGAAGGGTTGAGCTTGTTCCGAAGCATTAAAGATAGCATGAGCACGCGCAACGGGATTATCAGTTGTCTGATCAGGACCCGCTTCCGGCGCGGCAGGAGGCGCAATAGGCTGTGGTGCAGATTTGGGCCCCGGAGTCACAATTCGGTCAGCTAGATCGTAAATGTATTCTGTTGTAAAAACCGGTCTTGCCTGCAAAATCGATGCAGCAAATTGTTTGATGGCGTCGCTTTGAACCACGCGCACTGCTGGCCGCGTCGATTCGATGTGCATGCCCGGATCCACCGCGATCAAAACCGGCTCAATTGATATTGACGCCGGCAAGTTAATGCCCTGGGTTTGGAGATAGCGTTGCAAGACTTTTGCAAGACGCGCAACCCAACTCATTAAATTGGGTTGCGCTGGCTGAGGTTGTCCGTTGCTCTCCGTGTTCCATTGATCGCCCTTCGCCTCATAGTGGCCGCGCAAATGCGTAACGTAGATCACATAGACACCGTTTTGTCCGATCAAGATGATGGGCTCAACGATTTCACTGTCGGGTAAAGTCAGATTGCGGATCAGCACAGCGCCCTTTTCCAAAACACAATTCAGTTGATCAATTACAACTTTTTGTGCTTCGAGTTCTGGATACCAAGCTAAGCCATGCCTCACTGTGCCCTGCAAACGAGCTAGCAGGCTAATCTCGCCCTTTTCGTTTTGGAATTGAGTCTTGTCAATGATTTTCATAACTAGACTTTCGCACTAACAAACTAGAAAATGGGAACGCCTTCAAGTTCATCATGTTCGGGCTCATCGCGCGTAGAGAATTTGCGCACCATTCGCGTCAAGGAGGTTCACCGATTTGCCGATATCAAATGTGCTGGCCATAAATTCCTTGCGCTCGCCGGTTACAAATCGCTTGCCCTGTGTGATACGTTCGATCAACCTGGTGCGGTTGAGCAGGACACGGTCGGAGAACGTTGCGCCGCGCCGTTCATAGGCGCGCACTACATCAATTTTTCCGCCTTTATAGCGGACAGCTTCGATAACACCATCAAACTGGGCCATCTGTCCTCCACGCCGATTCTAACACAAAGCTTTGGGGTGGCAACAATAGCTCTGCATGATTTGCCATAGACAACACGCGTAATAAGCACGGGAGAGCTATTCTGCAACAATAATTCGAAATGCTATAATAACCGGACCAAATCTGTCTGTCTTTCGACTTTTATTATCTTAGCAGGAGAACCGCTATGTTCAAGCCGAATTTCTTTAACCTTACGATCACGAAAATTAGAACTGTTGCAAAAGTTAAACCAACCCAAATCTATATTGTTTCCGCGCTCCTCCTTATTTTCATCGTAATTTTGGTGGTTGTGTTTTTGAATTTATTTAAACCTAGCAGTTCCTCCGTTGATTTAACTGATCTAACGGCCACTTTGAAAGAGACGCAGGGTAACGTGACAATTAAACAGCCAGGGCAAAATGATTTTTCTGCAGCCAGCCCAGGCGCAGTCCTGAAGCTTCATGGACAACTTCAAACAGATTCTTCCAGTACAGCGCGGCTTGATCTTTCATCAGGCACTATCATTCGGGTGGCGCCTTCCAGTTTGTTTACGCTGGAGGCAGACACGGAAACGGCCAATGGTTTGACCACCACCCTAAACCTGAGTCTCGGTCAGATTTTCATCATTCTAAAGGGCGGCTCTTTGAACATCACAGTTCCCAGCGGCGTGGCTTCGGTTCGCGGCTCCTTTATGTCAGCGTTGATCTATTCGCCCTCGAATAAGGTCTTTATTGAGTGTCTCGAAGGCCATTGCGCGGCAACAAACAACGGCGGGCAGCTCGATCTTACGGATGGGCAGAAAGGTATTTTGGTTTACGCGGGCAACGGTATCAATCAATTACCGCAACTGACTCCCATAAATCAAAACGACTATTCAAGTTGGCTGGCAATCAGCCCGGAGGCCCAAAACATAATTAATCAAAATGGAAATAATCAAAATAATGGGAAGCCATCTCCAAATTGTCAACCAAAGCATGAACAACCTTGTAAATGATATTGTCCTGTAGTTACAACGTTGTTCTTCTTACGGCGAAAATCATCCTTCGATGTATTCATAGAGTTCAAGTGTTTATTTAATAGAGAGGCAGGATTCCACTCGCTTGCGTTCTGTTCTGGTTAACAAAAAACACCGCCTTTCTGCTGATCTCAGCCTAAAAGACGGTGTCAGTCGGGGTGCCGGGATTTGAACCCGGGACCTCTTGCTCCCAAAGCAAGCGCGCTACCAACTGCGCTACACCCCGAATGCGGTGCGAGTATAATGCGAAGGTTGATTGCCCGTCAAGCATGGAATATCTACGATGACGCGTCTTCGCATTTTTCTTTTTCTTTCGCTTCTCTTCGGACTTTGGGCGTGCTCGCCGTCAGATCAAGCGATTCCAACGCCTTCAACGATTCCGGTTACCCCATCGCTGACCATCTCTCCAATTGCTACGCACGTTCCACCGACGCTAACTGCTACTCCGCTGGCTTGCATCACTCAGCACGGTCATGTGAATAACGGCGAAATTGATTCCACCAATCCCCCTCAGTTGTTTTTGATTTACCTGCCTCCCTGTTACGATGAAAAAACTGATCAGCGTTATCCGGTTTTGTATCTATTGCATGGTCAAACCTACATCGATGATCAATGGGTACGGCTGGGTGCGCCGCAGGCTGCGGATCAATTGATTCTTTCGGGACAGGCTCCTCCATTCATCATGGTTTTCCCCGATGACCGTTACTGGAATCTTCCGGAAGAATCCGGCTTCGGTGACCGTGTGGCGAATGTCATCATTCCATATATTGATTTAAACTATCGTACACTTGCTGATCGTCAGCATCGTGCCGTCGGCGGTCTCTCGCTGGGCGGGGGCTGGGCCATACATCTTGGACTGACGCGTTATGATCTGTTTGGCTCCGTGGGTTTGCATTCACCCGCCATCCGCGACGATGATGGTCCCTATGTCGAAGATTGGATCAAAGCCGTTCCATCTGCATCCTGGCCGCGCATTTGGATCGACGCGGGCGATCGGGATAGGGAACTTGGTTCGATCGTGCAATTTGAGAACCTGCTCAGTTATTATCAAGTTCCGCATGAATGGCACATGTATACCGGCGATCACAGCGAGGAATATTGGAGCGCACATGTGACCGAATATTTACAATGGTATGCAGCAGGCTGGAAGTCCTCGCCTTAGTTTGCGGATGATATAATTTAATCATGTCCCTTTCACAACAGGAAGTTGAGCATATTGCCAAACTGGCGCGCCTTGAGTTAAGTGAGGAGCAAAAAGAACTGTATCGCGAACAGCTTTCCGCTATCCTCGATTACATTGAAAAATTGCGCGAGCTGGATACCAAAGATATACCTCCCACCGCAGGCGGTGGTTTGCAACAAATGACTCTGCGCGTCGATGAAGCACACCGGGGTCTGGCAACAAATGAATTGCTTTCCAATGCGCCAAAGGCCGAAGATGAACAATTCAAGATACCTCCGGTGTTTGAGTAAAAATGTCAAACCTGACTGACTTAACTTTATCCGAGATGTGCGCGGGGTTAGCTGCTAGAAAATTTTCATCCCGCGAATTGGTGCAAGCCGCGCTTAATCAGATATCAAAACTCGATCCGTCGTTGCATGCTTTCTTATATCTCGCGGTTGAAGTCTGCGTTAAAACAAGCAGATGAGGCAGATAAAAATTATCAACCGGATAAACCTTTGCAAGGTATTCCCATTGCAATTAAAGACGTATTGATGATTGAAGGTTTGCCTTGTACCTGCGGCTCGAAGATTCTTGAAGGTTTTATCGCACCGTACACTGCAACATCTGTGAAGCGTTTGAAAGAATCCGGAGCGATTATCATCGGTAAAACCAACATGGATGAATTTGCAATGGGCTCATCCACTGATCATTCCGCATATGGCGTGACACACAATCCATGGGATCTAACGCGCGTGCCGGGCGGTTCGTCGGGCGGAAGCGCGGCGGCGGTTGCGGCGCGTTATGTTCCCGCTGCACTCGGCACCGACACCGGCGGAAGCATTCGCCAGCCTGCTTCATTATGCGGCGTGACCGGTCTCAAGACCACCTATGGGCGCGTCTCGCGTTATGGATTGGTGGCATTTGGCTCATCGCTGGATACCGTCGGCGCGTTTGGCCGTACCGCTGAAGATGTGGCGATGATCTTTTCCATCATGGCAGGATACGATGAAAGCGACGCGACCTCGATAAACCAGCCCGTTCCGCATCTCAAATTCGATAACGAGGCGGTGCGTGGATTAAAGATTGGGGTGCCGAGAGAATATTTCATAACGGGCATCCAACATGAAGTCGAAGAAAAGACGCGGGCTGCAATTGAAACGTTAAAGAATCTCGGCGCGGAAATCCGCGAGATCAGCTTGCCTCATACCGAGTACGCGCTGCCGGTCTATTACATCATCGCGCCGGCCGAGGCTTCCGCTAATCTCGCGCGTTATGACGGCGTCCGTTATGGACCGCGTGCTGATGCGGATAATCTGTGGGATGTATACTTCAAAACGCGCGGAGGTAAATTTGGCGCGGAGGCTGCGCGCCGAATCATGATCGGCACGTACGCGCTCTCGGCGGGATATTATGATGCGTATTACGGGCAGGCGCAGAAAGTTCGCACGCTCATCAAGCGCGACTTTGAAAGCGCCTTCAAGGATGTGGATGTGATCGCTGCACCGACTGCGCCCACCACGGCGTTCAAGATCGGCGAGCATGTGAATGATCCGCTGGCGATGTATTTGGAAGATGTGTTTACCCTTCCCGCAAGTCTGGCGGGCGTGCCGGGGATTTCATTCAATGTTGGCTTTGATCAAAACAACCTGCCGGTTGGCTTGCAACTGATTGGTTCGCATTTTCGCGAAGATTTGTTATTGCGAGTCACATATGCGTATCAGCAAGTGACCGATTGGCATAGACAACAACCATCGTTGTAACTTCTTCTTGACGCCGCACATTTTTCCACGTAAGATAAGCCCGCAAATAAAACAATTATTAATCCAATCTAAGCTTAACAGACACAAAGCGATACGGAAAAGCCTTTATGTACCTGGTGTCTTTTGTGTTTAGATAAAGGGAAGTAACATGGAACTTGGTCTCGTACGCAAAATAGACATTGATACCGAAATGCAGCAGGCGTATCTCGATTACGCCATGTCAGTGATTGTGGCGCGTGCCCTGCCTGATGCGCGCGATGGACTTAAACCTGTCCAGCGGCGTATTCTGTATGCGATGTACGACATGGGTATCCGCGGCGGATACCTCGTATAAAAAGTCCGCACGGATCGTTGGCGAAGTGCTCGGTAAATATCATCCGCACGGCGACTTGGCTGTATACGAAGCGATGGCGCGCATGGCGCAGGATTTTTCGATGCGCACCATGCTGGTGGATGGTCAAGGTAACTTTGGTTCGGTGGATGGTGACCCGCCCGCCGCGATGCGTTATACCGAAGCGCGTCTTACTTCGCCTGCGATTGATCTGCTCGCAGACCTTAACAAGAATACAGTTGACTTCACTCCCAACTTTGACGATACATTACAAGAGCCAAGTGTTCTGCCGTCCGCGATTCCTAATTTGCTGGTCAACGGTGCGACCGGCATCGCGGTCGGCATGGCGACTTCGATCCCGCCGCATAATCTAAGCGAGATCGTCGATGCGCTTGTCTATATGCTTGACCGTTGGGAAAAGCTCGATGACATTGATGTAGATCAATTGATGGAATTCGTCCAAGGTCCCGATTTCCCAACCGGCGGCGTTATCGTCGAAGAAAAGGGTGAAGAGGGAATCGAAGCCGCATATGGGTCCGGGCGCGGACGCGTCACCGTGCAAGCCAAAGTACACACGGAGGAAATGGAACGCGGTAAGAGCCGTCTCATCGTCACCGAACTTCCATACATGGTCAACAAATCGAGTCTGATCGAACGCATTGCCGAGTTGGCGCGCGAAGGTCATCTCGATGGACTGGCTGATCTGCGCGACGAGTTGGATCGTCAAGGCATGCGCATCGTCATTGAGTTGACCAAGAACGCGGATTCGAATATCGTTCTGCATGATCTGTATCGGCGCACGCCAATGCAAACCACGTTCAGCATCAATCTGCTGGCGCTAGTGGACGGCGAGCCGCGCACACTCACGCTCAAGCAGGCGTTACGCGTTTATATCGAGCACCGCCTTGCGGTCATCAAGCGACGCACCGAGTTCGATCTGGATAAAGCCAAACAGCGCGCACATATCCTCGAAGGATATTTGATCGCGTTAAAGAATCTGGATGAGGTCGTCCAACTCATCCGGAGCGCACCGGACGTTGAAACGGCGCGGACCAAATTGATGAAGCGTTACAAGTTGACGGAGCTGCAAGCCAATGCGATCCTCGATCTGCAATTGAGGCGACTGGCCGCGCTCGAACGCAAAAAGATCGAGACCGAATATAAAGAGGTGACCGCCCTCATCAAAGATTTGACCGACTTGTTGAAATCCGCGAAGCGAATGCGCGGCGTGGTGGCGGATGAATTGTCGCGCGTCAAAGAATTGTTCGGTGATCGTCGCCGCACTCAGATCGTGAACTTGAAGGGCGGCGCTAAAGGCACAAAGGCGTTGACTGCCAGCGATCTCCTGCCGGAACAAGAGGTTTGGATTGGTGTGACTGCCGATGGCTTGGTCGGACGCACGCATGACGATAAGCCGCCGCGTCATAGCGGGAGTGAGGCGCCGCGCTGGCTGGTGCACGCTTCAACTTCGGATACGATTTATTTTGTTTCCAAAGCAGGCAGGGGCGCAGCAGTGGCGATCCATGTGATTCCCGAAATTGAAAAGTTGGGCGATGGTTCGATGTTTTTCAAAGTCTCACCTTTGACGGAAAACGATTTGCTGGCGGCGGTCTTTGCGTTGCCCGCTAAAAAATCGGAATATTCTGAAGAGACCTGTGTCATCACCGCCACACGCTTCGGCATGATCAAGAAGAGTTTAATCACGGAATTGCCCGGCCCCTCGTCACAGATATTTACGTTGGTCAAGATCAATGAAGGAGACCGACTTGTTTCGGTGGGTCTGACCGATGGTAAGAAGAAAGATGTTCTGCTTGCCACCTCGCTCGGCATGGCGATTCAATTCAGCGAAGAAGACGTGCGCCCGATGGGACTCGTCGCGGCGGGCGTGAACGGAATGAAACTCGATGATAAAGACGAAGTCGTGGGTATGGAAATCTTCCCTATTGAAGGCGAAGCCTTATTGATGACCAGCGATGGCAAAGCCAAACGCATCGAGCCAAAGGAATTTCCGTCGCAGGGACGCTATGGCAAAGGCGTATCGGTTTGGAGTTTATCGGAAAAGGTGAAACTCGTCGGCATCGTGAGCGGCAAGGCGAATGAGGTCGCGACCATCCATATGAGCAAAGGTGCGGCAAAGTCAATGCGGCTCGATGCGGCCTCGATCCGCAAGCGCTCCGCCACAAAAGGCGATGTCGTGGTGGAAGTGAAGCCTGGTGAGGAAGTGATGAGCATCAGCGCGGGCTGGATGGTGGAGAAGTTTGTAAAGACGGTGAAAGAGGAAAAGCCTGCGAAGAAAAAAGCCGCGGCGAAGAAAAAAACAGCGAAGAAGACTATGGCTAAGAAGGTAAAACCTGCAAAGAGAAAGAAGAAGTGAGATCGTCTTAAAGAATTGGAGCAGAGGCATGCCTCTCAAGAAAAAACAGGAAATTTTCAGTGAGCCTTAGGAATGATCCATCGAGTCGTAGGAAACGCGCAGCGGGTGGTAGCAACCATTCATGAGTGGTAGGAAGCATCCAGCGACTGAAAAGAAGAAAATTCCAGCAGTTAGCGGTTTTCGCACATTTCGGAAGTATTCAAAATCACAGCATCTTCTGCGTTTTGCTTAAATCAAGAGTTCGACGAGGACCCGTATTCATCGTCGAACTCGCAAAGGAGGAGAAGAGAAATGTTAGCGTGTTGTTGCTGGTTGAGGTTTGCGTGAGAATAGTTTTTGGATCGAGATCACAATCACCGTGATGATCGCCACCAGCATCAAATTTCCGGTGATACCGAAGAGTCCTCGGGTCAAGTTGAAGCCTCCTTCTCGGAAGCCGCCCTCGCCGCCGAAGCCTGAGCGGAATGTTGCAGCACCGGACGGTTGAAGCAGATAATAAATTCCAACTCCAAGTGCGATAGCAATCAATGTGATGACAAGAAAGCGGAAGATCATTTTGAACATGAGGTGTCTCAATTCTTTTTATAAAGCCTTGATGTTTTTCATCGGCATCGGCAATGTTTGAGGCTGGGATTGGGTCTGCGGGCGCAGGTTTTTGAACGGCTCTAGGATCAGACGATGATAGGTGTTCTTCACCCATGACCAATGCAATGCGAAGTGCAGTGCCACCAGCAGCAGCGTCAGGTTGGATGACGCGTTATGGATTTCAAGCCAGCTCCGGCTGGAGAAGGTTTGCAATCCAAAGGTTGGCATGACGACTCTGGAAATAACCAACCCGCTCGTGATGACCACAATGAACGCCATGAACAGCAGAGCGTCCACCAGATAGTTCAAGCGCGAGACATGAAACAGGTTGCTGAAAAACTTTTTGGTCATGCCCACAGCCCAATCCCAGTGCAGGACAACGTGCAAAACCAGAGTCGCAGTTGCCGCCAAAGTGAACCATTCGTGAATGGCGATGCCGGTCAGGCGCGGCTGAAGCGCCGCCAGAAAACCGGCGAAGATGAATGCGTCAAGCCAAAAATTTGTTTTCAATGATTTCATTTTTTCTCCAATACGATTGCTTTGATAAGTCCATTTTAGGCTTTGAGCGTGAACTGTAGATGACAAAGTTATGTAGAGAATATAAAGACGGATTTATGTCGCTAGCTTAAAACAGGAGTTCGGCGATATGGATGTATCGTCGAACTTGAAAGCGCTTTAGCATCAAAGAGATGGCGTTCGATGGTCTTTCTGCAAAGCTCTTATTTTGAAGAGATGATCCGGATGACACCTAAAATGATGGCAATTAAACCGGCCAAGGCCATGACGTTTTCAAAAGAATAGGTGGGTACCGAATTTTCAATAATATAGGTTCTCTGATCCACGGATTGTTTGATGGGCTGATGCCAGCGTCGCAGAATCACATTTGTATAAATCGTATCAATCGAGGCGGGTCCGCCGCGCAGGGCGCCAGTCGCACCCATTAGGATACCTGCTATAAACAAAATAATTCCAAAGTTCGCTAGGTAAGCAGATAAGAAACCGGCAACGCTGATTAGGACGATCTCGAGGATCAATATTTTTCCGATGAACCACCAGAACGTAGATGAGTTGGGGTTAGAATTCATGATCCATCATCAATGATTTACGGCATCGGGTGTGCTTGGAAGAAATCCCACATCACATTCGTCGCGTTGACGGCTTGCGATGTGATCGCTTTGGGCATAGTCGGTGAGCCGGGCCAGGAATGCCCATGATTGGCTAATGTATAAAGAATTACTTCCGCATTACTCTGACACCCTGACCATGTATGAACAGTCACCGTGTCAACGGGCGCTGTGATCGTTGGAGTTGTATTGCATCCATCGCGCGTCGCCCAAGCCGATGCCCATTCTTCGATGGACGGTTCCATCGAGAGCGGCGTGCCGCCGGTATATGGAACGAGATGATCGTCCAAGCCGTGAAAGGCAAGCACCGGCATTGGACGCGACGGATTGCAATCCTGCCAGAAGTTATACGCGCCCAATTCAGGCGCAATGGCGGCGATCACGTCCGCCATATTACAGCCGAGGCGGTTGGTCATCCCGCCGCCGTTCGAAATGCCGGTAGCATAAATCCGTTTGGGATCGATGCTGTACTGACTTTCAAGATACGTTATCAGATCACGCACAAATTGCTGGTCGCGCTGGCCGTCCGCGCCGGGGCCGTCATCCCAGGCTGAATTCAAGCCGTCAGGATAAACGACGATAAAGTTTTCCTGGTCCGCTTTGGCAGACATACCCGTTAAACTTTCTTCCTCTTTTGAGTTTGAACCAAGGCCATGAAAGTTGATGATCAATGGCACCGCATTACCGGATTGATATGTCGGCGGCACATGCAGGATGTAATCCCGCGTCACCCCGCCTGACGTGATCTGGCCATCGGTCGAACCGGCTGGTTCCGGGCGGGTGGCTTCTATCGCCGTGCGACTGCAGGCGATGATCCCCAAACCCAAAATGATGACAGAGATTTGAAAGCGCAAAGTATCCTCTTCAACAATAGTATAGACGGAAAACGATTTTATTTTTCTGACCCAGGCAACACCAGCGGCACATCCATGAACGGATGCTTGACGACTTGCACGGGCAAACAATATGCTTCAGAGATCAATTCAGATGTAAGCACTTCACGCGCCGAGCCAATGGCCTTGATCTTGCCTGCCACCATCAACGCCACGCGGTCGGCGTAACGCGCGGCGAGATTCAAATCATGAAGCGCGATCAACACGGCCAAGTGATCGTGATGCGCCAAGTCGCTGATGAGATCAAGCAAACTGACTTGATATTGCAAATCCAAATGCGTAGTAGGTTCATCGAGCAAAAGGATCGGCGTAGACTGACACAACGCACGTGCCAACAGCACGCGTTGTCCTTCGCCTCCTGATAACTCACCCACGCGGCGACCAGCCAGAGTAAGCGCGTCGACGCGCTTCAATGCGGTCGCGTGCAATCTCTTCATCGGATGATGAAGTCTGGCCGAGAAATCCGAGATAGGGCGTGCGTCCCATCAAAACCGTTTCCCACGCCGTGAAGGCGGGCGGAAGTGAAACCGCTTGCGGTACAACCGCTAAATATTTTGCGCGTTGCATCGGGGTCAGCGAATGGAAATCATCGCCATTCGTGCGAACGTCTCCGCTTGCGATGGGGATCACTCCGCTAACGGCGCGGATCAAAGTTGATTTTCCTGCGCCGTTTGGACCGATCAACGCCAAAACTTCTCCGGATTGCACATCGAGGGAAACATCGCACAGGATTTTTCGCTGGCCGTAATTGACAAATAGATTTTGGATCTTGAGCATCTTCGCCTACTTCACGATCATAGGAATTCCAGCCACCATAAAAATCACGCGGTCGGCAGAGCGAGCCAACGTTTGGTTCGCCCAGCCCAGCGCGTCACGATAAACGCGTCCCATGGGGTAGGATGGGACGAGACCCAATCCCACTTCATTTGAGATGACAAGCCAATCTGATTTTTGTCCGCGAATTTTCATGATCAATTCTTCCATTTCTTTTTGAACAGCCTGCATAAATGGTGCTTCATCCACGATATCATCTTTCACATACCGCATCATCAGATTGGAAACCAGCAGCGTGATGCAATCCAAGATCACCCAATCCGTTTTTATCTGACCCGCGTGCGATGCAATATCAAATGGAACTTCCAGTGTCATCCAGCCGTTTGGACGTTCGGCGCGATGCTTTTGAATGCGTGCGGACATCTCTTCATCCAATGCCTGCGCGGTGGCAATCAGGGTCATAGACTTTCCCGAATCTTCTGCGAGATTCTGTGCATATGATGATTTGCCGCTGCGCGCGCCGCCAAGGATCAATGTCAAGGAGCTTGTTGAAACCTGGTTCATTGTCCTCCGAATGCGAGTGTCAATAACACGGCTACTTCAACGAGCTCAATGATCATGCCGAGTACGTCGCCTGTGACGCCTCCCAAATTCTTTTTTGCGACGAATAAAATAAATAATCGTGACCAGTAATCCCAATCCAATCGCAAGAAAACCTGTTCCTTTCAACCAAATCGCAAGCCCGAGGGGAATTAAGCCGCCAAGAATGATGGCATGATGCGCGCAGTCCCAGAAGAGAAATCGGCGCCAAAACCATCGGGACGTGCGAGCGGCTGTTTCCATATCAGCAGGACACACCAACGCGCAAAGCTTGCACTCAATAAAATTGCGCCTATTGCGCGCGTGGAAGATAACGAAGTCAGCGCCGAGAATTTGATTAACAAAACGAGGATCAATCCGATCACGCCGAATGCGCCCATGTGCGGATCTTTCATAATCTGCAAGCGGCGTTCGGGATTACTGGCATGGAACATGCCGTCGAAACAATCTGCGAGTCCATCTAGATGCAGTCCGCCGGTCAACAAAACCCAGAAAGCAAGCGCAAGCGCGGCGCTCAGGATCTGGGAAAAATGTATTTGCAGCAAAGCAAACGCTCCAGCAACCAGCGCGCCAATACACAATCCCACCAAAGAATACCAAACCGCGGCACGTCCGCTATCGCCAGCTTGCCAGTTCTTCGAGGCAGGCAAAGGTAAAATGGTAAGCAGATCGAACGCGGTCAAAAGATATTTCATCTGTTATTGTTTTTCGCTCACACCTGCTTCGCCGAACGTTGCCATCTCTGCCAGGATTTTGCAGGCGGCTTCAGCCAGCGAAATTCCAAGCGCCGCGCCGGTGCCTTCGCCCAGCCTTAAATCGAGATCAAATAAAGGTTTCAAGTCAAGCCAATCCAGCATCAGTCCATGACCGTGCTCTTTGGAGCGGTGCGCCGAAATCAAATAATCGCGGCATTGCGGCGCAATCGAAACCACGATCATCGCCGCGGCAGTTGAAATAAATCCATCCACCATCACCGGCTTGCGATACGTGGCCGCACCAAGTATCACGCCTGCCAGCCCGCCGATTTCAAACCCACCTACTTTTGCAAGCACATCGAGTCCATCGTTTGGATTTGGTTTATTTATATCCAGTGCGCGTTGGATCACACTGATCTTTCGTTTAAGTCCTTCATCGTCCACGCCCGTGCCGCGGCCGGCAATTTCTTTAGGAGGTTGTTTCATCAGCGCACACGCGATTGCGGCAGATGGAGTCGTGTTGCCGATTCCCATGTCGCCCGTACCAACGATATCCAAGCCGCGCCTGATTTCTGCATCGACGATCTCGGCTCCGGTCAAAATGCATTCCGTTGCCTGCTCACGCGTCATCGCTGGACCTTTGGCTATATTCGCTGTTCCATAAGCAAGCTTCTTAACAATGAGTGTTTCGTTTGCCGGGATGTCTGACGCCACTCCCATATCCACCACCACCACACGCGCGTTCACATGGCGCGCCAGCACATTGATCGCCGCACCGCCTGCGAGAAAGTTCAACACCATTTCTGAGGTCACCTCCTGCGGGTACACGCTAACTCCCTCAGCCACCACACCATGATCGCCCGCCATGGTGATAATGACTTTGTCCTTGATCGCAGGAATTGGCTTTCCCATAATGCCTGCGAGTTAAATCGAAAGTTCTTCAAGTCGTCCTAAACTTCCCGCAGGTTTGGTAAGCGTATCCTGCCGCGCACGGGCTTTTTGCATGGCTGTCTCGCCCAATGGCTGGATTCCTTTAATTACATCTTCAAGTTTCATGATTCATCTCCATTCATATGGTTTGTTCCTAGAATTCAATTCCCGGCTGGGCTTGGATTCCTTGATCGTAAGGATGTTTGATTAGGTGCATCTCGGTAACGAGGTCAGCTTGCTCGATCAAAGCATCAGGGGCAGAGCGGCCGGTGATCACGAGATGCAGATTCGGCGGCCGGTTGAGGCGAAGCCATTCCAATATTTCGCCAGTATTGAGCCAAGCAAAATGCAAAGCGTACGTAAATTCATCCAGCACAATCAAATCATATTGGTTGCCGGCAATCTTTTTTTTGGCGATCTCCCAGCCGTGCAACGCACGCGCTGTGGTTTCATCCATATCTTTGGAAGTCCACGTGAAGCCATCGCCCATGCTATGCCATTCGATGCCTAGTTTCTTCGCAGCTTTGACTTCGCCCCATTGACCGGTTTCCGCTTTAATGAATTGAATTACGCAAATGCGAAAGCCGCGTCCCCATGCGCGCAGAACCATACCCAAGGCAGCGGTCGTCTTTCCCTTGCCGTCACCTGTATTGACGATAAGCAAACCTTTTTTCATTCCGACTCCCGACGTATCACCAAAAGCCCTGATTCTTGGCGCGCTGAAGTACCCACAGAAAGAATGGCGCTCCCGCTAATGCCGTGATGATTCCTAAAGGCAGCTCTTGCGGAGCGATCACCACGCGCGACAGAATATCTGCAAGCAGGAGCGCGCTAGCGCCGCCCAAAATGCTTAATGGAATGATGCGGCGATAATCCGCGCCCCACCACATGCGCATCACATGCGGAATGATCAAACCCACGAAGCCGATGATGCCTGCGAAAGAAACCGCGGCCGCTGTGACAAATGAAGCCGCTACGATAATGATTATTTTGGCGCGCTTCACATCCAAGCCCATTTGAACCGCCTGGTCGTCGCCGAATTGCAGAAGGTTCAACGCGTGACCGCTGAAGGTCAAAACGGTCAAGCCGATGGCGAGGTATGGTACAAGCGCAAGGATTACATTCCAACTGCTTAAGCTGACACCGCCGAGCAGCCAGCTAATCGCCTGGCGCAGTTCGCCCGTTGACCTCAGCATGAGATATGAAGTCAATGATGTGGCAAAGGATGAGACTGCAACTCCTGCCAAAATCAAATTAGTCACCGGCACGCTTCCCCCGACGCGGGCAAAAGTGTAGACTAAAAATACTGTCAACAAGCCGGTGATAAACGCCGCGGCTGGAACTGCCGCCAATCCGAGAGTCGTATAAGGCCAATGGATGGACATTGCCAGAATGGCACCCAAACCTGCACCTGATGCTACGCCAATCAGAAACGGATCCGCGAGCGGATTGCGAAATAATCCTTGGTACGTCGCGCCGCTTCCGCCCAGAGCCATACCGGTTAACGCGATGAGAGCTGTACGCGGAAAACGGATTGCCCACAAAATCGTGTTTGAGGTTTCAGTGCCGTGTCCGGTCAGCGCGGCCCAGAGCTGCGTTGGTGAAAGGAATACTGAACCAATGGCGAGACTCAAGATTAGCGCAAAGCCGAGGGCAAGCAGCGAAAAAAGATACGGACGGATTTTCATTTATGTCCCTCGCCCTATCGGAGAGGGAAAGGTGAGGAAAATATCATTGGAACAATTCGGGGTGCAGAATTTTTGCCAACAACTCGAGCCCATTCACCAGACGTGGGCCGGGACGGCTGAAAAGATTATCGTCCACAGGAATTACGTTACCGTTTTTCACCGCGCTCAACGATCCCCATCCCGGCCGCGCTTTCACCACATCAGGCGTTGCGCCATAGGCTGCATCGCCTAACAGAATAAAGGTTGGATTCAGTGCTACCACCTGTTCGAGACTCAACTGCGGATATTGATCTTTTAGAGTTCCCGCGATATTCGTTCCGCCCGCACGTTAAATCAACAAATCAATGAATGTGCTAGGACCGGCAGTATAAGGTTTGGCCGGATCAGTCGCATCAATTTCATAAAAGACGGAGGGGCGTGAAGTCACAGTCGCAATCTTATTATCTACAGCGGCAACCCGCGTTTTGAGCGAGGTGATGAGCGTCAATGCATCCGCTTCGTGACCGGTTAATTTTGCTACCGTTTGGAGGTTGCTATACATTTCTTCCAGTGTGGTGGGGTTCTTCAGGTAATAGACAGTCAATCCCAAACTCTCGAGGGCCTTTACTTGATCAGCGGTATTGATTTCCGCCGCCAAAACAAGATCGGGATGGAGCGCCACGATCTGTTCGTTATTATATTTATCGGTTCCTCCAACCTTTGGCAGAGACTCGACCGCTTTCGGATAATCGGAAAAATCATCGCGTCCGGCAACTTGCGATCCTGCACCGACTGCAAAGAGGATTTCGGTGTTCGATGGAGCTAGTGAAACAATCTTACTTGGAGTGCCATTCAATACTATTTTTCGACATAATCCATCTTCGGCAGTAATTGTGTTGTTTTGCACATTGACGGTTTGTGACGAAAACGAACATCCCGATGAGTAAGGTGCAGGTCCACATCCTGAGACAAAGAATGCGATCATTAAAGTCAAAGCAAAAATTCTGCGTAACATATTTTTCTCCTGAATAGAATCAAATTCCCCAGTCATTGACTGGGGAGGTTGGAGAGGCAATCCGATTCTGCCGTCCTCCACCTCCTTTCCACGAGAGAGTGGTGAACCGGCCAGCGCGGGCGACCTGACTTGTTAGCGAAGCTAACTCACAGTTGCGGGACAGTGCCGGAGTTACACCGGCTTCGCCGCTGACTGACCGTTCTTAATTTATAGGATTGATTTTATGCCGCGCACGGCGAAACGTCAAGCAGCGAAAGTTTGCGCGCATGAATGAAAATGAGCAATGCTAGCAACAATGTTACAAAGAGCAAAGTCGGATCTCCAATTGTGCGGCCAAAGATCACGATGGCGAAAAAGGGAAACAGATAAAGAAGTATCAAACCGATTCGTTCGAGCCATGAACGCGATTCTTCCGTCAATAATGCAAAGGGAGTGAGCAGAAGAATAAAATCATAGTTATAAAGATGAGGATTTGCGAGAAGGACAATCAATATGGAAACATTTAATAAATAATCCGGCGATTTCAATATACGCGGACGGATTAAGCCAAATAAAAGAATAAAGACAGCAAATAATATCGCGCCGATTAAGAGTCATCTGGAAGAGGGTTGGGTTTGGAATGAGATGTCCTGCCAGCCAGGAAGGTAAGCTGTCGCACGCGGTACAAGACGCGATATCAGCACCAGTTTGATAAGTTAAAAACGAAAGCGGATAATCAATCATCCATAAGAGATCAGCGATCAAGCCGATAACGCAGAGAAAGGCCAGACCGCTGAAGATCCAAGCTAGGGCGCGGCGGCTGAATAAGTCGTGTAAGAAGAAAAAATAAATCAGTACAGCAAGGAAAATAGGAATGCCAACGTGTGGTTTAAAAGTCAATAACGCCGCGCCGATTGTAGTTAGTTCTAGGCGTTGATGCCGGATGGCGTAAATCAATATTGCGCTGCCCAGCAAAACAGGGAAATCATATTGACCGACGCCAAGAGTCCCGATGATCGGTATAAAAAAGAATGGCACTAGAAAAGAAAACAATCGGAGCCGCGGATGCCAGTCAGCGCTGAGGAACCAAATCGTCAAAAACAACATCACCAGGTTGATCTCGAACCACAACATGGCGGCAGACTGAATGGGCAGAGTTCCTAAATAAAATGTACTCAGCGCGTACCACGGCGGATAAGGGAATTGAGGCACAGATACGTTTTCAGGGGACGTTCCCGTTTGTTCAGCGATTAACTGGATTTGACTTCGATAATCGTAAGGCTTGATGTGCTGAAGCAAGCGCAAGTCGGCATCGTAGATTGCCAGGAAATCAGAATTTGTATGAAGAGAATTTGGGATATAAAGTGCGATGGCCAGCATTGCCGCTGACAACAGAACAATAATAAGTATGGAAAGAACTATCTTTAGATAGAGCTTCATTATGATGTTTCGCTTTGATGTTTGATAGCCTGGATTAAACCGCGAAACACAAGCCGATGCAACAGATCGAGCAAATGCCAGTAAAGAAAACCAGGCAGGCCGCGTGGCGCAAAGAAAGCAGTTTGAGTCAGTAGAGATCCATTTTTAATAGTTTCGACTTGCCATTCCATCCAACCATCACCGGGAGCGCGCAGTTCGGAATAAAGACGTAAAAGGCGATTTGGTTCAACTGCTTCGACGCGGTAGTAATCAATAAGACTATTTTCTTTTAAGAAATTGCTCCGACCGCGCAAACCTGGCCCACCCAGTCGTTGATCAATCCGGCCGCGCAATTGCCATAGCCAGTTTGCATAAAGCCACCCATGTCCTCCGCCGAGGGATGTTAAAACTTGATAAACTGATTGGGACGATGCATTAATTTCAACGCGACGATAATCTATAAAGGAACCCTCATGCTTGACACGCACCGCATCGCGATCCAAGCCTTCCCACACGCGTTCAATCGAAGATGGCGAAAGGTTGCGCAAAGCATTGGTCGTCGCATCTTCAAAATTGATCATCTTGATGTTTAGAAAGATTTGCCGCACTTCATCGTGTTGAGCAATGCTGTCGCTGGCGAGTCCGCCAATGAGCGCGTAGGCGATTCGGCGCGGAACAGGCGTCATCATTCCTACGCCTATGGCCATGAACCAAAGTGGGATGCCGGGCAACATGATCAATCTGCGCTTCAAGCCGCGGACACGAGCATAACGCAACATCAAATTTCCATAGGTGTCTGTTTCGTTGCCGCCGATTTCAAACATGCGACTCTTTTGGTCTGTGTTTTCCACTACCGCAATCAGATAGTCGATGACATTTTCTGTGGCAATCGGCTGGGCTTTATTTCTCAGCCAGGTGGGTCCGATGATCAGAGGAAGTGCTTCGGTTATAAAACGGATCATCTCAAATGAGATGCTGCCGGAACCGGCAATGACTCCGGCGCGGAATTCCGTGACGGGAACCTTGCCTTGCCGTAACATTTCACCGGTCTGCATCCGGGAACGTAAATGGATCCCAATATGTTTATCGTTTGGATCGGCGAGCCCGCCGAGGTAAATGATCTGTTCAATGCCTGCATGTTCTGCGGCCGACGCGAAGTTGTGTGCGCCGTTGATTTCGATTTGTGTATAACCGCGTCCAATCGTCATGTTGTGGATCAAGTAATAAGCAGCACGAACTCCATTCAGCGCCGCATCCAGCGTGCTTGGAATGGTGACATCGCCGCGTACAGGCTCCACGTGTTTTGCCCACGAACGCGCCGCAAGCTGTTCGGGTCGGCGTGCCATGGCTCGGACACGGTATCCTTGTTCTAACAGACGCGGGATGAGGCGACTTGCGATGTAGCCGCTTGCGCCGGTAACGAGGATAAGTTTCTTGTCCACAGTAAATCTAAGCGTTATGTTTGGAAAGAGATTTTTTGCTTCTATTAAGTTTGGGCCAACACGCGTGCTCGTGAGGCGAGACGACGAATCAAACCGTTAAATAAAAAGGCATGGAAGGGCCACATGGCATACCAATAGACGAAACCCCAAAAGCCGCGCGGCGCAAAATAAGCAGTTTCGGTCAAAAGTGTCTTGCCATCCTCTTGCGGAATCAATTCAAATTGGAGCCAAGCCAAGCCAGGCACTTTCATCTCAGCGCGCAAAAGCAATAGGTGATCTTGTTCTACCGCTTCAACGCGCCAGAAGTCCAGCGACTCGCCTGTACGAATATCATCGGGATTGCGGCGGCCGCGTCGAATCCCAACTCCGCCGATGGCTTTATCCATCCAACCGCGGATTGCCCACGCCCAATCCATATACATCCAGCCAGCGCGCACCTCCGATGCCGGTATAAGCCCGGAAAATGGAATTTGCTGGAAGTTTGAGAAGAAGCGTGCGGCGTTCCAGCATCATGCCCTCTTCAACTTTGAATGTATAGGGTTTAACATCTCCCACCGCCGTGACGAGCGCGTCGGACCATGAAGTCTCAACGTTATCGCGATTAATACGCCCGAGCGCAAGATGGACGGCGGTTTGAAAATCAATCGGCTTGATGTTCGGAAAAATTTTCTTCGCCGCATCATCGTGGACAATCAGTTGGGCGCGCAATCCCTCAATCAAGGGCAGAACCAAGCGCCAATGAATCGGCGTAACCATGTGAACCCAATACGCCGAAAGGCGCGGCAAGTAAAACGGCGTGCGGATGAGCACGCGCTTCAAGCTTCGCTCTTTTGCGTATTGAAGAAGCATCTCGGCGTATGTGAGACGCGTCGGGACCGCCGATCTCGATCAGCTTTCCAATGCTTTCATCGGTTTCGAGCGAGGCGATGAGATAAGATAAAACATCGCGGATCGCAATCGGTTGCGCGGTCGAAAAGAACCAGGCGGGGCAAACCAGAATTGGCTCGCGTTCTGACAAATAGCGGATCATCTCGAATAACACACTGCCTGAGCCGACGATCATGCCCGCACGAAATTCAGTGACGGGCACGCGGCCATGACGCAAGATAGAACCGGTCTCGTGCCGTGAACGAAGATACGGGGAAAGGTTGGCTGCGGGATCAACCAACTCGCCGAGATAAATGATCCGTTCGATGTCTGCACGTTCCGCGGCCTCGGAAAAATTGCGCGCTGCGCTCATGTCGCGCTCCGCGCTGACTCTACTTCCCTGCATTCCATGGATCAAATAATATGCAACTAAGACATCTTTCAACGCCGCATCTAGCGTTTCGGGAATCAACGCATCGCCTTCGACGATTTCGACGCGATTGGACCACGGATGCCCGCGCAGCCGGCTGGCGTCGCGCACCAAGCAGCGGACGCGATAACCCGCATCCAGAAGCCGCGGCGCGAGCCGCCCGCCGACATAACCGGTCGCGCCGGTGAGCAGAATGAGTTTATTGTTTCCCATCAGATTGATTATAACGTTCCTGGCTTATTCGTCACGGATCGGAATGACTGGATTAAGGTCACTACAGCTGGCAGACAAATGTGGACGGTTATACAAAAGTGAAAAGCTCTGTCAAACGACAGAGCTTTTAGTAATTTTGTGGTTTATGTTTGATATCCTAAACACCGGAGAGGCTGGAGTTGATTAGACTGAACGTGTTGCCAATTGTAGGGCCCATAATCATCAAGACTGCAATAACAACAATAGCGACCAAAACAAGAATCAACGCGTACTCCACTAGGCCCTGTCCCTTTTCTTTAGGAGCGAATAACATGAGTACCTCCTTCCTTGTGAGAAATTCCAAACAAAGAGATTTGAAGATTATTTTTATTATGCAACGTATGGAAGTCCTGTTAGCTAACAGGACTTCCATACTTCAAACTCTGTATGAGAGAATGGGTACTAGACGCCTGAAAGGCTGCTGTTGATTGAGCTGAATACGTTGCCGATAACGGGGCCTAAAACCATCAGGACCGCAATAACGACAATGGCAACTAATACAAGAATCAATGCATACTCAACCAAACCTTGGCCCTTTTCCTTGGGAGCGAATAACATAGGTAGTACCTCCTTTCTTATGAGATTTCGTGGGTTAATAAACCTTTCACATCATAGCATAATTTGAGTTAAAATGTAGGCTCCTAACTATTTTGTAAATTATAGAATTGAATGGCATATTTTCTCCTGGAAGGCGGCGCGGAATTCGGCGGGCATATGTCCGAGCCGGATTTCCGCGCCATTGAATTGGCTGGCGGATCACAAGTCTCTATCGTGATTCTGCCCACAGCCGCCGCGCCGGATCATAATCATTTAAGAGCCGGAAGAAATGGCCAGCGCTGGTTTGAGTCGCTGGGCGCCTCACGCGTCGACGTTGTGCCGGTTACCGATAAGCAGACCGCGGACGACCCCGATTTTTCCGCGCGCGTCAAATCAGCGCATTTGATTTATCTGTTAGGTGGATTTCCACGGTACCTTTGTGAAACCCTCTGTGATAGCCGAGTTTGGCTGGCGATGTTTGCCGCGCATCGAAGCGGTGCGGTGATCGGCGGGAGTAGCGCCGGGGCAATGGTCCTATGCGAATATTATTATGATCCATATGAGGGGAAACTTTTAAAGGGTTTAACCTTTTGAAAAATACTTGCATCCTTCCGCATCATGATCGTTTTGGGAAAAACTGGGTATCAAAATTACGATCGATGATTCCGCAAGCGACTCTGGTTGGCATTGATGAAGAAACTGGGACGATCAACGATGCTTCGGATGGCGCTTGGACAGTTTACGGCGCGGGCGCAGTGACGCTTTATAGCGGCCAACAGATTGAAGTTCACGCACGAGGTGAACAATTCCACTTGTAATTTACAAGCAAACTCTTATGTCCTTCTAAGGAAAATTCCATAGTTTCATTTCATCAATACTTGTGGGATGAAATATTTTTTGATTTCCGCTCTTGCTATCTTAGGACTGACCGCTTGCAGTGTTGCAGCTGTTCAGCCTGTTAAGAGCGGTAGTCCCACCTCAACTCTTCCCGATCTTGGTCCAGCTCCCGAGTTGACCAATACGATTTGGCTAAATACTCCCTGGCCTCTACGTCTCGCCGACCTCCGCGGCAAAGTGGTGGGACTGGAGATGTGGACGTTCGAATGCATCAACTGCCAGCATGTCATGCCGTATATCAAAAGCTGGTATGCAAAATATAAAGATCAAGGATTGGTAATCATCGGCAATCATTTCCCGGAATTCAATTATAGAGTCTGATTTCAATAACTTAAAGACCGCCGTGGCCAGTGATGGCATCGAATATCCAGTGGCACAAGATAACGATGGCGCAACATGGAATGCCTACCATAATATGTATTGGCCCGAACTCTATTTGATTGACAAGCACGGCGAAATCCGTTATGTTCATATTGGGGAAGGCGCTTATAATGAAATCGAAACAAATATCAAGGCCTTGTTAGCCGAGATCTTATCCTTAGAAAGAGAGGTTGGTATGACCGATATTTACAAATCTGTTCCTGTACTTCCATCTGAGATCACACCCAAGTCTTTATACTTTAACCGGCGCGGCTTTTTGAAAGCCGCGGGTATCATGACAGGAGGCGCGGTTCTTGCCGCGTGTGCTCCCACAGGAGGCGGCACATCATCAACTGCCGACCCCGCCAGCGTTGCGGCTTATGCGGGCAAGAAGGATGAACTGGGCGATCCGCTTAATTCATATGATGACATCACCAATTACAATAACTATTATGAATTCAGCACAGCCAAAGATGCAGTAGCTCCGCTTTCAAAGAATTTTAAACCTCGTCCGTGGACGGTCGAAGTTAGCGGTTTAGTCAGTAATCCGAAGACCTATGCCATTGATGACTTGATCAAGATGTTTCCTCAGGAAGACCGCATTTATCGTTTGCGTTGCGTGGAAGCATGGAGCATGGTCATCCCGTGGCAAGGATTTCCGCTTGCGAGTTTGTTGAAGGAAGTCCAGCCGACCTCAGATGCAAAATATGTTCACTTTTTAACGTTGATGGACACGACTCAATTACCTGCCGAGGCGGATACCAGTACGTATCCCTGGCCTTATCACGAAGGCTTGCGTCTCGACGAGGCGATGAACGACCTCACATTGCTGGTGACCGGTTTATACGGCGCTCCATTACCGAATCAAGATGGTGCACCTATTCGCTTGGTGGTGCCGTGGAAATATGGCTTCAAAGGCATCAAGGCGATTGTAAAGATCGAGCTTGTAGCAGATCAACCGAATACCTTCTGGCAGGATATTGCCGCGGATGAATATGGCTTCTATGCCAATGTGAATCCCAACGTGCCGCACCCACGCTGGTCGCAGGCGGAGGAGCGGCGCATCGGCGAATTGTCCATGCGTCCAACGCTGATGTTCAATGGCTATGGAGATAAGGTGGCTTATCTTTATCAAGGCATGGATTTGAAAGCCAATTACTAAAGATTTCAAGAAACGGTTGTACATAAGATGCGGAACCTGTTCGCAAGAAATGGGTTCCGCATCGTTTATTAGGGATTATAATTTTCAAAATGTCTTTCATCAATTGGATCAAACGATTTCCCTATACTCCGGCACAGATCGCGGTGCATATTTATGCTTGGTCTGAACTGGTCATCATCATTTATGGCGTGTTAACGCATCATCTCACCGCCAATCCAATTCAAGCGATGGAGATAGACACAGGTCGTCATGCCATCGCGTTGCTCGTGCTTTCATTGGCATGCACGCCGCTGACTACGCTTCTCGGTTGGCGTGATCTGCTCAAGCGCCGCCGCGCCCTTGGATTATACGCGATCATGTATGCGGTCCTGCACGTCATTATTTTTATGGACCTGGATAATGGGATTGCCTGGAACTTGCTAATCCAGACTGTGATTCAAAAGTCCTATATTCTTTATGGCATGGCAACTTTTCTTTTGCTGATCCCGCTAGCAATGACTTCCTTCGACATCTGGAAAGTCCGCCTCGGCAAAAACTGGAAGCGCCTGCATTGGGTTGTGTACTTCACCGCGCCCATTGCGGCATTGCATTATGCGATGGCGGTGAAAGGTGATCTCTTCCATTTGTCGGGAGATATTAGCGCCCCGGTGACGTATGGAGTAGTCATTGCGTTGCTATTAATCCTGCGATTGCTGTTCATTCGGAAATTCTTCACATCACTTCGGACCCGAATCTTGTTTCTGTTCACGAAAATGATCCCACAACCCAAAGCGGGCACGGAACACTAAAATCCTTTTTATAAATTTTCTAACACACAAGGCAATTGTTCAAATGAAGAAAGCACGGGGCATCCTGCGTCAGGAAAGATGCCGCGCGGGTCGTATAGAACTGGTTGAAGTCCTGCGCGACGCGAGCCAACCACATCTGCAAAATAATTGTCGCCAACGTACATCGCTTCCGTTGGGTTTACATCCATGCGCTTGCAGGCATGGATGAAGATGTCTGGTTCGGGCTTCCAGGCGTTGACTTCACCACCCGCTATCGAGAAAACAAAATACGGTGCAATGCCAAGCGATTCGATTTCCTCTTGATAAGGCTTCTCGCGATTGGAAATTATGGCCATTAAATAACCGGCTTGCTGAAGTTGGGGCAGAAGCTGAAAGACATTTTCAGGCACAACGCTTTTCGGATGATATAATTCATCCATATACTGGGAGACTTTGGGAGCGAGTTCATCCACCTCACTGTTCGATGCACCGAGCGCAACTAATTGGCGGCGGCAATAGTTTTGCCAGAATTCACTGTCCTTTTCCAGGTAAATTTCTCTATCGGCTTTCAAGTCTACCGAGTTTGCCCAATAAAAATGTACCCAGCGCATGGCGCGCAGACGATCCTCATCGCTGATCGGTAAACCCAATTGGAATGCATAATCCGCAAAAACATCCCCGCCAGAGGGCAGGTTGTGACGAAGCGTTCCGTCGAGGTCAAAGAAAATAGCTCGGATACCGTTCGGTGAAAGCAAAAGAATCTCCTAAAGAAAGTTGCGGGTAGAAAGATTCGATAGATGAAGCAAGTTTTCTCATCCCCCAATGTGCGACATCTCGACTTTAGGTAACGAGATTGTGTTTTCAGATCGAAGCTCCGAGTAGCGGTCGCTGCGTTTATTCCATACGCTCACAATGGCTTGCGAAATCTCATCATCGGTTGCGCCGCCGCGAATCAGATTGCGAAGGTTGAATCCCTGGACAGCAAAGAGACAGGTATACAAATCGCCTTCGGCGGAGAGCCGGGCGCGGTTGCAATCGCGACAAAATGGTTGTGTCACTGATGCAACTACACCGATTTCACCGCTCCCATCTTTATATTTCCAGCGGCCAGCGACCTCGCCCGGATAGTTCGGGCCAGCGGATCCAGCGGCATCTCGGCATTGATCGTTTTGATAATTTCATTCGCCGAAACCACATCATTCATCCGCCAGCCGTTGGTATGTCCTACATCCATATATTCGATAAATCGCAGGATGTAGCCCTTTTCACGGAAGAAACGCGCCATTGGCAAGATGCTCGATTCGTTCATCCCGCGCTTGACCACCATGTTCACTTTGATCGGACCCAGAGCCAATCTTAGCGGCCGCCTCCATTCCCTCCAGAACTTTTTCCACCGGAAAATCCACATCGTTCATGGCTTTGAATGTCTTGTTATCGAGCGAGTCGAGGCTTACGGTTACCCGCTTTAATCCGGCATCTTTCAGGAGGGGTGCTTGCCTGGCAAGCAGGGAGCCGTTGGTTGTCAAGGTGAGGTCGAGATCGGGGATATCAGCTATCATAGCGACCAATAGGTGCAGGTTGCGGCGCACCAGCGGCTCGCCGCCGGTCAATCGAATCTTGCGGACGCCGTGCCCGACGAAAATGCGAACCAGCCGCGTGTTCTCTTCAAACGTCAGAATTTGAGCGCGGGGTAGGAACTGGTAATCCGGTCCAAAAACTTCCTTGGGCATACAGTAAACGCAACGGAAGTTGCATCGATCCGTAACGGAAATCCGCAAGTCGCGTAGAGGCCGGTTAAGGGCATCGGTCAAGGTTATCAAAAACTCACTCCGCATTTTAATTTATTCAATTCTAGGATTTCATCATCCTGCATCAATGCCATAGGTGTTAGATTATAACCACATTATAAATATCAAATCGCCAATTGACGGGAGTGATGACCCATGCTATTATGAAGCCAATTATTCGCACCTTATAAATGGAGTTGAAAGGAGCAATTATGAGCGTTGAATTCATTTTTCGTATCATTGGCATGATCATGCTTTCTATTGCCGGGGGATACTTTGGGGCCTCAATTTCGCACTACAGTCCATCATGGGAGTCAGTCCGCATCGTTTGGTCCTCTGTATTGATAGGAGCACTGGCAGGGCTTATCGTTACGCCCTATGTTACAACGCGCCCGCGCGGGTGTTGCGTTCTATTCTTGGGAGAATGGCGGCGGAAACTCTTTTTGCGGGGTTGATAGGAACTCGTTGTCGGATTGCTTGCGGCGGCCCTGCTATCGTTTCCTTTATCGATTTTACCTGAACCGTTTGGACGCATTCTGCCATTCATTGGGGTTTTGATTTTTGGCTACTTTGGGGTGATGTTGTTTGTCATGCGCCAGGGCGATATCATGAGCCTGTTTGGGAGTTTAAGCGGACGCGGCGGTGAAGGAGGCTCCGGTTCCTCTTGGACAAATCTCAACCGCACAATCTTACTTGATACCAGCGTTATTATTGACGGGCGTGTGGCCGATATTGCTCGGGTCGGTTTTTTACCCGGCACCCTGCTAATCCCGCGCTTCGTATTGAATGAACTTCAGTACATTGCCGATTCTCCCGATGGCCTGCGCCGCCAGCGTGGGCGACGCGGCATGGAGGTGTTGGCGGAATTGCAGAAGCTTCCCAATATCCTTGTGCGCATCAGTGATATTGATGTGGAAGGCGTGCGCGAGGTAGATGATAAACTCGTCGTGCTTGGCAAGCAACTTAAAAGTCCGGTGTTGACGAATGATTACAATTTGAATCGCATTGCCGAGCTGCAAGGTGTAACCGTACTGAACATCAATGAATTAGCCAATGCCGTCAAATCGGTGGTTTTGCCAGGTGAAATTATGAAGATCAACATCTTCCAGGAAGGCAAGGAAATGGGTCAGGGGGTGGGTTATATGGACGACGGAACCATGGTGGTTGTTGAGAACGGTAAGGATTACATCGGCGAATACATGGATGTGCATGTCACAAAAGTTTTACAGACTGCGGCAGGACGTATGGTCTTCGGCCGCGTGGAAGAAGAGAACGGCAAACGTAGAAAACTAAGTCAGGGATGAAATTAACCACAAAGGACGCCAAGAGACACAGAGGAAGTATTTTCTAATGCATCTTAGTGTCCTTCGTGGTGGGAAAAGAAATTATGTTACGGATCTATAACACCCTCACCCGCAAGAAAGAAGATTTCCAAACCATCGAGCCGAACGCTGTCAGAATGTATGTCTGCGGCGTTACTGTCTACAATGATGCGCATGTGGGTCATGCCATGTCGGCGTTGGTGTTTGATATCATTCGCCGCTATCTTGAATATCGCGGTTACCAGGTCAGACATGTGATGAATTTTACCGATGTGGATGACAAGATCATTAACCGCGCCATTCAACTCAAGCAGGACCCATTTAAACTTGCTCAACATTATATTGACGATTATTCTCAGAACCTTAAGATTTAAATATTCTGCCCGCCACCGTCAATCCGCGCGCAACGCAAACCATGAATGAGATTCAATCCATGGTCAAAGGCCTGATCGAAAAAGGATATGCGTATGCGGCATCAAACGGTGATGTCTATTTTCGTGTGACCAAAGATCCAGATTATGGCAAACTATCGGGACGCAAGCTTAATGACATGCAAGCCGGTGCGCGTATCGAAGTTGAGGAAGCTAAAGAACATCCGATGGACTTTGCACTGTGGAAGGCCGCCAAGCCTGGTGAGCCTGCATGGGATTCGCCGTGGGGCAAGGGACGTCCGGGCTGGCATATCGAATGCTCGGCGATGAACCTTAAAGAACTCGGCGAGCAAATTGACATTCATGGCGGCGGCAACGACTTGATCTTCCCGCATCACGAAAACGAGATCGCTCAAAGCGAGTCATTCACAGGCAAGCAATTCGCGCGTTTTTGGATTCACAATGGAATGTTGCAGCTCGGTGGCGAGAAGATGTCGAAGTCGCTTGGCAACATTGTCAGCATCAAGGAGTTTTTGTTGAAGCGCGGTGCGGACGTGATGCGGATGTTGGTTTTGAATGGAGCTTATCGCGCGCCGTTGATGTTTAACGATGAAACGCTCGATGCGGCCGAGAAGAGTTTGGACCGCCTCAAGTCCGGATTACGACCGGCTCAACCCAATGTAAAAGGAATCCCCGCTGGAAGCGCATCCGAATTAACTTCGCAAGCCGAAGCGACTGGGCAATCCTTTGTCGATGCTATGGACGACGACTTCAACTCGCCGCTGGCGCTCGCCGCGTTGCATGAATTGGTCAAAGCCATCAACACCGCGGTGATAACGGCGCAACAGAGGATCAGCTCAAGTTCGCGGCAAGCCACATTGCGCGAACTCACCAGTGTGTTTGGCTTGCAATTGCAGGAGAAAAAAGGTTCTGGCGATGCAGATAAATTTATTGGTCTGCTCGTCGAAGTCCGAAGCGAAGTGAGAAAGCAAAAGCTGTGGGCACTTTCGGATCAAATCCGTGACAAGTTGAAAACTCTCGGCGTGGCAATTGAAGACAATAAAGAAGGTACAAGCTGGAGATGGGGATAATCTCGGAAATATTGGTACTTTAGTAAAGACACAGCGCCGCTGTGTCTTTATTGCTTAATTTGGTGATGAAGGATTAGTCTGTGTCTTGACGGAAATCTTGCGGCAGGGTAATCTTAAAAAATCATGATGCTTCCTGAACTTTTCTATAATGCCAAAGCCACACTCGGCGAAGCTCCCGCCTGGGATGCGAAGACTCAGACCCTGTATTGGGTGGATGTCCTTGAAAAACGTGTCTATGCCGGATCGAAACTTTTTATTCAGCTGGATGATTATGTGGGATGCCTCGCTCCGCGCAAAGATGGCGGATTGGTGATTGCCCAGCGCTTCGGCTTCTGGAACTTTGAACCCGATACTAATAAATTGATCACACTTGCTTCCCCAAAAGGCGAACCATCGAATAACCGTTTCAACGACGGCAAATGTGATCCGCACGGACGCTTTGTTGCCGGAACGATGGATCACAACGAACAGGAAGCCAGCGGTTCTTTGTATTCACTTTCCGTGGATGGACGTGTTAAACGCCTGCTAAAGGATATTCGGATTTCAAATGGCATTGGCTGGTCGCCTGATTTCAAAACCATGTATTTTATCGATACACCCACCAGAGATGTGAAAGCTTTTGACTACGACGTTGAGACTGGACAGATTGCAAACCCGCGTGCGATCATTCACTTTGCCGATACCTTCGGCTGGCCAGATGGCATGACTTGCGATATGAATGGCAACCTTTGGATCGCAATGTGGGGCGGCGCGCGCGTCACGCAATGGAAACCCAATGGTACATTGCTCGAACAATTTGGCGTGCCCGCCTTGCAAGTTACATCTTGCGTCTTTGGAGGCGCGGATATGGATGAGTTGTTCATCACCTCGGCCCGAGTCGGCATGGACTCGGCTTCGCTGAGGAAGTATCCGCAATCGGGCGGCATATTTCGAATGAAGACGAACGTGAAAGGAATGCCAACGTTTGAATTTGGAAATTAGTCTTATAGATCTCTAAAATGTTCTACACAAAAGGATGTTTTTCGCTTACTGAATTCTTTGGTCCTATCCCCATTCAGAATATTTTGATCACGCTTTCTAATTACTTATAGGCTACAACTCCAAACGCCTCTGATTTAGATAGGATGCGTTCAAAGCCTGCTTCTCTTAATCGATTTACGACTCCTTTAGTAGTGCGTGCTCCCGTTTTGCTTTCTGGATCTCCAATATAATGAAACATTCGTCCATTTTGTTTTAACACGCGGTAAGCTCGCTTGTAAAATTCTTGGGAATATAATTCGCCTGCCAGATTGAGCGTGGGAGGGTCGTGAATAATGCATGAAAACAACTCCTTCTCAAACTTCTCTATTTCTTCAAAACTGTCGCCAATGATCTGTTCTATTTTTGGATTGCTAAAAAGAGACTCGGACCAAGGATTGAATCGTGCAATCTCTTGGGCTTCCGGCGCCAGTTCAATGGTGACTACCTGTAAGGCGGTTTTGGCGGCTTCTATTGCCGTGTAACCAAGTCCGGTTGCGGTATCGAGAACATATCCCCTGATAGGCGCAATCGCTTTTATTTTGGATAGGGTATCGCGGTATGGATTGGTCTCTTTGATACGATGCATGGGGATTCCAGAAATTAACATGGTCGGTGCAGATTCAGTCGGCATTAAACTGTAATATCGTTCTGAAACCTCAGAAAACCCCTTGATTATTTTTGGTGTGTTTTCTTCAACCCGGAAACATGCAGTCTTATTGGAAAAAATCTCTTCGATCTGAATCCAATTAAGGCCTTCTCCTCCTGCAAAATCTACCCCATCTTTAAGAATGGGCACTTCTGTCGAGGTCATGCCCAAATCTGTGGATGTAGTTACCGAAGACTTCTGGTCATATTTTGCTTGCAAAATCTCTGCCGCTTGGAAATGAGATAAAACAATTCGGAACATTTACATCTTTCACATGTATGCCTTTGCCTAAAGCGGTAGATTTTTTATAGTCAGTTCACTTCGAAATTTTCTCAGAGGTGGGCGATGAAGTGGGGAGCCCTTTTTGCATCTGCTCGTCCTGCACCGCACGGATGCCATTCTGAATTTGGTTGAGTGTCTTCTCCACCTGGTCCTGCAAATTCAGAAGGGTTTCTACAATATAATTATCTGCATCGCGGCGGGTGGCTTCGGCGTCGGCGCGGGCCTGGTTGAGGATTTGTTCTGCACGGCGTTGGGCCTCCAGAACAATATTGTCCTTCATAGCCATTTGTTCGGCTTTTTCGCGTGCAAGTGCAATCGTGCGATCCGCTTCCTCTTGGGCTTGAGCTAAAAAGCGGTCGCGCTGACCAAGGATCTGCTGTGCCTTCTTTACTTCGTCAGGAATCACGATCCGCATCTGGTCAATGATTTCCAACATGCGGTCCTCATCAATAACGACATTATGAGTAAAGGGAACGGCCTTGGCGTCGTTGAAAAGTTCTTCCAAACGGTCAATCAATTGCAGAATGTCCATAAATTCCTCCACCTCATGTGGCGGTGATGTCTTATTATATATCAATCTCGCAGGGCATTGGGAGGGGAATGTAATTCGCCCAGGCTCAGGATTTTTCGCTTCAATGCGGATTCGACATAAGGCGGTACCATGCTGGATACGTCACCACCTAATGAAGCGATCTCTCGCACTGTGCTGGAAGAAAGAAAGGTATGCTGTTCCGCTGTAATCAGCGCGACCGTTTCTATGTCCGTAGCGAGGCGCTGATTCGCCAATGCCATCCTGAATTCAAATTCAAAATCCGAAAAGACTCGCAGTCCTCTTACAATCACTTGTGCGCCTGCATTGCGGCAAAAATCCACGGTCAGTCCGCTGTATCCGGTCACTTTGATTTTTGGATTTTTCTTGAACGCTTCCTTCACTAAGTCCATGCGTTCGTCAGGCAAAAACATCAATGACTTGAGCGGTCTGTCATAAACCGCCATGATGACCTCATCGAAGAGACGCGCGGCACGTTCTGCGATGTCGATATGGCCGTAATGGATTGGATCGAACGTGCCGGGGAAAAGCGCTTTGACCATCCTTGATCTCCAACGAACGAAGTTAGTAATGAATATTTACCAGCGTGCCCACCGAAGCCCAATTATAGAGCCATTCCGCATCGGGAGTCTGAGGTTGACGCAACCGTAACTTATCGGTGTGCCGAAGTTGTGATGCCAGTAGGTTCCGTGCAGGCCATAACCTTGATAGAAATACATGGTATATGGGACATTGGGCAAATAATAACCTGGTCCAGTCATATCCGTATAACGCAGTTTGACGTAAATGTGATATTGGCCGGTCACGGTTGGATATTGCCATGTGCCGGTCGAAACGAGGAAGGAGTTTACAACTGCATTTCCCTGATATGCGTAAACCATTTGTTGGGTGAGATTCACGTCAATCCAGCGCACGCCATTGCCCGTCGCCACCTGTGGTGCGACCTCTGTTTCTGGTGTCGATTCAGCTGTTGGAAGTGGCACATTGGTTAAACCCCCCGCTGTCGGTGTATCTGGCACGATGGACATCGAAATCGAACCAGAATAAGTTGGCGTGGGCATCGGCGCCAATTCGGTATTCTGCTGGGTTGGCATTGGAGTATTGGTATTGATAGGCAATTCTGTATTTTGCGGGGCCATGAGTGTATTGGTGGGCAGTTGCGTCGGTATGGGCGTTTCGGTAGGCAATGTTACCGACCCTTCAGTTGGCTCAATCGTCGGCTGCAACAATAATTGTGGCGTTGGCGTTGCCAGAGACTCTGCAAGTGAGACAGGCAGGTATGTCGGCTTTGGAATTTCAACCTGTGCCCACACTTGAGGATGCGTTTCTAGAGGTGCAGGATTGTTCATAAAAGAAGCTAGCAGTGGTGACGAATAGGCAGTCCACGCCACTGCGGCGCATATGATGCAACCGATGCCGAATAACAGAATGGCCAGCAGTTGATTGCGTTTCGATGCAGATTTGCCCTTGCCTCTTTTCAGACTTTTGGCTGGCGCCCCTGTATCTGGGATTGATTCTTCTGAAAGGTTATCTTCCAGCGTAGACGATGCCTGTAATCTCCGGGTTGCCCAATCCAAGCCCAGGCGCGCGTTCGCTGTTTGGATTGATGCTCAACGCCCGCTTGGCGTATTCCACACTGGCACGGGGCTGGCAACTGCCGCGAGGATCAGCCATGGATCCTCCATTTCAGGCGCGAGCGACGAGGCATGTTCCGCCCATTGACGGGCTTCCGTCTGATTGCCATTTCGAAGAGCTTCGCGTGCTTTTTCAACCGATAAACGAGCATCATTAAAGCGATGTGTGA
>CAVVZL010000013.1:0-117351 GCA_963752775.1 uncultured Chloroflexia bacterium
AGAGCCTGATGCTTTCGCATCCGGCTCTTTTTTGGTTTAGCTCAAAACAGTGACGTTACTCGCTTGCGGACCCTTCGGTCCTTTTTCGACAGTGAACTCAACCTTCTGTCCTTCCTGCAGGTTGCGGAAGCCATCGCCTTGAATGGCGGAGAAATGGACGAAAACGTCCGGTCCGCCTTCACGAGCGAGGAACCCATAACCCTTATCTCCATTGAACCACTTGACAGTACCAGTTATTCGATCAGACATTGTATTTGCCTCCTTATGGCAAAGTAAAAAAATTAGGTGTTCTGTTTTGTTCCATCGGAGGCAAAACAAAACGGCTCCCAGATATAACTGTGAGCCGTGGCTGTTCTTCTACCAACGCGAACTTACTGTTATCCTATTGCGTTCCAAGGATAACACATTAACCTGACCGAGTCAATAATGGCGAATGAGCAATATTTAGGAATGCCATTTCTTTGTTGCCAAACCGGTCTTAATTTCCATCTTCATTGCTGTTTGCAATGGAACAACGGCAAGTTCACTGGCCTCGGCTTTGAAAGCGGGCGGCGCCTATTGGGCTATGCAACTGGACATCAATTCGGATTATCAGCATTTCATGACGTACTAGTCAGATAACTCCAGTGCGTGATCGACGCCAGTGGCTCAACCGCTATTTAGGCAGATGAACAATGATCCATCTCTTTATCTCAATCCTATCAACGAGATTTTTTCTACCGGACAGTGCGTCAATAGCTTGAACGAATCGGGCGGTTTTGACCCGTTTTTTCTATGACGATAAGGGGTGACATCGCTTATAATTCCATCTGGAATGAACTTCCTTATCACCGGAGCCGCGGGATTCCTCGGCTCTTCTCTTGCAAACAATCTCGCCCGCGAGGGACATCAGGTGCGCGGGCTGGACGATCTCTCCACCGGCGATCCGCAAGCTCTTTCGCCCGACATTCATTTCACACGCGGCGATGTCAGTGACCGGCCCAAGTTATGGACTCTGCTCCAGGAAGTGGACGTGGTGTATCACCTCGCGGCGCGCGTCTCAGTCTCTGAATCGGTTTTATATCCGCGTGACTATAACACGGTAAATGTTGGCGGGACGGTGGCATTGATGGAAGCGATGCGCGATGTCGGCGTGCGACGCGTGGTGCTGGCCTCGTCGGGCGCGGTCTACGGCGATCTTGGCGAGCAGCCGCTCAGAGAATCGGTCATACCGAATCCCCGATCGCCATATGCGGTTTCAAAGCTCGCCGCGGAATATTACGTCCGCACTATTGGTAGATTTTGGGGAATCGAGACAGTCAGTCTGCAAATCTTCAACGCTTATGGGCCGGGGCAACATCTTCCGGCTTCGCATCCGCCGGTGGTGCCCTACTTTTTGCGGCAGGCTTCACGCGGCGGAACGCTTATCGTTCATGGCGACGGGAATCAAACGCGCGATTATGTTTACGTGGATGATGTGGTCAGCGCGGTGATGGCCGCCTCCACCGCACCAAACATGGATGGGCAGGTCATCAATGTTGGCTCGGGAATTGAGACAAGCGTGCGCGACCTGGTCAAAGAAGTTCTGGATGTGGCAGGCGGCAAACCTGAAGTGATCTATAACTCAAAGACCTCGGGCGGCGTCTCGCGTATGGCCGCGGATTTGACTCTCGCTCAAGAGAAATTGAGTTATCATCCATCGATCAAACTGGAGAAAGGGTTGCGACTTACACTTCAACGTGATCCAAAATTTAAGTGAATTAAACACGAAGGTTAGAAAGGACTAAAAGGAAAACCTTCGTGCTCTTCTCGTGTTTAGAAAATGACTCTCCCTCGCAATTTTTATGATCGCCCCACATTGACCGTTGCACGCAAACTCATCGGCGCACGGCTGGTTCGGATTCTCGATGGCGTGAGGTTGGTTGGACTCATTACTGAGACTGAAGCTTACATCGGTGAAAAAGATTTAGGATGTCACGCGCACGTCGGCAAAACGAATCGCAACGCAGTCATGTTTGGCACACCGGGACACGCGTATGTTTATTTCACTTATGGCAATCATTGGATGTTGAATGCCGTCACCGAGCGCGAAGGATTCCCAGCCGCAGTGCTGATCCGCGCCATTCAGCCGATCGAAGGCGCGGAGATCATGTCCGAAGCGAAGGAACGGACGCGATACATTCGGCCCCGGCAAATTGACTCAGGCGATGGGAATCACCAAAAGCGAGAACGGGATTGATTTAGCGGAGTCCGATTCCGGCTTATGGATCGAAGCGGGGATTCCTGTTCCCAATTCATGCGTGACGAAAAGTACGCGTGTGGGTTTATATAGTGTGCCACAGCCATGGAAGTTAAAGCCCTGGCGGTTTGTCGTCAAAGGCTGGAAGATCACGAGAAATTTGATTGCTCTCGCAATGAACAAGGAGCTATGGGTTTACTTGATGAAAAAAATGCTTTGATCTTTGGTCTCGCTAACGAACGCTCGATTGCGTGGGGCATCACGCAGGCGTTCAAGCGCGAAGGTGCGAACTTGGGGATCAGTTATGCGGGCGAGGCGCTCGAACGGCGCGTCAAACCGCTGGCGGAACAGATCGGATGCAAATGGGTCGAAGAATGCGATGTGACGAAGGATGATCAGATCGCCTTGGTCGCGGAAAAAGCAGCGAAGCATTTCGGTAAGATTGATGTGCTGGTTCATTCGATTGCTTTTGCGGGACGCGACGAGTTGAGCCGGCCGTATTATCAGACCAGCCGCGAAGGATTCAAGAACGCGATGGATATCAGTGTGTATTCGCTCGTTGCATTGACAAATGCCTTTCTACCGATTCTGAATCCGAATGCGTCTGTGATGTGCCTGACCTATTACGGTTCAGTGAAAGTTGCGCCGCACTACAACGTGATGGGTGTGGCAAAAGCCGCACTTGAATCATCCACTCGATATTTGCATATGATCTAGGTCCGCAGAAAATTCGCGTCAATGCCATTTCTGCGGGACCAATCCGCACGCTGGCCGCGGCGGGTGTCGGCGGTTTCCGCGATATGTACAAACACTTTGCAGATATGTCGCCGATGCGCGAAAATATCAATATCGAAGATGTTGGCAACGCCGCGGTCTTTCTTGCCTCGGATTTGTCTAAGCGCATCACCGGCGAAGTTTTGTATGTGGATGGAGGTTTCAACACGGTCGGCGTGCAAATGAATCCCGATGCAAAAGAAAGCAGTGAGTAATCAGTTTAGATAAAACGCCGATAAAAAATCGGCGTTCTTTTTAAGGTAAAATAATCTGAATATGAATGTGTTCAAACGCAATGCCGCTCCTACCGAATCCGCACAACCCGTTCAGGCAGTGGAACGAATCACGTCCGTATTGGGGCCGGGCGTCATCTGGCACGGTGCGATCAACGGTTCGGGCGGCGTCCGCATCGAAGGCGCGTTCGAGGGCGATATCGCGTTGCGCGGCATGTTGGTCGTCGGCGAAACGGGACGCGTCACATGTCAAAACGTGCGCGCCAACAATGTGATAGTCGCAGGCGCGGTGCGCGGCAACATCACAACTCAAAAATTGGAAATCCGCGGCACGGGCCGCGTATGGGGCGATGTGGTCACAACTGCTTTCGTAACCGAAGAAGGCGCGTTCCTGCGCGGACAAATCCGGATGGAAGAAACGGTCGAGCTGGACCTTGAAGCGGCTCCACAAGCGACACCGAGTGAGGCGGCTCAGGCAGAATCCATCGCGCAGACATCGATCACCATTCCCTCCACCCAAGCCAAAAACAAGAAAGAAAAAGAACGAGAACTCCTAATCCATAAATGGCGGCACATCACTGTGCCGCTAAAAATTGTTTTATGAAATACCGCGATTTGCAAATTCAAACTCAACGCGAATTCCCGTCCAACATGCGGACGCAGGGATTTGGCTGGCTGGTGCGTGCCGGATACATCACGCGCGAGAATGAAATTCTTCCGCTCGGGAAACAAGCCATTGAACATTTGAAATGCATTGGCAGACCAACCAACTTTCATTTCGCATTTTGTCTTTGCCCGTTATCGCAAATCAACAAGAAACTTTCTTTCAAATCTCAATAGGTTCTATAGAAGTTATTCATTGTCCATCTTGCGGATATACATCCCGCAAAGAAATAGCTCAATTCAAAAAGGATACCATTTCTCAAAAGAAGAACAGCTTCCCGTTGAAAAAGTTTTAACTCCGGATTGCCACACGATTGAGTCACTGGCTAATTTTCTCGGCGTTCCAAAAGAGAAAACTGCCAAAGCTTTGATGTTCACGCGCATCTCGGACAACAAGTTCATTTCCGTCGTTGTGCGCGGCGACATGCAACTCAGTGAAGCGAAATTAAAGAAACTCATTGGAGATTTTCGCCTCGCGACTTCGGAAGAAATCGTCAAAGTAGGTGCGGCGGCTGGATTTGCTTCTCCAATTGGACTCAAAAGATGCATTGATTGTTGTAGATGATCTCATTCCTCAATCGACAAATCTTGTCGCCGGCGCAAATGAAGCAGGTTATCACTTGAAGAATACAAACTATGGCCGCGATTACACTGCCGAAATTGTCGCGGATGTAGTTATGGCGAATGCAGGCGATCCCTGCCCAAACTGTGGAAGCAAATTAGATTTAGTCAATGCTGAGTTACTTGCCGAAGGAAATGATTATCATTTTGAAAACATTCTTTCTGCGCTGGCAGAAACTCATCACGATGAAAAAGGCTTAACTTTTCCAAAATCAGTTGCGCCATTCGATGTATATCTTATGAATGTTCCGGGAAAGGAAATGAATACACGTACGCAAAGCCGAAGAAATTTATAACACTCTGCAAAATGCGGGCATCTCGGTTTTATTCGATGACCGCGACGAGCGTGCCGGAGTCAAATTCAACGATGCGGATTTGATCGGATGCCCGATCAGAGTCACAGTTGGAGAGAAAAATCTCAAAGAGGGAATGGTAGAATTGAAAGCGCGCAAGGAAAAAGAAAATACACTTGTGCAGATCGAAAATCTCGTTGAAGAAATCAAAAATATAAAATGACATTTCAAATTCCCATGTCCTCTCCCGACCTGACCGATGCCGAACGTCAGGCAGTTCAAAGCGTTCTCAATACACCCAACCTCAGTATGGGTCATTGGATTCTCGATTTCGAAAAATCCTTTTGCGATTTAACCGGAGCCAAACATGCCCTCGGTGTTTCTTCGGGGACATCCGGCTTGCATTTGTGCGTACGCGCCGCAGGAATTGGTGAAGGCGATTTGGTCATCACCACGCCGTTCTCGTTTGTCGCATCGGCGAATGTGATGTTGTATGAAAATGCAATTCCTGTTTTTGTGGATGTGAATCCAAAAACGGGAAACATCGATCCACAACTTGCATCGCAAGCCGCACGCGATTTGATCGAAGGCGGGAAGAAGGCTGAGAAATGGTTGCCGCGTAAAGGGTCCGGGACGAAGCGCACACTGAAAGCGATTCTGCCAGTGGATGTCTTCGGTCAGCCCGCGGACCTCGATCCGATTCGCAAAATCGCAGATGAATTCAAGCTAAAAATGATCGAGGACGTCGTGCGAAGCGCTCGGCGCGGAATATAAAGGCAAGCCTGCCGGAACGTTCGGCGATTACGCGGTGTTCGCGTTTTATCCGAACAAGCAGATCACGACCGGCGAAGGCGGCGTGGTTATCACATCCGATGACAAAGCCGCGGGCATGATGCGCGCGCTTCGCAATCAGGGACGCGCGCCCGGCGATACATGGCTTCAACATACCTATCTCGGTTATAACTACCGGCTCGATGAAATGTCTGCCGCGCTTGGCACAGTACAGATGACACGCCTGCATGAATTGTTAAAGAAACGCGACCGGGTTGCGAATTGGTATGCCGAACGATTAAGTGAAATTCGGGGTGTTGAACCACCCATCGTCGAGTTCATTCACTACGCGCATGTCGTGGTTCGTGTACGTCGTTCGCTTTGATAAAAAAATAAATCGCGATGCGCTTGCCAAAAGATTGGAAGAACGCGGCATTCACGTTCGTCCATACTTTCTTCCAATCCATTTGCAACCCTATATGGCCGAACGTTTCGGTTATCGAGAAGGCGATTTTCCGGTCACGGAAGATTTGGGCCGCCGCGGCTTGGCGCTGCCATTCTCCGGTGTAATGACCGAAGAGCAAGTGGAATTGGTTTGCAGTGCGATGCGAGAAGAGATGGGTAATTCTTTTGACTTGTCACTCTCCTGACGAAAATTGGGACGATATGAGCGAACGAAGTGAACGAAGAGTTCTCAATAACTTGAGCAATCCTTGTTTATGATGACTAAAGGATATTTTGCATACATTATGACAAATAAATCCAAAACGCTTTATACTGTTGTCACAAACAATCTTGTCGAAAGAGTGATGAACATAAAAGTATTTCTGGATTTACAATCAGATACAATATTACGAAACTTGTTTATTTTGAAGCTGGGGATGATATCAATGTTGCGATTGCAGGAGAGAAACAAATAAGAGGTTGGTTGCGTGCGAAGAAAATTACATTTCTTGAAAGTATCAATCCAAATTGGGAAGATTCAAATGAAGATTGGTTTGGATAGACCAAGTTGTTTCATGGCTCTAAGCGTCATTCTAAGCGAAGCGAAGAATCCCGCCGCTTCGCAGCGGAGACTTCTTTGGTCGCTTTGCTTCCTCAGAGTGACAGGTAAAGTATATGAACACCGGGCTTTTTCAACCATCCAAACGCAGCGGGCTTCTGCTGCACGGAAGCCTGCTGGTCGCGCTGGCGATTATTTCTGCATGGGGTTTTTTCAATCTTTCCCGCACCACCGTCGGGGAAAATTTTGTCACTTACTTGCTCATTGGATTGATTGGATTTGCGCCGATGCCATGGATTGGATATCGTGCTTATGCATTACTGCGCGCCGAATACGTTCTCGACCGCGATGGACTCGAACTGCGCTGGGGTCTGCGCGATGAAGCAATTCCATTGAACGATATCGAATGGGTTCGTTCTGTTAACGATTTAACTCATCCATTGCGATTGCCATCCATGTCGGTGCCGGGCGCGATCCTTGGGCTTCGCCGTCATCCCGATTTGGGAGTGATTGAATTCATCGCAAGCGACCGAAAGAATTTATTGCTGGTCGCAACTGCAAAACGCGTCTTTGCCATTTCTCCGGCACGCCCGTCTGACTTCACACAAACCTTTGCCCGCGCCATTGAGCTTGGAAGTGTTACACCCGCACAACCAAAATCACTTTATCCATCTTTCATCGTCGCCCAGGCCTGGACAAACGGATTGATCAGATATTTATGGCTGGCTGCGTTATTCTTGAACCTCGGTTTGTTTGTGTGGGTCAGTCTCATCATTCCTTCGAATCCCAACATTGGGATTGGATTTAATCCTGACGGCACCGTGGACGCAGTGCCGTCCTTGCAATTGATCATTCTGCCGCTGACGAGCACGTTTCTCGCATTGACGGGATTCCTAACCGGTCTTTATTATTTTCGCTGGGAAAAGACCCAAATGATTTCGTTCATCCTTTGGATTTCGAGCGCACTGGAAAGTCTATCATTCCTCATCGCAATATTATTTATTCTCAGCATACCGGTATGAGTTTTACAACCCAACTGGTCCTTGGATTTCTTCTCGCCGTTTCCATCGCATATCTTGCATACCGCGTCCACAGTTTAAGCCGTGACGGAGCCATCGGCGCCGCGTTGGTTGGCACGATCACCTTTGGTTTAGGCGGATTGCAATGGTCAATCCTGTTGCTTGCATTTTTTATTTCATCGTCTGCACTCTCACGCCTCTTCAAAGATCGCAAGCGCGGACTCAATGAAAAGTTTTCCAAAGGCAGTGAACGCGACGCGGGTCAGGTTTGGGGAAATAGCGGAATCGCAACAGCTTTCGTTGTTCTGAACGCGGTCTTTTCGCATCAACTCTGGACGTGGATTGGTTTTGCTGCGGCGTTGGCTTCGGTCAATGCCGACACTTGGGCGACGGAACTCGGCACATTGAATTCAAATCCACCACGCATGATCACGGATTTGAGGAAGCGCGTCGAAGCCGGGATTTCGGGCGGAATATCATTATGGGGAACGACCGCGGCCTTTTTGGGCGCGTCCGTTATCGGCGTGCTTGCCGCGGCTCTTTATCCAAATATGGATTGGTCACTTTTCATCCCGATTACGATCAGCGGTTTATTGGGCTCGCTCTTTGACTTATTCCTCGGCGCAACGGTACAAGCAATGTACTTCTGCCCAAAAGATCAGAAAGAAACAGAGAAGCATCCGCTGCATACTTGCGGCACAGAAACGATTTACATCCGCGGCTGGAAATGGCTGAACAATGATTGGGTCAATTTTGCCTGCGGAGCGTTTGGGGTTTTGATGATTTTCTTGGTGATAACAATAACAAAGATTTAACCTTCATCCGAAAAAGTGAAGGAACAAAATTCTCACTCCGATGCCGATCAGCACCAGCCCGCCGAGGATTTCGGCGGGCTGGCCAAATTTCTTTCCAACGATTCTTCCAATGCGGAGGCCCATCAGCGAAAGAATACCTGTAACTACACCGATCATGATTGCAGGATACCAAACGAAAATTCCAAGAACACCCAAACTGATACCGACCACTAATGCATCTATGCTGACAGCAATGGAAAGTAATACCATTGTCCAGCCGCGCGAGGGATCGTGGGAACGATTCGTTTCGCCATACACGGAGGTATAAATCATGTGAACGCCGACACCGACCAACAATACAAAAGCAATCCAATCCGCATAACTGCGGATGAAGGGTTGAAGCGTTGCACCTAATAGCCAGCCAATCACAGGCATGATGAATTGGAACAATCCGAAGTGAAAGGACAGCCGAAACAGGGGGCGCGGACCGTGGATGGTTTCCAAGGCGCCTGCCGCAAGGCAGACAGCGAACGCGTCCATGGCCATGCTGATGGAAATCAGGAGAACTTCAAAGAAAGGCATAAAGTTTTCGGATTATATCCGATTACACGATGCGGTTGGATTGGGAACGATATGATTTGAATGAGGACATTTACAGGATAACTCGATTCATTTAGGGCGAATATACAATCACAAACATGACTCTTGATGCACTATAAACATAAACACAGCGCGGCTCGATCAAAGAAAACCTCCAAACTTTAATAAAATTGCACTTGCAAATGATGTCTTGTCCGATTTCGTTTTGATGATTTTATTTTGCATTTTGGGGTTATCGATTTTTGCACTTAAAATTTTCGTTAGTAGTGGCGTATGCCTATTATTTTATTCTCCCAGTCAGAATTTTCGTTTTGTTGGCTCAATTTTTCATCGTCATGGTGTTCAGAAAAAAGGCTCTTAACCAGCTTAGCATATCTATAGTTTTAGGTATTACTTTTCTTTTCTGGGGGTTTGCTTTTGTAACATATTATAGGTAGTCAATGAAGTCAATCTTGTTCTTATTTGTGCTTCCAAATCGTGAAGTCTTTAAGAATTGAGCCACCGATGAATTCACGGACGATGGAATTTTCGGGGATCACCTCTGCATCAATGGGTAGGAACCAATCGAGAAAAGCCAGCAATCGCTTGGCCTCGATGAATTCCGGCGTGCCGTGTTCCACTTGCCGCAGTAACGGCTCGACGAACGGCTTGAGGGCGGAGAGTTCATAGACTAGTGCCGAGTTGAACATCACGTCAGCGTTTTCCTGATAAGGAAAGATATGTTTCTTCTCACCCCGACGAACGGATTCCCAGCGCGAGATGGTCTGCGCGGCGCTATAACCGCGTTCCTGCGCGTCGCGGACGATGCGACGGATAAGGCGCGTGTCGGTCGTCGAAACGCGGTTGTGGCGGTCTAGGTTGAGTTGCGTCAGCGCCGAGACATATATCTTGAAGGCGTGTCCGCTCAACGTCGAAGGAAGAAGGCGCGGATCGAGTCCATGAATGCCTTCCATGATGATCGGCTGTCTGTGCTGCAGTTGCAAATGTTCACCTGCTTCGCGTTTGCCAGTTTTGAAGTTGTAGTGCGGCAATTGAACTTTTTCACCGGCGATCAATTTGTCAAGATGTTCCGCAATCAACTTGAGATCGAGCGCTTCGAGCGCTTCAAAGTCCGGTTTACCATCTTCACCGAGCGGCGTTTGATCGCGGTCCAGAAAATAGTTGTCAAGTTCAAGCGGATAAGGCGAGATGCCCAACGCCAGCAATTGAATCGTGAGGCGGCGCGAGAACGTGGTCTTACCGGACGATGAAGGTCCAGCAATAAGAACAATGTGAGATTTTTTATCAGCGAGTTGTTGCGCGATCTCGGCGACATTTTGTTCATGCAATGCCTCGGAGACCAGCACGATCTCGTGGGCACGTCCCGTTTGAATGGCGTCGTTCAACGCACCGACGTTATCAATGCCAAGACGATTGAGCCAATCTCCATACTGACGAAAAGCCGAAAGCAATTTGGGATAATCGCCCACCGCTTCAAGTTGCGTGGGCGCATGTCGGCGGGGAAAACGAAGCGTGAAACCGCCGTTGGTCCCATACAAGTCAAACCATTTGAGATAACCTGTCGAAGGCACCATGTAACCGTGATGGTAGTCCATGTGATTGCCGAATCGATAAAGCGTCAAGATAAGCTTTTTGACGATACGCCAGCAATCGCACTTTATCGTCATAACCAATCGAACGGAAATATTCAATCGCCTCTTTCAGCGGGATTTCTTTTCGCTCGAAAGGCAAATCGGCTTGGATCAACTCCTGCATATGCGATCTCAGCGAGGCGATCTCCTCTTTGGATAAGGGCTTACGCCCGCTGACCTGACAATAATATCCGCCAAAAGAAATCGAATGGTCAATCGTCAACTTGGCTCTTGGAAAGAGATCGGCAAAAGCTATCTCAAGCAAGAAGTTCAACGAACGACGATAGATCAGCGCGCCGTCAGGGTCGGACATAATCACGGGCTGAACGCGCACATCCATGTCAATCGGATAGGTCAACTCATGAAGGTCATCATTGATAATGGCCGCTACAACTGGCGCCGAAAATTCAACCGCCTTTAAGAACTCCCCTACTTGCGCGCCGCGCGGACCCGATTGAACCAGCCCGTGGGGAAGATGAACTTCCACGTCGGAGCGCGGCTCGACAACTTGAATTCGTGTTTTTTCACTCATAAGATTTTCAGAAGGATGGCTATTGTATCACCCATCAGTTAACCTAAGATGAAACCGCCTTCAATGAGAGGCAGGGCGCCTGCGCCGGCTCAAAATAATATTTATAAAAGCGCCAATAATTTCTCCGGCTGATGGGCGAACTCTTCAAGCGGAATCTCCTTATTCGTCAACTTCATCAGCGTGTCGGTCAGGACCTTGTTGACCGGAGTCGCGACTCCAAACTTTTCTCCAGCTCTGACAACCGCACCGTGCAAATATTCCACTTCCGATTTGCCGCGGCCAGAATATAGATCAATATGGAACGACGGCATCTTTCCACCGCGTCCGGCGCCGGCGGCACGCGTCAGAAACGGCTTCGACGCCCATAACGGCAAGCGTGTGGCAAACGCCAGCGCGCGTACTGGTGTTCGAGGCAGATCAACAACGGGAATCTTTTGCGCCTTCATTACGGCGAGGCATTCGCGCATCATTTTGATTTCAATTTCATACAGCTTTCGATTTGAAAAGATTTCGGCAGCGGACATATTGAGAATCGCAGAAGTGGGATTTGCAATCAGATTGGTCAGCATCTTGGACCATTTCATCGCCGCCGCGTTAGAATAGGATTGAGCGTTGAGAAAAGCTGAATTAGCCAAAGTCAGCAGATTGTCCGAAAGTGGATGCATGGAAGCGATGCCGATGCCGCGCAATTTTTCTAAACCAATATCGCCCGCGCCACGCCGACCAATCGCGCTGGTCACGGTTGCAGGAATTACTTTGTCCGCGCCAAGCACATTTGCAATCGCAGATTCATTATCCACGCCATTCGATAGACATAGGATGGGCGGAATTTTTTCGGCAAACAGGCTCATGCTTTCCAAGGCCGATGAAGTATCAAACGATTTTAGCGCGAATAAAGCCACATCGAACGGACCATAACGCAATGCATCTTCAAGCGATGGCGCAACCACAAAAGCGGATGGAGGAAGCGTAATGATTGGATTAGTCTTGCGCCGTTTATCTATCGTTAGATTTAAACGCAAACCGCGCTGACGCAGCTCGTCCGCAACCGCCGGGTTTTCCACAAAGACAATTTGTTCGCCTGCCAATGCCAATGAGCCGCCAATATAGGTACCAATAGCACCCGCGCCAAAGGATAGAATTTTAAGGTTTGCCATTTTGTTCCTATCCTGGAGATTCGAATCGGGTCATCCGCCACTGATGACGAGCAGGCACATACTGAAATGTCGCAAAGCCGGTGTTTTCAAATCGAAAACTAGGACCGTTCGAATTGGCCTGCACCGGAATTCCAAGAATCGCATACATCACCTTATTCAACAAGCCGCCATGCGTCACGATCAAATATTTTCCGGCCGGGCGCCTGATGAGTTCATGCACAGCTTTACCCGCCCGCAAATAAAGTTCCCAGTCGCCTTCACCACTTTCACCAAAAGAATCATAAGGCGTTATGAATTCAGGTCGTGGAAAACGTTCTTCGACTTCGTCCCGCGTCAAGCCGGATAATTCGCCGTTATCGCGTTCAACCCAGTTCGGATCAATTTCAAGCGGGATTTTCAAAACGCTCGCGATGATTTCTGCCGTCTCCTTCGCGCGGACAAGAGAGCTGGTCACCGCCAAATCGAATTTGACTCCATCCCTCAGCCAGCGTTCCGCCAAAGCGCGAGCTTGAGCGCGGCCTCCATCCGTCAGAGGATAATCCGATTGGCCCTGGAAGCGTTCCTCCGCATTGCCGACGGATTCACCATGACGAAGAAAAGTAAACGTATAGGAAAGTTCGATCATTTCAATGAACCGGGCAATACTTCAAACGATCTTCGATATTGAGAATATAGTTGTGCTCTTGAGCGGATAACGAAGAAGCTTGATTCACTCTTTGCCACAAGCCGCACAAAGCCGGTTGGAGAATCGGCATGGTATTCGCCGTCGAAAGAGTCAATTGTTTCGCATCGTTCCAGCGATTTAAACGGGCATAGGCCTCGATGAATGGCAAATACTCCGAAGGATCATCCGGAAGATAGGGAACAGCAAAGGCTTCATCTCCAAGATAGGCAACATGAGTCCAATCCCCTTCTTGTCGGGAGAGATCTGCTTTTTCATAATAGTAACACCAGTTGTGCGGCGGTTCGGGTCCGAAAAGATTTGACAAGGCGGCGGGAGTATGGTCGGAGGGCTTAATCAAAGATGGATTGGAAAGCGCAAGTGCCATGGCCTCCTTGCGTCCGAGCATCGGAACACTCGCCTCAGAAAGCGCTTTATAGCTTTGTCCCGAAAGAGGCGAAAGCGGCAAATCCGAATCGTAAAGAGGATTCAAAATATGCAAACAGGATGGAGGTGTGAATTGAATCACGAGCGCGTCATTCGTCGAGCCGTTAAAGCTGTCCACGTCTTTTGTCTTGACAAGGGGCATGCCGGGCGTTAATGGAATGGGACTGCCAGCATTAATAACAAAAAATATTTGGGCATATGGCAGTACACCATTCTTTTGATTCGGTGCGTAAATCCAGTTAAGCGGCAATGTCAGATGATCAGCAGATGTATAAGAGAAGATCGTACTGTCGGAGAGGACTGCCGTTCCAGGCTGGATGGATGGCGCGCGCCAGAAGAGTTGCCAGAAATATGATTCCTGCAATTTCCAATCTTCACGAAAAGAAAATGCATATTGGATTTGTAATCCAATCGCCAATGCAACCAATGCCGCGCCAAGAATCGTGCGCCATGAAAAAGATGGAATCAAATCAGTCAATCCAATAAGGATTAAAGCTGCGCCAAAGGCAAAAGGCTGGGTGAAACGATCTGCAGGAAAATCCAAGCGAACTTGAATTCCAGCAAGATAAAACGGAATGCCTGCCGTGATCAAAGCACAACCCCCAATGACAAACCATTGGCCGATGATTCTTTTATCGGATGCAGGCAAATCAGTTTGATTCTCAGAGGTTTTCAATCGTGACACATAAAAGATCAATCCAACGAACGAACCCAACAAGATGATGAAGTAGATGATCGAGAGAAGAATTCCGAAGTCGATAACTGAAGGAAAGCGGAATATTTCCAGCCACGCTCCGATGCTCGAGGTCCAGATTGCTGCAGGAACTTGCAGAATCATGGTCCCCAATGAATGCAAGAATCCGCTATTTGCACTACTCAAGTGAATCCCATAATCTTGTGAATGAAAATCAAAGATACGCCACAGAATAAAACATATCAGCACGATGGCGTACGGTAGATAAGCCCGCAGGGTTCGCTTGATCTGATTTCTTCTATCCGGCGTAATCTCCGAGATCACCACCCATAACAATAACAGTCGCAATTAATTCGATACCAAAATAATATTCGAGCGTAAAAAGGTTGATCGCTGAACAAAGAAGCCCGCCGATCATCGCAGGCCAATAATAACGCGGGTAGCGTTCGCCACTGAGCATCAAAGCAATGGAGAGAAAAAAGAATGTGAAGATTAATGAGAAATGTCCATAAGTGATAACGATGGAATTTTCCATGAAGCCGGGATACAAAACAATGAACAGCGTCATCAAAAATACAGCGCGTGACTTTTTCGGCCACGTTAAATAAAGGGCCCACCATAAAGCCACTGCGGCAATCCAACGCCAGACCAACGCAAAAATCTGCCAACCCAAAATGTTTGTGCCGATCAATGAAGTCGAAAGAACATAGAAATATCCCCAGAAGGGTCGGCTCGTGGAAAAATATTCAATAAGTCCTTCTTTTCCCAGAAAGGTGGGGATCCACATAAATGCCCAGTCGTCCCAATGAATTCCCCCTTGGGCCGCGAATAAACCATATGCCACGGCCACAACCACCAAAAGCGCCGCGGGAATAGTCCAAATCGGAAAAGAAATTCGACGGGGCACGTTCATTCCTCCGACTTCGAGCGGCGTATCAGATAAATCGGCCTCCGTTTTACTTCCTGGAAGATGTACCCCACATAAACCCCGATGAAGCCAAGCAAAATCATAATGATGCCGCTGGCGATCAATAAAACCGCCATCAATGAACTCCAGCCGGGGACAATGCGATTCGTCTGATGGGTCAGCCACAAGACCAGAACGTAAACCATTTGGACAAGCGCAAGGATAATGAATGTAAAGCCAGCACTCAATCCGATATAAAGCGGCATCAACGAAAAGGAAAAGATCGCGTCCGATGCTAGGCGAATCATTTTTCCCAGCGAATATTTCGATTTTCCCGCGACTCGTTCTGGTTCGCGATAAGGCAAAATCACGCTTCGATATCCCATCCAGGCGATCATCCCTCGCAAGAAGCGATGATATTCCGGCATGGATTTCAGCGCATCTACAACCTGACGCGACATCGCACGAAAATCCGCCGCGCCAGGAAGAACGCGCATCCCACTGACCAGGTTTAGGATTTTATAGAATCCTCCCGATGTCCATTTTTTGAATGCGCCCATCGCAACAGCATCGCTTCGCTGGCCTTGGATCAAATCATAACCCTGCTTGAATAAATTGACCATTTCGGGAATCAATTCCGGCGGATGCTGACCATCGCAATCCATTGTAATGACCAAGTCGCCGCGTGAAGCATCAATACCTGCGGTCAGCGCTGCCTGATGACCGAAGTTGCGGCTCAGTTCGATGACTTGGATCCGTTTATCTTTTTCCGCCAGCGCGGCCAGCGACTCGGACGTGGCATCCATCGAACCATCGTTAACATAATAAATTGCAACAGTATATGGTAGAGAATCAATGATATCACGTAGAGTAGCGTAGGTTTGTTCGACAACACCGGCTTCATTGAAAACCGGGATGACAATATCAATTGAGAGATGGGATTTTCGCGACACGGATTCCTCTTTGCCCCACCATTTTACCATGCGGGATTACCCGGCTTAACGGTTCTGATCAGCGAACTTCCACCAGAAATACGTCCAATCATCCCGGCCAGAATAGTCAAAACTCAATCCGTCCAACAGTCATGTTCATATGCTCGCGGAACGAGACGATTGCAACATGGTGTTGGGCGAAATGCATCAAGCATACGGCATCGCTTTGCGCACACTGAAGGTGAGCATGATGCCATCCCGTGCTGGCTGGAATTCCTCAAAACCGGCCTCGGTCAAATCTTGCTGCAGTCTACCAAGTTCAAAAGTATGCGCCAAGACTGGCTCTGCGGGGACCGATTGATGACAGTTTTCCCCACTACAAATGTCTTGACCGACAGAGGCGCGACCGCTTTCATCGAGCAATTTCTCTTAGGGCAAGTACGGTATCCGGGAAGAAATAAAGTAACCCGGAGCAGACCGCCCCATCGAAGACGGTATTCTAAAATCGCAACTCTTCTGTGCAGGCACCAGCACGTTGAACTCCCAGAACACTAACTCGCTCGGTATAGCTCATCCCTTGCTATAGTACTCCATTGAGGTGTCAATGCCGTAAACATCGTTGGAAGAGGAAGGAATCCACCGAGTATAAGTGGCTGCCGCGCGCCACTTCAAGTGCAGTTCCAGTCACGCCCTTCAAAGTCTCTGAAGGAAACTAGCAATTCTGTCGAAGAGCAGCGCACCATTGTTTACATTAGACAATTTCGTTGGCACTGAAACAAAGAGCCGGGATTCATAAATAGCTCTACCACGTCTATCACCTTGGCGAGACGCGACGAAGCCGCTGTGAGGCGGGTCTGCGAAAGGAGGTCGGGTATACCCCCGAATTGGGATTGAATTAACCGTAAGGATGCAAAGTCATAAAGCGGAAAGACTTTTGGTGGCACAGTTGACTATTCACAAAATTTACTGCAATCGGCCTCGCACAGCCTTCGGGTGAGATCAGTAGGGCGGGATACCTTTTCTCAGACAAAATATAATGAAGCTAAATCACCACAGGATACGACTTATTATAAAAAGGCATTCTTGCTCCTATCCAGAATTTCCCAAGCTCCTAAATTCATCCCAATAACTCTCCCCTTGCCCGTATGTTTTTCAGTCGACGCCAGAATTGGATCACAACACCGCCAGAGCCCAAAACACTACTAAGCCCCGGAGTATGGATGTTTACAGCATATGATTTTAGACACCATCTTGTCTTGTTGTCTCCTTAAACCAGATGCATTTGTAATTGAAATATATAATTTTGAATTACCCGGCACTCAAAATTCTTCTATTGGACGACGTCCTGCAAATCCCGCATCAATCGCGTGCCAGAATGCAATTTGATCTTCACGATATTTCCAACACAGATAAACTTCTTGTCCATTTCGCAAAGCGGGAAAATCAAGCAGACCGGTATTTATATCTTTAACTTGCGCCCCCGTATCAAGAATTTTATGCAGTAACTTATCCAGCCGATCAAAGTCCTCGACCAGTTTGCTGAGTGTCGGATTGCCGCCATTCCCCGCCGACTTTTCGATGGCGGGCCAAGCTTCGGGCTGATGCGCGATGATGTTATTGCGGATGGATTGAATTTCTTCCATCAGCGGGCGAATGATTTCCAGCGCAGTGTTGGCTTCTTTAAGAGTGAAATAGCGAGGCATGTTTCAATGATACTATATCTTCGCACTTCGTAATCTCAAACTATTGCTTACTACAAACACACTGCTGAATGCCATCGCACCGGCGGCAAGCATTGGATTTAAAAATCCCATGGCAGCGGCTGGGATGAGTATCACATTGTAGAAAAACGCCCAGAACAAATTTTGTCTGAATTGTGCTAAGTGTCTTGCGTGACAAAGTGATCGCACGCGCCACGCCGCGCAAATCACCGCTTATCAACGTGATCGGCGCAGCAGCCATTGCCACATCCGTTCCCGTTCCAATCGCAATACCGACATCCGCTTGAGCCAGCGCCGGCGCGTCATTGATTCCATCACCAACCATAGCAACGATATTCGAGATTTGTGAATTGTGATTATGGGCTTTGAAGCTTTTTAACTTCGGAAGATTTCCCTTCGGGCAAAACTTCCGCTAAAACATGATCCACACCTACTTGTTTCGCAATCGCTTCGGCGGTCTTGGGGTTATCGCCTGTGATCATCGCGACTTTCAATCCCATGCGATGCAGTTCGTCAATCGCATCCTTCGAGCTTTCCTTGAGCGTATCTGCCACCGCGATCACGCCTTCTACTTTGCCATCAATGGCGACCAGCATCGCAGTCTTCGCTTCGGATTGCAAACGCGTTACTGCAGATTCAAATCCGTTCAATGCGTAGTCACGCGACTCCATCATACGGATATTGCCGACAGCAACGCGTCGTCCCTCGACTTCGGCTTCGACGCCGTAACCGGCTTCTGCTTTAAACCTGATAGTTCACTCAATGTCAAACCACGATTTGTGGCTTCCGCCCAAATCGCTTCGCCCAGCGGATGTTCACTTCCCTTTTCAACGGATGCGGCTAATTGAAGTAGTTCTTCTGCATTCCATATACCATTTACTACAACATCCGTCACCGCAGGCTGTCCCTTGGTAATCGTTCCCGTTTTATCAAGCACAACCATATTGACTTTTCCCGCGCGTTCCAACGCTTCACTATTTCTAAAAAGAATGCCAATCTCCGCACCTTTGCCGGTCCCGACCATGACGGCGGTTGGTGTGGCAAGTCCCATCGCACACGGACAAGCAATCACCAGCACCGCGACCATATCGATCAATGCCGTCGTGAAGTTATGTCCGCCCAAATTCGATGGCACTACAAAATACCAAATCGCAAACGTAATCAGAGCCGCGGCAATCACGGCTGGTACAAAGATCGCAGAGACTTGGTCTGCTAATTTTTGAATCGGCGCTTTGCTTCCCTGCGCGTCTTCAACCAGTTTGACAATCTGCGCCAGCGCGGTTTCCTTGCCAACTTTCGTCGCTTCGAACTTTTAGAATGCCAGCTTTATTCAACGTCGCACCGATGACTGCATCACCGGACTTCTTTTCAACCGGCAATGACTCGCCGGTCAACATCGATTCGTCAATCGATGAACGACCTTCGATCACCACGCCGTCCACCGGAATTTTCTCGCCGGGTTTAACGAGAACGATGTCGCCGACGCGAACTTCATCGATGGGCACATCCGCTTCAAGCCCCGCACGAACGACATGCGCCGTTTTAACGCGCAAACTCATCAGCTTCTTGATCGCATCGGATGTGCGTCCCTTTGGCGCGTGCTTCCAAAAATTTTCCGATGCGAATCAACGTGATGATCATCGCCGATGTTTCAAAATATACATGCCCGCGAATCAAAATTGAAACATGATTGCCAGCGAATAAACATACGCAACCGATGAACCCATCGCGATCAGCACGTCCATATTGGACGAGCCGCCACGCAAAGCTTTGAAGGCGCCTACATAATATTGCCAGCCCACATAAAATTGCACAGGCGTGGCAAGCGCGAACATCAGCCACAAGAACCAAGCTTGTGCTTCGTACATGTTCATGCCAGGCATATATTGGGAATAAAAGAAAGATGGCAGAAGATGAAAATCCATCCCCATTGAAAGCAAGAATAATGGAACGGTAAAAATCAAACCCGTAATCAGCAGAGCGACGTTGTGTATTGATCTCATGTTGACGCGCTTTTGCTTCGGCATCTTCTGCTTCGCCGCCAAGTTCCATCGCTTCAAACCCGGACTTTGAAACGGCTTCCCTTATCTCGGCCTGAACTCACCACTGTCGGCACATACTTGACTCGCGCATGTTCCGTAGTGATGTTGACTGACGCTTCGATCACGCCTTCGACTTTTTGCAAAGCCTTTTCGAGTCGGCGTGCATCGTTATCATCAGCAAGACGTTTGATGATGAGATCCGCTTCGCCGGTTGCAACGCCGTATCCCTGCGCGTTGGACGCGCGCGATCATTTCAACCAGTCCCGTTGCAGACGGATTGAACTGAACGACTGCGCGTTCCGACGATAAATTTACAACCGCGCTTTGAACGCCGTTAACTTTTTTCAAATTGCGCTCAATGGTCGAGACGCAATTGGCGCAATACATTCCGGTAATGGGTAATGTTAATTGTTTTGTTTCAGGCATCATTCACCAAACTGTAAGGGCACAACTCCCGGAAAGGGCGCAGGGCGTTGTCGTACCCCTAAAAAATTACACGGCGACAGGATAATTGATCTCAGCCAGCAAGGTCTTGATCTTGTCTTCGCTGGCAGGCGCATCAAATGAAACCTGAACCTTTTTGGTGTCGAGATCAGCCTTCACAGATTGGACTCCCTGCAATTCACCGACTTCCATCTCAACGGTGTGAATGCAGTGTTCGCAATCAATAGCTGGTACTAGATAAGTTACAGTGGTCATGTTATTTCTCCTTAGAATGATGAAATTTATGATTCGAGTATCGAAATCCGATTCTCGTTTTACACCTTGTTCGCCATATCGAATACTTCGGTAATTTCTTTCAGGACGCGCTCGCGTTCCTTCTTATCGTTTCCTTGAACAGCGGTGATCACGCATGAATTTAGATGATTTTCCAAAATCTGCGAGCTGACTTTGTTCAAGGCGGCTTCCACTGCTTGGATTTGGCGAATCACGTCAATGCAATACGCATCCTGCTCCACCATGCGGATCACGCCTCGCAAGTGACCCTCGATTGTTTTCAAACGCCGAAGAGAAGTTACATCGTTTTTCATAGCACCTCGATATATCAGACCATTATTTGCCATTAATCCTTACCCCCCCCAGGGGGATAGGGTAAACACATCATACCAACTGGCGTGAAGCTCGTCAAGGATGATTGTCACAATTCGCCCAACATGAAATCAGCCTTATGAAAACCAGCCCGTGAATTCTTCCACCAGCTGGTTTTGTTTTACTTATACAATCGCTGATACAAATCTTGCGCCCAGCTGAACAATGCTTGCTGATCTGCCCCGCTTGGCTGGGCGCTTCCGTTTCCAAACAATGAAAGCTGGCGCGTCATACGATCCGATGCATTAACAGGATCAGAGGCATCGAGCTTGACTTGACCAAATTGCGTCACCCAAGCTTCAAGTTGTGTCATTTCTGCGGGTAATAAATTACCATTACGCGCGTCTGCCTTGCAGTTATTTCCGCTCACTTCTCCCGACAAATAAACGGTCAAGACTGTCGCAAAATCCAGCAATGCCGCCATTGCGTTTCCAAGTCAATGCAAGTGTGGCAGGCTGGATTTCGCTTCCGTCCTCATTGGTATGAAATTCATACTAAAGGTATTCGCCTGAAGCGTAATCAAATGCCCGGGAGTGACAATCATCGCGCACACTATCTCCATCTTGTGCGACACCCAGACAAGAATCGGGCCACTCAACTTCTGTGTCACTCACCATCGGTTATTTGACTCGGCATCCATCCCCAACGCAGATGCAAGATAATTTTTCACCGCATCTTGTGCGGATCCCGAAGCCTGGACTCCTTCAGAAGGCACGATTTCGCTTCCATCGCGATTCGGTATGGAATTCGTATTGTTTGCCATTCACCTCCAGCACAATGATATAGCCCGGCACTTGTTGATCCGTGCACATCACTCCCATGCGTTGCACACCCATACAACTATTGTTGGGCCAGATCACGGCTTGGGCGGAGATCACTTTAATTTGATCAGCAGGCAAGTTCAAGGTCGAAGAGAGAGACGTGATTGCCGCTTGTTGAGCAGGATTCCCTCCAAGCGGTACGCGGGTCGCTAATGGAATGCTGGTCGGCTGAGGTATATTCGTCGGTAAAGGAATATTTGTACCAACAGCAACTTGCGTACTTGGTGCCACCATCGTAGGCGGGGTTGGTATATATTCGGGTTCGCAAGCTGCGAGAAACAGCACTACAAAAGAAATCAATGAGATTAGTTTTTCCATTTTGCTCCTTTGCTTAAACCAGACGAAGTGGACAACAAAAATGTTCCTCACATTGTATAATCAGACCATGTCTTCCATCATCAATCCTTGGCGAATATTCGCAAAAGCTATCGCCATCTTTCTTATCTTTGAATTTGCTTTTTACACACTCAATCCAAATCTTCAATGGCTGAATGTTTATAATATACCGGCTTTGAAGCGTCAACGTTTTCCAATCAGCACCATCGCACCGGAAGATAACGCACTGGACGTAGAAAATCTCGATGCGATGTTCGCCTCGCATATTGTATCCGAACCGAAGGCGCCGAACGAATACCGTGTGCTGGTACTCGGCAATTCAGCGGTCTGGGGAATCGGTCTCACGCCGGAGCAAACGCTTCCAGGTCAGATGGATGCGCTGGGACTGAAGTGCGGAAATAAAAATGTGCATGTATATAATTTAAGCTTTCCAGCTTCCTCAGCAACCAAAGATTTGATGATCCTCGATAAAGCCATGAATTATCATCCTGATGAGATCGTATGGTTGATCACTTGGTATACGCTGATGCCGAAAACTCGTGCAAATCATCCGTTGATCGGCTATAATCCGGCTGAATATCTATAAACTAGCTCATCGTTTTGATTTCCTGCCGAAAAATTATAAAAGCCCAAATTTGATCGCGCAAATCACTGACCAGAATCGAACATTGTTTCGCATTTTGCGATATCAATTTTATAGCCTGATCAATATCGCCACAGGCCTCGACCAAATTCCTGGTCCACCCGAGGAATTGCCAGCTCAATTGAGCAATGATCCGACTTTTGAGGGCATGAAGCCGCCTAAACGCTTAACATGGCAGATGTTTCGCTAGATCAAGTCAGAGATTTTTATCAAATTGCAGGTAATGTTCCCGTGATCCTCGTCAATGAACCGACACAAGTGCTTACAAATGTTCCTAACAGCAATGTTTACTACAGCGTTTATTATCCGCGCTGGGTTTATGACCAGTATCGTCAATACGTTAGCAAGGCGGCAGCAGAAAATCATTGGAATTATCTCGATCTGTGGAATGTCTTTCCTTCGAATTACTACTCTGATACGCCTTTACATTTAATCCCCCAAGGTGAGACGGAACTTGCAAAGATGATTGCGCCGTATGTCGTCCAGGGATGTCCATGAAACGATATTTCATTTGCCTCTTCATTCCATTTTTCCTATTTGCATCCTGCGCGCCCAAGCCGAACCCAGATGCGCAGATCCAATTAGCTGTTGCACAAACCATCGCCGCCATCCCAACCTACACCCCATACCCAACGCCGCGCATTCTTCCAACTGCAACACCGATGAATCTAAGCGGCTTGTTCTGCGAATATCAATTCTGCATCGGGCATCCCGTTTCCATTGCCTTCTTCGACCTCGACGCGCAACACAATCCGCAAACACCCAGCAGCATCACTCAAGGAATTCTGGTCGCATACGATGCGACTGTAGTTATCCAGATCATGTGGCAAGATGCGACTGGCGCAAGTGATGCCTCTTTCATGCTCGATACCATCATCGACAGCAAAGTCGATTTCACGAAGTGGAGACTTGAAGGCATTTCAAGTTGGAGATATAAATATAGATTATGTTGCGATCACAAGCACCGCGACTTCATCTCTTCCCTACGGCGGCGCGGCGGCCTGGATGTGCGGCGGGCGCGCCTTTGCGTGGAAAGCTTACACCCCTCAAGCGGATCTCGCCGCAAGCCTGCTCAATCAAGCATTGCAGAAATTTCAGTGCAACTAATAAAACATTTTTCGAGAAGGAATAAACTATGGCAAAGGATATAACTGACATCAAATGGCTCGACGAGACGGAAGAGCACGACTACCCTGCTGCATTGTCGTACCTGAGACTCTTATATGAAGACAACGTGGCCAATGCCCTTGTTGAAAAATTGAGGCAGGCGCCGATCTCACAATTCAAGGCAAAAGATATTTTTCGCGCCCTCCGGATTGTCCCTGCTGGGAACCAGCAATTCGCACGTGGAAAAAGATCAAAAAAAATCGAATCAGGAAAGGAGCTTTCCCCGCTCCTGCTGGTGCGGGATTCAACTCAAAGTAAACTCATCATAGCCGATGGATATCATCGTTTATGTGCGGTCTATAGCTACGACGAGGATGCGATCATTCCCTGCAAAATAGTATAGTTCATACAAGAGCAATAAACTGAATAACCTAGGCCATGCCAAGTGTCAAGAAGATATTCGCGCAGATGCCCGTTCTTGCCTGCCCTTATTCTTTCTTCTTCGCCTCATCCCACAGCGCGTCCATCTCTTCCAATTTCATATCCGATAGATCCCGTCCCTGCTTCTTGGCGTTCGTTTCAATATAACCGAATCGCCTTCTTGAATTTTATATTTGTCCCGCGTAATGCGGACTCGGCATCCACTTTTTTCCACCGAGCAAAATTAACCAGCACGAAGAATAGATCACCGATCTCATCTGCGAGTTGAAAATCGGTTTCAGCTTGTTTGACTTCCTGAATTTCCTCAGCGAGCTTATCCAGCACACCGTCAATGACCGGCCAATCAAATCCAACGCGCGCGGCACGGTCTTGATATTCCTGCGCCTGGCTCAAGGCTGGCAACGCCAGCGGCACGCCATCCAACATCCCTTTTTCTTTTTCGCCTTTGACCTTGCGCTCCTTCGCCTTCAACTTTTCCCAATTCGTCAGTACACCATCCACGCCACTGACCTTCGCATCGCCGAACACATGCGGATGCCGTCGAATGATTTTGTCATAAATTCCTTTGACTACATCGTTGGCGGTAAACTCGCCTTCTTCGCTGGCAATCTGCGAATGCAACATGATCTGCAAAAGCAAATCACCGAATTCTTCGCGCATTGAATACAAAGTCACCCGAGTCAAGCGCGGCGATGGCTTCATACAATTCTTCCAATAAATGTTTGCGAAGCGAATCGTGGGTCTGTTCTTTATCCCATGGACAACCGTTCGGCGCGCGCAGATGCGCGACAATTTCCTGGAACGATTCAAACGACGTGCCTTCATCTAATGCAGGAAGATATAAACAAGTTGTTTGTGAAAAATAATGGTCAAGATTTTTTCCATCTGCAAGGTCAACCAGACTTAAAGATACTTAAATTCTTTCCCTTAATACTTTGTACCGTTGTGATGATTGACTAAGAAAACCTCATGCTCCTTCGGATACACCGCCAGCAAAACATTTTTCACCTGCAAAGCCAATTCACGCGAATCCAAACCGGTAATCAATGCCGGTACATCAGGCGGAAAAGAAGGAACATGCGCCGACGGAAAAGTCGGCGCTTCGAGCAGGGTCAACTTCGAGGGCGGTGAGATGCGTAAAGTCTCAAATACAGATGCGACAAGCGAGAAGTCCATGAAAGTCTCCTTTAAAATGGTAATTGGTAATTCGTAAATCGCGAATTACCAATTACAAACCAATTTACAACTTTTGTAAAGAAGTTTAACGCTTAGTGTAAGTCGGGGCCTTGCGGGCGCGCTTGAGACCCGGCTTCTTGCGTTCCTTGACGCGCGCATCGCGCGTTAGCAAACCGAACTTGCGCAGGGACGAAGTCCAATCGACGTTGATCTTGAGCAACGCACGCGCCAAACCAAGTTTGACTGCATCGGTCTGACCAGTTACGCCGCCGCCGTTCACAGTGGCAGTGACATCATACTTGCCAGCTTCCTCGCCACAGGCTGTGAAAGCCATCAGGATGTCGTGGAGGTCACCGAGACGCGTAAAATACGCACCGGCTTCCTTTTCATTGACCACAAACTTGCCGCTTCCGCTCATGAGACGAACACGAGCAATACTCTCTTTGCGGCGGCCCACACCTTCATAATATTGAACAGCCATAATTGCTCATTCCTTTCTACTTCAGCGGTTCCGGGTTTTGCAAACTGTGCGGATGATTCGGTCCGGCATAAATCTTCAAGCGCTTCATCAATGAATGGCCCATTTTGTTATGAGGCAACATGCCCCAGACCGCTTCGCGCAAAACGCGGTCGGGATGAATGCGTAGCTGTTCGCGCAAGCTCACAGACTTCAATCCGCCGGGATAACCGGAATGATGATGATACATCTTGCTGTCCATCTTCAAACTGGTCCTGGTACCGGTAGCAGTCACGCGCTCGGCATTGACAACCACCACATAATCTCCCATCTCCACACCGGGAGTGAAGGTCGGCTTATGTTTGCCAAGTAAAACGCGCGCAACCTTTGCCGCAAAGCGGCCCAGGTTTTGTCCGTTGGCATCCGCCACGAACCATTTGCGCTCGATCTCGCTTTCTTTCGGATAATACGATTTGTACACTTTCAATCTCCGTATTCTTTGCTCGGAAGACTCAATACGTCACTTCAACCAGAGTCAATCCGTGTGCGGGAGCCAGGCCCGCGGGGATTTCATTTTTAGTCTGCGGCCATTCCAAGGCTTTGACCACAGTTTCTTTCGAACATCTTCCTTGCGCGACTGCAACTTGAACGAAGACCAAGCGTCGCACCATGCGATATAAGAACGCATCCGCCCGGACCTCATACTGCCACTCATCATCGAGTCTTTTCCACTCTGAGGACATCACCGTGCGAACCGTACTGCTTTGTTCGCGCGAGGGCGAGCCAAACGCTGAAAAATCATGTTGCCCTAAAAAGACTCCAGCCATTTCGATGAGCACATCGCCGTTGAAGGCGGGCCATACACGCCATGCCATCTTCTCGCGCAACGGGTCGCGGATATTCTGGCAAAACAGGCGATAGCGATAGCATCGTGACTTGGCATCGAAACGCGGATGAAATTTCGCGTCCGCAACTTCGACATCCTTCACGGCAATATCAACCGGCAAGTTGGCGTTCAGTGCATTACGCAAATGCTCGAGGCCGTGATTCCATTCAAGGTCGAATGCCGCCACTTGTCCCGAGGCATGAACGCCGGTATCGGTGCGTCCGGCCAAAGTCACGGAGCGAGCCGACCAGCCAAGTTCGCGCAGAGCCTTTTCGAGTTCGCCCTGCACCGTTCGATGTTTTGCCTGCCGCTGACTTCCAGCGAATGCTGTGCCGTCATAAGCAAGGATCAGTTTGTAACGTGCCATGTTTAGCTATCAGCCATCAGCTTTTGGCTAAACGCTAACTGCGATTTACTCTTCAACCAGCTCTAGGATCACCATTTCAGCCGAATCGCCAAGGCGTGGGCCGAGTTTCATCACACGGGTGTAACCGCCGTTGCGGTTCGCAAAGCGCGGAGCGATCTCATCGAACACGCGCTTGATCACCTGATTATCTCCAAGCTTCGAAGCCACAAGGCGGCGTGCCGCAACTTTTTCCGAATCACTGCCATTGGCGCTGTTGCGCGCAATGGTGATGATATGTTCCGCTTCGCCGCGAATTGCGGCGGCTTTCGCCCTGGTAGTGCGAATTCGTTCATGCTCGAAGAACTGCTTCATCAAGTTTCGGCGCAAGGCAATCCGCGCGCCTTTGGTTCGATCCAGTTTATAACCTGCTACATTATGTCGCATCTTTTATTACTCCGAAGATTGTTCATCCTTCAAAAAGCCCTTTTCGTGCATCTTCTGGCGCAGTTCATCCAAACTCTTTTCGCCAAAGTTGCGGATGGACATGACCGCCGATTTGCCCTTGTCGAGCAATTCCAGCACATCCCCAACGGTGGTAATGCCTGTGCGCTTGAGCGAGTTGAAGACGCGCACTGAAAGGTCAAGCGCTTCAACCGGTGTTTCAGCCAGTTCACTCGAGAAACGGCTTCCGCCCACTTCGCGCTCTGTCACAACCGTCAGCATCTCTTCATTGATGCCCGCAATCATACGCAGGTGATCAATAATCAATTTGGCTGATGTGCCGAGAGCGCGTTCTGGTGAGATCGTGCCATCCGTCCAGATTTCAAGGACCAGCTTATCATAGTTCGTGCTCTGGCCGACACGGGCGGATGTCACTTCCCAATTGACGCGCTTGACCGGGCTGTAGATCGCGTCTACAGGAAGTTCGCCAATCGGCAAATGTTCACTGCGTTCATTCGCAGGCGAATAGCCCGCGACCTCGCTCCACGGTGAATTCGATATCCAGCTTGGTCTTGGGATTGTCCACCGTAAAAAGATAAAGTTCCGGATTGACAACCTCGACTTCAGACGGGGCCACGATGTCGGCGGCAGTAACCGTACCTTCGCCGCGCACTTGCAAATTCATACGAGTGCTATCCACGCCGTCCAGCTTGAGGCGAATTTGCTTGATCTGCAAAGTCACCTGAATCACATCTTCGCGCACACCTGGGATATCGCTAAATTCATGCAACACATCCCCGATGCGGATGGATGAAATCGCCGCGCCGTCCAGAGATGAAAGCAGAACGCGGCGCAACGCATTCCCCAGTGTCGCGCCATAACCGCGCTCTAGAGGGCTGATTACAAATTTGCCATAATTCCGAGCTTCAGCTTCGCGCTCGATCTTCGGCATGACCATATTCGAGATACCCGTCACAGTTCACCTCTCCCTTGTAATAGCAGAAAGCCAACGAGTGAAGAATGGTTTTTATTCATTCCATCACTCCCACACGGCCAAGATTAACGGCGCGAGTAGTATTCAACAATAAGCTGTTCACTAAGAGTACCTTCAATTTCCATACGCTCAGGAAGCCGGGAAATAATTCCCGACATCTTCTTGGTATCCCGATTTAACCAGGAAGGTGATGTGCGCTTTTCGGCCAAATCAGGCAAAGCCTGGAAATAAGTCAGACTTCGTGAACCTTCGCGAACGGTAATTTCATCACCTTCACTTAGAAGCATGGAAGGAATATCGGTGCGACGGCCATTTACAGTAAAATGGCCATGCGAAACCATCATACGAGCCTGTGAGCGGCTGGATGCAAATCCCAAGCGAAAGATCACATTATCGAGGCGGGACTCAAGGATTTGCAAAAGAGTTAAACCGGTCAGGCCATGGCGATGTAATGCGGTCTCATAATAGCGGTGGAATTGACGTTCCAATACGCCATATATTCGGCGCGCCTTTTGCTTTGCGCGCAACTGGCGAGAGAAATCAGATTGACCGGTGCGACTGGCGTTTCCGCCACGGCTCCCGGTCTTGCCATGCTGACCCGGAGGAAAACTGCGTTTCTCAAACGCACACTTGGGTGTAAAGCAACGCTCACCCTTCAAATAAAGTTTTTCGCCTTCACGCCGGCAAAGCTTGCAAACCGGGCTTAATGTTTTTGCCATATTTTCACTACCTCAACTTAATTACACGCGGCGCTTTTTCGGAGGCCGACAACCATTATGCGGAATCGGTGTGATATCCGACATCGATCGGACCTTCAAGCCCATGGATTGAACCGCACGAATCGCATTCTCGCGGCCGGGGCCAGGGCCTTTGACAAACAGATCCACTTCCTGAATACCCAACTGTTGCGCGGCCTTGATCGCTTGTTCAGCGGCCAGGCGCGCAGCGAAAGGCGTGCTTTTGCGCGAGCCTTTGAAGCCCGCCGAACCCGCGGAACCCCAAGCTACCGCATTCCCTTCCGAGTCGGTAACTGTCACAATCGTGTTATTGAAAGATGCAAAGATATGCACCTGTCCAGAAGACAAATTGCGCTTCCCTTTTTTAGCACCGCCAGCTGTGCGGCGTGCTGAGCGTACACTCTGAGGCATAAAATATCAACTCCTGTTTTACTTTTTGGTGGCGCCGCGTCGGCGTCCGCGCCCAGCAACCGTCTTCTTACTGCCCTTGCGGGTTCGGGAATTGGTGCGGGTGCGTTGTCCGCGAACGGGCAGATTACGGCGATGCCGCAAACCGCGATAAGAGCCGATCTCGATCAGCCTTTTGATATTCATCTGTTGTTCGCGGCGCAAATCACCTTCGACTTTATAATTTTTTGATATGAACTCACGCATCGCCGTAACCTCGGCCTCGGTTAAATCCTTGACGCGTGTATCGGGATTTACTTTGGTCGCGGCCAAAACTTCGCGCGCGACGTGTGGGGCCAACGCCGAATAGATACGTCAGGCCAACTTCAACCCGCTTATTGCGGGGCAGGTCAACACCTTCAATTCTTGCCATATACATCAACCCTGTCGTTGCTTGTGTTTAGGATTTTCGCAAATCACATATACATGTCCCTTGCGCCGCACGATACGGCACTTGGCACATCGCTTGCGAACAGATGGTGAAACTTTCATGTTGCACTCCTTACTTCTTCATAGAGCCAAAGATGTGATTATACAGGCTATACCTTTTTCCGTCTAGTGTTTGTTCTCGTTGGCAGGTCATGGGACAGTCAGGATGAGAGGCTCTCCTTCGGTGACAGCCACAGAATGTTCAAAATGGGCCGTCAATGAATTGTCCGCCGAGACAACCGTCCACTGGTCGCGCAAGGTGCGGGTTTCGTGCGTGCCGACCAAGACCATCGGTTCGATAGCTATGGTCATGCCCGGACGAAGAGGCATTCCAGTTCCCGCTGTACCGTAATTGGGAACTTGCGGGCCTTCGTGCATCTGCCGTCCTACACCATGACTGGTGTATTCGCGCGTAACATGCAAGCCGCGGCTTTCCACATAATTTTGAATCGCCGCCGAAATATCACCGGTGCGGTTGCCGCCGCGCATCTTGTCAATCGCCGCAGCCAGCGCGCCTTCCGTGATTTCCATCAGGCGCTTCGCCTCGGAGGAAATCTTCCCCACCGCAAAGGTCATTGCCGAGTCAGCCACAAAACCTTCAAACACCGTTCCGCAATCCACAGAGATGATGTCACCTTCGCGGAGAATTCGTTTCTTGCTCGGAATTCCGTGCACCAATTCTTCATTGACGCTGGTGCAGATCGAAGCCGGATACGGCGGCTGGCTATAGCCTTTGAAAGGCGAATAACATCCGTGTTTCTTCAGCACTTCCTCAGCAGCCGCGTTGAGGTCGGCTGTTGAAACACCGGGCTGTATCATATTTTTCATGGTCGCCAAAATCTCGGCATTGATACGTCCGGCCTGACGCATGATCTTCAATTCGTCAGGGCTTTTGATATGTATTTGGCGATCCCAATTCATAATTTACTCCAACACAACCTATGCCACTGTCTTTTTCGCCACAGATAAAAGCTCGTCTGAGACTTTCTCAATCGGTTGTGTTCCGTCAATTTCAACCAGTTTGTTCTGCCTCCGATAGTAATCGATCAACGGTGAAGTCTGTTCAAAATAAACTTTAATTCGATGCCTAACTGTATCAGGATTATCATCCTCGCGTTGGTAAAGATCCGATCCATCCACATCGCATTTGCCTGCAACTTTCGGCGGGTTGAATTTCTCATGATAAACATGGCCCATTGCTTTGCATGTCCATCTGCAACAAATACGCTCGATTAAAACATCCGGCGAAGCGGTGATAACGGAACAAGATCAACATCGCCATTGAAATCTGCAAGCAATCTATGCAATGCATCGGCCTGGATCGGGGTGCGGGGAAAACCATCCAAAATGGCGCCCGCTTTGCAGTCCGGGCGAGCGAGCCGGTCTTTGATCATGGCAACGGTCACATCGTCCGGCACCAGCTCGCCTTTATCGATAAAAGATTTGGCGAGTTTGCCAAGTTCTGTTTAATTCTTAATGTTCTCGCGAAATAAGTCGCCTGAGGAAACGTGGATCAAGCCTGTTTGCTGGGCAAGGACTTTTGCTTGCGTACCTTTTCCTACTCCAGGAGGTCCAAGTAGAACAATATAGGTCGCCACTTTTTTCTCCTTCTTCGATTTTGTTTAGCGTACCAGCAACGAGTCTTGATAGCCGTGCAACTTCATTTCCGCTTCGATGTTCAAGAATGTATCGCGGACAACACCGACCACAATTAGCAAGCCTGCCGATGAAACCAGGAACAACCCCGTTGAAGTGGACGCACTACCTATTCCAAACGCTTTCAACAAAAGGCTGAGCAGGAAAGGCAGCGCAGCCACCACTCCGAGGAAGAACGCGCCGGGAAATGTAATGCGCTGCTGAACTTTGTTAAGATACTTCTGCGTTATTTCACCTGGATGAACACCGGGGATTTGTGCGCCCGATTTTTTCAAGTTATCACCATAGTTTTGTTGCTCAAACAAAACAGATGTGTAGAAGAAGGTGAACGACACAACCATGATGAAGTACAAGAGCCAGTATACCCAACTGCTTGAGCCTGTTCCGCCGCCCAGTGTGTTTTGCACACCTAGAGCGAATTGCTTGACAGCCGCATTTGTAGATGACGTGAAATAGCTGGCAATGATCGCCGGGAATTGCAGAATGGCGCTTGCAAAAATCAACGGGATCATTCCAGCGAGATTAACCATTAGCGGCAGAGTGCCTTTGACCGGCATGGACATGCGATTACCCATCCTCCTTCCCGGATACATGACTGGCACATTGCGGCGTCCCTGTTGAATAAAAACGATGGCGTAGATTGTCGCAACAATCACCACAATCGTGAATACCAACAAGAACCAGCGCGTGGACTGATCCTGCATAATGCTAAAAAGATTCGCGGGCATGCGCGCCACGATGCCTGCAAAGATCACCAATGAAAGTCCTTGACCGCGAATGCCATATTCGGAAATCAATTCGCCAAGCCAAATAGCAAACATTGTACCGGCTGTCATCACCAAAAGAATAGTTAATGAAGGAAGCCATAAATCGCTACTAAAGCCAAAGGGAACGATAGTTCCTTGTTGCGCCTGCTGAGACAATGAGTTGAAGATATTGATCTGTCCAATTGCTGAAAGCGCCGCCATCGGCACGGCAAGGAAATATGTCCAACGCTCCATCCATCTCTGACCCTCGCGCGGGTCTTCTTGCATCCGGCGCTGAAGGGCTGGAATGATCGGGATCAGCAATTGCAAAATAATTTGCGCAGTGATGTACGGATAAACTCCCATCGAAAGCAAGGAAAAGTTGGTTACCGTGCCGCCTGACAATAAATCAAGGAAGCCGAGAAAGCCGGCACTCGAAGCGGCGCTTGCCCGGAAAGCCTTAAGCGCAACAAAATTGATGCCTGGTACGGGCACATCAGCTGCAACACGATAGAGCGCAAGAATGAAAAATGTAATCAGCAGTTTGCGCCGAATATCTTCCGACTTCCAAAGGTAACGCCAACCGGAAAACGACGATTTCATCAGAAATCTCCTCGCTGGATTATTGGATCAATTCCACGGAGCCGCCCGCTTTTTCAATCTTGGATTTGGCGCTGGCGCTCACGCGATGAACTTTCACTTTAAGCGCGACTTTCAAATCGCCGCGTCCCAAGACAACAACCGGGTCGCGCGGATCACGAAGCAGATGCGCGGCCTCGAGCAATTCCAAGTTTACGTCCGCGTTGGCTTTGAATGCCTCGGACAATTGATCAAGATTGACTTCGTTATACGTTACCTGATTCGGCGGAGTAAAGCCTTCACCACGCATGAACGGCAATCGACGATAGAACGGCAGGTTTCCGCCTTGGGCGTAGATACGGCCACCTTCGCCAGAGCGCGCACCTTGGCCTTTGGTGCCGCGTCCGGCGGTTTTGCCTTGGCCAGCAGATGGGCCGCGTCCAACGCGTTTACGATTTTTCTTCGAGCCCGGATTGGGCACAAGTTCATGTAATTTCATTGCAACCTACTCTTCGATCTTCAGAAGGTGAATCACTTTAGTCAACATTCCGCGCAAAGCTGGCGTATCTTTATGCTCTATCGTTTGATGCAAACGGTGCAAGCCCAAGGCGAGAACGGTTTCCTTTTGATCCTTAGTATATCCAATCGGACTGCGGACAAGCGTCACGCGAATCGTCTTGCCTGTAGTTTTTTTCTTAGGCATGTTGCTTCCTCCGTTCCCAGAACGGCAACAACTCTTCGACCTTCTTGCCGCGGCGAGCCGCCTCTATTTGAACAGACTTTAAGTTGCTCAAAGCTGAGAACGTTGCCATCACCACATTTAGGACGTTGGCCGAGCCCATGGATTTGGTGAGAATATCACGCACACCCGCGACTTCCAAAACGGCGCGCACACCACCTGCCGCGATCACGCCGGTGCCGGGGGAGGCCGGCTTCAAGAAAACGCGCGCCCCGCCAACAATCCCAAGTGATTCGTGAGGAATGGTTGTTCCAGATAAATTCATCACGTGCATATTCTTTCGAGCGCGTTCCGAGGCTTTACGCATTGCATCCGGCACGGCATTGGCTTTGCCGCTCCCCATGCCGATGGTTCCTTTTTTATCGCCAACCACTACGGTCACGCGAAAGCGGAAGCGACGGCCGCCTTTGACCACCTTGGCGACACGAGCAATTTCAATTACGCGCTCTTCAAACGCATCCTGCTGTTCAAATTGTTGTTGCTGTTCGGCAACTACTTCTACTTCTGCCATAATCAACTCCACATCGGCCTAGAACTGCAGGCCGCCTTCCCGCGCACCATCTGCCAGCGCCTTGACACGGCCCGTATAGTTAAAGCCGCCACGATCAAACACCACCGCAGCAATACCTTTATTCTTGGCACGCTCGGCTACCGCCTTGCCAACGAGCTTGGCTTGTTCGGACTTCTTCTTATCCTTCATCTGTTCGCGCAATTCTTTATCCACCGAGGACGCAGACACCAGCGTATTACCTGCGGCATCATCAATAACCTGTGCATAAATCTCGGCAACACTGCGGAATACAGCCAGCCGTGGACGCTGGGCTGTGCCAGCTAAATTCAAACGCACGCGCACATGACGTCGCTCACGCGCAATGGAACGATTTTTGTTAGCCATAGTTACTTAGCAGCGGCTCCCTTCCCGGCCTTTCCAGCTTTATGGCGAATGTGTTCGCCCAGATAATGCAAACCTTTACCATGATACGGTTCCGGCGGACGAACTTTACGAATATTCGCCGCAACCTGACCAACCAGTTCTTTATCAAAACCCAATACTTTAATCTGGCGAGTTTTTAGATCAGTCTCAAAAGATATTCCGGTCGGCGGTTCCATCTTAACCGGATGCGAATATCCAACATACAACACTAGAGTTCTTTCCTTCCAATTCGGCGCGGTAACCCACGCCTTCAACTTCCAACACGGTTTCAAAGCCCTTGCTAACTCCATGAACCATGTTAGCAAGCAGCGCACGCGTCGTCCCGTGCAAGGCGCGTTCCAAGGCTTCATCGGATTTCCGTGTGATTACAAGATGATTATTTTCCATCCTGATCTCAACCATCGGCGAGAACACACGCTGGAGTTCGCCCTTCGGTCCTTTCACGCGGACATTCGATCCTTTGACATCCACTTGAACACCGTTCGGAATTTCGACCGGTAATCTTCCAATACGAGACACTTTTTTACCTCCTCGTTTTACCAGACCTTGCAAAGGATCTCGCCGCCCACGCCCAATTGTCGGGCACGGGCACCGGTCATCACGCCCTTCGGCGTGGAGAGAATTGCGACACCAAGACCTGATAACACCCAGGGTATTTCCTTTTTATTGGTATAGATGCGACGTCCCGGGGTACTGATGCGCTCAATGCCGCTCAGTACTGGTTTTCGCTCGCGGCGTTCGCCAATGTACTTAATCTTCAAGCGCAAAACCTTAAAGCTGGTCTTTTCGTCGTCCACTACCTCGAAGCCTTCAAGAAAACCTTCATCCTTTAAAATCTTGGCGATCTCGGCTTTGATTTTTGAACTGGGCATCGCAATTTGGGACTGCCCGGCCATTACCGCGTTGCGAACGCGGGTCAACATATCAGCAATCGGATCATTAACACTCATGATCTATCTCCAGCCTACCAGGATGCCTTGACAACGCCCGGCACTTTGCCCTGCAGAGCCAGTTCACGGAAGCAGATGCGGCACAGACCGAAACGGCGAATATAGCCGCGCGGGCGTCCGCAACGCTGACAACGGTTGCGCACCTGAACGGCCTTGCGCCGACGGAGTTCACGATATTGCATGCATTTCTTCGCCATACCTAATTACGCTTCCTTCCCGCTGAACGGCATACCAAGCATCTGCAACAAAGCACGCGCGTGCTCATCGGTTTTGGCAGAGGTCACAATTGTGATCTCCATACCGCGCAGTTTATCAATTTTGTCATACTCAATTTCAGGAAACACCAATTGATCCTTGAGACCTAATGTGTAATTGCCGCGTCCATCAAAAGCATTTGCGGAGACACCTCGAAAATCGCGGACGCGCGGCAGAGCGATGTTCAACAAGCGGTCAAGGAACGACCACATGCGGTCACCGCGCAAAGTAACCTTCGCACCGATCAAACGGCCTTCGCGCAACTTGAAGTTGGCGATCGCTCTGCGAGCTTTGGTGGTGACAGGTTTCTGGCCGGTAATGGTGGTCAGATCGCCCACTGCCGCCTCGAGCGCTTTGGGATTATCCATGGCTTCGCCCAGGCCGATGTTTACCACAACCTTTTCCACGCGCGGTATCTGCATCACGTTCTTGAAACTAAATGCCTTCAATAACGCCGGGGCCACTTCTTTTTGATAACGTTCTTGCATTCTATTCATCATCAATGCTCCACGGCCTAATCAATCAACTGCTCGCAGCTTTTGCAAACTCGGTGCGCGCCAGCCTCATCGCGTTGAATTCCAACACGTACCGCCTCATTGCATTTCGGGCAAACCAACATCACATTCGAGATATCAATCGGCCCTTCAAATTGAATGCGACCGGGATTGACATTTCGGCCAGCCTGCGTCTGAACCTGGCGTTGGTGCTTGGTACGGATACTTACACCCTGCACCACCACACGGTTCTCTTTCATCATCACATTGATGACTTCACCGCGCTTGCCTTTGTCTTCGAGGCGGCCGCTGATGACTTCCACAGTATCGCCTTTACGGATCTTCACTCTCATTCGAATACTCCTACAGCACTTCCGGAGCCAGCGACACGATCTTCATGAACTGCTTATCGCGCAGTTCGCGTGCCACAGGTCCAAAGATACGCGTGCCCTTCGGGTTCTGACCATCCGCATCCAAAAGCACAGCGGCATTATCATCAAAGCGAATGTACGAACCATCTTCGCGTCGCCATTCTTTCGTCAGGCGAACGATGACTGCATGGACCACCTCGCCCTTTTTGACTCCACCTTGTGGCGAAGCGGACTTGACGCTTGCCACGACTACATCACCAATGTGCCCGTACCTGCGCGTTGAGCCGCCCATCACATGGATGACGAGCAATTCACGCGCTCCGCTATTATCTGCAACCTTCAACCGAGACTCATGCTGGATCATGACTTATGCCTCCGGCTTGGTCTCAGTCACTACATCAGCGCTTGCAATTGCCTCGACGCCTGCATCGGCTAGTGCGGGTCTCGCGCTTGACAACAGACTCAACAACCCAGCGCTTATCACGGGACAACGGGCGGGACTCAACAATCTGGACCTCATCCCCAATCTGACAACCGATCTCATCGTGAGCCTTGACCCGTTTGCTGGAATACACGACCTTCTTATAAAGCGGATGACGAAACTTGCGGACAATTTCTACCACCACGGTCTTGGTCATTTTGTTGCTGGTGACCTTCCCAGTGATTCGACGACGATTGTTCATGCTTTACCTTCCGTAACCGCCGAGCCTAGCATTTCATGGAGAACGCTCTCCATGCGGGCAATATCCCGGCGCAAAATACGAATGCGGCTGGTGTCGGTTAATTGACCTGTCACCTGCTGAAAACGAAATTTCATCAGCTCTTCGCGCGCGTCAGAGAGTTTCGAGCGGATCTGTTCCGCCGACATTGCTCGGATTTCTTCGGCTTTCATTTGCTATGCTCCTAACTCATGACTGCTCACGACTTTTGTTTTGATGGAAAACTTGTATTGCGCGCCTTTTAGTGCCGCCATCGCTTGATCGGCAGGCAAGCCGCCAACTTCAAACATAATACGGCCAGGTTTGACTACTGCAACATAATATTCCACGCCACCTTTACCACCGCCCATGCGGGTTTCAGGTGGACGATGAGTATACGGCTTGGCCGGGAAGATACGAATCCAGACCTTGCCACGCCGCTTCATTTCGCGGACGATGACGCGTCGGGCCGCTTCGATTTGGCGCGCGGTGATCCACCCCGGTTCAAGAGCCATCAAACCAAACTCACCGAACGAAACTTCCGCCCCGCGCAAAGCTTTGCCCTTCATGCGACCGCGCATCTGCTTTCGCCACTTAACACGTTTTGGCATCAACATAGTAATAACCTCATTCCAAAATAACCGACTTATTCGCTGACGTAAACGCCTTCAGTCGTTGTCTCCGCTTTTTCCTGTACTTCTTCCGGCACCGCTTCGCCTTTATAAATCCAAACCTTCACACCGATTTGGCCATAAGTGGTCAGCGCTTCAGTCTTGGCAAAATCAAGATTAGCACGCAGAGTTTGCAGAGGAACGCGGCCTTCGCGCAGCCATACATCGCGTGACATTTCCGCACCGCCCAAACGTCCACCCACCATGATCTTGATGCCTTTCGCTCCCTGGCGCATGGCTTGCTGAATCGCACGCTTCATCGCACGGCGGTAAGCAATACGGCGCTCCAATTGATCCGCGACATTCTTTGCAACCAATTGCGCATCGGTATCCGGCGAGGTGACTTCCTTTCACATCGAGATCGATCTTTTTACCGACTAATGCTTCCAGTGCGACACGGAATCTTTTTAATTCCTTCGCCTTTGCGGCCAATCAGAATGCCCGGTTTGGCAGTGTGAATGGCAACGCGAATCTTGCCGGGAAATCTTTCAACATCCACGCGCGAAATTCCTGCCTTGCCATTGGTTAGCATCTCCGGCAATTCGCCGCGCAGTTCCCGCACACGTGAGTTCGCCGCCGCGCCGCCTTTGGATGTGCCGCCCAACAACAAATAACGGATGGCGAAATCCTGGTGCAATTGCTCACGGTATGTTTTGCCTTCTGCGAACCAGCGCCCTTGCCACGGTTGATTAATTCCAAGGCGCATTCCAATCGGATGTACTTTGCGACCCATAAGTTCCTCAGTCCTTTCCTAAGACCCGCGCTCACGCAGGACAACAGTGATATGCGACTGGCGCCGCAAGATCGGCTTGAAGCGGCCGCGCGCACCAAAACGGCGCCATTTACGAGTTGGCGCTTCGTTGGCATAAATCTGCGCCACATACAAATCATCCCGGCTGACGCCGAAATTCTCTTCCGCATTGGCTACCGCAGATTCAAGCAACTTGAGAATATCTACGCCAGCCCGCTTATTGGCAAAGCGAAGCGACTCGAGCGCCTCATTTGCGTCTCAGGCCGCGCACTGTATCAATCACGAGGCGAACCTTCTGGGCAGATTGAGGCAAAAAGTTAAGTTCAGCACGAATATCATGTGCCATAGTTTAGCCTCCAGCCGCCGGTGCAGCGGGAGCCGGAGCAGCAGCTGCCCTTTCAGCCGCGGCCGCGTGACTGCGGAAAGTTCGGGTCGGGGCGAATTCACCTAAACGGTGACCCACCATATTTTCCGTGACATAGATCGGAACATGGCGGCGCCCATCATGGACGGCAATCGTGTGCCCAACCATCTGAGGGAAAATCACACTCGCGCGGCTCCAGGTGCGAATCACTTTCTTCTCGCCTTTTTGATTTATCGCCTCGATGCGCTTGAGCAGTTTCGGTTGAATATATGGACCTTTTTTAAGAGAACGAGACATAGTTACCTTTTACTCTCAGCGCCTAGCGATTGGTCTTACTGCGGCGGCGCACAATATACTGACTCGTCTTCTTATTGCGACGGGTTTTCTTGCCCAAGGTTGGCTTGCCCCACGGACTCTTCGGTCCGGGCAGACCGATGGGCTGGCGGCCTTCACCACCACCATGTGGATGGTCGCGTGGACTCATGGCAGAGCCACGCACCGTCGGGCGAATGCCCATGTGGCGTTTGCGTCCGGCTTTACCTAACTTGATATTGCTGTGATCCAAATTTCCGACTGTTCCAATGGTTGCATAACAAACCTGATGGATCAAACGCACCTCACCGGACGGCAAGCGGATCTGCGCAAAATCGCCTTCCTTGCCTAAGAGCTGAGCCGCCCCACCCGCCGTGCGGACAATTTGTCCGCCTTTGCCTTCCTTCATTTCAATATTATGAATGAGCGTCCCAACTGGAATATTCGAAATCGGCAGAAAATTTCCTGTACGAATTTCCGCATTGGGGCCGGACATGAGCGTGTCGCCAACTTTCAGATCGAGCGGAGCAATGATATAACGCTTCTCGCCATCCGCGTAATTGAGCAGGGCCAAGCGAGCGGTGCGGTTCGGATCATATTCAATCGCGGCGACTTTGGCTGGAATGCCATGTTTCTCGCGCTTGAAATCCACGATTCGCACGAGACGCTGATTGCCTCCGCCGCGATGCCGAACCGTGACGCGTCCCTGCACATTGCGTCCGCCGTGACGACCCAGCGAAACCGTCAGCGAGCGCTCCGGAGTAGACTTGGTGATTTCTTCGAACGTGTTGCCCGTCATCCCGCGCTGACCGGGGGTTGTGGGTTTATATTTTTTTACGGCCATTACTTCACCCCTTCAAAGATCGGGAGGGTTTGACCCTCCGCAAGAGTTACAACCGCTTTTTTGAATCCGGACTTGCGGACCAAAAGGCGGCGTGACTTTGAGCGGCGTCCACGCTTGGCAGCGGTATTCATAATATTCACGCGCACCACTTCCACATCAAACATCGTTTCAACCGCATCCTTCACCAGGGTGCGATTTGCATCTTCTGCCACTTCGAATGAATATTTGTTTAATTTCCCGGAAAGATAACTGGACTTTTCAGTGACCAGCGGGCGATGAAGCACATCATAAATAGTCGTCATGGCTTATTCCTTCCCCAAATGTGCCGACAATGCGTCGAGAGATTTGAGCGGCAGAACGATTTTATCAAAGCCAAGCAAGTCGCGAATATTCAAATAAGTGACCAGCATCACTTTGGCATCTGGAATGTTATTGCGCCACACGAGTTCACATCATCATACAACGCGTCTTTTACCGGCATCAGCAATAACGCTCTTGCGTCGCCAACCAAATGATTCAATGCGGCAGTCATGGCCTTCGTTTTCATCTCATCAACCTTGATCTCGTCCACCATAACAATTCCCGATTCTGCCGCCTTCACCGTAAGAGCCGAACGCAGCGCGGCCAGACGCATTTTCTTCGGCATGGCTTGTGTGTATTTGCGAGGATGCGGCGTATGAATACGTCCACCGCCAACCCACTGCGCAGAAATCGTTGACCCTTGACGGGCGCGGCCGGTCCCTTTTTGTTTCCACGGTTTGCGGCCACCACCTGCAACTTCATGACGGGTCTTGGTTTCATGTGTACCGAGGCGCGCGTTCGCCATCTGGCGCTGATAAGCCTGATGCATCAAATCCACATTCACTTTGGCATCAAAGATCGCCGCAGGCAAATCCACCTGCTTGACCTTTTCGCCTTGCATGTTGAGAACATCTACTTTCATAATCTATCTTCCTGTTTCCTCAGCGCCTATTGCTTGCGCGTCTCGTTCAATACAACAAGACTTCCTTTACCGCCTGGCACTGCGCCATTCAAGCCGATCAGATTGCGTTCGGCATCCACCATCACAACTTTTAGGTTTTGAGCGGTAACGCGATCGGAGCCCATATGACCAGGGCGGCGCGAACCGCGATAGACGCGGCCCGGAGTGGTGCCGGAGCCGTTCGAGCCTGGAGCGCGATTGCGATCTGAAGTTCCGTGCGTGGCGTCCATTCCATGGAAATGATAGCGTTTGACAACACCGGCAAAGCCTTTGCCTTTGCTGATGCCGACCACATCCAAGCGCTCACCAACCGTGAATGTATCAACGGTGACTTTATCGCCAACATTGACATCAGGGGTCTTTGTGCGAAATTCGCGCAGGAAACGCAGGGTTGGAATTTTATTGGTTGCAAAGTGTCCCCGTTCGCCGTTGCTCAGACGCTTAGGATGAACTTCGGAGAATCCCAACTGGACCGCAGAATAACCTTCCTTCTCCGGTTTGCGAATCTGTGTAACGTAACATGGCCCAGCTTCGATGAGCGTCACAGGATACGCGACACCTTGATCATCGAAGATCTGGGTCATGCCGATCTTCTTGCCAATCAGCCCTTTTAACATGATCGATTTTTCTCCTTCAAAAGTTTTGCGAGACTGTCAGACCGGGCTTGGTCTGCATCATCTCCGAACGGCCAGTAAGCAAGGTTGGTGCGAAGCAAATATATTGGTCCGCTTACAACCCGGCTCTTGCGCCGCCGAAACATGATCCGCAATTACGGACCATGAATTACACGTTATATCTTGATTTCAATATCCACGCCCGCAGGCAAATTGAGACGCATCAACATATCAATCGTCTTGGAGTTCTGGATCCAGAACATCAATCAAACGATTGTGCGTCCTGATTTCATAATGCTCGTGCGAGTCTTTATCTATAAATGTCGAGCGACGTATTGTAAAGCGTTCTATCTTAGTTGGCAAGGGTACAGGACCAACTACATGAGCGCCGGATCGTTCAGCAGTTTCGACAATCCGTTTTGCGGACTGGTCGAGAACACGATGATCGTAAGCTTTGAGGCGGATTCGAATCTTTTGTTTAGCCATGATTTATTCCAAGATTTTGGTGACGACGCCGGAGCCGACGGTCAAGCCACCTTCACGGATGGCAAACTTCGATCCTTGCTCGAGAGCAACGGGAACGATCAGTTCAACGGTAAGATTGACGTTGTCCCCAGGCATCACCATCTCCACTCCCTCCGGCAACGCTATGTTCCCCGTCACATCCATCGTCCGTATGTAGAACTGCGGCCGATAGCCCGTGAAGAACGCCTTGTGCCGTCCACCTTCTTCCTTCTTCAGCACATACACCTGCGCTGTGAACTTCTTGTGCGGCGTGATCGAGCCCGGCTTCGCCAACACTTGCCCGCGCTCCACATCCGTCCGCTCGATCCCGCGCAACAGGATCCCCGCATTATCCCCCGCCACCACTTCGTCCAACTCCTTGTGGAACATCTCCGTCCCCGTGATCACCGACTTCTTCGTCTCGCGCAACCCAATGATCTCCACTTCATCCCCTTTCTTCGCCTTGCCGCGGTCCACTCTCCCCGTCACCACCGTCCCCCGCCCCTTGATCGAGAACACATCCTCGATCGACATCATGAACGGCTTTTCCATCTCCCGCTTCGGCTCCGGAATGTACTCGTCAATCACCCGCAGCAATTCCTTGATGCTCGCATACTCCGGCGCATTCGGATCCGTCGACGTGCTCTCCAACGCCTTCAACGCACTCCCCCGCACGATCGGCATCGTGTCTCCCGGAAATCCGTAGCTGCGTCAATAACTCCCGCAGTTCCACTTCCACCAACTCCAATAACTCCGGATCATCCATCTGATCCACTTTGTTCAGATACACCACGATGCTCGGCACTTCCACCTGACGCGCCAACAGCACATGCTCCCGCGTCTGCGGCATCGGCCCGTCCGGCGCCGCCACCACCAGGATCGCTCCATCCACCTGCGCCGCCCCCGTGATCATGTTCTTGATGTAGTCCCGGTGCCCCGGCATGTCCACGTGCGCATAGTGCCGTTTGTCCGTCTCATATTCCACATGCGCGATGTTGATCGTGATCCCGCGCGCTTTCTCCTCCGGCGCATTGTCAATCGTATCGTACGCCCGATACTGCGCCTTCCCCAAAAACTGGCTGTATTTCGTGATCGCCGCCGTCAGCGTCGTCTTCCCGTGATCGATGTGCCCCATCGTCCCCACGTTCAGATGCGGCTTCGTCCTCTCAAATTTCGCCTTCGCCATTATTTCAGCTCCTTATCTATAGAGAAACAATTACACTTTGAGAATTTCTTCTGCCACTGATTGCGACACAGGCGCATAGTGGTCAAATTCCATGCTGAAGACACCACGACCTTGCGTCGCTGAACGCAATTGCGTGGCATAACCAAACATTTCGGCCAGCGGCACCATTGCGCGTACCGCTTGAGCATTGCCTGGTCGAACATCCATTCCTTGAATATTGCCACGGCGGCTGTTGACTTGTCCCATCACATCACCGAGAAATTCCTCCGGAGCTACAACTTCCACTTTCATGATAGGCTCGAGCAAAACCGGCCCAGCCTTTTGAACGCCTTCTTTAAACGCCATGGATGCGGCCAGTTTGAAAGCCATTTCATTCGAGTCAACTTCATGGAACGATCCATCAAAGAGCGTGACTTTTAAATCCACTACAGGATAACCAGCCAACACGCCGCTCTCCGCGGCCTCTTTTACGCCTTTTTCAACCGCCGGGATATATTCGCGTGGAACTGTTCCACCCCGAATTGCATCTTCAAAGATAACACCCGAGCCGGGTTGACCCGGTTCAATCTTGATCACAACATGACCATACATGCCATGACCACCGGTCTGCTTAGCATATTTGTAGTTGACTTCCGGGACCACGCGCGTAATCGATTCCCGATAAGCGACACGCGGCGCGCCGACATTGGCCTGAACTCGAAACTCGCGCAGCATACGATCCACGATAATATCAAGATGCAATTCGCCCATTCCCGAAATAATGGTTTGTCCGGTATTTTCATCGGAGCGAACACGGAACGTTGGGTCTTCTTCCGAAAGCTTGCGAAGAGCCTCGCCCATTTTTTCCTGATCGGAACTGCTCTTCGGTTCAATCGCAATCGAGATCACTGGTTCAGGGAATGTGATGCTTTCAAGGACGACTTGTTTCGTGTCACAGAGAGTGTCGCCGGTGAAAGTTTCCTTGAAACCGAGAGCCGCTCCAATGTCGCCCGCGCGCACTTCGGTAATATCCTCACGGCGGTCGGCATGCATCCGGATCAAACGTCCGATGCGTTCGCGTTTGCCCTTGGTTGAGTTAATCAACATTTGGCCCTGCGAAATAACGCCCGAATAAACGCGGAAATATGCCAGACGTCCAACATAAGGATCGGTTACGATTTTAAAGACCAAAGCGCTAAGAGGCGCGTCATCTTTTGCGGGAAGTTCAATATTAAATTCACTACTGCCCGGCTCGGACCCCATAACAGCAGGAACATCCAAAGGTGATGGCAAGTAATCAATCACTGCATCGAGCATCACTTGAACGCCTTTGTTCTTCAAAGAGGAACCACAGAAAACAGGATAAGCCTTATTAGCGATAACAGCTTTGCGAAGCGCATGCTTTAACTCATCAACGCTGATCTCCATCCCCTCGAGATATTTGACCGTCAAATGATCGTCGAGCTGGGCAATTTCTTCCACCATATGGTGACGGGCTTCTTCCGCCGCTTTCTTTAAGTCAGCAGGAATCTCGATATCCTTGGGCTCTTTGCCGAGGTCATCTTCCCAAACAACGCCCTGCATCGTAAGCAAATCAATAACACCTTTAAATGTCGCTTCAGCGCCAATTGGCAACTGCATGGCGATTGGATTTGCGCCGAGGCGGTCAATGATCGATTGGATGGTGCGTTCAAAAGACGCACCGACGCGATCCATCTTATTGACGAAACAAATGCGCGGGACCCCGTAGCGGTCAGCCTGCCGCCAAACGGTTTCACTCTGAGGCTCCACGCCTTGAACCGCGTCGAAGATCACAACACCGCCATCCAAAACGCGCAAGGAACGTTGAACCTCAGCAGTAAAGTCAATGTGTCCGGGCGTATCAATGACATTGATCTGATAACCGTTCCACTCAGAAGAAATAGCCGCTGAAACAATCGTAATGCCGCGTTCGCGTTCCTGTTCCATCCAGTCCGTGACGGTTGTACCGTCATCCACCGAACCGATGCGGTGAGTCTTTCCGGTATAGAACAAGATACGCTCGGTAGTTGTCGTCTTCCCGGCGTCAATGTGGGCAATAATCCCAATATTTCGATACTTATCCAGCGGATACTCGCGTGCCATTCTTTCCTAACAAATAATCGAAGTAGATTTCCTAAAATGCCAATTAGATACGATAATGAGAAAATGCTCGGTTGGCCTCAGCCATTTTGTGAGTCTCATCACGCTTGCGGATTGCGGCACCCGTTTCATTGGAAGCGTCAATCAATTCGGAAGCAAGTTTATCAGCAAAGGATTGTCCTCCCCGTTCGCGCGCCGCGCTCAAAATCCAACGGATCGCCAACGTAGTACGTCGGTCAGCCGCAACTTCCATTGGAACTTGATAGGTCGCGCCGCCCACGCGCCGCGGACGGACTTCCATTGCAGGGCCTACATTCTTCAACGCTGCATCGAAAACTTCCATCGGATTCTTCTGCGTGCGTTCCTTGATCAAATCCATCGCGCCATAAATCACGCGGGCGGCTGTACTCTTTTTACCGCGCGTCATAACATGCTGAACCAAGATTTGAAGCTGGACGCTGTTATAGCGCATGTCGGGCGGAACCGGCCGTTTTTCTGGGCTTCCACGTCTCATGAATATACTCCTTACTTTGTTTCCTTCGGGCGCTTTGCGCCATATTTGGAACGACCTTGACGCCGCTTTTCAACTCCGGTTGTATCCAGCGAGCCGCGCACAATGTGATAACGCACACCCGGCAGGTCCTTCACACGTCCACCGCGCACAAGCACCACGGAGTGTTCCTGCAATTGATGGCCTTCGCCCGGAATATACGCTGTGACTTCGATTCCATTCGTCAAGCGGACGCGGGCGATTTTCCGCAGAGCCGAATTCGGCTTTTTGGGAGTCATCGTACGCACCACAGTGCAGACGCCACGCTTTTGGGGCGCGCCTTTATCCTGGCGTACGCGTCGCTGCTTGTGACTGTTCAATGTATACTGCAACGCAGGAGCCTTGCTCTTGACCTTCTTATTTTTGCGGCCCTTGCGGACCATTTGATTTACTGTCGGCACTTTGCCTCCGATAACAAAATCTTTCACAATGACTTTTGCAAGAAATGAGGCCATCAGAAACAATAATGATGGCCTCATTTGTAGGTGCCATGTTGTGGCGGGAGAAACTGCCGCCTTCTTGCAGGCAACGGCGAATTATTCTAACATGCGGTTACCCGCAAGTCAAGAAAAAAGCCATACTATTTCCTTGACGATTCAGCATCCACACCAAGTTCCATGAGGCCCGTGCCCATCTTGGGTGGATGCGTTTTCTCTTCATCTTTTCCAAACTTAACCACATCCCCTCCCTCATTGACTGCCTCTACAGATAAGCCGAGAGATTGCAATTCCTTGACCAGAACGCGGAATGAAGCAGGGATACTTGGCTCTTCAATCGGCTCGCCCTTGACGATAGCCTCATACGTATTCACGCGGCCTTGCACATCATCCGATTTAACAGTGAGCATTTCCTGCAATGTATAAGCCGCGCCGTATGCTTCAAGCGCCCATACTTCCATTTCACCAAAGCGCTGACCGCCGAATTGGGCTTTACCGCCAAGAGGCTGTTGCGTGACAAGACTATATGGGCCAGTTGAACGAGCATGAACTTTATCTTCAACCAAGTGATGCAATTTAAGAATGGTCATCACGCCGACTGTGATTGGTTGATCGTAAGGTTGACCTGTTTTACCATCGCGCAAAACCTGCTTGCCAAGAATCGGCAGAGGGAAACCTGTTTCGCGGGTAACATCTTGAGCCGCGGCCATGATATTAGCATCAGCAACTCGCTTGGAATAACCAAGGCTTTCCATCCAAAGGCGCAAACAAGCGTTGATGGCTTGCTTATCCACTTCGGGGTCGTAATGAACCGTTTCTTCGTCGAGGGAACTTAGGATCACTTTTGGATCATATTCACGATCACGCAACCACTCGCGTGCCGCGGCATGACGCGCATAATCCACATCGTTCAATTCGGAAACATCGTACTTGCGTTTACCCAACCACGACTCCAAATAGAGACGACGGACCTCGTCATCATCCTGAATGGATTCAGGGTCATATTCCTGTTGTTTGATCCACTCCCACGAGGCTTGTCCGGACTCTTTCCAAGCTTGATCCACAATCCAAGCACGCGCAAGCTCGGCTTCGATTTGTTCCTCGGTCGCGCCATCAAAGACCGGAGTGATGGCTCGGAAGCCCAATCGCTTCGCTGCCCAACCCAAATGAACTTCAAGCACCTGACCAATATTCATACGACCCGGCACGCCTAACGGATTCAAGATCAAATCAACCGGCGTTCCATCTTCAAGGAAGGGCATATCTTCCACAGGCACAACTTTGGATACAACGCCTTTGTTGCCATGGCGACCCGCCATCTTATCTCCGGCAGTGATCTTGCGGCGTTGGGCCACGGAGACGCGCACCATTGTATCCACACCGGCGGAAAGATCAGCATTATCTTCACGGGTAAAGACCTTCACATCCACAACCTTGCCGCGTTCGCCATGCGGCATTCGCAGCGATGTATCTTTTACATCGCGGGACTTCTCGCCAAAGATGGCGCGCAGCAACCGTTCTTCAGGAGTAAGTTCCTTTTCGCCTTTCGGCGTGATCTTGCCGACGAGAATATCATTCGGCCCAACTTCCGCGCCGATGCGGATAATTCCATTTTCATCCAAATCCTTGATCGCATCTTCACCGACATTGGGAATGTCGCGCGTGATCTCTTCCGGTCCAAGTTTGGTATCGCGTGCTTCCACTTCATATTTCTCGATATGAACAGAAGTGAAACGGTCATCCTGCACCAAACGTTCGGAAAGCAAAATGGCATCTTCAAAGTTGCCACCTTCCCATGAAAGGAAAGCCACGACCACGTTTTGACCGAGGGCGAGTTGACCGTTATCCGTCGAGGAAGAATTGGCGATGATATCGCCGCGTTTAATCACTTGACCTTTGACAACAGACGGACGTTGGTCAATGCACGTGGATTGATTCGAGCGTTGATATTTGCGAAGTTGATAGGTATGCAGTCCGCCTTTTCTTTCCTTGACGGCGATCTTGCTTCCGGTAACAGAAACAATTTCGCCGCTCTCTTCGGCATCTACAACCTGTCCTGAATCCAATGCGGCGGCGCGCTCCATGCCTGTTGAAACCAAAGGAACTTCAGGACGCACCAAAGGCACAGCCTGCGCCTGCATGTTTGAACCCATCAAAGCGCGGTTGGCATCGTCGTGTTCAAGGAATGGAATCAAAGCCGCGCTGATGCCCACTACTTGATGCGGCGCGACATCCATATAGTCAATCGCATCAGAAGTAGAGAAAAGGAAGCTCGAGTGATAACGGCATGAATTACGCTCGCGTGCGAATTCACTATTTTCAGACAATGGCGCATTGGCCTGTGCGATCACATATTTATCCTCTGCATCCGCGGAGAGATAATCCGTCTGCTCGGAAACAAATGGAACGATGGGCACTTCATTTCCAATTTTCGCCAGACGCTTCGCAAGACGTGAATCAATGACTTCGCCAGCTTTCGCAAGCTTTTCTTCGGTCTTCGGATCTGTCACCGCTTCTCGAAGTGTTCTGCCCACCAAACGTTCGTCATCGGCGGGAAATGATTTATAAACTTTGCGATAAGGAGTTTCAATGAAACCATATTCATTCACACGCGCAAACGAAGCCAAACGTCCGATCAAACCGATGTTCGGACCTTCAGGAGTTTCGATTGGACAAATGCGTCCGTAATGGGAATGATGGACATCGCGCACATCGAATCCAGCGCGTTCACGCCGCAAACCACCCGGACCCAAAGCGGACAGCGTTCGCTTGTGGCGCAACTCCGCTAATGGATTGGTTTGATCCATGAACTGACTCAACTGGCTTGAACCAAAGAATTCGCGCAATGCCGCCACCACCGGACGAATGTTGACCAGCGTCACCGGGGAAAGTTGTTCCTGATCGCGAATGGACATGCGCTCTTTGATGACACGTTCCATGCGGCGCAAACCGATCCGCAATTTATTCTGGATCAATTCACCCACCGTCTTGACGCGGCGGTTGCCGAGATGATCAATATCGTCGGGCGGTTCTACGCCGTTATTGATTTGGATCATGCGCCGCAAAAGACGAATGACATCATTCTTCGTTACGGTGCGATGAGGAATAGGAATGTTAAGATCAAGTTTCTGATTCAGTTTATATCGTCCAACGCGTTCAAGATCATAGTGGCGCTGATCAAACAATTGCTCTTCGAGGAATTGTTTGGCATTCTCCAGCGTGGCCGGATCACCGGGGCGCATTTTACGGAAGAACTCAATCAGCGCGGCTTCAGCAATGGTTTGCTTATCGCTAATTTGCCACTCCGGCTCTTGTCGAAGAGACGAAGCGATGAAAAGACGATCAGGATTGTTATCCACATCCTGAAAGATCGAAAGGATCTCTTCGTCACTGCCAGCCTTGAGCGGCGAATCCTTTGTGCCGTCACTAACTGCCGATAATGCGCGCAAAAAGACCGTGATCGGCACAGTGCGTTTGCGATTGAACTTCAAAATAATATAATCACTCTTGCGTGTTTCGAATTCCATCCACGCACCGCGGTCCGGGATAAGTTTCGCCATCGCCAAAGGACGACCAGTTGAACGGTCCGCGGGTGCTTCAAAATACACACCCGGCGAACGGATCAATTGCGAAACAACGACGCGCTCTGTTCCGTTAATAATGAAGGTGCCTTTATCCGTCATCTCCGGAAAATCGCCGAGGAAAATATCCTGTTTGATCGGCTCGGGGACATCCACACCCGCCAGCAATACGGATACGTATAACGGACTGGAATAGGTTAGATCGCGCTCGACACATTCCTCAATGGAATGTTTTGGTTCGCCGAACCAATATTTCAATCCCCATTGCTTGGCTTCGGGGCTTCGACCGGGGAAAAATAATTTCATCCCTTTGTTATACAACTCGATGGGCGACACTTCATGAAAGAGGTCGCCGAGACCTTCAGTCTTGAGTCGTTCGAAAGAATCAAGTTGTATATCAATGAGATTGGGTAGATCGAGTTTTACTGGGATACGTGCGTAGTTTTTTCGGGGCAAAGTAGATGCCATTCGCTTCTCTCCTGACCTGAAGACGGATGCCGCTTAAAAAAGTGATGCCAGTCTTGTTTATCAAGACTGCGACCTGCCATTATAAATAGATTATTCAGCAATGTCAATAGCTGTATGGCGTCAGAAACAGCATAAATGGTGGACCAAAAGCGCGTTCGTTTTCATACCTTTGTACCAACGCACTTTTCGATAGATATTCTGAGTTTCTTTAATTCTTAAACAACGACCTCCTGCAAATGCAGGAGGTCGTTGTTTTCTATTGACCAGTGGTGTTAGGAACCGGCGCCACTTTGTTGAAGCTGTTGGAAAAGGCTCTTGAAGTCCAACACCCGCAGCCATAGAAATGCCACCGATGAGACAGCAGCACAAAAGTCCGATCACTAGGCCGGGGATTAATACTGAACCCGCGGCCTGTCCCCAACCGAACTGGTTGACGCCTTTTGCTGCCATGATGTACAGCACCAAAACATAAAGTCCAAGCAGGCTAAGAACAATTCTGAAACAAAATCCAACGAAGGGTATCGCTCCCAATAAAATAAAAACTGTTGAGATCAAATAAAACGGAGCCGCGATCGCACCAAATGTATAAGTGAGTTGATCGTTAGTTCCTTTGCCGCCAAACATCTTGGCAATCCATTGGATCAAAGCCGCAAAGATTGCGAAGACGATGGTACCAATAACGGCACCTATCGGTCCTCCGCAAACGGCACCAATCAAGGCGATGCCAACACCGCCGCCCGGAAGACTGCCTCCATACCCCCCTTGCTCAAAGGCACGACGCACGAGCGCACCATTAACAAGGAAAGAGAAGAATAACTCGATCAGTAAAGCGACAAACACCCAAATATATGCTGTCATTGCCTTGGCTTTCGGCGATGAAGCCATCTGAGCAAAGGTATACTCGCTAGGCTTGGTCAGCGCATCGATCCAAACTTGAAAAAATGATTGCGATCCGCCTGAAGACGGTGTTGGTGCATTTGACACTGGCATATTCATGTTCATAAGAGCCTCCTTTGAATTGGTTTAAGTCTTTATAGCACGAAACACGATCAGTTTCAATAGCCCAAAACACCTATTCGCCCAAACAGATACGAGTAAAATACAGTCCATGGAAATTGCCGAACATCTTCAAGGTATTTTGGCCACTCTTCCATCGAAGCCGGGATGTTATATTTATCGCAATGCGATGGGCGATGTAATTTACGTGGGCAAAGCCATCAACCTGAAGAACCGCGTGCGGTCATATTTCCACGCAGATGCGGGTCACGATGCCAAAACGCGTCGCCTCGTGCGTGAGATCAGCAACATTGAGTGGATCCTCGTCGGGTCGGAGTTGGAAGCACTGATCCTCGAGATGAATCTCATCAAGAAGCATCGTCCCAAATTCAACATCCGCCTCAAGGACGATAAACGGTATCCATACATCAAAGTTCATTGGGCGGATCCATTTCCAAAAGTTACCGTTACACGCCAGATGGCGGAAGATGGCTCGCGTTATTTTGGTCCCTATACTTCGGCCTGGGCAGTCTATCAGACACTGGATGTTTTGCGCCGCATCTTTCCATATTTGACGTGTGACCGCGTCATCACCGGACAAGACAAGCGGGCGTGTCTTTATTACGACATCAAGCTGTGTACTGCCCCTTGTATCGGCGCGGCGACCCAGACTCAATACCGCCAAATGATTTCCGATCTGATGGCTTTCCTTAGCGGGCATAGCGAAGAGATTGTCACACGTTTGGAAAACGAAATGCAAAAGGCATCGGAAGAGATGCGCTTTGAAAAAGCCGCGGCATTACGCGATCAACTCAAGGCGATTCAATCGGTTATTGAAAGACAGAAGGTTGTCTTCGCTTCCGATTACAAAGATTCAGATGTGCTTGCGATGGCGCGCTCGGACGGCGAGGCCTGCGTACAAATCTTTTTCATCCGCGGCGGCAAATTGATCGGACGCGAATATTTCATCCTCGAAGGCACAGAAGACACCGCCGATACCGAAGTGATGGCAGAATTCGTCAAGCAGTTTTATACCGAAGCCGCGACCATTCCCCAGCAAGTGATGCTGCCGCAGGAAATAGAAATCGAAGAAGCGAAAATAATCGGTCAATGGATGAGATCAAAACGTGGTGGAGAGAAAGTGGAACTCTTTGTCCCGAAGGAAGGACAGCCGCACGAGCTGGTTCAAATGGCAGCTGAGAACGCGGCGGAGACATTATCCGCGTTGCGCACACAATGGCAAGCCGACACACATAAACAGGAACAGGCATTGGCTGATTTGCAATCCGCGCTTCAACTCCCTGCCCCACCGAACCGCATCGAATGTTACGATATCTCCAACACACAAGGTACAGCGATCATCGGTGCAATGGTGGTGTTTCAGCAAGGCGTGCCAAGCAAAAATCTGTATCGCAAGTTCAACATCGAAAGCGTGGTCGGCGCGCCGGATGATTTCGCTTCGATGGAAGAGATGTTAACGCGGCGCTTCCGCAGATGGCAATCCGCTCAAGAGATGGAGAACCAGCCCGGATCCAAGCCGGACGCATCTTTCTCCTTTTTGCCCGATCTCATTATCATTGACGGCGGCAAAGGTCAGCTTGGACGCGCAGCCAATGTGCTGGAAAAAGCCGGTTTGTTCGGTAAGGTGCCAGTAATTGGCCTTGCAAAACAACAGGAGGAAATTTTCTTTCCAAATAAATCTGATTCGTTGATGCTGCCGCGTCACTCGCAAGGACTTTATCTTCTGCAACGCATTCGCGATGAAGCTCATCGCTACGGCATCACCGCACATCGCAAAAAACGCACCAAAATTGGAATGGCTTCGCAATTGGATTCCATACCCGGCATCGGGCCGACGCGGCGCAAGTCCCTCTTGAAACATTTCGGTTCTGTGGATAAGATTAGAGAGGCTTCCGTTGAAGAATTGATTGCGGTTCAAGGCATGACACGAGCTGCGGCTGAATCAATCAAGGCGAACCTCGAATGAAAAATATCTGGATCGTTGACGACGATGAAGAGATGACACGCGCAATACAATTGATGCTGAAACTACTCAACTGCACTACGACGGCATTTCTCGGCGCGCGCCCGGCAGCACAAACCCTGATGGCCGGCAAACGACCCGACTTGATGATCCTCGATATCAACATGCCTGAGGTCAGCGGCTTGGATATGCTGGAATTTGTGAGACGCCGCAAAGAATGGAACGATCTGCCCATCTTAATGCTTTCCACCGAAGCCGCCGACGTAACGGTTGACAAGGCTTTGACCCTCGGTGCGGATGGATATGTGTCGAAGCCGGTTACAATCGAAGAACTGGAGACGGCCATGAATACGGCCTTCCAAAAACATCAGAAAGGTTTGTTATAAGAATGGCAAGAGGAAAGTCACAATCTAAGAAAGTCAATCGTCCAAGCACCAGTCAGATCATCTTTGTGGTGCTTACATTGATCATCGTTCTTTCATTTATTTTATCGCTCTTTGTAAAGTTGTAATCAGATATCGCTTTGCGGGAGCCAGTGGAGAGATAAATCCGATTAATCGCTCTGGTATAATCGCACGCGCTTAAGAAACTTAAACATGAAGGCACCAAGGTTTTTTTCTTGATGTCGTTCGTGTCCTCGCAGTGAAAAGGGTTTTATGCTCGATAAACTTTCAGGGATAGAACAACGATACGACGACTTGGGAAAAGAATTACTCGAAGTGGGAGCAAACTATCAGCGCGCGGGTGAGATCAATAAAGAACGCGTGGATTTGGAACCGCTGGTTGCCAAGTCGCGCGAATATCGTCAGGCGATGAAAAGCCTCGAGGAAGCCAAAGCTATTCTCTCGTCCGAGAGCTGACGCGGAACTTAAGTCCTTGGCCGAAACAGAAATAACAGATTTGACTCCTAAGATCGAAACGCTCGAAAAGGAAATCAAAGGCCTGCTGGTTCCCAAAAGATCCGCGTGATGAAAAGAGCGTGATCGTCGAAGTCCGTGCGGGAGCAGGCGGCGATGAAGCCGCGTTGTTTGCGGCAGATTTATTCCGCATGTATACGCGTTACGCCGAAGGCAAACGCTGGAAGAGCGAGATCATGTCGGAGAGTTCCATCGGCATCGGCGGTTACAAGGAAGTCATTTTTGAAATCAAAGGCAAGGGCGCGTATTCGAAATTGAAATATGAATCGGGCGTGCATCGCGTTCAGCGTGTGCCTGCCACCGAAGCACAGGGACGAATTCATACCTCGACTGCAACTGTCGCGGTGCTGGCGGAAGTGGATGATGTGGAAGTGGAGATTCCCGATAGCGACATTGAGATCGAAGTGTATCGTTCATCCGGCGCGGGCGGACAGAACGTGCAGAAGAACTCAACAGCTGTCCGCTTTATCACAAACCGACCGGCATGGTTGTAACATGCCAGGATGAACGCTCGCAACTGCAAAACAAATTACGAGCCATGAGCATCTTGCGCGCACGCTTGTATGAAATCGAAGAGGCAAAACGCCGCTCCGAACTGGAAGACACGCGCCGTTCGCAAATCGGAACCGGCGAACGCTCCGAAAAAATCCGCACCTACAATTATCCGCAAAACCGCGTGACCGATCATCGCATCGGCCTATCAAACTACAACCTGCCTGCCGTCATGGACGGTGCGATTGACGAATTCATTGATGAACTTTCCACACGCGATGAAACGGATCGTCTCGCCTCCTCAGGCGTGGATGATGACGAAGAATAAATTGCTTGCTGAAAATTTGCGCGAGCGCACTCGACGCGACTGCGGCGCGTCTTTCGCCTCTCAGCGATACGCCTCAACTGGATGCAGAAGTTTTAGCCGCCCACATTTTGAATCAAGCCGCGTACTTGGTTACTGGCTCATGACAATTCATCTTTTGATCCAACAACGGTTTCCACTTTAGAGAGCTTGGTCCAACGCCTCGAACGCGGCGAACCACTTCCGTATGTGATTGGTCATTGGGAATTCTTCGGCCTCGACTTTGATCTGACACCGGACGTATTGATCCCGCGTCCTGAAACTGAACTGCTCGTTGAACGCGCAATTCCCTGGTTACAATCTTCAACTCAACGCCGCTCCATTGCTGATATTGGAACGGGTTGCGGTTGTATTGCGGTTTCCATTGCGACACATCTTCCTTCCGCGCACATTCTCGCCACTGACATTTCAAGCGCAGCGTTAGAAGTCGCACATCGCAACGCACTCAAACATCATGTAGAACATCAAATTGAATTCGTTCGAATGCGATATCCTGCCAAAGCAATTGCCTGATGAAAGCCGATTCGATTTGATCTGTGCCAACCTGCCTTACATCCCGACTGGAAAATTACGCACCCTTCCCATCTATGGACGCGAGCCAGCCCTCGCACTGGATGGCGGCGACGATGGGCTCGATTTGTTTCGAAGATTGCTAGCTATTGCTCCTAAACATCTTGCTCCCGGCGGACGGATGTTGCTCGAGATCGAAGCCACACGCGGACCGGCGGCATTATCATTGGCATACGATGCGTTTGAAGAATCAGAAATTCACCTTTATCAAGACCTCGCTCAGCAGGATCGTTTATTGGAAATCCAATTGCCTTTAGAATAAACCATATGAAAACAGAGATCATCACCGCGAATTCGCCCGACGCAATTCAGCAAGCGCTGAAAGTTTTACAAGCAGGCGGATTGGTTGCCTTCCCTACCGATACCGTTTACGGAGTCGGCGCGCTTGCGTTTGATGGCAAAGCTGTGGAATCCATTTACAAGGCAAAGGATCGTCCCATCGAAAAAGCAATTCCGATTTTAATTGGCGATGCTGAAGATATAACGAAAGTATCATCGGAAGTCCCGCTCATGGCAAAAAAACTGGCGGAGCGATTCTGGCCCGGCCCATTGACCATCGTCGTGCCAAAGCATTTGAGTTTACCGGATTCAGTTTCAGCGACGAACACCGTTGGGGTACGCGTGCCCGATCACATTGTCGCGCGAAGCGTTTTGCGCGCGGCTGGTCCCATGGCAGTGACATCGGCCAATCTCTCAGGCCAAGCCAAGTCCATCCACCGCGGAAGAAGTCTTTGCAGCAATTGAACGGTCGCATCGCGCTAATCCTCGATGGCGGCAAAACGCCGGGCGGCGTGCCATCCACTTTAGTAGATTGCACCGGCATCCGAACCCATCGTTGTGCGGCAGGGACCGATCAGTTTGAATCAAATTTTAGCGGTAACAGGAACAATAAATCTCTTATTCAATTCTTAAGTTTTGTTCAGGTTGGATTCAGGTCACTGAATATAATAATAAGTGCATTCTCCTCTTCAAACCGCGTATGGGTCAGGGCCGACTCCAGCGCGGTTTGGGTTTATTACAATTCTCATGATAACGGCCATGTAGGCTGCACATCCATGTCCATCGTTGAAACATGTCCCAATGTAAAACGATAATAGCCAGCCGCCGCAATCATCGCGGCGTTATCGGTGCAAAGCGAAAGCGGCGGGATGTGAACTTTGTATTCGCTTTGATTTCGGAAGGTGTCACGCAAGGCGCGATTGGCTGAAACGCCGCCTGCGACAGAGATCTCTTTTGCACCAAATTCACGGCGCGGCGCAAATCGTTTTATTGAATAAGACATCCACTACCGCAGCTTGAAATGAGGCCGCCATATCGGGCACCGGCATCGACCTGCCCTTTGATTCATATCCCTTCGCTTCTTTCAGGACGGCGGTCTTGATTCCGCTAAATGAAAAGTTCCATGTTCCTTCAAGCCAGGCGCGCGGAAATTGAAAGCGGGTTGGGTCGCCTTCTTCAGCCGTGCGTTGAATCGCCGGCCCGCCGGGATAACCAAGTCCCAGCAGACGCGCAACTTTATCGAAAGCCTCGCCCGCTGCATCGTCCAGCGTAGAACCGAGACGCTGATAAGTTAGATGATCGGTCATTAAATCCAGTTCAGTATGTCCGCCCGAGACAAGCAAAACCATCAGCGGAAACTGCGGCTCTTCGGGTGTTGTATCTCCAGCGTTGTAAGCCCAGGCCGAATAAAGATGTCCTTCCAAATGATTGACACCGATCAATGGAAGTCCCGCGCCAAGCGCCAATCCTTTTGCCATATTGATGCCGACAATCAGCGAACCCGCCAAGCCGGGTCCGCGCGTGACCGCGATCGCGTCAATATCGCCAAGCGTGAGATGCGCTTTGGATAATGCATCTTCAACCACAGGCACAATCGAAAGCACATGCTGACGCGATGCGACCTCCGGGAATACGCCGCCGTAACGCGCATGGATTTCCATTTGCGTAGCAACCGTCGAGCCAAGCAAGTGCACGCCCGTTTTCGATGACAGCCGCCGCGGTTTCATCGCAGGATGTTTCAATACCAAGAATACGAATAAGCTTCAAGTCAACCATAGTCGATTCCTTGATTACTTTTCTTCTTCCACTTCTTCATCGGTAAAACAAAATCATACGGATATTCCGCAAGGATTTCCATCTTGCCATCAGGTCGCACCCAGATTGTATCTTCAATGCGGACGCCCATTCCCTTTTCGGGATAATATAATCCCGGCTCGGACGTGATGATCACGCCCGGTGCAAGACGATGCTCGTCGCCAACAGTTAAATGACTGGAGGGACGCTCGTGAATATTCAATCCTACGCCATGCCCCAGCGAATGAACATAACCATTCAAAGGCGCTCTTGGTATTCAACGGAGAAGCATGGCCTTTGGATTCAAAATATTCGCAAGTCATGCGCTGATAATCTTTGAATGGCGCATTCAAATCAAAATCGTCGGCGAGCTGGTTATAGATTTCATAGTACTTGATCGTAAAGTTCCTGCGCTTCGGGTGAAGCATAACCCAAACTCCACGTGCGCGTGAAGTCATAGAAATATCCTCCGCCGCGTTCGCATGGAAAGATATCGAACACAATCGTTTGACCAAGTCGCATCAAATCAGTAGGATTGCCAGTCGAGTGCGGCACGCCCGCATCGTGTCCGATGGCAAAGATCGTACCTTCCGGATTCTCCGCGCCGAGTTCCGCCAGCCATAATTCAATCTTGGACTTCACATCGCCGATGGTCAACGGCGAGCCATCTTCCTTCAATAAAACTTCGTCAGTGCGAACATCAGAGTTTGTCAAAAATTCCTGCACGCGTCGAACGACTTCCGTTGTGATCTTCCCCATCTTGCGAATCCGTTCCACTTCGGATTCGTCTTTGGTTTCCATGGCCTTCAAGAAAATCGAATCCATTCCTGCTTCGCCAACAAATTCTACGTCAGGCATGAGGCTTTGTAATTTCATCATCATCCCAAACGTGGACGAGAATTCAACCTGACCATAAATGCCAATGCGGGCATGAGTCAAATCAAAGCTTTCGAGAATCTTTTGGAAGCGCATGGCAAGCGCCAATAACAAATCGCCGTTGGCTTGCTTTTGTAATTCAGCCTAAATCAAATTCACTGAAAGGCCGAGTCTTGAGTCCGCTCTTGGCCGCTTCGCCGCGTTCCTTATCGTTATAAAACAAAACCGGCGCTTCGCCGCGCTTCTTGACCAACAGCGCGTCACTCACATGCCCGCCGCCGACAAAATAATACATCGGCGGATTATGTTCGGCGTTGCCAAGCACAATGAGCGCGTCGAGGTTGCGGGCTTGCATGAGGGCATCAAGGTCTGATTTCATTTCAGCTCCGTTGATAGAGAATGAAGAATGGAAAGTAATGCAATTGATCTTGTTCCAAGTAATACAGTTCGTGGATCAAGAAGAATTTCATCGTTCTCGGTTCGCGCGATGACTGGTGGATTTTGTTGACGCAATTTTTTCAAAAACTTATCAGGACTTTTTACACTCAACGATAAAACATACGATGGAAATGATTCGCCGGGCAAGCTTCCGCCACCGACGGTCGCTTCACTTTCCACGACCGAACCGGCTCCCAATTCACGCGCCCAATTCTCTGCCCGCGCCTTGACCTCATCAAGCGGCATCGAGATCATTTTCCAAATCGGGATCTCGCGCTCGGCTTCATCTTTCAGATAATGCAATAAGGTACGCAGTAATTCCGGCAAGACAAGTTTTATCGGCGCGCATGGCACGTGCTAATGGATGTTTTTTGATCTTGGCAATTAAATCCGCTTTGCCAACAATAATCCCCGCTTGTGGACCGCCAAGCAGTTTATCGCCAGAGAAACAAATCATATCCGCACCAGCGGCAAGTGACTCCTGCACCGTTGGCTCATGAGCCAAACCATATTTAGAAGTATCCAACAGCGCGCCAGAACCAAGATCATCCAGAACAATCGTGCTCGCTTGATGAGCAACCTCTACAATTTCTTTCAATGCAGGTTCTTCCGTAAATCCGATCAATTTGAAGTTCGAGCGATGAGCGTGCATCACAAGTCCGCTTGATTCTTCGCAACGCTTCCTTGTAATCCGATAAACGCACTTTGTTGGTCGTCCCCACTTCGACAAGCTTCGCGCCGGATTGCTTCATTACATCCGGCACGCGGAATCCACCGCCGATCTCAACCAGTTGTGAACGCGCAATAATCACGCGCTTCTTCGATGCAAGTGCAGATAGAACCAACAAAACTGCCGAGGCATTGTTATTGACAACCACCGCCGCTTCGACGCCCAGCAATTTCTTCAAAACATCTTCAGCATGATTTAATCGCGAGCCACGCTTGCCGGTTTCGAGGTCAAATTCAAGATTGGAATAACCAAGGGAAACTTGCGTCATCGCTTCGATGGTGGCTTTCGATAACGGTGCGCGTCCGAGATTAGTATGCAGAATCACTCCGGTGGCATTGATAACTGGTTGCAGAGTTGAAGCTCGTCCACGCGGATAAACGGGATTCGGCTTGGGAGAAGATGAAATCATTTTCAGGCGCGGCCACTTGAGGGTCGAGTTTGAGGCGTGCGCGGACTTCATCTAATGTTGAACGCAAAGCATCCAATGTCAAAGGACGACCATAATGCGCGATCAAATCTCCGGCGCGTTGCAGTTTGCAATAGTTGCTCAACGGAGGGAAGAGTCTGAAGGTTGGTCATCGGAGTTGGAAATTGGAAATTGAGAGTCGTGGCATTGGTGGTTCAGAGTCGAGGGTCGGCAGACGCCAGCGAGCGCGTTCACGCCATCGGATTAGAGATTCAATGGCAATCAATCCGCCTGCCAAACCCATCCATGCCCACAACGTAATCAGATGTCCCAGTTGAAGCCAGGCAAGCGTCGCGCCATAAAAGCCGACCCACATTGCCTGACGAACAATGGCATTCGACTCGGCGGGCGGATCGGACTGGAAAACGCAGATTGAGAAAATATGTGATGGGAAGCGATGTGCCAGTAAGCGCGATGAACCATAATGCAAAGAAGCCCCAACGCGCCCAAACCAGTGGAGGCACTTCAAAATAGAAGATGAGCAAGCGCCAGTCCGCCCCAGCCAATTATCATCAGGAAGAGGGAAGAAAAAAGATATTGCCGAAACGAAGGTGCAGTATCCATCAAGTGAATTATACTCGGTTGAGATAACCATGAAAACGCAGGAGATAATTTGGATGGCACTTCCCAAATTATTGATCACTGGATGCAATGGATTGGTCGGAAGAATTTTATGGGATCATTTGGAAAATGATTTTGATTTGTATGGTCTCGATATATCTTCCAGCAAATCATCGGAGAAAATTTTTCAAGCGGATATTTCAAAGGCGGAGCAAGTTCAATCGGTTTTTAACAGCATCGCATCATTGACCTTTGTGGTGCATTTCGCTGGCGATCCACGCGTGGACGCCGATTGGGATTCCGTTTTCGTGAACAACATCGGCGGGACAAAAAATATCTATGAAGCCGCGCGGCTGGCAGGTGTGAAGCGAATCGTGTTTGCCAGTTCGAATCATGTGACCGGCGCATATGAAGGTTTCCCGCCAAGTCTGCACACAAAGCAAAATCCAACACTGATTACGACGCATGATCCAATTCGCCCCGATGGGTTTTACGGCGTCAGCAAGGTAGCAGGTGAAGCGATTGCCAGAATGTATTATGAAGTTTATGGACTCGAGTCGATTTGCCTTCGCATTGGATCGATGACCAAAGACGATGATCCGAGAATCAATCCACGCTTTGAAAGCACATGGCTTAGCCACCGAGATTTGGTTCAATTGGTAAGGAAAAGTCTTTCGGCGAATATCAAATTTGGAATCTATTATGGCGTTTCCAATAATGCCAAACGCTTCTGGGATATTTCGAATGCCGAATGCGGAACTTGGTTATCATCCCGAAGATGATGCAAGTTCACGAACGGATGTTTTAACACGACCCTCAAAAAACAAAGGGCGTGAGGACACAAAGGTACGAAGTAAGAAATCAATTTTTCTTTGTGTCCCTTGGTGTACTTTGTGTTTAATTTATTTTTGAAAGTCGAGGAAACATGAACGTCTCTGATGCAATTCGCACCAAACGCGCGGTACGCAAGTTTCAGGAGAAGCCTTTGACGAAGGAAATCGTCACCGCCATTCTAAACGCGGGACGCAGATCGCAGTCATCGAAGAACGAGCAGACCTGGCATTTCATCGCCATTCAGGACAAGAAGATTTTGCAAGCTTTGTCCGAGTGCGGACAATTTGCGGGACACATCGCAGGCGCGGCGTTGGCGGTTGCGATTCTGACACCCGAACCGACCGCGAAATTCCAAACGATGTTCGACGCGGGTCAAGCCGCGGCATTCATGCAACTCGCGGCATGGGAATTGGGAAGTCGGCTCGTGCCCGGCTTCGATCTACGAGCCGGAGAAGGCGCGCACAAATATTGGGATTCCCATCTGAACTTCATTTGCGTATTGTGCTTTCGTTTGGCTATCCTGCTGAGGAAGAAAAGTTAACCGCCGCACCGAAGAAAGGCGGACGGAGATCACTGGATGAAGTGGCACATTGGGAAAAATGGTAAGAGAAATAGCTAATCTTTAATCTATAGGTTTCATTAGCATAATAGATTCGTTATTTATTAAAGAAGAGTCACGTTTTCGTATATAATCAGAACATGAGCGCGTCCTTTGGACTCTTCCGTCTCCAGCAAATAGACAGCCATATTGCCCAGATCGAAACGCAATTGGCAAAGATTCAGAAGACGCTGGAAGATAACGCGGAGCTTCAAGCCGCGCTGGAACAGGTCAAGGCCGCTGAAGAGGAACAACGCGCTTCGGAGCGTGCCCAGCACAAGTCGGAGGACGAGGCGCAAAACCAGCAAATAAAAATACAGCAGGCGGAGTTGAGTCTTTATGGCGGAATGGTTCGTAATCCAAAAGAGTTGCAGGATCTTCAGGCAGATATCGCATCCTTAAAGAAACATTTGGCTGCATTGGAAGAACATGAACTGCAGGATATGCTTCGGACCGAAGCCGCACAAGCCGCAGTGAAAAAAGCGCAGGATGAATTGAAAGGTGTACAAGCAAGGCTGGGCGGTGAGCATCACCAATTGTTTGAAGAAAAAGATCGCTGACCAATGAACTGAATCGCTTTCAATCTGAAAGACAGGCGGCGGTCAGCACAATTGCAGTGGACATGTTGAAAACGTATGATGATGCTGCGCCAGCAAAGACGCGGTGTAGCGGTAGCAGAGGTTTCGGACAACGCCTGCGGCGCATGCGGCACAACGTTAACAGCCGCAATCCAACAAACCGCGCGTTACGCCGCGGACCTAGTGCGATGTCCTGCATGCGGAAGAATTTTATATGCGGTTTAACATTCAATGAATTTCTCGTTTTCGCTTGATGCACTCTCGTTTCTGGTTGGCTTCGTTACAGCCAGTTTATTTTGGTGGCTGTTTGGCCGCGCCCGCCCTCTATTGGCAGAAATTTCTGAAAACTCCAAGAAGCAACAGGAAGAAGCCAAAGTAAGACGTACCAGCAATGTCGAGGAAAATCATCGCCGCGTCACATTGCGCCGCGCCCAAGGCATGCATTTGGCCGCGCCCCTTTTTGCATTGGATGAGATCATCCAAGAGCCGCACCTGATGGCGCCGCTTCCTCGCGTTGAACCCGGCGGTCCATTGGCAACCGAGAATGCCGTAACGCAAGCCTTGCCCTATTTGCCTGGCTGGCCGGAATTGGCAGCGCTCTATAACGCACCAACCTTAACGATTCCGCAGGCGCTTTCTGGCGGAAGCAATATCGTGTTGATCGGTCAGCCGGGCATTGGAAAAACTACCGCATTGGCTTATTTGGCTTCGTTGGCCGCGAATCGAAACGAAGCATTGGGAACCTTAAAGGATCACATTCCGTTTCTCGTTCACGTTGCAGATTTGAAATTGCCTGTTAATGATGCCAAAAACGTGCTTAATCCCATCGTTGAATTGGCCTCGGAAAACGCATCCATGTTTGATGTGGGACGGATTCCTGCTTTCATTGAAAACACTTTCCGTTCGGGCCGCGCTCTGTTTCTGGTGGACGGCTACGATGAATTAACCGCGGAAGGCCAAGAGGTCATTTCCAATTATCTTAAAATGCTTTTGCAAACCTATCCCAAAACGCGCATGGTGATCACTGGCGCGCCGGAATATCTCGACGGGATCATAGAGCTGGGTTTTGTCCCGCTTTCCGTCGCCGGGTGGAATAAAACACATATCCGGCAATTCATCCAGAAGTGGGGTGAGTTGTGGACTCAATTCGTCGCGGTGGAAGCCTGGGCGCAAACCGGACCCGAACAGGTTGATCCCATTCTGTTGAACTCGTGGCTCATTGTGGATAATCAAAAACTCTCGCCATTCGAGTTAACGCTTAAGGTATGGGCGGCCTATGCAGGCGATAGTTTGGGACCGCATGTTTTGGAAGTGATTGCATCCCATGTACGAAGACTTGCACCAGCCAACACTCCGCTGGCCGCGCTTGAAGCGCTGGCGATGCAAGTGATTGTGAGCGGACAGCCTGTATTCGATCCACGCAGCGCGCGAGAATGGGTTAGATCGTTTGAGCCGCTCGAGGAAACCGAAGCAACACCGGAAATTCAGGAATCCGCAATCGGAAGAAACAGAAGAAAATACAACCGCTGATAAAAGCAAAGAAAAGAAAAAAGAAAAGAAATCCAAAACCATTACGCCAATGCCTACACCCGGATTATTGGGAAAGATGGCATCATCAGGATTGGTCATTTCGCATCCGAACAATAAAATGCAATTCGTTCATCCGGTCATTGGCGGATTTTTGGCAGGGCGCGCGCTGAGCAGCTACAGCAATGCAACTGAGACTTTGTTAAATCAACCCGATTGGTCCGGCAAATATTTGGCAATCCACTATCTTGCGACAAACAGCGATGTAAGCAAATTTGTGGAAAGCATGTTGGAATGGTCCCGCGCACCCATTCATCGTCCGCTGATCTCTGCGGCGCGCTGGCTGCGTGATGCGCCACGGGACGCTCCCTGGCGCGGAAAAATCATGGCCGCCTTGGCCCACTTATTACAGACGGAGGGATTACCGTCGGCTCTACGCGGACAAGCGATTGCTGCATTCGTTGCCAGTGACGACCCGGCGGTTACAACATTATTCCGTCAAATGATGGGGACGTTATCATTCGAAGTCGTCAAGCTGGCCGCCTTAGGCTGCGGCGCGATGCGCGATATAAAATCTATTGATCTCTTGGAGGGCATTCTCCAATCACCCAGCATTTCTGCGCGGCGTGCGGCTTGTCTGGCACTGGTTGCGATCGGGACGAACGATGCGCTTGAAATTGTTGCACATACCTTGCTAAACGCAGATGAAGATTTGCGCCGCGCCACGGCCGAGGCCCTCGCCAACGATACCGGCGAAGGCCATGCCATGTTAAAAGACGGCGCGACCCTTTCCGATATTCTAGTGCGCCGGGCAGTGGTCTATGGATTGGCACGTGTGGATGAACCATGGGCAATCGAGTTATTGCAAAAGGTGCAGACGGAAGATCAACAATGGGTCGTCCGTAATTCGGCAGGCGAAGTGCTCGATGCACGCAATCAGACCGACAATCCACGCGTGCCGCGTTCGCCCAAACCACCATCGGAAACTACGTGGCTGATCGAATTCGCAGGAACACAGGGCGTCGGCATCCCGCCCGGCTCTTCCGCCACCGATATCCTTGTCACTGCATTGAAGAATGGCAAGGTGGAAGAGCGTCTGGCTGCATTATCGTATTTAAAGAAAAATCCTACCGATGGAGCGATCAAGGAAATTTATCACGCAATGTACGGAGACGAACCTGAAATCCGCGAAGCGGCTTACATGACTCTTTGGGAAATCGGAACTTCAGGATACAAACTTCCTGACCCAACTCAATTCGGACTTTCATAAACATGTTAATAACCAATGCCACTCTCGTCACATGGGAAATCTCCGAACCGCGTCCTGGAGAATCATGCTTTATTCCTCGAAGGAAATCGGATTCGCGACATCGGTCCTTCGGCAAAACTGGAAAAGTTATATCCAAAATCGAAGAAGCTTGACGCGCATGGTCAAATCGTCATGCCGGGTGGCATCTGCGCGCATACTCATTTCTACAGCGCGTTCTCGCGCGGCATGGCAATTCCAGGCTTGGCGCCAAAGGATTTTCCAGAAATCCTTGAAAAACTTTGGTGGCCGCTCGATAAATCTCTGCTCGAAGAAGATATTCGCTACTCTGCTTTGCTCAGCCTTATAGACGCAATCAAACATGGCACAACCACTTTGATCGATCATCATGCCTCGCCCAATGCCATTGACGGATCGCTTGACATCATCGCCGAGGCTGTTGACAAATCGGGATTGCGCGGAGTGCTTTGCTACGAAGTCACCGATCGCGACGGCCCGGATAAAGCAACGGCCGGAATTAAAGAGAACGTTCGATTCATCAAACGGCTGACGGCGAATCCACACTCGCGTCTCGCGGGGACTTTCGGTTTGCATGCCAGCCTGACGCTTTCTGGCGCCACGTTACAGGCTTGCCGCGCCGCCGCACCCGAAGGAACAGGCTTTCATGTTCACGCCGCCGAATCTGATGCGGACGAATGGGACAGTATCAACAAATCTGGGATGCGCGTGATTGACCGATTGCAAAATCACGAAATTCTCGGACCAAAGACCATCGCGCTCATGGTGTCCACATTGACGCGCGCGAAATGGAAATCCTCGCGGATACAGGTACGTGGGTTTCGCACCAGCCGCGTTCGAATATGAACAATGCAGTTGGAGTCGCACCGGTCGAATCGATGATGCGGGCGGGAATCAAAGTTTGCCTGGGCAACGACGGATTCTCCAACGCCATGTGGGAGGAATGGAAAGCGGCCTATTTCGTACACAAGGTTTGGAATCGGGATCCACGCCGAATGTCCGGAACGAGCGTAGCTGATATGGCAATTTACAACAACGCTGCGTTGGCAAATGTCTTCTTCCCCTCCGCACCCATTGGTCAACTTGTTCCCGGGGCATTCGCGGATTTGATTTTTGTTGATTATCAATCCCCAACTCAATTGACTGCAGATAATCTTCCGTGGCACATCATCTTTGGATTTCAGCAAAGCATGATTACTACAACCATTGTGGATGGAAAAGTATTGATGAAGGACCGCAAACTGCTGACGCTGGATGAAGCGGAAATCGCGGCACGAGCGCGTGAGTTGTCGTCCAAAGTTTGGCAACGATATCAGGATAAATTTAAATCATGAACGATTCACCTATTCTTCTTTCAATCGCCGTCCTTGGCGGAACAGGCAAGGAAGGCAAAGGACTTGCCTATCGCTGGGCAAAAGCAGGCTATCATGTTTTCATCGGCTCGCGCAGTGCGGACAAAGCCAGAGCCGCCGCGCAGGATTTATGGAAAATGCTAGATGGCAACGCACTCATTGAAGGCTTAAGCAATCAGGAAGCCGCGCAGAGAGCGGACATCGTTGTGTTGACCGTTCCATACTCGGCTCATCGCGACACACTCAAATCGGTAAAGGATTTATTGAAGGGCAAGTTGTTGATTGATGTAACCGTGCCGATTGTTCCACCCAAAATCACCAAAGTCCAAATGCCACCTGCCGGATCGGCCGCGCAGGAAGCGAAACAAATCCTCGGCGAAGACGCTGAAGTGGCCGCGGCTTTTCAAAACATTTCCCATGAACATCTTATGCTAAGATCAGGATGTCGAATGTGATGTGCTGGTCACAGGCACGGGCAAGGCGGCGCGTGCCGAAACATTGAAACTTGTTGCGGCGGCTGGATTAACCGGCTGGGACGCGGGCCCAATTGAAAACTCCGTTGTTCTTGAAGGACTGACCAGTGTGCTCCTCAATATCAACAAGCAATACGGTTCAACCCACGCCGGGATAAAAATCACCGGGGTCAGCAAGACTTGATATGACTCTCACGCTTACTCCACTAAAGGATATTCCTCTCATCCGCCAAAATGATGACTTGGCGGATATTATTGTCGGATTCCCTTGAGCATTCAAACATCACGCTCGAAGACAACGATATTTTCGTTCTTGCACAAAAAGATGGTCAGCAAAGCCGAAGGACGGATAGTCAATCTTGAAATAGTGACACCAAGTCCGCGTGCGATTGAACTCGGCGCGCAAATCGAAAAAGATCCGCGGCTTGTTGAACTCATATTGCGGGAAAGCAAATCGGTTGTGCGCACACGTCCCGGCACAATCATCGTTGAACATAAACTTGGGTTTATCTGCGCCAATGCCGGCATTGACCATTCCAACGTGACCGGTGAGGGAGAATATGTTCTGCTTCTCCCGAAGAATCCCGATCAATCTGCAATTGAAATACGCGCAAAAATAAAATCGAAGACCAACAAAAAAATCGGCGTGATGATTATCGATTCACATGGCCGCGCTTGGCGCATCGGCACAGAGGGAGTTTGCATTGGTCTAAGCGGAATCCCCGGCGTGATTGATGAACGCGGCTGGAAAGATTTATTTGATTACACCTTGCGCATCACCGTAGTCGGCGTGGCGGATGAACTCGCCGCGGCGGCCTCGCTCGTCATGGGACAAGCCGCGGAAGGAACGCCGATTGTCCACGTGCGTGGATTCCCGTATCCGTTGCGGGAAGGTTCATTAAAGGAATTGATTCGTCCGAAGGAACAAGATTTGTTTCGCTGATGTGACTACTCCCCACGGCTAAAGCCGGGAGCTTCTAAGGATTGGAACCTATGCGATGTAGCCCTCGCGCAAATGATATTTCTATCACGTTCAATCTCATAACACAATCCACGCCTTATATCCCCACACCTCAAAGTGGGGCTTGACGACGCTTTTTGGTAAATCTGATGTTCGCTTGGTATCATCCATTAAAAATAATTTCGAGGTAAAAATGAAAACAATTCCCGAATCCCACCAAGACCTTCTCAAAGACGAAACCAAGGCTTTCGTCTATCTTGCCACAATAATGAAAGATGGTTCGCCACAAGTTACGCCAATCTGGTTCAACACAGAGGGCGAATATATCCGCATCAACTCCGCAAAGGGGCGCCTTAAAGATAAAAACATGCGCGCCCGCCCGTCGGTTGCCTTATGCATCAGCGATCCAAAAAATCCGTACCGCTATATTCAAATCCACGGCAAAGTGGTGGAAATTACCACGGATGGCGCAGAAGATCACATTGACACTCTCAACCTGAAATATCACGGCAACCGGAATTATCCGGGACACAATCCTGAACATCCACGCGTGATCTATAAAATCGAACCTGTAAAAGCCCAAACGATGGGATGACCCTTCACGATTTTTTGCGCTCGCGTCGTTCTGTTCGGCGCTTCAAACCGGACCCGATACCGGATGCTGTTATCGAACGCATCCTCACCACTGCCACCTACGCCCCATCCGCGCATAATCTTCAGCCGTGGAGATTTGTTGTTATAAAGAACCCGGATGTCAAGCCGCGACTTGCCAAAGCATTGACCGATAAAATGCGTCTCGACATGCAAGCCGAAGAGCGCGCCTGAAACTGAAATCGAAAAGCGCGTTTCGAATTCTATTCGCCGCATCGACGAAGCGCCAGTCATCATCATGCTCTGCCGCGACTCAACCGATGTCCGCGTAAATACTCCCGAAGAAACGATCATGAATATCCAATCCACCGCGCTGGCCGGATTTCAACTTCTGCTCGCGGCTCATGCCGAAGGTCTTGGCGGCAATTGGATTTGCTGGCCCTTTATGTAACGCAAGAAACGCAAACTGTTTTGGAGTTGCCTGAAAATTGGGAACCACAGGCAATGATCATCATTGGTTATTCGAAAGAAACTCCAGTAATGCGTGAAAAAAAGGTTTTGGAAGACGTTGTTATTAGGAGGTGATGCAATAGACGAAGAGCCAAAGAAATCGTCTGCAAAATATACTGAAAATTTTGGCGCAAAAGAATTTCTCAGGCTTGGCTGTGCAATTATAATCTGGGCCCTTATTGGGATCGTAGTGGCTCTCGCAATTGCTCTTCCTGGTAACAACGAAATTTTTTCAGAAGCGGTTATTGCAATATTTGCGCTAAGCATTTTTGTGTTTCCATTTCTTATCTATCGATGGCACCCTGCATATTTGCTCTTGAGAAAAATACTTGGGAATGAAAATATGCCTACTGCGCTACCGCCTCGGTCAACCACTGAAATTCCTCGCCAGCCGCGTCTATGGTGGTCTTACTTACCAGGGATATGGGGGTGGTTGATGTTTCTTTTATTATTGTATGCCATTATCAAATATATTTAAAATGAAAATTGTTGCCCTTGCAGGCGGAGTCGGCGGTGCAAAACTCGCACACGGACTCGCCCAAATTCTCCCCCCTGAAGATTTAACCGTCATCGTCAATACCGGCGATGACTTTGAACATCTCGGCTTTTACATCAGTCCTGATTTGGATACAGTCTGCTATACATTGGCGGGCTTGGCAAATCCCGAAACCGGCTGGGGACGCGTAAATGAAACATGGAATGCAATCGCAAACATTGAAAGGCTTGGCGGGCAAACGTGGTTTCGTGTTGGCGATCAGGATTTAGCCACACACATCGAGCGCACGCGGCGAATGAAGGCAGGTCAATCGCTTTCGCAAATCACGCATGACTTTTGCAAAGCTTGGGGAATTCATCATGCTGTCATCCCGATGAGCGATAATGCAGTTAGAACCATTGTGAATACTGATGAAGGCGAACTTGCGTTTCAGGAATATTTCGTCCATCGAAGATGTGAGCCGAGCGTCAAAGGCTTTCGCTTTGATGGAATCGAATCCGCAAAGCCCGCGCCGGGAATTGTGGATGCAATCAAAGAAGCAGATGCCATCGTGATTTGTCCATCGAATCCCTGGGTGAGCATCGCGCCCATTTTAGCGGTGGCAGGCATCAGGTCAGCGCTGGAAGCGAAAAAGGTTTGTGCAGTCTCCCCCATCATTGGCGGGCAAGCAGTGAAAGGTCCCGCCGCAAAGATGTATCGCGAACTTGGGATCGAACCATCAGCACTGGCCGTTGCAAAACATTATCAAAATCTAGTTACCGGATTTGTCCTTGATGAAGTGGATGCGAAACTCGAAGCCGACATTCAAGCTTTAAACATGCGGACATTGATTACAAAAACGTTAATGGAAAACTCAGATAACCGCAGACGTTTGGCGGAAGATGTGCTACACTTTATTGGAAATCAGTTATGACACTTTGGGCGATTGTCCCAGTCAAACCATTACGGCGTGGAAAATCCAAACTCGCCGGAACTTTGTCCGAGGACGAACGGGCGGAACTCAATCGCATCTTACTTGAACACACTATTCAGACGCTTACCGAATCTAAAGGAAATTGAAAAAGTTCTGGTCGTCAGCCGCAACTCATCGGCGCTTGCACTCGCGCGCGACCTCGGAGCGCGTACCGTTCAAGAAGATGACGGCGCACCGAGTTTGAATACCGCTCTGAAACGCGCAACGGTTGTTGCTCAAGTATATGCTTCACGAGGTGTGTTGATCGTTCCCGCTGATTTGCCTCTGCTCAACCATGAAGATGTCGCGGCTCTCCTCGGCGCGCTCGGCCAATCCACCAGTAGTTGTTATTGCACCGGATCGTCATCAAAAGGGAACAAACGCATTACTTCTATCGCCATCCAATATTATCGAATATGATTTCGGTGAAAGTTCTTTCGAACGTCATTGCGCACGCGCCAACAAAGCGGGTGCGCGCCTTGAAATTGTAAACTTACCTTCCCTTGAACTTGATTTAGATTTGCCTGAAGATTTGGAATTGATTAGAAAGATGGAAAAGCTCAAGATCAAATAACTTGTTTAGTTTTACACCAAATAGCAACTCTCCTTTATACATAAAGAAACATGTCTAGGAGAGTTGCTTTATTTTTTCCGTGTAAGGTGACATATCACCTCTGAGATATGGAGTTTCTACACTCCGCTTGATTCATCGAAAGTTATAAAATAAATTCATGAGGTTTGCATCAACAATCAAAATCTTATCTATCAGTGAGGTGCAAGAATGAACGAACATCCTAATGCTCTGATTATGACCAAAAATCAACTCCAAACAGAATTGATGCGATGTGAATATTGCGAGGAAAAGCCTTGCAAGCAGGCTTGTCCAGTCAATTGCTCGCCATTCGACTTTATTATGGCGGCTCGCGTTGGGAACAAATCGGACATCCGTCGATCCGCGGCGGAGATTCTCCGTGCAAATCCATTGGGCGGCGTTTGCGGAATGGTGTGCCCCGACACATTTTGTATGGCGGCATGCACTCGAAAAAACTTCGATGGATCAATCAACATCCCAAAGATCCAGGCAACTCTCGTTGAAATGGCAAAGCAAAATGGCGGTATTCCAACATTTTCAACGCCAGAATTAAATGGAAAGAAAGTCGCAGTAATTGGTGGTGGCCCGGCGGGCCTCGGAGTCACAGCCGCTTTGGCTCAGATGGGCTACGAGGTTGATATTTACGAAAGCCGCAACCAGCTGGGCGGAATGATGAACATGATCCCGGATCACCGCTTGGACAAAAAGGTAGTTCAATCCGATATTGAATTTCTACTATCACTCGGCGCCATCAAGGTAAAGACCAACACAAAAGTTGACGATCCGAAACAATTATTGAAGCAAGGCTATCACGGGGTTTGCTTAACAGTCGGTTTATGGAAACCGATTGAGTTGGGTATCGAGAATGAAAACCTTGGAATCAAAATGGTGGACCTGCTCTCCAATCCCAATGCGTTCCAGTTCAATGAACGCGTCGCAGTTATTGGTGGCGGCGCGACTGCCATTGATTGCGCCATCACAGCTAAGAAACGCGGCGCAAAACATGTCGAAATGTTTATGCTTGAAAAACTCTCCGAAATGCCACTGACATCCAAAGAGCGCCAAGAATTAATTGACTTCGACATTGAAGTCAATGGACGCGTTCGCGTGACACGGATCAAGAAAAATGGAAAAAGTATTTCGGGAATCGATACACTGAAAGTTCAATTGCCCGAAGGTCAGCCATTCGGTCCCGCGAATATCCGCGATCTAAAAGGTACCGAAGGCACACGCGATGATTTCGATGCAGTCGTCATTGCAATTGGCATGCGCTCCACTCTGCCGCGCGATCCAATCGATGGGATCTTCTATGCTGGCGACATGATGACCGGCCCGAAGACCGTGGTTCAAGCCGTTGCCTCCGGAAAAAACGCTGCGCTTGAAATTGATGCGTATCTAAAGAAACAACCAAAGCCAGTGATTGAAAAGACCACGAAATCGTACTACTTATTCCCTGGCTATAATCCAGTGCCCGTTTCCCTATCAACCGATTTCTTTGGACGACCGATCAAATCACCCTATCTGCTGTCCGCTTCTCCGATGACCGATGGATTTGATCAAGTGCAAAAGGCGTACGAGGCAGGCTGGGCCGGCGCGATCATGAAGACCGCTTTCGATAATGTTCCGATCCATATTCCCGCCGCATACATGTTCACATTTAGCCAGTCCACGTATGCCAATGCGGATAACGTGTCGGGACATCCGCTGGATCGTGTTTGCCGTGAAATCAAACAGCTGGTTAAACAATGGCCTGATCGCTTGACGATGGCTTCCACAGGTGGGCCGGTTTCAGGTCACGATGAGAGCGATAAAGCCGGATGGCAATCCAATACCAAAAAGCTGGAAGCTGCCGGCGCGATGGGAATCGAATATTCATTGTCCTGCCCACAAGGCGGCGACGGAACTGAAGGCGATATCGTTTCGCAGAACGCGGCACTGACAGCCAAGATCATTGATTGGGTTCTGGAAGTCGGTGATCCCAATATCCCCAAGCTTTTCAAATTGACTGCCGCCGTCACATCCATCGTGCCAATCCTGCGCGCCATTAAACAAGTCTTCGCAAAATATCCGAACAAAAAAGCAGGCGTCACGCTGGCGAATTCTTTCCCGACCCTAGCCTTCCGGCGCAAATCGAATGACCGCGTTTGGGAAGAAGGCGTAATCGTCGGCATGAGCGGCGAAGGTGTCACACCCATCTCGAATTTAACATTATCACAAGCCGTGCCCGAAGGCATCGCAATTTCCGGCAACGGCGGCCCGATGAACTATAAGGCCGCAGTGGATTTCCTGGCGCTCGGTGTGAAGACCGTTCAGTTCTGCACGCTTCCCACGAAATACGGATACAGTGTCATTCAAGAAATTGAGTCCGGCACGGCCTATATCATGCAGGAGCGCGGCATCAAATCCATGCGCGAATTAATCGGAATCGCTCAACCGCATCCGGTCACGGACTTCATGGCGCTCTACGCCAATCAAAAGACTTTCGGCCTTCAATTACGACTTATGCGTCTCATGTGGAAACTGTGCGCGCTGTCCATACCTGGCGATCAGCCTCGACGACAAGCGGCTTCCGTTCTCCGATCCGGCGCGATGCATCGGTTGCACACTCTGCGCACAGAAATGTCTTGTCGGCGCAATCACAATGCGCGAACGGACTCAGCAAGAACTTGCGATACTCAAGGAAAATTGATCACACCTATTAAAGAAAAAGGATGAAACACAATGTCAACGCGATTTGAAAATGGCATCGTTGCAACTCTTGGAAAAGAAAACAAAGTTTTGTTGAACGGCACAGTCGTGACGGATGGGGAGAAGGTTGTGGCGGTCGGCGATTCCGCCCAGATGAAACAACGCTATCCAAAAGCGGAGGCAGTAGATTGCAAAGGCAAAGTCGTCATGCCCGGTTTTATTTGCGCCCACCACCATTTCTATTCCACAATGGCGCGTGGTATGGCGATCCCCGGAGAGCCAGCCTCCAACTTTGTCGAAATCCTTGAGCGATTGTGGTGGAAACTCGACATGGCGCTCTCGGACGAAGACATAACCCTTTCAGCGCAAATCCCGCTGATCGAATGCATCCGCAACGGAACAACCACCGTCATTGATCACCACGCCTCTCCCTCGATGCGCGATGGTTCGCTGGACCTGATCGAAATCGCAGTCCGTCAGGCAGGAATTCGTGCTTCGCTCTGTTACGAAGTATCGGATCGCAACATCCCCGGCGGCGGCATCCAGGAAAACGAACGCTTCATCAAGAAGATCGGCAAAGGCGATGGGCAGATCGCGGCTATGATGGGACTGCATGCTTCATTCACACTTTCGGATGAGACGCTTGAGAAATGTGTTGGCATCGCACAAGGATGCGGGCGTGGGTTGCCATGTTCATGTCGCTGAAGATCTCGTCCGACCGCGAAGACTCGATCAAAAAATATGGAATGCCGACCGTAAACCGCTTGAACAAAATGGGCGCGTCCGGCGAAAAGTCGCTGTTCATCCATTGCGTTCACATTGACGATTCCGAAATGGACATCATTGCCGCCACCAAGACCGCCGTGGTCCATAATCCCGAGTCGAATATGAACAACGCGGTGGGTGTTACAAAAATTCTCGATATGTTAAAGAAAGGTATCTTGGTTGGGCTCGGCACCGATGGCATGTCATCCGATATGTTGGCGCAAATGCGATGTGCCTATTTGCTGCACCGGCTTGCCAATCATGATCCGCGCGTGGCCTTCATGGAAGCGCCGCAAATGTTGTTGCCGAACAATGCGGAAATATGCGAACGCCAGTTTGGTCTGAAGTTGGGCGAGCTTGCGGAAGGCCGTCCCGCCGATCTTGCGATCATAGATTATCAGCCTCCCACACCCATCAGCGAAGCAAACTTCCTCGGACATCTCATCTTCGGTCTGGTGGATGCAACCGTGGACACCACCGTCTGCAAGGGAAAAATTCTGATGAAGAACAAGAAAATCCTTGCCCTCGACGAGGAGCGCATCGCAGCGCGTTCGCGTGAACTCGCACCAAAAGTATGGAAGAGGCTATAGCTCGGCGCGATGCAACACGCTAGTGATAGAAAAAGCTGTCCTCGACTAATCGAAGACAGCTTTTGTTTTACCTAAGCAGCTACAGAAGAAAATACTGATAGAACGATTTATTTCGAAAACGCCGCGGCTCTGTCTTTTCTTGCTCTTTGCGATGATTTTATCGACGTGAGGATGTTGGCACAAAAAGCTATATCCAAATGGCATGGCATAAGGACACGGGTTTGGCCCGGATATTTGGCATTCGGCAAAGCCATTCAGTCCAATATCAGAAACACAACAATCTTCTGTCTTGCGCAAATCTCTGGATTTTGAGTTTGTTTTTTCTGCTTTCATGGCAAAGTCCTTTGTACGACTTCCGAATCAAACGGTTACTATTCCAATATCAGTATAAAACATTTTCCCTGCCAATTCTATTGACTATCCTCCTAAATAATCAAGACATTACTCCCTCTCAAACTCTCAGGTATAATGCCCTTCCATACTTAATATTATGTGAACTGAGGAGTGCAACCATGGAGAGAGTAGCCTTATATTTACAGGATTCCCACGATCTGCGGGATGGATTGGATTATGTCAAATATGCAGAAGCGCGCGGCTTTGAAGCAGTCTGGCAGGCGGAATCGCGCCTCGTCCGCGACGCCATTGTTCCGATGGCCGCTTATGCCGCGGTCACGCAGCGGATCAAAGTCGGCTCGGGCGTGATCAATAACTGGACGCGCAATATCGGTCTGCTGGCCGCCACATTCCTCACGCTCGATGATCTTGCTCCCAATCGAATCATCTGCGGCATCGGCGCCTGGTGGGATCCGCTGGCAAGCAACGTCGGCATCAAACGCCATAAGGCTACACTAGCCATGCGCGAAACGGTGGATGTCATGCGCCGTCTTTTGAACATGGAGCGCGTCACATTCCACGGAGAATTTCATAACGTGGAAGGCATCGAGCTGGATGTGGTGCATGGGCGCCGCGAGCCGCGTCACATCCCGATCATGATCGGCGCCACCGGCGACCAGATGATGGAGTTGACCGGTGAAATCGCAGACGGCGCGGTGATGAATTATTGCGTCCCGCCGGAATACAACGACAAGGCGTTGGAACTTGCTCGATAAAGGTTTGAAGAAGTCGGGCCGCAAGCTGGAGGATTTTGATCGTCCGCAATTGATCGTTTGCTCAGTGGACCCGGATCACGATAAGGCCATCGAATACACCAAGGAATTGCTTTGTCAATATTTGGCGCAACAGCCGCATATTGCAAAAGCATCTGGTGTTTCGCAGGAGGTGATTCAGCAAATTCAATCCACGCTTGGCTGGCCCGCCACGAAAGAACAGATCAACAAAGCCAAACATCTTGTTCCGGATGATTTGGTGTATCGCATCACGGCATCCGGCACGCCCGATGAAGCCCGCACCAAAGTGGAAGAATATAAAAAGCGCGGCTGCACCTGCCCCATCCTTTATCCCGTTGGCGGAAATTTCAAATTGCTGATTGATACGTTTGCGCAGAATTAATCCCAAATACTTCGGTTGACAGCCTCATCCTATTCAGTTATCCTCGCCGCTGTCCGGGCAGGCCCGGCGCGGCAAAGCCTTTCGAACCCCGCCAGGATCGAAAGATAGCAACGGTAAGAAAGTGTCTTTGGGTGCCGCCGGTCTCCTGCCTGGATATTTTCTCAATGCTTGATAATCTCGACCTATCAGGTTTTTGATTCCTGTGGCAAAATAATCTCATGCCCCGCTGGCTCTACTCCGTTATCGCTCTTGTGATTGGCATCGGCCTCGGCCTATTGTATGGGTGGAAAATTAATCCCGTTCAATTTGTAGACACCACACCCGCCTCCATGCGCGCCGATTACCGCGCGGATTATGTTTTGATGATCGCGGAAGCCTTTCATGCGGATCAGAATACAGATCTCGCCATTCGCAGACTGGCTGTTTTTGGAAGCGACTCTCCGGCAGATATCGCATCCCAAGCGCTTCAAACCGGACAAAATATCGGCTACTCCGCCAATGACATTTCCCTGCTCCAGGAATTGACGCGTGCCCTGCAAGCCTATCAACCACCGCCTACGCCGATAGAAGGCACGCAGAAAGACAGCGCACCAACAGGCGGTACGCCATGAAACGATTTCCGTGGGAAGTGATTCCCGTGTTGGTGGTTGGAATTGGTTTGGGCTTGTTATACGCCTGGATGATCGCTCCCGTGCGTTATATCAATACAACACCAAACACTTTACGCGCCGATTTCAAGGATCAATATCGAATGTTGATCGCCGCATCTTATGCCTCTACGCACGATCTGGCACGCGCGAAAATCCGCCTTGAATTGCTCGGTGACGCTGATCCCGTACAGGTATTGAGTGCACAGGCTCAACGAATGCTGGCAGCGGGCCAGCCATTTGATGTTGTGCAACAAGTTGCCATGTTGGCTGACGATGTGCAATCGGGCGTCGCACACATTCCGCCGACCGCGACAATGGAATCAATTATCAGCGTAGAGTCGCCAACATCCACGCCAGCCGCTTCGTTGTCCGGGACTGAAACGCCGCAGGCTACACCTGCTAAATCCCCCACCATTGAAATCGTGAACACAATCCTTCCGTTGGATACGATTACGCCGCGTCCCACTCATACGCCTACACCGACTGCAGGCGCGCCTTTTATATTGTTGAGCAATGATAAAGTTTGCAGTCCAAATTTAACAGACGGTCTAATGCAAATCTCTGTGATAGACAGCCGCCACCATCAAATGCCCGGCGTTGAAATTGTCATCACGTGGGATGGCGGCGAGGAGCATGTCTTTACCGGCTTCAAGCCTGACATTGCAAACGGTTATGCCGATTACATCATGCAGCCCAATGTGACGTATACGGTTCGCATCGCGGAATCGGGAACACCCGTTCCTAATCTGACTGCGCCCAGCTGCACGGATTCCAGCGGTCAGACATACACGGGCGGGCTTCATCTCACATTCCAACAACCTTAAAAGAAAGTGCCACAATTTTCATTGTGGCACTTTCTTTCATTAGAAGCCAGTGGGAAGTTTGGGAACCCAATCACTTCCCAGCACCACAATGATGTCAACACCCGGATAGGATTTGCATTCATTCTGATTAAAGGATATTTGATTACCGCTGGTAATCACTTGTCGATGCAACCAGATAACGCAATGTATAAAGTTTCGGTGCACACATATAAACTGTCGTCTGGCTGTAGAGCTGGCTTGCGCGCCCAGTCCCTGCAATTTTCAGACCCAGCGAAGAAAAATAATTGGCGGTTCGCTGATCCAGATTTGTTGCATAGGTCCCATTCAACACACCGACACCTGCCTTATCCGCCTGCATCAATGCAATGGGATCGCCTTGTGCCATCGGACTGATTGGTCCGCCTGTTGTGAAAACCTGGTCCCTCATTAGCTCGATCTTATCGGGAATCGGTTTAAAGACCGAAGCAGCTTGTCCGGCAAGGGTAGTATTCGCTATCGTCATATCCGAATAATCAAATACAACATTTTTGATTTGGTTGAAAGGAATGTCTTTCATTAAATATGCCAGTTTGATCGCATCATCCAAAGACATGTTGGTATGTAGGCCGGCGCCAAACGTATTATAGAACCATGGGGCTTTAGCAATCAGCGTTGGAAAGTTGGCTGGATCCAGAACCTTATCGCGAATGGCTAAAATAATTTGTTGCTGACGCTTGGAGCGATCCAAATCGCCGCCTTTTGCACCACACTGGTCTTGATCACGGCAACGAGCATAGGCCAGCGCAAGTGGACCGCTTAAATGGCGCATTCCACAACAGGTGAGTATAAATTTGTCCTTGGGGTCGACTCCCGCCGCACCCAACCCATTTGGATCCAAGCGTAAATTCTCATAGGTACGGACATCAACACCACCGATTGTATTGATGAACGCCACAAAAGTACCAAAGTCCACCTGGGCATAATATTGAATCGGCACGCCCATCAGTTGCGAAACCGTTTGCATGGCGAGGCCCGGACCGCCGCCATTAGGATACTTTGTAGCCTCACCAGATGTCCAGGCCGTGTTGATGCGGCTGTAGCCAATGCCGTAGGGAATGTTTACCCACAGGTCACGCGGAATCGAGATCATGCCCGCTGTTTTTGAAACGGGATCTACGGTAAATAAAATAATGGTATCCGTACAAAGCGGACAATCCGGCTGGCTAGGATCTTGCAGCAGCCAGAACGGAGGCCAAAGAAAACAATATTGATTCGACTGCCGCCATCCCAGGTTGGCGCCTGCGCAACAGGCGCTGAAACATCCGCGGTCGGAGTTGCGGCGAGCGGCGTACCTTGGGCGTTCAGCACAGGCGTGCCCAAAACATTACTTTCAACATTACAACTCGCAGGTGGAATGCCGTCCAAAGTCGTGAACTGCCAGCATGTGACGAAATCAGTCGTAAAGATATACAAACCCACAGCCAAAGCAAGAGCGGCAATCCAAAATACAATTTGACGTACGGAGGGACGACCCATCTTTGGAAATTTTAGGTTTTTGAAAAAGTCAGCAAATCGATTCATGATCAACTCAACTTAAGATATACCATATCGAGACCCAGTTGTTGGAGGCCAATCTCGCACCAATGATGCAAAATCGCCGAGTCGTCATCCATGGCCTTCATCATAACGGGAATTGCACGCGGATCGCGGATGTCAGCCAGCACGCGCATCAAATGGATCTTCACAGAGGCAGATGCCTGTGGAAATTCATCAATCAGGACGGGAACAACCGGCTTACCAATTGCAGATAAAGCATTCGCCGCGAGCGTTTGGACCAACGCGTCATCATCGTTCAAGGCGTGGACAAGAGCCGGCGCGGCTTTCTCAGTCGGATGCGCCACGAGAGCCAGTGCCGCCGCCTGACGGACTTCCGATGAAGCATCGTTCAGCGTCAGAATAAAACAATCCGCATCTACCTCTGATACTTCAGCGAAAGCCCGAATCGCCCACCAGCGATGATCTACGATGGACGATGTCAGCAACCCATCCAGCGCGGGAATCGCCGCGCCACCCAATTGTGCAAGTTGAGATGCGGCATTCTCAGCACGAACTTCATCTCCGCTTATTAAGTCTTCGATCAGATTAACGAGAGATGACACAGAGCCTCATTATTTTGCAGGCGGTGGAACAGGTAATTGAGCTTCTGCCATCTTCATCCATTTATCCCCTTCATCAATCAACATGACCGGGATATCATCTACAATGGGATATTTACGTCCGCAATCCTGACAGACAAGCCAGGCATCTCTATAAAGTTTTAGCAATCCATCTTTCTCACGCACACAACTGGGACAACGCAAAATCTCGAGTAGTTCTGGGCTGACCATTTTTTCTCCAACTCAGTCTGCGCTTCATTGCTATGGCCATGCTCACTGCTGGCGGTTGACAAAGGCCATCATGCTTTGCTACATCGGCGGGGTTTTGAATGTCAGGTGCATATTCACAAATCGCCTGCCACGGCTCATAATGCGTTTTGTATTCATCCTGAAAATAAACCGCACCATTCTTCGTTACGGTCCGCGTCACATCCACGTCCGCGCCGTCCACAGCGTAATCCGTCTGATTCATCTGGTTGAGTTTTAGATCAGGATTAACCACAAAAGAAGCGGCAGGAGCGGGAACGATATTTTGCGGACCGGTAGTGTTGATCGTCACACTACGGCCATCAGAAGTTGAAAAGAATTGCCAGGTAAGATAGTCCGAACCTACATGGGTCTCCATCAAGATCCAATACTGCAAGTCGTTTGTAAATTGGAAATCCACCAGCGGAAAATAAACCGTCGCATCCAAGCCCGCCAAATTCGGATCATCTACACCGCTAGGAGTCTCCTCATAATAATGAACACGATAGGCATGAGGAACGCGTTCCGCAACCGGGAAGCCAGCATTTAACACAGTGCGAAATAAGGTCGTGCTTACCTGACATACGCCTCCTCCCACACCGGTGATTGTTCGGTTGCCGTAAATGATCAGGGCCTCAGCAAATCCAGAGTTCAAACTCACATCGCCAAGAGTCTGTCCCATTGAGAACGTTTCACCCGGCGCGACCAGCACACCATCAAAACGCGCCGCCGCAGTTTGAATATTCTGAATCCGCGCGGCGGGTGAGCCATAAAAATAGGAAGTTTGTTGCTCGATCAATTGGGAAATGCCCAACTGCTGGGCGGTCGCGTTATCAGCCGCTGCAGGTTGAGTTTCCTGAATCACAATCGGAATCGTATGCTGGCCCTGCGCCACCGCATCATTGATCGCTTTGACACTGGCATCAATGTCGATGGTGCTTCCCGTGACCGATGGAGTAATGAGCGTCAATTGTTGCGTGGTTGGATTGAAATGAAATTGCGCATTCGCCGCTTGACGGTCCGCCTGTGTGGCAATGTTAGCTAACATTTGACGGACCAATCTCAGGATTGAGGAGAACTTGCAAACCAGCTTGATTGCCATTTTGCACCTGCTCTACTCCGAGCATATTGGCAACCGTTTGCGGATCATAAACCCACGGACCTGGATCATTCGGTCCCGCGTTCGGAATCACCAATTGCAGAGGCTGGCTCAAAATAGCACGCGCGGCATCGGCCTGCGACGAAACATCCATGAGAGAGGGTTGCGTTTCTTGAATCACGAGCGGAACTTCGCCATCCGTGAACGTTTGCAACCGTGCACCAAGATACGTCAATGTAGCGTTCACGTTGACCGTGCGCCCGACCTGTCCCGCCTGCGCCACCACCCTCGTTCCATTGACATGCAGGCTGGCTTCCACCGCCGGTTGATTGATCTTCTGCGCGAGCGTTTGCAAATATTGATTAGCGACACGCTGATCGAAGACGATCACGGGTGCGACCTCATCTCCAAATTCCAGCGCGCGGAGTTGACCATCCAGCGCCGCGAACACATCTCCGCTTCGTCCCAGCTTGTAAGCGGACTCCGCACTCGAAGATGGATCAAAGACCATGCCAAGTTGCGCTGGCGATGCAACCCACACATTCGATCCATCTCGAAATAACACTTTGCCACTGATCGGATAGGAAAGAGTTTGACTTAATTTCAATGCCGCGTCCTGCGGGGACATTCCCGAAAGGTCAATGCCAGCCACCGATACACCCGGAAAGATGCGTCCCGCATATATCAGTTGATATCCCAGCGTCCAAAGAAAGATCGCGCCAAGAAACAAAATGATGCCGCCAGCCAAAGCAGTTAAAAGTTGAGCTAGCAACGGTGTGCGTTGTACAGCAGGATAAGAGAGCGCGGACATTGGCATTTATTATACCCAGCATAATGAAAAACAGATTAACCTCCCAAACACAAATTCATCAGATGTTCACATTCATCAAGGTTATTTGATTCGCCGAAAAAGTAAACCCGGGACAACCATAGGTGTGACGGACTTGTATTCGGCGTAGGCCGCCCCATATTCGCGCAGAAGTTTGCGTTCTTCAAAATAGGCACCAATGAAAATATAAATCGTAGCGCAGATATATACGACCAGCTCATTGACTGTCATTGTGGTCGCAAGCCAGAGAAAAACCAAGACCGCACTATAAAGCGGATGCCGCACGAAGCGATATAGTCCGCTCGTGACGAGCGTACCTGATTTGCCATCCGGTTCGACCAATTGGCGCAATCCAACGAATGACAATGTATCCGTCTGCAACACACCGTAAAGAAGAAGGAATGCAGCTACCCCCTGCCCTGCCGGCATGAAATACTTCCACGGAGCGGTAATGAGATATACAATGCCGTTAGGCAGAATCCATATCAACCAGAGAATTGACGAAAGGCTGACCACGGAAAAAATATTATAACCAATGCGATAGACGCGCATAAAAGCATCGCCCAGTGTTTTACGAAAAAAGTCTTTCAACGCAAACAATGCCAGCAGAGAATGAACAATTCCCCAAGCGGCAAATGCGCGCAGAACCAGTGAAGAGACCGGCGGTCTTTAAGGACCGCCGGGCTCTTGTTTTTTGGCAGGGTTGGTCGGGTCCATAAAATGCAATTCAAACCACGGGCTGCTGACCCGTATCCGATTTGCGTAAGAATATCGGCCAATGCGCTCGGCGTACGAGTCTCACCAGACAGCGGTGAGAGGCAGTGAAGTTGATGCAACGTCCGATCCAAATTGGCAGGCAAGCATTAGAAGACAAATCGTAAAAAAATGTGAAACGCTTCATTGGAACCATCCAGGATTATTATGGGGAAAATCCCAGTGATTTCAAATGATATAATCCTTACATCCCATGGATGAGACCCTAACAAATAATTCTGCCAATCGCCAGATTGCCCGCGCTGCCGGGACGGTGATGTTCGCATTTATATTGAGCAACGTCGTCGGTTTGGTGAGGCAATTTTGATCTCGCACGCGTTCGGTACTGGAGATTCGTACGATGCATTCGTCGCGGCTTCACGCTATCCGGATTTGATTTTCAATCTGATTGCCGGCGGCGCGTTGGCATCTTCATTCATCCCAGTTTTCACCGGCTTTCTTGAAAAAGAAGATCGTGCTTCGGCATGGAAGCTGGCATCGGCTGTTATCAACTTGGTCATCCTAGTGCTGACAGCCATCAGCATTCTATCTGCGATTTTTTCAGTTCAAGTGATCCAGCACATCCTCGTGCCGGATTTCAACCCAGCCAAACAACAACTTGCCGCTTCACTTCTGAGAACTCTGTTGATCGCGCCAACGGTTTTCGGCGTGAGTGGAATTGTGATGGGTGCACTTAACGCGCATCAAAAATTCTTATTGCCCGCTCTCGCTTCGACCATGCTGTGGGTCGGATACATTTTTGGTTTGATTTTCTTCGTTCCTTCGATGGGAATTTACGGTTTAGCTTGGGGTGCCGTGCTGGGCGCATTTCTTCACGTCGGAATTCAACTTCCGCAACTTCTGCGTTTGCCGGAGTGGAGATTTAATTTCTCACTTGGCCTGGATGATGCCGCCGTCCGTGAAGTTTTATTACTGATGGGTCCGCGCTTACTCGGCGTGGCTGTTGTGCAAATCAACTTTCTGGTCAACACGATCATCGCTTCAGGACAACCGGAAGGTTCGGTCTCGTCACTAACATATGCGTTTCAAATTATGACCATGCCGGAAGTCGCAATTGCTCAGGCGATAGCCATTGCTGCGCTTCCAACTTTTTCCGCTCAAGTGGCGCGCGGTGAATTGGGCGAGATGCGCCATTCGCTCGCTTCGACTTTGCGCGGCGTGCTTCTCCTTTCCTTTCCCGCCACTTTGGGAATCATTCTCCTGCGTTATCCACTCATCGCTTTATTATTTCAGCGCGGAGAATTTGATGCGCATTCCACCGACATGGTGGCCTGGGCTTTACTTTGGTACACCGCCGGTTTGGTCGGACATTCGGTTGTCGAGATTTTTCGTGGGCATTTTACGCTTTACACGATACGCGCACGCCGGTCATCGTCGGGACGATTGCGATGAGTTCTCAATATCGTTTTCAGTTTCGCGTTCTCGGGGCTATTTACAAGCTTCGGTTGGATGCCGCATGGCGGCCTAGCCCTAGCCAATTCGCTTGCCACTGCTTTGGAAATGAGCGTGCTCTTTGTCTTGATGCGCCGCCAGCTAAAAGGGTTGGATGATCTAAATATCGGGGGCGGACTTTTGCAATCCATACTCGCGACTCTTGTAATGAGTTTAGCTTTATGGGCCTGGCTGCATTTCGCATCCGGATATTCAGTCTGGATCGTTGCACCGATTGGAATCATCGCCGGCGGAATCATTTATGCGCTGATGATGTTTATCTTACGCGTACCTGAATTGAAAGAATTGACTGATGCGATTCAGCGTAGGCTAATAAAAAATAGCTAAACGAAATTCGCTTTAGGAATACGATGAAACGATCATTTTCCAAGCGACCACATCAAAGTCGCAACGACAATCCCCCACAATACTCCGCCCGCCACCTCCAGCGGTGTGTGACCGAGCACTTCGCGCAATTCTTTTTCATCGGGCATTTGACCGCGCATCAGTTCATCAAATAAGATATTGATCCGCTCAGCATGTTTGCCGGCCTGACGGCGCACGCCCGCTGAGTCGTACATAACAATCATGGAAATCACTACGCCCAATGCAAAGAGCGGACTATCAAACCCTTGATGCAAACCAATCGCCTGTGTAGCGCCGATGATCAACGCCGAATGCGAACTCGGCATACCACCCGCCGCAAGCATCATCGCCCACTGCCAGCGGTGCGAACGCAAATATTCCATTGGAGCTTTCAATGCCTGCGCGGTAATCCAAGCGACCAACGCGCTGAGCAACACATCATTATGAAAGATGCCGATGAGATTCATTCCGCCTCTTCGAAATCGGTCAATATATCGCCCGATAACTGTCTCACTTTCAATTCAGCTTTATCCAAAATTTTCGTGCAAAGCTTGACCAGCGCCTGCCCGCGTTCATATAACGCCATCGACTCGTCCAGAGGACGCTGTTCTTTTTCTCAGCGCGGCGACGATGCTTTCCAATTCTGCAAAAGCTTGTTCGTAACTCAAACTTTCCACCGATTTAGGTGCAGACGATTTTGGCATAAGGACACCTCATTTGACTGTCGCGTCGAAACTACCGTCCGAAATGCGGACATGAATTTCGTCTTTTGATTTCAACTTGTTTTGTTTTACTGATCACTTTTCTATCGACTTGACGCGTGACGACCGCATAGCCTCTTTCCAAGACTTGAAGCGGATTCAGCGTCTCGAGGCGTTTGCGAAAGCCGTCCATTTGATTCCCTTCGAGCGCGAGACGGTGAGCCTGTGCGATACCAAAACGATGAGCAACATCATCGATCCGTTGTCTTTCCGATCGAATATGGCGAGATGGAGAGAAAAATCTTAGTCCATCGCGCAAAGAAGCAAGCGCGTTGCCTCGCTCTTCAAAAATATCATGCATCGAAGTTGTGAGTTGCAATTCGAAAGTTTTTAAATTTTCTCCGAGTTCATTCATTGTAGTTTGTGTTGCCAACTCCGCCGCGGCAGTTGGAGTTGGCGCGCGCAAATCGGCGGCGAAATCACACAACGTGAAATCGGTTTCGTGTCCCACGCCACAAATGATCGGAACTTCAGAAGAAACCACGGCATGCACGACGCGTTCATCATTGAAAGCCCATAGGTCTTCTATTGAGCCACCGCCGCGTGCCAGAAGAATTACGTCGGGCAAGGGCTTGAGTTGATTCAATGCTCTAATGGCCTCAACCAATTTCGGCGGTGCGTCCTCGCCTTGAACCGGCGACGGCGTAAGAATTACTTCCACCAACGGCAAACGTCTGCGGATGGCGGTCAGCATGTCGCGTAGTGCCGCGCCCGTTGATGAGGTCACAATGCCTATGCGTTCTGGAAAAGGTGGAATATCTCGTTTGCGTTCGCTACCAAAAAGACCTTCGGCTTCGAGAATCGCTTTCAGTCGCAGAAACTCTTGATATAACGCGCCCTCGCCTAGCGGCCGGATTTGATCCGCATAAAGTTGATATTGCCCGCCGACTTCATAGACGCCAATCCTGCCATGCGTCTCAATTGCCATTCCATCTTGAAGCGGAAGTTTCAGCCGCGCCGCGTCGGTTCGCCACACCACACAGCGAAGCGACGCGCCTGCATCTTTCAATGTGAAATAGATATGGCCGGAAGCGGGACGCGAAAGATTTGAGATTTCTCCCTGCACCAATATGTCTTGAAGAGTCACATCTCCTTCAAGTAAATCGCGAAGATACTTGGTGAGCGCAGAGACCGTCCACTGAACCGAGGCAAAGAGCGAAGCCTGCATCCCGTCGAGGATACCATAAAGTGAGAGGTCGCCGCACTTTTAATTTTTCTGCTACAATCACAACATCCTGCGATGAATCATATATGGTCCCCGTGGCGTATGACATACATTGATAATGCAAACAAGGAAGAAGGCTGTGTCTTTTGCAAGGCACAAGCCAAAGAAGACAGTCCCGAAAATTTGATCATCCAGCGCGGCAAATTGGCCTTTGTGATTCTCAATTTATATCCTTATACAAGCGGTCACGTTATGGTCGTGCCATATGCCCACAAGCCGAATCTGGAAGAATTGGATTCTGTTACGCGCGCTGAAATGATGGAATTAACTTCCCAGGCAACCAGCGTTCTACATAAAATTTACGGTACAAAATCCTTTAACATTGGCGCGAATATTGGCGAGGCGGCCGGTGCTGGTGTGAAGGAACATGTTCATATCCACATTGTTCCACGCTGGATCGGTGATACCAATTTCATGTCGACGTTGGCAGAGACGCGCGTCTTGCCTGAAACGTTGGATGAAAGCTGGCGGCGCATCCGAGATGGCTTTAGATCTTAATGAAAACATATTTGCCATTGCAAGCAACCGCAAGCATGGCAATCTCCTGTTTATAAGGTAGTTGAGGTATTATCCCATTGCGGGATTGCCACGACCCCTTCGGAGTCCCGCAATGATAAGCGATGGTCTTTCATAGGACGCAGGATTAATCGTTTCGCCAAACGCGGCGACACCCACAGGCACACTTGTCCCATCACTGGAAGCTTACTTTGCACCTGTACGTCCTGGCCGTTTGCTTTATTCTTATGTCGCCCATTTCTTTACAGACAGCAGCCTTGTCTACGCATTGCATCGCCGGAAGTGCGAGCACAGATTTCCATATACTATGTGTGTTGTCCATAATGTTGAAGGCGGCAGGAACACGTTTGATCTTCAAAGATTTAAAGAGATTACCTTGGAGAATCAAAAGAAATCCAATTTTAAGTTCAACTATACAAGCAATCTTTACACTAACCAGCCGCCAGCTGGAGGCAGGCCTGCTTCGCAGCTCAATATGCTCTTTGCAAATCTCGATCAATGGGCTCGAGATATGATCCATGGTATCAATCGTGGCTAAGGTCGACGGATACTTCAGATCCAAACAACGCGGGCGTTCTGCATCTGAATGTAGATCGCCTCAACCGACGGCAGCTCCATTTTGAGAACGTGATCGTCGTCATGGCCGATACAGATGTTGACGAGCCCACCAATCTCGATATTCATCTTGATCCGGGCAATACTGGCGATGCTTTTCTCTTCCGAGCTGGGCTGATATATAAAATCAAATGCAGCATACTTGCAGGTTGTTATGAAAAGGAAACAGGATTCGAACGCCCGCTCAAATTCGTCGATGCTGACGGTTCGCCCGCTGCCCTCCAGCCTGGTCAGATAGGGGTGAGCATTGTCACGCCTTTTACTTACTTCAATGAACAGCAGAGCGGACTTTATCTTGCGCGATACATTCCACCACAGGGCGAGGCCCGTTAGATTTCAAGAATCGGATGGAGGTGCTATGCAACCCTATCTCGTCCCTTTAATTACTCTATTTCAAGAGAATGCCAATCCTGATCAAGCCGGACCAATGAAAAAATATATGCGCGATCAGTTTGAATATTTGGGGAATCAAATCGCCGCAATTCAAAGTAATATTCAAAGATTTCATTGACCAATCTGGGTTGCCCCCAGTATCTGATCTAGATTCGATTGTCCATATCCTATGGAATTTGCCTCAACGCGAGTTTCAATACCTGGCTGTTGGCCTTGTAGAACGATTAGAGAATCAACTTCCGCCGAAGTTCATCAAAACGATTGAATATATGATTGTCAATAGATCATGGTGGGACACGGTGGACAACATCGCAGGTGATATTGTTGGAATCCACTTCTGCCGCTTCCCTTATGTACCGCGAGAAATATCTTTCCAAATGGCGCGTTTCGGATAATTTCTGGTTGAGACGAACATCCATCTTGTTTCAATTAAATTATAAAAAGGAAACCAATTTTGATTTACTGTGCGAGATCATTCTGGAAAATCTCAACTTAAAGGAATTCTTCATCAACAAAGCCATCGGCTGGTCACCGAGACAATATGCCCGGGTGAATCCAAATGCTGTGAAGAAGTTCGTGGGGGCTACGCTGCTTCATCCGTTAAGCAGGCGAGAGGCTATGAAGCATTTGGAATAAAAGAGGTGCAAAATCAACGAATCAATTACCTACATCAGATTTATAATTACCTAAAGAGGTCCGCCAAGGAGAAGCCATGAACAAAGAAACAGAGGCCGTGATTCTTTCCGCGGTCCGTACACCGATTGGGAAATTTCAGGGAGCGTTAAGCGGATTGCCGGCTACAAAACTTGGCGCGGTCGTCGTCCAAGCTGCCGTGGAACGCGAGGGATTAATCCCGAAGATATCGAAGAAGTTTTAATGGGCAACGTGGTGCAGGCTGGAGTCGGACAAGCTCCGGCGCGTCAAGCAGCGATTTATGCGGGCCTTCCCGCCACGGTTGGGGCGACCACGATAAACAAAGTCTGCGGCTCGGGATTGAAAGCTGCAATGAGCGCGGCGCAAGCCATCCGTGCAGGCGACGCGGAATTATTCGTCGCAGGTGGTATGGAATTGATGAGCCGCGCCCCGTATCTGGTCAATGGAAGAGCAGGCGAATTGAGATTCGGCCATCAGGCACTAACCGACGCATTACTAAGTGATGCTTTGTGGGATCCATTCGAAAATTGGGGCATGGGCTACGCCGCGGAATTTATCGCGGACGAGTATGAAGTCACGCGCGAAGCGATGGATGAGTTTGCGCTAGGCAGTCATCAGAAGGCGGTTCACGCAATTGAAACGGGAAAGTTTAAAGATGAGATCGTTCCCATTGAAATCGCGGGACATAAAGGTGAAACCATCATCATAGATCACGATGAAGGTCCGCGCAAAGAGACATCGCTTGAGTCGCTGACAAAACTAAAACCTTCATTCAAAGCCGATGGGAAAGTGACTGCAGGCAATGCATCTGGCATGAACGACGGAGCGGCGGCAGTTGTGATTGCATCTCATGCATACGCAGAGAAACATCAACTCAAACCAATCGCCAGGATTATCGGTTCTGCACAGGCCGCTGTGGAACCAAAATATTTATTCGCCGCACCTGCACACGCGATTCCTGAATCGTTAAAGAAAATCAGGTGGACGTTGAATGAAGTTGATTTAATCGAACTCAATGAAGCATTTGCGGCGCAGGTGCTTGCCGATGGTTTTGCCCTCGCCGATCAAGGCTGGGATTGGAATAAAGTCAATGTCAATGGCGGCGCAATTGCACTCGGTCATCCGCTCGGCGCAAGCGGAGCACGCGTATTAACTACGTTGATTTACGCCCTGAAAGGTCGCCGCGTGAAGCGAGGCATTGCATCGCTGTGCCTCGGCGGCGGCGAGGCGGTGGCAATGGCAATTGAAATGGAAAATTAGAATGTTGAACGTTCAAACCGGTCAATATCCAAACACACTAAGGAAACAACCATGAATATAAAAGAACGCAATGAAAAGATCGAACAATATGGGAACGGATTCAATTTGTTGACGGCTGCGCTAGCTGGCGTCCCAAAAGAAGCATGGGACGTACGGCCAGAACCAAATGAGTGGAGTATCCACGAGATTGTCGTCCACATGGCAGACAGCGAGTCAATGTCTGCGCTGCGAGTCCGTAAATTGATCGTCGAGCCGGGTAGCACACTGATGGGTTACGAAGAAGCCAAATGGGCCGATGCTCTCAGGTATAAAGAACAAAGCGTGGACGACGCACTGCAAATCATCAAGCTGGCGCGTCAAACCACTTATCACCTGCTCAAGGCTTTGCCCGATGAAGTCTTTGCGCATTCGGTCATACATCCTGAATATTCGGAACCATATACTTTCGAGAGGTGGCTCAATATTTATGCGCGCCACATTCCCGATCACATTGAACAAATCAAGAAAACGGTTGAGGCGGTGAAGAAACAGAACTAACCTGTCATTGGCAGCGTTTTGTGCCCGTGGCAATCTCATGTTTAATGAGTACTTGAGATTGCTTCTCGAAGACTAGTAATGACATTTGTTACGAGGAGAAGTCATGGACATCAAACATATCTTCGTTGTCGGTGCGGGGACGATGGGCAACGGCATTGCACAAGTGGCTGCGACGAGCGGATATGAAGTCACGTGCATGGATGTGATACCCGCTGCATTGGAAAATGCCAAAACCATCATTGATAAATCCACCTCCAAATTGGTTGAGAAAGGTGCACTCACCAAAGAACAAAAGTCGCATGCAGATGCGATCCGATTCGTCGGTAACATGGACACAATAAAAGATGCCGACTTCGTGGTCGAGGCCGCGACGGAAAATCCGGGACTCAAATTCAAGATTTTCAAAGACATGGATGCCACGGCGCGGGCAGATGTAATTCTTGCCTCAAATACATCATCCATTTCGATAACCAAGATTGCGGCGCAGACCCAGCGAGCCAATAAAGTGATCGGCATGCATTTTATGAACCCCGTGCCGCTGATGAAACTAGTGGAGGTCATCAAAGGACTCGCTACCAGCGAAGAGACGCTCGGGATCACGCTCGAACTTTGCAAAGTCATGGGCAAGGAACCGGTCGAAGCCAATGATTCGCCCGGCTTCATATCAAATCGCATTTTGTGCCCCATGATTAACGAGGCGGTTTTTGCATTGCAGGAAAACGTCGGCACGCCGGAAGCCATCGACGCAGTGATGAAGCTTGGCATGAATCATCCGATAGGCCCGCTCGCCACGGCAGATCTGATCGGCTTGGACGTGGTCCTATTCGTAATGGAAGTTTTACAGCATGATCTTGGAGATGATAAATACCGTCCCGCGCCGTTGCTGCGCAAAATGGTAGATGCTGGATATTTGGGAAAAAAGGCAGGGCGAGGATTTTATCGGTATTAATTGCAGGATAACATTCACTTTTGGGAAGAATTACCCGCTTCCTATGGTTGTATTTCGGGTTATTTGGTCTTATCATTATCTTGGAAGGTGTTTTCCGTCATTTACTTATAAGGAGAAGAACCATGTCACATAAGACTTTTTCCCGAACCTTCGTTCTGATATTGCTCCTACTGGCGTGCTTTGCTATTCCGATCAGAGCCAAGGCAGACGGCGCCTGCGGCGGCACGTATGCCGTCGAACAGGACGAGACGATTGACACGCTCGCTGCAACATGCGGCACCACAACTTCTGCCATTTACGCGGCTAATCCCGGAATCAGCGAAAATCTGTTTGCCGGCCAAGTCCTGACGATTCCCAGCAGCAACTGCCCGAATTGCGCACCGAGCAATACCGCCTGCGCTCAGGGCAATTGTGTTCAGGGCTATTACAACTGCAACCCGGGCAACTGCGCTCCGAGCTATTCCAACTGCGGCCAAAGTAACTGTGCTCAGAGCTACTATAACTGCAGTCAAGGCAACTGTGCTCAGAGTTACTACAACTGCGATCAAGGCAATTGTGCTCAGAACAGTTCGAACAGTACAACGTATGTTGTGCAGTTTGGGGATACTTTCGGTAATATTGCAAACCGTTTCGGGGTCAGTCTGAACGATTTATGGAGCGCCAATCCAAATATCGGCGATGTAAATCTTTTATATCCGGGAGAGGTACTCAATATCCCCTCATCTGCCTGGTCCACACCTGTGCCTACACCTCCCTGGTACGGACCTCAATATAACTCATGGCAGTATGGGCCTCAATACGACCCATCACAGTACGGGCCTCAATACGACCCATCACAGTACGGACCTCAATACGACCCATCACAGTACGGACCTCAATATGGTTCACGGCAGTATGGACCTTATCCGCCTCCGTCGTGGTACGGATATGCGCCAACTCCTACCGAGATTTCGACCCCGCTTTCCTATGGAAAGGTGTCGCCGGGATCTCCAATGGCGAACCTAGAATTATCCAATAAGGCCAATGGCCATGTTTATGTCTCTCTTCAAGGTACGGCGAGAGACGGTACCAGTATTATCCGCGAATACCCGGTGTGGGGGACGTTCAATGTCACCATGCCCGCTGGTTATTACTACTATGTGGCCTCAGTGGGTGGACAGGAATTCACCGGAGCGATCAACCTGCCCGGACATTCGAGCCATTCCATTACGTTTCACAGCAATGAGGTGGATGCTCAATAGCAATGTGACAGTGATAACAAACGTTATTAGCCGTCAGCGAATGCTGGCGGCTATTGTTATAATCAGTCAATGCGCCGCGGAGGGCAAAGACATGAATCAAGTCTACGATTACGTTATTATTGGTTCCGGCTTTGGGGGAAGTGTCTCAGCAATGAGACTGACGGAAAAAAGATATTCTGTCCTCGTCCTTGAAAAAGGCAAACGATTCAACGATGACGACTTCGCCAAGACCAACTGGCAATACTGGAAGTATCTTTGGATGCCAGCTATTCGCGCACATGGCATTTTGCAAATCAGCATTCTCAAAGGCGCGATGGTTTTGCACGGCGCGGGCGTCGGCGGCGGAAGCCTCGGTTACGCCAACGTGCTCGAAGTTCCCACCGATGAAACCTTTGCAACGCCCGCATGGAATCAACCGAATGCATGGGGACAAATTCTCAACGCCGCATTACGAAACTGCCAAGAAAATGCTCGGCGCGGCACGCAATCCAAAACTATGGAAGGCCGATGATGTTCTCAAGCAATTAGCTGAGGAGCGTCGGAATGAGCCAAACCTTCCGCGCCACGGAGGTCGGCGCATATTTCGGCGATCCGAATCAAAGCGTGCCCGATCCATACTTCGGCGGCGAAGGCCCAGTGCGCGCGGGATGCCGTCAGTGCGGCGGGTGCATGGTCGGATGCCGATACAACGCGAAAAATACGCTTGCCGAAAAATTATTTGTATTTCGCGGAAAAGAATGGCGCGGAAATTATTTCGGAAGCGGAAGTCATTGACATCAAACCGCTCGCTGAGAACGGGTGGTTATGACGATTGAATTCAATCTAGTACACGCTTCTTAAACGGACACCGGCAAAGGGTCCAGGCCAGAGGCGTGATCCTGTCTGCGGGCGTGATGGGCACGATCAAGCTATTGTTGAATTTACGCGATGTCAAAAAATCGTTACCAAATCTTTCGCCACGCCTCGGTGATATGGTGCGGACGAATTCCGAAGCGTTGTTGGGATCGGTCGCACGAAAATCGGACATCAATTATTCGGACGGCGTTGCAATCTCCTCGATTTACAACCACGATGAGATCACGCGCGTCGAGCCGGTGCGCTATCCTGATGGTTCATCGCTGATGCGTTTTCTTGCTGCGCCGCTGATCGATACAGACGTGAGCGTGCCGATTCGATTATTGAGATTTTTGGGCTGGGCAGTGACTCATCCGATTGATTTCTTGAAGGCATTGGTTTTGCCGGGCTGGGCGCACAACGTGACGATTTTGCTGGTGATGCAACATGCCGATAATCGGATGCGTTTCCGCATGGGACGTAGTTTGTTTACGCTGTTTCGGCACGGCATGGTGGCCGAGGCAGAGCCTGGTTATGAAATCCACGCGCAGGTGAAAGGCTCACACGAGTTGACGCGTGAATTTGCAAAACGAACGAATGGAATTGCTTTGGGTTCAGTCGGTGAAAATCTTTTGGGCCTGCCGACCACCGCGCACATCCTCGGCGGCGCGCCGATTGGAAAAGATTCAAGCGAAGGTGTGGTGGACGAAAACTTTGAAGTGCACAATTATCCGGGGATGTACATCATTGACGGCGCGATCGTGCCAGCCAATCCCGGCGTCAATCCGTCGTTGACGATTACCGCGCTGGCAGAATATGCGATTTCGAAAATACCCGAAAAGAAATGAGCGCCTGTGGACAGTGACTTTCAAACATCCAAAGACTATGCTGTGCGACTCGATGAACAGGATAAGCTTGCATCCTATCGAAACGACTTCGTCATCTCTGATCCCGATTTAGTCTACTTCGATGGCAATTCACTTGGACGTTTGACTAAAGCCTCGGTCGAACGCGCAAGACAAATCATCGAAGAGGAGTGGGGAAAGGAATTAATCCGCGGCTGGAATAAAGGCTGGTGGGAATCACCTACCCGTGTGGGTGAAAAGATCGCAGAATTAATCGGAGCTGCGGCAGGACAGGTAATCGTTGGTGACACCACTTCAATCAACCTGTTCAAACTAACGATGGCCGCGCTGGCACTTCTTCCCGAAAGGAAGTGCATCGTTACCGATACGCTCAACTTCCCCTCGGATTTGTATATCCTGCAGGGATGTGTCCAACTGCTCGGGGACAAACATAAAATCGTTCGCATCGGCTCAAAGGACGGGGACATCACGCCCGATCTCGCCGCGCTCGAAAGAGCGATCAACAATGATACAGCGCTGGTCACGCTCGCACATGTCGTTTTCAAAAGCGGCTATCTTTACGACATGGCCGCGGTGACCGAACTCGCACATCGCAAAGGCGCGCTGGTGTTGTGGGACTTAAGTCATTCGGCAGGCGTAGTCCCCATCGCCCTCGATCAATGCAAAGTGGATTTCGCTATCGGTTGCACCTATAAATATCTCAACGGCGGGCCAGGCGCGCCTGCCTTTCTTTACGTGAACAAATCACTGCAGGATAGAGTCTCTTCGCCGATTTGGGGTTGGTGGGGACAAAACCAACCGTTCGCCTTCGGCCTCGATTATTCTCCTGCTCCGGGAGTGAATCGTTTTCTCGCCGGGACTCAGCCTATGCTTTCTCTGCTTACAATGGAAGCTGCGCTTGACCCGCTTCTCGAAGCAGGCGTGGAAGCCATCCGCACAAAATCCGTCTTATTGACTGAGTACGCTTCTTACTTGACCGATCAATTGCTGGTCCCGCTTGGCTTTTCACTCGGCTCCCCGCATGACTCCGCCAGACGCGGCTCGCATATTAGCGTCCGGCACGAAGAAGGTTACCGCATTAGCCGCGCTCTGATTGAAGAGATGAACCTCATCCCCGATTTCCGGGAACCGGATAATATCCGCCTCGGCTTTGCTCCGCTTTACACGACTTTTCATGAAGTATGGGAAGGGTTTAATCGCATCCACCGTGTGGTGGCAGAAAAAAGATACGAGAACTTTCCAAAGCAAAGGTCAACAGTCACATAACATCATAGCGAACTCTAGCCCGGCTCATTTTTCGCCATGATACAATCGCTCTTCGAGGATCGAGAACTTTATGACTTCAGATTCCATCATCGTTGAGCAATTGACCAAAACTTATCAAGTCTCTGAGCGCGAAGGCGGATTCGGCGCAGCGGTACGCGGCTTTTTCAAAAGAGAATACACGGATGTAAACGCGGTGCAAGGTGTCAGCTTTCGGATTCAGCCCGGAGAAATCGTCGGCTTTCTCGGTCCGAACGGCGCGGGGAAAACGACCACTTTGAAAATGTTATCCGGATTATTGAATCCAACATCAGGCAAAGCGCAAGTTCTAGGTTTCACGCCATGGGAACTCAAGCCCGATTATCTGCGCGCTATGACGCTTGTCATGGGACAACGAAACCGTCTCTCGTGGGATATTCCTGCTGCCGATTCGTTCTTGCTCGATCAAGCCATTTATCGAATCCCCGACGATGTATATCAGCGCACGTTCAAAGAACTTGACGAGTTGCTCGAGTTAAGTCCGCTGATGAAAAAACCGGTACGCAATCTTTCGCTGGGCGAACGCATGAGATGCGAACTGGCGGTCGGCTTGATTCATAGTCCCAAAGTTTTGTTCCTCGATGAACCCACCATCGGACTCGACATCACCGCCCAGTCGAGCATCCGCGACTTTTTGCGGGAATATAACCGTCGAACCGGCGCGACGATTTTATTGACCAGCCATTATATGGCAGATGTCACCGCTTTGTGCGAACGCGTTATTATCATCCATCTTGGCAAACTCAAATACGATGGTGGTCTCTCTGATCTCTCGCACAAGATTGCGCCATTCAAATTAATCGGAGTGATTCTGCGAGACACTGCGGTGCATGATCTAAATAAATACGGGAAGCCGGTTGAGAACGAGGAAGATCGGGAGAAAAGTTATATTCAGGTTGACGCCAAAGATGTGACGAGAGTCGCTGAGCACATGTTAGCCGAACTTCCCATTCACGATATCACGATTGCCGATCCGCCCATCGAAGATGTGATCGAGCAAGCCTTTGAAGGATAAGCATGCTTCGCATCTATCAACGCATGGGGCAGGTCAACTGGGCAGAACAATGGCAGTATCGCGCCAATCTCTTCATGTACATTCTTTATGGCCTCATCACACCGATTGTTTATATCGCGGTCTGGACTTCCATCGCAAACGCGCAAGGCAGCGTCGGCGGACTCACCGCTAACGACTTCATCGTTTACTACATGATTATGCTGCTCGTGGATCAAGTCACCGGTGAAACCGTCGTCTATAATTTTGCATACAAAATTCAGGACGGCTCGCTCTCAAGCGAAATCATTCTGCCGGTTCATCCACTCCTGACACGCACGTTAATGAACAACCTCGCATTCAAGGTGATGACCACTTTTGTGCTGATTCCCGTCTGGTTATTGCTTTCGCTTCTTTTCCAGCCGACATTTGCCTCCGTTACCTTAACCAATGTTTTGCTGGCAATTCCTTCACTGATCTTCGGATTTCGCGATCAACTTCCTGCTCAGTTCAGCCATTGTCTGCGTTGCATTCTGGACGACACGCGTTTGGGCCTTATACCGTTTGTACGGAATCCCAGTGGCGTTATTCTCCGGTCAGTTTGTTCCCTTACAGTTAATGCCAAAAATTATTCAGACGATGGCAATTTATTTGCCTTTCCAATTATTCAAATATTTTCCAACCCAATTGATTTTAGGAAATCTTTCCACACACGATATCTTGCTCGGTTACAGTATGGATATCTTATGGTTAATTATTGTGTACATATTGTTCCGCATTGCGTGGCGCGGTGGGCTAAACAATATACGGCAGTCGGGGCATAACATGGACACCTTGCGCTTAATACGGACTTTCATCAAAGTCAATGTTCAAATGTCATTGGCGTATCGCTCGGAGGCAGTGATCGAGTTTCTACTCGACCTGATGTGGTTGGGCTGGGAACTGCTAAGCTTGCAAATCATCTTTGGAAACACTCAATCGCTGGGCGGATGGAGCAAGGGCGATTTGATCGCATTGATGGGCGTGCTCCTGATGGTCAATACATTTATGTCGGCGTTGATCTGGCCCAACACAGATTTTTTCAACGCCGCAATGCACGATGGCTCGCTCGATTATATGTTGCTTCAACCGGTAAATAATCTATTCCTAGTCACTTTCTCACGCATTTCGATTTGGCGCATTGTTGATTTGATTGTTGCGATAATATTGATTGTAATTGGCGTCCGAATGGCTGGAGATATTGTTACCCCGTTCAACCTCGACGACCTTCCTACTGTTGATCATTTCGGGATCGCTCGTTCTTTACAGCCTCTGGATCGTACTGATCGCCTTCACCTTTTGGTTCACCAAGTTCGACAACAACGTAACGATACTGCAAGCGCTGACAGATACGGGACGTTACCCGATCACAGTATATCCGTGGTGGCTAGAATCATCGTCACGTTCATTATCCCAATCGGCCTGGCGACGACGATTCCGGTCCAAGCCTTGCGCGGAGAATTGAATCTGCAACAAGTGTTTATATTTTTGTCAGTAAGCATAGTCACTTTACTTGTTGCATCGCAGGTATGGAAACTCGGAATAAAACGTTATAGTGGAGCAAGCAGTTAAATTATCTCCAAGATGTCACCCTGAGCGTAGCGAAAGATCTCAGGTTTGCCAAGCAAAAAATTCTTCGGTCGTAAAAACGCTCCTTCAGCGTGAGGCTGAATTTCTGAAGTCTTTTTTATTTTTTGCGATTCTTCACATACACTTTCACGGCTTCACGCATAAACTCAGCCAACCCAGGATGAACTTTTTCATATTTGGCTTTGAAGCGCGGATCATCATTATATAAATCGGTCAAACCAACCAATTGCTCATCATTCGGCGACCAGAAATATTGCATATGCTTATGCCAGCGCATAATAATGGCTTGTACATCCTTGCTTGCCACGCCTTTTGACACCACGGCGGCAAGATCGTTATAGAGGGTATTTCCTTCTGCAAGAATCTTTTTCTTCTTGGCATCTGAGTAGGATTTCCATTTCTTGTTCGAAGCACGGACGGCTTCTGCATCCCACTTCTGCGCCGCTTCTTCCGTCAGCTGTTCTTGCTCTTCTTCACTAAAACCTTCAAAGAGCCCTTTTTGGCTCATCAGTTTTTTTTCCTTTCAAATGATTGAGCGTATTGTCCATGGTTGAGAGCAAAACGTTGAGGCGTTCGATGCGCTTCTTCAACGCATTCTTGTGGCTTTCCAGTGCGTCCAACACATCGAAGTCGCGGCGTCCCACAATCTTCTTGATGTCTTCGAGCGGCATGTCCAATTCGCGGTAAAACAGGATTTGCTGCAACAGCAACAATGACTCCTCCCCGTAGTAGCGATAGCCATTCTCGCCCCTACAGGACGGCTTGAGGAGTCCAATGGCATCATAATGGTGCAATGTCCGTGGTGTGACGCCCGCCAGTTTGGAAAGTTGCTTGACAGTGAACATGCCGCAACTATAAACCATGACGTTAACGTTAATGTCAAGAGTTAGGTGCCATATACAGTAAAATTGATTTATGAACATTCTTTATTCTGACGAAGCAATCATTGTCCTTGACAAACCCGCTGGACTCCCCGTTCTTCCTGATGGCTGGGAAAAAGATTCGCCGTATTTGGTCAAAATGCTTGAAGAACAATTTGGGAAAATATTGATTGTCCATCGTCTCGATAAAACTACGTCCGGCGTGATGGTTTTTGCACGGACGGCTGAAGCGCACCGCAATGCTCAATATGCAATTTGAAAGCATGAAGCCAAAAAGATTTATCGTGCCATTGCGGAGGGCAATCCGAACTGGAATGAGAAGATTGCCAAACATCCATTGCGAGTCAACGTTGGGACACAAGCATCGTACAATGGTGGACGATAAAAATGGAAAACCGTCCGAGACGAGATTCAAAATTATTAAGCGGTATCCGGATCACGTCCTGCTTGAAGCGGAATTGATGACGGGACGCACACATCAAATCCGAGTCCATGCGTATGCGTTGGGTCATCCGCTTGTTAGGCGACATTCTTTATAGTGCGCCGGAAACAAATCTCATTGCGCGTCCCGCCCTGCACGCGTATCTCTTTAACATTCACGCATCCACAGACAAACGAACAGCTGACGTTCACTGCACCCTATCCCCCGGATTTTGAATCTGCGCTAAAAAATGTAGGAGCTAGGTAAACCCAGCTCCTACGCCTGTTATGAAATTTTCCGCCGCTTCCATATAGAAACGTTTCCCGCGCGCCTCGCCCATCGAAAAAGTTTTACGCGGCAAAGCACCATCCAGAATCACCGTCTTGAACAAATCGGACTTGCTCATGCCGGGCAAATAAAACCCAGCGTTGTTCGGCTGGCTTCCCAATTTCACAAGGACATCCCTGCCGTGCACATAATCAATTTTTTCCGCGCCGCCATCTTTCATATATGGATCGAGAAAAGATTGAATCGTGCCGACCGGCAAATTGGAGGTCGGATGCGCGATCTCAAGCACGCCGAATCCCTTCCCGCCAATCACCAGACCGACAGCCTGCTTCTCACCATGTGCTTGATCCACGACCTTGACCATTTCGTCCGCGCTGGCAACCGGCGTGTATTCAAAATTTTTGTCGAAGACTGATTGCATCGAGGCGAACAAACTTTTCTTCAATCCAAACAACACGCGATGAATGGGTTCAAATTCCAAGCCTTCGTCATGGACGTTTTCGATTTCCACTAACGCATAGCGCGCGGGATGATCCATGCCCACCTGCGGCTTGATCTTTTCCCAAATGGCTTTGGCGGTTGCAAGCGAATGATTGCCATCGCCCATCGCAAACAGAAGCACTGGATTTTTGGAGTCAATGCCATATTTCTTCGCGAAGACTTCAGGCTTGGCAAGGCTGCGCAGCGTTTCGACAATTTTATTTTCAAAATCCGAATTGACTGCGTACCCAGTCAGATGCCCGCTATCAAGCATCAAATCGAAATCATATAGTTTTTCAAGTTTAGATTTGGCCGCGCGCAACGGCTCGATGACCGTGCGATTCGGATCGTCAATCAACACGAGGATATGCGGCAATTCCAACGCCGCGCCTTCGCGGATTTTCATGCGCGGCGGCAGACGTTCGACAATTGTTCCCTCGGTGGCACGAATGAGACTTGAGGAACCTTTGGTGTAATCGTAACGTTCAAGGTCAAGACAAAGAACAATGCCTTTGCGCGTTTTGCCAGCGACGGTGCGCTCGACATAGATCAATCCTTCGTGCGGTTGAAGAATTCCGGCATCCAGATATTTTCGCATCGAGGATTGAATATTTTGAATGCGTTCCGCCGCGCTCGGGTTTTCCAAGATAGACTTCGGGGAAAGTCAAATTCAAAGTGGATGGCGCATCGCCGACGATCTTCTCGACTTGATTCCAATACTCCGGCTCGGAGGTGAATTGATCGCAGGCGATGACCGCCCATTTCTTTAAGTCCACGCCAGGTTTGGGAAGATAGACCTGTGGAATTTGAATGCCAATATCGCTGATGATTTTCATTCATCTTATTCTTCGGCATGCAATCTGTAGGGGCACAGCGATCGCTGCTGCCCCTACATGAAAATTATTATTTTCCGTTCTTCGCAAACGCGATCAGCTTCTCAGCCACTTCCGCGCCGACGCGGCCTTGCGCTTCCTTCGTCGCCGCGCCGATATGGGGCGAACAAATCACATTCGGCAGTTTGACCAGCTTCCAATCGGTCGGCGGTTCTTCGGCATAGACATCCAGCGCCGCGCCCGCGACCTTGCCGCTGACCAACGCATCGTGCAAGGCATTCTCGTCAATGATGCCGCCGCGCGCGCAGTTGATGACCCGCACGCCGTTCTTCATTTTGGCGAATTGATCCTTGCCAATCATGTTGGCGGACTCTTTCGTCTTCGGCAGATGCAGGCTGATGTAATCAGATTGAGCCAACAGCTCATCGAGCGTGACCATCTTCACGCCTTCGACCGTTTTGACATATGGATCATAGGCGACGACAGTCATGCCCAAGGCTTTGGCACGTTTGGCAACTTCCTTGCCAATGTTGCCAACACCAACAAGTCCAAGGGTCTTGCCGCCGATCTCATCGCCTTCGAAATTCTTCTTCTCCCATTTTTCGGATTTCATCGAAGCCGCGGTTTGATAAGTCGAGCGGGCCAGAGCAAACATATAACCGACTGTCAGTTCAGCCACAGAAGCAGAACTCGCCATCGGCGTATTCATAACGGTGATGCCTTTGGACTTGGCATAATCGGCATCAATGGTGTCCAGACCGACGCCGCCGCGCACGATAACCTTCAGATTGGGACAAACATCAATTAACGGTTGCCGCACCTTGGTCCGCGAACGAACGACCATGCCATCATAGGCAGGCAAAACTTTGGGAAGTTCCTCCGGTGTGATGTCATCGCGCACATCCACCGTCAGGCCAGCGGAGCGCATTTGTTCAATAGCCTCTTTTTCGGTTTTGTCGCAAACTAAAATCTTCATCAGATCCTCCTTTTGGGAAATGAAGTTGGCATCAGGGACACGTTCCCTGTTTGGAAATCTGCTATTAGCAGAGTCATTCTAACCAGTAGAAAATGCTTTGTCAACGACGGAAATCAGTATCGATTCGTGCTGATTGTTCTTGGTATTTGTCAGACAAAGAGATATAATAAGATGAAAACAAATTTCAGCGCTCCTTGCGCATGTCCAAACAAATGAAGGAGTAAATGTCATGTCTGATTCAAAGCGTGTCTACAACTTCAACCCCGGTCCCGCCGCCTTGCCATATGAAGTCCTGCAACAGGCGCAGGCTCGAAATGACTGGATTACAAAGGCACCGGTATGTCGGTGATGGAAATCAGTCATCGTTCCAAAGAATTCGAAAGCATCATCCAAACTGCCGAATCGGATTTGCGCGAACTGCTCGGCATCCCCGCCAACTATAAAGTGATGTTCCTGCAAGGCGGGGCGTCGTTACAGTTTGCCATGTTGCCGATGAACTTGCGCGCCACCGGCTCCGCCGATTACATCGTAACCGGTACCTGGAGCAAGACCGCCTTCAAGGAAGCGCAGAAGCTCGGGACAACGCACGCCGCGGCAAACACCGAAAGCCGAAGGCTTCAAGTCTTTGCCCGCCAAACTCGATCTCGATCCGAAAGGCCGCATATTTGCATTTCACATCTAACGAAACGATTCACGGCGTGGAATTTTTCAAGGAGCCGATGCCACCCGCCGGAGTTCCGCTGGTTTGCGATTCGTCATCAGACTTCATCAGCCATCCCGTAGATGTTTCCAAATACGCCTTGATCTATGCCGGCGCGCAGAAGAATGCCGGACCGTCGGGCGTGGTCATCGTGATCGCGCGTGACGATATGCTCGAGCGGACTCCTACCAATCTGCCGGTGATGCTCGATTACAAAACATTGGCCGCCAGCGGATCACTGCACAACACGCCACCCTGCTATGCGATCTACATTTGTGGTTTGGTCTTCAAGTGGGTCAAGGGACTTGGTGGACTGGAAGCAATTGCCAAACGCAACCATGCCAAAGCGGATTTGGTCTACAAAGCCATTGACGAAAGCGGCGGCTTCTATCGCGGACACGCCAATAAAGATGCGCGCTCGATAATGAATATTCCGTTCCGACTTCCCTCGGAGGAACTTGAAGATGCCTTTTCATCTGAATCCAAGAAGAATGATCTGATCGGTCTCAAAGGTCATCGTTCGGTCGGCGGGATGCGCGCTTCACTCTACAACGCGCTTGGACGTCAAAGCCGCAGAAGAGTTGACCAGGTTCATGCGCGAGTTTCAGAAGAAGCACGGATAAAAGATCTAGCCAAAAGGACACGAAGAGCACGGAGCAGTTTAGACTTCGGAAGTCTCATAGACTTCCGAAGTCTTTTTGAAAACGAGATCTCCGAGTTTGACTCGGAGATCGCTATATTACGCTTTCTAATTATAATAACTTTGCAATGGCATCGGAGTTGATTCTGGTCATCGATATTCATAATTAGCCATTCCACACTATAGATATACTTTCTTATAAAAACCAATAGCGACCACCAGTCCATAATGAGGATTTATCGATTGTATAAACATGAGTGCATCGTTATCAATCTATGCTAGCCATAAAATTGGACGCCAAGTCACAGCTCCAAAATCAAGTTCATACATCTTCCAAGTATTGTTATCTCTCACTTATGCATTGCCTTGGCGTTGCTCAGGTCTGCAGGCGATAACGGCTTTACTGCTTTTGTCAATATTGTCAGAAAAATTCTCGAAAAAATATGAATCTGGATCAAGTGGGTCACTGACTATAATATACTTGAGCGGATATGGAGGTGGCGCGTCCTGCGGTGGTGGGATTTCTATCGCGAGATTAGGTTCTGCGCAAACTTGAGGTAATTGAATAATCAAATTGCGAATATCATTTGCGCTTACAACCAAATTGAGAGTCATCGCATTAACTTCTGGCGTCACCCACCACGTAGCCGTTGCAGTTGGCGAAACGGGGATGGAAGTCTGTGAAGGCGCGGTTGTTTCTATTGGTGGAATAACTTTTAAGCATCGGCGTGCACGAAGTCAAGATAATAGCAAAAAACAAAACCGAAATATAGTCTGTGTTTTCATGATTTTGCTTTTCAAGAAACTGCCCGGCCATGAGTTATATAGAATTATACGCATGCTCCTTTCAGACAGAACGGCAATTATACAATCTCCACAGAATCAATCATCCCAGGCAATAGTTAGCATGCGCAACTGCGGTTCAACTTTCGCCGCCAGCTCTTGAACTTCATCCACATCACTCAAGAGTCCATTAATAACGTGTCCAAGTGCGCGCAGCAATTCATCGCGATCCAACGAAGTCACCAGCGCGCTTTTGAAAACGTCTCGCACCTCAGCAGGAAGATTATCAAAGCCTCGACCATTCGATGTTAAATCCCCGTAGCGGTGACAAGCGAGGCTCAGGGCATAATCACGTGCACCGCTGATCCAATACTCGGCTTGCCAATAGCGTCCACGTCCGATGCAAAAGCGAGCGCGCAAAGAGTGATGCACGGCGTAACCAAAAAGCTCCTGTGCAGATGGCGATGAAGGAAAAGGCTTTTCAGCAGCTTTGCCAAAGAGTAATTTAAACTTCGGACTCGTTGCGCCAAACTTGGAAGCTGGCGTGAACGAGAGATCGAACTGCAAACAGCCGGGCAGCAAAAAGACCCGATAGATGGATGCTCCGCTTGGCAAATCGAACAAGTGTGCCGCGTCAAATTCCTTGACAAGGTTACGCGTCCAATCTTCAAGCACTTCAATAATGGAGAAGTCATCTGCAACTGCGAAGGTCAAGTCGAGATCAGACCAACGATCTCCTTCGCTCAGCGCGAGCGATCCAACTACAGCTCCGGCAACAATCCGCTTATCGGATTCGGCCAGTTGAAGCACATAGTCGCGGGTGCGATCACGATCATTAGGGCTAAACAAGTTCATATTATGTAGTCTCCATACAACAACCTAACTATGTCTAAACATAACACAATTACAGATTGCCAACAAAATCAACTATCTCATGCTAACTTGTTATAATTATGCCGATGGATTTTTTCTTTCCCGAAGATGGCTTAGAACGCATGACACCCGAAGAGACGCATATCACGTCCTTAACTGCCGAGCCGTATTCAGATGGCGAGCGCGTGCATGTAAACATCGAGATGACGCCGTTTCAAATGCGTCCCTATATCGAAGTCCTGCTCACCGATGTAAATGGCGATGAAGTTGCCACAGCCAGCATTGTCGAGCCGATGGGATGGAAATTGGAATTCACCATGCACTTGCGCGGCGCAAAGGCTAGCCCCTTCAAGATCGAAGCCAAATTGTTTTACCCTGATGGTCCGCACGACGCGCCGGTCCTACACACCTTCAATGTCCCACCAACGAATTGAACATAAATGTCGTATTCGCACAAATCTCTAAATCTAATTTCAATTTCAATTGTTCTTGCTCTCACTCTAATCGGCTGTGCTTCGAAAGCCACCCCAACATCCACGCCAACTTTTGAAGAACCTACCAATTCGCCAACCGCAACGTCCACACCGGTTGTACCAAAAGATGTGATGATCCTGTCCATCGAAGAGAACGGGTATGCGCATCTCTTTGCGACCATCCCCGCCCAATTAACGCTGACCCGCCTCACGTCCGGGCAATGGAGCGACATTGATCCCGCCATGAGTCCGGATGGAAAACGGATCGCTTTCGCCTCTAATCGCGATGGATATTGGAATCTATATACACTGGATATTCAAAGCGGAAATGTCGTTCAACTCACGAACGATCACAATTACAACGCCGCGCCCACATGGTCGCCCGATCTGGCATGGATCGCGTACGAAACCTATCAGAACGGCAACCTGCAAATTGCATTGCTATCCCTGACAAATCCCGAACAGGAACCCATTATCTTAACCGACGATGCTTCGACGAGTCATTCACCGGCCTGGGCGCCCAACGGACGACAGATCGCCTTCATCTCGAACCGCACTGGCGATGATGACGTGTGGCTGGCTGACCTAAACAAGACCGGCCCGGATCGTTTTACGGACGTCACGCTAACCCCGCAAGCCGCGGAGAGTCATCCCGTTTGGAATTCGGATGGAACTCAACTTGCGTGGGCCTCCTCCGCATCGCAGGACGTGGATAGCCAACGGTATTTATGTTTGGGATATTACACAGCCCAACCGCTCCCCAAAATGGGTCGGCGATGGGGATTGGCCTGCATGGAATTCGCATGGCGATGAAATTGTAGCGGGCGTGACTGGTACGGATCAACAATTTATAACGGCATATACGGCACAAGGCAATCCATTGCTTCTGCCTGCGCCTGCTGCCTGGAACTTTGCGCGGCATCATTTGGCCAAACATCATATTGCCCGAATCCCTTCCACAAACTTATCAACAAGCCGCGGCGCAAACACCGCCGGCTTTATGGACACCTGCTTGTCACTCCCGTCAGTGGAGTTCCATTGCAAAGGCAGATTGTGGTACCGCTTCCCAGTGTTCAAGCGCCTTATCCGCAATTGCAGGACCTCGCAGAGGATTCCTTCAACGCTTTGCGTCAGCGCGTCGTCTCGGACTCTGGATGGGATGCGCTTGCCAGTCTGGAGAATGCGTTTGTGCCGCTGACCACTGCCCTCGATCCGGGTCTTGGTGAAGACTGGCTTTATACAGGCCGCGCCTTTGCACTCAATTCACTTGATGATCAATGCCGGATGGATGGCAGTTGTCCGCGAGGATATCGGCTCGCAAACCTATTGGCGACTTTACATCCGCGCCCAAAAACAAGATGGTTCTGAAGGTGAACCTATTGAGAATCCGCCCTGGGATTTGAATGCCCGCTATGATCTCGATCCGGTCATCTATGAAGACGGAGGAAAATATGGCGGTGTTCCGGCTGGCTATTGGGTTGACTTCACGTCGCTGGCCCAAGCATATGGCTGGGAACGTCTGCCGGCACTCCCCAACTGGCGCAACTATTACGCTGGTGCGCGTTTTACCGAATTCGTGCTGACCGGTGGCTTGGATTGGTATTCTGCTATGCTCCAGCTTTATCCACCCGACGCATTATTTACAGCAACAGCCGTTTTGCCTCCGACCTTAACGCCCACGATCACACCGGTACCGAGTAGGACTCCCGCACCAACAAACACACCGCGCAATACGTTCACGCCATCGGTGACTTCAACCTCAACTCTTCTGCCCACGAACACACCGACTGCCACATCCACGCCCAAACAATAATCCCATGATCAATCAGGCACATCATTGCAAGCGGAGCAAAGTAATCTCCAATTTCAACAGCAGATTGCTTCGAGGATCGATTCTGATATTGTTTTTCTTGCTTAGCGCCTGTTCATTGAACATCTTTAACAGTACAACTCCGACACCTGTAGTTCAAATTGAAATCAGCCCGCAGAACGAAGTCCAGAGTATGGCGGTCACTCCAACATTGGAACCATTCCGCTTCGATTTGCCTACACCCGGCGCGGCACCTGTCTCTGGTTGGCGTCCGCCTCTGTATCCAATACCATGGGCAATCTCGCCCTATGATCACTTTTATTTTGCGCGTCCCATCGCCGCGGACCAGGTCAATTGGCCGCTCGCTGATTATCGGTACGGCGGAGTGTGGACACCAGGCATTGTACACACGGGCGTGGATATTGATGCTCCCTACGGCACACCGATTTTGGCGGCTGGAGCCGGTACCATTGTCTGGGCAAACTGGGGATTGTTCACTGCAGCTCCAGGCAATCATGACGATCCATATGGACAGGCGGTTGCGATTCGCATGGACTTTGGCTATGAAGATCAACAGCTTTATACCGTTTACGCTCACATGAGCAAGATCATTGCCATCGTGGGACAGCATGTAAACAGGGGCGATGTGATTGGGCTGGTTGGTGCAACCGGCCATGTAACCGGACCGCATGTACATTTCGAAGTGAGGTTGGGATATAACTCGTTTTACGATACCTATAATCCTGAGTTATGGATGGCGCCGCCTCAAGGTTGGGGGGTTCTGGTCGGCAACATCGGCGATGCCACTGGGATGACGTTCCAGCAGTTGGAAGTGGATGTTACCAACACGACATCAAATGCTTCCTATATGGTAAAAACCTATGGGCCCGGACCGGTAAATCATGATCCATATTACGATGAGAATATGGTTTTAAGTGATCTGCCTGCCGGGATTTACAAGGTCAGTTTCAATTATGAGGGCAAGGAAAAACAGGATTGGATGCGCATCTATCCCGGACAGGTAACATACTTTACTTATTATGGGGTCGACATTTAATTTAGCGCCTCCGCCTCCACCGACAAAGGATTTTCTGCCCATCACGCCTCCTCCTCTAGCGACCCCTTGACGTACTGAACATTTGTGCTATACTGTTATCACACTAATTTGACCTGAACCCCTGTATTGGAGAAAAGCACATGTCCCCCCGAAAATCATCTGCCGCAAAAACCGAAAAATCGTCGGCTCCTCAAGTAGATGGCGCCAAACGCGCTGTGCTGGATAAAGCCGTCGGCGATATTCTTAAACGTTACGGTGAAGGCTCCATCATGAAACTTGGCGAAGCCCAAAGCATGATGAATGTGGATGCAATCTCAACCGGTTCGCTTTCGCTTGATATCGCACTCGGAGTGGGTGGAGTTCCGCACGGACGAATCACGGAAATCTATGGACCAGAGTCATCTGGCAAAACCACGATTTGTCAGCATATTGTGGCTGAGTCACAACGCCACGGCGGCACTGCTGCATTCATTGATATGGAACATGCGCTTGATCCCGGTTACGCAGCCAAGTGCGGCGTGGATATTGATAATTATTGGTCTCACAACCTGATACCGGCGAACAAGCGCTTGAAATTACTGAGACACTTGTGCGTTCGGGTGCCGTGGATGTAGTCGTGATCAATTCGGTCGCGGCGCTCGTTCCGCGTGCTGAGATCGAAGGTGACATGGGCGATCCAACCATGGGTGTTCATGCACGCTTAATGTCGCAGGCATTGCGCAAACTCTCCGGCGCGATCAACCAAACGAAAACCACTGTGGTATTTACCAATCAATTGCGCCAAAAGATCGGCGTGATGTTCGGCAATCCTGAAACCACTACCGGTGGTCAGGCACTCAAGTTTTACGCCTCCATTCAACTCGATGTGCGGCGCATTCAAGCCATCAAAGTCGGAGCGGAAATCATCGGCAACCGCACGCGCGTCAAGGTTGTAAAAAATAAAGTTGCGCCGCCCTTCCGCACCGCTGAGTTCGACATCATGTATAACGAAGGCATCTCCAAGTCTGGCGATGTGCTCGACCTTGCCACACAATTCGAGATCGTCCAAAAGCGTGGCGCGTTCTTTTCATATCATGATGAGCGCCTCGGTCAGGGACGCGAGAATGCAAAAGAATATATCCGCCAGAATCCGGAACTGATGGCAGAGATTGAAACCGACATTCGCCAAAAGGCATTGAGTGGTGAAGTGGCTTTGCCGCTCGATATGGGCGTGGATGGCGGCGAAGAACCCGCTGGCTGCTGCGGAAGAGTAGAATTTACTGCTTCACGATTTGAAACATTTCCCCACCAATTGTGACCAACCGGATGCATACTTTGCGTCCGGTTTTGATTTTTAATTCGTTAGAAATTTCTCCGCTTCGTAGCGGACGCTGAGCTTGCGCCGCACTTTTGAAGATTTTCTCATCCCAAGCCGGATCAATCTCCCAATAATCAATGGGCAGGCGCGTATCTATCTTTACTGCATTGGGCAATACGTCTACCATAATTTTTGATGAACCGGCATATTGCAAATCAAAACAAACATCGCGTTGAAAACTAAATGGCTCGGATAAAGATGCCGTCAATCGCTGACGAGTCGTGTGAACGGCCCGCAAGGTAATATCGGACACGATAAATTTTCGTCCAAATCGCGCGGCCACTACCGGCGTCGTTCCCGAACCGCAAAAAAAATCAGCAATGAGATCACCTTTATTCGATGATGCCAGAATGATTCGCTCCAATAAGCTTTCAGGCTTTTGTGTCGGATAACCAGTGCGCTCATTATGCAAGCGCGCCACCACCGGAAAATACCACCAATCTTCAGGCACTTTGCCGCGTTCCAAATCTGGCATTTTCCCAAAGCCCGCTTTCGGTGAAGCCCTGAATGTCTGAATCGTCGAGGGATGATACGGTTCGCGCACAGCATCAGCATTGAAAGTGAAGTCATCACCTTTCACATAAGCCAAAATCGTATCATGCTTGCGATTGAATGCGCGCCGAATGGGAGACGGGCCGTGATAAGTCCAAATGATCTCGTTCAGCAAATGATCGTGGCCGAAGATTTCGTCCAACAACACACGAGCATAAGAATCAACGTGCCAATCGAGATGAAGATAAAGAGTTCCATTCGGCGACAGCAAACGATACATCAAATCCAATCGCTGATACAAGAAATCAAGATATGTATCAAGGTCTGGCCAATGATCGTGATAGCCTTCAGCTAAAGCCCATTCTTCAGGCTTTCGCGAGTCTTCACCACGCCCAATGCGCGCTGAATATTTACGATTGGTAAAGAATGGTGGGTCGGCGTAGATCAGATCAATTCGGTCTTCGTATTCCGGCAGCAGCGCGGCCATGACTGCGAGATTATCGCCAAGAATCAACCGATTTTCAGGTTCAGCATTTGGATAGCCGCGGCCACCCGGATAGACTAATTGAGTCCCTTATAATGGAGGCAGGTCGAGGTTCCGAATGATGTTTCGTTGGCCAGGCAAGGATGGGCATGTTTAGTAATGGATATCCACAGTTGTTCCGTAACCAATGTCGTCTATCTTGTCGGATTGCGGAATGATAGGAGGACCAGTCCTTGGTTTGAGGTTTTACCCAAAAGAAAAGCCATTTCGCCTCCGCCGTGCGCATGTTGACGCAGCCATGGCTCATCGGGGTTCCAAAGTTTTCATGCCAGTATGTACCATGAAACGCATGGCCGTAGTCGGTAAAAAAAGACGTCCACGGAACACCGGGTAATTCGTAATCCTCAGGACCTGAGGCGAGATTCCCATTGCCCATGTGTTTGGAAGGATATTTATCTTGAATATGGAATTCCCCTTTAGGTGTCGTGGTGTGATTCCCCGATGGAATGCCAGAGGAGATGTTCGTTTGCAAAACAACTACATCGCCTTCAAAGGCTGTTAGAGCTTGCGTGGTCAGGTTGACCTCAATGCGCTTGTCTTCCGGTGCGACATTCGGTGAGATATAGCTCAGACTCTCCGGCAGGATGGGCCGCAAGTGAGCAGCACTGGCATAGTAATAGGCGCCCGTCAGATCATCGAAAATGCGATACCAAGGCTGACCATCCGGTCCATCCACAATCTCTTCGATCCAATATACCGATTCATAATAAAGTCGAAAATTCAGAGACTGCCAACCAAATGCCTTAGATGATCTCCAGGGTTGTGTAAACGGAACGGTGACTTCAGCAAGCAAGCGCATGCCGTCCGGGATGGAAGTCAACGGAAGATTGAGCAAAGTCTTCACCGGTTGAAGCCGGGCGCGCCACATATATCCGCCCCACACGCGATACCAAATCGGATTCCCCTTGGGTTCATCGGAAGTCACCTGTTCATATATATGAACAAGATCATCTTTATACCAAGTCTGAGTAATTGTGGATTTTTGCGGGTCAAGGGACGGCGAGCTATAAACGCTCACGGATGGAGATGCCACGCGCACAATATCGGCATCGTCAAAATTGATAAAGTTCGGCGTAAAGAGATTGGGAGTAAAACGAGTAAATGCAAGACCTCCCAAACTGAGTCCGCCCAGTTTGAGAAAATCGCGGCGGGAAAGAATTTTTGACATCCGGAAGATTGTACTCGAAAATGGTTGAAATTTAAATTTCAACTCTTTAAACGGCCGTCCCTCCAAAGTCGGAGGGACGGATGCATTATTCAGTTGTCCGTCTCAAACCTGGACTGAGGCGGGGATCATGTCTTTCAGAAGAATCTCAAGTGCCATGGTATGTCCACAGCGTTGATGGGTGATAAAGAACTCACAGTCGCATTGAAAGGCTCCATCATTAAATATTACATGATGATTATTGTTATCCCCATGAAAGGTAAGTTCAAACTTGTTGAAGCGAAAGCGGTTCCGTTCCTCCGCATACCGCTTGGCTTTCTCGATCTTTCCGATCATTCCAGAATCCATCTTTCAATCTCCTTTCGGATTTGAAATAAAAGACACGCGCAGGGACGCGTGTCTTTCCAGATTAAATAACCAGCCGATTGTCAGTAATAAATCGCATTGCGGAAAACTCTGTACGTCAGAGTATAGCCAGATTCCAAAGACAAGTCAATCGCCAATTAGTGTCGATTGTCATGAATTCGTAGGGATATTGTAGGGTTGACATTAATCGGCGGTTGCCCCGGCTATAATCGGTTCATCACCGTTATACCTCCAAATCCTCGGCCATTTAATGGTGATAAAGCCCAAGCCGATAACACAACCAATTCCGCCGCTGATGATGGCAAACGGCGTGCCAAATAATTGAGCCAAGGCTCCCGCTTCAAACTCCCCCAACTGCGGCCCGCCATTGAAAAATATTTGATTGATGCTCGTCATCCGGCCGCGCATTTCATCCGGCGTTTCCAACTGACGGATCGTGTTACGGATGATGGTGCTGACTCCATCTGCCGCGCCGGTGACCGCCAAAGCGATCCACGCCACTGACGAAAGAGGTGGCCGCGCCAAAAACAACTGTTGCCAAGCCAAATATTGAATACTGCGACCAGAAAGAGCGGGCCTTGTTTCCGCAATTGATGCACTTGTGAAATGATCATGCCCGCCATCACCGCTCCTACCGATTGCGCCGCGGACAGCCATCCATACGCAACCACACTCACATGCAGAACATCATTGGCAACAAAAGGCATCAGCGTGTTGGCGGAGGCAAAGAAGGTCGCAATGAAATCCAAGATCATGGATGAAAAAATGATCGGCTTGTTGACGATAAAATGGATGCCTTCGCGAATGGCTTGAAGCGAGATGCCTGTTGCTACGCGGCGATCAAATTTCTGCGGTATATTGCCGATGAGAATCAAGGCCGAAATCACGGCCACATAAGAGATGGCATTAATATAATAAACGCATGCCAGGCCGCTTGCAGCAATGACAAAACCGGTGATCGCCGGGCCGATGACCGAGCCGGCTTGAAATGCGATTGAATTCAAACTGAAGGCATTGGCCAAATCTTCAGTTGGCACAAGATTTGGAATTAATGAGGCGCGTGCCGGTCCATCAAATGCCATCACAATCGATTGAATCGCAGTGATCAGATAAATGTACCAGAGATTGATATGCCCAGATGAAGTCAACAAGCCAAGGACCAATGCCAAAATCGCCGCGCTGGATTGAGTAATAAAAATAATCGTTCGGCGATTATAGGCATCAGCAACAGCGCCACTGACAAGCGAAAATATAATTACAGGCAAAATCCGCGCCAAACCAACCCCGCTGACAGCAATGGGCTGATCTGTCAACGTGCGAATGTGCCAGAAGATGGCCCATATCTGCATCTAACTCCCTGCAACCGAGATGAATTGTCCGAGCCAAAGATAAAAGAATCGACGATGTTTTAAAGCAGGAGGAATATGCATTTTTTCAAATAACAATAAAATTGAGACTTGAAATTAAGTTCCCCAATCGCGCAAATACAAGAAATCATAACCAATGGTGCGGTTGCTTAACTTTGCAATCGGCGGCATCATTCGTTTAAATTGACTCCGGCAAATCCGGTCGACAATTTGATTCACAAACTCTTGGCTGAAACCAGCAGCAATACAATCATCAACACTAAACCGTCTGTCCACCAAAAGATAAAGCAGCTTATCCACCTGATTATATGTGAAACCCAATTCACCCTCGTCAGTCTGACCCTTCCACAAATCAGCAGAAGGTGCTTTATCGATCACCGATTGAGGCATATCCATCGCGCGCGCGAGTTGACGCACCTGTGTCTTATACAAATCGCCGATTGGATTGAGCGCTGAAGCCATGTCACCCCACAAGGTTGTATATCCTAAAAGAATTTCAGTTTTATTGCTCGTGCCCACAACCAATCCCTTGAAAACCTCGGATTGATCGTATAAGACAATCATTCGAGCACGCGCCATGAGATTACCTTTTCTAACATTCGACATTTGCGTGTCGAGCTGGATTATCGGCTCGACCATGGATGTGATCTCAATCGTTTCCATTCGGACCCCAAAGCGGGTCGCCGTTTTTTCAGCATCTTCCAACGAATCAGCAGAGGATGTCTTGTAAGGCATCCGCACTGCCAGCACATTTTCCGGACCCAGGGCTTCCGCCGCGAGCGCACACGAAAGCGCGGAATCGATACCACCCGAAAGGCCGATAACCGCACGAGTGAAACCGACACGCGTGATTTCGCTCTTAATAAAGCCAACCAAGATTTTCCGGGCAAGGTCAGTGTGGATCCCGAGATCAATGTTCATTTGGATAAGATTCGATTAAGTTCTTTTTGGACAAGATCGGCTCGTTCATCGCGCATCAACGGCAAACGCGCCCGTGTGCGGCGGAGTTGATTCAAATCAAGGGTAGCAAAGGTCAACGCTTCTTCAAAATATGGGCCATACGCAAGTCTTTCGCCTTTGGGATCATAGACCGTCGTCCCGCCCCAGAAAATCAAGCCGTCTTCGTAACCAACGCGATTGCTATGCACGACAAAGCTGGTGAATAAATTGGCATACGATTGATTGACATTTTCTACCCACCACGCCGATTCGAGTTTATCGTGCTCGTTCAAGCCACGACCCGGGGACGCAGACGAGAATATCAAGATATCCGCGCCATCCAGCCACAGAAGATAAGGCGGCGAGGCGTGCCAAAAATCCTCGCAGATCAACATGCCCGACGCGCCCAAAGCGAGTATCAAAGGCACGGATCGAATCGCCGTGGGCGAAGAAACGGCCTTCGTCAAATAACGCATACGTGGGTAGATAAACTTTATGATGTACGTGCACCACGCGTCCGGCGGCAGAGATAGGCGGAGGCAATATAAAAGCGATGACGCGTATCTTCGTCCACAAAGCCGACCACGATGTCCAGGTTTTGACTCGCTTCAAGTAATGGCTTGAAGATAGGATCATCCTCCGTCGGTTTATGAGAAATCGTCGAAGCTAAGTCCTGCAAAACATATCCAGTGAGGGAAAGTTCAGGAAATACAATCAAGTCAGCTTTCTGGGCTTGAGCTTGCTTGATGTAGTCCAGATGCTTTTCGAGGTTGACTTGAACGTTACCCAGTTGGGTTGCGATTTGAGCGAGAGCGAGGTTTATCTGCATTGTAATAAATCTTACCACCGAAATTTCGACCCTAAGGATTCTTGAAGCCCTTAGGGTCAATTCTGCGGAGAGGGTGGGATTCGAACCCACGGTAGACACGAGGCCCACAACGGTTTTCGAGACCGTCCCATTCAACCACTCTGGCACCTCTCCATGAGTGCGGCGAATTATATCTCAGATTTCCACGCTCGAATGCAGTTCAGGGTAATAGATTTCTTGCAAGCCCGCATCTTTCATTTTTTCCATCAATGTAGTTATACTTTGGGATTCGCCGTGCACCAGGAAGATTTTCTTGACTTGTGATTTGAGGTCCAAAGTATATTGAGGAGCGCG
>CAVVZL010000014.1:0-51274 GCA_963752775.1 uncultured Chloroflexia bacterium
TATTCACGGAATATCCTCACATGCCTTCTCGGCTCTTTGCCATACGAATGACTTTCACCAACTCGGCATTGCGCGCCATCTCATGTTCCAAGCGTCGCACCAACGATGGGCCCGGAGGCAAATCCACCCAGCGTTCGCCGTTCAACACAGCTTGGATGGCTTGTTGAGTCTGTTCCTTCACGCCGTCAATTTCAGTTGATGCAACTTGCTCGCCTCGCACGTTGAACAAGTCGCCCAAAAATTGTTCCATCTGTCCCACTGTGCTCGAACGCAAAACATAAATCGGCAAGCCGCGATGCTCGGCATCCAAGATCGTCTGCTGGCGATCGCGATAATATGTCCGCAGAGTCACCAACGTATCGGCTTCGGTTGGTTCTTTGACCACAACCACCGGCACGCCGAGTCGCTTGGCGGCTTGCATCAGACGATTGCGCGCCACACCATACGGATAAATCTTAATCGTTTGCATTACGCTGTGCGTCACGCCGCGCATCGGCTCGAAGCGCGGACCGGGGTGGTTTCTTCGGACTGTTCGACATCGGATGTTAGGGGCGAAGCAGCTTGCTCCTACACCACGCCGAGGCGTTTTGGTTTCCTTCGCATCCATCCTCGACGATTGAACGGGCGCGGCTTTCTCGATTTAAATCTTACCTTCGGAATCGCGTGTGCAAATCTCCGGCACAAGCGGATAACCGCGCAAAAGCGCATCCACCGATGCCATCACATCCGGATGAACCGCAAAACGATCGCGGGTTTAAATCTCGATCAACACATCGAAGGTGGGCGGAGCGCGTCGTTCGAGGACCGTTTTCTGCGTGCCGCGTCGACGCGCTTCCTCATCCGATAACGTCACTGCTTCGATGCCGCCAACGAGGTCGCTCAGCGTTGGATTAAGCAAAAGATTATCGAGCGTTCGTCCGTGCGCCGTGCCGATGAGTTGCACGCCGCGCTCGGCGATGGTGCGCGCGGCGGCGGCTTCGAGTTCACGTCCGATCTCATCAATGACGATCACTTCGGGGTTGTGGTTTTCAACGGCTTCGATCATCACTTCATGTTGAAGCGTTGGCACTCTGACCTGCATACGCCGTGCCTTGCCAACCGCAGGATGAGGCACATCGCCGTCGCCACCGATTTCGTTCGATGTATCCACGATGACCACGCGTTTTGATTCAGCCAGGATGCGTGCAGCTTCACGCAAGAGAGTCGTTTTGCCAACGCCAGGCTGGCCGAGGATCAGCGCCGACTTGCCCGACTCGATGATGTCTTGAATGATATCCACTGTGCCATATACCGCGCGTCCAACGCGCAGAGTCAAGCCGACGATGTGTGTGCGTCGGTTGCGGATGGCAGAGATGCGATGCAATGTGCGCTCGATACCGGCGCGGTTATCCGCGTCGAATTCGCCGGTGCGTTCATCGACATAATCAATCTCGGCGCGCGTCACTTCCGATTTCGCGCAAGACGATCTCACGATCCACGAAGCGCGCAGTCGGCACGCGGCCCAAATCTAAAATAATCTCGAGCAGGTTCTCGCTGTCGTCAGCTTTCTCCACCGTGCGGCGGATGTCAGCAGGCAGCACATCGAGAAGCGCCTCGAGATCATCGGTAATTCTTAGTTGTGTCATTTTGATTCTCTTTCAGACACGGTTTGTCCGTGCCTGTTCAATTATACGATACTTGGCAAGGCATACGGAGAACGTCACCCTTGCTTCAATTTGGCAATCATCGGCTGACGGGAAACTTATTTATGTATCCTGCTCACGCGCGAGGGTTGAACACTCACACCTGATGGTTGTGTCGCCAAAACATTCTGTTCATCCCGCACCAGCCGCGTCAAATGCTTGACCATCACCGCCTGCCGTTCTCCGGCGCGTGCCCCCAAATCTTCCAACGCAGGTTCCAGCCAGGCCTGATAGGAACGAACGCATAAATAAATGGGGCGATTGCGCCGGTCAGGCAAATGACTGACCAGAGAAACTATTTTCATACTGACATCCGCAACTTCAGGATGAATGAGCGGCGTTAGAACAATTCCATAAACGCCCTGAGTTACACTCACATAACACTTCATACCTGTGTCATATATCCAGCCAACCCGCGCGGAGGAATCGGTTCGACGGGATGAAGCAAAGGAGGCACAATTTGTTGATACAGACTCTGGATCGCATTCCAATGAATTGCTTCAACACGCCTCCAGCCTGACCTTGAGTTTGCCTCTGAGACCTGACTGATATCCCACATCCTTTGCCACGCATATACCGAGAAGCCTGCCTTGCGCAATCCATCAAATGCATTGCTCAATTCATTCACTTCCGCCAGAACGTGAAAAGCTCCCCAGCTCCCGGCTTCGGCGGAGAGATGATCAATCAAGGCAGGCAAATCCGGATGATCGAGTCGGGACGATGGCGCCAGATAAAGCAGTTTTGCAAACGATTCGCCGCGGGTATGGATAATGCCTCCAAGCAGGCTCACACCATCCCCGTCCGCGATGGACGTGAAAATATGCCGCGCCGGATTGACATAGGCCATCAAGCCGACCGCTCCCAGTGGATTGCCGCGTGTAAGCGTGCGCGTCGAATCCAAACCGACTGCGTCGCCGCGTAAGCGATACAAATGGGGCAAATCTCTAAGGTCAAGCGAGCGAATTGTCATAAGCCACGTAGCTATTGTTCGCCCAATTCTACTTCTTTCCAGGCGCGAATTGCCAATCTTTTTTGAAAAGTCAGGCAAATCAAGCCTATTTTTCTTCGTGAATTATGAATTTCCTGAGAAATGGGGCATTGACCGAACAACCATTATCGGTTATTTTTAATGGGTATCCTTGTTTGGCGGGGTGGAATCCTTGCCGACAGTTTTGAATAAAGAGAAAGGTTCAACATGAAACTTCTAAAACTGCTCGTTTTATCTGCCGTGGTTCTGATGGCGACCGTCGGCGCCTCTAATGGCGCGCCGGCCTCCGTCTTGACAGCGGTTCCTAATGCACCTGGCGCCAGCTATCCAACGAATAACGAACTAATCTATACTTATGGTGCTTCACAGCTCGAATTTCAATGGGGCAGCGCTGGCAGCGTGGCAAACACCTCTTATGATATCGAAGTTTCCACCGACCCCACTTTTAAACACTGCTCTCGGCGTAATGGTATCCAGCAATGACGGAAATCATACGGCAAGTAATTGTCTTGCCAGCGGCCAACTCCCCCAATTCCTCAGTCCATATTCATATGCCTCTGCCACAACTTATTATTGGCGCATTCAGGCTTATACCGACACTCTCTGCAGTGGAATGATTTTACAACCGGCGGATCAGGATGGGCAGTATACAGCTTCAGGACCGCGATCTCTGGCCCGACCGCGGTTTCACCAATCGCAGGAGTCACGCTCACGGACAATTTGCATAATGATCTACTTACGACGCCTCCTCACCCACTTCCATTATTTCAGTGGACATCGGTAAGTGGTGCAAGCAGCTACGTTTTGGAAGTGTCAACAGTTGCCACGTTCAGCTCATTATATATAGATGTAAGCGTTCCATATTCGGACACTTTCAATGGAGGAGTGGACGTTGGCTATACTCCCTCCTCAGATTTGACCGCGAACACACTTTTCTTCTGGCGCGTTGAAACACTGAACAGCACCTACGGTCCGAGCAACTGGTCAGACACTCCTGCAGCCTGTGGAACTGGTTATTGTTCATTCTCTTCGGCCAATGTATCTGCTGCTCCTGTGCCGATACAGAGTAATCAAACCCAAATCTACAAGACTGCGACTGGCAAAGTAACGACTGATTTTACACCAGGGCTGCGCTGGCTCGAAGTCCCCCTGCCCTCTGGCAGTACCTTCTCTACGTACGAAGTAGAAGTCTCGACAGACAAAACCTTCGCTGACAACACTCAATTGTGCTTTGATGTTGCCCATGCTGTTTCCTATCTTGCAAATCAAACCTATAACAACAACTCCACTCTGAACTATGCCCAGCTTGACACACAAGATGGCTTGCTCCACTACACAGGCCCCAATTGCCCTACCCAAAATCCTAGCGGCACCAAAGTAGAATTTGTGCCGGCAACTAAATATTTCTGGCGCGTACGTGCTTATTTTAATAGCGACGCAGCAGTAAGCGATTGGTCCACTGTTTTCGAATTCGACACTTCCTACGCTCAGGTTGTTACAGGTTTTGCCACAACTAATAACGGCGCCGAAAATACTATTACATTTTCATGGACAGCTCCTACTGTAAAGCCATATGGCTATGACATAACAGTATGCTTTGATGCCAATTTTGGCGAAGGAGACTGCGTCCTAGGCACTACCAACGTAGGCGATCCATACGTTTGGAGAATTAACCGAAATAAATCTCCTCGCCGGTGAGACGCTCTATTGGCGCGTAAGAGCCACGGGAACATGGGGCCCCGGCTTATGGTCAGCTGCGCAAACTGCTACCGCACCGTGATTACAGCGTCTTCGAATCTTTCCATGAGATGCAACAGTCCACAGCCAGCCTTATAAGCTCATAATAATAGGCTGCGTATCAACAACCACAACTCCGAAGTTGACTTCGGAGTTGTGTACTTATATTGATCGCTTGTCCTCGATACAGATTTGCTCATGCTCAATCCGCGAATGACGCAATGGAACGCATCCGATCACTTGTAATCGTTATACCAAACTCCATCGAGACTCTGAACAAAGTCTTTCGATTGGCATTGTGCGATAATCCGGAATTTCTACCTGGCTGATAACTCCGTATACGGCGACCAAGCACAGTATTGTCACCAACGTCAGAGCAATAGATAAAAACGCTAGTCTACAAATATGAAAGCCGGGTAAGTCTTTGTCTGTTGCGCCTTGACAAATTCCGATCTGTGGTAAAATACTTCCGTTTTGGAAATATATCATAATGAAAGTAAAATCTCAAGCGCATACCGAACTGATTGCCGGACAATTCATTGACTTGTTGCAAAATTTCATCCAGCTGCGCCCCAACTTGGTCATGCCTGAGCACATCGTCCGTTTCAAACAACAAATGGAAAAGTTGAGAGGATCGGGCAATTCAGAAGACCATACTTTCCTGGTTCGAGTTTTTATCGTTCTGGCACATTCTGAAACCCCTCTAACGATGGGCGAATTAAGCGCCACGCTTAAAATCCCTTTGAGTTCTGCCACCCGGATCGTTGACTGGCTGGTGCGCGGCAAATTTTTGGAACGCACCTACGACCCCGATGACCGCCGCGTAGTCCTTGTAAGATGACCAAAATTGGCGTGCATTTTTTCCAAACCGCGATGAACTACAACAAAAAACGGATAGTGCACTTGATGGAAAAATTTTCGCCGGAAGAACAGGAACAATTATTGCGTCTAATGAGTAAATTACTGAACAAATTACAGGAAGAAAATTAAAGCTCTATTTCTTTATCCTTTCTTCTATTTCCTCTTCATACCCAATTCATGATTGAATCTTATACTTCTATTCACCATTTACAAAAGGAGTAAATCATATGAGACGATTTAGAGCATTGATCAAAAAAGAAATCACCCACATGATCCGGGATCCGCGCACTTTGATATTTATTTTCATCATGCCCATCCTGCAGTTGGTTTTGCTGGGTTATGCCAACACTACGGATATAAAAAATGTTTCTACGGTGATTTTCAACCAGGACAACAGCCCCGCCAGCCGGGATTTACTCAACTCATTTCAGTCAACTGGTTATTTTTCTTTTTAATTACTCGGTTTCTAGTCAAGCCGAAGTTGATAATTTAATTGGTAGCGGGCAGGCCAAAGTGGGAATTGTGATTCCGCCAAATTACGGTACAAATCTGGGTTCCGGACAGGATTCCCAAGCGCTGGTTCTGATAGATGGTTCCGATCCGACCGTTGCAAGCGCGGCACTCTCTGCGGCTGAATTGGCAGGTCAGGCCCATGGTGTGAGCGTCAAAACTCAACAACTATCTCTTGAGGGCGCGTCCATCGGCGGAAACTCAAACCCGGTTGATGTCCGCACGGATGTCCTCTACAATCCGGATTTGCTCGGAGCATATAGCATTGTTCCTGGCTTAATTGCCCTGATTCTTTTTCAGACGGCAACCAGCCTGACGGCGCTCGCCATCGTCCGGGAGCGCGAGCGGGGAACGATGGAGCAGTTAATCGTCACTCCTATTCGTTCCTGGGAATTGATCCTGGCCAAGATCACTCCGTACATTCTGGTTTCTTTTGCGGATACCCTTTTGATTTTGGTGTTGGGAACCCTTATATTTCGGCGTTCCCATTCGAGGCAGCATAATCCTTCTCTTTGCCATGACAGGCTTGTACTTGCTGCCCACACTTGGCTACGGACTTGTGATCTCAACTATAGCACGTACCCAGCAGCAAGCGCAATTAATGGTAATGCCTTTAATGTTGCCAGCCATGATGCTTTCGGGATACATTTTTCCAATCGCATCTTTGCCTGATAGCTCTTCAATATCGTTGGGGAACTGCTTCCCACTACTTATTTTATTTACATCATGCGCGCGGTGGTCATCAAAGGCGTTGGCCTAAGCTTGATCATTCCGCAAACCATAGCTTTAAGTATTTTTGCCGTCGCTTTGCTTGGACTTGCAATGTGGCGCTTCCGTAAAAATTTCGATTAAGAAAATAATATATAACGAAGGAGTAAAGAAATGCAAAACAGAAGACCATCCCCTGTGATAGTGATCATCGTCATACTGGTGGTAGCGGCGATTGGATATTTTGTTTATCAACAGTGGAGCCAGAATAATGCGGCTTCGCAACTGGGTGCTTCGGGGACGATCGAAGCGACCGATGTGAACGTGGCGCCGGAAGAGGCGGGCAAAGTCAAGGATGTGCTGACGGATGAAGGCCAGACGGTCAAGACGGGGGATGTGCTGATGCATCTGGACGATAGCCTGCTTCAGGCTCAGAAAGAGCAAGCGGTTGCAGCGCTGAATGTGGCGCAGGCAGCTGCGGCCACTGCGGACGCGGCGTTGGCATCCGCCCAGAACCAATACAATCTGACGATGCAAGCTTCGCTGAAAACGGGTGACACCCTGACGACGCAGTGGTTGACGAACCGGCCATCGGATTTCAATGTGCCGCAGTGGTATTTCACGCAATCGGAACAGACGGCGGCTGCGCAGACCGAAGTGGATGCGGCGCAGAAAGCATTGACGGATGCGCAGAACAATCTGACGGCCATCGAGACATCTGCGGCTGGCAGTAGTTTCTTGGAAATTGAGACGAACCTTGCGAATGCGGAAGCCAGCTACAACGTGGCGAACAATTTGAACAATTTTGCTCAGAATGGCACGAACATTGATCAGTTGAGCCGGTTTGGGTTGTACCAACTGGCAAAGCAGGAACGCCAGCCGACCGCCAAACAGGACTCCCGGGATTATCTGATCAATAGCAGCAACATAGATCAGGATATCAAGGATTATGCGTTACAGCTTTTTGATGATGCCAAGTCGAACCTGCGAGATGCGCAGAATGCTTATAACGATGCGTTGACCTCGGATGGTGCCAAAGATGTTCAGAAAGCGCGTGCGAATGTCACTTTGGAGCAGGAACGCTACAACACGGCTCTGGATTACGTGACCGACGTTCAGACCGGCAACAATTCACCTGCGGTTATCAGTGCCCAAGCTGCGCTCAACCAAGCCAAAGCTGCCGACGCACAAGCGCAAAGTGGTGTTCAGCAGGCTCAAGCCAGTGTGGATTTGATCAACACCCAGCTTACCAAGTTGACGGTGTATGCGCCGATGGACGGGGTGATCCTGACCCGCAATATTGAACCGGGTGAATTTGTTCAGCCGGGAGCGGATGCTTTGACCATGGCGGATATCAGCCATTTGACGATCACGGTGTATGTGCCGGAGGACTTATATGGCAAGATCAGTCTGGGAATGCCTGCGACCATGAAAGCGGACTCGTTCCCGGGAGAGGTGTTCAATGCGCAGGTGAGTTATATCTCGGATCAAGCGGAATACACGCCGCGCAATGTGCAGACGGTGGAGGGACGCTCATCCACGGTATATGCCATCAAGCTGACGGTGAGCAATCCCCAAGGCCAACTCAAACCCGGCATGCCTGCCGATGTCACTTTCCAATAAATATGGCAAATACTCCGAAGAAAACAATCGTGGCTTGCCTTGGTTCCAGTTCCAGCGCGGCAAAAGGTCCCTATGACTGGATACGAGATTAGGAACAGCGACCTGGCTATACATCTTTTCTTTTTTATCGGTTTGCGGATGGAGAGGATCTTGCTTATAACGGGCTTCGACGTTCGCCCCACGTCAGCGTCTGATATCCTGACCTTGTGATCGCGCAGCTTGGCGGCAATGATGTACTTGCAGTGATATCAGAAACAATGGCGTGGTTTGTTCGCTTGACGAAGCATGCTATGCGTACCATCTGCACAATGGTACCAGAGATTAGGCCAGAGATTGTGCGTCGTCTGAAGAAAGAGACCTCGACGCGTATTGCTCTCTGTTCGGAGATTCCAATTGGGGAAGATGCAAACCCTGCGGATCCATTCCACGCCGAGCTTGACCGGGGCATGATCGAATACAACACAAATAGTTACGGAAATCGTTTCTGCGGAAGGAATAAACTATTTTCCGCTTTATGAGCGCATGCAGGAACTGGTGCTAGCATCTTCGGGCGGCGCCCTCACGAGCTTCGACTTTCTTCTTTTTTATCGTGATCTGTTCAGGTAAGTTGTTTTGCGCAACGGCAATGATGAGATTGCGTTCTTAACGGCTGGCGTTTTCATCGCGATGGACTCCATTTGAATAGTCGCAGAGGGAAAATCCTTGCTGATCTTATCAGGAAGCTCATCAGTTCGTAAAAGCGAGCGATGCTTTAGAAAGATTTAGTCCGATGTGACTAACGTGCCTAACGCAGCGCCATTCAACGCGCGTTCAATATTTCCCGACTCTTCGCCCGAAAAAATTTGCACGTTTAAATTTGGAATTTGCTCTACAAGCGCTAACATCTCTTCGACTTTGGATTTCATTCCACCAGTGACGTCCACGCCGTGCGAGCCGCCAACTTTACTCGCCAATTCTTTGTACGATGATGGCGTCACTTTCTCGACCCTCTGCTGGCGTGCCGGAAAATCAGCCCAGATTGCAGTTTCGATCCCCGCCAGCAAAATGCGGTTCGGCTTGAGGCGATGCGCAAGATAAAACATCAGCACTTCTGTTGAAAGCACGGCTCCGCCTTTGACTGAATCGAATGCCATGTCGCCGTAGATAACGGGAACGATGCCCGCTTCCAACGTCGACTCGAGCGGTGATAATTCCCAATGCTTAATTGCTCCATCTTTTGAAACGATGGATGCGGATGGCTGGATTGCCATCACGGGAATACCTGCTTCGTGCAAGGCTTCGATCACGTAACGATTGAGCTGCGTAGCGCGATACCAAACCTCAGCAAAGCCACGCCAGTAGCCTTCCTCTTTCTTTCCGGCCAGGTTTGCAGAATTTTGGGGAAGAAGATAGGCGGCCAAATGTTCATTAACGGCATAATGCCCGAAGGAGCCGGATCCGTGCCCCAAAACGAGACGCAGATTCGGAGTTGTCGGAAAGGGCCGAATGAATTTCTTTCGCAAGAGTGGATAATTTATCGAGCCGAACTGTGTAAGGCTGAGTCTTGTCTGTGATAAGAGAGCCGCCGAGTTTGAGAAAAACCAATTCAATCATATGCCTGTTTTACCACAAAACCTTTAGCCCCTCGTTAGCATTTGTACGAGCTCAGGATTGGCGTTAACCAATAATATTCAACCCGAAGTATAATGCCGCGTATGGACATTCAGTCGGGCTTCATTGCAATCGCTGCGATCTTGGCCATCATTGCGCTGATTAGCATTTGGAGCGGAATTCGCGATATCCAATCGGCGCGCCGAATGACGTTCTTTCGCCTGCGCCGGCAACGCATCGCGGCCGGATGGCGTTTGCTTGGACTTGGCTGTGATATTTGTGATCCTCGCCATCGTTTTGCCTGTATTTGGTGAGCCGGTTGCGTATGAGTATTTTCCTCCCTCGCCGACCATTACGGTGACGCCTTCCGACACGCCGATACCTACGATTACGCTTACACCGAGCATCACTGCTAACTCCCTCAATCACAACCACACCGGCGAGACTGCGACTTTTACTCGGCACACCACGCCTTTTTTGCCGTTCCTGATGTTGGCTTTATTTCAAAGCAAAATCACTCCCAATCCTCAGGCAGTATTTTCTCCTATCCAATTTACTAATAGTGGGAACAAGTGGCCAGCTGTTTCCCCAGCCACGGTATTTCAAAACCCGGTGGGTCATATATACGCAATATTTTCATATGACAATAATATTGCGATTGGCGTCGCAATGGAGCAGCCATCTGGCTATCGAGATGGGCAGTTAGTGCATTATAGAGACCATCCTTGGAATTGCGGTGGGCTGTGGTATAGGTGGGTCCGGATTATGCGATTGGAACCCGCCAACCTATGACTGGTTGCCGGGTAATTACGAAGTGCAGATTTTTATTGGCGAAGAATATAAAACGAACGGCCGTTTCATCGTGCAAGGAATCCGCCACCCTCTCCGATTGCGACCCTCTACTTTTACTTTGACCACAACGTTTACTCCAACCACTACAAAAATTCCACTTCCTGCAGGAACACCGTAGCCGTGCCGGATAAATCTTTTCAGGATTATTATCCCGGATTCATATAGCTCATTGTTATGGATGTGGCCGGCTCAATGAATATGGACATCAAATCAAAAGCTACTGGGATGGGGACGAATCGGTATGTCATTTTCAACCGAAGTCATATCACATTGCCATTCCCGGTTATGTCTATGGTGGATTACTTGCTTCGCTGATTGATTGTCATGGCACAGGCACAGCTGCCGCTGCCTCATATCGTGCCGAGGATCGCTTAATGGATACTGAGCCTGCCTTTCGCTTCCTGACCGCCTCTCTGCATGTGGATTATCTCAAGCCCACGCCTCTAGGCGCTGAATTGGAGATTCGTGCAAAGTTGAAAGAAATCAAAGGGTCGCAAAGTCATCATTGAAGAATGGATCAAAGCCAGCGGCGTGGCCACGGTGCATGGCGAGATAGTTACTGTTCAAGTGCCCGATCAATTGATGCAGGAATTGTTGGATGCGAAAAAATAAGACGTAAAACGCAATTGCGTTTTACGTCTTATTTTTCGCATTAAATTTTCACTTTGAAAAGTAATCTTTCATTGGCTTGAAATAAAAGTCTTGCCAGCCTTGTCTATAATCGTCGGCTTGACCTTCTGGAATGTTCGAATGGATGATCGTAACTTTTGTGCCGCCTACAACTGATTTAAGCAAAAATTCCACAAGAGAATTGGGACTGCCTTCTGGGAATTCAGTTGTCCGCCAGGCTTGAACGATACGTGTATATGGTTTCAATTCCAAAGTTTCGCCGGAAATATATCCCTCCCATGCCGTGAACTTTCCTTTGACACTGCGCCTCGACCTTCGCCGTACTTCCGGTCATCTCCTATGTCCTTTTGTTGAAAGCCAAGCTTTATAGATTTGTTCGGGGGTTGCAGGGATTACATCGCTAAGCGTGAATTTGTTTTCCATTTCTAAACCATCCTTTGTTGTTCGTGGCTGACCATTACTTTTGCAATTTGTGCGGCGAGACGAGCATTGTTCAACAATAGAGCCAGATTGGCTCGCAGGGATCGTTCATTGGTTAACTCGCTGATTCGTTGAAGTAGGAACGGCGTCAATGCCTGACCGTGAATCTTTTTTTCTGTTGCTTCTTTGGATGCCTGGTGCATGATCGGTTGCATCTCCAACTTGGGAATGGCCTCCGTTATCGGGATGGGGTTTGTCACTAATACCGCGGTTGGCAAACCGAGCGACCAATGCGATTGTGCGAACGCCGCAATTTCCTGCGGCGAATCCAATCGCACACTGACATCTAAATTACCATCGCGCGAGTAAAACTCCGGGAACGTATCCGTTTGATAACCTACTACCGGCACGCCCATCGTTTCCAGATATTCCAGCGTCGCGGGTAAATCGAGAATTGCTTTTGCGCCGGCGCAAACCACGATCATCGGAATTTCAGCCAGGGATTTAAGGTCCGTTGAAATATCAAAGGCACTTTCTTTATGTACACCCCCGATGCCTCCGGTTGCGAATACTTTGATGCCGGCTTGCTGCGCGGCTAGCATCGTGCCCGCAACGGTGGTCCCACCGCTGAGTTCTTTAACGATGGCAGTCGCAAAGTCGCGGTGGCTCACTTTCAGCGGAGATTTAGCTTCAGCAAGCCGCACCAATTCCTCGTCGGTGAGGCCGATGCGAATCTTTCCATTGAGCAAAGCGATGGTGGCGGGCGTAGCACCCTCATCTCGGATCGCGGCCTCCATATCCCGCGCGAGTTGAATGTTTTGTGGGCGGGGGAGTCCATGCGTGATCACAGTTGACTCAAGCGCGACAATGGGAATATTGATTTGAAGCGCGCGTGCAATTTCTGCTGATTGAGAGATTAAAGTAAATCGATGGCATAGGATTTTTACCTGCCGTAACGTTCCATGCGTTTGATGACGTGCACAATCGCCTCTTCGCGTGTCAATGCTGGATAACGTCTTTGCTCGTTCGCAATCATGGCTTCGACAACTTTGTAGCTGCCGTCTAGTTTTGAAAGCAAGACGCGATATTGCTGGTCTTCTGATCTTGAAGAGGGGGCAGGAGGTGCGTCTACCGGAATATTGGAGGTGGATTTGGGCTTGACTTTGCTTAGACTACCTCCACCAACCATGTGCTGACCACCAGGAATGTGGAGAAGTTTTTCGATCTTCAGGATCGCTTTTTCGAGTTGATCTACATCGTTATTGCGTGTACTATTGGCGTAATAGGCATCCAACACATTACCCATCTGCTCCCAAAAACTCTGCAGGAGAGACTCAATGCATCTTTCCTTTTCAATAAGATTTAACCGACATTCCTTGAAGGCGTCCAATGGAACATTTTTTATCAGTCGTAGTGTCTCAATAAGATAAGCCTCTTCCATCGCTTGTTCCAGCGCTTGATCGCTTGAATGCATGGCGTTGTCGAGATTGAGCCGCCAAGCCTCCAGATGACGTACGTTAATCACATCGTTGGCTGGTTTCCATGTGCCAACACCGATCCAATGAAGGTCTATGCCGCGCTCGTTGGCGCGCCTGGAAAAGCCGTCCGTGTACTTCATGAAGCGATCGGTTAGCTCGGTTCTGGGATGAAAATTTGGTTTGGCGAAGTCTTGCGGCTCTGTATCCGGCAATTGATTCGAATATTGTAAGGTCTGTACGAGGATCGTATCTTCGCGGTGTTCTAGCGCCTCGATCTCTGGGGTGCTAATACTGGCGAGGAATTCCGATAGCTTGTTCTGACTCATAAAGGAGCCGATCTCACCGCTGACCATCCCGCGCATGATATTGGTCCAAGGACCCGGCTCGCCGGAGGGATATTCTCCTTGCAACACTTGGACCGATTGCTGATAAATCAAATCCTGAACACTTTGCGGATCATAAAGGAAAGGTTTTTCTTTTTCTAGCTTCTGTAAATCTGAACCATCACTGCGGTGAATGCTAAATACCACACGTGCATCTTTTGCGCTGATGGGTATTCCATCAAGACTGCGGCTTTCGACCGAGATCGCGTCAGAAGCAGTATATCCGATGTATTGATCGCGCAGGTTAATGATTGGTTCTCGAAGGCGTTCAAATCCTTCAAGCGTTTTTGCCTTCATGTTGGCCGGTCCGATGACATGAGGTGTACCGTCGGGCCTTTCAAAGAGAACTGCCGTATCAAACTCCACCTCGACTCTGCCCGGCCCACCAATCAGGACGATAGGTAAATCCTTGTCCGCCTCAGCGATCTTTCCATCGCGGATATGAAGTACCTCACTGGCCCCACCGAGCGATATCTCGTTGATGAACTTCCACGCAACACTAGGATCCTCTAGCTCAAATATATCAGTAATGTAGTTTCCTCCCATTTCAATACCAATGTACTTGGGAATCAAGAGGATGAAGAGCAAACGACAAAAAGCCAAGATTGTAAAAATGACTAATGACAGGAAACCGACAGATGAATGGGCTTGTTTCCCCAAGAATAAATTCGAAAAGCTGTAAAGTAGAATCTCAATGATGAGTCCGATCACAATGAAAGCAAATCTAAGGAGATACACTCTTTTTGAACGATAATCCGGCCCATTTATGGATAAATCAAAAAACCTGTCCACATGATAATCCAGCCACCGATTGAACAATTCCTTGAAGCGCTTGACTTCTAAACTCCACGCCGAGGGAGCCTTTTCGATCCTTTCGCCCTTTGTGTTCATAGCTCTTTCAACTCCAGCCATTTGGTGATCTCGTCCATATCTTGAAGCTCAGTCTTGATGCGACCGAGTAGCCGGTCGTCTTGCCTGATCTCGGCTTGGATTTGTTGCAATAATAGCTTGACCGCTGAGGCGACATCGGACGGATTGTTCACCGCCCTACTTAATGTCGACGCGTGCTCTTTGCGTGCCTTTTGACATCCATTTTCACTGTAAACTAGTTTTAATCGATCAACACGGTTGTGGTCCGCTCTGGCGTTCTCAAGCCAATTTGTGTTCCATTGTTTAACAAGTTGGTTCTCAACGTCCTCATTGAAACGCAGGTGGTTGACACTCACACTGTAGACCTTAATCCCGCGTTCACTCAGCGTTTTGAACTCGTTGCTAAGATAAAACCCTTCTAGTTGTTGCCCGCTTTCATCCAGCACCGGGACAGCGGCTTGTGTCATACGCGCTCTTATCATCTGATTGATAATTTGCAGTGCAGGCTGCGGTTTCGATTCTGCGGATTTTTTTTTTGTTGTCGTGCACGGCGACCGATTTGCTTTCCGGTGCTTCTTCCTGGGGCAAGTTCCTTCAACCGCTTCTCGAATGAATTATTGAATCTCCTGAGTAGCCTGGATAAAGAAGCCAACCCTAATCGGGATGGGATGAAGCGGTCCATAGGCCTCATCTGCCGGCGGTTCCGGCTGTGGGACATCAGATGGCGATTTAAGGCTCGCCGCAAATAATTCGTTCAGCGTAAACTTGCTCAGATACTCTCGCCATAAGTCAGCTGCGATCAAAGCTGGGATTTGATTCCATGCCACATGTCGTGGCTCTTCCTTACTGGAGCCGGCGTTGATTCCTTCTCCACGGGCGGCTTTTTCCACTGCCTCCTGATCAAAACCGAACCTCGATCCTTTTTCCTTTCCCTTAGCAGCTAATGCGTTGATCTTAAACGTCACACTGATGTTGGGAACAACTTCGATCCCATCGCGCGTGATGGCCCTCACTGCCACTTGGCGATCATGAACCTTCTTGTATTCTTCTTCGGATGCATAATCCTTGGATGGCTTGAAAGGATCGTCATTTTTCTCCGGCCCAAGATTGTGACTTTGAGTATGCAGACTAATCACACTGGCGATCTTTTCATCTGCATCTGTAAAGTGTACGCCGGGTCCGAGAAAATTCTTGATAGTGAAGTGTCAGTGCGTGTCACGACTGCACTGGCAGTATCCAGCCAAAGGACACCGGGGCCTTGCTTCTCGCTCTCGCCTTTGCTTTCCACTAGACGGCCATTTTTCACAAAGATCGCCGGGCCGTGTCCACCCATCGCATGAAGCCATAATCGTTCAATTACCTTTAAGCGGTCGCCGCGCTTATGGATGGGAAGTACAAATTGAGCATAGAAGGCGATCGAAATTTGAACTAGGAAAAAGAGCAAAACAAGATCGAATACGATTCCAGGAATGTTTATGATGCCGCTCTGATGCATATATTCATACCCATAAATACCAAGCAACAAAATCCCCAGGATTAGGCTTTTGAACCAAGGCTTTTGGTAAAAACGCTTCTCTTCATCCATACGCTATGATTTTATAACGAAAATATGAATTCGGGGAAATCTCTTTGCAGGTACAATCGTGGAATGCTTCGCGTTGAATTTCATTGCCATACAGTTTTCTCGAAAGACTCTCTGACGTCTCCGCAAAAGCTGGTGGATGCTTGTAGCCGAAAAGGGATTGACCGCGTCATTGTGACCGATCACAATACGATTGCCGGAGCACAGGCGGCTCAAGCTTTGGCACCGGAACGAGTTATTGCGGGCGAGGAGATCATGACGACGCGCGGGGAAATCTTGGCCGCGTTTGTGAGGGAGGAAATTCCTGCGGGGCTTTCCCCGAAGGAAACGATTCGACGTTTGCGCGAACAAAACGCGTTTATCAGTGTTTCGCATCCCTTCGATGAGTTTCGGAGCGGTGGATGGAAGGAAGAAGATTTGCTTGAAATTCTTCCGCTGGTGGATGCTATCGAAGTTTATAACTCGCGTTGTATGCGTCCGATATTCAATCGCCGCGCAATGGTATTCGGAAAAAGATATGATGTTGCTGGTACCGTCGGCTCGGACGCGCACGCCGCATTTGAGTTGGGAAGGTCGCTGGTTTTGTTGGAGCCGTTTGAGGGTCCAGATGAGATGCGGAAAGTAATCCGCAACGCGAAGTATCAAAAGCGTTGGTCACCGCCGTGGATTCATTTGACTTCGCGTTATGCAACCCTTCGCAAGAGAATTAATTTCAGGCTTGACACGTCAAAACGGACATGATAATCTTGCTCCCACGTCCCGTTCGAGGGATAAATTTTTCAGCAGGAGTAAAGTAAGATGTCCGAACGTTATACTGGAACTGTCAAGTGGTTCAATGCAACCAAAGGTTATGGCTTTATCGGCCGCGAAGGTGGAGAAGATGTATTTGTCCACTTCACTGCCTTGCAGATGGAAGGTTATCGCAAGTTGGAACCTGAGCAGAAAGTGGAATTTTCCATCGAGGAAGGGCCAAAAGGTTTGCAGGCCGCAAACGTCACCTTGATCTCGTAAGAATCATTGTATTGTCTACGAGCAGGGTTGCTGAAAATCGACCCTGTTTTTATTTGCCTGTCCCCATCCGTTCTCGCCTGTACTTGCGTCAGGTGCAAGTGTCGGACACCTGCCCCCATTTTCACAGAAAATGGGGGAAGGCTGGAAAATGGCATTATTTGCCCAACTTCTTCTTGAATGCTGCGGTCAATGCGGGAACAATCTGGAATAAATCTCCAACCACGCCATAGCGCGCCACTTTAAAGATCGGCGCTTCAGCATCCTTGTTGACGGCAATGACGAGCTTGGCGGATCGAATGCCGACGATATGTTGGATCGCGCCGGAGATGCCGCGATGCGATATACAGATCGGGCGCGACGACTTTGCCGGTTTGACCAACTTGATGGGCATACGGAATGTATCCACCATCCACTGCGGCGCGCGACGCACCGACTGCGCCGCCAAGAACTGTTGCTAACTCGCCGATCAGTTTGAAGCCTTGCTGTGCGCGCCAAACTTCAGCTTGTTTTTCATCCATGCCCGCAGGTGGAGTAAGTGATGGATTGTTGCTTACACCGCGTCCGCCTGAGACGATGATGCCCGCGTCGGCGACACTGACAACGGCTTCGGCAACTTCGTAGCCTTCGATAGTCGTAAGTGAATCGGTTTTGGCTTCGACTTTTGTCGCAGTGCCGCTCTTCGATTTATCTTGCGCGGGACGCGGGAACGCACGTGCTCGTAATGTGGCAATGACGGGCTTGCCGGAGCAAACAACTTTCTCATTCAACTTGCCTTCATAGATCGGACGCGTCGCAACCAGTTTATCGCCTTCAGGTGATAGACCGAGTCAAGTCAATCAATCCGCCAGTATTCAAATCCATGGCGGACATCGCGGCAAGTTCACGGGTGCGGGCCGTTGTCGGGAACAGGATCAAATCCGGCGTCCGGGAAGAAGCGAGCGCTGATAACGTGGAAGCAAAAGTTTCGACGCGATAGTCGACCAAAGCGGGATCATCTGCAACGAAGCACTTCGTCTGCGCCAAATTCAAACGCGGTCTTGACCAGTGCATCTAATCCCGAACCGAAGATCACTGCGCTTGCGCTTCCAAAACTTTTCGCAACGCCGAGCGCTTCCCATGAAGCAGGCTGGACTTCGCCTTTGAAGTGGTCAATGTAAACAAAGGTTTTCATAGCACTTTCTCCGCCAAAATTTTATCGGCCAATGTTTCGGCGATTTGCGCAGGGCTGTCGCCTTTGATGATCTCGCAAACGACCTCGTGACTGGGCGGCGTGATCGAGTTCGATACGACGTTACAAATATTGATGGCGCTGGAATGCCTAGATCGCTCAATGACCAGACCGGGATGTTTGCTTTGGACGCTTTGCGGATTCCCATGAACGATGGATAGCGCGGCTCACCAATGCTTTGGACGATGCTCATCACAACCGGCAATTTTGCCTTGACGTTTTGCCGTCCCTCTTCGATGATGCGCCGCGACTTGCACGTTTCCGCCGTCGACTTTGATATGCCCAACCAATCCGAGCATCGGCCAGCCGAGGACGCGCGCCGTCTCCGCGGCGGTGAGACCTAAGCCATCATCAAGCGTTTGGCGTCCAAACGTGACGATGTCCGCGCCGCCGATTTTGTTGATCGCCGCCGCCAGCACGCGCGCCGCGCCTTGTGTATCAAGCGCGTTGAGTGCCGCGTCCGAGACGAGAATGGCTTCATCTGCGCCCATGGCGAGCGCATGTTTGAGCGCTTCCTTGGCCGAACTCGGGTCCGATGCACAATGCGGTGACAGTTCCGCTGTTGGCTTCCTTGAGTTGAAGCGCGCCTTCGACGGCGTACTCATCAAAAGGATTGATGACCAGCGGCGATTCCCCCCACGACACTTGCCCATTCTCGGCTTTGACTTTCGCTTCCGAGTCCGGGACTTGTTTGATGCAGGCTATGATTTTCAAAACGTTCCTCCATGTTTATAGTATGTCTGATTATTAATCAGATATAACTTCCAATTAATAATCTTGAATATGCTATCAATATTCACAAATTCAAATTCTACACTCTTACCTGTATGTTGTTTTCGAAGATGTCGTTTTTCTGGCTAAGGGTCAGGTAAATTATTTCCATAAGCCAGTTGAAAAGTTTACCACCAGATGTTAGGTCCAGAGAGTAGATTACCGTTTTTATTGAATAATATGTCATTGATTCAGCTTTTAGTAGAGAAATATCTCCAATCCACTGCAGCTCGCCTCCGTCAGCTAGTGCCGACATAGCCACTGTCTTGAGTTTGTAAAGATTTTCAAGTTTATGATCAGATAAGATGATATGACTGGATTTAAGCTCATCGCTTATTAGTGAAATAGTTTTTCTTGTCTTACTATTTGTCTCTTCTTCAGTTTTTTCTTTTTCAGAATGTTCTATGACTTTTTGTTGAACCTCATTTATCCATAATGCTATAGGAAAACCAATTATTACACCAAGTAATATAGCTAATGTGCTTGACACAAAGTTTTTCCAAAATTCAATGTCAAACACTTTTTCTTCTTACAGTGCTATGTTAGCCAACGTACTCTCCAAACAAATCTTTCCATTCTAAATTCGTGGTATTTTGCAAATCGATCTTTCTTTGTCGCAAGCCGCCTTTGATTCGTTTCTCTTAAGTCATAGCATCTTCAACCTGATTTGTTACTTCAAAATATACCAACTTGTTTATATCATAGCGTTTTGTAAATGTTCTGCCTTTTCAACTTTTTTTATTCAAAAACCCTGAGTTGCAAATTGTCCGTCACGCGAACATACCAAACACTATTATACGCAATGATCATCATATAAACGCAGCATTGCTTTCCGTAAAAAGTGCCCGTCATTGCGAGCAAAGCGAAGCAATCTTCTCGGAGTCAGCTTTTTCTGTTAATGGGGGATTGCCTCGTCGCCGCTACGCGGCTCCTAGCAATGACATCATGCTACTGCTTCCTTTGCCTGCCGCAAGATCTTGCTGATATGTTCAAGATGATCCGAAGCATGTTTCAGCCCCAAGGCAAATCTCGAAACGGCTGTGTAAGGTGGAGCGCCAGGAGCGAGCAAATATGTATTATCCAGGTGCAGTGCGTCGGGCCACATATCCAAGGCAGCGAGACTCATGCGCCGCGATTCTTCCAGCCGGGCGCGGCAGAAAGCGATCGTCTTCACTCGCCGGAACGGAACTTCCGAGCGTGAACGTCCGTGATATTCCACCCCGCGTGCCAGTTCCTGCGAAATGGAGGCTGCTTCTTCCATCGAAGCTGTCAAATGCACAATAACATGACCGAGCGTCCATGGCAGTTTTGCTTCGCCCTCTTTGGCATATGGATCATTGGCATCCGGGTCAACAGGCTGAAAGACAACATCTGCGTCTGTACAGTTGGCAATGCGACGATAAATGTCGACATCCATCTCGTTGAGCTCGCGGCGCAGATCGTCTTTGGTCAAGCCTTGGACCAAATCCTGTATTGTAACTTTCCCTTCTCGAACCGATTGAAAATCCAACATTTTATTTTCCTTTTTATCCTTGCCAAAAAGCTTCATCATATGCAGGCAATTCGCATCGGAACGGCTTATCGCTTCGTTTGCCTAATGCGTAGCCGGCTTGGATCAAGGTTTGGATTTCTGAACTGCCTTCGTAGATCATCGCGCCTTTGGAATTGCGCAGATAACGCTCTATATCATACTCATCCGAATATCCATACGCGCCGTGAATTTGGATCGCTTCATTTGCCGCGCTGAACGAGGCTTCCGTGGCGAACTTCTTTGCATATGATATTTCACGTGTACAACGTTTGCCGATGTTCTGCATCCAACCCGATTGCAAATAAAGCAAGCGCGCAATTTCATAATTCTGCGACATCTTCGCAATTTTCTCTTGGATGAGTTGATGCTCGGCAATTGGCTTGCCAAACGTCGTGCGCGTCTTGGCATATTTTACACTGGCTTCCAAGCACACGCGGATGATTCCGGTCGCGCCGGATGCAACCGTATAACGTCCGTGATCAAAAGCAGACATCGTGATCTTGAATCCCTCGCCTTCTTCGCCGATCCGATTCGCAACCGGAACTTTCACATCCTGAAAGTTGATCCAACCTGTGACACCGGCGCGCACGCCCAGCTTGCCATGAATGTCGCCGCGCGTCACGCCTTTGGATGAAAGGTCAACAATGAAGGAAGAGAGCCCTCAGAAGGCTTGGATGAAGAAGAATTTGTTTTAACGGTGACCAGCGCCAGGTCCGCTTTGGAGGCGAGCGAGATCCACATCTTCTCGCCGTTGAGAATGTAATGATCGCCGTCGCGTTTTGCGGAGGTTCTTATCGCGGCCACATCGGAGCCCATGCCGGGTTCCGTAAAAACGCCGCATCCGATCTTTTCGCCTTTTGCCAATGGAACGAGAAATTTTTGCTTTTGTTCTTCGGTTCCCCATTGAAAGATGGTCATCGCACACAAGCCCACATGCACGGACATGATCACACGCAGGTGGGTATCCACCGCTTCGAGTTCTTCGCAGGCGATGCCCAGCGAAAGATAATCCATGCCCTGACCGCCATAACGGATAGGGAAGGGCAGACCGAGAATACCGAGTTCGCCCATGCGCTTCAGTAGCCACGGAATTGGCTCCTGTCTCCGGTCAAATTCCTTGATGACAGGTGCGACTTCCTTTTGTGCAAAATCGCGTACCGTTTTTTGTATCATTTTATGTTCAGGGGACAGAGAAAAATCCACGATGAGGCTCCAGTGAATTCTTCGCCAATTATACTCGCTTGATCAAAGCAATGCAGATTCCCCATCGAAAATCAAAAACCCGACGCGATTTGAGTTTGCGTCGGGTTAGGCGAGATTGGGTATCTTCCATCAGGATTTCCTCTCGATACCCATGTTGTTCAACTCGTCCGGGCTGATGTTGTCCACGAGAAAGTTTGCACTGGCCAGAGCCAGCATAACATGATACAGATGGTGCCTGATAATTATGATCATAGGTAACTCCTTTCTTTGCATAATATAACGACTATTTTGACGAAAAAAGATACATTTTTCTAACAGGATTGCAATGAGGTTACCATACAGTCTTGAAAGGGAATTTGCGATGGGGTGAACGTGTCGGTGAATTTGTTTCTTTGTAACTGCGCTGATTTTATACTGGCGGAATTGCAATTGGATGAATAATCTATGGGTAGTGGTAGGTAAGTTATGAATTCGCGCTTCAGGTTGACAAAAGGCTTTTTTCGGATAAAATACGTTTCGCAAGCCGAAGTGGCGGAATTGGCAGACGCGCTAGGTTCAGGGCTTAGTGGCCGCAAGGTCGTGAGGGTTCAAGTCCCTCCTTCGGCATCGAAAGAAACTCGCTGAAAGGCGAGTTTCTTTGTTTTCCAAATAGAGTCGCAGGTGGTATAATTGCATATCTATTCGGTGTATTCGCTTCATCTAATGGACACGAAGTCAAAAACCAGCCTTCGTGTCTTTTTATGCCGCTGAATCAGGAATTTTTATGGACATCGGAAACATTGAACAAGTAGACATTGACGCCCAAATGCGCACAGCTTACCTCGATTATGCGATGAGCGTGATCGTCGCGCGTGCTTTGCCGGATGCCCGCGATGGACTGAAGCCCGTCCACCGCCGTATTTTATACGCCATGCAGGATATGGGAATCCGTGCCAACTCATCGTACAAGAAATCAGCTCGTATCGTGGGCGAGGTGCTCGGCAAATATCATCCGCACGGCGACGCGGCGGTTTATGAAAGCATGGCGCGCATGGCGCAGGATTTTTCCATGCGTTATTTGCTGGTGGATGGCCAAGGCAACTTCGGCTCGATAGATGGCGACGCGCCTGCCGCCATGCGCTACACCGAAGCGCGTCTTCACAAACTGGCAGAAGAGCTTCTCGCCGATATTGAGAAAGATACGGTTGACTTCGGTCCCAACTTCGACGACTCGCTTGAAGAGCCTCTCGTTCTGCCGGCTCGCATCCCGAACCTTTTGATGAACGGCGCCTCTGGCATCGCCGTGGGCATGGCGACCAATATTCCACCGCACAATTTACGAGAATTAACCAACGCCATAATTTTTCTGATCGACAGATACGATGAGATGGACGACATCTCGGTCGAAGAATTGATGAAGCATGTCTCCGGCCCGGATTTTCCAACGGGCGGCATCATCGTCGGCCGCGAAGGAATCGAATCCGCATATGGAACGGGGCGTGGTCGTATCGTCGTACGCGGCGCGGCGCATATCGAGGAAGCCAAAAGCGGCAAGCATGAAATCATCATTACCGAGATTCCGTATCAAGTCAATAAGACAACGTTGATTGAGCGTATCGCGGAACTGGTGCGCGAAGATAAGATTGATCAAATCGCAGATCTGCGCGATGAGTTCGGATCAGCGTGGCATGAGCATTTATATCGAACTCAAGCGCGGTGCACAGCCCAAGAAGGTGCTTAACCAGCTTTATAAGTTCACAGCTTTGCAGTCCACATTTGGCGTGCAGATGCTGGCGCTCGTAGATGGCGAGCCGCGTACATTTACCGCTCAAGCGGGCTTTGCAGATTTTCATTGAGCATCGCCAGACCGTGATTGTTCGGCGTTCGAACTTTGATCTCGCAAAAGCCCGGGCGCGTTTGCATATTCTTGATGGTTATCTGGTGGCACTTTCCAATCTTGATGCGGTCATTAAGACCATTCGCGAATCACAGGACGCTGATATTGCTAAAACAAACTTGATGAAGCGCTTCAAACTTAGCGATCTTCAGGCCCAAGCAATCCTCGATATGCAATTACGCCGTCTTGCCGCGCTCGAACGCTGGAAGATCGAAGAAGAGCATAGGCAGGTATCAGAGCAGATTGCTTCCTTGGAAGACTTGCTGGCCCATCCAAAGAAAATCCTTGCATTGATTCAGACCGACCTGAGGGAACTTGCAGAAAAATATGGCGATGATCGCCGCACGCGCATAGCTTCGGATGCAAAAGAAGAGCTCACAGAAGAGGACCTCGTTCAGGATGAAGCTGTGTTGATCAGTCTTACCGAACGTGGATATGTCAAGCGCGTGGCCTCAGCTGCCTTCCGTTTGCAGGGGCGCGGCGGGCGCGGTGTCATGGGGCATACGACCAAAGATGAGGATGAAGTCGTGATGCTTATCCCCGCTCGCACATTGGACTCGATGCTGTTTTTTTCCGATAAGGGTAAAGTCTACAGCGAAAAGGTTTACCAAATCCCCGATGCAGATCGCGCCGCGAAAGGGATTCCGCTAGTCAATGTCTTATCGCTGGACGCAGATGAACGCGTCACCGCCGCCATCGCGGTTTCAGATTTTTCTGCACATGGATATTGCGTGCTCGCGACAGCACGCGGCAAAGTCAAGCGCGTGAATATGGAAGAATTCGATTCTGTCCGCCCCTCAGGTTTGATCGCGATGAACCTTGAAGACGGCGACACCCTGGGCTGGGCGCGCCCAACCTCTGGCAAAGATGAAGTGATCTTCGTCACTGAGCAAGGACGAGCATTGCGTTTTAGCGAAGAGAAGATCCGCTCCATGGGGCGACAAGCCGCCGGTGTGCAAGGCATTCGACTGGCCGAGGGCGATCTGGTTACCAGCATGGATGTGGTTAATAAGGACGGTTCGCTTTTGGTCGTGACTAGAGGCGGCTTTGGCAAACAAACCCCGTTGAAGAATTATGTGCCGAAGGGGCGCGCTACGCGTGGTATTGCGACAATTGACCAAAAAGCCTTCGATGAAGTTGGAAAGATCGCCGCGGCGCGTGTTGTTCAGATGGATGACGATTTAACAATCATCACCGCAAACGGCGTTGTCTTACGTTTGAAGGTTAAGGATGTTAAGCAATCCGGACGTGCCACCAAGGGCGTGCATCTAATCAAACCGCAGGAAGGTGATTATGTCGCCTCAGTGGCGCGGATTGCCTCCGAAGATTTAAAGCGCGTAGGTGCCCAAGTCAATCGGGAAGAAGAACCAGAGCAGGGACACCCGATTTTGCCATGAAGCTTAGCGATTATTGCTTTTTCTCGAAGGGGCGATTTGCAGTTGCCAAGTTCTGTAACAATTCATCTTTTAGGCTTGCCAAATTAGATGGATTCTTGGGTATTAGATTTTGCATCTCTTCAATGTCCTCACTCAAATCATAGAGTTCGAAGACATCATCGTATCCGTCATAGCCCTTATAATAGATTAACTTATAATCGCCCTTTATCATTGCAATGGTCGTCTTGGTAAGCGGAGAAAATGCTGAATTAGTTTTCGCTTCAACGGAAAAGATACTGCGTCCATTATCCTCCGTACCGCCAAGATCGGGCAATATTCTCCCGACACCTCCCGCAGGCATTTCTCTACCAGCAATGTTTGCCAGAGTTGGTAAAACGTCAGTGCTACTAGTGTGCGTATATATATCCTGGCGGACATTTTGGCCAGGCGCTGAAATCATGAGAGGGATGTGAATCAGCGGCTCATATAAATAAGGGTTAACATGGCCAAATATTCCGCGCTCATGCATTTGGCCGTGATCCGATGTATAAATGATGTAGCTGTTTTCAAATAATCCTGCTTGCTTGATGAAGTCCAACAATTTCCCGATCTCATCATCCACATTGGCAATATAACGGTCATAGTATAAACGTTGAGTGTTGAGTTCCGATGTTGATATCCCCGAATTCATCAAGCGCGACCGGCTTATCTATGGGTTTATAGCTGTCTTTTTTGAAAAGATTCATGAAAGCCTTGCTTGGCGCATAAGGCTCGTGAGGAGACCATAAGTGAAAATAAGCGAAGAAGGGCGAATGCTGTTTCCATAAGTCGCTTACCTCAGATTTCAAGCCGTCGTACACTGATTTCGTTCAGAAAGGCAAGACTGACATCTTTCCGTATCGGGGAGTCCTAATGGATAATGATGCATAACCATAGCGATAGGATTCTTCCCTTCTCAGATGAAAGGCTTTGTAAGCTAGTCCTAGGAGGAGCGAACCGGGAATCCCCGGATCGTTTTTCATGTCAAATAGGAAATCATCGTATGCGTTAAGGGCTATTGCAGTATCCTTAAAATCTGTCTCCCATTAACGTGTCGGGTCTTACACTGAAGGATGTGGTAGGGAGGTGTTGGTTGATATCGCGATAGAACTGCCCTAAGAGAACATCTGCCGCCATGTTTTGTGTGAAGGCAAAACGATAATATCCGTCGCCTATCAAATCAAACATATTTTCCCACACGATTTTCTGATCAACCAACCCCATCTGGTTGATTGCGCGGTGGCTCCATGGATACATTCCTGTCAGCAGAGTGGCCGTTCCTGCCGTTGTAAAGCTTCCTCCGGAATAGTGGGAATGATAAACCGTTGCCTGTCCTGCAAATTTTTCCAGAGTTGGCGTTGTTTGACGAGGATATCCATATAAAGAAAGGTTTGTGGCAGAAGTGGTGTCCGTCACTATTAAGATGATATTAGGCCTACTATTCGAATTGGAAAAAGATGCAGGCAGGAAACGGGCGGTTGTCCACGATGCAGCAGCCCCTGCTGAAAAAAAGGCTAGCATCTTTAAGAAGTTCACGTCTGCTGATTTGCGATGACATGTTAGCCTCAGCCTAGATTTCTCATAATCACATCCAGTACACAAATTACTGATAGTGGAATAAATATGTATAGGAAAATGATTAATCGATCAGAAATATTCATGATCGCCGACTTTAAGAACCTGATCTTTGCCATTAGAAAAACAAACAGCAGAATTGCAAAAACAGTCGCAAAAAACCAAAGGCGGATATCGTTCGCGAAATCGGAATCGTACCGCCCTGAATTGATATTGATATAACATCACTGAGCCTAATGCGATAATCGTTATTGTCGATCCGCGATCAATGAAGGTATCTCGTAGATAGCGAGAGGGAAGAAGGGCACAAAGGCCAAGCAGCCCGCCTATAACAATCAGACTCTCAATTAGGTTCGTAAGGATGCCATAAGAAAAAGCCCCAAAAACTTGAGAAAGAATCATGAAATGTAACCAGGAAGGAAGTTTCCAGAAGAATAGGACAAACGTCCATCCATAAATCATGCATGAGATTACAGCATAAACCGGAACTACATCTTGAATTCTTGGAAAGCAATTCTTCATATCCTGGAAACAATCTATGCAGGGCTGGATTATATACCCTTAGTCTTTGAGTTGAAAGACAAAATGCAAAAGCTATCATAAACAAAATTCCGTCCCTAAGGCTATACAAACGTGCAATCACTACATCTTATAATCAATGTCAAAACAATCCAATTTTTCCTGTTACCAACAAGAACATCGCGCCTATCATGCAGACCATCATCATCAAGATCACCGCGATGATAAAGCGTTGCATAGGAGACATGCCTAGAAACCGATTTGAAAGGTGGAGAGGAGTCGGATTGGGCTGCTCCACAGATTGAAATTGAGCCTGATCCTCGTAAAACGGAGTCGAATTTGCTTGGTCACGCAGATTGTCAAACATAATAATCTCTTTTAATTTGATTCTATCACAGAGATGAGCGCAAATGAATCTCGCCTATCTGTACTGTAAGGATTTTGTCATTTACTCTCATTTGCAAGCTTCCATCAAACTGCAGTCCGAGTAATTCGCCTTTGACTGGCTGCTCATTATCTTTAATAAGCTGTATTTGTTCTCCGCGAAAAGCCAACGACGCTTCCCATGCTCTGATAAATTCATCGGTTCCCAGTTTTGAGCGCCAGGCGACCAGCGATGATAAAGCATCGTGCAGGAAATCAATCCGATTAATCGGGTCGACTCAATTCGGTTTCTAGGCTAGTTGCTGGAAAAAAAACTTGATTTGCGGGCGGGACAGAAGCCCTAATAACATTTATTCCCAGGCCTAGCACAAAGGCGTCCACTATTTCTCCTGTCCAGGTTGATTCAACTAAGATGCCCGCCGTTTTTTTGCCATTGATCAAAACGTCGTTTGGCCATTTAATTTGAGTGTGCAATCCAAGTTTTGAAATGGCATCTGTTAGCGCTAGCGCGCCCAAACCGATAACATGAGAAGGATATTTTATTTCGGCAGGAGTGGGGCGCAGAATCAAACTAAAGGCGAGAGCCGTTTGAGGAGGCGTAAACCATTTTCGTCCGAGTCGGCCTCGCCCGTTGGTTTGTCCATCTGCAAGTACGATGGAAAGATCGCTGGCAGCCTGCGAAGTCCATGCCAAGGCTTCATCGTTCGTTGAGCCAATGCTTTCAAAAAAACGGAAGCCGCCCAACGGGAGATCCCGAAGAGCGGCCTGAAGTTCTTGTGAGTTCATTTAGTGGACGAAATCCCACGGGTCTCTGTTGCCGCCACCGTATCTCACTTCAAAGTGAAGGTGTGGACCAGTGACGTTGCCGGTCGCGCCGGAAGCGCCAATTGGCCTGACCGGCGTAAACCGGTTGACACACTTTGACGCCGATAGCGCTAAGGTGAGCATAGACGGTAGCATATCCATTGCCATTATCGATTTCAATGAAATTGCCATAGCCATAATTGTCCACGTTGATTGCGCCCATGGGTGCGGCGATGACCACCACGCCACTGCCGGCCGCCACCACGGTATCGCCGACATGCGCAAGGATATCTATGCCCAAGTGAGTCGGCACAATATAATCGTAACCAGAGAGAACATGTGGCTCGCCCAGTATCGGCCAAACCGAAACTGGCCCGGAAGGCCCCGCGCCGCATTGGGCCGTGCCAATGTTGGATGTACCTGTGCCTGCGCCAGTTGTGCCGCGCGAGATCGTTGGGATGAATTGAGTCCAATCAATCAATGGGCGCTGACCGCCGGGAATCATAACGATTGTTCCGGGTGAGATCTGTGGATCAGTTAAATCCAAATTGTTGCCGGGCCAATTCAAGATGTCATCCTCCTTGGCTTGGAATTCATCCGCCACTTTTTGAAGTGTGTCACCTTGTTGCCAAGTATAAAGAATGCCATCTACCGGCGGAATGGTCAGCGTCATGCCGGGTTTAAGATTTTCAGGATTGTCGTCGAGGTCAGCTTTGTTGCTGTATAAAATAGTTTCGGGCTTGATATTGTATTGCTTTGCGATGGCAAACAGCAAATCGCCCATCACGACTTGATATTGAGTAATGCTAGTGTTTGCTTGATCCGTTACGTTTGTTTTTAATTCCAGTTGGCGTCCAATGGAAAAATTGGTAACCGAACCGTTCGCGGTGGAGGTTGGCAGTATAGATGTTTGCTGACTTCGCGGTTGGCGTGTCGGTCGGTTCGGGAATTGAAGCCGAAACGGCGGAACCAATCTGAAATCCACCAAAAGCCAAATCCCGCGAGTGCTGCTACGACGAATGCGGTCACACTCCAGGAGATTACATTGAAACGATTGTTTTGCAGAAATTCAGTAAATTTTCTAAAAGTATTTTTCTTTTCCATTTTTTGAAAATGCTACGCGTCCTCGGTCAAAGTCTCGAGGAATTGTTGATTGTTCTTCGACCGCTCAAGGCGCTGCAGGATGGCTTCGGTCGCGACCGTCTGATCCATGCCCGCTCCGCCCGGAGGCGCCGAGACCATTTGAGCGTACATGCGGCGCATCAGCCAAACGCGTTGCATAATATCGGGACCAAGTAGTAAATCTTCGCGCCGTGTGGATGAGCGTTCTATATCCACTGCTGGGAAGATGCGCCGTTCCTGCAATTTTCGTGTCAGCAGCAATTCCATGTTGCCTGTGCCTTTGAATTCTTCATACACGACATCATCCAGGCGTGAACCGGTTTCTACGAGGCAGGTGGCAATGATGGTCAACGAACCGCCTTCTTCGATATTGCGCGCCGCGCCGAAGAAACGCTTCGGCGGATACAATGCAGATGGATCCATTCCGCCTGAAAGCGTGCGCCCCGATGGATTGACCACGAGGTTGTAAGCGCGCGCCAAGCGTGTGATCGAGTCCATTAAGATTACCACATGACGGCCAATCTCCACCATTCTCTTAGCACGGTCTAAGGCAATTTCCGCAGTGCGCACATGAGATGTGACCGGTTCGTCGAAAGTAGACGCAACTACCTCCGCATCCACGGAGCGATCCATATCGGTAACCTCTTCCGGGCGTTCACCTATCAATGCCACCATCAGATGCACATCGGGATATTTGGTTGAAATGGAATTTGCGATTTGCTTCAGAATGGTTGTTTTCCCCGCTTTGGGAGGCGAGACGATCAATCCCCGTTGGCCGCGTCCGATAGGCGTGACGAGATTGATCAAGCGTGTTGCCAAGGTGTCGTGATCAATTTCCAGGTCGAAACGCTTGTCGGGAAAGATCGGGGTAAGATTCTCAAATACCGGGCGGCGTGTGGCCTCTTCCGGGTCGATACCGTTGACCGTTTCTACCTTCAACAACCCAAAATGTCTTTCAGATTCACGCGGGGGGCGAACCTGCCCAATGACCAAATCCCCCGAACGAAGATCATAACGACGCAGCTGGGCCTGTGAAACGTAAACATCCTGATCCGTGATGCGATAGTTGGCCGGCCGGAGAAAGCCAATCCCTTCACTCATAATTTCAAGGATTCCGCCGCGCAGCTCGATGCCTTCCTTTTGCGCTTCCACCTGGCGGATCTGGAGGATGAGCGATTCCTTTTTTAGCCGGTTGAGATTCGGCACGTTCATTTCTTTGGCAAGCTTTCGCAGTTTTGCCAGCGGTTCGTTTTCAAGCTCAAGAATTTTCATGGTTCAATGCCTTTTGGAATGATATATGTCAAGACCAAGCCGGCGCCCCCGTAGGTGCGGGCTGAATTCAAAATGGATTTTGGAGAAAGGGGAATTTGCTCAAGATACAATTACAAGATGGTGGACGGATCGATTACCGTAACGTTTGGAGTTGAATTGTCAATCATCGGGGAAAGTTAATTGCATTATAGCACGTTCGTTCGGGAGATGCAAGCATTTGTATGAACTTCGTCATGGTCTTTTCAAGGTCGAGAAAAAGGCCTAGTAAGAAGTAAAAAAGCATCGGATAGGTGAGCAGCAAAATAACGTCGCGCTTGAGCCGTGTTTTCCGAAGTGACTGCTCCTTTCAGTCGAAATTTTGCTTGTCGAGTGAGAGCGATCACCAAGTTATTGATGGAAGCCATGACCTTTCCCATGTGGCCCATGGTCATGCGGGTGGCATCTTCATGGAAGGTGACATCGCGGCGACCATGCAATCCGTTTTCAATGCCCCAGTGAGCCCGACGAATCTTTCAGGAGACGTAGTGGATTCGTCTGCGTTCGATCCAAGCTTGTGATTCCAAATTCGGTTTCACACGAGGTGCGATAACAACGACCGGAACGGAGCCATTGAAAGTGTCGTTTGAGGCGATAGACTTGAGCAAGTCCTGGCCAAGTGGAATAGGCATTCAACATTTCGCTGGTGGTAATGGTTCGAGTCTCTAAACGTCCATGCCCCTTGTTCACTTTTTCAGCGGTCAGGAAATCGGTTTGGATTTTTCCAAATCCAGGTCTGCGAAGTGACTGCTCCTTCCAGTCGGGGTATTCCGGTGCAAAGAGTTGTTGAATGCTTTGATATAAAGCCGGTTGATTTTCCTTGACTGGAAATACATAGTCTGCCCCTTGCTCGGTAATCACCGCCGAGAGCCTGCGTTGGGTGTGCATGGCATCCGCAGTGATGATTTTCCCTTTGATTTTCACATTTTCCAGTGCTTTCGGAGCCTTCGTGATCTCATTTTCTTTCCGTCCCACGGCTACTTGCGACAGGACTTTTGCCTGTTCCGTGTCGTACACACTCAACAAATATTCTGAATAGTCCTCCTCTTTTTTCGCATGCCACGCGGCGCTTTGCCGTCCATCGCATACACTTCTCCATGTGCTCCAGCTTGGTTATACTCGCCCACCAGCCGTTCGATTTCTTCGTGATACACAACGTAGGCCAGGATCCGACGATACGTGCTGTGACTGGGAAATGCAGGTCGGCTCCAGTGGAGTAACTGAACTAAGCTCTCTTGGTGATTCTTCGCCCACTCCGCAATCCCCGACGGTCGATCTTCCCCACATAATTTGGCCAACAAAATAATCATCAGTACATCTTCCAAACGATATAACTTCCCGCGGGCCTTTCGAACATCACTAAGCTTCAACAAACGCCCATACACACTCCCGACATCATAGAGTACTCCACTCGCTCCATAATCCTGCGTGATGAACTTGCCCCTCCCGTGATTTTTGCCTGTGCTACAATCCATTTTGGATCCTCCTCAGTTTCTTGCCGATTCGCATCCGCAATTGTACTGGGAAGGATCCTATTTTTTACTTTTTGTCAATCGACCTTGGAAAAACCATGTATATAGTTATACCTGTTAAAACCAGAACATTTTCTTTGCAACTCAGGCAATTTCTGATGTCCCACATGGGTGGCGTATTCTGGGTAATCCGACCACTGTTTGCCTATGACCTTACCTTGATTTGATGGCACCTCAAATTGAGGCAATATTTCTCTAAACCTCATTTTCGGATCATCCTAAAGACAAAACAGGCGATAGTGGGGGTGGGCAAATTTGAATTTGAGGCTCTATATCTTTGCTCAGAGATCGATCAAGTTTCTAACTTGAAAATAGAATTCTCACGCCGCTGTAGGTAGAGCAAGGGGTGGTTCCATGCGTGAGAAATCGTAACCCAACTGCTGCAAGCGTTTCAAGAGTCGCGTGGCAGCAGCCGCTGGGCGGCGTCGGTCGAAATAATCGGCACCCAGATCCCGATAAGGTTGCTTGCTTTGGACAATATGATAGGCGATGACCAGGATCGAATGGGCAACAGCCACGATTGCCCGTTTCTTGCCTCGACGCCCTGCCAGGCGATGGTACTGGGCAGACAGATAGTTATTGCGGGCATGAGTGGCGGCATGCGCGGCCTGCACCAGAGCGCCCGTCAAAGCCCGATCCCCATGGCGTGTTGTGCCTGAGTAGCGCTTGCCGGCACTTTCGTTATTCCCAGGTGCCACACCGGCCCAAGCTGCCAAGTGAGCTGCCGTCGGGAAGCGGCTCATATCACTTCCGATTTCAGAGACGATCACTTCGGCCACGCGGCGAGCCACTCCAGGAATCGCGTCCAACAGCTCCACGGCCTCCTCCAAAGGGCGGCAATACTTCTCGATCTCCGCATCAAAGCGAGCAATGCTTTCATCCAAGTTGTCGACCTGACACAACAATTCAGACAACACGAATCGATGATGAGGCTTGACCCGCCCTTCTAAGGCTTTGTCCAGTTGCTGGCGCTTCTCACGCAACCTGCCTTTCGCCAGCTCGGCCATTTCGGCCGGACTGCTCGTGCCGTTGATGAGCGCCTCCAGCATCGCACGACCGGAAACCCCCATCACATTGCTAGCCACATTCCCTAGCTTAATATTGGCACTCTCCAGGGTCTTCTGGACCCGATTGACCAGGGTCGCGCGTTCTCGTACAAAATTGGTCCGATGACAAGTCAATTCTCGCAACTCTCGCTGTCCAACCGGCGGAATAAAACTGCCTCGCAACAAACCATGCTGCAGCAACTCCGCAATCCATTCGGCGTCCATGACATCGGTCTTCCGTCCGGGGATTTGCTTGATATGACGGGCATTGACCAGCAGCACCTCAAAGTTCTCTTCCAGGATGTTGTAGATCGGCTTCCAATATTCCCCCGTGCTTTCCATAGCCACCTGGATGACCCCGAAGCTCAGCAGCCAATCCGTCAGCGCTAGCAGGTCCGAGGTCATGGTTTCGAAAGTCCGAGCTTCTTTCCGGTTCGGAACCATGATCGCCGCTACCACCGTCTTCTTATGAACATCCAATCCGGCACAGTGTGTATGTTCAACCTGCATGCCAACCTCACGTCTTCAGAATTCCGCCTGGCGTGGATACCCGTTCAGTTAGAATCTAACTTACGTGCTTCCTTTACGGAGCGACAATTGGCGGTGCCTCCAGGCATCCCGGTCCGACTAAGTGGCGAGCTCGAAGCACCATTGAAAGATACGACCTGTGTGCCAGTCGGTTGCGCAGGTTATAGCACATTTTCATGCTTGGTGGTGTAGCTATACATGACGACTAAGTGTTAATCCATACCGTCATCTGTGACTCACCGCGGTTGGCCCACAATTGATATGGGATGGCCGTAAATTCCCGTCCGTCTCTCGTTTTCCCGCGCAGGACATGAATGCCTCCCAGCAAGTTTTGGTGTTGTTCAACGTGGATTGTTTCCAAGTCAATCCTTGTCCTAAAGATATCCAACCCTGGGTTATCCGTGCTTTCCAAACAGTAGACCAATGGCCCACGCGAAAGCGCGACTTTGTTTTTATGACCGCGCAGATGCGCAGAAGCCTTCCGCAGGACAACTGGAATTCCGAACTCAATATCAATGATGTCACCAGGAGACCAGCGGCGTTGAATGGTAAAGTAACGGGAGAGACGGGGATCATACCCGGATGCGGGAGGAGCGAAATGGATATCGTTTGAAGAGTGGACCTCCATTGGATCTCCATTCATCTTTAACGGAGGCGTTGCCTGCCCAAGAGGGGATTCGCAGGTGCAACGTGAAATCAACAGACTGTTTCGGTTGGAAAGAAATCCTGACCTTTCCCTCCCATGGCAAGCTTGAGTCTAGCTTGACCGTTTTCCAAGCTCTAGCCCCCATTTTCATTTCGTTTCCGATGTACTGGTGAATCCGAGAGCTCCTCTTTATCGTACGAATAAATATATTTTCCCAAGGACGCCCAAGTGCGGGATAGGTTGGATGGGCAACAAGGCACCTTGTACCAGGAGCGCCGGGTGACGCCTCCCCGGCAAAGCAACGGATTGTTGTAAAGATAGCCGTCTCCACCCAAGCCCATGCCCACCGCCGCCGCGTTGTAAAGTTGCCACTCGAACAAATCACTATATTTGGCATCGGCGTGGATCAGCACCAGCTCCCAGTTCCAGAAGAGGCTGGCCAAGGCGGCGCACGTTTCATTGTAACCGACCTCGGGATCAAGTTCATCATCACGGCCGAAGCCTTCTACCTCTGGCAGTGACCCTATCCCGCCGGTGACATACATCCGATGAGTTATCATGTTTTCCCAGGCCTTTTCCATTGCGGGCAGTAGGGTCGGGTCGGGGGCAATCCGGTGGAGCATGGCAGTGGCTGTCTCGAGATAACCAAAGCGAACCGCATGGCCTACTGGGACAGTCTGAAAGCGGATGGGAACATGCTGTTGGAAGAATTGGCCATTCAGAAAACCGAGCAGCGAACGTATCTTGGCTGAAAATGGCCTTTTGGCATAATTATCGGGCGGCAGTTGGAAGGAGATCTGATCTGGGTTCTCAGCCAGATAAGCCCGGCGTTGTTCTTGAACAAATTTAGTACGCTTCTCAACACGGCCATTCTGTTTGAAGATCAGCGGTGCAAACGGATGGACCTTGCCGCGCCTTTCCAGAAATTGTTTTGCTAAATCCAGATAAGCCTCGTGTCGGGTGAGAAGGTATAGGCGCAATAGGGCGATTTCGATCTCTTCGTGTCCGGAGGTCTTTTCCACAGTGGCCGTTAGCAGGTCCCGTACAAGCAGATCGGCAGCTTTCCTGGCGATATTCAGGGCCGTCGGATCATTAGTGGCTTGGAAGCAGGAGACGGCCGCTTCGATCAGATGACCGTGGCAATAAAGCTCGTGCTCGATCATCAAATTATCCCAGCGTCTACCTGGGAAATGGATCTGGTTGTATGTGTAAAGATAACCGTCCTCCATCTGTGTGCACGCCAGGAGAGAAACGAAGGTATTCATGCACGCTTTGAGATCTTCTGAAGGCCAGCTTGAATAGATGCGTGCGGCCGCATCCAACCATTTGTAAGCATCCGAATCGGCGAAGAACCAGCCTTCGCGAAAGCCCTTTTTCATCCCAGCCGCGATCCGAAAATTATCGATGCAGCGGCTTGCTTCCAGTTGTTGCAATTGATAAAAAATGGCAACCTTGGCATTGGTTAACAAACGGGGGGTCCAGAACGGATCGCAGATCGTAATTTGGGATGTTGGAATTTCTTCCATGCCTCAATCCTTTCGGATGATCAATTTAATGATTCAAAGGAGAACGGGCAACCTATATGATGTCTGAGTTTAGCGTTGTAGGCAATTTTTGCCCATGTGCGCGCTAACCGCGTTCTATCGAAGCAGCATATTCTGTTTTTCGACTTTATATCCTACCACCGCAACCCCTAAAGAGGTATGACCTGCCCGCCCTAATATACTGGACGGTGGAAGAGAGATAGAGTAGAAGGTTGTGGTGACGATGCCAATGATCCCACAACTTCTACTCCATCGACCTCCGGCCCAGGAAGAAGGACTTGCCTGCGCCAGCGCTGTGAGCGCTTTTTTGAGATTGCTACCCAGATCAAGCTAGAACCCATTCTTGAAAACGTATTGCACCTCGAGCGCCCTAACTTGGTTACAGGCCCTCGCTACGAGGAGGATCTCCAGGGAGAAACAGGAGGTCGCTATGAAAGTATGGCTCTCCTGCAAAAACAAGGGGACCACTCTAGTCCAAATTCAACTCTCCTCAAAGTGCTCAGGTCTCAACACGTCTGACGCCCTTTAAAATTTGAAGTAGAAATCTAAAAACGTCTAACGCTTTTCTCAGGGCGTTGGAGTTTGGTAATTAGATCACTGGTCGTCTTGGCTAGATAGTTATATGGATATCATTCATGAGTTATGGCCCATGATCCAACGCGCCAGCACCAGTCAACCAGAGCAGGCAACCATTAAGTATTGGTAACTATCCCTTCAGGCCAAGTAAGCAACAGCTAACACCTTTTACCTATATTGATTGAAGTAATATAAAAGGTGAGTATAATAATTTGAAACTTCGTGGTGAAAAGAATGAGAGATAAGCTTTTTGTTGCAGTTCATCGTGGTGGCCCCTTGAGCAAGGAACACCATTGCCTATTGATTAATTGGGCGTATATGTGCGCTACTCATGTAATACGATATTTCAGGCAATCAAAAATAGACGCTAGACTGAATGATGCACTAAAAGCAGCCAAAGCGTGGGAGTGGGGGAAATTTCTGTAGGTGAAGCGAAAAGGCATCTTTAGAAGCGATTGCAGTTGCAAATGAAAACTCAAATCCTGCTTCAATCGCCGTGGCTCGGTCAGTTAGTCATGCTGTGGCAACGGCCCACATGGCAGACCATTGTATAAGAGCCGCTGAATACGCTTTGAAGGCAATAAAAATATCTGGACAATCAATAGACGCCGAGCGAAAATGGCAGGATGAACAATTGCCGTTAGATGTAAAGGATTTAGTCTTGTCAGTTCGCAATAAAAGGTTGGATGACCAGTCTTAATACCTGCCGCAACAGGCGGGTTTCTTATATGATCAGACCATTTTCCATCCAAGGGTCTGAAACATGTTCAAGAAAAATAAACACCATCTGCAACCTGTACTAAATTGCAGCGTCAATGAATTGCCCGCGGAATTGCGCCAACAGCTGGACGCATCTTGATCGGGTGTATTCTATTGGGAGTTCTTTTCCCAATTAGACGAAGAACTTTTTGCGGTGCTATATGCTGACACGCCTTAGCCTTCCAATGTTCCGGTAAACGGGTTAGTGAGATTGGACTACCTGAAAGCGGGCTTTGGCTAGTCGGATGAAGAGACGTATGAGACCCTTTTGCATAACTTGCAGGTGCGCTATGCGTTACGGTACGCTGAGTTTGGCGCCGGATATTTTGCTCTGCGAAACCTGTATTACTTTCGAGAACGCCTGAGCCAATATATTTGGGAGCAGGGTGTAAATTTATTGGTGCAAGCCATTGAACGTGTAACGCATCAACATATTGCCGCTTGCCAGGCCAGGACAAACTTGCAGCGCATGGACAGTACTAGGGTGGCGAGCAATATTAAGCAGGTAGGCGGTTGCAGCTTTTGGTGAAGGTGCTGCAGCGCGGTGTCAACGACCATTAGAAATGCCCATGAGCAAGGGTACTTGCCAAATTCCATTGAATTGGGTATACTGCCGTCCAACATGAAAGCCAAAATCGCGCAACTACATCATCATGCTCATGTCAATCAGCCCTCGAAAGACCGGGTTAGTCGCGCGTATCTGACTTGGAATAGACTAACCATAAGATAGCTACTTTGATGATCAGCCCCCGGTCTACAGACCGGGGGCTATGTTGTACCCCCCATTCACCATCACTTCAAGAAAAGGATTGATCTATGCAATCACAAAAAGCCATTCGACTCTCCATTCCCTCTAAAGGTCGCCTCGAAAGCGGAACGCTGGATTTTCTTTCCGCAGCAGGATTACGCGTCTTCAAACCCAACCCGCGCCAATATCAGGCCGATATCCCCGCCTTGCCTGACTTGGGAATCATCTTCCAGCGACCGGGCGATATTGTCGTCAGTGTCCGCCAAGGTAGCGTGGACTTCGGCATTACCGGAATAGATGTGATTGAAGAGAAGCGCGGCGAAAACGGCGACATCCTCATCCTGCATGATGATCTTGGCTTTGGCCGGTGTTCGCTAATGCTGGCTGTTCCTGAATCATGGGAAAGCGTGACGGACATTCCGTCGCTCAAGAAATATGCAGATACTCTTAATCATCCATTACGCGTGGCAACCAAATTTCCCATCCTCACCAAGCGGTTCATAGACCAGCATCATATTTCCCATACTCTAATCGCCGCCGAAGGAACGCTCGAGGCCGCGCCCACCATCGGCTATGCGGACATCATCTCTGATCTTGTTTCATCGGGTCAGACTTTGCAGGATAATCGCCTGCGTCCCCTGCTTGACGGAGTCATCCAGCCATCACAAGCCGCGCTGATCGCCAATAAGCATACGTTGCAAACCTATCCCGCCACGCTCGAAATGGCGCGCCGTCTGCTGGAATATATCGAAGCGCATCTACGTGCCAAAGACAATCTGCTGGTCATTGCCAACATGCGAGGCGAGAATCCTGAGTCCATTGCAAAGAAAATATTTACGCAACCCAACGTAGGTGGACTGCAGGGTCCAACCATCAGCCCGGTCATCGTGCGCGATGGCGCGTCAAATTGGTATTCGGTGACTGTAGTGGTACAACGCGACTGGTTGCCTCAGGCGATTACGGAACTGCGCCTGATCGGCGGCAGCGGCATCATTGTTTCGCCGGTTACTTATATTTTTGAAGAAGAACCGCCGCGCTACAAGGCCATGCTGGAAGCCTTGAAATAGGAGGTTGCTCATGCTCAAACAATACGATCCCGAAACTGCAAAACAAACCATTCTCCGACGCACTTCCCCTGACGAATTTCCTGTCAGCCAGAGTCTTCTGGATGGAATTGCTCAGGTCTTTGGTGAAAGATTGACTCCCGAGGCAGGCCGTCACGCGGATTTTGAAGGATGTGCGGATCAATAGAGACCTGGCTCTGCAAAATTGGTCTCAACGCCTCGATGGCTCTGGACCTCAAGCCTGGCCCCGGTTTCACCAGACTTTGATCCAGTCTGCTGTTGAGACTATATCCCCAATCCAACGCGCAGCGCTTGAATTGGCCGCCGCGCGAATCGAAGCTTTTCATCGCCGCCAGCCGTTAACTTCATGGTTCACAAATGAACTGGGCGGCACACTTGGACAGATCATCCGTCCGCTCCAACGCGTTGGGCTATACATCCCTGGCGGAACAGCCCCTCTCCCATCCAGCGTATTGATGAGTGCCATTCCGGCGCGCATAGCTGGAGTGAAAGAGATTGTTGTGGTAACACCTCCAAATCGCTCTCTTAAAAAATACAAACGTGCCTGTAGCTCCCATCATTCTCGCGGCCTGTGCCATCGCAAAAGTGGATGAGATTTATCTGCTCGGCGGAGCGCAAGCCATTGGCGCTTTGGCTTATGGAACCGAGACCATTCGCCCTGTGGATAAGATCTTTGGTCCTGGAAACCTGTTCGTCACCCTGGCAAAGCGGCAAGTCTATGGCGTGGTCGGTATTGACGGGCTGGCTGGTCCAACAGAAACGGTTGTCATTGCGGATGAGGCGGCGAATCCCGCATGGGTCGCGGCTGATTTGTTGGCACAGGCCGAGCACGATATCTTGGCATCTGCTATTCTGCTGACGCCTTCGCAACCTCTGATCGAAAAAGTCCAGGTTGAAATGGCGCGGCAAATCGAGCAGTGTGGACGGGCAGAAATCATCGTTGCTTCTCTTGAGAATCGCGGCGGCGCAATACTGACTCGAGACCTGGATGAGGCCGTGCAACTCGTAAATGAATATGCCCCGGAACATCTCGGCCTTTCGGTCCGCGATCCCTGGCATTGGGTGGAAAAAGTCAACCATGCAGGCGGTGTTTTCATGGGCGAACATTCCTTTGAAGTGTTGGGTGATTATTTGGCGGGTCCCAGCCACATCATGCCTACAGGCGGCTCCGCGCAATTCGCTTCGCCGCTCAATGTATGGGATTTCATCAAGATTATCAGCCTCGTCGCGCTCGATGCAAATACCGCTCAAGCCATCGGTTCCGCCGCCGCAGACCATCGCGGAGGCGGAAGGTTTGGATGCGCACGCGAACGCGGCGTCATTGAGAGCGAGGAAATCCGCATGAAAAGCCGCGCTCACCTCGATTCCCTTCCGCCCTACATACCCATTGAACCATTTGAGGTTCTCTCGGCGCGCAGCGGACGCTCGCCATCGCAGATCGTCAAACTGGATGCGAACGAGAATCCCTACGGCCCGCTCGCAATTGTTCGTGAAGCGCTTGGCAAGTTGGATTTTCCGCACATCTATCCTGACCCTGAAAGCCGCGTTTTGCGGAAATCGCTTTCCAAGTTTACCGGCGTCGCGGAAGAATATCTTTTGGCCGGATCGGGGGCAGACGAATTGATTGACCTGCTCATGCGTGTTCTGCTTGAGCCAGATGATTGCATCCTTTCCTGTCCGCCTACATTCGGCATGTATTCCTTCGATGCGGAGTTGAACGCCGCGCGCTGCATTGAAGTCCCACGCCGCGCAGATTTCTCGCTGGATATGGAATCCATTCGCAAAGCCGTGGAAACTTATCAGTCCCAAAATGCTCTTCATCGCAACTCCCAATAATCCCGATGGCTCAATTCTCGATGCTAATATTATTGACGCATTATTCGAGTTACCTACTTTGGTGGTATTGGATGAAGCCTATATTGAATTTGCGGATGAAAATCTCGGCGTGGATTTGAGCCGCATCCGAATCGTTCCTGCACGTGAAAATCTGGTTGTGCTTCGCACATTCAGTAAATGGGCAGGGCTGGCGGGTTTGCGAATCGGATATGGCGCATTTCCTCTCTGGCTGATGCCGACTTTGTGGAAATCCAAGCAACCCTACAACGTCAACGTGGCGGCCAGCGTCGCCGCGCAAGTGTCGCTGGAACATACGGATGAACTGGCGGAGGTCGTCTTGCTCTTGAAGAATGAACGGGCGCGCCTGTTCGCGGCGTTGCAGGAAATCCCGTTCTTGAAGCCATACCCATCGCAATCCAATTTCATTTTGTGCCAGGTTGTGGAACGTGATGCGGCTGAACTCAAGTCACGCTTGGCGCAGGAATACGGAATATTTATCCGCTATTTCAATCAAGCCGGGCATGCGAGACCATATCCGAATCAGCGTGGGCAGACCACAGGATACCGATATATTGATTGAAGGCGTTAACGAGCTTATGAACTATTTGGTGGTTGAGAAGATCCGTGGCAGCATATTGACGATCATAGATCAGGAGCAATCATGCGAACAGCAGAAATATCGCGTCAAACAAACGAGACTCAAATTGAGATCAAACTTAATCTGGATGGAACAGGCGAGCACCAGATTTCTACCGGCATCGGTTTCTTGGACCACATGTTGACCCATCTCGCCGTCCATGGATTGTTCGATTTATCCGTGGAGGGCAAAAGGCGATCTTCACATTGATAATCATCACACGATCGAAGATATGGCGTTAGCTTTGGGACAGGCTTTTGACCGTGCGCTTGACGACCGCAAAGGAATTGTCCGTATGGCTGATTGCTTCGCACCGATGGACGAAACATTGGCGCATGTTACCATTGACCTATCAGGCCGTCCGTATTCGGTTATTCAAGCGGAATGGCATGCGCCATATGTTGGCGACATCCCAACCACGTTATTCCCGCATTTTTTTGAGTTGTTCGCAGTGACTTGCCGTTGTAACCTGCATGCACATATTTTGTATGGACGGGATGATCATCATCAAGCCGAAGCATTATTCAAGGCTTGGGCGCGTGCGTTGGATGCGGCCACGCAGATTGATTCCCGCCGAACTGGGGTAATTCCATCCACGAAAGGAACCCTAACCTAATGAACGATGTCGTGCTGATTGATGCAGGCACGGGCAATCTGCGGTCCGTGCAAAAGGCATTGGAGAGTATAGGCGCGAATGTGTTACGTACTGACGACCCGCATAAAGTTCAGCAGGGAAAGAGCGTGGTGTTGCCGGGCGTCGGTGCCTTCGGCGATTTCATGTCCGGCTTGCGGGCGCGCGGATTGGAGTCGGTTATCAAAGAAATGGTGGAGCGCGGCAATCCCTTTGCTTGGGATTTGCGTCGGGATGCAGGCCCTGTTTGAAGCTGGGGAAGAGCTGGGTTCCCATACTGGTCTGGGTTTGCTAGCGGGCAACGTCACGCGATTTGCGGAGTTGCTGCCAGTGAAGGTTCCGCATACGGGTTGGAACCAGGTGAAACCCCAGAAGGAAACGTTTCTATTTCACGGTATCAACTCGGAAGCATACGTCTATTTCAATCACTCGTATTACTGCCAGGCGCGGGATTCATCCGACGTTCTGGCGACGACCCATTATGGAATAGATTATGCTTCCGCCGTTGAACGAGAAAATATCTTTGGGGTGCAGTTCCATCCCGAAAAAAGCCAGGCGGTGGGTCTTAGAATTTTAAAAAACTTTTTAGAGGCGGCATGAGTTTTACAATTTATCCCGCGATCGATTTGCGAGGAAGGTAAAGTCGTGCGGTTGCAGCAGGGCGACACTGCGCGCATGACCGCGTTCAGTGATGAGCCGGCAGAGACGACGCGGCGTTGGCTGGAGACAGGTGCGCGTTGGTTGCATGTTGTGAACCTTGATGGCGCATTTGGCGAGAGCAATGCTGCGAATCGTTCTGCGCTTGAAGAGATTTTGGCTGTTGCAAAAAGTTTTGGCGCTCACGTGCAATTCGGCGGCGGATTGCGTTCTCTAGATGCAATTGATCAAGCAATTGAGTTGGGTATTAGCCGCGCTGTACTTGGCACGATTGCGATTGAGAGACCCGATGTAGTTGCAAATGCTTTAACTGGTTTTGGCGCGGAGCAAATTACGGTCGGCATCGATGCGAGGGATGGACTCGTGCGTGTTCACGGCTGGAAGGATGACAGCGGAATCCCCGCAACAGAATTGGCGCTTCAAATGCGAACCTTGGGTTTACGCACCGTTATATTTACAGATGTGAGCCGGGACGGCATGGGCTGTGGGCTAAATATAGCTCGCTACGCGCGAGCTAGCCGACGTCAGCGGCCTCGAGGTGATTGCCTCGGGCGGCGCACATACACTCAAGGATGTGATTGCAGCGCGTCAGGCAAAACTGGCTGGTGTGATCGTCGGCCGCGCGTTTGTATGCGGGAACGATCGATTTGAAAGAAGCACTGAACGGATTTTAGGAAGTCGAGAAGACGAATTAGGTTTTCAATGGAGTATTGTGATGCTGGCTAAGAGGATTATTCCCTGTTTGGATATTAAGGATGGACGTGTGGTGAAAGGTGTGAACTTCGTCAATTTGCGCGATGCGGGCGATCCTGTGGAACATGCGCGTTTGTATGATGAACAAGGCGCGGATGAGTTGGTCTTCCTCGATATTTCTGCAACTCAGGAAGGGCGCAAGACAACGCTGGAGTTGGTCGGGCGAGTGGCGGATACTGTCTTCATGCCGTTGACCGTGGGTGGTGGAATCCGCGAAGTGGTGAGATATGCGGGATCTTTTATTGGCAGGCGCGGACAAAGTTAGTATCAATTCCGCAGCGGTGCAGAAGCCTGAACTGTTATCGGAAGGCGCGGCGCGGTTCGGTGCGCAGTCTATTGTGCTGGCTATTGATGCTGCCCGGCGAGAGGACGCTTCGGCTTGGGAAGTCTATATCAATGGAGGACGAGTTCCAACAGGAATGGACGCGGTCCAGTGGGCTTTGCGCGGCGTAAAGCTGGGTGCGGGCGAAATCCTGCTTACTAGCATGGATGCGGATGGAACGCTTGCAGGTTACGATATCGAATTGACGCGCACGATTGCAGACGCAGTGTCCGTACCCGTTATCGCATCGGGCGGCGCCGGGACTCGATTACATTTTGCAGAGGTCCTGACTTTAGGACGGGCTGATGCCGCGCTTGCCGCATCGCTGTTTCATGATGGGAAATTGAGGATTGCCGATTTGAAGAAGGATTTGCAGCGCCGAGGCGTGCCTGTGAGAATCTAATTCGCGGGTCGCATAATTTTTCTGTTTCTACGAAATCCGTTTATAAATTTAGACTGGAGTGACAATGCAAGCGCCAATATCCGAAATCAAATTTGATTCCAAAGGTCTCATCCCCGCCATTGTACAAGATGCAGAGACGAATGAAGTCTTGATGATGGCCTATATGAATAAAGAATCTCTGCAGCTCACGTTGGAAAAGGGCGAGACGCATTTCTGGTCGCGCTCTCGCGGCGGACTTTGGCATAAGGGCGCGACGTCACGGAATGTACAGCACGTGGTTGAAATCCGTGTGGATTGCGATGCGGATACGCTTCTGGTTCAAGTCCATCCAGCGGGACCTGCCTGCCATACAGGAAATCGAACTTGTTTTTATCGAGAAGTTGAAAAAGTGCCTTAACCGCAAGAAGACTACTGTGTTTGTTTGTGATAAATCGAAGGAGAAATTCATGAGCGTTGAATGGTTGTTTGAAGTGATCGAGGACCGCAAGAAAAATCCACGTGAAAAATCTTATACCTCCCAACTCATTGCCGAAGGCTTGCCAAGGATCGCACAAAAAGTTGGCGAGGAGGGCACGGAGGTCGTGATTGCTGCGCTTACGCAGGATGACCAGCGCCTCATCGAAGAGGTCGCCGATCTTACCTTTCATACCTTGGTGCTTCTCTCTGCCCGTGGCTTAACTCCCGCACAGATTTGGGCCGAATTGGAAAGACGCCAAAAATGACAAAGATCATTCTGCTCGATATTGATGGTGTGCTTGTGCATCCGCGGGGATATCGGGCTGCGCTGCCGCGCCACCGTCAACCACTTTATTGAACTGCCTTTGTTCATTCCAGAAGAAGTGCTGACCGAACTGGAAAAACGTGGCGTGTCAAGCGAATGGGATATGGCTCCGCTTTTGCTGGCTTCATACTGGACCGACCGCCTATCTTACCATCCGCTGATAAGGCTTCCCTCCGATGTTTTATCCGCTGCAACAGAGATCAACCGCCAGTGCAAAGCAGGCTCGCCGGCGCCCTGGTTCATTCCTGAATTTTCATTGGTTCCAAGCCAATACCCTTCAGAGACTGCCATGCAGGCAGGATGTTTTGCCTCCATTCCAGATGGACTGCGCAAAAATCTATTAACCGAAACGCGCAATATTTACAAATCCTGCACAATGCGTGTCTTTCAACATTTCACACTGGGAAGCGAAAATTTCACAAAGACCTATAACCTGCCGCGCCGACTTTGAAACAGAGTCTTTCTTGCTTATGTTTGACCGTTCGAATATCAACGAGGATATCCGTGAAAAACTTCTTCAATCAAATCATCATCTCGCAGCACTCACGTCACGCCCGTCACTTCCGCCTCGCGAGGTTGACCGGAACTGGCTTTGGCTTTGCCCCGGAAGCGGAGCTTGCGTTGGAGTTGATCGGTCTGCCTAGCATCCCCTTGATGGCATTTGGAAAGCTTGAATATCTTGCATCACAATATGGCCTCGACCCTGCCGCCTTGGTCAAGCCTTCTCCCTTCCAAGCGTTGGCAGCGATGCTGGCGGCTTGGACTGGGGAAGAATGGCCCTCTCTGCAGGCTGCAAATCAATGGCACAAAACAGGATCTGTTGAATGGAAGTTTCAATCAATTGCCTAAGACTTTTGAATTGATTGTTGTAGAGGACACGATGGGAGGAATATTTTCTGCCCGTTCGGCCGGCGAAATTTTGAAAAGAGCGGGGTTTGATGTATCTGTCCGCGCCATTGGGTTAACTTCCGGAAACACCGCAAAGGCATCCGCTTTTAGAGATGCATCTGTGCAATATTTCCAAAATTGGGAATCTTTGATAGAAGGGGTTGGCTTATGAAACAGGCTTTCAAATTATCGTTGATATCCTATCCTTCATTTCGCCCACCCTGTGCCTCTTCGAATGCCTCCCAAGTTTCACGCGCAAGCCAAACGAGAAACAAAAGCGCGGCGACATATTCAATCCACCACCAGCCAAACAGCGTATTGAGCCCAAGCCCAAGCAGAACGGTTCCCGCCATGTAGGCGCATGTGATCGAGTTGATAGCGTCGGTAGCCAAAGCCTCGCTCTTGATCTGATCCGAAATGCGTCGCTTGATCACTGCAAGATAAGGCATTATCAACAGCGCCGCCGCAGACACTCCAATCCCCAGAATAGAGCCTTCAGGTTTGGAGCGGGTGAGCAAGCCATAGACTGCGAAGACTAGCACATAAGCGCATAAGAGTCCAAGGGAGGCGGCAACGACCCATGCCGCCCTGCGTTCAGCTTGCTCAACCCGAGCCATCTCACCGCCCCGACTTTCAACCCGAAGTCGCCAAAGAAGGATGCCGCCACTTATTAGCTCGATCAAGCTGTCAATGCCGAAGGCGGTAAGTAGAACGCTGCCCGCTGAAATCCCTGCGAAGATCGCGACCGCCATTTCTATCGTCATCCAGATGACAGCAATGACTTCAATTTGTATCCCCGAACGGATTTCTATGGCTCGCGTGGTGTCCATGTTGGGATTCCCTACTAGCGCTCGATAAGCGGAATAAGCAGCAATGGCGTCTTTGTCTTCTGTGCGACTTTCGGCGCGACACTGCGTGCCCAAAACGCGCCCATCCCTTTTCTTCGATGTGTTGATAAGATGATCAAATCTATGGGTGTACTTTCGGCGGCCTTGACAATTGACGCCGCGGGATCGCCACGGGCTACTTCCGCGACTGATTTTAAATGATTTTTATGCAGTGCCTCAATATGTGTTTGAAGATCTTTCTTGGTATTTTCAACCTTCAAGTCGAGATAGGCCTGTGTGGTCACTGGCATTATGTTTCCGGCGGCAGCTTGCTCATCACCCAATGTTGATAAGGTCGGTACGATACTTAACAAGTCAAGTTCAGCCTTGAAGATCTTTGCAAGGCTTTCCGCCATACCAAGGCTGTTATCATGCATCGAGTCCGGGTCTAGCGGGATCAGGATCTTTTTCAATTCGAAGGATGGAATTCTAGATTTGATCACGAGAATCGGAATAGTTCCCAAAGCGACAACCTGCTGAGCAATGCTGCCATATAGTAGATCGAGCAGCCCGCTACGCCCGTGTGTGCAAATCACGATGAGATCGGGTTTTAGTTCAGGAGCGTGATCGACGATGCTGCGGGCAACATCTGATACAGCTACCGTATGAACATGGGTCTTGACTTTGACTTTCGCAGGAAAGGCTCGCTTGGCAACTTCCTTGAGATAGGCATCGGCTTCAGCAGGCCTTGTGAGATGGCGTTCTTTATGGATTTCGGTCGGAGCGTCCTGTTCAATGATGTGCAAAAGCGTAATCTGCAATTCGAGGATCTTTGCCAAATAGGCAGCAGGAGCAAGTGATGCTTCGGATAGGTTTGAGCCATCCAGAGGGACGAGAATGTTTTTGAACATAGCTTAGTTTCCTGGAAAGAACGTTTGATATAACAGAAAAATATTTAACACAACGATCACAGCGGCCACCAACCAGGCGACGATAGTGGTGATCTTGTGATTGACCAATACTCCCATTATCGCACGTCTGGATGTAAATATAGTCAAAGGAATGATAGCAAAAGGAAGGGCAAAACTCAAAACGACCTGGCTTAATACCAGTGTGCGGGTTGGATCCAATCCCAGTCCGATTACGATGAAGGAAGGCGTCATGGTTGCCAGGCGCCTGACCCACATCGGAACCCTGCGATGAATAAATCCCTGCATGATTACCTGGCCCGCCATTGTACCCACGGTAGAGGAGGCGTGCCCGGATGCTAGCAAGGAAATCGCAAAAACAAAGCTCGCCGCCCCGCCGAGTAGAGGTGTCAGCATTCGATAAGCATCCTGGATGGTCCCGATGTTGCTTAATCCATGCACATAAAAGGTGGAGGCTGCCAGGATCAGCATGGCAGCGTTGATGACACCGGCGATCGACATGGCAATAATCACATCGATCAACTCGTATCCGAACAACATGCGAAGCTTTTTCGGATCTTTGGTGACGATTCTTCCTTGAGTTAAGCCTGAATGCAGAAAAATCACATGCGGCATGACCGTAGCGCCCAGGATGCCAGCTCCCAAAAGAACGCTTTCAGGTCCTGAGAAAATAGGCACAACTGAATGATAGGCAAGTTGCCCCCAATTGGGCCGGTCCAGAAATGTTTCGATAACGAAACATACCGTAATTACACCGACTAGAGAGGTGATCAAGGCCTCGAGGGGTCTAAATCCGCTATGTTCTAGCAATAGAACGACGAAGGTCAATCCGCCCATCAAAATCGCGGGGATGAGCAAGTCAGGCAATCCCGTCCATGTCCCGATCTGATTAAATAAGCTTGGAAACAACAAGTAAACTCCGAGCGCCGCGCCGAGGAACTCCGCCAGATCGGTGGCCATGGCGACGACCTCCATAACAATCCACATCCCAATTCCGGCCCAGTGTGGATACCGGTCGCGCATCATCTCGGCTAAATTCTTTCCGGTCGCGATGCCCAGTTTTGCCGCCAGGGTTTGAACCAACATGGCCATTAGATTGCTAGCTACGATCACCCACAGGAGTTCATAACCAAACTGTGCGCCACCTTGAATGTTCGTGGCATAATTTCCCGGATCGATATAAGCAATCGAGGCAATAAAGGCTGGACCTAGGAAAGGCAGCGTGCGTAGTAAAAAGCCTTTCTTGCTGGTTCCATCCAAAACTTCATTAGCTGATTGCAAAGTGCTTACATCCCCTGATCGAACAGCATCTTTTTCTGGTTTTGTTGTCACATCCATTTTCCTTTATATTTATAAGATATCGACGAATACCCAATTCGTAATTGCAGGTCCGAGGAGGGCTGCATCCTTCTGAGCTTGAACGTGGATGCGCATCACCTGATCGTAGTGTGATATCGACAGTATTTTCAAGTGCGTCCCCGGAATGAGCCCCAGCCCCTCGAGATATCGCAATAATCCCGCGTCCAGCGCGTGGACAGCGGCGCACAGTCGCCTCTTGGCCTGACTCCAGAGTGGAGAGCGAGACGCTTTTATCTGCAGGCATGACTAGGTCCGCATTCGGGATTGGTTCGCCGTGAGGATCGCGGTCGGGCTGTCCCATGGCGGCGGCGATTCGCCTCTCAAGATCCTCCGAGAGAGCGTGTTCAAGTTTCTCCGCCTCGTCGTGAACTTCGTCCCATGAGTACCCGAGCGTTTGAACCAACCAGGCCTCGATTAAACGGTGATGGCGGATAACTTCCAGAGCCGCGCGTTTACCCGCGGCGGTCAACGTAACGCCCTGATGTTTGCGATAGGACAAAAGCGCCGGTTTGACGGAAGACAGTTTTTGCACCATGCCGGTCACGGAGGCGGGTGAAATGCCTAAACGCCGCGCCAAGGCGGTGGTACTGGCCGTTTCCCCGCTTTGGGTCAGTTCGTAAATGATTTTAAGATAGTCTTGGATGGAGTCGCTTAGTAGTTCTATCATTAAATACGATGTCGTCAGATGCAATATTTTGTCGCTCTGGTTGGATTTTTTCCAATCACCAGATATAGGGTATGAAACGATACTTAACCTGTGCCATATAAGATGTATATCCGGGCAGTTCAGTTCGCAACGTACGCTCTTCAAGCACGGCCCGCCGTGCCAGTATGGCCATGCAAATGATCACGAAACTAAGTCCATACCAGGAGCCAAGCAATAACGACGTTCCTACGATAAACACGAGGATTTCCGTATACATTGGATGCCGTATATAGTGATAAAGACCCGTGGAAACCACTGCCTGCCCGCGCTCTTCCTGAATGCGAACCACCGGCGATAAATAGGAGTTTTCACGAAAGGTTCGAAACAGGAAGTAAAAGGAGCACAATAGTATGAGCATTCCAACCATTTGAAGCCAAAGCGGTACCGAGGACCAGTGAAAACGGACTGCGTCTAACGACATGAAAATTAACCATATTATGAAACACAACTCCATCAAGGGAAATAAGACCTTGTCCCAGCCCTCTTGATCCGATGATCCTAAACGCAAGCGTTCCTGCATCAATCCGGGATTGTGCGTATATAGCCACATAGTGACCATAAGATAAAAGCCAAAGAATAGGAGGAGAAAAATCCACCCCGCGTGCCAAGCGAGGGTGCCGGCAGGAAGAAATAGAGCTAGGGCAAATACCACAAAAAAGCCAAGGGTCTCTACCATTTGTTGTTTGATATTAACTTTCATATATCACCTCTTCCCAAAGTATATAGATAAGACTAATAATATATTTAGGAACACCTAATTATTCTAGCCGAAAAAGAGAACCAAGTCAAGGGACTAGATTCGACTCACGGCTTTCTCAAAGTCGAGAAAGCGGGCTAGTGAGGAGCGAAAAGACCTCGGGGAGATGGGTGGCGAACCAGGGTTGGCTTGAGCGGCGTTCTGAAAGTTAGCCTGGCGGATGAGGACAATAACCAGATTATTTATTGATGCCATCACTTTTCCAGTATGACCGATCGTCGTTCGCACGGCATCTTCTCCAAAGGTGATATTCCACTGAGAGTGCAAACCGTTTTAATTCGCCAATGAGCGCGGCGGACCTTCAACAGGCTGAGGGAGCGGCCTTAGCACGGCTCGAGCTCGCAATGCCGAATTCCGCTCCACAGGAGCTGTGAAAGTAACGTCCATTGCGCCACCATTGAAATTGACCTACCAGCAACAGATGATAATCCGAGTTTCGATGCACCCATGACCTTTATTCACTTTTGCGGTGGTGAGGAAATCAGTCTGAATTTTGCCAAACGCGGGCTCAGGATATTCTAGGGCGAAGAGTTGTTGGATATTGTTGTACAGCCGAAGTTGGTTTTCCTTGACTGGAAACACGTTCTCGCCGATTTGGGTGTGCAGAGGGCTAGCGGTGATCACTTTTCAATTAAATTCGGTGTCATCTCGATGAATGGATGC
>CAVVZL010000015.1:0-15741 GCA_963752775.1 uncultured Chloroflexia bacterium
AGATTCATCTGATTCGGCAATGGCTTTTTCCTGATCGGAGAAAATCAAATGCTCGATCACGTCGGTGCAGATAATAATATCGGCAGAGCTATCGGCGATACCTGAATTCAGAAAATTACGTTGAACAATGAATTCTGATGAATAATTCAAGTCCATTCCGGTGATTTGATAACCACCCTTGCGATATTCATTGACCAGCACGCCTTCGCCGCAACCCATATCGTAAATGACCTGATCGGTCGAACAAGAATTCAAGAACTTGCGCGCCAATGCCATCTTCTCCAAATAGACCGGCAAATAAGGCCAGTCTTTTTCGGGATGGATGTGGTAGTCGCCGCGGTGGGCATATTCGCCAGAACGTTTCACTATGATCCTCAAAGGAAATATTATGGACAGGATTCTGGTGCCCGCAGAGCTTGGGGGCATAGACCTGAAGGTTATTGCTTTGCAAACTTAGAACAGGCTGGTATTCGCACAGGATGGGAGCCGCAATGTTTTGACTCCAGGCATTATTCTCCTCCGAAAACGCCCCGTCCGTTTTGATGCCGGTATTCAACTTGCGGGAAACGATCAATGCAAAACGATGCTGATGAAGATCGGAATAAAACTTTGAAAGCGCCGGACGATTATTCGACATCGAGATTTCCATCAACTCCACGAATTCATCGTCCGGTACCAGAGTCACGCCTTGGATATATCCGAATGTGATTAATTGGCGCTCTGAAATGAAAAGAACTTCGCCTCCTTGCGCGGCGGCTGGAGCCGACTGCGGCTTGCAAAGTCTTGATATCAGCTTGCGCTCGCCGGTGGTTATAGGTGATCCACTGACCAACATAATCAAGAGGGAAAATGAATGGGACGATCATTGCAAGAACCAAAACCGGCCAGGGCATCAATCCCCATTCTGCGGTTCCGGATTCGGGTCGGACCTGATTTCGCAAAAAAATAAACCGCGATGATTTGCAAAAGGACTTCGTATGAATCCAAATCATGCAAGTCCGCACCGCCGCCAATCTTGACGCTGACCACCAAACATCCGATGAACAAAACCAACAATATCAACCCCAGGCTGATCACACGGATCGGATGCAGATGATTCAATCGGCCGCGCAAGGCAAACCAAAGTCCGAGCCACAATGGAAGCGAAATCAAAATGATCCCCGGAAAATTCCAAGCGGAAACGCCGGGCTGGGAAGCAATCGATTCCACAATAACGATGAAGTCAAACTGGAACGGAATAAACTTGTGTCTTTGTTACCGGAAATAAAAATATAAAATGCCTGACCTGCAAACGCGCTGACCAATCCAAGCATGCCCCACATCAACGGCTTGACCAAATATCCCCAAACGTTTTTCGATTCGGAAACCGGCTGTTCGAGCAGATATAAAGCCGCGGCTAGCGCAGCCGGAACCGGATACCAATTAACGCCGCTTATCCCCGCCCAAAACGACGCAACCAATACGGCGATCAATGATCGCCAAGGATGTTTCATCTCCACGCCCCACAGGATAATGATGACGCAAACTTGCAAATAATAATAGACTGGCCCTTGCAGAAGATAGACAAAGCTCCAAAATGCGGCCAATAAAGCCAGCGCTTTATATGCTGAGATGCAAACGCCTCACAAGAAGCCAGGAAGAAATACTGGTGATTCCCAGCCATAAAATCACTTGCCAAATTCGATGCGCCCAAAGCGGAAGTCCGCGAATCAAAAACGGAATTGCCATCAGAATGTATCGCGTGGCATGCCACGGAGAAAGCGGCACTCTCATTCCATAAAGCGACTGACTTAGCCATAATGAGCCATAATAAAAGCGGCTCGTCTCGGAGTAATCAATGGAAAATGGATCAGTGGTTACAACCAGCAGATTCTCGTAAACCTGATAGGCAACAACTTGAATCAAAACCACGGATGCAAAAGACGCCGCCCAGGAAGAGGATGTCGCCCATTTCCATGATAGCACTTGAATTAGACATATCCACCAAAAAAACCACAGTAAAGGGAAAAACTCAGGCAGAGTCTTGCCAAAAATATATATCTTTACCAATGGAGGTACAAAAGCGACTGCTATTAGCGGAAGAAATACAAGCCAGCGCCATGCAGTCTTGAATTTTATGTTTTCAAGCCACTCAAAGAAATTCGCTGCCCTGCCGATTTGCAAACCATAAAACAGGAATGCGCTACCAACAATTGTGATGATGTACCCCAGAAGTAAGATGGTCCACTTGGAATGCCAGAGAGAAACGTCCATCGGAGCGACGCGAACGAGTGTTTGATACAGCGCAATGAGGCCGATAAGAGTCCCAAAGCCAAAATAGGTCAGCCAGAATGTCTTCGATGAGATGGGTTTCATACTGTGTCTTTGGTTTCGGGTTCGCCCTCAGTATCCATGGCAGACAGGATGGCAGGCATATACACTGCTCCTGGCAAACTGGCAACCATGTAGAAAACACGGATCAATACAGCCAAGGTGAGACCAACCGCTGTGCTAATTCCGCCGACCGTGGAAAAGAGGAATGTTAAAGAAAGTTCTTGCACGCCATATCCATTGATCGAAATCGGTATCAGCGTGACAAAATAGGCGATACTCCATAATCCGACCACCAGCCAAAAAGACATGTGTTCGCCCAACGCGGAAATCAGAACGGCAAGAGCCAGACATGTGCAGAGAACATGTCCCCAAGTGCAAGCAAGCGCCGCGAATAAAGCCAGCGGATCTTTAATCCATATTGAAAAAGTTTGTAGGGTCCGTTTGGCGAAATCCCATATCTTCTGGAAGATGGGCGGTACAGTCATCGCGGACGCGGCTGTAACCGGGAAGAAAACGTGCCATGCAGGAATCAAGCCAAAGGGCAGTGTAAAGACCATCGCAAGCGCACCAACCAATCGGTCCGCGACCAAAGAAGCGAGGCTAACGGCGCGGTCATATCCCAGCTGCATCGCGCCAGCCAAGCCGAACTACATCGCCACCAATTGTTGTCGGCAAGAAATTATTGGAGAATAGACCGGTGAATGTGAGTGCAAGCGCATCAGAAAAGGAAATCCTGACCTTTCCAGCACGCAGCAAAATGTACCAGCGCAGAACAACGCAAAAACGCGTGAGCACAAAATCAGCACGAACGCAAGCAGGATTTGGGGAAAGGAAAGTTGTTTGAAAGCCTTGAGGATCTCATCCCAGCCTTGACCGCGCAGAAGCAAAACAATCAGACCGATGGCCAGCAGGGTACCTACAAATCGAAGCAGGAAGCGGCGATTGTCCGAAAGCCAATCCGTCATTTGCGTTCCTTTTTCCCTTCGATGATTTCTCTCACGGTATAAGTAGGCTTGCGCTGAGACTCGTGATAGGTGCGTACAAGAAGTTCTGCAATCAATCCCATGAGAATGGATTGGAAACCGAGGATCAGAAACATGATCGCTAATGGCAAAAGCGGCGAGGCGGTCACCGAAGTGCTTTCGATGATTTTACGTGCAAAAAGATAGATGAAGGTTACAAAACTTGCAAACATCAATACCAATCCCGTGCCGCCGAACAAGCGGATCGGTTTGTTTCCATAGCTCAACAGAAATTTGACAGTAAACAAATCGAGCACCACCTTCATGGTCCGCTCCAAACCATATTTTGCTTTTCCATGAAGGCGCGGATGATGATGAACTGGGAGTTCGGCGATACGTGCGCCCACTGAATGAGCAAAGACCGGAATGAAACGATGCGTCTCACCATACAGCCGAAATTCATCCAACACTTCGCGGCGATACGCTTTGAGCGTACAGCCATAATCATGCAGATGGACTCCGGTCACCCATGAGATCAATCCGTTTGCCATCATCGAAGGCAAAGTGCGCGTAATGGCATTGTCTTTTCGATCCTTACGCCAGCCGCTGACCACATCGTAGCCCTCTTCGAGCTTGGATAACAACATAGGGATATCGGCGGGATCGTTTTGAAGATCAGCATCAAGCAAAATGATAATGCTTCCTTTAGCATGATCAATGCCAGCCGAGATGGCCGCCGTTTGTCCAAAGTTGCGGCGAAATACGATCACGCGCACGTGTTGATCTTTCTGAGCCAATCCCCGCAACACTTCCAGACTTTGGTCTGTGCTTCCGTCATTGACAAAGATCACCTCCCATGGTTTCTTCAACGGCGTCATAACCTTTGTTATCGCGTCGAAGAGGATGGGTAGATTTTCTTCTTCGTTATAAACGGGAATGACGAGAGAAAGATAAAGCACAAAATCTCCTAATTACGAGCCAGCGATTTCAATCGCTCCAAATCCGCATCCACCATCGCCTGCACCAATTGCGTAAAATTCACCGTTGGCTCCCAGCCAAGAATACTGCCAGCTTTTCTCGGATCAGAAACCAGCTCATCCACCTCTGCCGGACGATAATATAACGGATCTTGAATGACATGTTGATTGTAATCCAGTCCAACGTGGTTAAATGCAAGCTCGCAAAATTCGCGCACAGAATGAGTTCTCACCGGTACCGACCACATAATTATCGGGCTTTTCCTGTTGCAACATCAGCCACATCGCCCTAACGTAATCTCCCGCAAAACCCCAGTCGCGGCGCGACTCCAAATTGCCAACACGCAATTCCCTGCTCAGCCCCAGCTTGATGCGTGCTACGCCGTCCGAAATTTTGCGCGTGACGAACTCAAGTCCCCGGCGTGGGCTTTCATGATTGAACAAAATTCCCGAGACCGAAAAAAGGTTAAACGATTCGCGATAATTCACTGTGATCCAATGACCATACACCTTTGCCACACCATATGGACTGCGAGGATAAAACGGCGTTGTCTCCTTCTGTGGAACCTCCAGCACTTTCCCAAACATCTCGCTCGAGGAGGCTTGATAAAATTTGATCTTTGGGTTAATAAAACGGATCGCTTCCAAAAGACGCGTGACGCCCAGCGCGGTTACATCGCCCGTCAAGACCGGTTGATTCCATGATGTCGGCACGAACGACTGCGCCGCTAGGTTATAGATCTCGTCTGGTTTATATTCTTCCAGCATCGAAAGCAATGAGCCTTGATCGGTTACATCTCCTTGGATGATGGTAATATCATCCAACAAATGCTGAATGCGTTCATAGGTCACAGTGCTGGCGCGGCGCGCCATGCCAATGACGCGATATCCTTTTGAAAGCAACAGCTCGGCAAGATACGAACCATCCTGTCCGGTAATTCCCGTAATAAGGGCAGTGGACATCCATTCTCCTATTCAAACCAACTCAAAATTCAAGAGTTGAATTATAAACCTTGTCATGAACGTGTCAAGCGGGGCCTTGAAGCGGCGCGGCGATCCCAGAGCCATCCCCCGCCGATAATCACCACGCTGACCAAGACGATCAAGCCGATCATCAGGAAGAACGGGATCTGTCCTCCCAAATGAAAATAACGGCTGACATACCATTGCAAAAAAATCAATACGGCCAGCACTTCAACCAAAGCAATACGCGGCAACCAGGCATCGCGATGCGAGCGCCACCAGGTCCAGGCATAACCTGCGGACAATGCTTCAAAGGCGAATAAGATCAGACGATAGCGCGGATTGTCCCATTGATCTCCACCGGCGCGGATGGAACAGATCAGAATCCACAGCCATGAAGCTGCGGAAATCCAAAGCCACACGCGGCGTTCCGGTCCGCGTGGCGTGCTCCAAGCCGCGATGAAACTATAAATCATGGGCGGCAAAATCACATACCATCCTATTGCACGCAGAACGGCGATGACGCGCCATGTCAAGGTGGTAGGCTCGATGAACGCGGCCGGCAGAACCGGTTGTAATAAACCGTAAACGATCGCAAACAATAATTGTCCGCTGGTATTCATTTTTCTAAACAGCGATTGAATCCAACCCGAGCCGCGTTCGAGGCGATAGGTATCCCACTTCGCCGAGGCGCGGAACCAATCGAAGATCACGCCGATGGGAGACGCCGCGCCAAAGTCGTGAGAACGATTCAGTCCCCACGCAAGAACGAACAAACCAAGCACAAATATCACCGCGAGGATAACCAGTGCCTGCCATGGGATTTGTTTATATTCGCCGCGCAGATACACCCAAACAGCAAAGATGACCAAGGTTGCCAATGCAATCGCCGGTGAAACCATCAGCATCCCGACGAAACCAATAGCCATCCATATCCAACCGTGACGCTCTCCGTGTTTCAACCAATCCGCAAAACCCCACAGCGACATGGCAATAAATGTTAAAAGAAATGGTTCACGCATTTGCGCGCCGCCGGTAAGAATCGATTCGGGATAGAGAACAAAAAGCCAACATGTAACTGATGCCAGCTTATCATCCCAGAGCAGACGCGTGGCTTTATAAAGAAAGGGAACGCCGAGGGCGGCGGTCAACGCTGCGAGCAGAATAATCAATAGCGGACGATGCGCATCCGACGAAAGATAACGATACGTGAAGGCGCTAAAAGCCAGCAAGCCGCCATATTGATCGGTGTAATAACTCTTATTGAACGCAGTCCACAATGGTTTGCCCGAACTGGCAAGTCCCCAGGCTTGATCGTCGCGGCGATGCGCGTCGGTGAAGACATAACCGGCTTTATCATCCGGCGAGTTGTGACCGTTGATGGGCAACGCAATATAAACCGCAACGCCTGCCGCGAGCCGAAGCAGGAGCGCAAGCCCGATCATCCAAGCCAGCGTTTTACCACCATCGCCCCAACGCCATGCAATGATCAGCGCAACCAATCCGATGATGAAGAGCGCGGAGAATCCCAGCCAGCCGATCCACCACGCGCCATTTTGCAAAACGGATAACCCTGCGCCAAACGCAAGAGAGACGGGAATGATAAAAATCAAATCTTTAAGAAAGAATTTTTTGGTTGGCATAACTGGCTTATTCTACCCCACCTGCTATATCAGAAGAAAAGAAATCTAAAAACCATCCAACACATGTCGAGCGCGGGCAATCCATGTATGGTTTTCCACCGCGAGGCGCGCTTGTCTCGCAAACATCAGGCGGCGAGGCTTATACGCAAGTAAATTTTCAAGCGCAGTCCTCCAAGCGTCCACATCATCGGGCGGGCAAAAGAGCGCGTTCGATTCATTCAGTACTTCGCGGATCACCGGCAAGTCGCTAGTGATGATGGCTCGTTCCGCTGCCATGTATTCAAACATCTTCATCGGGCTGGCAACGGCGCCTGAATCCGCGGAACCGCTCGAGCCGAAGATGGAACGCGCATAGGGCATGAGCAATATATCCGCGCCGGATTGATACAGCGGAAGATCGCGATTGGGAATGAAGCCAGTGAATAAAACATTCCGCAAATTTTGCGATGAGGCTTTTGCACGCCATTCATTGACATCTTGCAGACGTCCGCCAACCCAAACAAATTGTGCGCTTGGAATTCGGCGCGCCAACTCAATAAAGAGTTCCACGCCGCGTCCCGCGTAGAGATGACCGGTGCACATCACGGTCGAGGCTTCGGTGAAATTCAGTTGTCTGCGCGCCGTGACCGGGTCCGGTAATGAAACAAACCGTTCCAGGTCAACGCCGTTGGGTGCGATGATAACTTCATCTGGATTGAGTTCGAACATCAAATTGATTTTGCAAAACATCCGCCAGCGCGCGGGTAATCGAAACCAAACGCTTACGGCCTCGAATGCGCGCAAACCAACGATGCCAGGCCGGGCCGATCAATCCGGATGGCTGTATATGAATCTCAAAGATGACCGGCGAATGTGCGAGCAATCCAATGACGGCGGATTGAACCATCCAAACATAAAGCAGATCGGGCTTGAGCGCGCGGGCGCGTTGCACCGCTTGCCACGTAAACAAACGGCGATTGAATGAGGATAACCATTCAATGTTAAAAGAAGTTTGCAGGCCGTATAAAGATGTGATTTCGTCAATTGGAGGATGTTGAATAGAAGATGGATTCGCCGGAACGATTAAAGTAAGTTCGTGCCCAAGTTGAACCAGAGCTTGGCAAGCCTTCATCACTTGAATGCTGTTGGCGGTATCCGATGGAATGCGCGAGCCTGCAATCGCAACGATCTTCATGCCGCGGAGATTTCTTTTTGATGAAGCACGCTCAAGCCGCGCCAAACGATCCAGCCGATTGCCACCACAAAATATCCAGAAACGATGGCGGACTCAGCTAGATAGCCATAATGCGGCACCAGCAAAAAGATCAAAGCGATCTCGACCACGCCGACCACGGTCATTGCCATCACGGGAAAGCCCGGCTTCCCAAACGCCAGCAACAGCGGACGATTCCAATGGAAGACATTTGCCATTCCATAGCCGATCAATAGAATGGATAACGAGAAATACGCGGGGCGCGCATCGGCGCCATACACGAACGGCAGAAGCCACCATCCGAACGCGACCAATCCGCCACCTGCCGCGAGAGTCCAGCCACCCGCAATCGCGCTGACGCGGCGCAAGAGTCGTTTCGTTTCCTTCCATTGACGCAAGGCGATACTGCGCGTCAACTCGGCATACGTGGGCCAGATGAACGGCTCGATGGGCAGTGCAACGATGTTAACCAGACTCAAGGCAAGTTTGAAATAACCGACTTCGGTCACGGTTCCTAAAGCGGCAAGGTATAACGGTGCGTTGTCGCGCACAAAGAGCGTGATCGTGCCATTCAAGTTGGTGTTGATCGCGAAGCTTCCAATCGAACGCCAATCGGTCAATTGACGAAGTGAAGCGCGAATCCAATCCTTGCCGAGGATTTTATTCAATTCATGCACCGCAAAATAAATCACCGCAATGCCGGTAAATGTTTTGCCGATGAGATACGCGGTTAATATATCCATCATGCCACGCTTCAAAATAAAATCTACAAAGATCATGACGGCAGTGATAATGCTTTGGATCAAATTGATAACCGCCACGCGGTCGAAGCGATCGGTGGCTTGCAGGACGCCGGTCGAAGTTTCGTAAATGAGATTGGATAAAAGAGAAAGCCCATAGAACGCGAACAGAGGCGCGGTGGTCGGGTCCTTTGCAAACGTGCGTGCCGCCCACGGAGTCAATGCCAATAAAATAAAATATGCGACGATTGATGTAAGGCCTTCCACCAACCCGATGCCTTTGACGATTGCCGCGGCGCGCTCGATACTTTTCCTCGGTCAGCGCTTCCGCCAAATATTTCACCATCACTTCGCTCATGCGGAACGAAAGCAAACGGTTCACATTCGAGGCGAACAATATGATCGTGCCAACCGCGATTCCATATCCGTTAATGCCAAGCAGGCGCACAGCAAAGATTCCCTGCACGAAACTTAGCACTGCAGAAATGGTTGTGGAGCTGAACAGATAACCGCTGTTGCGAACGACGCGGCGCAGGATGTTGTCCGCGCGCCACGATGTAAACCGCTGGCGCCAAGAATTCACGGAATCAAAATCCCGCCTGCCCACGAATGTTCAGCGGCGTACCACTCAATTAATTTTTTCACACCCTCGCGGAGTCCCACTCGAGGCGTCCATCCCAAAAGTTTTTTCGCTTTACTGACGTCCGCCCAATTCGTAAACATATCCGCCAGATTCGGTGGACCATATTGAACGTTCGCCGTTTTGCCGGTCAACTTTTCAATCAGTTTGATCGAATCGTTGATGGTGATGACTTCATGTCCGCCAATGTTGATGATCTCATATCCAAGAGGTTTGAGAGCAAGGATCGTGCCGCGTGCAATGTCATCAATGAATGTAAAGCCGCGCGATTGATTTCCATCGCCATTCACGCGCACAGGCCGGCCTTCGCTAATCCATTGCACAAAACGAAACATTGCCAAGTCCGGTCTGCCCGCGGGACCGTAGACTGTGAAATAGCGAACGATGCTAACATCAATATCATATAAATGATGATACGAATGACATAACGCTTCTGCACCTTTTTTGCTGGCAGCGTAAGGTTGAAGCGGTTCACTGCTTGAAGCGGATTCCGGCGTAGGGTAAGGAGGATTTGCTCCGTAGATGCTGGATGTGGAGGCAAAGATAAATTTTTTTGTTCCACTTTGCTTGCACAGCTCCAGCATATTCAACGTGCCAATCACATTGGTCTCAACATAAACCCAGGGATTATCAACGCTATAACGCACGCCGGCGCGCGCCGCAAGGTTGATCACCGCATCGAATTTTTCGCCTTTGAAATGTTCAACAACGGATTTCTCGGAAATATCAAGTTTATGATAAATGAATCCCGGCAAGGCTTGCAATCGGCGCAAGCGATATTCTTTCATGTGCGGATCATAGGCTTCGTTCAGGTTATCCACCCCGACGACGGTGTGACCATCTTCGATCAACATTTCCGAGGTGCGTGCCCCGATGAAACCCGCCGCGCCGGTAACCAAATAATTTCCCATATTAGAGCCTCGCGACTTTATCGCTTTCTTTTCCTAATTTACCCAGCGCATTGCGGCTATCAAAAACAAATTTTGCTTGGGCAAGGATCGCCTGATAATCATACGCTTTATGATTAGTGACAATCACGACCGCGTCGGATTCCTTGACGGCTTTCATCGCATCTTTGACACTGTCCATCCTCCAGCCTTCTTTCTCATGATGGATTTGTGGGATATATGGGTCATGGTATGAAACCTGCGCACCCTTCTTCTTGAGCAAAGCAATCACATCTAGAGCAGGCGATTCGCGCACATCGTCAATATCGGGCTTATAAGCTGCACCGAGCACCAAAACTTTTGAACCTTTCAACACCCTGCCACGATCATTCATTGCATCCAGAATTCGACTGACAACATAGCGCGGCATATTCGTATTGATCTCGGATGCCAACTCAATGAAGCGCGCGTTGTAGTTCATCTCTTTCATTTTCCATGAAAGATACAAAGGATCAATCGGAATGCAATGACCACCAAGACCAGGACCCGGCGTGAACTTCATAAAGCCGAACGGTTTCGTTGCCGCGGCATCAATCACTTCCCACACATCCACACCCAAACGTTCGCACATAATCGCGAGTTCATTCACCAATCCAATGTTGATCATGCGGTAGGTATTCTCCAATAGTTTCGCCATCTCAGCCGCTTCTGCAGACGAAACAGGCACGATTGTTTTGATCGCGCCTCCGTACCATACTTGCGCCACTTCCACACAAGTTGGCGTGATGCCGCCGATGACTTTTGGTGTGTTCAACGTGGTCCAATCTTTTCGTCCGGGGTCGACGCGCTCGGGCGAGAAGCAGATGAAGATATCCTCACCCACTTTCAGTCCGGATTGTTCTGTCAATTTCGGAATCATCACTTCACGCGTCGTACCGGGATATGTTGTTGATTCCAGAACAACGACCATTCCTTTGTGAACATATTTCGCGAGCTGATCCGCCGCCGAATTGATGAACGACATATCCGGGTCGCCCGTCTGACGCAGAGGCGTCGGCACACAAATGCTGACGGCGTCCACGTCTTTCAACGCCGCAAAGTCGGTGGTCATGTTAAGTTTGCCTGTCTGCTTCAAGCGCGCCACAGTTTCCGTTGGCACATCTTGAATGTACGAAATGCTCTTATTAAACGTATCGCTCTTGCGCTGATCTGGATCAATGCCGAGGACGTTGAAGCCCGCTTCGGCAAACGCCACCGCCAGCGGCATCCCGACATATCCCATGCCGAGAATTCCGATCTTTGCAGATTTATCTTGAAATTTCTTGATGAGGGTATCTTTGATTGACATTCATTTCCTTCTTGGCTCACCACAAAGTTTTTTCTTCTGGAGAAATTTAAAATAAACTCAATTGCTTAGGATCTTCCTTAGGTTCTTCTTCTTTTACATCCGGTGCAGAGCGACCCAATCCTTTGCGCGCCTGCTCAAGCAGTTCAGGCAATTTGGCAAAGTCCGCCAGGATAGCCGGTTTCAACGAAGCTTGGTGCAATGCCGCGGCTGGATGGAACATCGCGATCATATATCGCTCGCCAACTTTTCGCATCTGTCCGTGCACCGTACTGATTTTTGCGCCGGCCATGAACTTGCCCATCGAATAACGTCCGAGTGTAATAATGATGCTTGGATTGATGGCTTCGATCTGACGTTCAAGATATGCATCGCACGCTGCCAGCTCATCCGGTAATGGATCGCGGTTGCCGGGCGGTCTGCATTTGACCACGTTGCCGATAAAAACATCCGCGCGTTTGAGTCCGGCTTGGGCGAGGAGTTGATCGAGAAACTGTCCCGACGCTCCGACGAATGGGCGCCCCTGTTCGTTTTCATAAAAGCCGGGACCTTCGCCAATGAACATGATTTCGGAATGAGCAGGGCCTTCACCCGGCACGGACTTCTTGCGCGAATGATACAGCGCGCACTTCTCACAAACCGCAACTTCTTTTGCAACTTGCGCTAAGACTTCTTCGGCGCTCATATCGACTCCAAATCATCCAGGTTCATCAAGATGGCATCCTCACCGTTGTCTTTATAATATTTCGAACGCTTGCCCGTCGCTTTGAACCCAAATTTGCGATATAAATTCTGCGCGGCATCGTTCCCCAGCGCGAACTTCCAGCAGTGCGTGTTGCGTCCCAGCCTCGCGTCCGTCTTGAAGCGCTTGTGTTAAGATCAACTTTCCGATTCCCTGCCGGCGATAATCAGGATGAATCGCAATCGTAGCAATGTGAAGTTCATCAAGGATGATCCATGAGACAATCATGCCAATTACTTTTCCATCTTCCGTCTCAGCGACAAAGCAATGCGCGGCAGAGTTTTCTTTTACTTCATAATAAAATGCATACTCCGGCCACGACAGGCTGAATGACATGCGGTCCAACTGAGCAACGACCGGCACATCTTCAACCACCATCTTGCGAATTGATACCTTCATGTCTGAATGGATTCTGTGGTATGCAGATAAATCGGCGCCAGCGACGCGGTTTCATCCACTTTTCCCGATTGCCAACGCCTCCAAGCCAATTCCGCTAAAACAGCAGGCCGCCGTATGCACATGGAAGGCGGGGCCAAATGCACATTGACCTTCTTGCGTATCAACCTTTGCCGTTCATCGGATGTCATTTCGCCAGCCACCAGTGTTGGTGTATCAATCGAACCGGCCAAATCATCCACAGTCGTTATCTTGATCTCGCCATCAAGCTTCCAGTGATTCTCTACTACTTTATACCATCCTAACGCAATCCGCGTGCGGCCGGCTTGCAAAAGTGCCGCCAATAATAATTTCTTCGCAATAGGTTGCGCGTTGGCAAGTATATCAAGAGATGGGATCCCGACAACAGGCAATTTACGCCGCGACCGCCAATCCCTTAACAAATGCCAATCCCACACGCAAGCTGGTAAATGAACCGGGACCAATCGCAACGCCCAGCGCTTCGATATCTGATACCTTAACTTCAGTACGTTTAAGCAACTCTGTAAATGCTGGCGCCAATTCCACAGTATGATGCTGATGGCTTTGCCACATCATCTCCGCCAGCATTTGCGAGCCATCATAAAGTGCAAGTCCGGTTTGTGCAGTGGATGTATCAACAGCTAGCAACATCACGCAGCTCCGAACATATTGGCCTGCAATTCAACCAGCAACCCATCATAGCGCGCGCCGTTGGCACGAAAGTTCATCTGCCTCTGCTCTTCGGCTCGATATTCAAGGCTAATCCATAATCGTTCGTCCGGCAGGACCGACACAATGCGCTCTGCCCATTCGACGATCAACGTGCCGCGAGCCAGCATTGAGTCGATGTCGAGTTCAGCCGCTTCAGTCGCGGACTCGAGGCGGTACGCGTCCATGTGAAAAAGCTGTTCCGCATCGGGACGACGATATTCGTTAACCAAAACAAACGTTGGACTCGAGACTGCATCCAGCGAACCCCAGCCTTGCGCCAATCCCTGCACCAGCGTGGTCTTGCCCGCGCCAAGATCACCTTGCAAACAGATCAAATCTGATGTGCAAAGCAAGCTGCCGAGCCGCATTCCAATGCGGCGGGTTTGTTCCGCGCTTCGGCTGAAGAACTCGAAAGTGTGTTTATCCAAAATGGGCACGCAGGGATTATACGTCAGCGAATGAGACCCGGCAAGTTACTCCCAAATGCTCTGTCGAAGAGATATCATTGCATGTATAGTACCTTGTGCTTTACTTCTGATTCAGAACTCCCAGTTTGGGAGGATCAACATCGCCCAGTGCTCGGATGCGTCCGGAGATGGTTTGTTATAAAATGAATTTTAGAGTAAACCATTCAAAGGGAGAGTGGAATTGATTTCCGCATTGCTTCACGTTCTTTCTAAGTTGCCATTACTTCATGTGTAAGTAATTGACTAATGCTTGGCATGCGCAAGCTGGTTAAGCTAACTATCAAGCTTTTCTGAATCCAGCGACACTTGGATATACGACAATATGGATTGACAAAATCCTAAAATTGATTACAATATCCTTACAAAAATGCAAGGATATTGTAATCTTGACGATAAAATGAACGGAATTTTTTTTAATCCATTTCTTAAATAGGTTTCGAAGCAGAAATTATTGCAGGAAATAAGAGATAAAGAGAAACTGGATTCAAATTAGGAGATTTTTAGATTTCGGAATCACCTATGAAAATCATTTCTATATGTTCCAATAGAGCCAGCAGGAGACCATATGGTCAGCAGAATTCAACAATTAGCTACAGAACTTGGTATGTCATATGATGAATTTATTGGTGAGATGAGAAAGCGCGGCTGTAGCGAGCCGACAGCTTTGAAAATATGGCGAGGTAAATATGAAGAATATCAAGAAGTTTAATGATAACGATTTATACCTTAGCAACCTTCGCAAAGCAGCGGATGTTTTGAGAGTTACAACTGGAAGACTTTTACCAAGATGATTATATAGATTGTTTTTGGGCCTATATAAGTGAGAGAAGAGGAGATAAATATGGAAATCCGATTATATTTTCAAATGCTTAGACGCGGATGGTGGTTGATTGTATTGGCTGCCTTGATAGCATTAGCCGCGTCATTGGTTTTTTCGTTTTTTGCCGTTCCTCAGTATCGCGCTACGGCGAGCTTCATTCTCATTCCAAGCAGCACTGCTTTAAGTAGTGGGCCTGACGTGGTGCGAAGTTACGATACTATAGGGAGCGTTTCAGTTATTTCCACCTACGCTCAAATAATGAACAGCTCTCGAATTTATGAAGATACAGTGAGTATGCTGAAGCTTCAACCCCAGGATTTAAAAAGCTATACCTATCAAGCCGCCGTGCTTCCCAATACGACTATTTTGGAATTGAGTGTCACTGGTCCAGATCCAAATGTTGCGGCCGTTTTAGCTAATACAATTGGCGAGCAAACGATTAGCTACGCGGATTAATTAATCAGGTATTTGTGATCACTTTTTTGGATAGGGCCATGGCGCCTACTCTTCCGATTAGCCCTCAACCGCTTCTTAACGCAGGGGTGGCCTTAGTCTTTGGGTTGGTCGTTGGCTCGGTGGTGGCGGTCCTGCGAGAGCAAATACGGATTCCGTTGGAAGTCTTTTCGGCAAAGGGCCCGTTTGGATCCAATTACAGATGTCTACAGTAGCCGCTATTTTCCTCGCTTAGTTGAAGAGGCTTTGTCACAAAGCCCTGAAGAGATTCTGTCTATTGGTTTAATCGATTTAACAGGAATACACGATGCAGTGGATACATTGCCTGTTGCCAGCATACGGTGGATTCTTAGAAGGGTCACCAATATGTTGCGAAAGGAATTGCGCGGAAATGACATTATTGGCCGGTGGAATGAGTTTGGCTTTCAAGTCATGCTTCCGAATACTTCTGCATTAGCAGCTACTCGAA
>CAVVZL010000016.1:0-16837 GCA_963752775.1 uncultured Chloroflexia bacterium
CACTGTTTGATGCCAGCTCGCCCAGCCTTACAGCCTCTGATGGAATTCTTGTTCATCAAGTCGCAAGTTTGCCGCCAGCTTCCTTCGGACTTCACCTCGCAGTGACGCCCTTGCTCTTGGCTAATGGTTGGTGCAATCAACCTCCATAAGGGACTTTCACCCTCAAGTCAACGCCCATGCTGGGCGCACATCGATACAGCCCAGCGAAATCGCTGGGCTGTATTACAAATACTTTTTGTTTAGTGTTCGCCGGTCACTGCATTGTGGAGAGTAAGCGTGGCTTGGTACGCCTGATTGTAGGCCGAATATACCGGCGATGAAGAGGTGATATTGTTGTGCTTGGCCCATAGGGTTAACGCGGTCAGCATATCGCTCGAGGACTGAACCAACACATTATGGGCGTCGCTCAAGGATTGAGTGGCATCCTTTACGGTCTGCGCGGCGAGAACGGGATTGGTCACATTTCCGCTGTTGTCAAAACCCTTATGGGCGGAAAGAACAGCAGAGGCAGTCGCGTGAGAAGTCTTGGCAGTTCGGAGTTGCGCCTGGAAAACATCCAGCGCCGCTTCAAGTCCGCTTGTGCTGATTCCATCCGCCTTCGCAGTGGTAATCAACGCTTGAACTTGGGTGACCACATTATCCGCACGGCCCACATTGACGTGTTGAGCCTTGAACCAATTTTGATCATCCTGATATGCTTTGGTCAAAGTTGCATAAGAGGCGGGCGTGGGGGATGCAGCAAAGACCACACTAGTCGGAACCGAGAAGACCGAACCGAGAACGACCAGCGCTCCCGCTGCGAGCAGGATACCTTTTCTTGATACTGTGGACAAAAAACTCAATGCCTTCATTTTTACTCCTTTTTGATTTGTGGTTTCATGCCGGAGTATAAAGGAAGCATGTAAATGCTAATTTTTCTGCGTGTAAAAACTCTGTAAAATTCCACTGGCAAAGTTGTTCGGAATTACACAACGATTTGCATCGTTCTATGTTTTAATTGAACTTATGTCAAAGCAGGAGATGCCACAGCACGGTGTTCTAATTATTGGCGGCGGGCCTTCGGGGCTTTCAACGGCTCTCCATCTGGTGCAGATTGCTCCGCATCTTACCGAGCGAATCCTGATTCTCGAAAAGGCTCACCATCCACGTCCTAAACTTTGCGCGGGCGGCTTGACCGCCGATGCTGAAATCATTCTGCAGCGCCTCGGCCTCGACGTAAGCGAAGTGCCGTACATGGACGCATCAGCGGCGCATTTGGATTTCGCGGGTAAAGGATTAACAATCTCGTTGCCAAATACTCATGCTTTGCGCATTATCCGCCGCAATGAATTCGACGCCTGGCTGGCACAGAAAGCAAAGGACAAGGGAATAGAGATTAAAGAAGGGGTGACTGTAAAGAATCTCAAACCACAAGATGATTGGGTGATTGTTGAAACGGATGCAGGAACATTTACCGCGCAGCTTGTGGTCGGCGCGGATGGATCGAATGGCATCACGCGGCGATGTATTTTGCCCGACGAATCCATTCATACCGCGCGCCTGCTGGAAGTAATAACCCCCACCGAACAGGATGTCATTGCGAGGAGCAGCAAAGCCGCGACGTGGCAATCTCCAATTAATGAGGAGATTGCTTCGGGGACGAGCTCCGCTCACAACGAAATGCATAAATCAGGGACTGCGTATTTTGATTTCTTTCCTGTTCCATTCGGCATCGCCGGGTATACATGGGATTTCCCCACACAGATCAACGGAGAGCCAATGCGCTGCTGGGGAATCTACGATACGAATATTCTTGCTTACAAACAACGCCCAGGGTTGAAAGAACCATTAGCCGCGGAGATGTTGCGGCACGGCTTTGACTTGAAGTCAATACGAACTCAAAGGTCATCCGATTCGATGGTTCAGCCCGTTAATCAATTCGCTGTGCCGCGCGTGATTCTCGTCGGCGACGCGGCGGGCGCAGATGGAATTTTCGGCGAAGGCATCAGCTTCGCATTGGGATACAGTCTGATCGCGGCCAAAGCGATACGCGATGCATTCGTCCGAAACGATTTTTCATTCCGCGATTATCGCCGCCGAATTTTATTCAGCCCGCTTGGACAAGCATTGACCATCCGCACCGGCATTACGCACATCCTCTATCATTTGCATTGGACTTGGTTCCAGAAATTTTTCTGGCGCGTGTTCAAACCAGTGGTCGCATTAGCCGCGTGGTTGTTTGTCTTGAATTGGGGAAAACGAACAAGATAAAAGCAGCAAAAATCTATTGGCTAAGTTATACTCAAACAATAACGTGGAGAATATATGATCGGCGGCTTGGATGGATTACGAGCATTAGCCTTTTTAGGTGTTTTTGCCTATCACACCAATTATCTTAGATTTGGGTGGGTAGGCGTGGACCTGTTTTTTGTACTATCCGGGTTTCTAATCACAGATATCTTATTACGCATGAAAGATTCACTACCTGTCAAAGAATTTTTCTCCAAGTTTTATGGCAGACGGATGATACGCATTTTGCCTTTATATTATTTTTATTTACTGATTCTCACAATCATCGCCTTAGCCACCCCACACATCAATCTTGGTCCATTGATAACGAATTATCAACATGACTTTTACAACAATATCTGGTACGCTTTTTTCTATGTTTATGATTTCTTCTCCGCGAGCGCGGCTTATGAAAAAACTTGGACATTTATTCATTTATGGTCGCTTTCCGTGGAAGAGCAATTCTACTTAATCTGGCCCTTGCTTATCTTAATTACACCTAAGAAACATTTCAAGAAACTATGCCTCACTGCAATTGCCTTAGGGCCTCTCTTTCGTCTTATTACCACTCTTGTTTTTCGTCATCATCTTTTCCCATTTCTATCTAGCAACCCACAAGAAGCAACCTATGTATTACCTTTCTCCCAAGTTGACGCCTTTGCACTAGGAGCATATATTTCAAGATTTGATCTTCCTCGTCCTCGTCTTCAACTACTCGCCTTGCTATTTGTCGTTCCTGCCCTTGGAATTCTCACCGACTATCTGGTAACCGGCCAATATGTGTTAGCAACACTTGGATATAATTTACCGCTTGCAGGTGCGTATAAAGAAGTCTGGGGGTATAGTCTCTTGAATTATCTGTTCGCCGTATTAATATATTGTGTTGTTAAAACGAAGTTATTCCAAAGCGACCTCAGCGGAAGCATCATCAGCTACTTGGGTAAGATTTCATATGGCTTATATATTTATCACTACTTCATAATCGCGATTGTAGTATCTCTCTTTAAAAAATATTCTCTGCCCCACTATCTCGGCGCGCCTGAAGTGTTTTGGACTGCACTCATCCTGACCATCATGATTTCAAGCCTGAGCTACCATCTTTTGGAAAAGCCCGTTCTAAATTTGAAAACTAGATTTTTTGATATTCCATCTACTGTACCTGTTTCAGAAAGCCCGGCGAGTTCAACTCGCGCTCAAGCAGATACGTGAAATAGCCCTGCATCAAAGTCTCCGCTTCTTTCTGGACCTCAAGGCTGGGCCGTGCACGCGAGGCTTCGCGATAGCTCGAGCGTTGGAAGTGACGCAGATATTTGAGCGTGTCCACCGATATGCTCGTGAGATTTGGCAAACCCCTTCCACAAGCTGGACAAATGACTCCGCCCGCACTAAACGAGAAGAATTGATTTTCGGGTTGAATCTCACGCCCGCAATTGGCACACTCGAAGAGCCGCGGACGGAAGCCAAGCTCATCGAGCAGACGAATTTCATAATAACGGACGGCCAGCCAAACATCTGACGATGAAGCGAGGCGTGAAAGAGTTTCCGTCAACAAACGAAACAGAGTCGGGTGTTCGAGATTGTCTTCATAAGTAAAGCGATCGAGCAATTCCATCACATAAGAGGCGTGACCGGTCAATAGCAAATCATCGCGAAGAGGGAGATAAGCGTCCACAGTATCAGCCTGCGAGATGATGAATAGGTCGCGGCCTGAGGCGAGTTGAAGTTTGACGTGTGTGAACGGTTCGAGATGTCCCGCCTTCCGCGAGGTGAGCTTGCGCGCACCCTTGACGATGGCACGCGTTTTACCAAGTTGACGCGTGTAGAGAATCGAAGATTCGATCAGCCTCGCCATAATCGGAATGGCGAAGCACCACAGCTTCTACACGAAGGGAGTGGTATGTATCGCGGATTTACAAAGTTTTGATGAAAGAACGGATCAAGAGCACACTGACGATAAGCGGAATAACAAATGCGCTAAGATGAACGAACCAAATCACCAAGCCAATATTAGTAGCGGTGGTTGCATCCGGAAGAGTCCAAGCTACTGCGAAATAAGTACAACTGGAAACCAAAAGAGTGACGCCCGCGAATCGATTTGCTGGATACCAAATATCATCGCTGGAAAGAGTCTTTGCAGTACGCGCGCCATAGAATGACTGACGAGGAATCCAACCAAAGGTCAGCGGAAGGGAAAGCAAGGCAATCAATGCAGATGGGAGAAAGAATGGCTGGCTAAACATTTCTTGATTCAGTTCTAAACTTTTCGCAAAAGGCTTTTGGGAGTGAATGCCTCAGGCAATAATTCTTTCACCATAGTTTGTTTGATGAGTTTGCCCTTGCCATCCGCAATCAATACGATGGTATCCAATCCAAATTCAGCCAGCACCTGACGGCATGAACCACACGGCGACCCGCCGTTATCGGTGACGACCGCGATGACTTCGAACTCGCGCTCGCCTTCTGAAACCGCCTTGAAGACCGCCACACGTTCCGCACAAATCGTTGTGGGGTACGCCGCGTTCTCCACATTCACGCCGGTGAACAAGCGGCCGGACTTCGTCCGCAATGCCGCGCCGACCGGATAATTAGAATAAGGCACGTACGCGCGCCGCCTCGCTTCATTCGCAAGGTCAATCAGAGATTGTTGTTCTTCGCTAGTTTAACGTGGTCATGCTTTTACTCTTTGGGTCTTATTTTTCTTTCTCACTCCTGACTTTCTTTTCCAACTTCTTGATCGCCCACGCCGGTACGCCGACTGCAAGCATATCGGCAGGGACATCTTTAGTAACGACCGCGCCCGCCCCGGTCTTCGCACGATCTCCAATCTTAATCGGCGCAACCAACATCGAAATCGGAGCCAATAAAGACGTCTTCGCCAATCTCAGTTGGATTCTTGTTCACGCCATCAAAGTTGCATGTGATCGTCCCGGCACCGATATTGGTATTTGTGCCGATGGTGGCATTACCAATATACGAGAAATGTCCCATCTTGACGCCTTCACCAAGATACAAATCCTTCACCTCGCCGAAATTACCCATATGAACATGATTCGCCAAATGCGCGCCCTTCCTTAGACGTGCAAACGGACCGATGTCAACATCATCTTCAATCACTGCGCCTTCCATTATAGACATAAAAACGGCACAGTCGTTTCCGATTATTGAAATCACGAATATGTGAATTGGGTCCAATCCTATTTCGTGCACCGATCACAGTCTTTCCTTGAATGTATGTGTTCGCCAGGATGACCGTATCCTTTCCAATCTTAACCTCTGTGTCGATATACGTTACGGCTGGATTCATGATCGTAACGCCGTTCAACATATGTTCACGGTTGATGCGTGCACGCATCGCAAATTCGGCTTCAGCCAAATGTACTCGCGTATTGATGCCAATTGTTTCAGCCAGATCGTCACAAACCACCGCTTAAATCGGCAAACCATCTTTAACTGCAAGCTCGGCAGTATCTGTTAGATAATATTCACCTTTGGTTGACACTTTGATTCGATGCAATGCATCCCACAACCAATCCGCTCTGAAGCAATACGCGCCAACATTCAATTCTTTAACATTCAATTGTTCAGGAGTCGCAACATATTCTTCGGCAATCGCGGCAACAGTCCCATCCGCATTGCGCATCACACGGCCAAAGCCGCGTGGGTCATCGGCGATGACGGTCAACATCGTCATCGGGCCACGATTGGATTTCTGGGCCTCGACGAGCTGCTTCAAAGTCGAGGCTTGGAGCAAAGGCATATCGCCATATGTCACGAGCACAAAATCAGTTTTGCCTTTAAGTAACAACTCTGCTTGCATGACGGCATGACCTGTGCCGAGCTGTTGATCCTGAATCATAAATCGAACGTCGCCGGAAACGGATTCGCGTACTTGACCCGCTTCATGACCAAGGATCACCACCGGAAACTCATCGCTGGCATGCATCACCGCCGCAAGAGAGTGGGCCAGCATTGGCTTGCCGCAAATGGGATGCAGCATTTTGGGCAAATCAGATTTCATACGTATGCCCTGACCTGCGGCAAGTAAAACAGCAGTAACTTTCATAGCACACTCCTAGAACAAAACAGGCCTGCTCGCGCGAGGCCTGTGTGCACTCTTGATTTGAGCGCTTAGAGAAAAATTCCCGCCTGCGCGGGTTGATTGATCAGACTGGGGCGCCTGGATTCGAACCAAGATCCACAGCTCCAAAGGCTGGTGTGCTGCCCTTGCACCACGCCCCAATGAAAAGCGGGAAAATTGTATCACATTATTTTTTAGAGTCTGGCGTCAACCCCATCTTACGAGCTTCCTCATAAGAGATGACTTCGGGGTTGGTCGACTTTCCTGCATGTTTTTCCGCGGCCTTTTTCCAGAATTCATCTACCTCTTGGTTTTTGACTTTTTGCCTGGCAGCCTCTTTAAGAAGAGCCTCCATTTCCGGAGAAGGTGGAGCAGATGGCAGAAGCTCACCCGTCTTGCGCTTCTTCTTAATCGGAGGATTGGCTGAAGCCGCAGGCTGCTCTTTTAGTTCAGCAGTAACACCCATCGAACGAAGTGATCGTTCAACTTCGTCGCGCAGAGCCAAGAGGGCTTGCATAGTATCTGAAATGCTTTCGCGTTTCGTCAGTTTTTCGCCGGCCAACAATAAGGCATAGGCGCCTGTAATAGGAACCAGCAAAAGATCCTCATCGCCGCTACTAACAACAAAATACTGATCCAGTGTTTCCTGGTGATTAACTTGGCGATCTTCATCCCGGCGTTGAAAATAGCGATTAGAGCCGATAGCAGTGAAACTTCCATGCTACTGTCATACAAAGCCCCTGCGCGGGCCAGCACCATGCCGCGTTCGTTCAAAAGAAATACAGCATGAGCATTCACATCCTGCCGAAAATTCGCCAGTAAGTCAGAAACACGTCCGCGTTTCGCTTCTTCTCTAGAACCCGATGGGGGAGGAAAAATAGTACGGACCAATCCCAAACTACGTTCGACCACGTCCAGAAAATCGGCGAGAGGAATCGGTTTATCGAAAAGAGCTACCGCGCCAGCATTTAACATTTCATCGCGGGCTTTTTTATCCGTCATTCCCGAAATCAAAATCACTTTCACATCCGGGTGCCGCGCACGGACTTTATGCATCAACTCGATCCCACTCATGCCGGGCAATTTATAATCAGAGACCAGTAAATCAATTCGTTGACGACTTGCTTCCAACAGGGCTTCCTCGCCGGAAGGCGTTTCGAAAATCTGAAGATCGCTATTGTTCAACGTACCCAACGTGGAATGCAAAAGACGAAGAATATCGCGCTGGTCGTCAACGAGCAGAATCCCATATTTCATCTGCGTCTCCAAAAACCTATTTGACCATCCAGCAAGCCACCCAATGGTTCGGTTTGGTCTCGCGGAACTCCGGCTCCTGTTCAGAGCAAATTTTTTCCGCGATGGGACAACGCGGATGGAATCGGCATCCAGTCGGAGGATGAAGCGGGCTGGGCACATCGCCTTTGAGAATCAACCGATTGCGTTTCATCTTCGGATCAGGGACTGGAATCGCTGACATGAGCGCTCGCGTATATGGATGTTCCGGGTCACGATATAGCTCATCCCGGTCAGCTAATTCAACCATCTTACCCAAATACATCACCGCCACACGGTCAGAGATATGTTCCACCACACTCAGATTATGTGCAATGAAAAGATACGTCAGGCCAAATTCCTTTTGCAAATCTTTCAATATGTTTAACACTTGGGATTGGATGGAAACATCCAACGTGGAAACCGGCTCATCGCAGACAAGGAATTTAGGTCGCAGGGCCAAAGCGCGCGCAATCCCAATCCGCTGACGTTGGCCGCCCGAGAACTCATGAGGAAAGCGGCGGGAGTGATATTCCTCCAGTCCCACCTTCTTAGAAGTCTCCAGCATGATTGCAGTGCGCTCCTTGGGAGTACCGATATGATGAATCTGCAGTCCTTCCATCACCGATTCGCCAATCGGCACGCGCGGATCGAGCGAAGCATATGGATCCTGAAAAATGATCTGCATATCGCGGCGGACGGGCTTCATCTCCTTGGACTTGAACTTGAATATATCCCTGCCCTTATAGATGACGGATCCAGCTGTCGGTTCGATCAGCCTCAACATCGTCCGCCCAACCGTCGTCTTGCCGCAACCTGACTCACCCACCATGCCCAACGTCTCACCACTTTTAATGGTAAAGCTGACATCATCCACAGCCTGAACATTCGCCACGACGCGCTGCATCACGCCAGCCCGCACCGGAAAATATTTCTTTAGCGATTTAACCTGGATCAAATCCGAGTTGGAAGAATTATCACTCATTGATTACTCCGCGGCTTAATCAGTGCGCCCTCAGCGGTGCGCGGTGCCCTTCCGCATTTTGATATAACCAACAGCGAACAATATGGTCTGGTTTGACTTCAATTAATTGTGGATCAACCTCACCACAAATATTAAGTCCATATTTAACGCGCGCCGCGCAACGCGGTGCGAAGCGGCAGCCCGGCGGCGGATCAATCAAGTTGGGAACACTGCCGGGGATCACATCCAGCCGCTCCTTGATCTTGCCCAGAATGGGGATGGAGCCGATCAGGCCCTGCGTGTACGGATGAAGCGGATTATCAAAGAGTTCAACGGATTCGGCCTGCTCCACGATCTCGCCCGCATACATCACGGCCACTCGTTCCGCCATTTCAGCGATGACGCCCAGATCGTGCGTGATCAAAATCACGGAAGTGCCTAAGTCCTTCCGCATTGCCAGGATAAGGTCGAGGATTTGCGCTTGAATGGTTACATCTAAAGCAGTCGTCGCCTCATCTGCGATTAAAAGTTCCGGCACACACGCCAGCGCCATTGCGATCATCACACGTTGAGCCATGCCGCCTGAAAGTTCATGAGGAAAAGATTCAGCGCGGCGTTCAGGTTCGGGAATACCGACCATCTTCAATAATTCCACGGCGCGCTTTTGCCCCGCTTCCCTGCCAAAATCCTGATGGATGCTCAGCACTTCGGCGATTTGATCTCCCACCTTGAACACCGGGTTAAGCGCAGTCTGTGGCTGTTGAAAGATCATCGAGATGCGATTGCCGCGCACTTTCATCATCTCTTCCTCCGATAAATTCAGCAGGTTGGTTCCATCCAATAAGACTTCGCCCTCCAACACTTTGCCCGGAGGCGATATGAGGCGCATCACCGAAAGCGAAGTCACACTCTTGCCGCATCCGGATTCGCCGACCAGACCAAAAATCTCGCCGGGGTAAACTATGAAGTCAACTCCGTCTACAGCATGAACCACACCATCCTCGGTAAAAAAATGGGTCTTCAGATTTTTAACTTCCAGGAAAGGTTTTTTATCGGTCCTTGCCACAAGTACACTCCTTCTTGCGAATTGGGGCTGATTATAGCAAAGATTTCTATTTATGGAGCTGGAATTGCAAAAGACGGCGCGCCGTAGACCTGGCTCAAACCGCCCAGCACGCTATCGAACGGATACTTGATATTTCGATATGCATCGTATGTGATGTCTGAATACAACGGGATAAACGGAAGGTCTTGCGCAAGAATGGATTGAATCTCGTAAACATCTTTCTGCGCTGCTGATAGATCGCTCGTTGAATTCAATGCCTCGCACGCAGACTGGAGGCGATTGCTCTGATACCCAAACGGATTCCCGTCCTTGAACCAATCGCACAAATAACCCGGATATTCGCTTACATTATATTCAAGCAAAGCCATGTCAAATTGATGACTGCTGAAGACAGCGTAATGCACTTCTTCAGAGCTCATAATTTGATTTGACATAGAAACCCCGAAAGCCTGTGCAGTATTTATAATTAGACCTGCCGCCTCACTATAAAAGTAACCTGATCTTAAAGGATCATTCATAGGATCAGTATTTACCTTACTAACAAGCAAACTAAGTTCCGGAAATTTCTCTCCATTAGGGAGTTTGAGCCCAATACCCGATACTCCATATTGCGGTATTTGATCCCAAGAATATCCAACCGCTTTAAGAGTTTGAGTTGCTTCTTTAAGTTGGGAAGCACGATCCTTTTCATTCGCACAAGGGAGTTGAAAACTTTGATCAAACCAATATTTTTGACTAGGCAAAACAAATGAACCAAGTTTAATAGGAATGTTATCAAGACCCATAAAAGCCAAGCTGTAACTTGGGTCTAATGTGCAAGAGAACGCCTGCCGAAATACTGGATCGGAAAGTTCCGATCTTGTAAGATTGAATATCAAGAATCCAACTCTATAGTTGGGGTTGGTCTTTTTAATCAAAGGAGCAGTTACTAATAGGTTAAACGGTGAGAGCCCATTCTGGGCAAGGATGCTATCTATCTCATCGTTTTGAAGCGCATTAACCGCCGATTTCTCATCTTGATAAATTTTATAAACCGCTCTACCAAATTTCGGCGTATCGAACGGATATGCCGGATTGACCTGATTGGTCCACGCGCCATTTAGCTGTCCCGCAGGCATCCAATCGCCGAGGGTTGGTTCATTCTGATTATCCAGCGCATACAACGATTGCCGCGCTGCGTCCATTGCCGAGTCGTATTGCGACTGAGCTTTTGCAAGCGCCGTATTGGTTTGATTTCAAATTAGCCTGCAGGCCTTTAATATCGGCGATGCCTTGGATGTAGCCAGTGCTGGTGGTCGATAATATTGCGATGCTCGCATTCACCGCATTTATCTTCAATTGCGTATCTGCGACTTCCGCGGTCAGCGAAGCGATTTGTGGAAGGAGAGTATTCGGAGGCAATAGCGCAGTAGAAGCCGAAAGCTTCAATTCCCAATATGCTTTCTGAACAATGGGTCCTTGCAATGCGCCGTATTGCCAAACGCCAACGTTCGGCTGCTGCTTGAAATAAAATTTCACTGTATGCGCGTCCACAGCATCAGCATGGTCAATGAAATCTGGATCATAAAGATCATGCCAGTCAAAGCCAAGCTGAAATGATAAAACTGTATTTACAGTAAAGGCAACATCATCCGCTGTAAAGGGAGTTCCATCCGTCCACCTCAGATCAGGACGCAGTGGAACGGTTGCCGTATAGAAACTTCCTTCTTGCTGAAACGAGGAGGGCATTGCACTGGCAGCCATCGTTTCAAAATTACGATCCGGAATGGAAAGCTGATATAAGCGCGGCCAGTATTCTGACATCACTGCGTAATTGTTATATGAATATCCTTTTGCGTCGAACAAAGCCCAAACGTTAACTGGGGTTACAGTTCCAATCAACGCGAATCGAATCTCGGTAGCATGAGGAACTGCAGTCGCGGTCCGCGCGGGAACAGGCGAAGCAGTGGAAATTGGAACAGGCGCCGCTTTCGGTGCACATGAAGCGAAAAGAAAAATCAAAAGCGCTGCCACAGGTAAGAGGCGCGTTCGATTCATTGCTTGCAAGCCTGTCCTTCATCGAAGGCCTCAATATTCCACATGGGATTGACGCTTGGATCCAGATTGAAATGATATAAGTCGGCACGAGCTGTGGCAACGCTGAGACAGAAGAAAAGTGGAATGGCTAGCAGATCTTTAGCAAAGATGGATTGCCCTTGATGATAAAATCCGCATAAGCCTGTTCGCCAGGGAACGATAATTGCGCAGCATGACAAGCTGCATCGAAATCCAAATTGCTATAGCCGCTCACATTCACGCCGATCCAATGATTCACCGTGTTGGAAATCTCGTTGCCCATGAACCATTTACAGGACAGCTCGATGCTAATATCGCTCCAAGCATATTCTGCAAAATCAAAATTGCGTCCGAAAAGCGGGCCGCTGGGACCGGGCGCATACAGTTCCTGTTGCGATTCGTATTGTACATTGATTCCAATGCCGCGCTGCGTCGGCGATTGCGAAAGAATATCAATCACCTGCTGCCGCTGAACGGATTGGGTGGTGATGCAATTCGTGATGACAGGCGTACCCTCCGCTACATTCCGGAAAGGAACGGCGCGCCGCACCGAGGTTGTATCTCCCCTGACAAATTTCCATCCAGCCTGCTCTAGCAAAAGTGGTCAGCACCAATAAATGAAAGGGATCGATGAATTCCATTTTTGATTCCAATCATGCTGCGCTCCTCATTGAAAAAATATTCGGGTCTTCGGCCCGAATCCTATCACACCCCAGCAAAGTCATTCACTGTTATTTCTTGCGATTTTCCTTAACATAGCGCGACGCTCCGATGATTCCCAAAAATAAGCCGGTCATGGATGCCGCATAAGATAGGAAGTTCAAGAAGAATGTGGATGAGAGCACCTAAATCACCATTAGAAAAGGAAAAATGACACCCATCATAGATAAAATGAAACCAAGCAAAATCAACTGCCAAGGGCGCATTCAACTTTTATTGATAAAGCCAGCAAGCCACGAGATGACCCGGCTCAGGCTCAAAATCCGGAGGTTCTTTTACCTCGCATAAGCCTTTCATAGCTTTTGAACAACGCGGATGAAAACGACAGCCAGTCGGCGGATTCACCAGACTGGGAGGCTCGCCTGGCGGAAGCTCTTTGAAGGTTTCTGCATTCCTGGCATCCGGTTCGGACGTACCGGTAAGCAAAGCCATAGTGTAAGGATGGAGCGGATTATCCAATACCTGACGCACACTAGCCTTTTCCACTAGATTGCCGGCATACATAACAAAGATGCGTTCAGAGAAATAGCTGACGGTGGAAAGGTCGTGCGTAATATAGATAACGGAAAGATTGTGCGAATTCCTGTAAGCCGCGTAATAGCTTAAGTCTCTCGACCCGCACCGATGCATCCAGCATGGAAACAGGTTCGTCGGCAACCAGGAATTTCGGTCCCATGATCATGGCGCGGGCGATTACCACACGTTGCTGTTGTCCGCCGCTCAACATGTGCGGGAACTTCTCAAGGAAATCCTCGACCGGCGTGAGTTTGACCTCATCCATTGCCTTGCGAATACGCTGATTGCGCTCTTCCTTATCCTTGACGCCGCCGACAATCAGGGGCTCCTCCAGAATCCGTTGAACATTCATGAAAGGTGGAAGTGCGCCATACGGATCTTGTTGAACATAACCAACATGGGAGTGATACCAGTGCAAGCCTTTATTATCCAGCTCAGCTAAATCCTTATCATCAAAGACAACTTTTCCCTTCGTTGGCTTATAAAGTGCCAGGATAGTTTTCATCAGGCTCGATTTTCCACATCCACTTTCCCCAACAACCGCTATCGCCTCACCCTGATGAACGTCGAAGGTCACGCCGTCCACCGCTTTTACATATCCGGCGCGGCCAAATCCAAAACGTCTCAGCTCAAACCAAACATGCAAGTCGTCAATAGACAATAAAACTTTTCTTATATCGTTTTCCACAACTCGTGTTTGAACAGCAGAAACCATTAGAATGCTCCCATCAGGCATACAACCAGCATTTAACTTTGCGTTCATCCTTTTCGACTACTGGCGGATCTTGAACACATTTTTCGTAGCGAGCCGGACAGCGATCAGCAAAGCGGCAACCTTTAGGCAAATCAATCAAACTGGGCGGCCTGCCGGTGATGAATTCAGGCTCCTTCGTACCGTGCAGCCTCGGAACGCTCGCCATCAATTTTTGAGAATAAGGATGAAGGGGTTTGTCAAAGAAGCGATAGGCGTCGCTGACCTCAACAATTTGCCCGGCATACATTACAGCCACATCGTCAGCCAATTCACTAGATGTCGCAATATCGTGTGTGATTAGGATGAAGCTGATGCCCAACTCTTTCTTAAGCCGCTTCAATACGTTGAAGATATTGGCCTGAGTTAAAACATCCAAAGCAGATGTCGGTTCATCCAGAATGATCAAAATTGGAGACGTGACGAGTGCCATGGCAATTGCAACACGCTGACGCATGCCGCCGCTTAACTCAAACGGATAGCGGCTGATGAAATCCTCAGGAACCCCAACATGCTGGAACATCTTTTTTACCTGGGAAAGCGCTTCGTTTTTGTTGACACCTAAATGGACCATGGCGGGTTCGGCCACCTGTTCGCCCACTCGGATAACCGGATTGAGCGCGTTCATAGCAGCCTGCGGAACCATGGAGATGGATGCCCAGCGGACATTCTGGCGAAACTCTTCCTCACTCAACGGCATAACGTCCTTGCCATCCAGATACACGCGTCCAGAATAGGTTCCCGCGTTGCGAGGCAGGAGGCGCAAAATAGCCTTTGCGAGTGAACTTTTGCCGCACCCGGATTCACCAAGAATGACAACCACGCGATTGGATGCGAGTTCGAAATTTACGCCATCCACAGCCTGGACAGGACCGTGAGTGGTATTGAAATACAATACCAGTTCTTCAATACGGAGGATTTTATGGTTTTGTGCCATTGGTTATATATCCCTCAGACCGCGGATTGAAGATGCGGTCCAGCGCAAACCCAAGCATGGCGAAGCTAAGTCCTGTAATCATGAGCAAAACTGCCGGTTCCAAAATCCAATAATAATATCCTTTGTAAAGGGCACCATTTGTAAATGCATCGTCAATGATCTTCCCCCACGTTGGCAGGACTGGATCACCCAAGCCGAGAATTGCCAAGGTCGATTCAAGAAAAACAAAAGACGGAACCGATGAAACCAATCCCGGAATCAAGAGTGGAATCATGCGGGGGATCAAGTATAAAAAGATAATCCGCGCATCCGATGCGCCGTATGATCGAGCAGCTTCAATAAACATTGATTCTTTCACTTGCACAAAAATGGCGCGGTAACTTTTGATACTCCCAGTAAAAATACTAAGGAGGATCGTCACGCCCAAAATGACCCATATACTGTGCGAATAAAATGTTCCCACCATGATCAATATTGCCAAATAAGGCAAGACTAAATTGATTTCTGTGATACGTTGAATTAAAGCGTCTATCCAACCCCCATACCATGTACCAATCGCAGCGATAATCATGGTGGTAACCAATGTTCCAATCGAGGCCAGCAAGCCAAAAGCGAGAGCGACCGGTGTGCCCCATAGCAATGCCACCATCAAATCCCTGCGATATTGGTCCGTCCCCGCCAAGCCATATACCTGGCCTTGGAAAAAAAACTGGGCATTAATATCTGAACCTTGCTCAAAGGTAACGCCTATAATCTGTACCTGATATTTTCCTTTTAAAATCTTGTTGGTTTTCGGATCATTAAACAGCGCCTGCATCGGATCTTGGCCATTTAAACCCTGTAAGAACTGTGGATCTTGTGAAAATCGCAGAGTTTGTTGCTGACTGATGCCAAGGTTGTCAATTCGGATATTGCGACCATCCGGCGTCACCCAATTAATGGAAACGAAGGGCTGCTTCTGGGCATACTTCGAATCAAAATTAATCAACATCTCCTGAGGATAACCATCGTATTGAAAATCAAAAGAATAGGAAATGTTGACAGTACCTGTGTTTTGTGCACCCGCTGTAACGGTTTTCGTCATGGTTCCATCTGCCGTGCTTACAGCAAAAGATAAAGGCATCTTTTTGTTGGAAAAGAAATTGAACCATGCGGGCGGGGCAAATTTAGGATTCGCACCCCACACGTCTTCACCGCCGCGCCAGAGATAAATGGCCTGGCTGTAGGGAATTTTAATCACAGCATAAACGGAAACCGCCAACAATAAGAAAATCAATGTCACGCCCGCTATTGCAGTTGGATAGCGCAGAATCTCGCGAAATGAGTTTTTGAGCGTATTCACGATTAACTCCCGCCAACTTTGACCCGGGGATCCACCAGCGCATAAACAAAATCAAGCGCAAACACCGTAATCGCAAGCAGGTAAGCATAAATGATGGTTAATCCCACAATTACAGGAGTGTCAAACAAACCAATTGCCTGGTAGAAAGTTCGTCCCAGGCCGGGCCACTCAAAGACTGTCTCAGTAACAATCGCGCCCTGCCATACACCGATCAACAGCAATGCAAATTGTGTGATGATCGTGGGCAGGGTTGGACGCAAAATATATTGACGTTCAATATCGCGCGGAGGCAGGCCTTTGGCCTTAGCCATCTCCACATAATCTTCGCTGGAATAGATCAGGAAAAAGGTCCTCCAGTTATAAATGCTCAGGAAAAATTGACTGATAAATAATGCTGACGCCGGAAGAATTAAGTGTTAATCACATTCAACCCAAGGTCAATAGGGTTAGTAGGCGGAGGGGCATCCATCAATCCCCCAAATGGAAGCAATTTAAATATGGCAGCAAAAAGCAGTATAAAAAAAATTCCATAGAACCAAGCGGGAGGAGTGGAAGTCGGCGAAAGTATGATGACAAGCTTATCCCAAAAACTGCCATATCGTCTTGATAAGGTCAGCGCCAGGAAAGACTGACAAAAAACAGGGACAACTCGGAGGTACCCATCAATAGCAGAGTTGCAGGCAATCGTTCCAATACGATCAGCCGCACAGACTTGGAGCCGCTATCGCTGTTCATGTTGATAGCCGTACCTAGGTTTAACGTCAGAGCATTACTGAGATATGCGAAATTACGAACTGCAACGGGCGTATTCAACCCCTCTCAATTTTCCTCAAGCGTAATCTCCGCCTGGATAAGTTTCGCCCGTTCG
>CAVVZL010000017.1:0-217692 GCA_963752775.1 uncultured Chloroflexia bacterium
GGTTGAGATCCATCCGCGCCGAGAGGCATCGCGGCAGTCGGATTCTGCGCAAAGTCATATACGCCAGCCAACCCGCCAGGAAGATAACCAAGGTCTATGTATTGTTTGCCGCGTTCATAATCACGCACTGGCACGGGACCTGAATCAAGACCGGACATCAAATCTTCAGCCAAAGCGGAACCGGTAGGCGAGGATGAGAAAATCGTCAAACGAGCTTGTTTTATCAAGAGCAGGCGACGCAGATACGGGTCTGCGACTGTCTTCATCTCACCGGACAAAGAAGGTTCGTAATCGAACACAGCTAATACCGGTGCGCCCACCGGAATTTTTTCCACGACAGAGATTGCCATCTCGGTTTGATCACTTGAGATGTGGATTACAGGCAGAGCAAAAATTTGAGTTCCCGCGAAAAGGATCCTCCCACAAACAGAAATACTAAAGCCGTGATTGCCCAACGCAAAACCCTCTGGGACATGATCACGGACGCGGCTTTCATTGGAATTGGCGCGGTCTCTGCGGCAAGAATTTGATCAAGCAGCGCGGCCTGTGTCTGATGCTCATTGGTGGCATTCAGTTTGATGGAATAGGCCTTTGGCTTAGTCGTTGGGTGAAAGCCGGGACCCTCCGGTAAAACGTCCTGCAAGCCAGCCAATGGTCCGCCGCCTTCTGTAAAAGAAGCGCGGCTTGGAGTTGGAGAAGGCGGCAGGGCAAATTCAACGGGGCGCATTGCCTGAACCCAGGATGGCAGTTCGGCCGGAGCAATAAATTCTCCCGGTTTGGGCAGGTGAAGGTGGGTTTGTTTTAATGGAAGATTGGTCGTTATGTTCGGGTTCAAGGGCAGTTAACCAATCCGGTATCTGCATGGAAGCGAAAATTGCATCAGTGCTGGCGTCTGCTGTGGAATCATCCGCGAATGCCGGAGCCGAAGCGGGTGGTTCAGGCACTTCCGGCGGAGTAAATGCAGGGCGCTTTTAAATCCACTGACGCTCATAGATGGTTGAGGTTCAACGGGCCGAAGTGACGAAACCCAATTAGGTGTTTCAGATGGAACGGAAGTCTGCTCAATATCTTGTGAGCGTAATGATGATATAGCTGGCTCAATCGTTTGGGGAAGATCTGCCGCGCTCTGCGGTGCGGGAGCAGATGCAGAATCACTTTTGGGAGCCGCAGCTTTGAGCCAATCCGGCAAATCCGATGAGGAACTGAATGAAGCAGATGGCTCTTCCGTTGCCGGTGTTTGACCAAAGGCTTTCAGCCAGTCTGGCACTTCTGCCGGCGCGGCGGACTCGCTTTGCTTCGGCGTGTTAGCTTGTAACCAGTCTGGTTTAGACGTAGGTTGTTGCTCTTGTATAGGAAGCGATGGCGATTGAGAGGAAGGTTGTTGAGTTTGAAGGTTATTCAGCCATCCAGGTACATCGTTTACAGGCGGAAGTGGTACTGTGGACGTGGATTGCGTATTAAGGTCTTTTGATCGATCAGATGGCTGAGGTTCCGGGGCCGGTGCAGAACCGAAGGGGTGCGATTCCAAATTCTTAAGCCAATCCGCATCTTCGGACGTTGAAGGCGGAATAATTGAAGGAGTAGATTCAATCGGTTGAGCAGAAGCAGGTGATTGGTCCGCGGAAGGAAGCGGACGATTGATCGGAGTGCGAAAGCCAATCGGCCAGTTCGTCTTTGTCGGGAGCCGGCTCTTGAGGCATCATCCATGAAGGCGCAGTGTTTTCTACTGGAGTTTCAGAAGGCGTTTGTGTGGCATTGATGCTGGGCGATGCATCTTCAAAATCTTCGTGACCACCCAGTTCGACCCATTTCACCTGAGTATCTTCGGCTTCGGGCTCGTTCTTTTTCTTTTTTGCAGGTACATTGCCGGTCAGACTCACAAGCCAATCAGGAACTTCTTCCTCTTCATTTTCGCTCTGCGATGTGAGACCGGCAAGCAGATCGGGCGTAGATGGTGAGGCAGGTGTTGGGTTGTTGGCGAATAGAGTTTGTTCAGTTGCATCTTCGCTGGAAGATTGACGCGCTTTTTCGCGCGCCTCTCTCAGCCATTGCGGCAGAATCGGTTCCAGTTCGGCGGTTACTTTTTTGGTCGGGATTTGTCCGGGTTGAAGGGGTGCGTTCTCTTCTTTTAGCGGACCGGTCAATGGCTCAAGGCGCGACCTGCAATTCTGGCAAAACTCTGCGTTGGCCGGATTCGTCTCGCCGCAAACGGGACATTTGATGGTATCCATCATTTGCCTCCATAAGGGCGATCTGCACCGAATATGACACGCAAGCCAGTGGTCAATGTGCCGAGCGCAACGCCAATCAAAATACCGCGCGCGCCACCAAGGGCCAGCACTTGTTGAATCCATGGACGAATGACATCGTTCAACGGGCCGATTTCGCCAAATGGCAGGGTCGCAGATGCAATCAGCATGAGCACCGCAGTCACAAGAAAGATGACGCTCATCAAATCAGCTCGACGGCGCAAGAGGCGGACGCTAGCATAAAGCAATGTCACGGATAACAAAGCCATAAATGTGGCTTCGACCGGGACAATCACTGCGCTTACAAGCAGGCGCATATTGGGATTATCCGGTCCAAGTGCAATGCCGAAAATAAAACTTGCAAACAAACTAATCAGCAGAAGGGCACTATAAATGGTTCCTTTTTCGCGGCGGCGGATTTTATCGCCATGCACGGAAATCAGATTGAATACACCGACAAGAGCCGCCACGCCGGCTAGAATGATTGCCCAGTTGAGCAGAATGCCCTGCACGCCAGCAAGGGCGGGCACAAAGTAACCGATCAGAACAATCAAGCCTGCGATAATTGCGATTGCGACGGCAATATAACGCATCAGATCAATCCTGCTAATTTCAAAACCGCACCCGCCAAAAGCGCCAGGATAATTAACCAGCGTAAAACATCCTGAACCGTTAAACTCGCGGAATGGGACGCTCCAGAGTCGAGATACGCGCCCACTGCAAATAATTCTTCGCCTATTAGTGGCTCTTGCGCGGACACGAAGAGCGCGGCTTGCGAAGCAATATCAGTACTTGCCCCAAGCAGAAAAGCATTCTGGCGTTCAGCGATATCAGCCAGCAACGCGGCTTCTACTCCGAAGTCGCCAACCAAAATGCTTGCAGAAACATTTTCATCGAGAATAATCGGCATTGCACCTGCCGCGGCGGAAAACGGAGTCATCCCGCTCAAACGTCCTGACACAGGTTGATAAAGATCGCCCGCGCCCATGCTTTGATATCCCGCTTGGAGCGTGTCCTGTGCGAGCAAAGCTAACGAGGCTTCGCCTCCAACCGCGACCGGGGGACGGTCACTCAACGATGTGCGTTCCGCGATACGACGCAATAAACCCAGACCGGCAAGCGGCGCGGCACCGCGCGATGTAAGCAGGCTGGCGCGTCCAAGTGAAACAAATAGACGCGTTCCATCTTCAACGCTGAGGTCCACCGCGCGCGATAACATCGTCAACGCGGGAATGACACGCCATTTCGGAGGAGATTTTCGTTTAATCAATGAAAGTGCTAACAGGAGAATAGCAGAAAAGCCGACGAGGCCAAGTCCGATCAGGTTCATGAGTCCGCTCCTCCATCCAAGAAGGAAACGAAAGCGTGCAGTTCATCATCGGATTCAAGAGTACGCGCCAATGCATCTGCGCTTTCACCGAGGAAGGGTCGCCCAAAATATAACGCCTGAGCCGACAGCACAGCCAGAGGCTGGCCCGCGTCCAACATCCACGCGGCAAATCCGTCGAGGTGATAACGTCGCAGGATCTCCGCCCAACGAAGCCAATGGCCGCGTGGCGACGCGTGCCCATAAGAAGACTGCATGGAATGTAGTATAGCATATTTCTTTAAGGTAGGACTACCTAGAAAACATGGTGAAGCTGTTGGTTAACAAATAACCAGCGTTGAAAGGAGGCATATTCCATAAAAAATCCCGTCGTGCCAAAGTTTGGTTTATGAAAAATGACCCATAGTATAATCTTATGGATTTCATCGGTGGAGGACCTATGGTCAAAGATCGAACCGCTTTGAACGATAAAAAAATCCGTGTGCTGGTGGCCAAGCCGGGCTTGGATGGGCATGACCGAGGCGCAAAAGTGGTGGCGCGCGCTTTGCCGCGATGCCGGTATGGAAGTCATTTACACAGGCTTGAGGCAAACACCTGAAATGATTGCCGAAGCGGCATTGCAGGAGGATGTGGCTGTGGTCGGGCTTTCGATTCTATCCGGAGCGCATATGGCATTGGCACCGCGCATTATGGACTTATTGAAGGCCAACGGTCAGACGAATGTAAAAGTATTCATTGGCGGTATTGTGCCAGATGAAGATATTCCGCGATTAATGGAGATGGGCATCACGGGAGTCTACGGCCCCGGCGCCTCGACGGAAGATATTGTCAAAGACATTAAGAATGCGGTGAAATGATATCCCTGGCAGAAACAGTCCTGTGCGGCGACCGCCTTGCATTAGCACGTTTGTTGACTCAAGTTGAGAATGACACAGCCGATGGACAAGCCGCGCTCGATGCTCTTTTTCCTCACACCGGCAAGGCGCATCTCATCGGTGTAACGGGCGCACCCGGTACAGGCAAGTCCTCACTGGTCAATCAACTTGCACTGCATTTTCGCAAGGACGGCAAGCGTGTTGCAATTGTAGCGGTGGATCCATCCAGCCCATTTACAGGCGGTGCGGTGCTGGGCGACCGTGTTCGCATGAAGGATTTGAGCGGCGATAATGGTGTGTTCATCCGCTCGATGGCCGCGCGCGGTTCGATTGGCGGATTGGCCCAAGCGACTGCCAACATTGTGCAAGTCTTCGACGCGGCAGGATATGAGATCATTATGATTGAAACGGTCGGTGCGGGACAAAGTGAAGTGGACATTGCCAAACTGGCGCATACTACGCTGGTTGTGGAGGCGCCCGGCCTCGGCGATGACATTCAAGCTATTAAGGCGGGCATTCTTGAAATCGCAGATATCATCGTGGTCAACAAAGCAGATCGTCCCGGCGTTGAAAACACAGAGAAGGCATTGAAGTCCATGCTTGACCTGGCACATCCAACGCAAAGAGTCTTTGTACATCATGGAACCCCCCTCCATCTCCCCCCATTTTCTACGAAAATGGGGGGAGAGAAAGAGGGAGGCTGGCTTCCACCCGTTCAACGAACGATTGCAACAGATGGAAAGGGAATTGACGAGCTGGCTCAACACATTGCGAAGCATGGCGAGTATTTACACCTCAGTGGAGATTGGGCTGTTCGGGAACGCGCTCGCCTCGAGTCCGAACTGGAGGCGGCACTTCAATCCGCATTGATGAATCAATTCCGCGAACGCGTTTCGGAAGATCAATTCAATAAAGTGGTGGATCAAGTTTTTGAAAGAAGCTTGTCGCCATCGGAAGCCGTGAAAGCCTTGCTAAACGGGAGGCTAAAATGATTTATGGAAAACGCATCCGCCTGCGCGGCGTGGAAAGAACTGATGTACCTAAATCCTTTGAATGGATCAATGATCCCGAAGTCAATGAAGGATTGGCCATCTATCTGCCCATATCCCTGAAGGATGAAGAGCAATGGTTTGAGCAAATCGCCCAGCGCGATCAGGCGGAAAAGCCAATGGCTATTGAAGCACGTGATGGGGAAGGCTGGAAGCTGATCGGCAATTGCGGTGTTTTCAATATTGAATGGATGCATCGTTATGCCGAACTTGGTATTATGATCGGAGATAAAACTGTTTGGAACAAAGGTTATGGCACAGAAACCATGCTATTGTTGTTACAACATGGTTTTGAAACCTTGAATTTGAATCGCATTTATTTGCGAGTTTATTCAACCAACCCGCGTGCTATACGCGCCTACGAGAAAGCGGGTTTCATCATGGAAGGCACCCTGCGCGAGGCCGTCTACAAACATGGGAAATATTCTGATGTTCACATCATGAGCGTTCTTCGTTCAGAATGGGAACCGAAAAGAGAAAAGAAATGAGTTGCAATATTCGCAATCACGAAATGAAAGTCTATGGGGAAATCAAGTTGTTCACTGGCACGGCCTCGCCAGTGCTTGCCCAAAAAATTTCAGACTATCTTGGCTCGCCTTTGTGCGAACATGATGTCATTGAGTTCCCGAACGAAAACCTATTCGTTAAGCTGCAGCACAGTGTGCGCGGACAGGATGTATACCTGATCCAGCACACCGCTTCGCCGGTGCATCGCAACATCATGGAATTATTGATCACGATTCAAACCTTGCGCCTTGATTCAGCCGCACGCATTACAGTTGTACTCCCCTATCTCGCTTACGGACGTTCGGATAAAAAGGACCAGCCGCGCGTTCCGATCACCGGCAGGCTGATGGCAGACATGATCGAAGTCGCGGGCGCGGATCGTTATATGACTCTCGACCCTCATGCGGGACAAATCCAGGGATTCTTTTCCATCCCCGGTGATGTATTGACCTCCTCGCATTTGATCATTGACCACATCAACCGCACCATCCGCTCGAATCTTCATAACCCGGTCGTGGTCGCGACCGATCTCGGCTTTGCCAAAAAGGGACGCAACTATGCTGCCGACATGGATATGCCGATTGCATTCATCGAAAAGCGCCGCTCCGGGAATGATGCCAAAGCCGAAGCACTGACTTTGATCGGCGATGCCAGACAGCGTGACGTAATCATCGTGGATGATGAAGTGGATACAGGCGGTTCGATCGCACAGGCAGTGAATCTCGTTAAACGAGAAGGCGCGCGCGATATCTATCTGGCTTTCGTACATCCCATCTTTTCTGACGGAGCCGTGCAAAGGCTTGCAGAATTGCCCATCAAACACATTATCACTACCGACACGGTGCCAATCCCCGAAGAGAAGATGAAGCCACTGAAAGACCGCATCACAGTTCTTTCAGTGGCTGGATTATTGGGCGAAGTCATCAAGCGTGCCCACGAAGGACGAAGCGTTGGAGAGATGTTCAATGAATAGCAAGTAAATTCATGAAGACCACTAATTGCCAACAGCCAAACGCCAATCGCCATGCCTGAACTGCCCGAAGTCGAAACCATTGCGCGGACCTTGCGTCCGCAACTGATCGGCAAAAAATCATTGAAGCCGACGTGCGCTGGGCGCGCACCGTTGCGATGCCAACCGCCAAGAAATTCAAGGAGCAGATTAAAGGACAAAAGATCGTCGAGGTTTCGCGGCGCGCAAAATTTCTAAACATACAGCTTTCAACTTACAATCTCCTAATACATCTCCGCATGAGCGGAGATTTGCTTGTCAAGCAAGGTAAAATTAAACCAGAGAAGCATGATCGGCTGATTTTGACTCTTGCTGACAATCGCTCACTTGTTTTCAACGACACGCGCAAGTTTCGGCAGCGTCTGGTTGACCAAGGATATTGAAAAAGTTTTGGGCAAGCTCGGGCCTGAGCCACTTAGCAGTGACTTTACACCCGATTGGTTATATAATTCCTTAAGAAGTCGTCATCGCCAACTCAAGCCATTGCTCCTCGATCAGACTTTTCTTGCAGGCCTCGGCAACATCTACACAGATGAAGCCCTGCACACGGCAAAGCTGCATCCGCGGGCCCTCTCGGATTCAGTGACAGCCGGGCAAGCCGAAAAATTGCATCAAGCCATCCAAACTATTCTTCAAGAGGGCATTCGCCGCAACGGCGCCAGCATAGACTGGGTGTATCGCGGTGGTGATTTTCAAAATCATTTCCGCGTGTACGGCCGCGACGGCGAGCTATGTCCTGTGTGTGGCACGGTCATCGAAAAGATCATCGTCGGCCAGCGCGGCACACATATTTGTCCAAATTGTCAAAAGGGATGACCTATGCAATTCGATTATCTCGCCATCGTTGTTGTCGGCATTGCAACCTTGTTCGTTGGTTATTTCGTGGGTCTTTTCGAAAGCCGTGGTCAGGGAAATAAAAAACGTGGGCAGGAAGAGCCTAAAGAAGAAAGAAACCAGCCTCCGGTAATCGCGCCCAAAGAGAACAACCTGCTCAAATTGAGTTTGGATCAAAACAATCAATTGCAGCTCGAGGTTGGAGGTCAACGCGCAGATGCAGCCCAGCTCACGCCTGAACAACGCAAACGGTTGATTGATTTGATGGTGATGATGCGCCCGTGGATTGATGCCAGCGCGCCGAAGCCCTCCACACCTCCGCAGCCGCTTCCTTCCGCGCCGATAGCGGCACCCATTCCTCAGCCTATCGCAAAGCCGATAGCGTCCCTCTCCACTTCAACGCCGAAGGTGGAATCGAAGAAACAAGAAGTCGCTGCTCCCACCAGCATGGTCGGACAGATCGACGCGATCCTGCAAGAGAATCTCGCCAATTCTACGCTGGCGAACCGTGGTATTCGCTTGTTCGAATCGCCGGAGGGCGGTGTAGTAGTGATGGTTGGCTTGAGCAAATATGGCGGCGTGAGTGAAGTGCCCGATCCGCAAGTGCAGTCCATGATCCGCGCCGCAATTGCCGAGTGGGAAAAGAAATATACGCCGGGCTAAAAAGAACGCATTGCCCTGCTTGGTTAGAAGAGCACAATCCGTGCGACGCAAGTGACACGCACCCTCACATGAATACACTTTATCCCGTCATGCCGCCGGAGCTTCTTGACCGGTACCTCAGCCTGCTAGGCGTTCAGAGACGAAAGCCCAGTATAGATGCCTTATGCGAACTCGTCCAGGCGCACCTGTTGCGGGTGCCATTTGAAAACGTATCCAAGCTATACTACAAAAAGCATCGGGGCCTGCGAAGCATCCCCAGTCTTGAATTATTCCTGGATGGCATCGAGCGCTTCCATTTTGGCGGGACGTGTTATACCAATAACTATTACCTCTATCAACTGCTGGCGAACCTTGGGTATCAGAACAAATTATGTGGCGCGGATATGTCGAACCCGGACGTCCACTTGGTAAGCGTGGTGAACATAGAGAAACGGGAATATCTCGTGGACGTTGGGTATGCGGCTCCGTTCCTGGTTCCCATTCCGCGCGATTTGACAACAGACTACACCATCGTGTTGGGTCGTGAACGTTACGTGCTTAAGCCTCAGGATGCAAGTGGCTGTTCACGCCTAGAGTTATATAGAGATGCAAATCTGGAGCATGGTTATTTGGCAAAACCAGCACCCAGACAGATTCATGAGTTTGAACAGGCCATCGCCAATTCCTATCGGGAAGATGCCACTTTCATGAATGCACTGTTGCTGGCGCGCTTCTTTCCCAATCGATCCCTTGTCATTCATAATCTGACGGTGATCGAGTCTCAAGGGACCGCATCGAGCATCCGCACCCTGGCTAGTCAGGAAGAATTAGGCCAGGCTGTCTTTGAATGCTTTGGGATTCCCGAAGAGTTCACCTTGGAAGTAGTGAATGGGCTGGGACAACTTAAGGACGCGTGGAGCTAAAATCCGGTCAACTACGATTCGTTCTGGTTCGCTACAAGGACAAACACCCGGCTTATGAAATTTGAATTCTAGGAAACCTAATATGGATAATAGATCACCCTCTGCAATGAAAACCACTCAAACTGAATATCGACGCGACGATGAGCCACCGGCAGCTATCGCCAAGCTAGGCTGGCGTTATCACCATCTCGGCATACCCACTACCATTCCTCGCCAGGGCGAGAAATATATCCCCCAGCTCAAGATGCACGTGTACGGCTTCAGCAGCAGCCCGTATGGCATTGAATGGATGCGGTTCGATCCGGATTGTTCCCTGCCTGAAATCATCAAGACTGTGCCGCACGTTGCCTTCGAGGTGGACGACCTCGAAGAGGCTCTTCAAGGCCGGGAAGTGATCTCTCCACCCGGTTCTCCTTCGGACGGAGCACGCGCGGCAATGATCCTTCATAATGGTGCGCCGGTGGAGTTAATTACCTTCCGTAGAAAAGTTTCGTAAGACAGGTGATAAAATTTCTGGAAATTCACGCTCATGGTTTCGGGTAAATGAAACTGGAGGATTTGATATGACACAAGATGTTACGCTTTCGTTGAAGAATGCCTATCAGGATTTTACAAAAGTCATTCTTTCCTTATCGGACGAACAATTTCTATCTCCGATGGACGACTGGACGCCCAGAGATGTCCTGGCGCATCTCATTGGCTGGAATAGCCTCATGATCAATTCGTCGCGATCCATTCTGGCAGGGAAACCGCCCTCCTACTATGATGATTCCAAGAATGATTATAGTAATATCAACGCCGGTTTCACGAAGCAATTTTCCTCCCGATCAAAACAAGAACTCCTTGCACAACTCAAATCGTCCATGGAAAAATTTGAGGCTTTTATCATCTCTTTGCCTGACGAGGAATTGACAGCAAGTCATGGCGTGGTTCACTATAGCGGCGTCCCTGCCACGGTTAGCAAGATCATCAATTCCCTCGCAGGCGATTATCAGTACCACACCAACCAAATTTTGAAGTGGCATAAACAGGCGAAAAGATAAGCTTCGGTCTACACGAATGAAGATTTCTGCCTGCCCGACTTAACCCGCCGTGTTAATTCGATTAACTCGGCGGGTTAAGTTGATTGACTCGCCGAGTCATTTGGATTAACTCACCGAGTCATCTCGGATTAACTCACCGAGTTCATTCGAATTGACTCGCCGAGTCATTTGGATTGACTCACCAGTCATCCGGATTAACCCGCCAAGTCATTTAGATTAACTCACCAGGTTATTGAGGAGATCCCGGCGGGTTAATGGGCGTCACACGACGTGTTGGCCTATCTAAAGGTCTAACCGCCAGTGGAGCGACCCAATCCGCCGTCCCAAAAGGGAACCCGATGAACATCATTGCTCATTTGTAAAAGACGTCATGTTATACTCCGCGGCAATTCTGTTTACAGACCACAAATGACCTCATGAATATCGCATATCAAAGACTCTTGAATCAACAGATTACCCTGCCAACGTTTCAAAAGCAAGACGAGGTTGTTCGGTGGCTGGGCGCAATGCAAGCCCAGGATTATGCGGCTGCAAAATGGGCGGTCGCTCAACGCGCAAAAGGCATCACCGAATCTGCAATTGATCAGGCTTTCAACAAAGGAGAATTTCTTCGCACACATGTGATGCGGCCCACCTGGCATTTCGTCGCACCGGAGGACATTCGCTGGTTGCTTGAGTTGACCGCGCCGCGTGTCCATGCCGCCAATGCATATCAATACCGCAGACTTGAATTGGATAAGGCTGTCTTCAAACAGCGGAACGCGGCGCTGACGAAAGCTTTGCGAGATGGCCAGCAGTTGACGCGCACCGAACTTGCATCCGTGCTTCGACAAGCTGGCATTGAGGCGAACGATCTACTGCGCCTGACTTATCTCATCCTTGGCGCTGAACTGGATGGAATACTATGCAGCGGTGCGCGGCGCGGCAAACAATTCACTTATGCCCTGCTCAATGAGCGCGTGCCCGCTGCGAAAACTTTATCGCGCGAAGAAGCATTGGCTGAACTCACTCACCGTTACTTCACCGGTCACGGGCCGGCGACCGAGGAAGATTTCGTTTGGTGGTCGGGACTGACCCGGACCGATGTTCGGAGCGGAATCGAAATGGTGAAGCAACATCTTGGACACGATGTGATCAACGGTAGAACCTACTGGTTCGCCGCATCCATGACTACTGCAAAAGTCGGTCGTCAGGCCGCGTACTTGCTGCCGAATTATGATGAATATATCATCGGCTATACTGACCGCAGCGCCGTCTTCAACTCGTCGCATGTGGATAAGTTAGATGCGCGCAGCAATCCCCTCTTTCAAAACACGCTGGTTATCAATGGTCAAGTCGCGGGGACATGGAAGCGGACTCTCAAAAAGGATGCGGTCCTCATCGAATTACACCCCTTCGCGCCCATGACTAAATCCGAAAAACAAACGGTCAGGGCCGTGGCCGAGAAGTATGGGGAGTTCCTTGAAATGTCTATCGCTTTGTCGGATTAGATGAAAGTGCAAATCGTAATGATAGGCAATTGAAACAATTATCAAAACCGCTATGCGTTCGAATCAAAACGGAGATGGATGATTATCCATCTCCGTTCTTTATTTTATTTTCTTACTAAAACAACTTCAACACCGCTGCGCTCGCCCATGCAAATAGAAACTGCGGCACGAGGCTGACGATCACCGTCAATAACGCAGCCAGTCCCCACGTGATATTGAGCCACGGTTCATTCGCGGTTTCGGGATCGCCTTCACGCATGTACATAGTCACCACCACCCGCAAATAATAGTATGCGGAGATGAGCGAGGTCAGCACGCCGATCACAGCCAGTAGATAGAACTGTCCCTGGATGGCGGCGCGGAACAGATAGAACTTGCCGACAAAGCCCAGCGTCGGCGGGATACCAGTCAGCGAAAGCATGAAGACGGTCATCGCGGCGGCCAAAGCGGGATACTTCCGCCCGAGGCCTCCGTAATCGCTAATTTCCAATCCCTTCCCCTCCGACTTCTCCAACGCAATCACCACTGCCCACGCGCCGAAATTGGTCAGCACATACGAGACGAGATAGAAGAGTCCAGCCGCAACCGAAGTGGCCACCACCTTCGATTGTCCATAAGGCACGAAAGCCATCAGGATATAACCGGCATGAGCGATGCTGGAATAAGCCAACAGCCGCTTGATATTGGTCTGCGCGATGGCAATGACATTGCCGACGATCATCGTCAACGCGGAAAGCACGGCGAGGACGGGAGTAAGGTTAGTTGACAACGAAGGGAAAGCCAATGCAAAGACACGTAGCAATGCAGCGAATCCTGCGATCTTGGCGCCCGCGGCCATGAACGCCGTCACCGAGGAAGGCGCACCTTGATACACGTCGGGAGTCCACATGTGGAACGGAACGGCCGCCACCTTGAAGCTGAGTCCAACGAGGATGAGGGCTGAACCTATCGTCAGCAGAAGCACGTTCGAGGTCCCGGAAGAAGCGGCAGTTATGATCGCGCTAAGAGATGTCGAACCGGTCGCACCGAAGACCAATGCAATCCCGTACACCACAAATCCCGTCGAGAACGCACCCAGCAAAAAATATTTCATTCCAGCTTCTTCCGAGTCGGTGTTGGGACGGGCAAACGCCGAAAGAACATAAAGCGGGATCGAAAGCATTTCGAGCGCCAGGAAAACGATGATGAGGTCGGCGGCTTGCGCCATGAGCATCATGCCTGCTACGCTGAAAAGAAGGAGCGTGTAATATTCGCCGCGCTCGATGCCCATGCGTTTGATGTAACCATGAGCCACCGCAACGCTAAACAAACCAGTGACGAGCAATAACGCGTCCACAAAGATGGAAAAGCCATCGAGCACGACCATGTTGTTGAAGCCGGTTCCCGATGAGCCGATCTGCGAGATGGTCATGCCAAGCGAAACAGCCAGACCGAGAGCGGCGAGCAAAGCCGTGATCTCTTTGCGCTTGATAAGAAGATCAACCAGCAAAAGCACGCATGCCCAAATGGTCAGCGTGAGAAGCGGGAGAATGAGAGAGAAATTCAAAGGAGGCATAAATTGCTCCGGCCCCTCCCCGGCCTTCCCCATTTTCCTTTGCAGGAAAATGGGGAGGGTGCCCGAAGGGCGGGTGGGGCTAGAAAGGTTTTATCTCATTGCCGTCGCGGCGGTCTGCAAACCGGCGACGAGTTTATCCACAGCCGGAGCCATGAGGTGAAAGAACGGCGCGGGATAGAGACCGATCCAAAAGATAAAGATGAGCAGTGGAACAACGGTGATGATCTCGCGTGCGTTCAAATCACGCAAGGCATGTCCGTGCTTTTTGACTTCTTCCACAATCGAACCTTCCGGTCCCATGAAAATCTTTTGGAACATGTATAGAATATAGACCGCGGCCATAATGACTCCCAAGGCGGCGAGGCCCGCATACCAGAATGAACCATACGAGCCGCCTTTCAATCCAGCGCCCCACGCGCCGAGCAAGATCGTGAACTCGCCAACAAAACCGTTCAAGCCGGGCAGACCCATCGACGAGAGAGAGACAATCAGCATGATCGTGCCAAAGATTGGCATCACCTTCCATAACCCACCATAGACTTTGAACTCGCGCGTATGGGTCTGTTCATAGACCATACCGACCAGCAAAAACAGGGCACCCGTGCTGAGTCCGTGATTGATCATTTGCAGAATGGCACCGGAAATGCCCAACGGATTTAACGCGAACAATCCGAGCATTACAAAGCCAAGATGACTGACGGATGAATACGCAACCAGTTTCTTGATGTCCGTCTGCGCGTACGAAACCGCCGCGCCATAGATGATGCCGATCACGGCCAACACAGCGATAGTCGGAGCAGCCTGCAGCGCGGCCTGCGGGAACAGGGTTAAATTGAAACGCAGGAAACCATATGTTCCCATCTTCAGCAGAACGCCCGCAAGAATCACGGAGCCCGCGGTCGGCGCTTCGACATGGGCATCGGGCAGCCAAGAATGCAAAGGCCACATCGGAACTTTGATCGCGAAAGCCGCGGCAAACGCAATGAACAGCCATAGCTGCGTATGCGGATCAATGCCACCTTTGGCAATCAAATCAGGGACGGAGAACGTGCCCTGATAAATGCCAAGCCACAAGATAGCCAGCAACATCAGGATCGAGCCAGCCATTGTGTATAAAAAGAATTTGATGGCAGCATAAATGCGGCGAGGTCCGCCCCAGATGCCGATCAGGAAATACATCGGGACGAGGGTGAATTCCCAGAAGATATAGAAGAGGAACAAATCCTGTGCGAGGAATACGCCCGTCATACCCACTTCAAGCAGAAGGAAGAACAGCATGAAATCCTTGACGCGTTCTTCGACCGCGGTCCATGTCGAAAGGATGGAGATCGGCGTGAGGAAGGTTGTCAATAGAACCAACAGGATGCTGAGCCCATCCAGGCCGAGGTGATATTGGATGTTCCATCCAGCGACAGTGATCCAATCGTATTTGGCAACCAGCTGCAGGTCGGGATTGGATGCGTTGAACAGCGTCAGCACCCAGATCGAAATACCGAACGTGATCAGCGTGGTGACCAGCGCAACCCAGCGCAAAATATTTTTCTTGTCGCTGGGAACGAACAGCAAGACAAGCACGCCCAGGAGCGGGAAGAAGGTCAGGAGCGTGAGGGGTTGGAAAATAAAATCCATGTGAACCTCATCCTACAAATTATTTGAAGATCAGATATCCCAAAATTGCAACAACACCAATGAGCACAAACAGCGCATAACTGCGCACAAACCCATTTTGGAAGCGGCGCAAACCCGATGCGGTATCCTTCGTCCATTGGCCGAGACTGTTGAAAAACGCATCGATGCCGAGCTGATCCGCATAACGATTGAGCGCGATATGGCTGAGCCAGTTATACGTTCCTGCAATGACTTTCTCGTGGAACCAATCATGCCAAAACTTTCCATCAATTACGTCGGCAGTAAAGCGGGCAATGTCCACATAACGGTCAAGGAATAAAGCCCAATAAAGTTCATCCACAAACCATTTGCGTTCCATGCCCGTGAAAATCGGACCCAGCATTCTCTTAAGCGGATCGATCTCACCAGCTTGGAGCGGCTTGCGCCCGTAAAGCAGCCATGAGATCAGGATGGCAAGCAAAGCCAGACCGGTTGAGATCAACGCCACGTTCATTTGGAACTCAATGGGCTTGATGAATTGAACGGTATTCTCAAGCCAATTGCTCAACGTATCCACACCGGGATAATTCAACGCACCGCCCACGACCGATAGAGCGGCCAGCACCATCAACGGAACTGTGATCACCTTCGGGCTTTCTTCGGCGTGCGCGGCGGCTTCATGACGCGGCTCGCCGAAGAACACCATCCAAATCTGACGTCCCATATAGAATGCGGTGAAGAATGCGGCAATCGTCAACAGCCAATAAATCACTGTGAAACCCTGGCTGAATGCATTCGCTAAAATTTCATCCTTCGACCAGAAACCGGCGAAGGGCCAGATGCCTGCCAAGGCCAGCGTGCCAATCAAATAAAGCCAAAACGTGACCGGCATCGTCTTGCGAAGCCCGCCCATGTTGCGCATGTCGTTGGGATCGAAAACTTCCTCATGTGCGTCACCGTGAGTCTTTTCTTCTTTCTTCTTTCTTCCTTTTAATTTGCTTCTCTTCATGATGAGCATGAGCGAGGTGATGATGTCCGCGCTCCATGCCCAGCAGGACGGAACCGGCCGAGAGGAAGAGCAAGCCCTTGAAGAAGGCATGGGTGATGAGGTGAAACATCCCCGCCGCAAATGCACCCATGCCAACGCCCGCCACCATATAACCCAACTGACTGATGGTGGAAAATGCCAAAACCTTCTTGATGTCGTATTGACCGACGGCAATCGTGGCGGCGAAGAGCGCGGTGATTGCGCCGACCAATGCCACGATGTATTGGGCGGCAGGAACGGTCACATACAACGCAGCGGAACGTGTGACGAGATACACGCCCGCGGTGACCATCGTCGCGGCATGGATCAAGGCTGAGACCGGAGTCGGGCCAGCCATCGCATCGGGCAGCCAGACGAAGAGCGGAATCTGCGCCGACTTACCGGTCACACCGAGGAGCAGAAAAAGCGTGATGGCAGTGATCAATCCCGGATTGCTTGCGGCAATCGCGGGCGCTTGCTGAAAGACCTGATCGAATTGAAGACTGTGGAATGCCCAGAACATCAGGAAGGAGGCGATCAAGAAGCCGAAGTCACCGATGCGATTGGCGATAAAGGCTTTCTTGGCCGCGTCCGAATTTGCCCACGAAGGTCGGCCAAGCGTATCCATCTCATACCAGAAACCGATCAACAGGAACGAGCAAAGTCCCACGCCTTCCCAGCCGACGAAGAGCATCAAATATAAGTCACCACCGACGAGGATCATCATGGCGGCGATGAAGAGGTTGAGATAAACAAAGAAGCGCCGGAACCGCTTGAGGTCCGATTTGAAACGCACATCTTCGTGCATGTATCCGATGGCGTAAATGTGGATCAGCGTGCCAACACCGGAGACCACCAGCATCATCGTGGTTGAAAGCGTATCGACGCGGAACGTCCAATCGAGTTGCAGAGTCCCGACATGAATCCATTCGCCAATTGTCCAGCGAACGACATCGGGATGCTGCGTCAATGAATACGCCAGCAAAACCGAGACAACGAATGCAAGCCCTGACGCAAGGCTGGCTACTGTGCCGATCACCTTTTCACTGAAACGATCTCCAAAGATGATATTGATCAGCAGACCAATGACGGGAAAAAAGACGATCCAGGGAGCGAGATAAAAAAACGTCATGAGTTATCCCTTGAGGCTGTTCATTTCATCAATGTTGATGCTGTGCTTGGTGCGGAAGATGGTCACGATCAAAGCCAGGCCGACCGCGACTTCGGCCGCCGCGACCGTCATCACAAAAAAAACAAAGATCTGACCGGCAAGCACGTTATAGAACTCGAGTGAATGCCACAAAAACCAGGTTGGCCGCATTGAGCATCAATTCGATGGACATGAAAATGATCAGCGGATTGCGGCGGATCAGCACGCCGAGCGCACCAATGGTAAACAGAATGGCAGAGAGAGAAACATAATCAGTGACCGGAACCATCGCTACTTTCCTTTCTCCCTGACGGCTAACACAATCGCACCCACCATGGCAATCAACAACAGCACGGATGTAATTTCAAATGGAAGCAGATAAGAGCTGAACAATGCCTGTCCCACATCCTGCGGACTGCCAAAAGTTTGAACCGGCTGAGGCACATCACCAGTCGCGGCATTGCGGATAAAAAGCAAATATCCTGACTCGGCAAAAAGAATCACACCGAGGAAAATCGCCAGCGGTCTCTGCCACGGCAACGCATTCGTGGGCGGAAGCAGTTCCGTTCCCAGCAGCATGATGACGAACAGGAACAGCACCATGACCGCGCCCGCATACACGCTGACCTGGGCCATCGCAATGAACGGCGCATTCAAAAGAATATAGAAAACCGCCACCGTTCCAAAATTCAGCACGAGGAACAAAGCCGAATAGACCGCACTGCGGCTGAACAACATTCCCAATGCCGCGGCAATGGCAATGATCGCAAGAATGAAAAATGTAATCAGTTGAGAATTCATGATTAATCCTGCGGATCCTTCATTTGAGGCACCGAGCGGATAAATTCGCCGGGAGCTGTCTTCTGCGGCGTAGTCTGTGTGCCAGCTGATACGGATTCAAGAAGCATATCCTTATCGTAGATGGCATCGCGGCGATCCGTAAAGGTCAACTCATAGTTATCGCCGAGCACAATGGCTTCGGTCGGGCAGGCATCTTCGCAAAAACCGCAATAAATACATCGCAACATATTGATCTCATACGTGGATGCATAGCGGTCACCGGGCGAGAAACGTTTCTCGTCCGTGTTCTCCGAGGCTTCGACGAAGATGGCGTCCGAGGGGCAGGCCGCCGCACATAATGAACAACCGATGCACTTCTCCAATCCGTTATCGTAACGTTTCAGCACGTGGCGTCCGCGAAAGCGCGGACGGACGGGCCGCTTCTCTTCCGGATATTAAATCGTCACCGGCCGCTCAAACATGGATTTGAGCGTGGTGGCGAGACCACGCGTTAATTCTCTAAGCACGAGCCACCTTCCTTCTCAGCGAAATGTTCACCAGTAAGGCCGCGATCAAACCAGCAACGATGGAGGATATCGGGATAAACCAAAAATAGACCGCGCCAAATTGTTGAGCCAAAACAATCCCAATCGCGGTCAGGAAGACCACTACTATGGAGAGCGGCAGTAACACTTTCCAACCAAAGGCCATCAGGCGGTCATAGCGGATGCGCGGCCATGTCGCGCGGATCCAAATCATGAAGAACAAAAGCACGACGACCTTTAACAAAAGATAAATGGGACCCAGCCACCAGAAACGATCCACGCTCAAAATCGTACCCTGCAAAAACCAGAATTCGCGATAGCCGCCGAAATACAAGGTCGCAGCGATCATGCTGATGACGATCATCTTCGAATATTCGGCCATGAAGAACAGCGCGAACTTCATGCCGGAGTATTCACTGTGATAACCCGCCGCCAATTCCTGTTCCGCTTCGGGCATGTCGAACGGTGCGCGATTCACTTCGGCCAGCGTGGTGACCAGGAAGATCAGCGCGCCGACCGGTTGGAGAACCGCGAACCAAACATCCTTCTGAGCATTGACAATATCAATGAGACTCATGGAATTGCCGAGCATGATCGCGATCACAAAACAAAGCCCGAGCGCCAGCTCATATGAGATCATCTGCGCTGCTGACCGCATACCGCCCAGCATGGCATATTTATTATTCGACGACCAGCCTGCCAGCACGATCCCATAAACCGCGATGGAAGCAATCGCCGTCAGATACAACACGCCGACGTTGATATCTGCCACGTAAAGAGTAATGGGATGGTCAATAAATGGAAGCGTAAACTGCGTCCCGAACGGAATGACCGCCGCAATAATTAAAGCGGGAACGACCGTCATAATGGGCGCAATCACAAACAATACTTTATCCGCGCGGGCGGGAGTGAACTCTTCCTTGAAGATCAACTTGACTGCATCTGCCATCGGCTGTAACAACCCTTGCGGCCCCGCGCGGTTCGGGCCAATACGAACTTGAATGCGAGCCAGAGCGCGGCGTTCATATAAAGTTAAGTAAGCAAAGCCCGTCAGAATTGCAAACACCAGGACAAAACCTTTAATGATCCATTCAATCCAGAGCTCCATCGTTACCTCACCGATGCCTTCTTAATGGCCTTCACACTTGCCTCGATTGGCTTATGGATTGGCAGTCCCATCGAGCGTGGCACCAAAACCACGCCTGCCGAAATCGTATCATCAATCCTGACCGGCACTTCTTCGCTTACGCCATCTAAACTCAACTTCACGCGTTCGCCTGCATTCACTTTGAATAGTTCCGCGGCAGACGGATGCAACGCAATAAATGTTTCGCCGATTCTTTGATCGAGCAATTCCGCGGTGGATACCGTCACGCCGCGATCATACAGTTTGGTGATCGGCACGGCCAGCAACTTCTTTTCCTTTGGACGAAGTGCCGCAACTTTCTGGACCCGCGGCAGGTTGAACTTTTCGCCGCGTTGCGCGGCGTTCGACAACTGCACGCCCAATCCCTGCTTGTTCTCATACGTTGTGCCGCCATAATATAAATCGCCGCGTCCGACAATCGGCCACTGTGATTTCACTTCAGCCAACTTGGCATAACTCAAACCTGCGAAGGAGGGTTGATCTTCGACCATAATCTCAAACACCACCGATGCAGATGTACCTTCGAGAATCACACTCATTTGCTTGGCCACCTGTGAAGTGATCGAAAAGTCTGGCTTGGTTCCCTCGAGGGCGGGAACAGCCGTATAGAATCGCTGCACGCGCCGCTCGCCGGATGTGAACGTACCATCGCGTTCGGTATAAGCTTGCGCGGGCAAAACGACGTTTGCGGTTTTTGCAGTTTCGGTTTCAAACAAATCCTGCATTACGATGAACGGCTTCCGTCTTGCATTTTTGATTTTCAACATTCCATCGCCGAACGGATCGGCGCCCGCAATGTAGATCGCATCCGCTTTATCGAAGATGGATTGAAGGTTTTCCTCGGGACGGAATCCAAGTTCCCACGCGCCCTGATCGTTTGCTCTCTGCCACACACCGATCAAACCATTGTTTGGCCTGCCAACATGGCCAGTGTCATTCAAGGCGCGGGCACAGGCGGCAGATAATACTGTTGAACCTTCCGAGCCCGAGACCTTCGCTGCCGAACAAGATGATCGCATTTTCGGCTTTGACAAAAGCATCACCGATCTTGCCTTTCTTCGTCAAATCTTGAACCGTCTTTACTTCATCACCATAGGCATAACGAATAACAAATGAAGCAAAGCGATCCAGCTTGGTCTCGCGCGGGTTGGCAACGATTAACGTTGCACCGCGTTGCGCGGCTTGTTTGATGCGCAGATACCAGATGGGCGCTTCTTCATATAAATCAGAAGCCACAACCACAATGGTTGAGCTTTTGCCCATCTCACCTATGTTCGTGCCCTGACCCACACCAACTAGCGATGTCAAATCACCGCCGCCCATGTTCGAATATAAGACAGCCTTGCCGCCCACTTGATCTGCAAGTGCTTTCAAGTTGAATAAATCTTCATTGGATAAACGGCCGGAAGCAAGCACCACCAGATTCTTTTTCGCCTTCGCAAACGATTCACCTGCGGCTTTGGTTGCGGCTTCCCATGAGGCGCGCGTCAGTTTGCCATCATGGCGTACAAGCGGCTTCTTCAAACGATCCTTGCTCTCCACATAATGAAAAGCGAAGCGGCCTTTATCGCAAATCCAAGTTTCGTTGACCTGTTCGTTCTGTCGCGGCATGACGCGCTTGATCACAACCTTGCCATCTGCTTTTGCTTCACGCCGCGTGTTGAACGTGATATTGCATCCAACCGCACATTGCGAGCAGATCGAAGCCGAAGCCCCCAATTCCCACGGGCGCGCACCGAAGCGAAAATCTGCCGTGGTCAGTGCGCCAACGGGACAGATGTCGGTGGTGTTGCCCGAAAAAACGGAATCAAATCCCGGGTCCGAGAGAGATACGATTTTTGTCGAACGAGCGCGGTCATCAAAGCCGAGCACTGAGTTGCCTGCAACTTCATCTTGAAAGCGAATGCAGCGCGCACACTGAATACATCGTTCCTGATCAAGGAAGATCAATTCGCCAAGCGGAACATTTTTGGCGAGATGCATTTTCTCATCGTACAAGAAGCGGCTCTTGCCCGGACCGTGAGCCATCGTCAGGTTCTGAAGCGGACACTCGCCGCCTTTATCGCAGATCGGGCAATCGAGCGGATGGGATGTAAGCAAAAACTCAACGGTACTTTTTTGTCCGGCCTTGGCTTTCTCAGATTGAGTATAAACTACCATGCCATCCGAAACCGGATTGGTGCAGGCCGTTTCGAGCTTGGGCAGGAATTGAAGTTTGGGTTCGCCCTTTTCATCGAGTACCGGTTTGCCGGTATTGCGATCCAGCATGGGACGGCCAATCTCAACGAGGCACATGCGGCACATGCCGACGGGTTCCATTTTTGGGTGATAGCAAAAAACGGGAACATCAATGCCCGCAGACTTGGCGGCATCCACCACCAACATCCCATCGGGAACTGTTACTTGTTTTCCATCAATCGTAAGCGCGACTTGTTTGGTCATAAGTCTCCGATAAAACCGATATTCGAGTTTCGAATATCGAATTACGCCTTTCTAAAATCCTGTGGAAATCTTTCGATACCTGTAACCACTGCCATCGTGGAAAAATCACCCAACGGGCAAAGGCATTTGTTCTGCATCTGTCTGGCAACGTTGAGAAGCAAATCCACATCAGCGTTCGAACGATTGCCATCATGAACGCGGTCAATCAAATGCATCATCCAATAGGTACCTTCGCGGCAGGGTGTGCATTTGCCACAGGATTTCGTGTTTGAAGAAATGAATGGTTTTGTTGATGATCCAATCAATCGAGATAGTATCGTCAATCACGATGACGGAAGCCGACCCAAGGTCCGCGCCGAGCGTACGGACGCTGGCGTAATCCATTGGAGTATCAAGAACCTTATCATCCACAACAATAAATGATGACGACGCACCTGCCGGCATAACCGCCTTGACAGATCTCCCATCTTGAACGCCGCCGCCATGTTCATAAATCAATTGGCGGAATGTAGTTCCAAACGGCAGTTCATAATTACCCGGCTTGCGAACGCGTCCCGAAAGCGAAAAGATTTTTACACCTGCGCTATCGGGCGTGCCCAGTGCTTTATACCAATCCGAGCCGTTGGCAAGGATCATCGGCAGGTTTGTTAAGGTTTCAACGTTGTTAATGACCGTCGGCTTGTTATATAAACCTTTCACGGCTGGGAACGGCGGACGAATGCGCGGCTGGCCGCGTTTGCCTTCGATGGATTCGAGCATGGCTGATTCCTCGCCGCAGATATACGCGCCCGCGCCGAGATGAGTGTAGATATGAAGCGAATAATCGGTGCCGAAAAGTTTTTCGCCAAGATAACCAGCTTCTTCCATCTCCGCGATCTTTTCATCGAGAAATTTAGCGATCTGCCAGAACTCGCCGCGCAGATAAACATACGCGGCCTTCGCACCGACTGCGTACGATGCAATCGCCACGCCTTCTAAAAATTGGAACGGATTGCTTTCCATGATCTCGCGGTCTTTGAATGTACCCGGCTCGGACTCGTCCGCATTGGCAACCACATAATGCGGCCAGCTCTTGTTGTCAATGAATGACCACTTCATGCCGGTCGGGAAACCCGCGCCACCGCGTCCGCGCAGACCCGAAGCCTTGACCATATCTGTCACTTCGTTCGGCTTCATCTTCGTCACGGCTTTTTTGAAAGCCTCGAAGCCGCCGTTCTTTTTGTAGACATTCAGATTGCTGATATCAGGAATGTCGCGATGACGCAGGAGGACGTGAGACATTATTTCACCTCCGTGCCCGCTTTACTAAGTGTGTCAACAAGTTCCATGGTTTTATCCACGTTCATATCTTCGTAATACTTCAAGCCGTCTTTGCTTTGGATTTGGAACATCGGAGCTCTATCGCAAGCGGCGAGGCATGTCACAAATTCAAGCGTAATCAGTCCATCTGCCGTCGTCTCGCCTACTTTGATGCCGAGGTTGGCGCACAACAATTCCATAAATTGATCGGCGCCGCGCAATGCGCAAGGCAAGTCAGTGCAAACCTGCATCCGATATTTGCCTTCCTTTTTATCGTGGAACAACGTATAGAAACCAACAATTGCGCCGACATCGGTGATGCTGATTTCCAACGTATCGGCAATATCCTGCATCGCGTCTTTGGTAATGTAGCCCTCTTCGCGTTGTGCGAGATACAACAAAGGCATCACTGCTGAACGTTTGTATTCCGGCGGATACTTCGCCAGGATTTGTTTTACTTCTTTTGGATATTTATTCGCAAAACTCATCGGTCAATGTCTCCGAGGACGATATCAATCGAGGCCAGAATGGCGATCAAATCCGCCACTAGATGTCCCTTAACGATTTTGGATACCACTGAAAGATTATCAAAGGAAGGGGTGCGCCAGTGAACGCGGTAAGGCTTGGGTCCGCCATCGCCTTCGAGGTATACACCCAGTTCGCCGCGTGGACTCTCGACCGCGCTATAAATGGAAGCCTTCGGCGCCACGAAACCTTCCGTCCACAACTTGAAGTGATGGATCAGCAACTCCATGCTTGTGCCGATCTCCGAACACGGCGGCGGGACAAATTTGCGGTTGTCGCTGCGAACGGGACCCATCGGCAATTTATTCAATGCCTGTTCCACAATCTTCAACGATTCGCGCAACTCCTGAACGCGCACGATATAACGCGCATATGTATCGCCTTTGGTTTCAATTGGCACATTAAAATCATATTGTTCATATCCCGCATAAGGACGGATTTTTCGCAGATCCCAATTCACACCGGAAGCGCGTAACATCGGCCCAGTCACGCCATACTGAAGCACGCTGGCCGCGTCGAGTTTGCCGATGCCCACCATTCGGTCCAGCCAGAGCGGATTCTTCGTCAATAAGGCTTCGTACTCGTCAATCCGTTTCGGAAAAATCTTGATGAAGTTCCGCACCGCGGCTTCGAATTCAACCGGCACATCGCGCCACACGCCGCCGGGTCGGAAATATGTCACCATCATGCGCTGACCTGAAACCAATTCGAAGATATCGAGGATGATCTCACGTTCGCGGAAGCAATACAAAAACACCGACATCGCGGCCAGATCAAGCCCTGAGGTACCAAGCCAGACCAAATGCGAAGCGATGCGCTGCAATTCAGTCAGGAGCACGCGCAAGGCTTGTGCGCGCGGCGGCACATCGAGACCGACCAGTTTCTCGACCGCCATTACATAAGCCAGATTGTTGCCCATGTTGTTCATGTAATCGAGGCGGTCAGTCATCACTTCCGCTTTGAGATACGTCTTGGCTTCCATATTTTTTTCAATACCGGTATGAAGATAGCCAATATCAGGAATGCAATTGATAACGATCTCGCCGTCCAGTTCCAGCAACAAACGTAGAACACCATGCGTGGACGGATGTTGCGGCCCCATGTTGAGCAACATGGTCTCGCCCGTCAAAGCGCGCTCCGAAACTAGATGCTTATATGGGCCAATAGGAATCTCTTGCAAATGATATTCACTCATAACTATTCCTTGGCGTACGGCTTGCGCAGGTCGATCTCTTCAAAGTTGAACGTGAATTGTGGCTCTTCATATCCTAGCGGATAATCCTTGCGCAGCGGATGTCCTTCCCAATCTTCGGGCATCAGAATACGGCGCGGATCGGGATGACCGTCGAAGTCAATGCCAAACATGTCCATGATTTCGCGCTCGCGCCAGTTCGCAACCTCAAACACTCGCGTCGCGGTCGGGATCTTTAGCTGGTCGCCATTTACAAGAACTCTCAACTGAATGGATAAGTTTTGCGTCAGCGATATGAGCTGATAGATCACATGGAAGCGCGGATTTTCTTCGGGCCAATAATCCACCGCCGTCATCGCAGAGAGTAGGGAGAATTGATGCTCATCACGTAGGAAAGTCAACGCATCGACGATTTGCCCGGCATTGATAAAAACATGCACCTCGTCGCGAAATTCCTCGTAGGTTGCACTGGCTTTTTCCTGTAATACCTTGACGATCTTTTCGAGTTTAGTGTCCATAAATCTTCCTAAAGTAGTAGCGACCTGGGTCGCTACTACTTTTGACTTATATGCTACGCTTTCGCCAAATCCGCGAACTTTTCGCCTTTGACTTTTTCAAACAGCGTCACCACGCCATGGATTAACGCCTCCGGACGCGGAGGGCATCCCGCTACATAAACATCTACCGGAACCACCTCATCCACACCTTGAACGATGGCATAGTTATTGAACACGCCGCCGCATGAGGCACAATCACCCATCGCGATCACCCATTTCGGTTCGGGCATCTGGTCATACAAACGACGCAGGACGGGCGCCATCTTGCGCGAGACGCGCCCTGCGACGATCATCAGGTCCGACTGGCGCGGGCTAGGCCGCATGAGCTCCATCCCGAAGCGGCTCATATCATAATTCGCGGCCTGTGCCGACATCATCTCGATTGCACAACAAGCCAGCCCGAACAGCATCGGCCACATGGCATTGGTACGCGCCCAATTGACGGCAGTCTCAAGCGTGGTAGTCACCACGCCCATATTCCCAAGCTTTTGCTCTACTCCCATTCCAATGCTCCTTTTTTCCACGCGTAAATGTAACCAATCAACAAGATAACGATAAACACGGCCATCTCGGCCAACCCAAACAATCCGAGCTGTCGAAAGACAACCGCCCATGGGAGGAAAAAGATCACTTCGATATCGAACAAAATGAACAGCACCGCGATCAGATAAAAGCGGACGGGCATCCGCCGCGTTCCTGGACCGATCGGCGCGATTCCAGATTTATACGGCTCTTCCTTGACTTTTGTCTTTTTCTTCGGCCCAAATAATTCCCCCAAACCAATGGCGGCGACAGCAATAAAAGTAGCCACTACAACCATCACAGCGATGGCAATATATGGAATCAACATAGACACCTCAAAGCGATCCTCACTACGTATGCTCGGTTGTAATAACCGGCACGCTGGCGATGAAGTATATCATAAGTGTTTTTGGGGGGCTAGATAATGTGTCGCATTTCACAAAAAAGATGAATTATTGGAAAAATTAAGAAAAGAGCAGCCAATTCAGCTGCTCTCTTTAGTGAATACTTATCCTAAATAATCCTCCAATGGCTTACTGTATTCCGGATGGCGCAGCTTTCGCAAAGCCTTGGCTTCAATCTGACGGATTCGTTCGCCCGTTAAATCAAAATAACGACTGACTTCTTCCAGCGTGTGATCCCTGCCATCGGTTAATCCGAAGCGCAACTCAAGCACCTCCCGCTCGCGATCGGCGAGTCCTTCCAACGTATGTCGAATCTGCTCACGGAGCATTTCCCTTGCCGCAGAATCTATCGGCGATAGAGCATCTTCATCCACAATAAAATCACCCAATTGACTCAAATCTCCATCCCCCACTGGGCCTTCCAATGAAACAGGCTCTTCGGCAGAACGCAACACGCGATCTACTCTTTGCGTGGCATATTCCAGCCGACGCTGAAGAGCAGGTTCGAGCGGTTTCTCCTCCGCACGTGCACGCATGACGGCTTGCACATCTGCCGCGGACAGATATCCGACTTCAAGCGCAATTTCTTCATCCTTTGGCTCATGACCTAGTTCTTGAGTTAGGTCACGTTGGGCACGTAAGATCTGGGAAATGGATTTAAACAAATGCACAGGAATGCGGATCGTGCGCGCCTGTTCGGCAATCGAACGATTGATGGCCTGACGAATCCACCAGGTGGCATACGTGCTGAATTTGTAGCCGCGTCGCGGGTCGAACTTTCCAACTGCGCGCATCAAACCAATATTGCCATCTTGAATCAAATCAAGAAGGGAGATGCCGCGGCCAAGATATTTCTTTGCGACGCTGACCACCAACCGCAAGTTGGCGCGAATGAGAGCTTGATTTGCATCCAAAGCGCGGGCTTGAGCGGAATCAATTTCTTGGAGCAGAATCTTCTCTATAGGCAGATTCCGGTAGAGGGTCCGCAAGACCGGCAGTTTTTGACAATTCTCAATATGGCGAGCCAGCCAGTTTGCATAATCCTCGGGCAAAAGATAAAAGCATAGAAAAACGCTATAAGCTTTTCGAACCATAGTCGCCCAAACTGGATCTTGTTTCCAATGATCGTTTACAAGGAAGGAACGCACGTAGGACGATGTATTCGTCTCCGATCCATGTTGAAGCGCCTGCGCCTCGGCAATTATCAAACAAAGATCAGGCAATTCGATTCGAAAGCGCCTGGCATCCTGCCCAAATCGTTTCCAAGATGTAAGTAATTCAGTGAGCAGGCTATGATAGATTCCCATCGCGGGTAAAACGCCTTTACGAACCGGATGACGGCGGAACATTCCCACTAGCCGCCTGGCTTCTATGATGGTCGCGATGCGAAATTCATCATCGGAATTGAGCAACTTGATCTGACCGATCTCGCGTAAATAAAGTCGTACCGGATCGTGGGACAACTCAGCCGCGATCTCCGGTCGTTTTTCCTCGAGAACATCTTCAACCAATAAATCCGAATCGGGTTGAGATAAATCAAGCTCAGCCTCGACCGGCATATTTGCATCCAACTCCAATTCGTCATCAAGATTTGTTTCATCCAAAGGTTCATCTACAACTATCTTCCTTGGGCGCCATGACTTCGATGACGAATGCTTTTCAGGAGATGAATGCGGATGCGATTTACTTTTCTTATTGGTTTTCTTCTTCGCTACCATGTCGGCCTCTTATCCCTCACAAAGGCGTTCCCAGATTTATTCCAACCGCTTCAACGACATCTTATGATAAGCCTGATCCAAATCTCGCAACAAACGCGTATGCTTTAAAACCAAATCCTGATATGAAGCTGCGCGCAGATCGCCAATCTGCTGGGCATCTTCCTGCAAGAAATGCAATTGATTTAGATTTTCGCCAGCCGTCACACGCCGCAATTTGATGGCGCCGCGCAGGATTTCCTCCAGAAGCTTTTCATCCAACGGATCAAGCTTTTCCGTTTGGGCCAGCAGTTCGTGCGAAAGCCCGCGCAAGCTCTCGGGCAAAGACTCGATCACGAAATCATGATGCTCCGTTTGATCCTGCTCTACCGCATCGTGGATCAGGCCAAACAGCAACTGATAATCAGTATACTCGAAATCCTCCGCCGATAAACGCGTTAAACCATATTGCTGAAGAAGCCGATCCAAACGATAAAGCAATTCAGGCTTGCGAAGCAAAACGGCAATGATGTACTCTTCGACTTTTTGACTCGAAGAGATGGTCACCGAAACATTCGATGACTCTGGAATATTTTTCTGCTTGACGATTTTTGGCCGCTTCGCGTGCGGACCTGAGCCTGCGCGCCGGTTAACGCGCGTTCATCCACCTTCAACATGCGCGCCAACTGCTGACGGTATGTATCGTGTTCCGGCGCATTCGGCAGATCTTCAATCAACGGCAGGATTTGCGACGCAATTTGATTTTTCACTTTGGGGTCTCTTAGATCGCGCCCCGCAGCGAGTGTTTCCATCACATGCGTGACAATCGGCTTCGCATTTTCGATCAGAACTTTCCATTCTTCGGGGTTGCGCGCCACGATTTCATCTGGATCCAAACCATCGGGCATCGAAGCGACTTGCAAATCGGCTTGCAAGCGCGCTTCGTTACGAAGCAAGCCGCGCGCATCGAAGCCGAATTCACCTTCGCGATCCATCGCCGAACGGGCTGCATCGAGCCCATGTAAGACGGCTTTTTGTCCGGCAGTATCCGGGTCTAGGGCAAGGACGATGCGCCGCGTAAACTTCTTGAGCAAACGCAATTGTTCTTCGGTCAGCGCAGTGCCCATCGGCGAGACCACATTTTCATATCCCGCCTGATGCACCGCAATCACATCGAGATAACCTTCCACGATCACGGCCTGATCCGCAGTGCGGATTGGCTTGCGGGCGCGATCCAATCCGTAAAGCAAATGACCTTTGGTAAAGATCGGAGTTTCGGGTGAATTCAAAAACTTGGGAACATCGTTTGGGTCAACGATGCGCGCGCCGAAACCGGCCATGCGTCCATTCTCGTCGCGGATGGGAATCATGATGCGGTGACGGAAGCGATCGAAGCGTTTGCCGCTTTCGCTTTCAGAAAGCAACCCCGCCTCGAGCAGATCCTGCTCCGAGTAGCCGCGTTGCGTAAGATGTTTCAAAGCGTTGTCGAAGCCTGGAGGCGCGTAACCCAGCCCAAAGGTCTCGACGGTTGCATCGGTCAATCCGCGCTTCTCGTGCAAATACGTCAGCACATCTTTGTTGTTGAGGAGATGATTTCGATAATAGATGATTGCGTCTTCCAGCAAAGTACGAAGATGCTGATAAGCTTCTTTTTGTATCGGTGTTTCGCGCTGATAAGATTTGATTTTCACGCCCGCGCGGTCGGCGAGTTTTTGAAGCGCTTCCTTGAAATCGATCCCGTCTTTTTTCATCACAAATTTGAAGATGTCGCCGCCCTCATTGCATTCGCCGAAGCAACGCCACGTTCCCGTTTCGGGCCAGACCACAAAAGCTGGTGTGTGCTTGTTGGTGTGGAACGGACAAAAGCCGGTGTAGTTCCGGCCGGTCTTGCGCAGTTTGACACCAGCCTCGGCAACGAGGTCAACAATATCAATGCGCGCTTTGATTTCGTCTGTGGTTGACATATGTTTGAGAAATATTATAGACGCACTTCAACGGATTGACAAATCCTATAAACGTGTTTAGGGTTGTATTACAATAAAATATATGCTTCGAGGAGGCAAAACATGTTTAACAACCGTTTTAGTGGCATCTCGATCCCAAGAATCCAAAGCACCTCGGCTTTGGTTTTCTGGCTGATCGTTGTTAATCTGGGTTTCAATGTTTTGTCGAACGCCGCCTTCCGCGTCTCAGCCATGAGCCCGAACTGGCGCGGCCTCCTGATCTGGCAAGTGGTGGGTAACCTAGCTGGTTTTGTAACGGTCATTACTTTAACTTGGATGCTGAGGTACCTGCCATTGAGCGTGGCTTTTCCGCTCACCACTGGTCTCACCGTTCTCGGCGTGCAGATGGTCGCCGCCAGTTGGATTTTTCGCGAGCCAGTCTCGGAGCGCCAATGGCTTGGGACCCTGGCACTCGTTGTCGGCATTTGGTTGATTTAACGTTAATGAATTTACTCCGCCTCATCATCCGTCGTTTCGACAATTGGCTGAGTCAGGTGGAAGGCGTCGAGCCGTTCACGGATGATCCGCAATGCATTCTGCGGACACAAATCGGCTATGTCAATCACGACATCACTTTTCCCGGTCAAGTCATTCGCTCTGACTCAAGCGCGCTCTTCATCCATTTCTGGAACGAGCACATGCCGGTCATCCCCGACGAAGGAGCGGATCTTTCTTACGGATTGAAGCTTCAGCGTCTGGCAATCTACTCCATGATGCTGGTTGCAAAACATATCCAAAGTAATCCACCCTTGAACGATGTTCAAGTCATCGGCGGAATCACAACATTCATCTCCGACGAAGCAGCGGACGGTGGCCGCGCATCTTTTCAGCATCTCGGCTTTACGATTTTTCCTTATCAACGCTCTACTGGAGCGTTTGGTGAATTTTGGGAAAACTTTTATGGCTGGTGGTTGATGTGGACGTATAATCCAGTCAGTGCGCGATATAGGAAGATGCTAGATATGCAACGTACTGAATTCTGGATGACGCGAGGAAAATTCCTCGAACGATTTGGAAAAACATGAGACGACCTTTTCGGTCGTCTCATTATTTTAGAAGCCTTCCAGCTTACTGAGATCGGCAATGCCAGCGGATAATGCCGCAATCCTTTGCAACAATCCGAGACGATTTTCTTTTAATGCTTTATCGTCTGCCATGACCAAAACTTTATCGAAGAACTCATTGACAGCAGGAATCATTGGGACAAACGCATTGAGAAAATCATCCACGCTTCCTTTCTGACGTGAAGCGGACTCAGTTTTCTCCAAAGCTTTGAACAATACCTCTTCCGGCTTCTCCGCAAAGTTCTTGGGGTTCACTTTGAATATTTGTTTTTGATCTCTAGTAATTCTCACGCATCTTGCAAAGCCAGGCAATATGGTTGACCAATCTTTACGCTCAACCCAAGCTTGCAATTGTTTGACCGCTTCCGCAGATGAAGCCGGGTTATTGCTTTGCTCGGCTAACACCGCGTCGACGACATCATATTTATAGCCTGCATCCTTTAAAACAACGCTCAAGCGTCCAGCGATAAAATCCAAAACTTGTTTGCGCACATCATCGGTCACTTCAATATGTTGTTGAATAAATATATTGGCCGATCTTTTTACAGCCCAATCAATATCAAAATCAATATTATGCTCAATTAACGGCTGAACGACGCCAATAGCAGCGCGGCGCAAACCGAATGGGTCCTTCGCACCTGTGGGTGCTAATCCTGCTGCGAAGAGACCGACTAGTGAATCGATGCGATCTGCCAGCGCGATCGCAACGCCAATCCTTGACTTTGGCATAGGTTGATATTGTTCACCAATAGCCAATGCCACTTCGGCGTGCTCGCCACTTCGCACTGCATATTCGCGTCCAATGATGCCCTGCAATGAAGTCATCTCGGTGACCATTTGAGTGGTGAGATCGGCTTTCATCAAGTTTGCTGCTCGAAGAGCACTAACTCTTTCACTTGTTATCTCAAATCCCAATAAATCAAGCAGTGCATTCGTTAGTGTTTCGATGCGCTCAGATTTATCCAGCATCGAGCCAAGCTTGGTTTGAAAGATCAAGCCGGAAAGCTTAGGGCGGAATTCTTCCAGCTTGTGTTTCAAATCCTCGCGGACAAAGAAATTTGCATCCGCGAAACGCGCCCCGAGCACATGTTCGTTTCCCTGCCGGACAAGATCAATGCCAATATCGTCGCCATTGCGAATGGCAATAAAGTGCGGCAACAATCCCTCGCCCCCCTCTTTCTCTCCCCCAAATTCAAAGAATTTGGGGGGAGATGGAGGGGGGTCACCGGAAAATATCGTTGATGCTTCTTCATCACCGAGATCAAAACTTCACGCGGCAACTGCAAAAATTCAGAATTGAATTCGCCCATCACCGCCGTCGGCATTTCGACGAGATTGGCAACTTCATTCAATAAATCATCATCAATAATCGCTTCACCGCCGACCAATGACGCCGCTTGTTCAATCTGCTCTAGAATAGAAACCTTGCGCTCTTCAGTATCCAAAACAATTCTAGATTCACGAATTATATCAAAGTATTTATCAGCAGACTTGATTTTGATTTCTGGTGAATCATATGGACGCAGTCCACGCGTAATGTTGCTAGAAACAACGCCTGCATATTCAAACGGAATCACCATGTCACCGAGCAAAGCCACAAACCAGCGAATCGGACGCGAGAATGAAACACCAGATTCATTCCATTTCATAGACTTTTCAAACTTGATACTCTCAACTAATTTAGGCAAAGCATCTGCCAACACTTCGGGTGTCGAGCGTCCTTTTTGTTTGACAACGGCGTAGACATACTTGCCGCCATCTTGTTCGCGGACTTCGAGGTCTTTAGTGGTCATGCCATTTTTCTTGGCAAAGCCCATCGCCGCGGGTGATGCAATTCCATTTTTGTCAAAGGCTTTATCGGCAGGTGGACCTTTAATGAGGTCTTCGCGGTCGGGTTGGCGCGGGCTGAAGATTCGCTATCGAAACGACGAGCCGCCGCGGCGTCGAAAAGATGCGAACGTCACCGTGCTCAAGATGAAGTTCATCGAGCAGAGCAGGAACGCGGGTTGTCAAATATGCGTGAGCAGTGTCAACATCGTTTGCTGGAAGTTCTTCAACGCCAATCTCAATGACAAACGGGAATCGGGAGTTGGGAGTCGGGAGTTGTACGATTTCCGATTTACGAGTTCCGATTGCCGCTTTGCCAATTCCCTTTTCACGCAGCAACGGATATTCCAATTGCTTGCGCTGATCCAGATACGCTTCGGCGACGCGGCGCGCGAGGTCGCGCATGCGGCGAAAGAATGCCTGACGTTCAGCCACGCCGACCGCGCCGCGCGTATCGAGCGTGTTGAAGATGTGCGAGCATTTGAGAACGTAATCGTGCGCGGGGACGACCAGCCCTTGCGCGAGACAAGCCTCGGCTTCGCGTTCGAAGCGTTCGAAGACTTCGCGCATGGCTTGCACATCGGCGACTTCAAAATAATATTTGCTGTGCTCGAACTCTTCCTGCCTGCGGACTTCGCCATACGTGATGCTGTCATTCCACGGCAAATCCCAAGCGGCTTTGACGTTGTGCAAGCCGATCAAAATGCGTTCGAGTCCATACGTGATTTCAACGGCGACCGGATCGAGCGACACGCCGCCCACTTGTTGGAAGTACGTGAACTGCGTGATCTCCTGTCCGTCGAGCCAGACCTCCCAACCGAGTCCCCAGGCCGAGATGGCGGGCTGTTCCCAGTTATCCTCCACAAAGCGGATGTCGTGTTGGCGCGGGTCAATGCCGATGGCTTTGAGCGAGTTGAGATAGATTTCCTGCGGGTTACCGGGATCAGGCTTGAGGATGACTTGAAATTGATAATGCTGTTGGAAGCGATTCGGATTCTCGCCATAGCGTCCATCATCGGGACGAACGGACGGCTCGACGTACGCCACATTCCACGGCTCGGGACCGAGCACGCGCAAAAAAGTGGCGGGGTTCATCGTCCCTGCACCGACTTGGGTGTAATAGGGCTGCCAGAGCACACAGCCGCGCTCCGCCCAGAATTCTTGTAACTTGAGGATGACTTGTTGGAAGTTGAGAGGCATGTTCATTTTATGATTTCTGATTTTAGATTGTTGAGGGGATTATACCTGATGGAGAATGGAAAATGGATAATGGAATTGACTGTGTTTGGTCAGCTGTTATCCATCTTTTCGCGTCTCATACAAGCTTAGGAATTAGTCATCCAATTGGAATTCTTAACATAATGAAACTTATTTAACCTTGTGAGCATTCCAACAGCCATTAGGGCTGTACATTGTCCCACTCATTGAATACTCGCTTAAATATCCGGAAAAATAAACTTCATCATAAGGTTGATTGTAGAGTTCGGTAGGCACAAATACTTCAATATAATCATCTGCATCTAATCTCCAACTACCTTTATATCCCGAGGTAAACAAAATACCTTGAGGCCGTATATCCCAAGTAGATTGTTGGATGTTTCCACTACAACCTAATTTATATTCTACTGACCAAATGCCAACTATAGGCGAGATAGTTGGTGTTGGTTGCAAAGAAGAAATAGCTGTTAGTAGGTCTGGATTTAAAGTTGGCGTTTGTGATGAAACAGCAGCTAATAAAGTTGATAAGGGTGTAGGACTACATAACTCACAAGATTTTGGAGTTGAGGTTATAAGAACATCTGTTGAACTCAGTTCAGGTATTTCGTTGGGCAGCAAAGCAGTAAATGTTGGATTAGAAGCTTCTAACACAACCGTTTTTGATGTAGGGGTTGGATTTAGTATAAGAAAGTTCTTGGGAAAGTAAAAAATTAAGTAGGCAACGCCTGCAATCACAATCAAAGCAACAAGAGCTGGCAGGAGATAATAACGAACATCGATAAAGATTAAATTCAATCTATTACGAATATTCGACCAAAATATTTTTCGTTCTATTGCACGGTATCTAGCTACAACCTTCTTAGCACCCCGTTCAAGTTCCTTTTTGGCTTTTTCTTGTTCAACTTTTTCAGCGGTTTCGCGTTCCGCTATTTTCTTAGTATCTGCATCCTCGGAAGAATTTGTTTTGGATGCAACTCTTTTTTCTTCAATCGGTTTTTCAATCTTTGAGCGTGGTGATGTAATGTTTGGCAACCATCCTTTATGTATTTGCAAAGTCGCGCCAACTTTATTAGCGCGTACTTGCAAAGCGCGCATCAGGTTTTCGTAACCATCTTTTTCAAATAAGTCCACCCATTGCCAGCGTTGCAAATCTTCAAGAACATCACATTCTTCCAAGCGCGCAGGGATGATAAAGATTTCACCTTTTGGAAGTAAATCAGCTTCTTCTAAAGCAATACGAACTTCTTTTTGTCGAAACCCTTTTTGATTGAATTGCTTTGAATGGCAAACAACCACTACATCACTTTCACGCACTGCTTTACGAATTTCATATTCCCAATCAGCACCGGGAAGAAGTTTTTCTTTATCAAGCCATGCGTCCACACCATCTTTTACAAGTCGGTTATATAAGGCGCGGACGGCAGTCGCGTCGCTGTGGGCATGGCAGAGAAAAACTTTGAGAGGGCGTTTCGTTTCGGGCATAAGTCTCCCGCCGAAAAGGATGATGAGATTATACAACTTTCGAAGCAAAGCCAGCCGAATTCGGCAGTTTTTTCATAAGTAGTCCAAATTTGCCTCTCCTGCCCATCCTATATCGAACCTATATTCATCCTATAACCATCCTTTATCCATCCTATAACCATCCTTTATCCATCCTTTATCCATCCTATATCCTCAATCCACAGAACAATGTTGAAGTTTATTTCGGCTGCCAATCTCATTCTTGTTTGATTCTATTTCTTATTAATCAAAAGAAGCCCAGCAAATATTGCCGGGCTTCACCTACCAAATCTATTTCGTTTAGTGTTCGCCGGTCACGTCATTATGGAGAGTGAGCGTGGCTTGATAAGCAGTATTGTACGCGGAATATACGGGCGAGGAAGAAGTGATGTTGTTATGCTTTGCCCACAGCGTCAACGCGGTTAGCATATCGCTCGAGGATTGAACCAACACATTATGAGCATCGCTCAAGGATTGGGTGGCATCCTTCACGGTCTGCGCCGCGAGAACGGGATTGGTCACGTTTCCGCTATTGTCAAAACCCTTATGGGCGGAGAGAACGACGTTGGCGGTCGCGTGGGAGAACTTGACCGTTCGGAGTTGTGCCTGGAAAACATCCAGCGCCGCTTCAAGTCCGCCGGTGGTGATTCCATCCGACTTTGCGGCGGTAATCAATGCTTGAACCTGGGTGACCACATTATCGGCGCGGCCCACATTGACGTGTTGAGCCTTGAACCAATTTTGATCATCCTGATATGCCTTGGTCAAGGCTGCGTACGAGGCAGGCGTAGGTGTCGCAGCAAAGACAACACTGGTCGGAACCGAGAAGATCGAGCCGAGAACTACCAGCGCTCCCGCTGCGAGCAGGAGGCCATTTCTTGATACTGTGGACAAAAAATTCAATGCTTTCATTTTTACTCCTATTTGATTTGTTGTTTCATGCCAGAGTATAAAGAAAGAGTGTAAATGCTGATTTTTCTACGTGTAAAAACTTTGTAAAATTTCATTATCGATGTTGTTAGGAATCACACGGCAATCGGCGCTGTTCTATGATTTAATTGCCCTTATGCCAAAGCAGGATATTCTACAGCACGATGTTCTCATTATTGGCGGCGGGCCTGCGGGACTTTCGACGGCTCTGCATTTAGTACAGATCGCTCCGCATCTGACTGACCGAATCCTGATTCTCGAAAAGGCACATTATCCGCGCCCGAAACTTTGCGCGGGCGCGCTAACTGCCGATGCTGAGATCCTCCTTCAACGCCTCGGCCTCGATGTAAGCGAAGTTCCGCATGTGGATGCATCCGCCGCGCATTTGGATTTCGCAGGCAAGGGATTAACAATCTCGTTGCCGAATACCCACGCTCTGCAAATCATTCGCCGCAACGAGTTCGATGCATGGCTTGCACATAAAGTGAAAGATAAAGGAATTGAAATTCGAGAAGGAATTACGGTTAAGAATATTCAACCCCAAGATGATTGCGTCATTATCGAAACGGATAAGGAAACTTTCACCGCGCAAATCGTTGTCGGTGCAGACGGATCCAACGGCATCACACGGCGATGTATTTTGCCAAACGAGTCCATTCATACTGCGCGCGTGCTGGAAGTGATTACCCCCACCCAACCCTCCCCCAAATCCAATGGATTTGGGGGAGGGCAAGGGAGGGGGCAGGTCGCTTACTTCGACTTCTTCCCCGTTCCAAGCGGCATCGCGGGATACACATGGGATTTCCCCACACAAATCAACGGTAAATCCATGCGATGCTGGGGAATCTACGATACGAATATTTTATCTTATAAAGAACGTCCCGCACTCAAAGAACCATTAGCAGAAGAAATGTCCCGTCATGGATATAATTTGAGTCAGTACGAGCTCAAAGGCCATCCTATCCGATGGTTCAGTCCGTTCAATCAATTCGCTGTACCGCGCGTGATCCTCGTCGGCGACACGGCGGGTGCAGATGGAATCTTCGGCGAGGGCATCAGCATCGCATTGGGCTATGGTCTGATCGCGGCCAAAGCGATTCGCGATGCATTCACCCGAACCGATTTTTCATTCGGCGATTATCGCCGCCGAATTCTATTCAGCCCGCTCGGGCAAGCACTAACCATCCGCACTGGCATCACACACATTCTTTATCATTTGCATTGGGCCTGGTTCCAGAAATTTTTCTGGCGTGTCTTCAAACCGGTGGTAGCCGTGGCCGCGTGGTTGTTTGTATTGAATTGGGGAAAACGGATGAAGTAAAAGGATGTCATTGCGAGGAGCGGCAAAGCCGCGACGTGGCAATCTCCCATTTGAATGTAATACGAGATTGCTTCGCTCCGCTCGCAATGACATTACGCTTTGAATTCTTTTCAAGAAGCCCGGCGTATTCAATTCGCGTTCAAGCAGATAGGTGAAGTAGCCTTGCATCAACATTTCCGCTTCCTTCTGGACTTCGAGGCTAGGACGCGCCCGTGAGGCTTCGCCATAACTCGAACGTTGGAAGTGACGCAGATACTTGAGCGTGTCCACCGATATATTCGTGAGATTTGGCAAACCGTTTCCGCATGTTGGGCAAATATCCGCCCGCGCTGAATGAGAAGAATTGATCTTCGGCAATGATTTCTCGTCCGCAGTTGGCACACTCAAAGAGCCGCGGACGGAATCCAAGTTCATCGAGCAGGCGCATCTCATAATAACGGATCGCCAGCCATAGGTCCGATTTGGAGGCGAGGCACGATAGAGTTTCCGTCAACAAGCGAAACAAAGTCGGGTGTTCGAGATTGTCTTCATAAGTAAAACGATCAAGCAATTCCATCACATAAGATGCTTGACCGGTCAACAACAGATCATCGCGCAGAGGCAGATAGGCGTCCACCGTATCGGCCTGCGAGACGATAAACAGGTCGCGGCCTGTTGCGAGTTGAAGTTTGACGTGCGTGAATGGTTCGAGATGCCCCGCCTTGCGTGAGGTGAGCTTGCGCGCGCCTTTGACGATGGCGCGGGTTTTCCCAAGTTGCCGCGTATAAAGAGTTCAAAGATCCGGTCCGCTTCGCCATAATCGGAATGACGGAGCACCACAGCTTCCACACGCAGGGAGTGGTATGTATCGCGCATTTACAAAGTTTGGATGAAGGAACGGATCAAGAGCAGGCTGAGGATAAGCGGAATAACAAATGCGCCAAGATGAACGAACCAAACCACCAAGCCAATATTAGTAACGGTGGTTGCATCAGGAAGGGTCCAAGCTACAGCAAGATAAATGCAACTGGAAACCAAAAGCGTTACACCCGCGAACCGATTCGCTGGATACCAAATCTCGTCGCTGGAAAGTGTCTTCGAGGTACGCGCACCATAGAATGACTGGCGAGGAATCCAACCAAAGATCAGAGGAAGGGAAAGCAAGGCAATCAACGCAGACGGGATAAAGAATGGCTGACTAAACATTTCTTCATTCTCTTCTAAACTTTCCGCGAAAGGCTTTCAGGAATAAAAGCCTCAGGCAATAATTCTTTTATCATTGTTCGTTTGATAAGTTTGCCTTGACCATCTGCGATCAACACAATCGTATCCAATCCAAACTCAGCCAGCACCTGACGGCATGAACCGCACGGCGAGCCGCCGTTATCAGTAACGACTGCGATAACTTCAAACTCACGCTCGCCTTCCGACACTGCTTTGAAGACCGCCACGTGTTCCGCACAAATCGTTGTGGGATACGCGGCGTTTAACATTGACGCCGGTAAACAGGCGGCCGGTCTTCGTCCGCAATGCCGCGCCGACCGGATAACTAGAATAAGGCACGTACGCGCGCCGCCGTGCTTCATTCGCAAGATCAATCAGAGATTGTTGTTCTTCGCTAGTTAACGCTGTCATGCTTTTGCTCTTTGGGTTTTATTTTTCTTTCTCACTCCTGACTTTCTTTTCCAATTTCTTGATCGCCCGTGCAGGTACACCAACTGCCAGCATATCTGCTGGAACATCTTTCGTCACCACCGCGCCCGCTCCGGTTTTTGCACGATCCCCGATCTTTAATCCGCGCGATAAGCATTGTATCCGAACCGATGAAAACATCTTCACCGATCTCAGTTGGATTCTTATTCACGCCATCGAAGTTGCATGTAATTGTTCCCGCGCCAATATTGGTATTCACGCCGATGGTCGCATTGCCAATGTAAGAGAAATGTCCCATCTTGACTCCTTCGGCAAGATACGAAATCTTTCACTTCGCCGAAGTTACCCATATGAACATGCTTCGCCAAATGTGCACCTTTGCGCAGACGAGCGAAAGGGCCAATATCTACATCATCTTCCATCACTGCGCCTTCCATCACTGACATAAACACTTTGCAATCGTTTCCGATTTTTGAATCGTGGATGTGCGAATTAGGTCCGATCTGATTTCGCTCACCGATGACCGTCTTCCCTTGAATGTATGTGTTCGGAAAAATAATCGTATCTTTTCCAATCTGAGCATCGGCTTCGATATAAGTCACAGCTGGGTTCATAATCGTCACGCCGTTCAACATATGTTCGCAGTTAATGCGCGGACGCATGGAGATTTGGCTTCAGCCAAATGTACTCGTGTGTTTATGCCAATCGTTTCAACTAGATCATCGCATACAACGGCTTGGATTGGCAAACCATCTTTGACTGCAAGCTCAGCAGTATCTGTTAGATAATATTCGCCTTTGGGCGAGACTTTGATTTTATGCAATGCATCCCATAACCAATCCGCTTTGAAGCAATACGCGCCGACATTTAATTCTTGAACATTTAATTGTTCGGACGTTGCCACATATTCTTCGACAATCGCGGCTACTGTGCCATCCGTGTTACGCACCACACGACCAAAGCCGCGCGGGTCATCGGCGATCACGGTCAACATCGTCATCGGGCCGCGATTCGATTTCTGGGTTTCGACGAGCCGCTTCAAGGTCGAGGCTTGAAGCAAAGGCATATCGCCATAGGTCACAAGCACAAAATCCGTCGTGCCTTTGAGTAATGACTCTGCTTGCATGACGGCATGACCTGTGCCAAGCTGTTGATCTTGAAATCACGAATTGAATGCCGCCGGAAACGGATTCGCGTACCTGGTCCGCTTCATGGCCGACGATTACCACCGGCGGCTCATCGCTGGCCTGCATCGCAGCCGCCAGAGAATGGGCCAGCATCGGCTTGCCGCAAATGGGATGAAGCATTTTGGGCAAGTCAGATTTCATACGGGTCCCCTGACCCGCCGCGAGTAAAATTGCGGTAACTTTCATAGCACACTCCTAAAACAAAACAGGCCCGCTCGCGCGAGGCCTGTATGCACTCATGATTTGAGCGCTTAGAGAAAAATTCCCGCCTGCGCGGGTTGAATGATCAGACTGGGGCGCCTGGATTCGAACCAAGATCCACAGCTCCAAAGGCTGGTGTGCTGCCCTTGCACCACGCCCCAATGAAAAGCGGGAAAATTGTATCACATTATTTTTTAGAGTTGGGCGTCAGCCCCATCTTACGAGCTTCCTCATAAGAGATGACTTCGGGGTTTGTCGACTTTCCTGCATGTTTTTCCGCGGCCTTTTTCCAGAATTCATCCATCTCTTGGTTTTTGACTTTTTGTCTGGCGGCTTCTTTAAGCAGGGCTTCCATTTCAGGAGAGGGTGGAGCGGACGGCAGTAGCTCACCTGTCTTGCGTTTCTTCTTAACGGGAGGATTTGCCGAAGGTGCAGGAGGCTCTTTCAGTTCAGCCGTAACACCCATCGAACGCAGTGATCGTTCGACTTCGTCGCGCACAGCCAAGAGGGCCTGCATGGTATCCTGAATGCTTTCGCGTTGGTCAGTTTCTCGCCAGCCAACAACAAGGCATAACCGGCTGTAATAGGAATCAGCAACAAATCCTCATCACCACTACCAACGACAAAATACTGATCGAGTGTTTCCTGATGATTAAATTTGGCAATCTTCATCCCGGCGTTGAAAATAGCGATGAGAGCCGATAGCAGTGAGACTTCCATACTGCTGTCATACAAGGCTCCGGCCCGGGCCAGCACCATGCCACGTTCGTTCAAAAGAAACACAGCATGAGCATTGACATCCTGCCGAAAATTCGCCAGCAAGTCAGAAACACGCGCCGCGTTTTGCTTCTTCTCGGGAACCCGATGGAGGGGGAAAAATGGTACGAACCAATCCCAAGCTCCGTTCGACCACATCCAGAAAATCGGCGAGAGGAATCGGTTTATCGAAAAGAGCCACCGCGCCGGCATTTAACATTTCATCGCGGGCTTTTTTATCGGTCATACCCGAAATCAAAATCACTTTTACATCCGGGTGACGTGCCCGCACTTTATGCATCAGCTCGATCCCGCTCATGCCGGGCAGTTTATAGTCAGACACCAGTAAATCGATTCGTTGACGACTTGCTTCCAGCAGGGCTTCCTCGCCAGAAGGTGTCTCGAAAATCTGAAGATCGCTATTGTTCAATGTGTCCAGCGTGGAATGCAAAAGACGGAGAATGTCGCGCTGATCGTCAACGAGCAGAATTCCGTATTTCATCGCTTCTCTAAAAAACTATTTAACCATCCAGCAAGCCACCCAGTGATTTGGTTTGGTCTCGCGGAATTCAGGCTCCTGTTCAGAGCAGATCTTTTCCGCGATGGACAACGCGGATGGAAACGGCATCCGGTCGGAGGATGAAGCGGGCTGGGCACATCGCCTTTGAGAATCAATCGATTGCGTTTCATCTTCGGATCAGGAACCGGAATCGCCGACATGAGAGCTTGCGTATACGGATGTTCCGGATCGCGATACAACTCATCCCGGTCGGCTAATTCAGCCATCTTACCCAAATACATCACCGCCACGCGGTCAGAGATATGTTCCACCACGCTCAGATTATGTGCAATGAAAAGATACGTCAGACCAAATTCCTTTTGCAAGTCTTTCAATATGTTCAACACCTGCGATTGGATGGATACATCCAACGCGGAGACCGGTTCATCACAGACAAGGAATTTGGGACGCAAAGCCAAAGCGCGTGCGATCCCAATTCTTTGGCGCTGGCCACCGGAGAACTCGTGAGGGAAGCGGCGGGAATGGTATTCTTCCAATCCCACCTTTTTGAGAGTCTCCAGCATGATTGCAGTGCGCTCCTTGGGCGTACCGACGTGATGAATATGCAGTCCTTCCATCACCGATTTGCCAATCGGCACGCGTGGATCGAGCGAAGCATATGGGTCCTGGAAAATGATCTGCAAATCGCGGCGGACAGGTTTCATCTCATTGGACTTGAACTTGAATATATCTTTGCCGTTATAGATTACAGATCCACCCGTCGGTTCAATTAGTCTCAACATCGTCCGGCCGACCGTTGTCTTGCCGCAACCCGACTTACCCACCATGCCCAACGTCTCACCACTTTTGATGGTGAAGCTGACATCATCCACAGCTTGGACATTCGCCACGACGCGCTGCATCACGCCAGCCCGCACCGGAAAATATTTCTTTAGCGATTTAACCTGGATCAAATCCGAGTTGGAAGAATTATTACTCATTGAATACTCCGTGGCGCAATCAGCGCGCCTTCAGCGGTGCGCGGTGGCCTTCCGCGTTTTGATACAACCAGCAGCGGACAACATGTCCTGGTTTGACTTCAATTAATTGCGGATCAACCTCACCGCAAATATTAAGTCCAGATTTAACACGTGCGCCGCGCAACGCGGTGCGAAACGGCAGCCCGGCGGCGGATCAATCAGATTGGGAACACTGCCGGGAATTACATCCAGCCGTTCCTTGATCTTGCCCAGAATGGGGATGGAGCCGATTAAGCCCTGCGTATATGGGTGAAGCGGATTATCAAAAAGTTCGACGGATTCAGCCTGCTCGACGATCTCGCCCGCATACATCACGGCCACGCGTTCTGCCATCTCGGCGATGACGCCGAGATCGTGCGTGATCAAAATAACGCGAAGTGCCCAAATCCTTACGCATCGCCAGGATAAGGTCGAGGATTTGCGCTTGAATGGTTACATCCAAAGCAGTTGTCGCCTCATCTGCGATTAAAAGTTCCGGCACACAGGCCAGCGCCATTGCGATCATCACACGTTGAGCCATGCCGCCTGAGAGTTCATGAGGATAAGATTCAGCGCGGCGTTCAGCCTCAGGAATGCCCACCATCTTCAATAATTCCACCGCGCGCTTTTGCCCCGCTTCCTTGCCAAAATCCTGATGGATGCTTAACACTTCGGCAATTTGATCTCCCACTTTGAATACCGGGTTGAGCGCAGTCTGTGGCTGTTGAAAGATCATCGAGACGCGATTGCCGCGCACTTTCATCATCTCTTCTTCCGTTAAATTCAGCAGGTTGGTCCCATCCAATAAGACCTCGCCCTCCAGCACTTTGCCCGGAGGCGATATAAGGCGCATCACCGAAAGCGAAGTCACGCTTTTGCCGCATCCGGATTCGCCGACCAGACCGAAAATCTCACCGGGATACACTACGAAGTCAACGCCATCTACAGCATGAACCACACCGTCCTCGGTAAAAAAATGGGTCTTCAGATTTTTAACTTCCAGGAAAGGTTTTTTATCGGTCCTTGGCACGATTCAACTCCTTCTTGCGAATTGGGGCTGATTATAGCAAAGTTTTCCATTTATGGAGCAGGAATTGCCAAAGACGGCGCGCCGTAAACTCCGCTCAAACCGCCCAACACGGAATCAAATGGATACTTGATATTTCGATACGCATCGTATGTGATGCCGGAATACAGAGGAATAAAAGGAAGGTCCTGCGCAAGGATAGATTGAATTCGTAAACATCGTTCTGCGCCATGGTCAAATCACTGGTTGAATTCAACGCCGCGCACGTGGACTGGAGGCGGTCGCTCTGATATCCAAACGGATTCCCGTCCTTGAACCAATCACATAAATAACCTGGGTATTCACTGACATTCCATCCAAGCAAAGCCATATCATATTGATGATCGCTGAAGACTGCATAACGCAAATCTTCGGAGTTTATAGAATCCGTTGTGACTGGAACGCCAAGCAAAGATAATTGTTGGCGTATGTATTTGCCCGCATTACCTCCCTGTTCGTCGGAAGATGAAATGACCAAGTTAATTGCTGGAAAAGCTTCACCAGTTATAGAGGTAAGTCCTTGACCGTTCGCCGTTTGCGAAGGTAAAACCTTCCATGTATAACCAGCGGTTTTGAGAATCTGAATTGCTTGCGGTATACGCGAGGCTGAATCAAGGCCAATGCAAGGCAATGTTGTATGGGGATTATTCCAAAATTTCTCGTCCAGCTCAACAAAAGATGTCAATACATTTTCATTGGACAACTGACCAGCCAGCATGTGAGTATCAAGAATACACATCAAAACCTGGCGGTAGGCCGAATCATTGAAAATGGGATTTGATAAATTAAAGACAAGGAAGAATAAATTTTGATTGGAACTTTTCTTCATCGAAACCGAGCTACCTATTGTGTCATGCCCATTATCTGAAAGTCCGTTTGACTCAAGAATTAAATCCATCTCATTATTCTGAAACGCTTTTACCGCATCGTCTTCGCTTGCAAAGGTTTTATAAACCGCGCTGTCAAACTTCGGCATATTGAATGGATGCGCCGAATTGACTTTATTGATCCACGCGCCATTTTGCTGTCCGGCAGGCATCCAGTCGCCGAGAGTCGGTTCATTCTGATTATCCAGCGCGTACAACGATTGACGCGCCGCATCCATCGCCGAGTCATATTGCGACTGGGCTTTCGCAAGCGCCGTATTGGTTTGATTTAAATTAGCCTGCAGGCCTTTAATATCGGCAATGCCTTGAATATAGCCACTGCTGGTGGTCGACAATATTGCGATGTTCGCGTTCACGGTATTTATCTTCGATTGCAAATCTGCGAGCTTGTGCGTTCAGCGAAGCAATCTGTGGAGCAAGGTCATTGGAAGGCAACAGGGCGACGGAAGCAGAGACTTTTGATTCCCAATATGCTTTCTGAACAATCGGGCCCTGCAACGCGCCATATTGCCACACGCCGACATTCGGTTGCTTTTTGAAATAAAATTTCACGGTCTGCGCATCCAGAGCTTCCGCGTGATCAATAAAGTCGGGATTATAAAAATCGTTCCAGTCGAAGCCAAGCTGGAAAGATATAGCTGTATCCACTGTAAAGGCGACATCATCCGCAGTGAAGGGAACTCCATCTGTCCACTTTAAATCAGGACGAAGCGGAACAGTTGCCGTATAAAGATTTCCTTCTTGCACAAACGGCGATGGCATTCCGCTGGCGGCCATCGGTTTCAAAGTTACGATCTGGAATCGAGAGCTGATATAAGCGCGGCCAGTAACCGGACATCACTGCGTAATTATTATATGAATATCCTTTCGCGTCGAACAAAGCCCACACGTTAACCGGCGTTACAGTTCCGATTAACGCAAATCAAATCTCGGAGGCATGAGGGATGGAAGTCGCAGTCGACGCAGGCGCGGGAGAAGGAGCGGATGTTGGAACAGGAGCCGCTTTCGGCGCGCATGAAGCGAAAAGAAAAATCAAAAATCGCGGCGGCTAAAAGTCGCATGCAATTCATTTCTTGCAAGCCTGTCCTTCGTCAAAGGCTTCGATGTTCCACATGGGGTTGGCAGTCGGATCGAGATTGAAATGACAAAGGTCGGCGACGCGCCGCGGCAACACTGAGACGAAAGAAAAGTGGAATGGCGGGCAGGTCGTTTGCAAAGATGGATTGCGCTTGATGATACGAATCGGTGTATGTCTGTTCGCTGGGTAGCGATGATTGTGCGGCATAACAAGCCGTGTCGAAATCTGGATTGCGATAGCCACTAACATTCACACCGATCCAATGATTCACCGCATTGGGAATCTCATTGCTCGTGAACCATCCACAAGGAGGCTCCATGCTGGTGTTGCTCAAGGCGTATTCTGCAAGATCGAAATTGCGTCCGAAAAGCGGGCCATGGGACCGGGCGCATACATTTCCTGTTGCGATTCATATTGCACATTGATTCCAATGCCGCATTGCGCCAGCGATTGCGAAAGAATATCAATCACTTGCCGCCGCTGAACGGACTGGGTGGTGATGTAATTCAAGATGAGAGGTGTGCCCACCGCTACATTCCGGACCGAAACTGCGCGCCGTACCGAAGTTGTATCTCCCCTGACAAATTTCCAACCAGCCTGCTCAAGTAGTTGAGAACCGGCAGTAGCATCAAATTTATAAGAAGGAAGATCGCTTACATAAAGTGGATGACTGGACGAAACGAAACTGGTCGGCACGGAGGATTGCCCAAACAAAACCGTATCCGCGACTTTTTGACGGTCGAGACATAACGCAATTGCCTGACGCGTGCGTAAGTCAGAAAAAAAATCAGGACGATTCTGAATAGATCGGTTACCGCTATCATACACGGCGGGATTGATCCCCAATCCAAGCCATTCGATAGTCGAGGTCGGCGTAAAGAAAGCCTGGATTTGATTCGCGTCCTGCATTTGTTGGAGCAGGGCAACTTGCGCGTCGAGATTGATGCTTGGATCAAGAATTTCGCATCCGCCCGAAGTCAACTGGCTGATCGCCGCATTCGGATCGGAAATGAAACGAAATGTCAATGTATCGAACTTAGGTAAGCCATCCGATGCGTGGAAGTAATATGGATTCTTTGCCAATGTAATATGATCGCCGATTGTCCAATCTTGAATCATGTATGGTCCCCATCCGATGGGAGCACGAGAAGCAACATCCACTTGCGAAAGACCGGTGGCTCCAAACTTATCCCAAACATGTTTTGGTGCGGGAGCAAAAAAATCAGTGAAGTAGGTTGGATCAATAAATCCCGGGATGCCAGTCCATTGAAGCGTTGTCATATCGGTGGCTGTATAAGATTGCGTATGATCTGCGAGAAATTTAAACGGAGAAGATGAATCATTGGCAACGATCTGATATCCATAAACTAAATCGTCGGCAGTCAATGGAGTGCCGTCTGACCAGGTCAGGTCTGGGCGCAGGTGGAAGGTAACGGACATTTGATCCATCTGCAAAGCGGAACCGGAATATGTGACTGCGCATCCATTGGAGCGGCAGCCAGAAGGGCGAACGCTCGTTCCGATGCTCAGTGCTGTAAGATTTCCATCAGCATCCACAATTTCGCTTCCGTCCTTAACCGTAACTTGTGAAACCGCTGCATCGCCGTCCGCGATGCTGGGCAATTTCTGCAAGATCACTGGCTGGTAAGCATAATCAACGGTATCAATCGGCCCGTTGTCAATGGCAGCAAGAACGCTTTGTGCTGCGGCATTCAGATTTCCATATGGATAAAGCGTATTCGGTTCCTGGCCGAGACAAATTGTCAATGTGCGCGGTGAAGGCGGAGGAGTGATGACTGGTGGAGGTGTTATCGTCGGTTGAGGCGATTCGGTTGAATTAGAAGGCAAGCTTTCGCACGCGGAAAGCAGGAGAGTGATCAGCACCAATAAAGGAATGGATCGATGAAATCCGTTTTTGATTCCGATCATGATGCGCTCCTTATTGAAAAAATATTCGGGTCTTGCGACCCGAATCCTATCACATCCTCAGCAAAGTCATTGCCTGTTATTTCTTGCGATTTTCCTTAACATAGCGCGACGCCCCGATGATCCCCAAAAACAAGCCGGTCATGGATGCGGCATAAGAAAAGAAATTCAAAAAGAATGTGGAAGGGAACACCTAAATCACCATTAGGAAAGGAAAAACAACTCCCATCATAGATAAAATGAATCCAAGCAAAATCAACTGCCAGGGGCGCATTCAACTTTTATTGATAAAGCCAGCAAGCCACAAGATGACCCGGTTCAGGCTCAAAATCCGGAGGTTCTTTTACCTCGCACAAGCCTTTCATCGCTTTTGAACAACGAGGATGGAAACGACAGCCAGTGGGTCGAATTCACCAAACTGGGAGGCTCGCCCGGCGGCAGCTCTTTGAACGTCTCAGCATTCCGAGCATCCGGTTCGGAGGTGCCGGTCAGCAAAGCCATGGTGTAAGGATGAAGCGGATGATCCAACACCTGACGCACATTAGCCTTTTCCACCAAGTTGCCAGCATACATAACAAAGATGCGTTCGGAGAAATAACTGACTGTGGAAAGATCATGCGTGATATAAATAACAGAGAGGTTATGCGAATTCCTGCAAGCCGCGCAACAGCTTGAGAATCTCCACACGCACCGATGCGTCCAGCATGGAAACGGGTTCATCGGCAACCAGAAATTTCGGTCCCATGATCATGGCACGCGCGATCACCACGCGTTGCTGTTGTCCGCCGCTCAGCATGTGCGGAAACTTCTCCAAGAAGTCCTCCACCGGCGTCAGCTTAACTTCATCCATCGCCTTGCGGATGCGCTGGGTGCGCTCTTCCTTATCCTTGATTCCGCCCACAATCAGAGGCTCTTCCAGAATTCGTTGAACATTCATGAATGGCGGAAGTGCGCCATATGGATCCTGCTGAACATAACCAACATGGGAGTGATACCAGTGCAAGCCTTTATTATCCAGCTCAGCCAAATCCTTATCGTCAAAGACAACTTTTCCCTTGGTCGGTTTGTAAAGTGCGAGGATGGTTTTCATCAGGCTCGATTTTCCGCATCCACTTTCCCCCACAACAGCAATCGCTTCACCTTGATGAACATCGAAAGTCACGCCGTCCACTGCTTTCACATAACCGGCGCGGCCAAATCCAAAATGTCTCAACTCAAACCAAACGTGCAGATCGTCTATAGACAATAAAATTTTTCTTATATCGTTTATATCTCGTGTTTGAACAGTGGAAACCATTAGAATGCTCCCATCAGGCGTACAACCAGCATTTGACTTTGCGGTCGTCTTTTTCGACGACTGGTGGATCCTGAATACATTTCTCGAAGCGGGCCGGACAACGATCAGCAAAACGACAGCCCTTTGGCAAATCAATCAGACTGGGCGGTCTGCCGGTAATGAATTCGGGCTCCTTCGTGCCGTGCAGTCTCGGGACGCTGGCCATCAATTTTTGCGAATAAGGATGAAGCGGTTTATCAAAGAAGCGATATGCATCGCTGATCTCAACAATCTGCCCGGCGTACATAACAGCAACATCATCAGCTAATTCGCTGGAGGTCGCAATATCGTGTGTGATCAGGATGAAACTGATGCCCAATTCTTTCTTAAGCCGCTTCAATACGTTGAAGATATTGGCCTGAGTTAAGACATCCAAAGCGGATGTCGGTTCATCCAGAATGATCAAGATCGGAGAAGTGACCAAAGCCATGGCAATTGCAACACGCTGACGCATGCCACCGCTCAACTCGAACGGATAGCGGGAGATGAAATCCTCTGGAACCCCAACATGCTGGAACATCTTTCTTACCTGAGAAAGCGCTTCGTTTTTATTTACACCCAAGTGGACCATGGCGGGTTCAGCCACCTGTTCGCCTACCCGGATCACGGATTTCAGCGCGTTCATGGCAGCCTGCGGAACCATGGAGATGGAGGCCCAGCGAACATTCTGGCGGAACTCTTCCTCGCTCAACGGCATAACATCTTTTCCATCCAGATACACACGTCCAGAATAGGTCCCCGCGTTGCGAGGCAGGAGGCGCAAAATAGCCTTTGCGAGGGAGCTTTTGCCACACCCTGATTCACCAAGAATGACAACCCGCGATTGGATGCGAGTTCGAAATTTACACCATCCACCGCCTGGACGGGACCGTGAGTGGTATTGAAATACAGCACTAGTTCCTCAATACGGAGGATTTTATTGTTTTGTGCCATTGGTTAAATATCCCTCAGCCGCGGGTTGAAGATACGATCCAGCGCAAACCCAAGCATGGCGAAGCTAAGTCCTGTAATCATGAGCAAAACTGCCGGTTCCAAAATCCAATAATAATATCCTTTGTAGAGAGCGCCATTTGTAAATGCATCGTCAATGATTTTCCCCCACGTTGGCAAGACTGGATCGCCCAAGCCGAGAATTGCCAGGGTCGATTCGAGAAAAACAAAAGATGGAACGGATGAAACGAGTCCCGGAATCAAGAGTGGGATCATACGCGGGATCAAGTATAAAAAGATGATCCGTGCATCCGATGCGCCGTATGATCGAGCGGCTTCAATAAACATTGATTCTTTCACTTGCACAAAAATGGCGCGGTAACTTTTGATACTCCCAGTAAAAATACTGAGGAAAATCGTCACGCCTAAAATTACCCATATGCTGTGCGAATAAAAAGTTCCCACCATGATCAGGATTGCCAAATAAGGCAAGACTAGATTGATTTCGGTGATGCGTTGAATTAACGCGTCTATCCAACCGCCATACCATGTTCCAATCGCAGCAATAATCATGGTGGTAACTAATGTTCCAATGGAAGCCAGCAAGCCAAAAGCCAGAGCGACCGGTGTGCCCCATAGCAATGCCACCATCAAATCCCTGCGATATTGGTCCGTCCCTGCCAAACCATATACCTGGCCTTGGAAAAAAAACTGGGCATTAATATCTGAACCTTGTTCAAAGGTAACGCCTATAATCTGTACCTGGTATTTTCCCTTTAGAATCTTGTTGGTCTTCGGATCATTGAACAACGCCTGCATCGGATCTTGGCCATTTAAACCTTGTAAAAACTGTTGATCTTGTGAAAACCGCAGAGTTTGTTGCTGGATGATGCCAAGGTTGTCAATCCGGATATTGCGACCATCCGGCGTCACCCAATTAATGGAAACGAAGGGCTGCTTTTGGGCATACTTCGAATCAAAATTAATCAACATCTCCTGAGGATAACCATCGTATTGAAAATCAAACGAATATGAAATGTTGACGGTACCTGTGTTTTGTGCACCCGCTGTAACGGTTTTTGTCATGGTTCCATCAGCAGTGCTTACAGCAAAAGATAGAGGCATCTTTTTGCTTGAAAAGAAATTGAACCATGCCGGCGGGGCAAATTTAGGATTCGCACCCCACACATCTTCACCGCCGCGCCACAGATAAATGGCCTGGCTGTAAGGAATTTTAATCACAGCATAAACGGAAACCACCAACAATAAGAAAATCAATGTCACGCCCGCTATTGCAGATGGGTAGCGCAGAATCTCACGAAATGAATTTCTGAGTGTATTCATGATTAACTCCCGCCTACATTGACTCTGGGATCCACCAGCGCATAAACAAAATCAAGGGCGAACACCGTAATCGCCAGCAGATAGGCATAAATGATCGTGAGACCCACAATCACAGGGTGTCGAAAAAACCTATCGCTGTATAAAAGGTTCTGCCCAAGCCGGGCCACTCAAAAACCGTCTCGGTAACAATCGCACCCTGCCACACGCCGATCAACAGCAACGCAAATTGTGTAATGATCGTGGGCAGGGTTGGGCGCAAAATGTATTGACGTTCAATATCGCGCGGAGGCAGGCCTTTGGCCTTGGCCATCTCCACATAATCTTCGCTGGAATAGATCAGGAAAAAAGTCCTCCAGTTATAAATGCTCAGGAAGAACTGACTGATAAATAATGCCGATGCTGGAAGAATTAAATGTTTAATCACATTCAACCCAAGGTCAATGGGATTAGTGGGCGGAGGAGCATCCATCAATCCCCCAAATGGAAGCAATTTAAATATAGCGGCAAAAAGCAGTATAAAAAAAATTCCATAGAACCAAGCGGGAGGCGTGGAAGTCGGCGAAAGTATGATGACAAGCTTATCCCAAAAACTGCCATATCGTCTTGATAAAGTCAGCGCCAGGAAGAGACTGACAAAAAACAGGGACAACTCGGAGGTGCCCATTAATAGCAGAGTTGCAGGCAAACGTTCCAATACGATCAGCCGCACGGACTTGGAGCCGCTATCGCTGTTCATATTGATAGCCGTACCGAGGTTTAACGTCAGAGCATTGCTGAGATATGTGAAATTACGAACTGCAATAGGCGTATTCAACCCCTCTCGATTTTCCTCAAGCGTAATCTCTGCCTGAATAAGTTTCGCTCGCTCATCCGATGACATGCTCCGCATACTGGGGCTAGCCGCTGCCTTCTGAGTGATGGATTGAGTAATCTCACCTTTCATGATGTTATCTACATAACCGCCCATATTGGCAATCAAAATGGTCAGATAAATCCCGATCACGACCGTGATGAACAAGGTTACAAGGCGCAAGCCCGTATAACGAATAACCCGTAAAAAAGTACGACCTGAAGCGCGTTTATGGATTGCTTCCAAGCCAGACTGGGATTGTGATTGGGCAGTCACCGCCATATTGACCTCTCAGAATTAAATGATAGGGGCAAGACGTGTCTTGCCCCTATCATTATACTTTATATGGCTCCCGGAAAATTTATGGCGTAGTGACGAAACTCAAAGAAGTGAACGCAGGTGCAGCCACCGGGATGGGTGCAACCGCCACTTCGATTTTATTGGATCCCGCGGTTAGTTTGGAAGTAGTAGCCGCATCCAGAACGACCTGCCATTGACCATCGGCAACTGCCGTAGCAACACCAGTGTCTGACCACTGCGCCGGTTGCATCGAAGATCAGATACTTAACCTGCTTGATATCCTTCTCCGGATAAGGATTGCCATTAAAGGTCACCGTGACATTGAAGGTCGCCGAATCACCAATCTTCACCTGAGCGGGACCGTCCAACTTGACCGAAGCAAGCATCGGCGTAGCGAACTGCGACCAGCGATCTGCAGTGTCAGGATAATCCGAGAAGTTCTTTAAGGTGAGTGTCTTGCCGGTCAAGTTGACACTGTCGAGATAATATGGTCCGGTACCAACCCAATAGGTCTTGTGGGCAGTGTACCAAGCCTGCAAATTGGCATAGCGCGTCTTAGCATCATCCGCCGTAATGTACTTGCTCATCGTTGGCGCATACGGGATCGTGCTATTGGATGCCAATGTGGCGAGGTCCTTAGTCAGGGCGTCGAGGCTCGGACCGCCAATAAAGTTGATCTGATCCACGCCCTTCTTCTCCGCGGCCTGATCGGGTGTGTAAACGAATTGTCCATCGGCCTCTACCTGATTGGCCATCGCTACCGCATCCCATGGGGCCTCACCGTACGAACAACCATTTATACAATAGTTCGGCCATTCCAGGTCTGGAGCAACGGTTATGCCATTCAATTCAGCGTCCTGGGTATATGCATCCGTGTACATCTCAATAACCAAAGGATCGGTGGAATCGATCTTAACGCCTTTGAAAGTGGATTGGAATGCCTGGAAGATCGGAACATACGTATCATCGTAGATTGGGCTATCCGGTTTGGCGCGGTCAAAGGCCTCGATGATATTCATAACGAAGTCAGCCGCAGAAAGCGAACTGCCGTCATGCCATTTCACAGTCTGGAACATATCCGACGGATAGGTAACGACCTCTTTCGTCTTGGCCGTGGTGAAATCAGTTGTACCTAATGTGTAATAACCACTACCATCCAAGCCGCCAACAAAAGTCATTGCAAAAGATGCAATCTCTTTTTGCTGATCCGCGGCGCCGGTAGTAATGCCAGCAATCTTACCGACTTCCGTCTCAATGCTGGTGATGTTATCCGATGACTTAAGAGCTGTTGCAACGTCAACAGATTTTCCAGTGGTTTGGGTATAGAAGGTTCCAAGACCCGTCAGTACATTAGCCAAAGCCTGACCGCCAGCATCAAGCGTTGGCGCCGGTGGAGTCACATTGGCGGCAGGAGCTGGAGCAGTTTCAGGTGCGACCATGGTTTTGAGGTCAACTGCCCCAGCCAATGTCTGCCGCCTGTGTTTGTACTTTTGCTATGTTCGCGGCCGCGTTGGCAGCATCAGCAACCGTGATAAAGGTCTGGGATTTCGCATCCCAATCCACCCAGGCATCGGACGGAGGCGTAATCTTATCCGCTGTAGTCAACGTTACCCAGTCAAGGGTCTTGAACACCGGCAAGCCGGTCTGCACGGTCACATCCATCTTTTGGGCGCGGAGAGGCCAAGCTAAACCGGTATAAGGATCAAATAGCGTTGCTGAACCATTGGTTGCGCGAGCCAAGCCCTGATCCCAAGTCCAGTTACTGCCATCCACCGGGTTCCATGGATCGGTGAATATATCATTGGTGGCCCATTTCAACGTACCGCCTATCCTGGCCCGTAAAGCGAAGAGTAAAGGGCCAGATGGACGAGGACTCAACGCCAGCACCCAGATCAGTTGTTGCCTGAACTTTCGTAGAATAGGGGACAAAGGTCCGACCTTCAATCAACCAGACTTGCAATGAATCTTGCAAGCCAAGCTGCATGGCCTGCGCCATCATTTGATGACGTTGATCAAGAGTTGTGAAATTACCGTTGGCGAGATCATCGCCAACCTTTTGGAAGGCAGGATCAGGATTATTGGCCGCGAACACTTGCATGCCCTGAGTGCTATCCGGCAGGTACATGGATTGAAAATCAGTCTTGCCGTCGCGCTCAATCGCGGTATTGACCCATGCCGCAGTGTACAAATTCCACTCACCGAGGGTCGGATCGCTATCGATCCAAATTGGGGAAGCCTCGGAAGACTTCTTGTACTCGCTGTTGACCGTGAAGCCAACGCTTGCAAGTTGCGCCGCTACATAATCACCTAGCGGTTTGCGGGTTCCATCGCTATCGTTGCGGATGAGGAAATTCAGAGTGACTGGCTTGCCCTTATACTGCCACTTGCCGGTGGAATCTGCAGTTGCGCCTAGAGAAGTCATTTCGGTGGCGATGATCTGCTTGGCTTTGTCAGGGTTATATGCATACTGGGCTTCGAGGCTGGCAGCCACATCGGCAAGATCCGTGTAATCCGGGCCATCGGTCACGAAGGGGAAGAACTTGGCCAGACCGCCGCCATTGTAAATTTCCTGGTTGATGTAGTTGCGGTCATACAAATAGTTGGTCGCTTCCCGAATCTTACGATCTGAGAACGGATTCAGGACAGACGTATCTTTAAATACCGCTGGATTATACAGAATGTCGTAATAGGTACCTGTGTAGGAGCCATAGCTTAACCCCGCGGACTTGATAGCACTCAGGTCGGAAGGCGGGAGGCCAGTTGAATAAATATCAATTGCACCTGCCTGCAGTTGGGTCACCGCAGAATCAGATGCTACTACGGAGGCATCAATTTCATCCAGCCAGCCACCATGGCGAGCGGGTGCCGAGGTAGCAGTTGCCTGCTGCGCCACAGGAGCGGCAGTGGGGGCTGGAGTGGCAGTCGGTCCGCATGCAGTCAACACCATGCTGAGGGCAATGACGAGACCGAGGACAATCATCAAGCGTTTTTGTAACATTTCGTTTCTCCTCCAAATTAATGGATGTGTTTGAATATTCTTTACTTTTTGACTTATTGATTGAGGGAAAATAAATAGTAATCTTTGTGAGGATTCACCTCCTTTGCCAGTAGTGGCAATTTACCTACACCATCAATTATTTTGATTATAAAAATGAGTATTTTGATTATACTCCAATTCAATCTGATAGCCGCAGGTTTAAAAGGATCATTATATAATAAGGCTGGTTTACAATAGTAAACTATCAAGATTAAAAAATTATAAAAGGATTATCGTTATGAACAATCGCGAACTGGCTGAAGTTTTTACCCTCATCGCCGACCTATCCGAGATCAAGGGCGAGATCATTTATAAAACTCTCGCGTATCGCAAAGCCGCAGAAAACTTGGCGGGGCTTGGGCCGCGATGTCAACGAATATTGGAAGGAGAACAAGCTCGAAGAGATTCCCGGCGTGGGCAAGGCCATCGCTGAAAAAATCGATGAACTGCTTCGCACCGGCAAACTGGAATTTTTGGAGAAGCTTAAAAAGGAAGTGCCGCCGAGTCTTTGGCGGAATGGTTGAAAGTCCCAGGCCTCGGACCAAAGAAAGTTGGCTTGATCTGGAAAACTCTGAGCATCACGACTCTCGGGCAACTCAAAGCAGCTGCGACAGAAGGAAAACTGCGTGACCTTCCGGGTATGGGAGAAAAATCTGAGTCGGCGATTCTCACCGGACTTGAATCTTTATCGCGTCGCTCAGGGCGGATTCCACTCGGACGCGCGTATCCGCTCGCGCAGGAAATTATTGCTGAACTCAAAAAGGTGAAGGGAGTCGTCGACGCACAACCCGCTGGAAGTCTGCGAAGGATGCGGTCAACGATTGGTGATCTCGATATTCTTGTGGCGGCAAAAGATTCAAAGCCGGTTATGGATGCTTTCACGAATTTGTCCGGCGTGGTGCGCGTACTGGGCAAAGGCGAAACAAAATCGTCCATTGAATTTGGCGATGGCGTACGCGCCCAAGTTTGGGTGCATCCGCTGGAAAAGTTTGGCACGGCGCTGCAATATGCAACGGGTTCAAAAGATCATAATGTACAGTTACGCCAACTTGCGCTCGATCAAGGCTTATCGTTATCTGAACATTCATTTGCAAAGGTTAAAGGCGGTAACGAGATTTTTTGCTCGACCGAAGAAGAAGTCTATCAAGCACTTGGTCTGCCGTGGATTCCGCCCGAGCTGCGTGAAGATCGCGGTGAAGTGCAAGCCGCACAGCAAAACAAACTTCCGAAGTTGATCGAAATCGAAGATATCAAAGCAGATTTGCAAGTTCACTCCAATTGGAGCGATGGCAAGTTGACGATGCTGGAGATGGCACAAGCTGCCGCCAAGCGCGGGATCAAAGTGATTGCGTTCACCGATCATTCGGTAAGTCTTGGCGTCACCGGCGGGTTGAGCATGGAAGATCACAAAAAGCAAGCCGCGTGAAATCAAGAAGACGCAGGATAAACTCGGCGACAGCATTTTGATTTTGCATGCCAGCGAAGTCGAAATCAAGGCCGATGGCACGCTGGATTATCCCGATAAATTTTTGGCCAGCCTGGATTTGGTTCTGGCTTCATTGCATACTTCATTGCGACAGCCGCGCGAAAAAGTCACGCAACGCGTGCTCAATGCAATTCGCAATCCGACATGTGGACATCATCGGTCATCCAACTGGACGATTGATTCCCGATCGCGAAGGCGCGGATTTGGATATGGATGCAATCTTCAATGCTGCGGCTGAAACAGGCGTTGCATTGGAGATCAATGCCAGCCCGTATCGCCTCGATCTCGACGATATGTATGCGCGCCGCGCAAGAGAACTGGGCATCCCGATCAGCATCAATACTGACGCGCATTCCGAAGCAGACCTTGATATGTTGTTCTATGGCATAGCGATTGCGCGTCGCGCCTGGCTGACAAAGAATGATGTGATCAATTGCTGGCCAACGAAGAAGTTACTAGGTTGGTTGAAGAAGAGAGGATAATTATGACCGCTCTCAAATCCTTTTTATATCTCATTCTCGCCGCTGGAATTGGCGCGGGTTACATTCCCTTTGTTCTCCTGCCGACAAGTCCTCAAGTTGAAACAGGCCTCTTCACCTTTTTTGCCTTTCCTCTTTGGCTCGTTGGCGGGATTGCAATCCTGTGGTGCTTCTGGGATTTCACCTTCAAAGGGGAAGGCACACCTTTGCCCCTTGACCCGCCGAAAGAGTTGGTTGTAACAGGTCCATATCGCTACGTTCGTAACCCGATCTATGTAGGTGTGCTTATAATTCTCATCGGTTACTTTCTCTGGTTCAAAACAGTTTGGATGATTATTTACGCAGTTATCGCTTTTCTGGGCGTCCATTTGTTCGTCGCCTTGTATGAAGAACCGACCCTGAAGGAGAAGTTCGGCGCGGCGTATGAGAATTATTGTAAGTCCGTACCCCGCTGGATTCCAAAATTCAAATAGTTGTATAATGAATTGACAAGGAGGCACGTATGATTGGCAAAGCAATGCAAGATGCGATCAACGAACAAATTAACAAGGAGTTGTACTCCTCATACTTGTATCTTTCAATGGCGGCATACTTTGAGAGCAAAAACCTGGCTGGTTTCGCTCATTGGATGCGCATTCAAGAAGGCGAGGAGCGCGAACATGCCATGAAGTTCTATGATTTCCTGCTTGAGCGCGGTGGACAGGTTTCGCTCAAGGTAATCGATGCTCCGCCCGCCACCTGGAAATCCGATTTGGAACTATTCAAGGATGTCGCCGCGCATGAAGCCAAGGTGACTGGCCTCATCAATGCCTTGTATGAATTGGCGTTGAAGGAAAAGGATTATGCCGCGCAGGTTCTGCTCCAATGGTATATCAATGAACAGGTGGAAGAGGAGAAGAACGCCGCAGAGATTGTTTCAAGCTTGGAAATGATTGAACGACACGAGACGGCAGTTCTGCAACTCGACCATCAGCTTAGCAAACGTGGCAAGGATTAAGTCTAAGAAACTAATTAATGAATAAAGGCGGATTGCGATCCGCCTTTATTCATTCTGGATCAATTTTCTTTTTTGCTCACGCGTCATCGTTTTGATGACGCGTTCGCGTTTCATGGCGCTGACTTTGTCGGATTGGGTCTCAACGTACACTAATTTCACAGGACGCCGCATTTTAGTATAACGCGCGCCGCGCCCGGCGTTATGCGTTTTGACGCGTCGTTCGGGATCCGTCGTCCAGCCCGTATAGAATGTTCCATCCGAACATTCAACAATGTAGCAATAACACGGCATAAGAATATTATTTCTTCTTTTTGGGTTTTGCGTTTCGCTCGAAGACCGTGCTTCCGAATAATGTCTGTCCAATGAGTTGGCGAAAGTCGGGCATATTTTCCTGATCGCCGCCCTCTTTAACCAATCAGCCTGACCACGTTCATCCAGCCATGCTTCGCGGTCCCTGTCCGCTTCATTAAGGCGTACTGATACACCTTCTTCATTTCCCTGTTCGATATCATCCCGCAATCCCTTAAGCGCCACCATCAACGTATCCAGAGCGTGAACCGTGATGGTCCGGTTTGCCAGCACCACCTCGCACAATGAAACTGCATCATCGTTATATGCCATGCCGCTGGTCACACCTGCGAATGGCCGACCCGCGAGTTTGCGTGCTTCCTGCCATCCGGGTTGACCAATCGTGGCATTGAGCAACGCGGCTGCAGTTAATTGTGGCAGTACATGCACCGATGTCATCAGTCCGTCCGATTCGAGCATGTCGGTCAGCATGGGTTTCGCACCGAGCAGGTGACAAAAGTCAAAAGTACGATTAACCACTTCTTCCGGCGTGTCCTGAGGAACATCCACCGCAAAGATTCCTTTTCTGAATAGATCGGGCTCAGCGGCGTTTAAACCATATTCGAGCGAGGCAATATAATTTGAATTGATTCCCGGCACTAGTCCGATATAGAAGCGGCCCGTTGGAATGAATTCCTTGGCCCATTGCATTACTCTGCTCTTGATTGGCGCCGTATCCATCACGATGGCATTATCCGCAAGCCAGGGACCCACGTGCCTCAACGTCTCGCGTACTTCGCCGAGTGGCAAACACAATACCACAATCGCCGAGTCCTTCACCGCTGCTGGCAGATTTTTGATTTCATCAACCACTTCCAAACTTTGAGCGGCTTTGGCAACAGCCGCGTCTTTATCACAGCCAACTCTTTTGATATTCTTATTGTCCTTCAACGCCAAGCCGATCGATGCGCCAATTTGTCCGAGACCGATAATGGTAATTTGCGTGTTCATATTGTCCTCTCAAAGCAGGATGGTGGGGATTATACTGCCCTGCAAATATCCACGGCTCATGTTACAATAGAACGTATATTCTATAGTCTTTCTTTGGAGGATGCCTACGTGTCCCTCTTTGTCAAGACCCATAACCCGAGGCACACGTTTCAGCTAGATATGACAGCCGAGGAGTGCTCGATCATGGAGAAGCACGGCGCATATTGGTTAGAAAAAGCGACTCGCGGTATCGCGATTGTTTTCGGAGCCGTAATGGATCCCAAGGGTGTTTATGGCATCAGAGTGTACCAAGTTTGAAACGAGGTCGAAATCGATGATCTCCTTGAATATGATCCTGCAATCGGCCTCCTGCACTATGAGGTCTTACCGATGGCACGCGTGGTCGTTGGCACCATGCACGGGTGAGCTGACACCATGGTCACATTCTTATCATCTTTGAGGGTGCGACCCAACATTTAAATTGAGAGAGCCGCGGACGCCGACCGCGACTCTCATTGAAAGGAGGAGAAGAGAAATCACCTTACAATGGTTATCCTACCATCTCTCCCAAAATTCTACTTGACGTAAAACCTACGCTTTCTATACGATTATCCAACATCTTGCAAAAATGTAATCGGTTTGAGCCTATTTGAGGAGTTTCAATGTCAAATCTTGCAGTAGAAACGCAAAGCTTGGGACGGATTTACAAAATTCATGGCAACACAAAAGAGAGGAACATACGCAAGGAGCTGATCGCCTTGCAGGATGTGAATCTGCAAGTGAAGCAAGGCGAACTATTCGGATTGCTCGGCCCGAACGGAGCAGGCAAGACTACGCTGATCAAAATCCTCACTACGCTTCTCGCGCCGAACTCAGGCCGGGCGCGCGTAGCCGACTTTGACGTGGCAAAAGAACCGGGCAAAGTCCGCCCATTGATCAACATGGTTTCCGGCGGAGAATCCTCAGGTTATGGGCTTTTAACCGTACGTGAGAATTTATGGATGTTCTCTCAGTTTTACGGCCTTCCATCCAGACAATCGTATGAGCGGATTGACGCGTTGTTGAAATTGGTTGGATTGGAGGATCGCATTCATACTAAATCGTCCGATCTTTCCACCGGCCTTCGCCAGAAGATGAACATCGTGCGCGGCTTCCTGACCGATCCACAGGTACTTTTCCTCGATGAGCCAACACTGGGTCTGGATGTGGGCGCTTCGCGTGATGTCCGCAATTTGATTCGCAACTGGCTGGATCAGGACAAGACGCGCACTCTCCTGTTGACCACACACTATATGGTCGAGGCCGATGAATTGTGCGACCGAGTGGCAATCATCAATCACGGACGCGTGCTGGCTTTCGATACGCCTTCGGCATTGAAGCAAAGTTTACAGCGTGAGGCGTTGTTCGAGATTACTGTTTCTTCGATGAACGGTTTGGATGCTTCCACGTTGGAACGATCTGCCCGGTGTCCGCGAAGCAACTCGAAAAGATGTCAATGGTTTGACAGCACTAAATTTTTCTCTTCAGGAAGAAGCGGCGCTGGCCGGAGTCATCAATCGCCTGACAGAATCGAACGTCAAGATCATGCGCTTGGATAAGCATGAGCCGACACTCGAAGATGTCTTTGTGAATTTCGTGGGCCGAAGTATGGATGAAATCGAAACGGAAGAATCAAATGATGGACAAGGCTAACCCACTGGCGGTGATGCCGGTTGAAAAAGCAACCGGCTGGAATTTGTTTTGGAAGACCGTGATCGCCCGCGCTTATCCGCGCGTGGTCGGACAACAGCGCGAGAAATCATGGATCTTTTTTGATATCTTTCTTCCGATGCTGGCAGTTTCGGCGTATGTGTTCGTTTATCGCGCCATCCATGCGCCGGAGGAATATATCGGCTTCGTGGTGGTCGGTGGCGCGATGACCGCCTTCTGGATGAACATCATGTGGAGCATGTCCATGCAGCTGTATTGGGAAAAGGAACAGGGCAACCTCGCCTTGTACATCATGGCGCCCAATTCGATGATGGCGATTTTGCTGGGCATGGCTCTTGGCGGAATGCTCGCAACCTTTTTGCGCGCCATCGCAATCATTCTTCTGGGCAGTCTGCTGTTTCATGTCCAATACGCAATTGGTAATTTCCTGCAACTGCTTGGCGTTTTCTTAGCGGCCATGACCGCGCTCTATGGATTGGGAATGTGTACTGCCTCGCTCTTTTTGTTATTGAGCCGTGAAGCCGACCACCTCGTTCAGTTGGCGCAGGAACCGGTTTATCTGGTTTCAGGATTCTATTTCCCGATTCGGTCATTTAACTTTTGGATTGCCGCGGCCGCTTCGATCATTCCTCTCACCTTGGGCCTGGATGCGATGCGGCAGTTGGTGTTTTCATCTGGCGCTTTGCTCGGATTCTTGAACGTCAATTTGGAATTAAGTATCCTAATAATCCTCTGTGCGGTCTTTCTATTCGGCGCAAAGGCTTTGCTCGGTTATATGGAGCGACTGGCCATCCGTGAAGGACGTCTGACCGAAAGCCGGAGATAACAATGGAAAATACATCTGCAGATCAAATCGATCTGAGATTTGGCGTTCCCTCTGGGTTGCGACCTGGCTAGGTTGGCAGATTGAATCAAATTGGACTCGGCCGTTTCTGTTCGCTATTTATTCGATCATCAAACCATTGGCAGGCGCGGCGATTCTGGTCGTGATGTATAGCGTCATCACGCAAGGCAATTTCAACACGCCGATCTTTCCTTATCTGTATTACGGCAATGCATTCTATCAATATGTCGCCGCAATCATGACCGGTATCTCATGGTCAGTGATCGATGACCGCGAACATTACAAGACCCTCAAATACATGTACATCGCGCCGATCAACATCCCGGCCTATTGGCTGGGACGCGGCGTGGCGCGTTTCCTGACTGGTTCAATCTCCGTGTTGATAACCATTGCCTTCGGCGTGGTGTTCCTGCATGTGCCGCTCAACCTCGCCACCGTGAATTGGCCATTATTCATCGTCGCGCTTGTGATTGGCATTTCCATGCTGGCGATGATGGGATTGATCCTCGCCAGTATCACATTGCTCATTGCGCATCATTTCTTTTTGATCGGCGAAGCGGTCGCGGGCGCGCTGTTCCTTTTGAGCGGTGCAATCTTTCCGCTGGATGTGCTTCCGGCTTGGTTGAGGCCCGTTGGGTTTGCGGTTCCTATCACCTATTGGCTCGAACTGATGCGCCGTTCTCTCATCGGGAACGTGGCGCAAGCCTTTCCAACATTATCGCACTTCAGCAATCTGCAACTGCTTGGCATTTTGGTTGGTTTGACGATTATCTTTGGCATTGCATCTACCTTCGTTTTCCGGTTATGTGATTATCGCGCCCACGAGCAGAGCTTGATTGACCGCGTGACGAACTATTAACTATGAACACACAAATCATTCTGATTGGCAATGTCAAAGCCACTCCGCTCGGAGAAGTGTGGACAGCTGCTTTCTGTACGCGGGCTTGGTAAGAGTCGATTTCGGAATTTCGCGAACCAGTTTTGAACACGCTGTCCGTAAACAGACAAAATCTGAAATCGAATATACGCCAAAGCAAGTGAATGATGCGCTCCATCAAATCAAAGAATATTTAATGGGCAAACTTTGGGAATTTGATTTGATGATAGATTGGTCGGTTCTTTCGTCTGACTTTCAGCGGGACGCGCTTCGAAAAGTTTTTTCTATTCCGTATGGCCAAACTCGCACGTACGCCGAGATTGCCGCGCAGATCGGACATCCGCTCGCCTTTCGCGCCATGGGACGCGCCAACGCAACGAATCCAATGCCGCTGGTAATTCCTTGTCATCGCGTCATTGGCACGGATGGCAAACTTCACGGTTACGGCGGCAAAGGCGGATTGAAAACAAAGGCGTGGCTGTTGAAGATGGAAAAGGAAAATAATTGAAGTACATGTTGTCAAATTATCGGTGCGTTTGAAATCTAAAAATTTGTAGATAAGTTATTAATGCCCCACCCGACCTCCAGTCACCCTCCCCAAATCCTTTGGATTTGGGGAGGGGAAGGGAAAGGGTAAAGGAGTTTAGTTGAAAACCAAACATTGGTTGGTATTCATTCTTCTTGGTTCGATCTGGAGCTCATCTTTCCTGTGGATCAAGATCGCGGTGCAGGAAGTCGGTCCGATCACGCTGGTCGCATTCCGCGTGCTGTTCGGACTCTTGTTCAGCATCACCGTTATTTTGATTCAACGTGTGCCATTGCCGCGCACCTTCAAAGGATGGATGCCATTCCTCATCCTTGGCATCAGCAATGTCGCCATTCCGTTCTTTTTGATTTCATGGGGCGAACAAGCCATCAACTCAGCGGTTGCGGCTATTCTCAATTCAACGGTTCCATTATTTACCATCGTCATCGCACATTACTTATTGCACGACGATAAAATGACCGTTCCCAAAGTACTTGGTCTGCTCATGGGCTTTGCGGGCGTGATCGTGCTGATGAGCAAAGATATCGGCACCTCGATTGGTCCCATCCTCGGACAGCTTGCAGTGGTCGTGGCTTGCATGTTTTACGCAGGCAGTTCGGTATACCGCGCAAATCAACAACCGAAGCATCCGGAATCATCCGCGGTGGCGGACCGTTGTTTTCATCTACGGCGGTGATGTGGATCGCGGCTTTTACTGTTGAACGGCCCATCACGATTCCGCATTTGCCCATCACGTGGATCGCGTTGCTGTGGCTGGGAATTCTCGGTTCGGGTCTTGCCTTCATTTTGAATTATTATTTGATCCATGAGATCGGCCCGACGCGCACTACGATGGTCACGTATCTGTTTCCGCTTGGCGGCGTGATCCTCGGCGTGTCATTTCTTCACGAGCAATTGAGTTGGCAAGTGTTAGTTGGGGGCGCGTTGATCGTGGCAAGTTTGGCGGTTGCAAATTGGCAACCAAGAAGGTTCGCCACGGAGAAGACGTAGGGCACAGAGTGACTACTCCCCACGGCTAAAGTCGGGAGCTTCTAAGGATTGGAACCTATGCGATCTGGCCCTGGCGCAATTGATATTTCTATCACGTTCAATATCATAACAAAATCTACGCCTTATATCCCCACACCTAAAAGTGGGGGCTTTACAGCGCTTTTTCGTAAAATAATTTTGTGTGATTACGAGGAGCTGCTGGTTGTCAAGGAGCGCAGCATACCGAGAAATAGCGGCGGACGTGCGCAATTTCATGTTTGATGGTTACTTGAGATTGCTTCGCTCCTGCAATGACATCGAGGAAATAAATGACTGACTATCGTTCAGGTTTTATCGCTATCATCGGACGACCCAACGTGGGCAAGTCCACGCTGGTCAATGCCATGCTTGGACAAAAGATCGCGGCGGTTTCGCCGCGCCCGCAGACCGACGCGTCGTCGTCAGCTTGGGATTTTGACGCGCGACGACGCGCAGTTGATTTTCGTCGATACGCCCGGTATTCATGCGCCGAAGACATAAACTCGGCGAGTTTTTGAATCAGGAAGCGGAAGGCGCGCTCGATGGTGTGGATGTGATTCTGTTTCTGGTGGACGCGTCGGATGAGCCGACCGAAGATGATATCCGCATCGCGTCAATGTTGAAAAAAGTTTCGGCGCGAATTCATCTCGTGTTGACTCTCAACAAAATGGATTTGGTCGAGGCTGGAGATACTTGCAAACGCGTCTCGAAGCGTATCAGGCTTTGGTCAAGAATGATGCGAAAGTCATTTCGATATCTGCTTTGCATTCTGAACACGTCAATGATTTGATCGCGTTATTGATTTCGTTGTTGCCCATCCGCCCGCCTGAATACGAGGAAGATCAGATCACGGATTTATACGAGCGTGAGATCGCCGCGGACTTGATCCGTGAAGCCGCGTTGTTGAAACTGCGTGACGAAGTGCCGCATGGCATCGCCGTGCGCGTGGACGATTTCAAGGAGCGCGAGAACGGCATGACGTATATCGCCGCCACGTTGTTCGTCGAGCGTGAGTCGCAAAAGGGAATCGTGATCGGCGAGGGCGGAAAAATGATGAAGCAGATCGGCACCGCGGCGCGCAAACAGATCGAAGAGATGGGCGGACATAAGGTGTTTTTGGAGTTGCGCGTGAAGGTGGAAAAAGATTGGCGCAATAATGAGAATGTGTTGAAACGATTGGGGTATAAGATAAAGAAGTAGTTATAGAAACAAATCGGCGTAGCTCGTCTGCTTCCATTTTTGGATTACCAGCTGGATTAGCGTTGTTTAGCGTAATTCCAACACGTGGCGTGCCCGAGTTCTGCAAATGTTACTCGTTTCGACGTTGATAACCTTATCCTTGCCACGACCCTTGATTAGTCGCTGCATTTTATAAGGATGCATAGGTACTTCATGAAGAGGTGTTAGCATGGCTAAGGCAAGCAGTGAACGTTTAAATCTTCTCGGCCTAGTAATTATTTTACGATATTCAACAGCTATATTTAGGTTGCCCTAATCTTAGGCGAATTTCACTTTATCAACAAAACGGGCGACCATCATTTCGACGATCGCCCGTTTGCGTTTTGCTCTTTGCGTTTTGACTTACTCTTTCACTTCGCCATCAATCACTTCGCCATCAGTGGACGATGAAGATGGTCCGCTTTGCGGTTGACCCTTGTGCCTGTCCTTGCGCTTGAGGTTGTCCTTGAGCATATAACTGCTGGCTCAGCGCGTGGAAGGCATTCTGCGCATCGTCGGTGGCTTTCTTGATGCGATTGAGATCATCCGTCTGCGCGGCTTGCTTGAGATCGTTGATCTTGCCTTCGATGTTCGAGCGATCATCGGATTTCACTTTATCGCCCAACTCGCGCAGAGTCTTTTCCAATTGATACGCCATGTTGTCAGCGTTGTTCTTGGCTTCGATCAACTCGCGGTGCTTCTTGTCTTCGGCTTCATGCTGTCGGCTTTCCTGCACCATGCGTTCAATATCGTTCTTATTCAAATTCGTCGAAGCCGTGATGGTCACCTTCTGCTCTTTGCCGGTGGCTTTATCTTTGGCGGTCACATGCAGGATGCCGTTGGCATCAATATCGAAAGTCACTTCCACTTGCGGGATGCCACGCGGAGCCGGTGGGATGCCATCGAGTCGAAATCGTCCAAGCGACATGTTATCGCCAGCCATCGGTCGTTCACCTTGCAGGACATGAATGTCCACTGCGGTCTGATTATCCGCCGCCGTTGAATACGTCTCGGTCTTGCGGACGGGGATGGTGGTGTTGCGTTCGATCATCTTGGTCATCACACTGCCCATCGTCTCGACGCCGAGCGAAAGCGGAGTCACATCGAGCAACAAAATATCCTTGACTTCGCCGCCGAGCACGCCGCCTTGGATCGCCGCGCCGATTGCTACGACTTCATCAGGATTGACGCCTTTGTTCGGCTCTTTGCCGTTCGTCAGATTGCGCACCAAATCCTGTGCCATCGGCATGCGGCTCGAACCGCCGACCAAAACGACTTCATTCAAATCGGATGGCTTCAAGCCCGCGTCATTCAACGCGCACTCAAATGGCTTGCGGCAGCGATTGATCAAATCTTCGGTCATCTGCTCGAACTTAGCGCGGCTCAACTTCAATTGCATGTGCTTCGGGCCGGATGCAGTCTGCCGTGATGTACGGCAGATTGATTTCGGTTTCCATCACAGATGACAATTCAATCTTGGCTTTCTCCGCGGCTTCGCGCAAACGTTGTAACGCCTGGCGGTCATTGCGAATATCAACGCCTTGCTGTTTCTTGAATTCATCCGCCGCCCAATTGACGATGCGCTGATCCCAGTCATCGCCGCCGAGGTGTGTATCACCGTTGGTGGATTTGACTTCGATCACGCCTTCGCCAACTTCCAGCACCGACACATCGAACGTTCCGCCGCCGAGGTCGAAGACGAGGATCGTTTCATTTTTCTTTTTATCGAGTCCATATGCCAACGCGGACGCGGTCGGCTCGTTGATGATGCGTTGAACATCGAGACCCGCGATCCTGCCCGCGTCTTTCGTGGCCTGACGCTGGCTATCGTTAAAATAGGCTGGCACTGTGATGACAGCTTGGGTCACCGGTTCGCCGAGATACGCTTCCGCATCGGATTTCAATTTCGCCAAAATCATGGCGCTGATTTCCTGCGGGCTGTACTCGCGATTCGTGATCGGAATCTTGACCTTCACATCATCCGCAGTGAACCTTTGACCACTTCGTAAGAAACCATCTTGCGTTCAATTTCGGTCTCTTCAAAATGACGTCCGATAAAACGTTTGATGGAATAAACGGTATTTTCCGAATTGACAACAGCTTGCCGCTTCGCGGTCTGACCGACGAGGCGTTCGTTGTTCTTATTGAACGCCACCACCGACGGACATAAGCGTCCGCCTTCGGCAGTGGAGATCACAGTCGGTGTGCCGCCTTCCATGACGGACACCACGCTGTTGGTCGTTCCCAAATCGATCCCAATAATTTTTCCCATGGCACACACTCCTTGTTGTAATATGTCATTGCGATGCAACTCCTCGCAATGACATTAAGTAATTTTTGTATAGCATACTCGAAGGATGCAAGAAAAACGTTAACGCTGTATAGAAAATTTATTAGCTCGCCCCCGGCCTCTCCCTAACCCTCCCCAAATCCGCTCCCTTCAGAATGCTCAAAAAATTTTGGGAGGCGTGTCACGGAGTGACAGGTGGGGTGCTCACCTTCACCCAATCGAACGCGGCGACGAATGGCACATCGCGAAACGAGGAAGCCGTCAGGCCGATGTTGCCTTCCTTCAAGCCAACTTTATTATCTTCATACGTTATCATCCGCACGTTATTGATATAAGGCGTCAGTGCATCTCCCTGACATACTAATCCAATCTGATTCGCACCGGTTTTTATTTTCTCGGAACCTGTAATGTGAAGCGGCGTATAACGCGCAATGCCGGGCGACAGCCATTGACCATACATAATCGTATAAGTCTGATCTGCATAAATATTGAATTCATACCAGCCATTGGTTGGGCTGTAACGGCAGACGATTCCAACGGCGCCATCGTTCCCCGCACGGACTTCGACTTGCGCGTCCACACGCACATCCTGATAAGTTTGCGCGTTATAAATGGTGTCAGCCCAAGTGTTGGTCTTAGTGAGATTGAAAACCAAAAATCCATTTTGGAGTTGAACATCGGGTACAACATTATTCGTGCCAAAGGTTGTCCAATAAGATGAAGATGAGTCAAAGTTTTCAGTGAAGTCACGCGGTGCGGGAGCCGGAATGGGAGTCGCGGTTGGCTCGAGGGTGGCAGTCGCTTCGGGAGGAGGCGTGACCGTTTGGGTCAGGGGAAGAGGCGTGCTCTTCGTCGGCTGGCACCCAAGCAAAAAGACGGATAAGACAAAAAGAAAAAGGGATGAACATTTGAAAGTCATCCCTTGATTTTACTAGAGTATGATATTTATAGGTCACTTTAGCTTTATGCAAATGTGCCGGACCATGCTTCAAAACTTTTGCCGCCGCGCTCATCATCTTTATAGAAAGCGAGATAGGTCATGGATTGATACGGGACAAATTCATCGGGCTGATGAATCTTAAGATGGTTTTTGGCGGCGATTGCGTAATACGAATGCCATGTGCCGGAGTTGATATAAATCTGGCTTTCGGGATCGGAGAGATAGCCATAGGCATCCAACGGAACGACCTCGTGAAAATGCGTGTGACCATATACCACAAAGCGCGCCTGTTCTTTTTGAACAGCCAGTTCGTTCAAAGCGTGTGCCGCGTAAGAAATCTCGCCGCTTCCCATTTTGTCGCGCAACCAGTTGACCAATTCATTGATGGTGGTGAATGACGTGCGATTGGTGATCTTGATTGCAAGCCGGAGCGCGTCCACGGTATCAAACTTGAACGCCTTGTGCGCTTGGCGGACAAAATCGTTATCTAGGAATTCATCGCAGACGCGATCCCAAATCTGTTTCAATTCTGTTTCAAGCGCAGGCGAACCGGCATGTTCAGATCGATTTGATTTTCAATCCATAAGGAAGTTGCCAGCACAGGCCGCACGTTGACGATGCGGCGCAGGCCTTCAAGGAGTCCATCGGGCAATTGATCGCCCAATCGCTTCTGCACTTCGACCGGAAAACGGTTCAGCACTTCCATGGCGAAGACATCGCCCAGCGTTCCGAAATCCCGGCCTTTTTCTGGATCGAAATTGAAGTGATCGTAATAATCGCCGTGACGCATCAGAACTTTATAGCGCGCTCCCAGTTCCTTGAGCGGTTCGGATTCATCCATCTCATAGGGGAAGCGATTTGTCGAATTGTTAAGTCCAAGAACATCGATGATGTCTTGTCGGATCGCGTCAAAACGTTGATCGGGAAGATGGTAATACCAGTCATGGTTGCCGATAGTGTAATAGACGCGTATAGGTACGGCTACCGGCGTGCGCGATTTTAAGGCTGGCTTTCCATTGCGCTTCGCAGGTGGAATTGTCAGCGCACCGGGACGTGTGAGATTCTTGATGACATCCAAGCCTTCAGCGTTCGCGTCTATGATGGCCCGTGTCACTTCACGGAGTTTGGAATCGTATCCGGCCTTCAGCGGATCCACCCAGGGTCGAATGTAATTTGCGTCGCTGGGTTGTGTGTCCAGCCAGCGCGTGGAATGAAGCGGGTCGAGGATGTCGCCCATCAAAACGATATCAATTCCATCCACGGGACGATAAATATTATCCTTGCGCCACGAAGCTTGATAAGCCATTTCGCGCAGGCGGTCTGCAAATAAATAAAACGCGCTGGGCGAAATGGGCTTGGCGCAGGTTCCGTCTGTGAGATGAATATCGCTGGCTATGATAAGCATAATTCCTCCATCAAACTATAAAATTGAACTTTAATGTGATCAATCAGTAAACAGCGGTAAATGTCCCAGCGAAATGATGCTGTCCCACTTCGAGCGTTCTCCCTCCGTTAAGATCGCGGCTTCCGCAACAATTTCCGCACCGGCCTTCTCCGCGATCATGTGCATGCCCTGCAAGGTCGAACCTGTGCTGATCACATCATCGACCAGAACGATCTTCTTGCCTTTCATCAACTTGCGATCTTTTTCGTCCAATATCAATATTTGCGGCTCACCGGTGGTGATGGAAAGTGTTTCCGCGGTGAGCGCATCACCCATATACAGCTTGTAAGTCTTCCGCAAAATGACATATGGCTTTTTCGTTGCAACGGAGAGCGCATACGCCAGCGGGATGGATTTTGCTTCGGCAGTCACGAGGATATCGAACTTGACGCTTTTAAGTCGTTTGCTTAATTCTCGCGCACAGGCTTCGACTAACTCGGTATCGCCCAGGATATTTAGAATAGCGATCCGCAGGCCAGGCTTGATTTGAAACAAACGCAAGTTGCGTTTCAAACCGGCAATTTTGATGGAATAGGTTTTGCGAGCAGACATTTGTTCCCTCCAGCAGAAAATTACAAACGTTCAAAGTTTATCACAATTTATCCTGCCGCCAATGAGACTCGGCGCGGTATAATCTTTTCACTAAACTGCCTTATGCTCCCCGATCTTCAACTCAACGATCTCCTGCGTTTACGCAAACCACATCCCTGCGGCTCCTACGAATGGACGGTTGTCCGCCTGGGCGCGGATATCGGTCTCGAATGCAAAGGCTGTGGTCACCGCGTGATGCTCACTCGCCGCGAATTGGCAAGACGAATGAAGGGCAACCTGACAAGAAAAAATGAACAACAAAAACAACCATAAGAAACCGCATATTGTCTTTTATTTTTCCGATACCGGCGGCGGGCATCGCTCCGCGGCGGAAGCAATTATTGAAGCTTTGCAAACCGAATACGGCGATTCATTTACTGTAGAGATGGTGGATTTTTTCAAGGAATATGCTCCACCTCCGTTCCGTCAAATGCCTGACCTTTATCCTGAGATGGTCAAAGCTCCGCGTCTATGGCAGGCTTCTTTTTATGCGACGGATGGACGTGCACAGGCACGCTTCCTCACAACTTCGTTATGGCCTGTGGCACGTAACGCGATACGCCGCCTCGTCCGCGATCATCCCGCAGACCTGATCGTTACCGTCCATCCGATTGCCACCAGTTTTGCGCTGAGGGCATTGGGACGCAATCGTCCGCCCTTCTTTACGGTCGTTACAGATCTGGTCACAACTCATGCGTTATGGTTCGATACACGCGCAGATCGAATTTTTGTTCCTACGGAGCTGGCGCGTCAACGCGCATTATTTAATAAAGTGCCTGCTGAAAAACTTGAAGTAGTGGGACTGCCGGTGGCGGCTCGTTATTGTGTTCCTAGCGGCAATCAACGCGCGCTTCGAAAAAAACTCGGCTGGCCCTTGGATAAACCGATTGTATTGCTGGTCGGCGGTGGCGATGGAATGGGGCCAATGGCCACGACCGCGCGCGCAATCGACGAATCAGGCCTCGACCTGGGTTTGGTCATCGTTTGTGGGCGGAACGAAAAGCTGAAAGCCCATCTCGAATCGGAATCGTGGGAAAACCCGGTATTCATCCATGGCTTCACGCGCGATCTGCCTGAGTTCATGCGCGCGGCGGATATTATTGTCACCAAGGCCGGACCAGGGACGATTGCTGAGGCGCTCAATGCAAATCTGCCGATCATCTTGTATGCCAAACTGCCGGGCCAGGAAGACGGCAATGTGACCTTCGTTGAATCAGAAGGCGCGGGAGTCTGGGCGCCAATTTCCCAATTGGTTGTCCGCACGTTGACGCGCTGGATCTGTCGTCCGCAGGAACGTGCGGCAGTCATTGAGAATGCGCGTCGGGTGGCACGTCCTGATTCGGCTCAACGCATCGCACATGCAGTGGGGCAAACCCTTGGACTTCATAAGAAGCGCAAACGAAATCTCTCAGAATCATTGAGCAAAGAAACCTTTAGTGAATTAATAGTCTGGCTCGATGCCAGACTATTTCATAGTTTGTCTACTTTTATGTACTATGCTTCTTTGCCAAAATCGGGCCTCGGTTGTGTTTTGCTGCTGCGCGGCAATCGCACGGTGAAAGCGGTTCCCACACCGATCTTGCTTTTCACTTCCATGCGTCCGCCATGGCCTTGCACGATTTGTTTGCAAATGGAAAGCCCAAGCCCTGTTCCGGTTGCCTTCATTTCATTCTCGCGCACACGATAAAATTTCTGGAAAAGATGGGGCAAAGCGTCTTCTGGGATTCCGATACCGGTATCCTGGACGGCAATTAGAACTTCCGCCGCACTGAAGTCGCCGCGCAGAGTGATCGAGCCTTCCGGGCGATTATATTTAATCGCGTTGCTCAGCAAATTCAGCACCACTTGTTTGATTTTATCGCGGTCCGCTTCAAGGGCGGGCATTTTGTCCGGCGTTTCAATTTCGATATGGAGCTTTTCTTCATCCGCCTTTGAGTTCATCACATCCTTGCATTCGTACAGCATATCCGCCACATTGAAACTGGTTTTGTGAAATTGCACCCGGCCTGATTCGAGACGGGCTAAATCGAGGAAGGATGATGCCAACGAATTGAGCCGCAGGGTTTCACTATGAATGTTGCGTATGATTTGCTCCTGTTGTTCATGTGACATTTCGGGGCGAAGCAGAAGATAGGTCGCCGTGCTAAGCGAGGCCAGTGGTGTGCGCAATTCGTGAACAAATTCAGAGATCAAGTCTGATTGTTGGAACAAGCGCGCATTCTCAATCGCAACGGCGGCTTGTGCACCCAGCACCGAAAGCATGCTTTCGTCTCCATCACTGAATTTCCCCTTTTCCTTATTCAAAGCTTCCAGCACGCCAACAACTTTGTTTTTGGTAATAAGCGGCACACCAAGCAAAGACTTGGTGGATTGCGCCGGTGATTCGGTCCACATTTGCAAAAAGGCGGGGATCTTCCTGAGCGTTGACGATGCGGATCGGCTTGCGATTCGCGACAATCCAGCCAGCGATACTGCCCTCCAGTGGAATGACCAAACCGCGCATGGTCGGTTCATCCAAATTCGTGGCTACCTGAAAATAAAGTTGTTGAGTTACATCGTCAAATAACAAGATCGAGGCCGCTTCAGAGCCGCTGACTTCAGCCGCGGCCTGGACAATTCGTTCCAGGAGCACATCCAAGTCAAGGGTGGATGCGAGATCACGGGCAATCTCAATTAGACGGCGATAACCGCCGAGACGTTCAGTTTTTATTTCAGCCATATAAAACCTGTTCTGCAATTGCAGGAATTATATCCGAAACATTCTCCTGAATCGCCGCATCCGCGCGGACATTCAGATATGTGGGAGAGTTGTTAATAATCACCAGATGCGCGCCGCGATCAAGCGCCTGCATGGGTAATCCAGCCACCGGCATCACTTCAAGCGATGAACCGGCAACCAGCATCAAGTCACAGGTGCGACTCTCGCGCTGCGCTTCAAACCACGCTTGTTGCGGCAACTGTTCGCCGAAAAGAATCACATCCGGTTTGAGAAGCGAGCCGCAGTGAGGGCAATGAGGCAATTCTCCTTGTTCGACAAATGGTTTTAGATAAGGCATCGCTTCCACTTGCTGGAAACATTGAGTACACGACAGAGTCCTCAATGTGCCGTGTAATTCAATCACATGCATTGTTCCCGCTTTTTGATGGAGCATGTCAATGTTTTGTGTGAGAATGGAATGCATGTAGCCCGCCTTTTCCAATTGGGCCAATGCCTGATGCGCGGCGTTCGGAACAGCTTCGAAGATTTGACGCGCCAAGGGTCGAAACCACGCATAGAATTTTTCGGGATGCGGTGCGAAAGGTTCGCATGGATGCGACTTCCAGCGGCTCATCACGCGACCACAATCCGCTCCCCTCGGAACGAAAATCGGGGATGCCGGATGGAGTGGAGATTCCCGCACCGGTCAGAACAACTGCTCGCTTCGCTTTGCGGAACAACTCGGCAGAAAACTCAATTCCCGCCTGTACCGAGTCTGAGAACGATTTCATTTCGCTTTCTCGTGCTCAATGAGGAGGTCGGCAATTTTCAAGAACTGTTGAGAGCTAACATTCGTTGGCTGGGAAGTCACGGCAGGAGTATGAACGCGCGCTGCACTAATAAACATTTCAGGGGCCGGTGTGATCGTAGTGGCAATCGAGTGTCCCAGTTGTTGTTGAACCTCCGTCCATGCCATTTGAGCTTCGGAGCGGACACGATTGTTAAGAACAACCAGGATGCTCAATCTGTCAATACCAAGATTGGCGATTTCATCAATCATGATTTTCGTCTGACTGATGGTATGGGGCGCGCCTTCAATCACAACAATGCGGTCATGACATAAAGGAAGGATTTTCTGAACAAAAGGCGGCAAGCCCGTGCCTAAATCCAAAATAATGAAGCGGGCTAAATTCGAAAGACGAGAAATAAGAATCTCATAATTGTTGACCTGGCTGGTAAGGTGCACATCTCGCGGATTTTCAGATGCCAGCAACAACTTTAATCCTGATGCGTGGAGCACCAATGCAGATTGAACCTTCTCCTTCGTGATCTCAACCACGCTCCCAGATAAGATCTCGTTCAATTCTTTTTGACTTGGAACGCCAAGCTCCATACCGATTGTGCCTTGTCCTGGAATTAATTCAGCCAGGATCACATCTGATTGTATTCGATTGAAAAGCGCCGCAGCTACGTTCGTCGCCACCGAAGAAACGCCCAATCCTCCGCGTGCAGAAAGGATGCCAACCACGTGTCCATTATGTTCGTGCAAGGCAGTCGCGACCTCTTCCCCTCGTTTCGTTCCCGCGCGTCCCAGCAATGCTTTTACATGAGCCTGTAATTCGGTAGGATGGGTGGGCTTGGTTAGATAATCATCGGCACCGACTTCAAATCCGGCCACTTTATCATCCAGCTGAGTCTTGGCAGTAAACATCAAAATGGGTGTAGATTGTGTGGTTGGGTTTTTTCTTAAACGCCGAGTGACTTCATAGCCATCCATATCGGGCATCATCACATCGAGCAAAATGATGTCTGGTTTTTCTTCAAATGCTTTGGCGAGACCTTGTTCCCCATTTGTAGCAGCGCTTATAAGATAGCCCTGACGTTGTAACATCAACCCCACCAGCCTCAGAGTATCAACATCGTCATCAATGATGAGAATTTTTTCAGCCATGTTCGAATTCCTGAATCAAGTCTAGCATAAAGCTGGCTTTCGGGCAAGTTGCAGAATTGCCTGTTATGGGATTAATATTTTGCTGAATTTGCTGTGCTATAATCTTGTTGCACGGGCACCTCCGTTCAGCCGGGGATGACAGGCTTCGACGGGAGAGGCTGGTCCCGGAATGCGAGCCGAGCGGCGCCGAACTCGTAAACTCAGCGCAAAAAATCAAGTGCCAATAACACTTCCTATGCTGCTATGCCCCTCGCCGCTTAAGGTGAGATCGTAACAGCCGGTCTCCTTAGATGAGGCCGCGTCCGCCGTCACCGCTCTTCGTCCGGTGACGGATCGGGCGAGACAATGGCGAAGTGCCGCGCATGACTCTGCTAATTGCGCCTAAGATCAGCAGATGGCTGTAGAATTACTCGCCCGCTGAGATCTCTACGGTGACTAACTTCGGCAGGCTACGCTCGTAGAGTTCCGAGGGTCGAAATTTTTCGGACGCGGGTTCGATTCCCGCCATCTCCACCATTCACAATGAAACCTTCCCCTATGATCTGAGGAAGGTCTTCATTATTGAATTACAATACGATTTATGCTATATTTTATATGACGTGATGTTTTTCAAATCGACCAGCAGGCTAGACTATATGCAAAGGAAATCTATATGTTTGGCAATGTCGTTAAGTTTTGGTTCTGATCTTTAGCGTAGCATGTCTATGCAATGTTGCCAGGCTTAAGCTGGTATCTTGCGCAACAATCGCAGCGGGAAATTCAGCAGCCATTACCGTCTCAATCTAATCAGCCAAGTGCCACCAGCCAACCTTCCTCTACGGCTACAGCCCCATCAGGATCGAAATATTTCACAGAGGATTTTTCAAACGGCGCACCGAACTGGTCGTACTTTGTGGTCGATGCCTCCATTCAGCTTACTAGCCCAGGCTCGTTGCCGTCGTTAGCGAGCGGCAATGTCGGGAATATGACTGTGGGCCCAAGTAATGGTGCGTATGTCTTTGACCTTGAAGATAAAGGTCAATGGGCTTATGCGATTTATGATGCACAGGAATATGATAATGTCAGTCTAGACGTAAGTGCTGAGAATCGCGGCACAAACGATAATAATGTGAGTCTAATCTGTCGTTATTCTCGGACTGACGGTTGGTACGAGTTCAACATAGCGAACAGTGGCCTTTACAATATTTATTATGGACAATTCACTCCCGATAATAAGGCAGTCTATGCGCAAATCGCAGACGGTGGATATAACAAGATCAAGCAAGGCAAAAACATTAACGACTACAAATTATCACCTGCAATGGTCATTCCTTGATCTTGTCTATCAATGGATTTGACACCAAAAAGGTGGATGACAATGAATATGTTCTTCAAAGCGGCAAAGTTGGCATATCAGTTTCTTCGTTCACCAATCCGCCCGCAATCGGTAGGATTCAAATCCGTTACCGTGAGCCAGCCATAGAAAATAAAAACCGCTTCAACTTGAGGCGGTTTTTAACGATTGATACTATTGAGCTTTTTATCCGTACCTGCTCATGAACTTTTCCAAACGGCGCAAGGCCTCTTCGATTTGTTCGATAGGAGGTGGCATAACAGGCCCGGACAAATCCCTCGCCGCCGGGGCCGAATGAATTCCCGGGCACGACCGCCACATGTTCCTCTTCCAGAAGTTTTTGAGCGAACACTTCATCGTCCATGCCCGAAGCAGTAATGTTCGGAAACGTATAGAACGCGCCGCGCGGCTCGAAGGTTTTGAGTCCAAGCCGGTTCAAACCGCTGACCAGCAATCGGCGTCTTCGATCATATTCCGTCACCATTTCATTCACGTATTGCTCGCCGCTTTTCAAGGCTTCGATGGCCGCATCCTGAGCCGTGGTCGGAGCGGACATAATGGTGTACTGATGGATGCGAACCAATCCCTGGATGATGTCCGCAGGCCCAGCCGCGTATCCGATACGCCAGCCCGTCATCGCATAATCTTTTGAAAAACCGCCGAGCAGGATGGTGCGATTTCTAATGCTGTCGCCCAACGACGGGAAACAAACGTGTTTGAAATCGTAGACCAATCGGTCATAGATTTCATCCGATACAACCAGTAAATCATTTTGTTCAGCGATCTTCGCGATTTCCAATAGAACCTCGCGTTCGGCGACCGCGCCGGTTGGGTTCGATGGATAACCGATAAAGATGACCTTGGTGCGTGAGGTGATCGCTTTGCGAATTTCTTTGGGATCAAGCTGAAAATTATTTTCGAGTCGGCTCGGGATTTCAACCGGCACGCCGCCCGCAAGAATCACCTCCGCTTGATACGAGACAAAGCACGGGGTTGGGATGATGACTTCATCGCCCGGGTCAAGTATCGCAGTGAACGTCAAATACAAGGCTTCACTAACTCCGACCGTTGCGACGACCTCCGTTGCTGGATCATATTTCACGCCATACAGCCGCATAATGTTATCAGCGATGGCTTGACGAAGTGCCATCTTGCCGTGATTGGATGTGTAATGCGTCTCGCCTCGTTGCAGGGATTGGATGCCTGCCTCGAGAATGGGCTTCGGCGTTGTGAAATCCGGTTCGCCGATACCGAGCGAAATCACATCCTTCATCGTCGCGGCGATATCAAAGAACTTGCGAATGCCAGATGGTTTCAACCCGGCGACGCGTCTTGAAAGTCTATGGGTGTTAGTCAGTTCTTGCAAAGTTTGGGGATTGACCATTGAGCCTCCATTGCTCGGATGTCGTCGCGAGCCGAAAAGGAATTGCCATGCTTCCTTGGGTTGCTCACAATGACATTAGATAGGTTGTACTTGCCATTCATCGGGAAGTTCCCGATATGTCAACTCAAAAGCCGTGCCATCCGTTGCCTTGACGCGAAATCCTTTTTCGTTGGGGCCGCGCCAACGGGCGATGATTTCCGCGATCTCATAACGGCATCCTTCCCACGTCAATGCAAGAGGGCGTTCCGCAAATTCAGAATCAGAGCGGCATTCGACAATTTCCATGCACATTCACTATTCTAGCTTCATCACATAAAAAAAGGTAGTGACATTATCACTACCCTAACATGACAGAACTGTTATCTCCAATGTTCAACTGGAAGGATTCTTTTGCGCCGCTTCCGTTGACCTTGGCTTGCCTGCCCACCATCGAGTTTTTCAGCGCTGATGTCTTTGATCTCGCACTCCGCTTCGATGATGCTATCTTCAATGCGGCTTCCCACAATCTTACAGTTTGCCCCAATCGAAGCATACGGCCCAATCGTTAAGTCTTCGATTTGGGCGCTTTTATTAATGAATACCGGTTCGATAATTTTTACGCCTTTGCAGGTTGCCGTTTCGCTTTTTGCGTTTTGGGTCCTATTTGAATTTCTTTCCAGCAAATACCGATTGGTCTCCAGCGTTGCCTCAATCGTTCCGGTATCCAGCCAGGTTTCGACCTTTTCGACCCGCATCACGGCGTGACGTCCCAGCATAATGTTGACGGCATCCACGAGGAAGAATTCATTCTTAAGTTGAATATTGCGTTGCATTTGTTCCTCAATGGCGGCCATCAAGTTCTCAGCACTCTTGAAATAGTAACAGCCTACCACTGCAAGTTTATTATCCTTTGTCTGCGGCTTCTCGATCAGCCGCGTCATCCATCCCTTCCTTGTTAATCTCAGCAACGCCAAATCGGCACGGATCCTCGACCTCTTTGACCCACGCCACACCATCGCTCTTTTCGCGATCCAAAAACGAAAAGTCTGTTTCGAGAAGCGTATCGGAGAAACACATGATCATGGAGCCGGTGAGATATTGCCGTGCCAAATACAAGGCGTGCGATTGTCCCTTCATCTCGCCCTGCACCACAAAATGCGACTTGATTCCAGGAGTAATGTTTCGCGATGAAATCCGGAATCTGCATTTCTCCGAGATAGGGATCGACAATAAAGATATATTCCGTTCGGTCTGGATCGGGAACCGTTTTGAACATATCCAGAAGATAATCGAGCGCGGTTCGACCTGCCACACCGACCAGAGGCTTCGGTTTGCTCCATGTATGCGGGCGCATGCGTGTCCCCCAGCCCGCCATAGGAATAACGATTTTTAAAGTTTCTGACAAGTCATTCTCCTCGGAGAGATTATCGGAAGTCTATTTTAACGCCAAACCTTTTCATATCTTTCGACAAAGGAGAACCCCTTTGCCAATTGGAACAGTCAGCGCGTCGACGCGCGGATCACCCTGCGCCTGTTCCACAAAGGAATTCAAATCATCCTTGTGACTTAAAACGTTGTCGGCGGCCAGCAGTCCACCCCGTACGAGATTTGGCACGACCTTTTCGTAACAGTCGGAATAAATATCTTTTTCAGCGTCCAGAAAGCAAAAAGCAATTTGATGGTATTGACCAAGCATTTGGCGGGCATCGCCCTGGACCAGCTGTATTATGTTCTCGATGCCCGCCGTGCGAAAAGTTTCCCTGGCAAGCTCAATCTTATTCGGCAGGATTTCAAACGTGGTCAACGGATCGCCTCGATCGCGGCAGGCAAGTGAAAGCCACATGCTTGAATATCCGCCGCTCGTGCCGATCTCGATCACGTTTCCTTTTGGTGCGCTGGCACACAGCAAGGCCAGAAATTTACCCGTCTCAGGCGGGATCTGTCGCAGGCGTTCTGTGATCGGCGTTCCGTTTGTCCGGTCCATAACATCCCGGCTTTCCATTTCTTGCATGCGTTGGAGCATCATATCAGGAATGTTGTGAAACATCATATACCTCTATACCAGAAATCCAAAGGCAGCCGCGAACATCATCACCAGATTTGATTACCACTTTCCAAATTGCGGATGGCTCATACCGGCTCGATATTCTTCCAAGCGTTGGCGATGACCCAGCAACGAGATCAGCAGGCAGAGCGTTGAGCGGAAAGAAGCGGATTTCAGCAATCTCAAGATCGTGTTCTCCGCTGATTGTAAAGTCGGTGGAAAGGAAAAGGATATTGTGGTCGCTTTTCCATTCTTTGAAGTTGGTATACGCGCCGACCAGACTTAAATTGTTTAACGTTGCTCCCTGTCTCTTCGCGCGCTCTCACGCCGTGCGGCTTGATCCAAAGTCTCGCCGCGTTTGACTCCGCCGCCGGCCATGAACCAGCCATCCATATAAGTATGCCGGACAAGCAAAACCTGATCCTTATCAATCATCATCACACGCACGCCCAACGTGACTGGACGAAAGATGAAGCAATAAACTCGATATATCAGATAAATCAACCGCAACATTTAGCTGTGACCGAGAATGGGATGTGGTTGATAAAGTTCTTCCAGTCGTTTGATTTCTTCTTCCGAAAGTTTAATATCGAGCGCTGCAATTGCCTGATCTAAATGTTCCATTTTACTTGAGCCAATGATCGGCGCGGTGATATAAGGCTTGTGCAACATCCATGCCAAAGCAATTTGCGATCCCGTGACACCGCGCTCTTTGGCAATTTCGTTGGCGCGTTCGGCAATTGTGAAATCTTCTTCGCGAAAATAGAGTTGGTCCGCGAATGGATCGGATTTTGAACGTGTCGTTTCGCCGCCTCCGCCGCGTTTGCGATTGCCGGCAAAGAATCCGCGTGCCATTGGACTCCATGGAATGATGGCCATGCCTTGGTCAATGCAGCAAGGAATCATCTCGCGCTCTTCTTCGCGATAGACCAGGTTATAGTGATCCTGCATCGAGAGCGAAACGCGTCCAGCCATTCAGGTCCGCGGTATATTGCGCTTTGGAAAATTGCCAGGCAAACATGGATGATGCTCCGATGTAACGAGCCTTGCCAGCTTTGACGACATCATGCAAGGCTTCCATAGTTTCCTCGATGGGCGTGTTGTAATCCCAGCGATGGATTTGATACAGGTCAACGAAATCCATCTTAAGCCGCTTGAGCGATTTGTCAATCGCATCCATGATATGTTTGCGCGAAAGTCCGTGGTCATTGACATCATCGCTCATCGGGTTGAAGACCTTGGTGGCGATCACAACTGTCTCACGCTTGACACCAAAAGCTTTCAGTAAATTTCCGAGCACTTCTTCGCTGGCGCCGAGAGAATACACATCGGCGCTATCGAAGAAATTAATGCCCGCCTCCAGCGCACGTTTGACGAAAGGCTTGGCTTGCTCTTCCTCCAAAACCCATTCGCGCCATTTCTTCGAGCCATAGGTCATCATGCCGAGACATAAGCGTGAGACTTTCATGCCGGTCTTACCAAATTTTACGTATTCCATTTTTCTCTCCTTTTGAGATTACATTACCTTTAAATTTGCAAGACTCGCCGCGAGTCTTTTGATGCCAACACTTTCAAACACAACATCCACGATCTCATCATCATCCTGCATTTTGCTATCGAGCACAATGCCATCGCCCCACATCGGATGCTTGACACGCGTCCCGGCGCGGAATTTGCTCTCCATAACGGGAGCCGCCTTGAGAGTCCGGGATGAAGCGGCCCATAATGACTCAGACGCGCGGTCTTTGACATCCGCCGCCCCGAGCGAGATTTGCCCACGATCAAATCTTCAGGCAAATCATCCAGAAAGCGCGAAGGATAGGTTTCTTCAGCGTAACCGCGTCCGCCGCGTTGAACCGAACGGATCAAGATAGAGTCGATCTTTCGCCCGCGTGATGCCGACATAAAACAATCGGCGCTCCTCTTCCATCTCTTCCGGCTCATCGAACGAACGGCTATGAGGTAGGATACCGTCGTCGAGGCCGACGATGAACACCGCGCCGAACTCGAGTCCTTTTGCCGCGTGAAGTGTGAGCAGCGTCGGCGCATTGATGTCGTCCTTGATGGTATCTTGATCTGCAACCAGCGCAACGTTTTCCAGAAAGTCATCCAATGTCTGCGTATCAAATTCGACCGCGACGCGGCGCAACTCTTGCACGTTCTCCCAGCGCTCTTCGCCTTCTTCTGATTCATCATCAATGTAAACTTTGTAATTGAGATCGCTGACAATGCGGTCGAAGAGTTCGGAAACGGTGAGAGCAGGTGAAGCCGCTTTCCAGTTCGCGAGCGAGGCGCCAAAATCTGCCAGCGCAATCACACTGCGACCCGTGAATTGATTCCAATATGGGCGAGTCGGAGCCGCGCGCCAAATCCATCAAAACAAGCCCAGATGAAGTGTTGTTTTGACTCGCCACACTATGAAGCGTAATCAACGTTTTATCGCCGATGCCGCGCGGCGGAACATTGATGATGCGATCCAGGCTGGCTTCATCGGAAGGATTGTAAACGAGGCGCATAAAGGCGATGATGTCTTTGACTTCGCGTCGTCCATAAAATCGTTGCGCGCCGACCAGACGATATGGGAGCCGCGCTTGCAGGAACGCTTCTTCCAGCAAACGTGATTGGGCGTTGGTGCGATACATCACCGCACATTCGCCCGGCTCGAAGTCACGGCTAGCGACCAGCTGCGCGATGCTGTCCACCACAAATGAAGCTTCACTATAATCATCCAGCGCTTCATAATAATAAATCTTTTCGCCCGCGCCGCGTTCCGTGAACAGATTCTTTTTGCGGCGATGAGGTGCACGGTTAATGACCGACATGGCCGCATCGAGGATGTTCTGGCGCGAGCGATAGTTTTGTTCCAGCAAAATGACTTGTGCTTCCGGATAATCCTGCTCAAAGCGCTGCACGTTACGCCAGTCCGCGCCGCGCCAACGGTAGATCGAATTATGGACTACGATACCACCCGCGATGTAGTTATGTAGGTTTTCGATTTCCAGATCGTAGACATTTCCTTTATATGGAATTCGCTTGACCTCAACAATTTCATCCTCAATAATCCGGCCATTTTTTTCAATTGCTACGATCATGGTAGGATGCAGATGGCTGACAGGCATCAAGCTAAAGCGCTGCGCCAGAGGAAGGTCCCCTTTATCAACCAAGAAAGCGCCTGTAACGATTTCCGCGTTCCCCGCCGCCTCACTTAATTGATCTGCCGCGCTATGGATATCATCGTAGTTTAGACGATTGATTCCAATTCGCCAATTATTCCTGCTATTGATACGCGGGTGATACCCTTTCGCTCTTAATTGACCAGCGAGTTTTAAATCACTGCTCCACAAGTCCACACGATGAGCATGCCAGGGAGATTCTGATGTTTGGCGGCCATCTCCGAAATATCTTATGTTCACAACATTCCGGAAAGTCCCTTGTGGAACGTAATGCGGATATTCCGAGTCCATCCCTAAATCGGCAAGCAATTGTTCAGCGTTGGACGATGTATCTATTTCCTGAAACAGTTTGTCAATGTAATCTTGTGACATTCTCATGCGCCGTCCGCGCACGTGAAAGACCGTGGTAGGCAAGCCATAAGTAAATGCATAATATGCTTCCCAATAATGTGCTTCATTTCTGTTGCTGCACACCTTCAATACCCAAACTCGATCCGCGTTTTCTTGATTGCTTCGCACCTGTAATCCAATTTTTCGTTCCGTTGTCCCATCACTTCGCGTGTGAGATGCGATACCGATGCGGTAGCCTTTGTCTTTTCTGTACATCAAATACACATAATGTAGATTTGGCGCTGCTCCCAGCCGGGCAAAGACAATATGATTTGGAGTTGCCCTAAAAGAATATCCGCCTCGCGTGATTGCTTCGATCAGTTCGTCCTCGAAATGACGTTCCCCAATGTAAGTCACATGGGATGCAAGCGTAGAACCTCGCCCACTGGCTGAAAGCACTACATCGCCGATCTCTAGTTTATCGATAGGCTTATTACCTTTCAGTGTGCGAATAGAAGTTCCTTTTGGAAAACATTGATCAGGATCGCCGACGACAAAGATGTTGTGATGTGCCGAAGCAAGATGTTTCAATAACGTATATTGTGCCAAGTTGGTATCCTGGAATTCATCCACCAGCACATGCTCAAAGCGCCGCGCATATTTTTCGCGCACGCTAGGATTATCTTCCAATAAGCACGCCGTATACATCAGGATGTCATCGAAGTCGACGGCGTTGCTGGCAACAAGCCTCTTTTGGTATTCCGCATAAACGCGCTTGACCACTTCATCGCGATAATTCGTGATCGGGTAATCATCCGCCGCAATCAATTCATTCTTGGCATTCGAGATTGAACCATGAACGCTCACGGCTCGATACATCTTATCGTTGAGATTGAACTCTTTGATAATCCCCTTGACGATGCGTTCCTGATCGTCAGCATCAAAGATCACAAAATTAGATTGAACTGGTAACAAGTCCGCTTCACGCCGCAACAAACGCACACAAATGGAATGGAACGTTCCCAGCATCATTCCCTGAGTTGCGTCGGCGCCCAGCAATTTCTCGACGCGCGTCTGCATTTCGCGAGCGGCTTTGTTGGTAAACGTGACAGCCAGAATGCGATAAGGCCGGATGCCTTCGTTCGCGATCAAATATGCGACGCGTTGAGTCAGCACCCGCGTCTTGCCTGAGCCTGGACCAGCCAGCACCAATACCGGTCCGTTCCCCACCGTGACGGCTTTTCTTTGTTGCGGATTGAGTTTGTCGAGGAAATCCATCGCAGTCATTATACGCGCTCTGGCGGGGTCGATCGACCCCGCCAGAGTCTGGTTATTCAAAAACTATAATCATAATTCCGAGGTGCAGTTCGGGCAACGTGTGGCTTTGATCGGAATCATGGTGAAACAGTGCGGGCATTCCTTGGAACTTGCGGCGGCGGCAGGAGCCGGTTTTTGCAGACTGCTGATGGCTCTTACCATCAAGAAAATAACAAACGCGATGATCAAAAAATCAACTATATTTTGAATGAAATTGCCGTATGTCACCTTTGCGCTGCCAACGGTGAAATGTCAAGCCTGTGAAATTAATTCCGCCAATGACGAGCCCGATCAACGGCATGATGATGATCATCCACCAGTGAAGTAACGATCTTGCCGAATGCGCCGCCGATGATGACGGCCACCGCCAAGTCCATCACATTTCCGCGCATGATAAAAGTCTTGAAATCGTTTAACATTTCGTCCTCTCCGTTTACTGGAAATAGTGTGAAGAATGGCTATTCTACTTTTGGGAGGATGGAATGTCAACGACGATAGCTTCAGGAATTGATTCGGGCGCATCCAGCGTTTTCAAGTGGCGCATCTCCGGCCAGATGCGGGCGACGGACATCACTACCAGAATGGTCCCGATGCCGCCGCCCACAACCGACAACACCGGGCCAAACAACGCCGCGGTCAAACCGGATTCAAAAGCGCCCATCTCGTTCGAAGTGGCGATGAAAATATTATTGACCGAAGAGACCCGGCCGCGCATCTCATTCGGTGCATAGGTCAACATCAACGTGGCACGTATCACCACACTGATATTATCCAGCGCACCCAAGAGAACCAACATGGACACCGAAAGCCAGAAGGTGGTCGAAAGCCCAAAAGCGATGGTGGCGATTCCAAAACCGGTGACCGCTAACAGCAGAGTCCGACCAGCGTTTTTCATCGGCGGCAGGTGCGCCAGTGCGAAGGCCATGATGATGGCACCAATGGAGGGAGCCGCGCGCATAATACCCAAACCTTGCGCGCCGACATGCAGGATATCCGTGGCGTAGATTGGAAGAAGCGCCACCGCTCCGCCGAATAGGACGGCAAACATATCCAATGTAATGGCGGCGAGAATCACCTTCGTCTCGCGCATGAAGCGGATGCCTTCCTTAAGTGAATCCAGTGTGGCGGATTTGCGCGCAAGCGGCAGAACACGCCCTTTAATCTGGCTAACCAGAACGGCGAAGGTCAGAGGCGGCGATGGCATCGAACACATAAATCACATCGACGCGATTCCAGATTGCGACAATCACGCCACCAATGGCGGGGCCGGTGATCGAACCGAACTGCCACACACTGCTGTTCCAGGTGGCGGCTCGCGAGAAAAGTTCCGGCGGAATGGTTTCAGGCAAAAGAGTGGAGGAGGCTGGATCATTGAAGGCGCGCGCAAGGCCAATGCCGAGCAGGCACAGGTAAACCAGCCACAACGAACCTTGAAGAAACGAAAGTGCCGCCAGCCCCAGCGAACAGAACGCCAAGCCGATTTCTGTGATCATGACAATGCGCCGCCGATTGTATTGGTCGGCGACGTGACCTGCGGGCAGAGATAACAATAGGATGGGCACCACCTGTACCAAGCCGACCATGCCCAATGCCAGCGCGCTGTTGGTGCGAATCCAAAGTTCCCAGCCAATGGCAAAGGTCAACATTTCATTGCCAAAGGTGGTGATGAAGCGTCCCGCTTCCAATAGGCGGAAATCACGATAGCGCAAGGCGGCGTATGGGTCGTGTTCAGCGACCGGCGTTTGATTTGGTTCAGAATTCATTAATTGTCCATAGTGATGAAATAGAAGGGCTATGATACCATTCCTGCATGATTCATCAAGACCATGTTCATCTGCTCCAGCCGGCACACTTGAATCCCGGTGGCATATGGGCGGACCTCGGCGCAGGTTCCGGCGCCTTTACGCTGGCATTGCGTGAACTGATTGGACCGGATGCAATGATCTACGCTGTGGACATAGACCGGGCACGGCTGAGCGAATTGGAAGAAGCTTATCGTGCCTGCTTTGGCGATACAAAAAACCTGCACATCCTCGCCGCTGACTTCTCACGAGTACTCGATTTACCTCCGCTCGACGGCATTTTGATGGCGAACTCTTTGCATTATTTCAAAGACAAGGAAAAAATTTTGCATCAGGTGCGGACACATCTTAAGGCAAACAGTATTTTGGTGCTGGTCGAGTACAACGTGGACTCTGGGCAATCCCTGGGTGCCGTATCCGCTGTCGTTTGAATTGTTCCGTGCGCTTGCGCCGCGCACTGGTTTTAGCGAACCGCGTTTACTGGCCAAGCGTTCGTCCAGTTTCTTGCATGAATTTTACAGCGCCCTGTGTCAACAGGGTTCTGCATTGGCCATTGGCAAATAAAGTTTACTCTCCCCAATTTCTTGTGAACAAAAAATCCGAAGCCTGGTAACTTCGGATTTTCTTCATCATCCGGCAAATGCCTCAAATGCGAACTCGAAACGCATTCGCTGATTGGGCTGTAAAGTTCAACTTTTCAAATCAAATCACCTTTCCGTCGCGGTTTTTCACTAATACGATCTCTTTTCCGGTTTCTTACCCAATATATTCATCGGCAGGGTTGTCAAACCAAACCGTGAGCATGTTTCCTTCACGGTCATTATAGACTTTTACTTTTACCATACCTCTACTCTATAAGCATCTCTTCTACGTCAGGCATGGTTCACTGTCGTTATTTTACCCGTTTTCCATCGGCTCAACTCTCGCGTATTCCGCTCCTTGCAACTTCAAGGCCAAAATGAACGTATAATATAAATGACTCACAAGGTCTTACTTATACAAGGATGGTATGATGCACAGATATAGAAGATATGGATATGGCCCCAGACCTTACCGCCCATGGAGATCGTTTCGTGGTGCCTTCTGGTTGATCGGACTGGCCATCCTGTTTTTCTGGGGACATTGGTGGCCCGGCATTCTCATCCTGATCGGCTTGAGCATCATTTTCGAAGGGCTCTTCAGGGGAACTGCCTCGCAATGGCAGCAGAACCCTCCACCTCCGCCCGTTGACCCCAACCCCATGCCTATGCCAATGTCACCGCCTGCCGCGCCCGTGGAACCCGTCCATCGCAGTGACTGGTTGCCTGGCACCTGCCCGCATTGCGGAGCACCGATTCGTGCCAGCGAAGTCAAATGGACGGGCAATCAATCGGCTTCGTGCGGATATTGCAGCTCCAACCTGCCAATGAAAAAACAATAAGCTTTCGTGTGAAGCGCAGTTGAACAAAACATTAGGAGTACCTAAATATAAAGACAAAAACGGATGTCGCCCTGCGTGAAACGAAGGTTCTCCGCCGTAAAGCGGCGGGATTCTTCACTTCCTTGGGTCGTTTACAATCACATCATTTACTGATGTTAGGCACTCCCAAAACATTTCTCTCAGTTCAGGGAGAAATGTTTTTTAACCCTATTGCCCGCTTCTTCGATTTATAATTTGCCGATGGCATCCTTCATCCACATCATCGTCTTCATATTAGGACTCGTCGGTCGTGGTCCTGACCGTCTCCTCGGCCATCTCCACTTTTGTATTGCCGCGCAGTACCCGCAGTTTTCTGAACTATTTGGTCCTGCGTCTGTTGCGCAAAGCATTTAATTTCATCTTTCACTTCGTCAAGACCTATCGCCGCCGTGACGCGATCATGGCTTATTACGCGCCCATCGGTCTGATGCTGCTTCTGCCCGTCTGGTATCTGCTGATCGCACTGGGCTATGCTGCCATGTATTGGGCGTTGGGCGTCGGCACTTTCATCAGCGCATTGCAACTGAGCGGTTCATCGCTATTCACGCTGGGGTTTGCCCCGCCGCATGGGTTTTGGATGTCTGCCCTTGCTCTTTCAGAAGCCATGCTCGGGTTGATCATGGTGGCGTTGTTGATCGCCTATCTTCCCACCATGTATGCCGCGTTTTCTCGGCGTGAGCAGGCGGTCAATATGCTCGAAGTGCGTGCCGGTTCTCCGCCCTCGGCGCTGGAGATGCTGTTGCGATTCAATCGCATCCAGGGACTGGAGCAGCTCGCCGATTACTGGCGCACCTGGGAAGGTTGGTTTGCGGATATCGAGGAAAGCCATTCGACGCTTGCGGCGCTGGTCTTCTTCCGTTCCCCGCGTTCGGAGGTCTCATGGGTTACTGCGGCTGGGACGGTGTTGGACGCCGCTTCTTTGAGCCTCTCCGCAGTGGACGTGCCGTATGAACCGTCAGCCGCGTTATGTATCCGCGCCGGCTATTTGTCGCTCCATGAAATTACTCATTCATTCGACATCCCGCTTCCACACAGCCCACACTTTCCAGACGACCCCATCAGCATCAGCCGGGCAGAGTTCGATGAGGCGCTTTCAAAACTCGCTGTAGCCGGATTACCCATTAAGGCGGATCGGGAACAGGCTTGGAAAGACTTTGCCGGCTGGCGCGTAAACTATGACCGAGCGTTAATTGAATTATGCAAGTTGGTGATGGCACCCTTCGCCCCGTGGTCAAGTGACCGTATTGCGATGAATGAACAGCACGACCACAAGATATGAACCTGCTTTCCCAATCTAAATGAACTTGGGCGTGATTAAAGATTTACCCAAAACCAAAAGAGGCCTGATGGCTTTGACTTTTTTATTTTAATCGAATGGACTCTGGCCCTTTTTAGCGGCTTCCTTCTCCTATTCGGCACCTGCCACAGCGTATGCCCGCCCTGCTCGTGATCATCCTATTTCCAGCCTAAAACCATCCTATATGCTCCTATATCAGGAGTTGTTACGGTTGGCTGAAAGTTTGTAATGTTTCCAAATAATATTGTGGCAGACCGATATCATAACGCTTGCCTTGAATCATCAGGCCAAGAAAGCCGTCTTCCTGGCGCAGACGGTCCAGGGCGGATGTAAGCTGAAATTCACCGTTTTCCCGCACGTTGTTTTCGATATGTTCGCGGAAGTAATCGAACAGCTGAGGCTTGATGATGTATTGGCCGAATACGGTCAGGTATTCGCCTTGGGACAAGCCGGGAACACGCAGATTGGTCCGGGCATAATCGAGGTTGGGCTTTTCTGCAAACTCGGTGATGTTGAGGATAGTTTCGTTCTTGACCCACACACCCGTGACTGTGCCGAAGTTGCCGATTTGGGTCTCTGGAGTCAGGCGCAGGCCGAGAATGCTGGTACCATGCCGTTGGTAGGCATCCAGCAATTGGCGGGCACAGGAGATATCACTAGTGGAACGATATAGGTGATCGCCTAACATCAACAGGAATGGTTCATTGCCTATGGATTCTTGCGCCGCATAGACCGCGTGACCGAACCCCTCCTGTGCCGTCTGGACGATGAATTTTACGTGACGGCCAATGTCGAGGATATGCCGCGAATACTCCTGAAAATGACGCGGCAGTTTGTTGTAGTTTTCGATGGTGACTTGCTCGTTGAAGAAAGACTTGAACTCATCGAGGTCATTTTCCTGCACAACCAAGATCACCTCTTCGATGCCTGCTTCCAGCGCTTCTTCGACGATCAGCAGGATGGCCGGCTTGGCAATGCCATCGCGATCGATAATCGGAAAGAGTTCCTTTTTGGTGGCCTTGCTGGCAGGGAATAAGCGTGTGCCGAATCCAGCTGCCGGGACAACCGCCTTGCGCACCTGCTGTTGTGGCGTGATCGTCAGTTTGTAACTGGGCATACCCAGGTCGCGTCGCAGAATTTCGACCGCAGCCTGCTGGTCACTTTCCGAACGGCAAATGAACTGGGCTGTGCCATCGCCTTGTGAGCCAACGCCCTTGCCACCCCACACGTGCGGCTTGAGCGCTTCGTATTCGAGAATTCGATGAAGCACAGGCGAAGTCAGTTCTTCGGGGCAGGCCGGCATGGCGTAACGGTCGAAGAAGGCCTGCGCTTCGGTCATCAATGCCCCTAGGCGTTCTGCATCCACTTTTTGCAGGGCATCCATTGCCTGCTCTACAATGCGCTTGTTAATAGGACCAAGAAGTTCCTGTACGCCGCGCTCCACCTCGTTTTCGGCGAATGGGTAGCAGTGGTTCAGACGGTTAAGGATTTCCATCGTGTCTTTTCTGGCTTGCAAATCCACGATGACGAAATAGAGCGGTTCGTTGACGCGCAATTCTTCGGTCTCTAGGCGGTCGCCATCGAAGGTCATTAACACTGGACGGTTGCCGAAGGCGCAGCCCTGATCGAGACGTCCACAGCGCGATGGTGTGGTGATCTCGCCTTGGTAGGCCATTTCCATCTCGCCGCGCACGGTTAGCTTCAGATCGTACACGCGATTGAAAGCGCGTGCCGCGAGCACGCAAATCGCTGCCGAAGAGGACAACCCTTTTTTGATGGGCAAGTCGGTCTTGAAATTGTCGATCACAAGTCCCCGCACATGGTAATTGATGAGTGCCTGGTAGGCAACACCGGCAATATAGCTCCAGAAGCCCCCTTTTTGCGCCTCTTCCATCAGGGTCTTTGGTTCCATCGGGATTTCGTATGGTCCCTGGCGTTGACCGTCAGGCGTGACCGAAGTCAGGATCAGGGAGGTGGGATGTGGGGAAACCTCGGCATAGATACCCTGGTCGGTTCCGGTAATTAGGCTGTAACCTTTTTCGATATCGGCATTAATGCGGCGATAACCGCCGGCCCAATCGGAATGTTCGCCAAGCAAGCAGATGCGACCGGGGACAAAGAGTTTCATGAGGACCTCATAGTCGTAGTGTGTATTTCCTGATAATGGCTGCGGACTTGATCTTCACGCAAGAATTGCAGAGTTGCCCATAATTTCTTTTCAGCAGGCCTAGTATAGCTTATACACAATCAAAAATGGGCAAACTAGTTAGCCTCCCAATCCTCGAACAAGTTAAAATCCCAGCTCCTTCAGGCTTTGATCCTTGGTTCTCTTACCGGTTCCGCCGAGCAGTTCCTTCCAGAACTCATCATCGTATCTTCTTGACTTCACTGGCAGCGGCATGGGGACCCCCCAGCCCAACAGCAGCACTTCCTCCTTCGGTTGCAGCCGCGCCAGCATGCCCCGCAAAGCCTCGCGTCCTGAAAGTCCCGATAGCACGGCATGGATGTCGTCCTCGTCACCGAGCCAGCCGCTGATGCGAGTCCCCAACTGCGACATGACCTCATCGTAGATCTGCGACGGGCGCTGGTCGATCACTAATAACGTGACGTAATATTTCCGTAGTTCACGTGCGATGGTGGCGAACGTGGTCTGCGCTGCCATCTCGCGGTTCAACAACTTGTGCGCTTCTTCGATCACGATGACCAACTGCTTCGGTTCTCCTGTGCCTGTCGAACGATAGGCGTTGGTTTTCTTTTCCCACGCCTCACGGATGCACCGCGTCAACAAGTTGGAGACAAACAGATAATCCAAATCGGTCTCGAACTCGCCGAACGACAACACTACATGCTGTCCGCTTTCGAGTGCGCTGACAATCTCCTTGATCGAGTCTGCGGCGGGCTTGGAAACAATATATTCCTTGTTGAAAAGTCGTCGCAGTTTATTATGCAGCGCCTCCGCCGCCATCACATTGACTCCATTGGCATTCGCCCACGCCGCCACGCTTCCGTTCGCTGGAACCTTTTTGCCATCGCCAGTAGTGATGACTTCCTGAGTCATTGCTTTGAATTCGCTGAACCAATCTCGTTTGAATGAATTCCATAATGCATCAAGAGTTGTTGCTGTTGTTTCTTTCAAATCCAATTCGCGACTCAGCAATTCGATATCAGATGTAGCGATATCGCTCTCGGAAATCTCCAAGTTGAAATCGGGCGTGGCGCCTCGGATCTTTGCTCCGCCTCCGAGTCCCACCACGCGTACCTTCGATGCAAACTTGGTCTTCAATCCCGTCACGCGCATGCCCGTATCCGAAGCCGTGTCGTCGAAGCCATATTCGTTGTGCATGTCAAACACCAGCACCGATGATTTGCCATAGTGCATCAGTCCGGCTAACACAACGCGTGTCAAAAAAGATTTACCGGTTCCGGTCGCCCCGAATATGCCTGATGAGCGCTGGACGAATTTCTCCAGGTCGACGCACACGGGATGTCCCTGTTCGCGCGTGGTACCAATGATGAAGTTTTTATCGCTCGGCTCGCCAAAGATGCCCGCGATATGTTCTGGTCGTGCCATTTCAACCGATGAATGATGCGGCGGAACAGTCTTGACTGGAAGCGCCTTCGGGTCTTCAGGGTTTTCCTGCCGCCATTTTTTATACTCCGCCAACAGCGGATCGGGTCCGATATCCTGCATCAAAGCCGGTAGGATTTCAAGATTCGTATAAAGCGTTTGACCATGAAGTGCTTTCGCAATCGAAGCCGGCAAGCGTGCTTCGGTCTGTTCATCCGCAAAGCGCGGGTCAGTTGCGCCAAGTTGAATATCCGTGACCAGGCCGTAATATCGCCAGTTAGAATTTTCAATGACGACGAACGCGCCTTCCTGCACCTCTTGTGCGGGAACCGTCAATCGTGCCTTGAACGATTCCTTCAATCCACCGCCGATGATGTAGCCGATTGGTTTTTTATTTTCAGTCATAAAAACTCCTTAAACACAAAGGACACGAAGGACTCAAAGGTAATCAAACAACCATGCGGTTGATCCCGTCTTTCAGATGCGGCACGTTAACCTTTATGAGAAAACCAAGTCGAACTCCGTTTGGACAAAGATAGGTCATGAGTTGCACTCCACAGAACGGATTTATTGCTTCGACTGATTTAAGTTCCATAATTACACATTTTTTCACCAACATATAAAGACGTAATCCTGATTCAAGCTTCACGCCTTCAAAAATAATAGGGAGCTAAACTTCTGTTCCAGGGCAACTCCCGATTTTTCAAGCACATATTTCATCGCGATTTCATAAACTGATTCGAGCAAGCCTGCTCCTAAAACAGAATGGACTTTGAATGCAGCATCCAAAACTGTTTTTCCAACACGTTCAGTCTCGGCTGGAATTCAGCGGATAAATCTTTTTTTGTCCTGTCATAAAACTTCGTGTCCTTTATGTCCGTGGTGTTTAACGATTTCAGCTTTAATACGGCGGGCCATAGACTTGAATGCGATAGTATTCTGAATAACAAGCCGTCGCCCAAAACTTCGGATGGTCATTCGGACGATCCAATGCTGCCCAATTGCCCATCGCCGGAATATTTACAGACGGCTGATGGGCTGCACGCGCTCGTAGAATCTGTGCATCCACGGCGTCCCATTTCTGGGCGAAGGCGATATAGTCGCCTCGATTTTGATTTACATAAATCATCGTCAAAACAGAGGAGACACCAATCAATACGGTTGCTAGAATAATCAGTATAACTACCATTCGGACAGAAGAACGCGAGGTACGTGCCAGCAAACTACCGATGAGAAAACTGGCAACCATCCAGAAAGCCACAAGCGCAAAAGCCGCGATGCTCAGCGTCCGCGGCGGCGGCGGCGCAGCATAACCATACACCGCTGGGGGAACGCAGATAAAAGACAAAATTAATCCACCCACGATTTGGGCCGGAACTGTCCACAACCGCAACCTAAACTGATTTTTGTAGTCTGTCCCGGCCCATGCACTGACCAAGATCGCACCGAGCAGAGCGGTGATTTTTTGCGGCGAGATGAGAATATCTTGAAGAAAAGAAAGATAAGCTCCGATGGAAATTTCCATCCACTTTATCAGGCCGGGCGATGGAGGCAGTTGTGCCTTTCGAAGAACATTGCCCGGTGCCAGCGCTACTATAATCATCGAGAGCAGCGCTCCGAGCGTTGCGGCCGCTAGAATTTTGAAAGCGGCATCAGTCTTTCTATCATTCGAGAGCCACTGCAGGCCGGTTATAAAGATTAGCATCACAGGCTGAAGCGCCGCCATCGTTTCGCTAAAGCCACCATTAGCAAAGGTCATGCCAAAAGCAATGACGCAAGTTAACCGAATCGCTCCAACAGATTTCAAACGCGGCACAAGCCATACGAACAGGAAGGCATAGATGCTCATCACCACTAAAGGTAACGAATACGAACGCATTCCGTTCAGCCAGAAATAAGATTGCGCGATATCCGGACTCAGCACGATCACGGCCAGAACATAACTGGCGCTGATTGCAATCGCAACGCACATGATGGCTGAACGCGGGGCAATCGCTTTGAGACTGATGTAAACGGCGGCGCTCGTCGCAATCAACCAGGTCGCTATAGCGATGGGCGGAACCAAATGAGCGCCATAAGGCCCGAGGGCTTTGGTCAATATCAGCCAGTCAAAGGCGAAGGCGGTGTACCGTCCGCTCCAGTTGATATACCAATACCAGATCGAGCGGAGCAGACCAAATCGAACTGCGTAATAGGCGGAGCAGTAATCATCCGCCATGAAACGTGTATAACCGCCCAGATAGGCGAGACCTGCCAGTGCAATCGTTGCAAATGCGATGATCGGAAGCGAACTCCAAAACCGATTTTTTTCAGACATATATTCTTTATGCAATCTCGCTCAACGCACCCAGCACAGACATCAACGAAGGATAATCATCGCGCAGCAATGTAATCAATTCTTGCGTTGCCTGCTCTTTCCACTTCTCGCCACCTTGTCCGTGTGCGTTGCCCGCTTGTTGGATATGCGCGGCCAACACTTCACCGACAGGAATATCCTGATTCTGCAGAACGTGACGGAAATATCCAAACCTTCCAACATTGGTAAATCGGGTCGACATCTTTCTCATCGCATAAATAGATTACATCCAAACTCAGCGGCGGACGCGGCGGAAGCAGATGGACAATTTTTCCATCTGCTTCATATCCCACCGACAAAACCGACATCTCAACCGGCACTATGCGGCGCTCGCGGTTATCGCGCATCACTTCCTCGCTGACGTTATCCGCCGTGACGAGTTGACGCACCAAGCCATCATCGTCAATGTGAATATCATAAATCAAGCCATACACTTGATAGCTTTCACTCAATGGTGCGCGCACCAATGCACCAAAGGCAGGCGCATCTAATTGATTGACGCGGCATCCTGCGATAAAGCCGGTCGTGCCTGCCCGCAGTAATCGTCCGATTTCGATAGTTGTCATTTTCCATACCTCTTTCTACCGCTGGCAAGAGAATTTTTTCCGCCCTGCTTGTTAGAAGCATTGCCAACTTGCTCGCGGTTCCTGCGGAGTTCTATGGCAAGCATTTGTTCAATTTGTTGTTTTTCTTCCTGCTTAACCACGGCAATTTCATGTGCACGATTAAGCACGTATGGATACGGCCTGCTACCCAACATGCCGCATTGTTCAAGAAGTACGGACTGCACCAAATCCAATTTCTCTTTATCTTCTGTAAGCCATTTCGGGACTTCGACGCGGGCAATTTGCGGATGCCTTTCGCTGCCGCTGACATTCAAATAAAAGAAATGCAGAGACAAAGCACCCTTGTAGTATTTTTCAGAACCAGATTGAAGTCCAAAGACTGCAGAGCGCTCGCCGGGTTTCAATAACTGAAAGTCGTCATTTTGATCACCGAACAACCAAAGATCCGTCGTACCCTCCAACGAATGATAATCTCGTAGATTTTCCAATTCTTTGGGCAGCGCCATTACCATTTCCAGCAATCGAACGACTAAATTCGCGGATGGTTTGTCCACATAACCAGCAGTTGCAATACCGCGTGATTGCAATCTTGAGAGAATAGTTAGATACGATTGAACTGAGCGTTCATAGGCTTTCGCATCTTCAATGTCCTTTGCACCCCAGATTTCCATCGTCCCATCGATAAAGTTGAGAATTGAACCTTTCAAGTCTTTTGAAATATCATCAATTGCGACACGCTCATCTAAATCCCTGCGCAATGCAATAGAGCCTTCGTTTGTTAGTTTATACTCTTCCAGTTCATCACCATAGAAAAGTTCAGTGTTGGTGTAAATTTCGGGCGATTGACCGGAGTTCAACCTCATCACAATTGCGCCGACATTGATCAAACAGAACTGGACTGCCGCGTGACGATCTGGATTAATCTGTGATCCATCAGCTGCGATGATGGTCACATCTTTAGCGGAAGCCGACAGTGGGTAGTGTGAAGTGAGTGACTCATTAAGCGGGTATGCGCATCGGATGTTCGCATCCACCGCCTTGGCGGAATTCACTTTGGCGCGCAGGAAATCCAATTTATCAGAATTGGCTAACAGCAGATCGCGCGCTTTTTTTCTTCTATCATCCAGCGTCTTGCGCCGCTCACGAGCGCCCGCGCCGATTTCTTTGATGCGAGCATGAATTTGCTGGTAATCAACTGGCATAATTACCGTGCGCCTTTGCGACCGAATTGTCGTTCTAACATTTCAACCGATAGATGAATCATCGTTGGTCTGCCGTGCGGACAAGTGCGTGGTGAATCGCAACGCTCCAAATCTGAAAGCAAGGCGCGTTGTTCTTCAAGTGACAGTGTTTGCCCGCCTTTGACCGCCATCCGTTTGCAGACGCGCGCCGCTAGTTTCTTTTCGATTTCATTTTGCAGCGGTAATTCGTCTTCCTCAAAATCTTCGACGATGGCGCGCAATGCGGCAGACGGATCACTGCCTGCGAACAAACTCGGCATGGCACGGACTTGAAACGTATTTGTTCCGAATTCTTCGACTTCAAAACCAAATTGACCGAGAACTGATAATTGGGATTCCAATGCGTTTCGCAGATTGCGGCGGAAGTGTAACGACCGCCGGTGTTAGCAAGGATTGAGAAGGAATTTTTTTCTGATCATGTTGAGCCATGAGCTTTTCAAACAACACACGTTCATGTGCGGCATGTTGGTCAATCAAATAAAGTCCATCGGGGCCTTCGGCAACAAGATATGTCGCGCCGATCTGACCGATAAGTCTGAGCAAAGGAATTTGGTTGGTGGTTGACAGTTGGGGATTGATGGTTGATTGCTTTTCGCTTTCAACCCTCGACTGTCCATTTTCAACTGCCAAATTTATCATGCGCAATCGTCCAATCCAATCCAACTTGTTTTGTAGACATCGCTCCGCGTTCCCCACAAGCTTGGCGCAACTTGCGGAACCGGCGAATAAGCCAACAAGCCACGCCGCACCGCACGTTGAACAAAGCCAAACACTTTATCCTGATTTCTAAATCGCACTTCGGCTTTGGCGGGATGAACATTCACATCCACTTCTTCGGGCGCGATCTCAATGAACACCGCGCCCATCGGATAACGTCCTACCATCAACAATGTGTGATAGGCTTGAATCAAGGCAGTGGTCAATGGATGTATCTTGCACCCAGCGTCCATTGACAAAGAAGGTGATGTCTTTGCGATTCGAACGCGTTCAGCGCGGTGGGACTGGTGTAACCGTTTAATCGAATACCTTCTTCCTCGGCATTGATCTCCAGTAATTGCTTTGCAACCTCCACGCCATACAACACGGCCAATATCGCGCGGCGGTCGCCATCGCCCGATGTTTGCAATGTGACATTGTTACCTTCGGATAATTTGAATCGCACATTCGGATATGCCAGCGCATACCGCGTGATCAAGGCGTCAATGGCGCGGCGTTCGGTGACATCGGTCTTCAAGAACTTCAAGCGCGCTGGGACGTTATGGAATAAATCCTCGACGCGCACGACCGTTCCGGTCGGCACGCCGACTGATTCGACTTTGCCTTCGCGTCCGCCCTCGACTTTGATGCGCGCACCTGCATCCGATTGCGCCACCTTCGACGTGATCGTCATGCGCGAGACCGATCCAATTGAAGCCAGCGCCTCGCCGCGGAATCCAAGCGTCGAGATGTGGAAAAGATCATCGGCGCGCGCCAGCTTCGAGGTCGCATGACGCGAAACGGCAAGCGCTAATTCATCGGAGGCTATGCCGGTTCCATCATCCGACGACTTCAATCAATTTGCGTCCCGCTTCCGCAATCGAGATCGAAATACTTTTCGCCCCGCGTCGAGCGCGTTCTCCATCAACTCTTTGACCACCGAGGCCGGTCGTTCGATGACTTCACCGGCGGCGATTTGCGAAGCAACTTCGGAAGACAACAGTCGAATGGGCATATCGCAATTATAATTGCCGAATGCGTTTTACAACCATCTTCTTCGATCTCGATGACACGCTCTATCCATCATCCAGCGGGCTGTGGCCGGCCATCAAGGAACGCATGAATTCCTACATGGGCGAGCGTATGGGCATCCCGCTCGCTGAAATCCCGCGCTTGCGCGAAAAATATTTTCGCGAATACGGAACCACTTTGCGCGGCTTGCAGGCGAAACACAACGTGGATGTTCAGGATTTTCTGGCCTATGTTCATGATCTGCCCTTGAAGGATTATCTGCATCCCGATCCAATTCAGCAAAAAGTGCTCGCTTCTCTCCCGACCCGCAACCTGATCTTCACCAACGCGGATGTGCCTCACGCCCGACGCGTCCTTCGCCAACTGCAGATCGAAGAATATTTTGTGGACATCGTGGATGTGAACCGCGTGGATCCATATTGCAAGCCTAGCCGCGAAGCCTTCCAGATCGCGTTGAACGTTGCCGGCGAAAGCGATCCATCAAAGTGCGTGATGATTGACGATCTGCCGCATACGACACGCGCCGCGAAAGAATTCGGCTTGTACGCAATCCTTTATGGTTCTGCAGTCCGAGCCACTCGGCGCAGCCGCCCTCAGTCCGGATATGGACGCGGCCTTCACCGATTGGAGTCAATTACCTGCGCTCTTAAATGGGAGTCGTTCATGAATTTCACCGGCGCGTGCAGGAAATATCAAAGAAAAAGGATTGATTTTTACAAACCATTTATAGTCTTTATATAATTTCTCAATACGGGTTTCATCATCTTTTAATCCCGGCATGATATGGTTTATCCAAGATAAAAAGGAAATGGAGGATTTTGTGGCAAAAATCTTAAAGGTTGTTCTGTTCGTCTTGATCGGTGTCGCGCTTTTGCTGGGCGGCTTTTCAGGCGGATTCGTTGTGGGACATATGTTCCCGCTTAACAGCTCCTTACCTGCATCTCTGCCCGGTATTCCCACCGTCTCGCCGGAAGCGCAGTCGTCAACGCCGCAGGATCTGCAGACGTTATTCAAACCGTTTTGGGACGCATGGCAGATCATTCATACCGATTATGTGGATCAGCCGGTGGATAACACCAAACTGTTGGAAGGCGCCATTACTGGAATGGTGCAATCGCTCGGCGATCCGCATAGCGAATATATGGATCCGCAAGTATATAAGGACGCGACGAATGAGCTTTCCGGTTCATTTGAAGGCATCGGCGCATACGTGGACACCAGTGGAACCGTGTCTCACCATTACCAAGCCCATCGCCGGCTCTCCCGCCGAGAAAGCCGGATTGATGGCAGGCGATCAAATCATCGCGGTGGATGGCGTGGATATGACCGGCGTCAATCCGGAACAAGTGCGGTCAAAGGTGATCGGTCCGGCAGGAACGACGGTTCATTTGACCGTCCATCGGCCCGGTCAATCCGCGCCGCTCCAATTCGATATCGTGCGGGCCAAGATCAATGTTCCAAGCGTGAGCGGAAAGATGCTGAACAATGGCATCGCGTACATTCAAATCACCGACTTCGGTGAGACCACTACGGACGAGTTGAAGACCACGCTGACCACGTTACTGGCGCAGAACCCCAAAGGGACTCATCCTTGACCTGCGCGATAACCCCGGTGGGTATTTGAACACCGCAGTGGAAGTAGTTTCGCAATTCGTGGATCACGGTCCAGTGGTTTATGAGCAATCCAGCGATGGAAGCAAAAAGGAATATGATGCCATGTCTGGCGGGTTGGCAACTCAAGATTCCAATGGTGGTGCTGATCAATAGCAATAGCGCCTCGGCTTCGGAAATTACAGCGGGCGCGTTGCAGGACGATGGGCGTGCCAAACTAGTCGGCGTGGTTTCGTACGGCAAAGGTTCCGTGCAGATCCGTGTTCCGTTATCAAATAATGAAGGTGCCGTGGCAATTACCATCGCGCACTGGCTGACTCCGAAAGGCACACTTATTGACAAGAAAGGTCTGACGCCGGATGTATATGTTCCGATGACGGCGGCAGATATCAATGCCGGGCTCGACCCGCAACTGGATGCGGCTTCTCAAACGCTACTGGACATGATCAACGGGGCGCCGATTCCGACTTCCATGCCAACGGCGACGCCAACTCCAATTCCATAATTTGAAAATCCCTGCGGAGGCTTTGAAACCTTGGCAGGGTGGTGAGGTAAAAATGTTTTTCTTTGATCCAACCTATCTATGCTTCATGGCGCCAGCTTTCATCTTGATGATGCTGACCTCATGGTATGTAAAGTCTTCTTATAGCAAGTGGGGCCGCGTCCGCGTGCGCAGTGGCCTGACCGGTGCGCAAGCCGCCCAACGTCTGATCTCGAGCGGCGGATTATACGGCGTGCAAATTCAAGGCATCCGCGGTGAATTGACGGATAACTATGATCCGCGCACCAAGGTTTTGAATCTTTCCCAAACTGTTGCCAATGTTCCTTCAGTGGCGGCAGTGGCGGTGGCAGCGCATGAACTCGGTCATGCCATGCAAGATGCGGAAGATTATTTTCCCTTGCGATTCCGCGCCGCGCTTGTACCCGCCGTCAATATCGGCTCGTGGCTCGGATGGATCATGATCATGGCCGGCATCGTTTTGGCAACCATGATGAATGCATCATCAATGGGCATCCAAATCGCATGGCTGGGCGTATTGGTCTTTTCAGGCGGCGCAATATTTGCGCTGGCAACCCTGCCCGTGGAATTGAACGCATCGGCGCGCGCCAAACGACTTTTGGCCGAGACCGGCATCATCGCTGGTCAGGATGAAATCAGAGGTGTCAACAATGTGCTCAACGCCGCGGCGCTGACATATGTCGCGGGACTTGCATCGGCCTTGTTGCAATTGCTCTACTTTGTGAGTATGGTCAGTGGATTGGGCGGTCGGCGGCGAAGTTAGATCCGCTTCATCCCGACCTAAATCGAAGTCAAAATATCCGCAGAATATTCTGCGGATGTTTTGTTATAATCCTGCCTCACATGCGAAAACTTATCTTGGTGGTGATTCATGCTCCTTGGGGTCACATTTGTTATCATCTACTTCTCAGAGCTTCAACAGATTTTTACCACCATCCAACGCGCCAATCCCTGGTATCTCGCCATTGCCTTGATAATTCAAGTCACTGTGGTTTGCTGTTGTCGGCTTGACCTACCAATCCATTTATAATTTGCTCGGTCTCAAAGAAAGCCGCCGTCACATGATGTTGTTAGCAGTTGCGGCGAACTTCGTCAACGTGGTCACAACCAGCGCGGGAGTCGGGGGAATGGCATTATTCATCAACGATGGCCAGCGCCGCGGGCAATCCTCCGGCAAAGTGACCGTGGCAGGTGCGCTCTATCTGCTCATTGACGAAGCGGCATTCTTATTCGTCCTGGCTTTCGGGACGATCATTCTAGCGCGCCGCAATCGTCTGAGCGATGGAGATATTGCCGCGTCGCTAACCCTTTTAGCGATTGCCTGCGGGATTGCGTCTATTCCTTTATCTCGGTTACCGCTCCGCGAAAACTTTGGGCAATGTGTTGGCAAGATTGGCGCGGATGATCAATTTCATTGTGAGACCTTTCCTGCGCCGCGAGTATCTGAGCGAGGCGCGCGCTCACACCTTTGCATCTGAAATCGCTGAAGGTCTGTCGGCGCTCCCTAAAAAGCCAACCAGTCTGATTCCGCCTCTGTTGCTTTCGTTGTTTGGAAAGATATTGCTGATGTGTGTACTGACCTGTGCGTTTCTATCTTTCAATATTCCGTTCCGTCTCGGGACCATCATCGGCGGATTTTCCATCGGCTTTTTATTCCTCATCGTTTCGCCGACTCCTTCCGGTATCGGCGTAGTGGAAGGGGTGATGGCATTGGCGCTTCATTCGTCGAGAGTTACATGGAGTTCAGCGATTCTAATCACGCTTGCGTATCGCGCCGTAACGTTCTGGTTGCCATTGCTATTGGGAGTATGGGCGTTTCGCATGATCAATTCCAGCAAGGCTAAAGTCAAGGAACAAACCAGAGAATCACCATGAAGCAGTTATCAGGGATTTTCCTTTGGTATCAGACGATAGATGCCACCGTCCTGGCTTACAAAGAGTGGCTCGACCTGTGCAATAGAGCTTAGGTCCTGGGCCTTGTAATAATACGAGTATATATGTTGGGTTCGATCCAGATCAAATAAACATCAAGGCCGGATGAAAATAACTCCGATGAATAATCGGTCACTGGAAACTTGATTTTCCCATAGGGCCCTGAATACTCGGCAGGGCTGTTGTAGCAGGTATGCCATGTATAGAATGCAATTCCATCCGGGTAATTGCTGAATAAAAGATAGTTTCCCTGCGGCTCATGTGCCAGCCAATAATTCATCACACTATTCTCATGCCAGGCGCGACTGTTAAAATCGTTATTGCCATCTATATGAGATTGCAGCCCAATGGGAATCGTGATTCGCAGAAGGCCAATCCCAATCACAATCAACCCACCGGCTAATCCAATCGCCGTGACGCGGCGTAATATCTGTAAGCCACGTTCATGGATGAAGCGCAGCAAGAGGTCCATCGTCATGACCAGAAGCGTGATGAAGGGAATAAAGAAAGGGAGCAAAAAGCGTCCGTTCAATTTATTGAAGTAAGCGATTGAAGCTGATCCGAACAGGACCAATAAATAAAGCAATCCATAAACCAGAACGGAAATCGCATAGGGTGAAAAATTTTTATATTGCCGCGAGCAGTAAAACAAGAAAAAGATCATCGCTCCGATGAATAACCATAGAAGAGAAATATAAAGCCATAGATGGGGCTGCTTCGAACCGATGGGAAAGAACCATTGCAAAACTGACAGGGAGAACCATCTAAAAGTTATCAGTGAGATTTTCTGGTGGGCGCCAGCCGATCGACCCAGAAGTAACGAAGAGCCATAGGGCTGTTGGCAAAATTGCTAACGTCATTAACGCACTGCACACCATCCGTTGATGCCAGCTTTGCTTGTCAATAAAGAAGATTGCCACAAGGCCCGTTGCGATGACTGCCAGACCCACGTAGCGCTGAAGCATCGCCAGCATTCCAACAAAAACCATCACCGGCAAAGGATGCGCACTGATTTGGTTTCAATGTAATAAGCCGGTAAGCAGTATGGAAACGATGACAAGGAAAAGATGGATATAGTCCGAGCCAACGCCATCGAAGGAGGTCAGAACGACCACGCCAATATCCGAAAGAATATTGGCTGCCAAGGCAAGTAAAAAGTCTTCAGGAAAGATTTTCAGAAAGAGAATCGAAAGACAAATTGAAATTCCAATAAAAGCCAGCGACCTGCAAAATGGTGGCTGAAACAAATGGATCGAATCGTGTGACAAGGTGAATCAAACGCTAAAAGCATGGGATAGAGCGGCGGCCATAACGAAACAAAACTGCCATCAAATGAATATAGTCCTTTGCCCTGCGATAAATTTAGAGCGGAAAATAAAAGTTGCATCGAATCGGTGGAAATCCCCAATCCATATTTTGATATACTAAACCACAGGACCAATCCCCAGAGCATGTGGAAAGTCATCAACACTACAAGTTTTCTTTTTTGCGTCCACTTCATATTGAAAATTGTATCATGCGGATTTAACTTAGGCATTAATGTCTCTTGATTCACTTATTCGACATTGGCGCACTGATCCAGAAACAGCGCCGAATTTTTCCATCTGGCAGACAACTCCTCCTCGCTCTGCAAACACGCATCCTTTCCCAGACGATTTACCGGACGCGCTGCGAGATGCGTTATCCCAAGCGTAGAATTGATTCTCTCTACAGTCATCAATTGGAGGCTTGGACCTACATCCGCAATGGAGTGAATATCGTTCTCGCCACAGGCACTGCCAGCGGCAAGACACTAGCTTACAACCTGCCAATCATCGCGTCGTTGCTCACCAACACAGACGCCCGCGCTTTATATCTTTTTCCGACAAAAGCACTGGCACAGGATCAACTCTCAGCACTTCACCAGTTGCAATCTTCAATCAAAAATCTACAATCCAAAATCTATGATGGTGATACGCCTCAATCGCAACGCGCCTCCATCCGTAAGAATGCAAGCATCATCTTTAGCAACCCCGATATGTTACATACTGGAATTCTTCCACATCACACTAATTGGTCGGACTTCTTCCACAACCTGCGCTTTGTGGTGATTGATGAAATGCATACGTATCGCGGGATATTTGGCTCGCACGTTGCCAATGTCATTCGCCGACTCAAACGCGTTGCAAATTTTTATGGCGCCGCGCCACAATTCATCCTCACCTCTGCCACCATTGGCAATCCCAAAGAACTCGCCCAGCGATTGATCGAATCATCCATCGAGTTGATTGATCAGGATGGCTCCTCGCGCGGCGAAAGACATTTCCTTCTTTATAACCCGCCCGTTATTGACGAATCCCTCGGTTTGCGAAAAAGTTCAATGATGGAAAGCGTTCGGCTCACACAAGATTTGCTTGCAAATAATATTCAATCGGTGGTGTTCGCGCGCTCGCGGCGAAGCGTGGAAATGATATTGACGTATTTGCAACAATCTTCACTCACGCAGTGCGCCCCTCCCCCAATACAGAGAGAGGCTGGGAGTGAGAGGGCAATACGCGGCTATCGTTCAGGTTATCTGCCAAGCCAGCGCCGCGAAATCGAAAAAGGTTTACGCAATGGAACGGTCAAGGCCGTCGTTGCGACGAATGCATTGGAATTGGGTATTGATATCGGCGGCTTGGACGCGGCGGTGCTTGTCGGATATCCAGGCTCCATCGCAAGCGTCTACCAGCAATCGGGTCGGGCAGGACGCGGCGAAACACCCGCATTATCCGTGCTCGTAGCATCTGCGAATCCGCTCGATCAATTCCTAGCTCATCATCCCGATTATTTCTTCGGTCAATCGCCGGAGCAAGGCCTGATCAATCCCGACCATTTATTGATCCTTCTAAACCATCTGCGTTGCGCCATGTTTGAATTGCCTTTTCAAAAAGATGAGAGTTTCGGCTTGCTTGACGCAGATGAATGTTAAAGAGTTTCTCGACGTTCTTACGTCGAACAATGAAGCGCATCTCTCGCAGGAAAAATATTTCTGGATGTCCGACTCGTATCCGGCCGCGAACGTTTCACTTCGCACCGCTTCGCCGGAAAATGTTATTTTGCAAACCACTGAAACATCGGACAGCGCGCCGCAAATCATTGGCGAAGTGGATCTTGCCAGCGCCTATTGGATGGTTCATCCTCGCGCAATTTATATTCACGAGGGTCAGCAATATTTTGTGCATGAACTGAATCTCGAAAGGAACATTGCCATGCTTACCGCGGTTGCGCTCGATTACTATACCGAGCCGCAAAGTGAAACCGAGATTCAAATTCTTAGCGAATCAGAGACGAGCCGAAATCAAAGGCGGCGAAAAAGGCTGGGGCGAAATTCAAGTGACCACGCAAGTGGTTGGATTTAAGAAATTACGCTGGCTGACGCGTGAGAATCTCGGCGAAGAGCCACTCGATCTTCCGCCGACTGAATTACAGACGACCGGCTATTGGCTCTCACTTTCCAATACAACAATTGAGAGTCTGCGTGCCAGCGGAACATGGACCAATGACCCGAACGATTATGGCCTCGATTGGCCACGCATCCGCCTCGCCGTGCGGAAACGTGACGGATTCCGTTGCCAGGTTTGCGGCGTGCCTGAAAGTGGACGAGAACATGATGTGCATCATAAGATTCCATTCAAAGCATTTACATCCGCTGTTGAAGCCAATCGACTCGATAATCTCATCACGCTGTGTTCATCCTGTCATCGCAAAGCCGAACAGAATGTCCGCATTCGTTCGGGCATGGCGGGATTATCCTATGCGTTGAGTTAATTAGCACCGCTATTCCTGATGTGCGATCCAAGCGATCTCGGCGTTCACACCGACGCGGCTGGAACAATTCTCGGCGCTCCTTCTGTATTCTTATATGACCAAGTCCCTGCGGGCATCGGCTTCAGCCAAAAACTGTTTGAAATCCACGAGTGAGTTAATTGTGCGCACCTTGGAACTGGTCAGCGAATGCGAATGCAAGGACGGCTGTCCATCCTGTGTTGGTCCCGGCGGCGAAAATGGATATGGTGGCAAGCAGGAGACGATCGCGATTTTGAAAGAATTGAGATAAAACAATTGATAAAGCACGACCGATTCTAATGAAAACATTAACCTTATACCGTCTCGGCTTGACGCTGATTCCCTGCGAATGGTAAGATGATTGCATGTATTTAAGAGGCAGTAAATGGAGCATGAACCATCGGCGACAGAAGCGACCGAACTGGTTCCTGATTAGTCTTCTCGTCTTGTTGATCGCCGGTTTTACGTATATGGATCGTTTTATCATTCCAACCTATCAATCGCCGTTTGTGCCCACAGCCACCGCCACACCTCCGCCGGAGCAATTCATCACTCAAGCGCAAGGATTTCTTGGTCAAGGCAGGCTCTCGCAGGCAATTGACGCATATAACCAGGCACTGGCGCTCAAGCCGAATGATCCATCTATCTATATTGAATTGGCACAAGTCCAGGTGTTAGCGGGCAATTATAAAGACGCGCAGACCAACGCTGAAGATGCGCTTCTGTTAAACCGAATCTTTCGGAGGCAAATGCGGTGCGCGCCTCGGCACTCGATTGGCAGGGAAATTATCTGGAAGCCGAGGCGGCAGTCAAACATGCCTTGGAATTGGATCCAAACAACGCCGACGCGCACGCTTATTACGCGGAAATCCTTACCGATGAGTATCTAACTGGCAGTGGAACAACAACGGATGTTCTTAATACGGCGATCACCGAGTCGAAGAGCGCTCTATCGCTGGCACCCAATTCCCTCGAGGCGCACCGCGCCCGCGGTTATATTCTCGAAGCCACAGGCAACTACGAAGAGTCTATCCGCGAATATCAAGCGGCAGATGCAATCAATGACAATATCGAAGATGTGCATCTTCAATTGGGAAGCTAATTATCGCGCCCTGGGTTCCTACGATCAAGCTGTGGAAGAATTTACCAAAGCCAATGGCGATAACCCGTCAGACCCTACAGCCGATCTGCTCATCTCGCGAACATATGCAACGGTCGGTGAGTATGCCAAGGCCGTGCAATATGCAGAAAGTGCGCTGAAGGCGGGTCCAGCGGACCCCAATTTGATCGGTAATTTGGGAGTCATGTACTATTCCAATGTAGATTGGCCGGATGCTGTGAAGGAATTATCGCTGACCATCAATGGTGGCACAACGGATGACGGCCATAAGATCACGCCGATTCAAATCTCGACGGATACTCATATCGTTGAATACTATTATACATACGCGCTGGTGCTTGCTCATCTGAATCGCTGTGGCGAAGCTTTGCAAGTTGCGCAATTGGTTCAATCCCGCGTGCCATCGGATGCCAATGCCATGACGCAGGCCGCGGCCGCCATTCAGATTTGCCAGAAGAATCTCGCATCGCCTCCTGCGCCGACTCCTGGAACTTCCGCGAAAGGAAAACCCACATCTGTTTCGTCTGCCGTAACATCAACACCTGTTCCTGAAACCACATCAACCCCTGTTCCTCAAATCACCTCCACGCCTATTCCGATTGCCACCTCCACGCCATGAACCTTTCCCCACGTCGCCCGCTTTATAATCGGCGCTCAGAATCCAATGTTTACCGTATGTTCTTCTGGGCACTGCTTCTTCTTGGAGGAGTCTGGTTGCTCATCCAGATGAGGACCGGTAAAATTGAATCTCCCTTCCAGCCAACTCCAACGCCTACACGCACTTCACAATCTTACGCATTGGAAGGCGATGCACAATTTACTGCCGGTCAGCTTGAGGCGGCAATCACCGCGTATAAAGAAGGCACACAAGTTGATCCTTCCAACGCCGAGTTATTGGCCAAGTTGGCTCGCATTCAAACTTATTCTTCACAACTCCTTCTCACCGACGCGACGCAGAACGAGCGCCTGCAAGAGGCACTTGCCTCCGCGAATAAAGCCGTATCGCTCGCACCTGACGACAGCACAGTTTTCGCCGTTCGCGCGTTTGTTTTGGATTGGAACGCGAACCCTTCACTGGTTGGAGATAAACAGGCGCAGGATGATCTTCTTCAAGCGGATGAAGATGCTGTCCACGCCTTACAATTGGACAAAACTAATACTCTGGCACTAGCCTTTTATGCTGAGATTTTAGTGGATGAACAGAAGTGGACTCAGGCCGAACAGGAAATCAAGCAGGCAGTGGATCGCGATCCATCCCTGATGGACGTGCACCGAGTCTATGCGTATGTGCTCGAGTCACAAGGAGAATATAACGAGGCCATTCAGGAATACGACAAGGCCATCGCCATTGCGCCTAATCTGACCTTCCTATATTTACGCGCCGGCGCAAACTATCGTAGATTGGGATTCGCCAGTCCCAATGATGCCGTCCAAAAACAATTATTTGATAGTTCGTTGGAGTATTTTGCCAAAGCAGTCGCGATCAATAAGCAACTGGGCATTAAAGACCCTGTGCCATATCTTTCGATTGCAAAGACCTATTCGCAGGAAGGCGAGTATTTTATTGCGGCGCGCAACGTTCAAGTAGCGATAGAATTCCAACCCAACAACGCCGACCTTTACGGACAACTCGGAATCATTTATCAAAAGTCGCGCAACTATGAAGGCGCCATCCCAGCTTTGAAATGTGCCATCAAAGGCTGCACGGCTCAGGAATCCTGTGATGGACGCGGCGGCTGTGGCACGAGTGATGTTCCAACTCAAGTGACCGGCTTGCCATTATCTGATAGCACCGAGGTTTATTACTATACTTATGGTTCCATCGTAGCCGCATTGAGCAGGCCGGATGCAAACAATTGTCCCGATGCAATGAACGTGTTGCAAGAGGTCAATACAAAATATGGAGGCGATCCGACCATCGCCGGAATCGTGCAGTCGGGCGAGGAGATCTGCCAATCGCTGGGAACCACTCAAAACAGCACGCCGACATCCATTGCACCTCAAGCATTTGCAACGTCTACACCATATCCCACATCCAATCCAGCAACGCCTGAGCTTCCCTAAATCACCCATATCAGAGTTTTGTTAGAAAAACGCCTTTCCTCTTGACGGCAACTTGTGAATTCGGTATCATAAGATTAGCACTCTCTCTTATTGAGTGCTAATCTTATGATACCGGTTCTGTGTACTGAACCGATATGCGAAACACAAATTTTCAGGAGGTCAAAGATGGCAAGTAAACTGAAGCTCAAACCTCTGGGCGGACGCGTGATTATCGAACCGATCGAACAGGAAGAGATCACTGCGGGCGGGATCATCCTGCCAGAGACCGCCAAAGAGAAGCCGCAGGAAGGCAAAGTCCTGGCGGCCGGTCCGGGCGATCGCGACGAAAAAGGCGAACGCATTCCGATGGACGTGAAGGTCGGTGATAAGATATTGTTCGCCAAATATTCCGGCACCGAGATCAAGATGGATGGCAAGAAACTGCTCATCCTGCGCGAAAGCGATATTCTCGCGGTAGTCGAAAGTTTAACTCTGGAGGTAATGAACCATGGCTGCAAAGCAACTTGTTTTTTCTGAAGAGGCGCGCCGCAAACTAAAGAACGGCATGAACGTGGTCGCCAACGCGGTCGGTGCGACGCTCGGTCCAAAGGGCCGCAATGTGGCGATAGACCGCAAGTTCGGCTCTCCGACCATCACGCATGATGGCGTTTCCGTTGCCAAGGAAATTGAACTCGAAGATCCATTTGAGAATATGGGCGCGCAGCTCCTTAAGGAGGCCGCGACCAAAACCAACGATATTGCCGGTGACGGCACAACGACGTCCACGGTGCTTGCGCACGCAATCGTGAATGAAGGCCTCAAGGCCCTAGAAGCTGGCTACAACCCAATGCTCATCAAGCATGGCATTGAGCTTGCCACCGACTCAGTTGTCGAAGAACTTCGCAAGATGTCGGTCAAGATTGACACGAGAGAAGAAATCGCTTCGGTCGCGACCAACTCGGCAGCGGATGAAAAAATCGGGGGCCTGATCGCAGACGTGATGGATAAGGTTGGCAAGGACGGCGTGATCACGGTGGAAGAGTCGAAGTCCATGGCCGATGAGACCGAATTCGTCGAAGGTATGCAATTCGATCGTGGCTACATTTCATCTTATTTCATCACCAACGCGGATCAGATGGAAGCCGTTATTGCAGATACATACATCCTGATCAACGAAAAGAAAATTTCCGCCGCGCAGGATGTGGTTCCGCTGTTGGAGAAACTCGTTCAACTCGGCAAAGCGCGAACTCCTGATCATTGCAGAAGATATAGATGGTGAGGCACTCGCCACCCTCGTGTTGAACAAATTGCGCGGTATGTTGAACGTGGTCGCTGTCAAGGCTCCTGGTTTTGGTGATCGCCGCAAAGCCATGTTGCAGGATATTGCCACTCTGACCGGCGGCACTGTGATTTCCGAAGAGACGGGCCGCAAGCTCGAGACCGCGACCATTCAAGATCTTGGCCGCGCCGAGAAAGTTGTCTCCGATAAGGAGAATACGACTATCATCGGCGGCAAAGGCGCCAAGAGCGGCATCGAAGGCCGCATCAAGGAAATCCGCGCTGAGATCGATAAGAGCACCAGCGATTACGACAAGGAGAAATTGCAGGAGCGCCTCGCCAAATTGAGCGGCGGCGTTGCCATCATCCGCGTCGGCGCGGCGACCGAGACCGAAATGAAAGAAAAGAAGCATCGCGTGGAAGATGCCCTTTCTGCGGCGCGCGCCGCGGTGGAGGAAGGCATCGTCCCAGGCGGTGAAATCTCTCTCATCAATGCGGTTGCCAAGCTGGATAAGATGCTGAAAACCAATGAAGACGATGAAGAGATTCGCGTCGGCATTAACATCGTGAAAAAAGCACTCGAAGCTCCAATCCGCAAACTCGCTTCCAATGCGGGACAAGATGGCTCAGTTATCATTGATACTGTCCGCCGAACTGCTGTTGAGAAGAAGGACAAGAACATTGGTTACAATGTCTTGACCAGCGAATACGTCAACATGATCGAGGCCGGCATTATTGACCCGGTCAAGGTTGTGCGCGGAGCGCTTGAGAACGCCTCTTCGATTGCGGCCATGATCCTGACCACCGATGTATTGGTCACCGACATTCCCGAAAAGGAAAAACCTATGCCTATGCCTCCGGGCGGCGGCATGGATTACTAAACCTTTCAACTCCGTTATGGGACACAGTTGCGCTGTGTCCCATTATTTTTTAATTGGTATAATTTGAAGAATGTTTTCCCACCCACGTTGGATTTTGATTTAATTGACTTTGCTCTTCGCTTTCGGTCTTTCTGCCTGCGGTTCATTACCTGGAGCCAAGCCTACGCCCACTCCTCTCGAGCCGACAGCTACGCCCATACCTTCCAACCGCCACCCCGCAAGCCATGGCTGCAACGGTCAATGGTGAAGGCATCACTGTTGCAGAATATACTGCTGAACTCGCACGTTATAAATCCTCACAACAGGCCTTGAACAAGAATGTCGCAGACGCGGATGCAAGCAAGGCGGTTTTGGAAGATTTGATCGACCAGGTTTTGCTGGAACAAGGCGCAAAGGCCGCGGGATATGAGATAACGGATTCCGCTTTACAGTCAAGGGTGGAGGCGTTGGTATCTCAACTTGGCGGCGCGGATAAATTATCGCAATGGGAATCCGATCACGGGTATACCGACGCGTCGTTTCGAGCGGATTTGAAGAATTCGATTGATGCGGCCTGGATGCGGGATAAAATCATCAACGCTGTTCCGACTACTGCGGACCAGGTGCATGTTCAGCAAATTTTGCTCTATAATGCAAATGACGCGCAAAGCGTTTTGCAACAGTTACAAGGCGGCGCGGACTTTGACACGCTGGCGGCGCAATATGATCCAAACGCACGCGGCGATTTGGGATGGTTTCCCAAAGGTTACTTGCTCGACCCGAACGTGGAACAAGCCGCATTCAGCCTGCCGGTCGGGCAGACCAGCGATGTGATTCAAACCAGCGTTGGCTATGACATCATCAAAGTTTTGGCACATGACCCACAACATCCATTATCGCCTGATGCATATCTTGCCATGCAGGAACAGGCGTTGAAAAACTGGGTGGCTCAACAAAGAGCGCAAGCGAAAATTGTGCTGGCACCTTCGTCTTGATTGCTTGAAATATTCTAGATGGAGAGACCTCAATGAGTAATTATGATTTCGACGAAAAACCTGCCAAACGAAGCGGCGGCCCGCGCCTCAATCAATGGGATATTTTGTCCATTATCGTGGTGCTGATCACGGTTTGCATCGCTGGTTACTATGCGTTGATATTCATCAACCCGAGCATGCCATTCAATCCGTTTCCTCCGCCTCCAACGCCGTTCCGACTCCCCACCGCGACGATTACACCCATTCAACTGCAGGCAACCTGGACCGCAACCAAGCCTCCGTTCATGACCGCAACTGATACGCCTCCTCCGACCTTTACTTTGATTCCCACCATGACTTCCTTCTCGCTCATTCCGCCAACACAAACACCCTTGCCAACATCTACTCCGACGGCGCAATATTCAGCAACAGTTCAGTATATTGCTAGCACAATCATTTATCCTGATTTGGGTTGCAAGTGGCTTGGCATAGGAGGAACAATCTCGGATTCTAATGGCGCTGATATGATTTCGATGGTTATTGCCGACTTTCTGGAACATTAATGGCCAGCCGGTACCCACCGGCACGGTAATCGTCAGCGGTCTCTACCCGGACATATGGCGGATCTGGCTTTGAATTCAATTTGGCAGGAATATTTTTCACTTTCTACGGTCCCTGTTGCTTCGAATCACACTTTGTACTTGCAAGTTCTAGATCAGGCTGGCCTTCCTCTTTCAGATAATATTTATATCAATACGTATAACGATTGCTCCAAGAACTTGAGTCCTTGTCCGTTTCAAGAAAAGATAAAGTGATAGAAGCAAATGGCGGCCAAATGGCCGCCATTTGTTTTCAAACCTCAACATTCCAATGTTTATATTTTGGATTCTTCCCGCGCAGTAAATCGTCAAACATCACGCGCAATTTCGTCGTGATGGGGCCCATCACGCCGCGGCCAATCGGACGATGATCCACCTTAGTGACAGCCATAATCTGGGCGGCGGTGCCAGTCATAAAGAACTCTTCCGCAATGGCGACCTCGGTACGGTCAATGGATCGTTCAACAACTTGAAGTCCCATTTCATTACGAAGCAATTCCATCACTGACTTACGCGTGATGCCCTCGAGAATATTATCCGTGACGGGCGGCGTAATCACCACGCCGTCGCGCACCATGAAGATATTCATCGCCGAACCTTCAGAGACATGGCCGTTTTGATCTAACACCAGCGCTTCATCGAATCCAGCGCGGTTGGCATCAGTTTTGATCAAAGCTGAATTGGCGTACGCGCCCGCCACTTTGCCACGCGCGGGTATCATATTGTCATCAATCCGCCGCCAGGAAGAAATCGTCACATGCGCGTTGGTGTCGTTTTTGACGTATTTTTCATATGACATCGTAAACATGCAAAACTCATCTTTGAGATCATGCAATTTCACACCGATGCCGAGATCAGATTTGTAAAACGTAGGACGCATGTAAACATCCTGCTGGTAGTTGTCCATGCGCAACAACTGTAGCGTGAGTTCGATTAAACTCTCCTCGTCATAACTGGTTTGCATCGCCATCATGCGCGCTGAGTGCAACAGGCGATGATAGTGATCCCAGGGACGAAAAACGAAGAGACATTTCTTCTCTTCGTTCCAGTAAGCCCGCATGCCGCCGAATACGGCTGTGCCATACAAAAAGCCGTGTGTGGCTATGCTGATGTTCGCGTCCGCAAGCGGGACGATTTTTCCCTCAAAGAATGCATGCTTCGAGAGATCCACAAAACACCTCCAAAAGGGAAATGGACCGACTCTTACTCATAAATTATAACCGATACAGTCCGCTTCTTCCTTGACCGCCAGCGGCCATCGTTACCGCAACAACCCTTGACGCCGCAAGTTTTGATCGTTAAAATCTAATTTGATGTTTATCAAATTAGATTTGTGAGAATTAAAAATGGAAACCGAGCTCGTTGATTTCTACAAAGCTCTAGCAGATGCCAATCGCTTGAAGATCGTCGGTTTGCTAGCTAATCGCGCCTACAGTGTGGAAGAACTTGCCGCGTTGCTGAAGCTCAAGCCTTCGACGGTTTCGCATCACCTCGCCAAGTTGACTTAAGTCGGTCTTGTCAGCGCGTGGACGGAGAGTTATTACAACGTTTATCATCTCGAGGAAAAAGCGCTGGAAGAAAAGGCTTGTCGCCTGCTTTCGCGCGAAGATTTCACGGCGGCTGTCGAGGATATTGACCTCGATACTTATGATCGCAAAGTCATTTCTGATTACACGCGCAAAGATGGAAGTTTGAAAACCATCCCCGCCCAGCAGAAGAAACTGGAAGCCATCTTACGCCATATTGTCAAAGCTTTTGAACCGAGCAAACGCTATAGCGAAAAGCAAGTCAACAAAATCCTTGGACGATACCACGAGGACACAGCCTCATTGCGCCGCGAACTGGTCGGCTATAAATTGATGAAACGCGAGGGCGGCGGTGGAGATTATTGGAGAATAGAGTAAGCCAGATTGACAATCCGCTCCACTGCTTTATCTTTTCCGTGATTGAATTGAAAATGTTTCATTCCCTGCCAGCGAAGAATTCAAAGGCATCGCGTCCAGCACCATCACTTTGCTATTGGCAAAGAATCCAAAATCAAAGTTGGTTGGATCGCCGGCTTTTTTGCCGGGGACTGGCATCAGCCGCGCGGTGAGTGGTTTATCGAGACGAAGCGCGAGGACGGAAAGATCGAGCAGGAGCGGAATGATTTGTTCAACAGTCGTGTCGCCGGGTAAAGGAATCGTATCCAATCCCGTCCCACATACCGCCGAATAAAGCAGAACATCTTTGACGCTCAATGTTCCATCTGCGGCGCGTTTGGCTAAAGTTGCATCCTCAAGAACGGGCATCATCAAGCCGCTAAAGCCAGCGCGCGGGAAATCCGCGCGGTCAATGGCTTCGGTCAAGATCGCCGCCGCGGCTAACGAACCGTGCAGGCCAACACGCGGCACACCCATTTGTTCAAAAGCAGTGCCGAGCGATCGAGCCTCGACGGGAAAAGGTCCGAGCGAAAAGTCAATCCCGCCAAATTTACAATCAAGCAATTGAGCAACCATGCCCAATTGCTTGCCATGCTTTTCAATTTCAGTGATCAAAGTCTGACGTCCAGCATCCAAAGTTTTTGCTTGACTAAAAGCATCAACCGCCAAATCTGCCGCTTCGGTTGCGATGGCAAATGCAGGTTGATCGTTGTCATGATATGCGGCCGGGAAAAATGGCGCGCCTGCTTTGACATTTGCCAGCGCCGCAAAACGCAGATTGGCAAAACCGTTTGGGTCAATAGGTGCGGACTTGACAATCACATTCGCACAGGCTTTGATCGCCGCCAGTGAAATGCCGATACTTTTATCTGCCATGACGCCGTCGAAGAAAATATTTTTTGAAGCGGCGATCGCTTCAGGAACGACCTCATAACTGCGCACCGACTCTGGCAACGCTGGTCCAATTGAAAGATGACCAATACCGATTTGCTGGATAAGCTTTTCAAGTTGCTCTGCCAACTTTGGCAATTGATTGATTTGCTTTTCACCCAACAACTTTGGAAACGGAATTGTCGCTAGCCTCACAGTTTGAGTTTCATATCCTGCGGCTTCATATGCAGATTTGGCTTTGGCGAGAAATTCGCCAGCCGCTTGGATGACTTTTTCATCCAAAGGATATTTGGGGTTACAGAAGTAGGTGATGGAACGGATTTTCATTCCTGAATTAGCTTCCTATTCAACGAATTTCCTGATTTAAATCGAAAATCTCGGAGGTAGACTTCTATTGCGAGCGCCATTCCCTTAACTGAAAGATCCCATCTCAGGTTTGTTTTCGAATGTACCAATCAATTGATCGCCCGTAAAAAGTTGCCATCTATCATTTTTCTGCCAGAAAGAGATATTCCAATACAAATCATTGACAATTTTCCATGCGTATTCAAGATCACCAAAAGTTCTTTGCCAATCAGCCGACAATTCCATTTTCATCTACTCCTTTGCCTCACCATTTCAAACATTAACACCGACCCAGCCACTGCCGCGTTCAATGATTTTGCCTTACCAGCCATTGGAATTTTCACAAAAGCAGTTGCCAATTTACGCGCCTGCTCGCTCGCGCCCTCGGCCTCACCGCCAACGATCAACGCCAGCGGCTGATGAAATTCTATATCCCAACAGGATTGACCATCCATATCTGCAAGATAAATTTGCAAACCTTTGGTGCGCTCATGAATTTCATCCCAACTCATCGAAAGGATCGGCAATCGAAAATGCGCACCCATTCCGGCGCGCACCACTTTCGGCGCGAAGGCATCCGTTGTTTCGGGTGGAATCAATACCGCTTGCACACTGGCCGCGTCCGCGGTACGGAGAAGTGTACCGAGGTTGCCGGGATCGCGGATGGAATCAGGAATTAAAATGAAATTAGGAGATTGGGGACTAGGTAATAGGGAATAGTCGAGTATGGCAATGATGCCTTGCGAGGTTTCAGTTTCGCTCAACGATTGCAAGAGGCTACTTTCCACTTTTTCAACATCTATCTTCTTATCTTCTAACTTCTCAACCAACTTTTTTCCCCGCTCGCTAAGTTCGTCCAAATACAATACAAATCGAAACGGCCAACTCGCCGCAAATGCTTCCTCGACCAGCCGCACGCCTTCTGCGAGAAACGCCTCCGCCTTACGCCGTTCTTTTGGAAGACCTGTCAATGCACGAGCAAGTTTGATTTTTGGATTTTGGTTGGAAGAGATCATGGTCAAGAGTGAATGTAAAACAGGATATGAGCTTTATGATCCATCATCTATTTTCCATGCTGTGAGAAAAGCATGGATCGTCGACTCGTCGAACAAGACCAATCGAATTAATTTGATTCCAGATTGGTGATGAGAAAAATAATTTTCGATGGCAGAGAATATCAAATCCGAGGCGCGTTCCTTGGGAAAGCCGTAGATGCCGGTTGAGATCGCTGGAAATGATATGGATGAACATTTCAATTCATCCGCAACTTCCAGCGACCCGTTGACTGCAGCGACCAATTTATTATCTTCATCCCCGTCGCCCCACACTGGACCGACAGCGTGGATCACATATCTCGCAGGCAGGCGCCCGCCCGAAGTCCACGCAGGACGCGCGTAAGAAACTGTTCCGTGAACGCGAATCCATTCATCTGATTCCTGCTGGATTATTTTCCCCCCGCCCCGGACAATTGCCCAAGCGACACCGCCCCCATGCGATAAATGTTTATTCGCTGCATTGACGATGGCATCCGTGGCTTCCGTTGTGAGGTCGCCTTGCGCGATTTGGATAGTTTGACCGGTTGAAGAGGACGTGTTCCGTGAGGATTGTATTCATTTGGCTTTATATCTTTAAAATACTCTTAGAGGAATAAAATATTCCGGTTATAAGTCATGTTAAGTGTAACATATGGGATAACTCGGCCAGCCTTGATATGTAGCTTTCAACCGTATTACTCGGATGCGTTTCAGCGCAAAAAGCATGAATGGGAGACCATGAAACCAAGCATAAAGCGTGTATTCGGAATATGCTTCATGGAAGCTCTTCGAGCTTGTACAGCTGGGCTTCATCGTAGATGGTACCTGTATCAGGGTTGGGTGTATAGATCAACACTGCTCCCACATCCACACCTTCATGGTTCTTTATAAATTTGATGATTCCGTTCATAGTGACCTCGTCCGTCATAAGATAGATATTTTTTCCTTCATAGAGACCGGCGGGCAGCGATTCGACTTGATACTCGCGCAACACACTGTAATAAGCAGGAGAAAAAGTATCCCAGTCCATGACCATATAATGGGGTGCATCGGGGAAATCAATGAACATGGGATTGGACCATTCCCAAGGAATTCCAAATGCTGGGGAAATTATGAGTGCCTTCTGTCCCGTATCTTCCAAGTGAAGAAGGCGAATGTCAGACACTATGCGATGATAGATAGCTTCCTGCCTTATATTAGTGTTGGTTGTTTCTATAGACTGCTGTACCACCACGCCAATCACAATCAGAAGAAGCAAAAAGCTGGCAGAGAAACCGAGCCAAGATGAAATTTTGCTCGGTGGATGACGAGGTGGATGAGGAACTTCAGGTTTTTCGCTGGTACGACTACCTGTGTCTGGCAATAGAATGGATTGTGCAACATTCAAAGCCGACCAATATTCAATAAACAGGATGAAGATCAAGCTTGATTCCAGAGAAGCCAGCAGCACATAACCGGCCATTTTCTGAGTCCACAGCAAATAGATGTTGATCGCTAGGGCAACCAGGAAAAATAAACCGGACGAAATTAATACTTTTTTGGAACTAAAACCGCAAAACAGCATGCCCATCCAGCTCAAGAGCAGAAGCAAAGTATAAGGCAGGATCGGTTCATCTAAAAAAGATGAAGGCAATGAGAGCAGACGCGTCAAAAAAGTAGGTCGTTTATCTGAAACATGCTCGACCAGGTAACGCAGGTTTTGAAGTGAATAAACGTTAGGGTCGGGAAAAAACCAACGCGCAAACATGTTCAAATCATTGGTGGTCCAGTGAATATCTCGTATGCTTCCACCTGCATTGACTAAGCGAGGGGTGTCATGCAGCATTGCCCGAGTCAGTGTATAAGTATTATAGAAATACCAGTCAGGAAACTGACGCAAATATGCCTGGTTGAAAGCATAACAGCCCAATACCAGTGCTCCAGATACCGCAAAGGCTAAGAATCAGGTTTTTTGTCGGAAAAAACCGGTAACAAATAACAATACCGGGAATCAGGATTACCAGTACCAGCGCAGTTGATTCCATGCGGACAAGACTGCCGGTCAGGATCAAAATAACGCCAAATAGAAAACGGTTTTGTTTCAGCATTCTTGACAACTGCGTTGCCGTCAGAAGCAGGCAAAAACCTGATATCGATGCAATTGCAGCAGCAGTCGTAAATGTCAGGTTGAGCACGAAGTAAATGCTGCTCAATATGATGATTAGTGCACCAAGAATTTTTGTGCTTATTTTTAATGGATGCCATAGGACAAGAGATATCAGTCCCCACACCGAACAAAAAAGCATCCCAACAAAGAGCCAAATCTCCCAATTGATCTTGAAATTTAAACCATATAGAAAATTGAGGACAAAGCCCAACAGAACGTTGCTAAAAATGAGAAATGGAAATGGCTTGCCGCCCATATAACCCGAAGCAGTAGCGATTATTTGTATATCGTCATTGGTTCCATAGCCGGGCCGCAGAATCATGAGAATTACTGCGAAGAGAACGCTTGTCAATATAAATGAAATCGCTGCAGCGTGGGAGCAAACAAAATCTTGAAATCTACCCGGAGTGTTGAGTTTCTGGTCCAAAATCGCGCCTTTCCTCGGCATGAGAAATCAACCCGGTGTATCCACGCGGGGCTTGATTAATGTGGAGATTCTATCTCAATTTGTGGATTTCAAACTTATCCTATCCCATCTACAAAAAAGAAAGACGACTCGGTAGTTTCGGGTCGTCTCTTGTTTGTTATTTTGTTCTTGCGACCACCGCCGCGAACGCTTTCGGATCGCGGACAGCGATGTCTGCCAGCATTTTGCGGTTGAGGGTGATGTTCGATTTCTTCATCGCCGACACCAAACGGCTGTATGTGGTGCCGTTCAGGCGGGCCGCCGCATTGATGCGGGCAATCCATAACTTGCGCAGATCACGCTTGCGGACTCGGCGGTCGCGTGTGGCGTACCACAAACTCTTCAGCATGGCCTCGTTGGCACGCTTGAACAAAAGGTGCTTGGCGCCGCGCTGGCCCTTCGTGATCTTTAATATTTTCTTGTGGCGTAGATGTCCGTAAGGACCGCCCTTAATTCTTGTCATTGGTTATCTCCTGCGAACCTCTGAACGTCGGCAGATCATGCCAGTTGTTTACATCCAGGAGTCGCAATGAAAAATTCGGATACGACTTGCTTAATCTTCCATGTTCGGCGCGAGGCGCTTCACATTCCTGATAAAGCTTCGACCGTTGACGGTCTGCATCTCAGAGAGCTGCTTCTTGGTGCGCTTCGAAGTATTTCGGCGCATATGGCTCTTGCCGCCTTTTGTGCGCACCAGTTTGCCCGCGCCCGTCAGGCGGAATCGCTTGGAAGTCGCCTTATGGGTTTTGAGCTTGAATTTGCCAGATTTGGCTTTACGAGGCACTGTAACTTACTCCTTTCAGACAAAATAAAAAGCGGGCTTTTGACTTTCTCCCGCCGACGAAAACATCTTGCGGATTTACTCTTTCGCTTCAGCCCCGACTTCTGCTTCTGTCGGGGTTTCAGCTTTGTCTTTTTTCTTGGCGGACGGTTTTCCTGGCGCCAGCACCACGAGCATGGTTCTGCCTTCCATCATCGGGGCTTGCTCGATCATGCTAATGTCCGCCAGCGATGCGGCAATCTCTTTTAGATCTTCGAGCGCTATTTCAGGATAATCCATTTCCCGTCCGCGGAACTTGATCGTGACTCGGACTTTATGTCCCTGCAATAACCAGCGACGGGCATCGTCCACTTTGAAACCGCGATGAGCCTCATTGGTCTTTGGACGCAGGCGAATTTCTTTAACCTCGATCTTGGTCTGCGCCTTGCGTGCCTCGCGGTCCTTCTTGGTCCGCTCGTAAATAAACTTTCCAAAGTCCGTTACACGGCAGACAGGGGGCGTGGCAGTCGGCGAAACTTCCACCAAATCCAGTTCTGCGTCGCGTGCGATTTGCAAAGCCTGTTTAATCGGAACTACTCCGATATTTTCGCCGTTCGGCCCAATTAGTCGGACTTCGGCAACCCGAATGTTCTCATTAACTCGAAATTCGATAGCGCTGATAATCTTCTCCTATTGATGATACAAACCCAGCCCTCGGCTGGGTTTTAGCGGGCGAATGATACCACGAAGGCGCTGGAATCGTCAACGAAATAGTTATAGGTGATGAACCATTAACCCTTGTCCATCATCCATGATTTTTACTAAAGCTCCGCCGATCTCTTTGCAATTCTATCGTTTGCCCGCGCGATAAACTCACTGAGCGCAATATTGTTTTGCTGTGAGCCGTCACGCACTCGCAATGAGATCTGACCAGCTTTCATCTCGTTCTCACCAACCACCAGCATATAAGGCACTTTCATCAACTGGGCCGCGCGGATTTTGGCGTTCATGCGTTGTGCGCTGATGTCGGCGCTAACACGGATACTTTGATCGCGCAACTGTTGAACGATTTGATTGGCATATTCGTTTTGCGCATCCGTAATCGGGATGACGCGTACATGCTCCGGCGAAAGCCATACGGGGAAGTTGCCCGCGTAATGCTCGATTAAAAATCCAATCATGCGTTCATGCGTTGAAAGCGGCGCGCGGTGAATGCACAACGGAATTTCGTCATTGCCCTCCTTGTTCGTGAATTTCAAATCGAAGCGTTCAGGCACGGCAAAGTCCACTTGATTCGTTGCCAGCGAAAACTCCTTGCCGATCACACTCCAAATTTGCACATCAATCTTCGGGCCGTAGAAAGCCGCCTCGTCCTGTGCCTCGACATAAGGCACATTGCCATTCTTCATGGCACGGCGCACCATGTCTTCCGTCTTGAGCCACAGGCGTTCATTATCCACATACTTCTTTCCAAGTCCCTCCTTGCTATGCAGGGACAAGCGCATCACATATTTATCAATACCAAAGATCTTAAAGTATTTATAGTATAGTTCGATCACACCCATGAATTCCTGTTCAAATTGATCTTCCGATACATAAATATGCGCGTCATTCATCTGCAACGAGCGGACTCGCATCAGGCCAAACAGTTCACCGGATTTCTCATAGCGATAGCACGTACCGTATTCCGCGAGACGAATGGGCAGGTCACGGTACGAGCGGCCCTTCGATGCAAAAATCTTGTGATGCATCGGGCAGTTCATCGGTTTGACGTAATATTTCACGCCTTCCAATTCCATCGGCGGATACATCGACTCAGCATAATATGGCAGATGACCCGATCGAATGAATAGATCTTCTTTCGTCAAATTAGGCGTGCGGACGCGCAAATAACCCGCTTTCTCTTCCATCTCTTTCGCGAGCTTTTCCAGCTCTTCGATCATCACGCCGCCGTTCGGAAGCCAAAGCGGCAAACCCGGACCGACTTCTTCATCGAACATGAAGATTTCAAGTTCCTTGCCCAGCTTGCGATGGTCGCGTTTCTTGGCTTCTTCCAACTGCCAGAGATAATTATCCAAGTCTTTCTTGCTTTCCCAGGCCGTGCCGTAAATGCGTTGCAGCATTTTATTATGCTCATCGCCGCGCCAATACGCGCCAGCCACGCTCATCAACTTGATGGCATCCGGCTTGATCTCTTTTGTATTATGCACATGCGGGCCGCGGCACAAATCCACAAACGTATCATGCTGATAAATCGAAATCTCCGGCTTCTCTTTGAGCGGATTGCCATATTCATCAAAGCCGCCTTTTTCGAGTCCATCAATCAATTCGATTTTATACGGTTGATCTTTGAAGATCTGGCGCGCTTCATCCGCCGAGACGACTTTCCTCTCGAACTCAAACTTGCCTGCGATGATTTGCCTCATGCGCTTCTCGATTTGTTCCAAATCTTCGGGCGTCAGGTTGCGCGGCAAATCGAAATCGTAATAAAAGCCATTCTCAACTGGCGGCCCAATCGTGACCTTTCCATCCGGAAACATTTCCATTACTGCCTGCGCCATGATGTGTGCGGCCGAATGTCGGATTTGATAAAGATTTGAATCTTCGTAGCGTTCCTGCATTTCCTGTTGTTGTGGCATTTTTGCTTCCTTTCTTAACCTTTAGCTTGTCACTACTTCAACGGTTTTTACGCGATTCTCGGAGTGGAGCAGCAACAAACCTCCGAGTTGCCATGGTATAAGAGTAGTTTCATCTTCATTCATGGCGACCTCCTAAAATAAAAATTCTCGCCCAATTACGGGGCGAGAATTTGATTCGCGCGGTTCCACCCGATTTGCTCTTCGACTTAGAGCATCTCTTGGGGCTGATAACGGAGCCAGCCGTTCCTTCTACTTGCCTATGCTTTCGAATTTACGCTCGCGGGTGGTTTTCAGCGGTTGTCTCTGGAACAAGCTCTCAATTATCGGCTTGTTCTCCCTGTCAGAAATGGGAACCGCTTACTCGTCCCGGTTGACACGTTTCATTAATGTGTCGTTATTATATGCGCGATTGGAGACTTGTCAAGCAAAATAACAATCGGGAAGAAATCTTTCTTCCCGATTGTTATTATTTAGATTGAAATAACAATTATTTGGCAGGAGTCATCATTGTGGCGGGAACGTACTTGGCAAAGGCAGTCATGTGAGCCCATAGTGCGCCATAGAAAGTGACCGCCCAGATCGCTGCCGCGACGAGCAAGATAACAATCGCGATCCAACGCACGGCCTTGTTATCCTTGAACCACATGAAGAATGGAAATGCGCCCAAGCCACCCAAGCCGGCAAGAATAAAGCCAACAGCAGCTAATAATGGTTCCTGTCCGAGTTTGTTCGCGTAAAGGCTAAAGCCGACGATGATCGCATCAATGCCAGCGAAGAAAGCATAGATTGTGACCGGTAACAGATCCCAGCCCTGCCAAAGAGAGATACTGGTCAGCTAGGAAGACAGCACCGAACAACGTGGCGGCATCACCGTAGCCAACGTTGAAACTGCCGGGCAGAGGCCATGTGAATGAGAGGTTCAAGGCCGGTGACCAAGCCAACCAAACCGACGATGAAGAATGCGGCCGCGTACGGACGCTGATCTTTTTCGTCGATGCCCTTCCAAAGATAATAGGCAAGCAGAACAGTGCCGGCTACGAGATTGATCATAACAGTGGTGAGAAAATCAATGAACATGACAAAATCTCCTTGTTATAGCGAAATTTTAATCAGCTTTGTGCTGATTATTACAAATAGATAACACTCGTTTTCAATTATCGTTACTCTATTTTATCATAGTTTGAACAAGATGAATGCAATAAAAAAGCCCCAAGGCTGGGGCCTTTTCTGTGGGCGGAATAGGGCTCGAACCTACGACCTCTGCTATGTCAAAGCAGTGCTCTAACCAACTGAGCTACCCGCCCGGGAGACAAACATTATAACGAGGAGAAACAGATTTGACAATCCCAATGGAACAATGTGCCTTGCGGTATAATCCCTTCGCTATGCCGAGAAGAAAATCGCCCGAAGATTTATCTACTGATGAACTGCGTCGCTTGTTGATCGAAAAGCGGCGTGGTGCGCGTCAGGAACGGCTTGAACAGTTTCGACGCACGGGCCGCGTGATCGCTGTGGCGCCGGATTCGTCTTCCGATTCATTGGATAAATTATCTTCTGCCTCAATAGTGGATACCCCTGAAGAAAACACAGAAGCCGAACCTGTGTCACGCACAGGGCGCCGCCTCACAGATCGAATTCTGTTGGGCGTTGAAGTGCTGGCCGTCATTGGTTTGGTCGGCGTATTGTTGAGCGGACTTGGCATGTTGCGCGATTTAAACACCGAGGTTACTTCAGCACTTAATCCCGCCACGGCAACGCCCACTCCGTTAATTATGGCGGTCGTTCTACCAGAAGGACACACGCCTCCTGATGCGCAAGGCAATACGCAACCGAACGATGCAGAGATTCCTCCCAACCTGCTTCCGATCGTGCAATCGCTGGCAAATTTACCGATTCCCACTCCGGGTCCGGACCAAGCGATCCGCATCGAGATTCCCGCGTTGACACTGGACGCGCCGGTCGTGCAAGGTGATGGCTGGGATGAATTGAAAAAAGGAGTCGCTCAGCATATCGGCTCTGCAAATCCGGGTGAAGCGGGGAATGTAGTGCTATCCGCACATAATGATGTGTATGGCGAGTTGTTCCGTAATCTGGACAAACTTCAACCCGGCGATCAAGTGATTTTATATTCAGCAGTAAAGCAATTTGTTTATATCGTGGATCGCACCGAGATCGTGGAGCCGACCGCTGTGGAGATCATGGCATCCACCGGCACCCCAAGCGTAACGTTAATCTCGTGTTATCCTTATCTGGTTGATAAACAGCGCATCGTGGTGTTTGCGCGGTTACAAAATTGACGAGGTCGTTGCAAAGAGATTCTTTCTCGAAGACTTGCAATGACAAATGAAAAGGAGATTCTTATGCCCAAGAAAACTAGAAGACAGGTGAGCAAATCAGCGGCGTTCATTGCGCCACAGAGAGCGACGGAGTTCAATCCCGATTACACACACATCAGGCGCGATCTCGGTCGCATCGGGATTTTAGCCGCATCGTTCTTCGTGATCTTGATTGCTCTTTCTTTCTTTTTGAAATAAAAGATATACCCAACTTGATAATGCGTAATTCGTGAAGCGTACTTTACGTTTTGCGGATTACGCATTACTCTTTAATGGATATGTCTGAGACGTACGAAGTTACGTTAGCAACTTTGACTTATGGCGGTGACGCTCATGGGACGACTTCCGGATGGCCGTGCGATCTTTGTCCCATTTGGATTGCCGGGTGAACGAGTGCGCCTTCGGTTGACGGAAGAAAAGCGCGGCCTCGCGCGGGCGAGATTATTGAAATTTTACAAGCTTCACCGGAAAGAATCTCGCCTCGTTGCAAACATTTCGGGCAATGCGGTGGATGTCATTATCAGCATATGCCTTATGAAATGCAACTAAAAGTCAAAGCGGATATTCTGCGCGATCAATTGCAAAGAATTGGCAAGATTGAGAAATCCACGAGTTCAACCAACGGTAGCGAGTCCAAATCCGTGGAATTATCGCAATCATATTCAATTTCATTTGGATGGCGATGGAAAACTTGGCTTTCAAGCGTCTGCATCCAATAAAGTAATTCCAATTTCGGAATGCTCATCTTCCCGAACCATCCATCAATTCATTTTGGCCGCAACTCGAATTCGAAGCCAATAGCGGAATCGAGCGCGTTTCGATTCCGCTCTGGAATGAATGATGAATTGATGCTTGTGCTCGAATCGAATTCACCCGAAACGCCGGAGTTAGAAATCGAAGCAGATATTTCGGTCGCTCACATCTTTGAAGACAATGCAGTCGTCATTGCAGGCAACGATCACATCACGATGAAAGTTCTTGACCGCGAGTTTCGCATTTCACCTGCTTCATTCTTTCAAGTCAATACGAGCATGGCAGAGAAAATGGTCACGCATCTTCTCGACCACTTATCCATTTCGCAATCCACCATCCTCGATGTGTACTGCGGCGTCGGATTATTCAGCGCGTTCCTCGCGTCCGAAGTGTAAACGGTTGATCGGAATCGAATCGTCGTCCTCAGCTTGTGACGATTTCATCATCAATCTTAGATGAGTTTGATAACGTTGAACTTTATGAAGATTTGGCGGAAAATGTTTTACCAGCATTAAAGATTGAACCTGATATTATTCTCGTTGATCCGCCGCGGGCGGGCATTGAGAAAGAAGCGCTCGATGCCATCATAAGAATTAAATCCAAAAATGATTGCTTATGTTTCGTGCGATCCATCCACACTGGCACGTGACGCAAGACGATTGATTGACAGCGGATACAAACTCTTGGAAGTCACGCCATTTGACCTGTTTCCGCAAACCTATCACATCGAAAGCATCAGTTTCTTTGGGCGATGAAACCAAAGCTCCTTCCGCTTGGCGATTCCGCGTTACTAATTCAATTCGGCGATCAAATTGATCTGGAGATCAATCAACGCATCCACGCATTGGATGCGTTGTTGCGCGTCGATGCAATCAATGGAATCATTGAAACAGTTCCGGCATACGCAACGTTGCTTGTTTATTATGATCCGCTTGCATTGACATATGCGCAAATATCAGATTGGGTTAACGCGGAAATGGATCGGAGTTGAATTAACCAGCTTCTCGCAAGCCGCGCCAGATTGAAGTCCCAGTGCGATACGGCGGCACATCCGGCCTCGACCTCGAATGGGTTGCCGCGTATCATCACTTAAGCATCGCTAATGTCGTCCGCCTGCACACAAATAAACGTATACTGTTTACATGATGGGCTTCACACCCGGCTTCCCATACATGGGAAAATTGCCAGCGTCCACTGATCACGCCGCGTTTGGATTCGCCGTCGCACAAGCGTGCGCGCCGGCAGCGTTGCGATTGCCGGAGAACAGACCGGTATTTATCCAATCGATTCCCCCGGTGGCTGGAGAGTAATTGGCTGGACGTCTTTGCGTTTGTTCGATCCCTTGAGCGACAAACCATTTTTGTTCGCTCCCGGCGATGAAGTGCGGTTCATGGTCGAGGCGATTGATGCTTGAAGTGGTTGAAGCGAGCGGACTTGCAACCATTCAAGATTTGGGACGAAGAGGCTGGCGCAGATTTGGTGTTCCGCTTTCAGGACCGATGGATGCGTTTGCATTTCAAGCTGCAAATTTGTTGGCTCGGCAATTCAATGATGCAGCCGCGATTGGAAATCTGGCGGAGGCGAAATTGAATTGCAGACGGATCAGGATTGCGTCATTGCAGCGGCGGGGACAGGATATATCTTTATCGGTTTACACTTGGGAATTCCCACTTTGGGATTTATGTTTTGTGCACGCGGGTTGGAAAATTCGCTTTAAGAAAAAAGCATTCTGGAATGTGGGCTTATCTCGCAGTGGCTGGCAGTTTTGATATCATGCCTGTTATCAATTCATGTTCAACATATTTGCGCGGTCGTTTCGGAGGAATAGAAGGAAGACTTATTGCAAAGCTGGCGACAAATTGAAGATCGGAAGGCCAAAACTTTCTTTATCAGAGCTGTCGGCGCGAACATTGATTGAAGATGTGCGACCTGCCTATGCCGAATCACCAACTATCGAAGTGATTCTTGGCCCGCAGTGTGAAAGCCTTACAAATGACAGCGTCCAAATATTTTTATCAAGTTCATATCGAGTTGGCACAACTTCCGATAGAATGGGGTATCGCTTGGAAGGCGCGCCTTTAACCCATTTGCACGGCGCAGATTTGATCTCCGAAGGGATGAACATCGGCTCGGTCCAAGTACCTGCGAATGGACAGCCCATCGTGATGATGGCCGATTGTGCGACCACGGGCGGTTATCCAAAGATCGCATCAGTTATCCGCGCCGATGTGCCATTGCTGGCGCAATGTACTCCGGGAAAAGATTTCAGTTCGATTTCGTGAGACAACGGTCGAAGCCGCACAGGAAAAGTATCACACAATGATGGAAAAGATGAAAAAAGGCATCCGCGTTTCGGAATGACAGCGAAAGAGTGACAAAATGAAGGTTGATTTGAACTGTGATCTGGGTGAAAGCTTCGGACAATATAAACTTGGCAATGACGAAGCCGTCATGCCGTTCATCACGTCCGCTAACATCGCCTGCGGGTTCCATGCGGGCGACCCGACGATTATGCAATCTACAATTCGACTCGCAAAGAAATATAACGTTGCCATCGGCGCACATCCAAGCTGGCCTGATTTGCAAGGCTTTGGTCGACGCGAAATGTTTTTATCAGCCGGCGAAACGGAAGCAGTTGTTCTTTACCAGATCGGCGCGTTGACAGGTTTTGCAAAAGCTGAGCGCGTTGAACTGCGACATGTCAAGCCGCATGGCGCGCTTTACAATCAAGCCGCAAAGGATCGTATTCTTGCGAATGCAATTGCACGCGCGGTAAAAACCTTCAGCGCGGATTTAATTCTGGTTGGGCTGGCCGGTTCAAATCTGGTAGAAGCGGGCACGGAGATGGGATTGCGAGTCGCAAATGAAGGATTTCCCGATCGCAAGTACAACACTGATGGAACACTAGCTTCGCGCAAGCAAGCCAATGCGATCATCGAATTGCCGGATGAAGTTGCGGCGCATGCGCTGATGCTCACGCAAAACGGAATTGATTTTTCCGGTCAGCGCGTGAAGGTGAATACTTTGTGCTTGCATGGCGATAACGTTCATGCCGCGGAGAATGCCAAACAAATTCGCGAGCTTCTTTTGCAGAATAAAATTTTGATAGAAGCTTTATAAACGGAAATTCTTATGGAGTTATTATGTTTACGGGGTAACGCTGTGACGGCATGGCAAGTCTATCCAGCGTAATCATTTGTCATATAATTTTAGAGAGGAGAGAAATTATGTTTGGTTTTGAAGGTCCCGATCGCCGCAAGGAAGAAGAACGTGTTCGCACGGAAGGCCGCCTGCCGCCCGGTCAGTCTTTGACTTTGAAGTTTCCCGTTTTGCATTATGGTCCGGTGCCGCGCTTCAATCCTGCCACATGGGATTTTCGCGTGTGGGGCGAAGTCGAAGAAGAGAAGCGCTGGTCATGGGATGAGTTAAATAAACTGCCGCGTACCAAACTCAAAATGGATATTCATTGTGTAACACGCTGGAGCAAATTCGATACGTTTTGGGAAGGTATATCGGTTAAGACGCTGGCGAACGAAGGCTTCTTCAAAATCAAACGGACGGCGACTCATGTGATGCAACATGCCGAATATGGATTCACGGTCAATCTCCCGTTGGAAGTTGTGTTGCAGGATAATTTCCTGATGGCGACGCATTTGAATGGCGAACCGATCACATCCGATCACGGTTATCCGCTGCGCGGCGTTGTGGGATTTATTCCGGGACACGAAGAAATGGAGACGCCGTATTTTTGGAAAGGCGCCAAGTGGCTTCGTTCGCTGGAATTCATGCCGAGAGATCGTCGTGGTTTTTGGGAACAAGCCGGTTATCATAATCGCGCCGATGTTTGGAGAGAAGAACGATTGGGTTAAAACAAACTGACCGTCAGATAATGTGACGGTCAGTTTTTATATTATTATTACGGTCGTTTGCCTAAGGTCACCGTGATATCCAGCTTTTGCGTACCGCGCAACACTGTTAACACCACTTTATCGCCAGGGGATTTGTTCTCGACCAGATAGGCAAGCAGGTCATCGAATTGCATCACGGGATGACCATCAATCGCGATGATCAAGTCGCCGCCCGCGTTCAAATCCTGGATGCTCGTAGGCTGAGTCCCAGCTTTGATCCCGGCCTGATCAGCGGGGCCGCCTGCCTCAACCTGTGTAACGTAAGCGCCCGTATCTTGCGTAAGGCCTAGAGCCTGGACTACATCCAGCGTGAGGCCAGACGAGAAGGAATTTGTGAAGAAAGAAATACCGAGATATGGATAATCCACCTTCCCATTGCTGATCAGCAGTGGCGCGACACGCTTGAGAATATTCGAGGATACGGCAAAACCAACGCCCGAGCTGACCGGCCCGCCGCTTGGCGTAAAGCTATTGGTGGCATCTGATTCAACGATGCCGACCACATCACCATTTAGATCAAGCAATGGTCCGCCAGAATTTCCGGCATTGATCGCCGCGTCCGTTTGGATAAAGTCACCTGCCGGGAATGTCTGTTGTCCGTTGGTGCCTGTTAATGCATGCAACGACTGGACTGTTCGCGTTAACCCGGAAACAATGCCAACAGTCATCGTTCCACTTTCTCCAAATGGATTGCCGATGGCAACCATAGTCTGTCCTACTTTGATAGCGTTTAAATCGCCAATCACAAGCGGATGAAGTTCAGATGAGGGCGCATCCACTTTGATGATCGCCAGATCGGAATCCGGATCGGTACCGACGACAGTTCCATACATCTTGAAGCCTGAATTGAAATCCACTTCCACTTTATTATTTTGCGCGCCTTGCACAACATGATCGTTGGTCACGACATGACCCTGCGCATCGTAAACAAAACCGGAGCCAAGCGCCTCGCCCTGCGAGGTGGTGACCAAGATGGTGACAACGCCCGGAATCGTCTGTTGATACAGTGCCATCAACGCGTCCTGTTGTGCTGCAGGATTATTTGGAGCTTGAACTTGAAGGGGTGGCTGTTGGGTTGATTGAGATGGCACAGAGGTTTGCGGTACGCTGGGTTGCGATGAAATGATCGGCGCACTGCCAACCTGACAGGCCAGCGCGGCCACCACCAGAACGGCACATCCAATTAAAATACGTTTCGTTTTCATTATTTCTCCTTAATTGGTCATTGTGAATGGCGCTAAAGCGCCGCTCACAATGACGCTTGCTTACAATGATTTATGGCGCGATGCTTCTTCCAACAATGATTTCTGTTTCGACGATAACTGTTTCGGGATCTTTACTTTGACCCGCACGAACAAATCCCCCTTCCCTTGCGAACTCTTCAAGCGCGGCATGCCGCGCCCAGCCAGACGAAAAACCTGTTCGGGTTGTGTGCCCGCCGGAATCTTCAACTTGACTTTTCCTTCCAATGTTTCCACTTCCGCTTCACCGCCGAGCAATGCGGTGAACACATCCGTCGTTGCGGAGGTGCGCAAATTGTCGCCATCGCGTTCAAAGCGTGGATCATCTGCAACTTCGACGATGAGATACAAGTCGCGTCGATCCGGAGCCGCGCCAGCCACACGTACCTTCGAACCGGTCTTCACGCCAGCAGGTATACGGATTTCGACGCGTTTTTTATCCATCTGCAAGGAACGCTGCGCACCGCTATAAGCTTCCTGCAAACTGATCTCAACTTGCTGTTGATAATTCGGCATGGCACGCGTGCGCGCCGAGGTTTGCTGCATTCCGCCGAGGCCGCCAAAGATGGATTGGAAGAAATCGGAGAAGCCGCCTCCTGCGCCAAACAGATCGTTCAAATCGCCGTATTCGACATGCACATTGCCGCCGGGTTGTCCTTGTCCGCTGAACCATTGACTTCAATCGAAGTCACCGGGCGAGCCGCCGCGTTGTTGCCAGTTGGAATAAGAGCTTCCAAGCTGGTCATAGCGGGTGCGTTTTTCCTTGTCGCTCAAAACTTGATACGCCTCGTTGATCTCCTTGAACTTCTCCTCGGCTTGTTTGTTGCCGGGGTTGCGGTCAGGGTGATATTGCATGGCTAGTTTGCGATATGCTTTGCGAATGTCGTCCGCACTGGCCGAGCGTTCCACACCTAGAATTTGGTAATAATCCTTATAATCCATCGGATTGATTTTATGTCTGTTATGCGAGTCGGGCAAGCGTCTAACTGATAATCTAACAGAACTCTAACCTCAGTTATACTTACGCTGACTGCAAGATATCGTTGCGACAATAATTTATATCATTTCGAGATGAACATTCGATGAATTCTACGAAAGGAAACTTGCAATCCATCTGTGTCTTTTGCGGATCGTCCGACTCGGTTCACGCCGACTATTTGGCGGCGGCACGTCACATGGGGCGGACTCTCGCCGAGCGCGGACTCCGTTTAATTTACGGCGGAGGCAAAACCGGTTTGATGGGAGCCGTTGCGGACGGCGCGCTGGAAGTAAATGGCGAAGTCATCGGCGTGATCATTCCATCCATGCATACAACTTCCCTGGCGCATAAAGGCCTCACACGCATGGATGTCGCCGCCGATATGCACGCCCGCAAAGCGCGCATGTACGAACTAGCAGATGGTTATATTGCGTTGCCCGGCGGCTTCGGGACGTTCGACGAATTATTCGAGACGCTCACGTGGGGACAGATCGGTGCACACGAAAAGCCGATTGGCCTATTGAATGTGAGGAATTATTACGCGCCGTTGCTCGCCGCCCTTGACCATGCCGTGGACGAAGGCTTTATTTTCCACGAGCACCGCGAGGTGTTATGTTGTGAAGTTGAGCCCGAAGCCTTGCTGAATGCGATGGCAAATCATAAGCATCCATATGAAGCGGTGAAGAGATGGATGAGGGAAAAGTAGAGACAATTCTACGCTAGCCAACTTCTTGAATTAGGCGGCTTAATCTTGGAATTAAGCCAACAAAACTCGAAGTTTGCTGGCTTAGCTTCTGATACAGCATAATATTCGAGACGATCACATGCGTAGTGGCGATTGGCCAATCGCCACTACTATTTTAATGAGTGAAACTTGCCAGTGGCCCATTCGGGTCGATCAGACTTTTCAACTCGCTGTATGGAATCGTCACCGTCTGCGGTCCGGCCACGTAGGCCGCAACTTGATATTCATCGAAGGTAATCATCAGCCCATCGGGCGTGATGTTCCAATTTTTATAATTATCCGCAGTTGGGTCAGCGCCTTGCGAGAACTCCTGGAAGTTAATATCGCGCGTGCCAAGCTGGGCAGCGCAATACTTTGAGAGCGCGCCGAGATAATCTGTGCCGGATAAAAATAAATCGCTGAGCGCAATATCTCTGCCCGCTTCAAGATCATAATTGAAGGTGTAGATGAGATGATATGGATGCGCCATGCCAGCGACATATCCTTCTGTTTGATATTTGATGCTCAAGATATTTCCAGCCGGAGAAACGATCTGGTAACGAACATCAAACGAGCTGGTCGCTTGAATAGGCGGTGGACCCATCGAAGCCATATTCTTTTTGAAATCGTCCGCCAAGTGCCGGATAAAGTTATTCATCTCAGAATTAAACGCCAGAGCACGTGGATCGTTATTGTTCGAGATAGCGGGTATCTGAGCCGTGATAGCATAATCTGGCGATTTCCCAGAATCGCTGAAGTTCGTTGTGGAGACTGTGATCTGTTGATAAAACGGAACAGAGGTCGCGGTTGGTGCGCTGGTTGAAGTCGGCGCAATTGTCGAGGTCGCGCGGTACGGGCGTGGCCAGGGCACTGCAAGCCGGCGTAATAACCAAAACAAAACTCATCAATAAAGAAATTTTTCGATTGCGGTTCATATGATCTCCTTTGGAAGTCCACATTGTATCCCATAGATTACCGCACATCCATAAAAGCCTTTATGCTAAAATCATCTTATGCAATTTGAAGTCTTCACTCTCCTGCCCGAGGTTTTTCCTCCGTATCTTGAAAGCAGTATCCTGCAACGCGCCCGCCAGCGCGGACTCATCGAAGTGCGCGTGCATAACGTCCGCGACTATACGCTCGACAAGCATCACACCACAGATGATATTCCCTACGGCGGCGGCGGGGGGATGGTCATGAAGCCGGAACCGGTATTCGATGCCGTTGAATCAGTTCTCGGACCCAAACCGGATTGCCCGATTATTTTATTGACCCCGCAAGGACGCGTCTTCAACCAACGCCTCGCGGCGGAGTTTTCCCTCTACGAAAAAGTCTCTTTGATCTGCGGCCGCTATGAGGGTGTGGACGAACGCATCCGCGCGCATTTGGTCACTGACGAAATTTCCATCGGCGATTATGTGCTCACCGGCGGTGAACTCCCCGCGCTGATTCTAATCGATGCCATTGCACGCTTCATTCCCGATGTGCTCGGGGATCCCGAGGGTGCGCTGAACGACTCTCACGCCTCGGGTCTGCTCGAATATCCGCATTACACGCGTCCGCCCGAATTTCGAGGCTGGGCTGTGCCCGACGTTTTGCTCTCCGGCGATCATGCTAAGATCAATCAATGGCGCCGCGAACAATCCTTGCGCCGCACGCTCGCGCGCTGGCCTGATTTATTGGACAAAGCAGCATTGACCGAAGGGGACAAAAAGTTATTGGTAAAAATCCAGAAACAAAAGTAATCGAAATGCCATTGCGAGCGAACGAAGTGTGCGAAGCAATCTGCTCATCAAGTCGCCGCGATCTGTGAAGCCAAATTCATCGATGCCTTGCGGCGATATTGCGACGCTTTCAAAGCCGGAGCGCAATATAAAAATGCATGTGAATGCAACCTTAGTTGATCGAACTGGTTCCAATCAAAACCTTTTCAATGACCTGGTTTGGTGAAACCAAACCACGCTTCAAGCCATTCAGCCTGCGCAGACGTGATCTTTACCACCGGAGGAAACATGGCTGATGCCGCGCTCGAAACCGCCACGGAACAAGACGCGCAGGTGATTGGATCGGAGACAGATGAGCATGAAAGTTTAGCGGTTATCTACTCCAGGTTGGTATCTAGCGCAATGAACGATGTCCGCAGCAACGTCCGTAATTTGACTCGGCTGGTGCGAATCAATCAACTGCCCGCCGGAAATTTCTTCTGTCAAATCGAGCTTGCGCCTTTTCATGATTTGGATGACCAAATCCCGCCATCCGTTAAAGATCAAACGAATTAACTTGTCCAAGAGCTAGCAAAAAATTCCATCATTGACGATGTGCCTTATCAAAAACCATGAAGACAATCAGACTTGCATAATGGTACAGTTAGCTTTATACTTATCCTGCGAAATATGTATAATCAGCACAGGAGGTGCCATCCCTTAGCATATGAGATGATATTTCAATTGAATCCCCAAGATATTACTTTCCCAAAATCAAACAGGAGAAGAAAGATGAAAAAGCTTTATACCTTTATGGCCATAGTGCTAGTGGCATCCATGTTCTTAACCGCTTGTGGTAGCGTGGCGACTCCCGCACCAACTGCCATGCCTGCCGCGACACGGCTCCCGCCGCCACCAGCCATGCCCGCTGCAACGGCAGCCAGCCCGCGGCCACTGCAGCCATGCCCGCCGCAACAACTGCATCGTACTACTGGGACTTCCATTAGCGTAGGTATGGTCACCGATACCGGCGGTATTGATGATAAATCCTTCAACGCACTTTCCTGGGCAGGCGTACAGGAAGGAATTACTCAGTTAGGTGTGAAGGGCTCCTATCTTGAATCCAAACAGCAATCTGACTATCAAACCAACATCCAGCAATTCCTCAGCCAAAACGTCAACTTGATTGCAACCGTTGGTTTCTTGATGGGCGTGGATACTGCTACGGCGGCCAAAGCCAATCCGAAAACCGATTTCGTCATTGTGGATTACACCTACCCTGATTGCTCCCCAACTCCGCCCAACACGGAAGGCAAGGATTGCGGTTCTGCAACAGTGATGCCTAATGTCATGGGAACTTTCTTCCAAACAGACGAAGCGGCTTTTCTGGGTGGTTATGCGGCTGCTGGCATGACCAAGACCGGCAAGGTCGGAACCTTCGGCGGCGTCAACATCCCGACCGTGACGATCTACGAAAAAGGCTTTGAAGCTGGCATCAAGTATTACAACACCAAGCACAATACGACCGTCCAGCTGCTCGGATGGAACACAGCCAAGAACGACGGCTTGTTCACCAACAACTTCACTTCGACGGATGATGGTCACAAGTTCGCCCAGAACCTTCAGCAGGAAGGCGCTGACATTATCATGCCGGTTGCAGGCGGTGTGGGACTCGGTTCTGCGGCCTATTGCCAGGAATTGAAAACCTGCACGATCATTGGCGTCGACACGGACTGGTTTGTTTCTGCTCCTGAATATCAGAGCATCGAACTAGTTAGCGTTCAGAAGAAAGTGGATGTCTCTGTATTCAATGCCATCAAGGCAGTACAGGCGGGCACCTTCCAAGGCGGCACGTCCACGTTCGATCTCAAGAACGGCGGCGTTGACCTCTCCCCGTTCCATAATTTCGATAGCCAGGTTCCTGATTCCTTGAAGTCTGAGATTGCTCAGGCCAAGCAGGACCTAATTAGCGGCACAATCACCGTCAATGGCGTTTTGGGCATTTCCCAGTAATCGCACATGTAATCGAAAGGGGCCGAGGAAACAATCCTCGGCCCTGCTTTTTATCTATGAAAGTAAAAGGTTTGTAGCGGCGGCTTTACATTGAAAACAGGAAATGGTAAAGCCTTCACTACAAACCTTTTGTTATGAAACCGTAAGAACATAGAGGAGCGTTATGACGATTATTCTGGAACTGCGCGGCATCACCAAAGCATTTCCCGGGGTGCTCGCCAACGATCATATTGATCTTCAACTTGAGGAAGGTCAGATTCTTGCTCTGCTTGGAGAAAACGGGGCGGGCAAAACCACTCTAATGAATATCCTTTATGGATTATATAAGCCGGATGAGGGTGAGATCTTGGTCCGCGGCCAGAAAGCAGAAATCCATGGACCGAACGATGCCATCGCACGCGGCATCGGCATGGTGCATCAGCATTTCATGCTGATACCGGTCATGACCGTAACTGAAAACGTCATGCTGGGCGTAGAGCCCACCCGCAACGGAATCATTCTCGACAAATCCAAGGTTGCGGCGCGTATCCGCGAAATTTCGGAACAATACGATCTGGAAGTTGATCCTGACATCTACATCAAGGATTTACCGGTTGGCATCCAGCAACGCGTGGAGATCATCAAAGTTTTATATCGTGAAGCTGATATTCTCGTTCTGGATGAACCAACTGCAGTGTTAACGCCTCAAGAAGTGGAAAGCCTCTTCAAGATTTTAAAGACCCTGATCGCAAAGGCAAATCCATCATATTTATCACTCACAAATTGAAAGAAGTCATGGAAATCGCGGATCGCATCACGGTTCTGCGCGCGTGGACGTACGGTGGGCACCGTTTTACCCAAAGAAGTCAACCCGCAAAAACTCGCCACGATGATGGTCGGACGGGAGGTCAACCTTGTGGTTCACAAGAATCCGCCACAACCGAAGGAAGTCGCGCTTGAGCTCAAGGATTTATTTGTTCGTGATGAGCGAAAGAACTTGACGGTCAATGGGATCTCGTTCGAAGTGCGTAAAGGCGAAGTGCTCGGGAGTGGCAGGCGTTCAGGGAAACGGTCAAACGGAATTGGTCTATGCCTTGACTGGTCTCCTGCCATTTGAAAGCGGGGAGATTCGTCTGCTCGGAAAAGCCATGCATCACCTACGCCGCGACAAATCTTGGAACAAGGCGTAGCGCACATTCCTGAAGACCGTCAAAAGCATGGACTGGTCATGAATTTCCCAATTTACGATAATTTGGTCTTATGCAATTACTACCTGCCGCCATTTGCCAAAGGTGTTTCCCTGCAGCAAAGAGTCATCATCCAAAATGGGGATAATCTCATCAAGCAATTTGATGTGCGTACACCCGGTGGCCAGGTGGCTGTTTCCACATTATCGGGCGGCAACCAGCAGAAAGTGATCGTGGCGACGTGAGTTTTCAAGACCCATTCACTTGTTGATCGCGTCACAGCCAACTCGCGGCCTGGATGTTGGATCCATCGAATACATTCACAGCCGAATTATAGAAAAGCGCGATGCGGGCACAGCGGTTCTGGTGGTCTCCTCTGAGCTGGATGAAATCATGGCGCTTTCGGATCGCATTGCTGTCATGTATCGTGGGCAGATCATGGAAATTGTCGAAACAGGCAAAGCCAGCAAGGAATATGTGGGTTTGTTAATGGCAGGGATTCGTCCCACTGAAGCACAGAAAGCCGCCGCCGAAGCCGAGAAATCCACTGAAGTGGAACGTGTTTTTTAGGAGACACTTATTATGGAAGACAAGGTCAAAAAGACCGATCAGACAGACAGAAAACGCGCCTCGACTTTAGTAAACAACGTGCTTCTGCCTGCGCTGGCCGTATTGACGGGGCTCCTGGCGGGCGCAGTCATCATAGCCATTACCAACGTGGCTGCATTGACCGCATGGAGTCACTTCTTCCAGTCGCCGCTAACAGCATTTTCAGCCACGTGGAGTGCAGTGGCAACCGCCTACGGTGCACTGTTCCTGGGAGCCATCGGGAATCCAAAAGAAATGGTCGCCGCATTTCAGAACTATTTTTCCACCGGCCAAACCACGCAGTTATATAAGGCAATTTACCCATTTACAAATAGCCTCGTCACTGCAACACCTTATATCTTTGCCGGGCTGGCTGTGGCCCTGGGTTTCCGTTGCGGCCTTTTCAATATCGGTGCCGAAGGCCAATTTTATCTGGGGGCGTTAGGGTCGTGCTTCATCGGTTATAGCATCACTGGTCTGCCATGGTTTATCCACCTGCCTTTGGCATTGCTCGGCGGAGCGCTGGCAGGAGGAATTTGGGGTGCCATTCCGGGATATCTCAAAGCCAAGTTCGGGGCGCATGAAGTGGTTACTACGATTATGATGAACTATATCGCGTTCCTGCTGACAGACTGGCTGTTGATAGGCCCCATGAAGGCTCCTGGTTATCGGCCGGTGACACCGACGATTTAAACGACCGCTGAATTGCCGCGCTTTTTCCCTGCACCTTTGAGATTCAATTGGGGCTTTATCCTTGGTTTGGCTGTGGCCGGATTGGTCTATTGGTTCCTGTTCAAGACTACCTTGGGATTTGAAGTCCGGGCAGTGGGTTCCAATCCTAATGCGGCCAAGTACGCGGGCATGAGTGTTGTTAAGAATTTCGTCCTGGTTATGGCACTGAGTGGAGCGCTGGCCGGGTTGGCAGGATCAGCTCAAGTGCTGGGCACCGATCACTGGATTGGGCAGGGCTTTTCAGGAGGATATGGCTATGATTTCGATTGCGCTGGCATTGTTGGGCAACAGCCATCCATTCGGAGTTGTGCTGGCGGCGCTCCTTTTTGGCATCCTGCGCAGCGGTGCGACCAGTATGCAATCGCTGGCAGGCATTCCGATTGATATCATCTCCGTTATCCAAAGTCTGATCATCATTTTTGTGGCGGCACCGGAGATCATTCGCTGGCTCTACCATCTGCGCAATATTCAAGTGGAGCAAACTGTGCTGACGCGCGGCTGGGGGCAGTAGCCCGGTCAAGGAGAATATTATGACAACTCCATCCTTACCAAAACGCCGAACCCCCTTCCAACAGCCGCCGAATAACCATCGGTGTATCCCTGCTAGTGAGCGCCTTGTTCATATTCCTGTTCTTTGTTCGCAACACCCAGCCAGATCAAACAGCGACATTCGGGACTAATCTATCCGGTCCCGGACAGGCGATCAAGATTCCAGATATTGTTCTGCCTGTCCAGCCGACATTGTTTATATTAATCGCTATTACTGTCCTAGTTGGCGGCATGGGAACTGATCCGCGGAACGCGGGCCACCGGCTGGCTGGTCAGCATCGCGGTTTTTTGTTTTATTTTGTCCTTCCTCGTCTGGGCTACCCAGGATAACTCATTCAGTTTGGTGGGAATGCTCGGCACCAGCTTGATCAGCGCAACGCCGATTGCCCTTGCGGCGCTCTGCGGCGTAATGAGCGAACGTGCAGCGGTTATCAACATCGCCATCGAGGGCATCCTGCTGATCTGTGCACAGACAGCGGTAGTTGCCGCAACGCTAACACATAATCTTTAATGCAGGACTGGTCGTGGCAATCTTGACCGGAGCGGTTATTGCCGCTATTCATGCAGTCCTGGTGATCCGATTCAAAGTGGATCAGATCGTCAGCGGTACAGCCATTAATATTTTCGCCACCGGTGCCACCGCTTTTATTGCAAAATTCTATTTGCAGAAAGATATCAACCTGCTGAATAATTCCGGTACATTCCCCACAATTATCATTCCCGGTCTCTCAAAAATCCCCATCCTGGGCCCGGTTTTTTTCGATAACGATCTGATTTTTTACATAACATTATCGCCTTGGTTATGGTCGTCCATTTCGTATTGTTTTACACCCCTTGGGGCCTGCGGACTCGCGCAGTGGGCGAGCACCCAAAAGCGGCTGACACATTGGGCATCAACGTATACCTGATGCGCTACGTGAATGTCATTCTCGGCGGCATGATTGCAGGAGTTGGAGGCGCATATTTCACCATCGGTTCTGTCGGGCGTTTTGACCAGGATATGACGAATGGGAAGGGATTTATCGGTCTGGCGGCTATGATTTTCGGCAACTGGAATCCGATTGGTGCGTATCTGGCATCTCTGCTCTTCGGGTTTGCCGATTTGCTCCAGCTCAAAATGCAAATCCTAAGCATCCCCATCCCCTCCGAATTTTCTGGCGATGGCTCCGTATATTGTCACGATCATCGTTCTGACTGGTGTAATTGGCCGCGCCATTCCTCCCGCTGCAGATGGAAAACCGTACGAGAAACAATAATTCCCGCTAATATTTTCCGTCATGCTGATAAAGAGCTGGCCTGTCCAGCTCTTTATTTTCAAAAGTACGACTTTCGCATATAGGAATAAACGGGGAGTGCTTCCTTTCAGGGTTTGAATTAGAATCCATCCATTACTCGAGAGGAGAGAATTCTCATGCAAAAGAATCATATCACCCTGGCAATTGCAGTAACCATAGGTGCTGTGCTGGCCTGCAATATGCCCTCCAACATATCAAACCAGCCAAGCCCTGATGCGGTCCTGACCGCGGCCGCGTTAACCGTGCAGGCACAGCTGTCGGCGAACGATACGCCGACCTTCTCACCAGCCGATACCGCAATTTCCGTGCCGTCAGCGAATACTCCAACATTTACGCCGGTCGCGCTCGCAACAGCTACCTCTCTGCCTGCTATAACACCCACGTCAAATTGCGATAATGCACTTTTCATTACGGATGTGACTTATCCCGATAATACTGTTGTACCGGCTGGTTCAGCATTCACAAAAACATGGCGCTTACAAAACATCGGCAGCTGCTCCTGGACGCCGTCCTACGCGCTGGTATTTGTAAGCGCTAATGTGATGAACGGTCCCACCGCACAGGCATTGAGCGGCAACGTTAATCCCGGACAGACATTGGACATCTCTGTCAATTTGCAGGCGCCATCCGGCAACGGGACATACACAGGCAACTGGGGATTGCGGAATGCAAGCGGTGTGATCTTTACGCACTTCTATGTGGAAATCAAGGTCAATAGCGGCGGTGGTGGAGGCGGAAGTGCCTTTGCCGTGACAGGCGTGACCTTCAATGTAACTGGCAGTTGCCCCAACTTCGATATGACGGTAACCGTTACCACAAACAGCGCTGGTACTGTTAACCTCCATAGATTATACAGCAGCGGAACGGATACAACGCCGAAAACATTGACTTTCAGCGGAGCCGGTAGTCAGACGATTGATTATGGTCCGGTTTATTTCGGTGTCGCACACAGCAGTGAATGGACCGATATTTATATTGATAGCCCTAACCATCAACAATTTGGACGAGCTACTTTTAGCTGTCCATAAGAAAAAGAGAATGACAAAGCAAAGCGCCCGGCTTAAGGTCGGGCGCTTTGCTTTCCAAAACGAGTATAATTATTTATTGAACGAAAGGATACCAATGAAGTTCAAAATTAATCTATTCTTAAACACTATAATTCTCCTTGCTCTCACCTTAACGTCTTGCACATCCAACAAATCAGTCATTGCTACTGCCGTTGCAATGACCGTACAAGCCCAAAATACACAATCAGCGTCAGTAACGGATACTCCATTAGCTCTGGCAACGATCCCGCCTCTCGCGAACGCTCCCACTTCAAGTGCCCCTGTCGCAAATACTCCCACCGCTGGTACTCCCGCCGCACTTCCGACCCTCACACCTCTCGGAACACCGCTGGCTGCATCTACCAGTGTCACCCAATGTACTGCAAGCGCCACGTTCCTTGGTGAGACCGTTCCAGACGGAACGATCGAAAGCCCTGGCGCAACATTCACTAAGAGCTGGACCATCCAAAATAGCGGCACGTGTGCATGGGATTCGACGTGGAAACTTGTCTTTGTTTCGGGAGACTTGATGGGCGGGGCGATGGTCTTTAACTTCCCTCAGCCTGTTGCCCCCGGTCAAAATGTGGACGTGCCGATCGTCTTTACCGCACCGACGACGGAGGGCACTTACACGGGGTATTGGAAACTTGAATCACCGTGGGGTTGCGTGTTCGGCGACAGCGCTAGCGGTGCCTGTAGCGGAACTCCGTACTCGGTACAAATTGTAGTGAGTAACGGAACGCCTGGTAGTGGTACATCAACGTTGTATGGCGTGACGTCAGTAACCTATATATACGGAACGACCCAAAAGCAGGGTCAAACAGCCCTTGCGGGTGTTGACGCAGGAAATTGCACAGGTGGAGCTAATATCTTTCTAACAACCTGGGCAACAATCTCATCCAACGGCCCAGTGACAGTCACGTATGTTTGGTGGCAGAGCGATAATACACATGGACCTCCTCAAACCGTCACTTTTACTGAGGCAGGTACCCAAACCGTGAGAAGCTATTCATGGCCTCTCCGTGTCGGGACGGAGATTGGAAATCGTTGGCAATATATCGTTGTTACTTCACCGATCAATCAGACTTTTCCTAATACATATGCCCAATTCGACCACGAATGTATCTAAACAGAATAATGAAGCCGGTGCGATTGCATCGGCTTTTTATTCCAAACTTTTCGGAAGGGTAAGTCGTCCAAGTTAATCGGATGGAAATTATTCAATACGGAGAATGCCATGAAGACCAAATCCCGCTTGTTATATCTCCTGCTTAGTTTATTGACGGCGGCTTTGGCCTGTAACCTGCCATCTGTCGTAAACAGCACGCCGCAGGCCGCAACAGCGAACGCCCTTTATACTTCCGTAGTGCAAACCGTTAACGCCACAGAATCGACCTCCGCCTTCATTTCATCACAAACTCCCACCAGCTTTCCATCCCCTACCAATCCGGTGCTCACGTTTACGCCGATTTCCAATCCGGTGCTCACGTATACGCCGATTTCCAATCCTGTGCTCACGTTTACGCCGATTTCCAATCCGATTCCCGTCGTATTATGCGATGCGGCTTCTTTCGTGGAAGATGTAACCATTCCTGATGGAACTGTTCTCAGCCGCGGCACAAACTTTACTAAGGTTTGGCGCGTTCAAAATATCGGCTCATGCACATGGACACCCTCCTACGCCGTGGTATTTGTCAACGGCGATGGCTTAGGCGCCGCCACCAGCGTGCCGTTATCCGGATATGTTTATCCGGGTAATTATGTTGACCTGCCTATCAACATGACCGCGCCCAATACGGATGGACATTATGAGGGCTTTTGGGAATTGAGCAATGCTTCTGGCGGGTTATTTGGGATTGGGCCACAAGCCAACAATTCATTTTGGGTGGATGTGAATGTTTCAGGGCCCAGTTACAATGCCTACGATTTTGTCTCAAATTTTTGTGATGCAACCTGGGCAAATAATGACGGAAACCTTCCCTGTCCCGGCACTTCCAGCGATTCACGAGGCTATGTGCTCAACCTAGATAATCCCATCATGGAAAGTGGAAAAAACGAGCATGAAGTGGGACTGCTCACGGTCCCGAAGAATGCGATTAACGGCTTCCTTCGCGGCGTATATCTCCCCATCCAAATCCAAGATGGCGATCGTTTCCGCGCCATGATCAATTGTCAATATCAAGCCTATGGCTGTGACGTCGTATTCGAGCTAAACTATCAAATCGGCAACTTTACTTACACTCTGGGCCGATGGCATCAAATCTACGGTGGCTTGTATTTGCCCGTTGATATAGACCTCAGTTCATTGGCTGGTCAAAATGTGATCTTCACATTGGCCGTAAGCGCGAACAGGTCCGGTTATCGGAATCAGGCGCTTTGGATAGATCCACGAATTGTCCGCCTGGGCCTTCCTCCTCCACCGACAGCAACGAATACACCGACTGCTACCAACACATCCACAGCAACAAACACCGCAACTGCCACCAATACACTTACAGCAACTGCCACAAATACGCCTGCGGCTACCAACACGGCAACCCTCACAGCAACGCCCTGAAGCGAGGTGCGATATAATGAATAGGGAAAGCAATCTCCAAGGGCAAATGAGCTGAAACTTTGAACGGTTTCATTTTCTTACAAGCAGCTCCGATGTATGCTGCAGATTAAACTGTCAACATCTAGAAATAACTGGAGGTGTTTCATGGTGCGACTTAAAAAATATCTATGGCCGACCACTGCCATTTTGCTGGTTCTTGGCCTGGTTTCTTGTAACATAAACAAAGCGCCTGAACCAACCACCGATGCAAATGCTGTTTACACTTCAGTTGCAGGTACAATGATCGCTCAATTGAATGATCAGTTGACGCAAACCGCTCAAGCTATACCGTCTACCGCGTTGGCCAGCCCAACGGAATTGTCCACTCTTGCGCCTCTGCCCACCATCTCTGGGGAATCCACACTCACGTCCGTTACCACTAATGCCATTGGCTCAGTCACTCCCCTCGCAGTCCTCACACCTGTTGGCACCACTTCCGCTGCTGTACCGACAACATCCAGTTCTACCGCAGTGGGTTGTGCCGACTCGATATTTATGCAGGATATAACCATCCCTGATGGCACAGTGGAAACACCCGGAGCGATTTTTACAAAGACATGGCGTATGAAAAACACAGGAACTTGTGCATGGAGTGGCGGATTTAAGTTCGCCTTTGCCTACGGAACCAAATTGGGCACAGGGTCTCTCACAATCACATTGACAACGGATTCCGTCCCAGCGGGAGGAAGCAAGGATTTCGGTATTACACTGACTGCCCCGTCCGTTCAGAACACCTATACCGGTTGCTGGAAAATGCAAACCGATCAGGACTATTGGTTTGGCCAAGCGGCATGCGTAACTATCAAAGTTTCAAAGTGAGTAATATAGGAGAACCACGATGAAAACTAAACTATTCGCGATTGCATGGATTGGAATGTTTTTGTTAATATCCTGCGCTCCGGCACAGTCTCCCACGCCAACACAGGACCTGGTGTTCATCAAGACTGCCGCCGCACAAACCGTCGTCGCAAACTTCACGCTCACAGCGGCGGCATCAGCGGCTCCGACCTCGACGCCCACCTCTCTTGGCACACCTACCTCGCTTTCCACGCCCACCCTGATTTCAACAATTCAGATTACAGCCAGCCTCGTGCCTACGCAAATAGGTCATCCAGGCGCGACTCAAATTCTTCTTTGCGACGAATACTCATGGGACGATACAACCGTGGATGTCAATATCCCCGATAATACACAAATGACCGCTGGACAAAGTTTTGTCAAAACCTGGAAGATCAAAAATAGTGGCACCTGCACGTGGAACACGGGCTACAAAATTGTTTATGCCGGATATGCTACGCAACTCTCCGGCCAGCCACAACCACTTCCTCTTCCTGTTACACCGGGGCAGGAAATAGAAATTTCAGTCAACTTTAACGCCCCTGCACAATCCGGTTCGTACTCCAGTGCTTGGACTCTGCAAAACGCCAACGGTAATAATTTCTTTGGAAGTGATATCCAAGGCCTCTATCATGCAAAGCCTCTCTATGTAAAAATTATTGTGAAGTGAACGAAACGCTCAAACAAGCGATCTTGAATGCAACGCGCCGGCCCGGACTTATCCCGATAAACTTGATTTAGCCGCGCCTGTGTATTTGACAATGACCCTCTGATCCAAGAGCAGGGAGGCTGTGCAGCATGTCGTGCAAGCCCATTCTGAGCCACAAATTTGAGTTTTCCTTGAATTCCAAGAAGTTTGAAACTTAGTCGAACACGGAGATCGTTGACGCTAGCCCTCACATCTGAGCCAATAGACCTGCCTCCATTACTTTTTGCTCAGACGAGTATAGTAAAACTCATTGCATGAGTGTCAAGTGGGGCAGGCTTAGAAGGCTTGCGATGTTAAGGGTGAGTATCTATATAGTCCTTCGCCTATCATATCAGCTTCGATCACGGTCTAACACATTTCGCTTTGCCCGGTAAGGCAAGGTGTTACCTTTTTTCCACGGCTGCCAGCCATACCCGGTCGCGATCATCGAGGAAGGCACGATGTACCTCCGCAATCAAGCTTTCGGATATATCGGGGCGCGCTTGTGCCCATACCAATCGCATCGCAAAAACGCGCGCCACTACCATGTTGGCGACCATGTGAAAACCCGCTCGGGCGATGCCGTCTTGGGAGGATTTGTTATCAGAGTTTGCGCCGATCCAGACTCGGCACAACTCATCGGTTTGCAATTCTCCTAAGATATGAATCAGCAGCGCGGTATACAAGCCTTTTCGACGAAATGCGGGTAACGTGAAACAGTCCCAGATATAAGCTTCGCCAGGCAACAATCTAACCCGTAAGTCGAGTTCGCCGAGATACTCTTCGTTTAAGCTGACCCAACCATAGGCCGCGAGTTGATCATTTACAAAGACAACATAACAACGGCGACCCGTTTCGAATCGTCGAAGTATATCGGCTCGCGCGCTATCTCCCATTATGCTTGTCAGTAATGACACGGACTCAGGGCCGATTTGACGAAAGCTGACATCCAAAGTCGGGGTAATCGCCGTGCGAGGTTCATCTAGGTTCAAAGCCCAGATCGTCCCCGGCCGACGTCGATCATTCTTGGCAGAGGCCATCATGTCTGCATTGTAACTTTGCGTTCCGTCAATTCCGTAATCGCATCTGCCAAGTGTTTGTCCGAGATGTTGTAATCGCCACTTTGAATTCTCAGGCGGTGGGCTGTGCTAAGGACGTCGGCGATCGTATAACCTTGGGGAGGCACGAACTTGAAACAGGCCATTTCCAGAAGCTGTCCATTGGGATCGCGGAAATAGATCGAGTCCATAAAACCTCGGTCGATGGGACCCGTGTTCTCGATATCGAGTTCCTTGAGCCGCGCAACGACTTGTGTATAGGTTGCCCGTGAGACCGTAAAAGCCAGATGGTGCAAATTTCCTATATCCTGCGGATTAGGAGTTGGATCATTGACGCGGGAAGGTCGAACAAAAAAAGTGATCAACCTCCCGTCACCGGAGTCAAAATATAAGTGGTTTTCCTCCGGCACATCTAGGTTTGGCTGTTCGAACACGAGTGGCATACCGAGCACGCCCGAATAGAAATCAATAATCGCCTGTCGGTTCGAGCCGACAAAGGTGATGTGATGGACACCTTGTGTTTGTATTTTGGTCACGGTTATTACTCCTCAAGTCGGACTTCAGAAGCCTCTTGGACAACTCTCCGAGTTGATAAAATAGAGAGGACTTCCGAAGCCCTTGATATCAGCCATGGGCCTACTCTTTCGAGCAGCGCTCTTTGGCAATTCTCAGAAAATCAAATCATATGGTAAAGAACAAGCTGCGAACTTTGTTGATGACCTCATAGTCGCCGCGCGCCGCGCCTCCGGGGAAGCGCTGGAAGGCGGTCAACACAAAATCCGAGGCGTCGAAACTGAAGATGGCGTCGCAGCCCTCGAAGTTACCGGCCTCCGGCTTAGCCTCGAACTTGCCATCCTTCATGGTAGCCCGCCACTTGCCTCCCCATTCTCCGGTTACTTCGATTCCATACTGCACATTCACTCCTTTTGCTGATTTGGCATCGACCGTGGAGGGCAGAAGAGCCATGAGCATGTACGGGATCAATACACCAGCCGTGCGCTCGTCGAGTTTACGAGTCTTCTCACCCAGACCATAACGAATATCCCAAGTATGGACACCGTAGTCCATGACATGGAAGGCTGGATAAAAAAGGGTAGGCAAGGGACCCATAAAAGGATGCGTCACCATAAAACTGTTCCACTCATCAGCGGTGAGTTTGTCGAAGATCGCCATCATTTTTGCATAATCATTCTTGAGGCGCGAAATCGCCTCTGCCCGCGGCAGTTTGCGGAATGCTTGGGCATGGTCATTGAGATCCCGGCCCATGACCAGCAAGCCCACGGAATCAGCGGATTCTTTCTTGTTCGCCTTATCCCAACGTGTAAGATAGCCTTCCGTCACGTCGATCATATGGCCCACAATATCGCGGACTTCCCATTCAGTGCAACGGGTCTGCACTTTCCAGTTTTTGGGATCATCTACAAGGTTAAAGAAATCGCTGCTCTCTCTGCGGACGACATTGAGCACGGTGTCTTTTCCGCCATAATCCATCGAGTTCACAGGGGACATGTTTTATACTCCTTCAAGTTGATCTGTTAGAATTCCATTTACCAATATTGAAATACGAGCTCGATCTAAATTAGTCTGTCTGTGCTGAATCCTCACCTCCTTTACCATGCTGCTCTCAGCAGTGCCTCTATTTGGGCTGCATCGTAGATAGGCTTGATGTTGTTCTGCACGGTCCGGTTTTGGAAACCAATCTGCGCTAATCGAGGCAAGTCATTTTCCCTGACTCCAACATCACGCAGTCGTTGTGGCAGGTTCATTCGGCCGACCAGATCGGATATTTTCCGCGCTAGGTTTTCGATGGCATCATCGGGGCTGATTCCATTTATCGAAGTGGCCAGCGCTTCAGCGGCAGGTAACAGTTGGTCGATAACTTCATCCGCATTAAAGCGGATCACATGCGGCAACATGATGCTATTGGCGATTCCGTGTGGAACGTTGGCAGATCCGCCCAACACGTGACAAATCCCGTGGTGTAATCCCATGCTAGTGTTTGCCAGCGACAGCCCCGCCAGGTGCGAGCCTACCAGCATTTGCGTGCGGGCGGCCGGATTATCTGCATGTTTGTAGCACTCCAATAAGGAATCAGAAATCGCTCTAACACCGCTGACCGCGGTAGCGCTTGAGAGAGGGTGACGCGTAACTGAGTAAAGTGCCTCTATGCAGTGTGCAAGCGCATTAATGCCGCTCGAAGCTGTAAGTTCCGGAGGCAAATCCAATGTTAATTCGGGATCATAGACAACAAGCTTCGGAGCAATTCTGGGATCGGAGACCGTGATCTTCCGCGGGGGTGTTTCACGTGAATGAGTTATCCCATATACGGCAGTCATTTCCGAACCGGCATAGGTGGTCGGGATAGCTATAACCGGAATGAGCGGTTGAGCGATAGAGGATGCTATAGATTTCTGCGGACCAATACGTTGCTGTTCCAACGCGTATGCCACTGCTTTTGCCATCCCAATTGGGCTGCCGCCACCCATTCCAATAATCGCCTCCACTTGATTTTTAGTGGCGAGTGCTGTAACCTCCTCTACCTGAACATCTTGCACGTGCGGTCGAACGCCATCAAACGTGGCAACAATATGAACACCCAGAATGGCTTCCAATGCTTCTACATGTCCGCTCGCACGAACAGAACAACTCGTGCACACTAGAAAACGGTTCCAGCCATAGCGTTCAACGACCTCGCCCAGTCGAGCAAGTCCAGCGCGACCAAAGATCACTTCCTGAGCGAAGGAGATATATCGAAAATCGCTTATCGTTGTAGGTTTGTTCACTAGCTAACCAATAAGACCAGGAATTTTTAACTGTCGATATGCAGGCTAAGAATCACCGGCATAGCTGCCGCGTATCACAGCAACCGCTTTTTCCAAATTTAAGTTACTCAGATGGATTATATTGATTGAACGTCACCGGCACGTCATTGCCACGCACGCGTCTATTGGTAATTTTCTCTAGTAAGCCAAGACAAGTCGGCGAGCGCGGAATGATCGGCCAACACAGTCCGCCCAGCAGCGATTAACTCTTCGCCATGTTTCGGCGTTTTAGAACAACGAACCATTGTAGCGCCCCAAGCGAGTTGCACCCGAGCAATTTCAAGCGGTAAATCCAAGCTTGTGGCACCCTCCATTGCATCTGTGAACAACACATTCGCAGTCGGCCAATCACCAGCCTCCGCCAATAAACGAGCGCGCAGGCATTCTCCCTCGATCAGCAGCAAGGTGCGGTGATGGGCACGGGCTGTATTGATGGCGGCCTCCACCAGCGATAAGGCTTCTTGATAATTTCCTTGCTGGTATATGGTCCCTGCCAGCCAGAGTTGCAGACGTGTATGCAGATGCCAGTAGCCCTGACCAGCGATAAGAGCCAAGGCTTCTTTAAGTAACCGAACTGTTGTATCAAAATCATTGCGACCTCGAGCAGCCAGTGCCAAACCGCCTCGGTATCCCGCCTGACGTTCGAGGCTTCCTAGATCCTCAGCTATCGCCAAGCCGCGCTGAAATGATTCTTGCGCCTTTTCCCACTCCGCCAAGTAAAGATGGATTTCGCCATTCGTGCTATATAAATGTAATAGCGCAGTCATCAGATCGTGAGTCTCGGCGACATTAAGACCATCGTCTACAGCCTTTTGAGCATCATCAATCTTGCCAAGCAACAGGCTATGATAGGCAAAGTTGTTGCGCGCCAATGCCAGATAGTAATGGATCCGCCCGGCCTTAGCCGCTTGCGCCGATTCAGTGTAGAAGTCAAGTGCACGGTAAAGTTCGCCGCGCTGCGCCGCAATGTTGCCAAGTTCAAATAATGCGGCACATATGTCTTCCTGCCTCCCAAGCTGCCGTTGAACTGCAATGGCTTCCTGTAAATGCCGCTCGGCTGCGTCGAGATCACTTCCTTCCATGGCATAGGCCGCGCCCATTAGGCGATGACCATTGCCAATCAAAGACTGAATCAAGGAATCCAAATACTGAGGTGGAGAAGAAACATCAGCTTGAACTTCCGACAATCCAGCTCGGGCCGTGCGCAGTGCTTCCTGATAGTCATTTGATATCAAGGCCAGTTCGGCCATCTCAAAGTAGGCTTCTGCTTTGGCAACATCATCCTCAGCCTTCTGCGCCCATTCGAGGTTCTGTTGATACCACTGAGCCGCAATATCGAGATGACCAACCGATTGATGCAATGCGCCCAGTACTCTCGTCAACCTGACCATTTCACCGGGAGATGCGTCCGGAGCCAGTAGATCGTGCAAATGCTGAACGAAATCAATACTCTCTGCGCCGGAATATTCGCGAGGAAGCTCGGATAATATTCGTAAGCCATAGCGGCGCGCACGCTCAAAATCTTCGCCAGCTACGGAGTAGAGTGCGATTAATCGGAAGTTGGCCGCGGATGTTTCGCGAAGCGGGTCGGATGAGTTTGCCGGCAAATGATGTTCCAAGGCTTCAGCCAGTTGCTGATAAATTCTGCGTCGACGCAAGTTGCTGAGACGGTGCAGTAGCGTTTCCCGTAGCAAGTGATGAGGTAGTGCGAGAAGCGTTCCCAAAGTTTCCATCACGAGACCCCGGGAAACCAAATCATCCGCAAGCGAGGGAAATGAATCGGCTTGGATGCTCGGCAGCTCCTGCAGGACCGCTTCGGGAAGTGGCTGACCAGCAACAGCCAAAACATCCAGAATGTGTCGCGCTTGAGGAGAAAGGTTGGACAAGCGCCAGGCTACCAAGTCATATGTGGTTTCCGGTAAATTAAATGTGGTGCGCCATCTAAGCCAGCCAGTAGTGTCCAGTTGCCAGCCAGCTTCAGTAGCTTGCAGGATATTATCAGAGCGCATTTGAGCCAGAATCTCCGTCAGCAGGAATGGACTGCCTCCAGAGCGCGCCAACAACCATTCGGCCAGAGTTTGGCGTGGGGCCGACTGAATCGCAGATTGATGCAGAATGTTGATAACATCAGCGAGTCCCAAAGCTTCAAGATTCAACAGGGTCAGTTGACCGTGGTGTCGTTCGATGAAGATGAGCCGTTGCAATGCCGGGATGGCTTCCGCCTGTTGCACGGTAGCCACTACGAGGATGGGTAGGTGGCGAAGTCGCGTGGTTAGGAAGCCCAGCAAATTCAGTGTTGCGCTGTTAGCCCATTGCAAGTCTTCGATCAGAAACAGGAGCGGAGCATTATTCGACAAAGAGCGAATGATCTGCAGAATACGCCATGAGAACTGCCCACGCGCGTCTGGAACGCTACCCGCCGATAAGTCCAGCAATTCGGTCAATTCCCCCGGTACTGCACTCTCCAGCGCCTCCAGGAACGGACCTTGTGAGCTTAAATCATCGAACGGACTGCACGCGCCTTGCAACACCATCCAAGGAGGTGTCCCCATTATTAATTGCGAAGCCATTTCTTCCACCAGCCGCGTCTTGCCAATACCGCCCTCTCCTTCGATTAATATCGTTGTACCTTCGCCGCCAATCACAGCCTTACTGATCTCTGTCAGTCGCCGGAGTAAATCCTCGCGTCCGACAAACGGTAAAATCTGTGAGCGGCGTATGGACGATCTGCCAGGCGGGAGAGGCTGTTCCGTTGGAGAACGCTGACGGCGGAGAATTTCGGTAAGCAAAGACTGCGTCTCCGGCACTGGCGCTACGTTTAGTTCACGTTGAAGCATACTCTCGAACTGGCGATATTGTCGCAATGCTAAACTAATCTCCCCCTGATGCAGATAAAGGCTTATCAAACGTTGTTGAGCCGTCTCTGCAAATGCATCGATCTGCAACATTTGATGAAGATAAAGGCTCGCATCGCCCCATTCCTTCCGCGACTCAGCAAGACCGCTCAAGCGATCTATGGTGTCAAAGCATACCCGATTGAGATATGAGTCTTGCGCCTGAACCCATTCGTCGAATGCGAGGGCATTCGCCACACCAAATCCTTGCAAGAACGGGCCGCGATATAATTTCACGGCCTGCTGCAACGAGCGCTCACTACCATCTGCGAGCAGACGGCGGAATTCGATCAGGTCACATTCATAGGCATCGGGGTTAAGGAAAAGCAGATCGCTATCAGAGATCAGGATCGAGTCAGGTTCGGATGGCTGAATGACCTGTCGTATATGGTAGACGCTTGAACGCAGTGAGTGATGCGCCTCGTTCGTGCCTTTCTCGCTCCACAAAAGTGTGGCTAGATGATCACGCCCATGACGCTCGCCGGTTCCGGCAAGGTAATAAAGAAGAGCGCGAGCTTTGATATGACTCAATTCGAGCGGGATGCCGTCTACGAGAATTTCCGGCGTGCCGAGAATATGAATACTTAAGCGAGGCATGGTGCGCATACTTGGATAGCCTTATATTTGCCATGTTGTAGCTGAAACCTGTTGGTTCATGAGTCCGCTAACACTCTCTGCATCACTCCGCGCACGAAGTCGATCTCATCCTGATTAACCGAATGATCCAGATTCGGATACAACCTCTCGGTGACCTGACCACCCAGACCGCGTAAAACTTCTGCGGCTTGATTTACATATTCTTTGGGCACATGGGGATCAGTGTCACTGCAACCAAGAAAAACCGGTGTCCCCGCCAGTGAGCCGGGATATTGACGCGGCGTATCATCCGGCCCGATCAAAGCGCCGCTGAGTCCCACGAGACTGCCGAAACGCTGAGCATGCCGGGCCGCAAACTCCAAGGTCAGGCACGCACCTTGCGAAAAACCTAACAGGATGATGTGGTCGGCGGGAATGTCCGAATCTAAAATCTGGGCGAGTACTTCGTCGAGGTAGCGTAACGCCGATGAAAGCCACGGTTCGTTATCCGAAAGAGGTGCCAGGAAACGGTTGGGATACCAGGTATTATTGGCCGCTTGAGGCGCAAGAAAAGCAAAACCTCGCTGACCAAACTGATCCGCGAGGGTGAGTATATCCTCCGAACGCGCACCGCGGCCATGTACCATCAGCATAGCGGCTTGGGCATTTTGAAGTGGCTCACCAAAGGCGCGAATAGGTTGGCCATGGTGCGGATCTGAAGAGGTGTCGATCTGTTTAACCATAAGAAAGCCTCCGTTCAGAATCAAAACCATTCGTCCGCGTGTATACCACATAATTGTTAAGATATACAAGGTAATTCCCTCGTCATTACCCAGTAGACTAGCAATTTTTGGTGGTTATCCAATATGGCCACGCCTGAGACATACGTCTTGAAAAGGGATACTCGTCTAAAAAGAATTGTATTTCATTTCTTGTAAGAAGGTTTGGGTGATAGTCGGAAGGGTGGGTCCCATAACAATTGTCTTTTAGCTAAATCACTGTTCATTGTGGTTTGACTGTGATTTGGTAGTGGTTTCCCAGCGATTTTGCAGTGATTCTTTAGAATAGGGGTAATTGAGACATGCCCGGCACGGGGAGTTCAGGAGTAAAGAGTTCATCGGTTTCTTTGGCAAGGCGTTCGATGAGACGATTCGCTTGGGGTGAAGACAAAGCAGGCGGACGAACGATAACAAGCAGGCCGTTCGTTCGACTTAACCGTTCGATGTGAGCAAGGCAGATTTGCAGGAGCCGGGCATCGGAATCTTTAAATGTCGCCCATCAAAGCAGAGGGGATCAGCAAGAGATATTCGAGATAAAGCGGCAGATTGTAAATACTTTGGTGAAGAAGGTTACAATAGGTTGCAATCGTGAATTACACGTAGAAATGATTATTAACCTTCTTAGGCTTTTTGACGATGAAACCACCACCGGATCTAAAGGAAAGCATAATACGCGAGGCCAAATCAAGCAGGCTGGGATTTCTCCTGGCCGGCGTGACGACTCCCGACCGGCCTCCGCATATATCTTCTTTTAAAAACTGGATAAATCAAGGACGACATGCCACAATGGATTATTTGGCGAGTGATCGTTCCAGCGCTCGACGCGCCGAGCCGCGACTTGATTCTGCCCGAATGTAAATCCATCCTCGTGCTAGCGCTTCCTTACGGGAACCCGAAAACGGCTCCCGTTAAAGCAAGTGTTAATGCCGCCGAAGGACAAATCGCGTCCTATGCTTGGGGCAATGATTACCATCTCGTGATCGCCGAGCGCTTGCAAGCACTCGTTGCATTCATCGAAGAACGAGTCGGCCATCCGATTCCGAATCGCTGGTACACCGACACGGGCCCGATTCTTAGAAAGAGATTTAGCCCAGCGCGCGGGCTTGGGATGGATCGGCAAGAATACTTGTCTTATTAATCCGCGCCATGGTTCTTATTTTCTTCTGGCCGAGGTCTTGCTTGGCGTTGAACTTGAGCCTGATCCACCATTTCAAACCGATCAATGCGGAACTTGTACACGCTGTATTGAAGCGTGCCCTACGCAATGCATACTTCCTGATCGAACGATTGATGCGCGGCGCTGTATCTCCTATTTGACGATTGAACTGAAAGAAAATGTTCCAACCGATCTGCGTTCTTCCATTGGCAACTGGATTTTCGGATGCGACATTTGCCAGATGGCTTGTCCGTGGAATCGTTTTGCCGAGTCTGATGGTGATCCGGCATTCGCACCCAGCGAGGATGTTCCACATCCGAATCTGATCCGTGAATTGGAAGTGACATCCGAAGAGTTCAATCGTAAATTTAGAAACAGCCCAGTCAAACGAGCAAAATATCGAGGCTATCTACGGAACGTTGCTATTGCATTAGGAAATTCCGAAAATCCGTCCGTTGTGCCGGCACTGAAGAAGGCATTAGATTATTCCGAGCCAACAGTGCGCGAACATGCCGCGTGGGCATTGAATCGAATAGAAAACAGGCCACAAACCATAAATAATGAATAATGAATAATCCGAAATTGCTCATCGCCACCAACAACCAAGGCAAAGTGGAAGAAATTCAAGATTTATTGAAAGACCTTGGCATTAATTTGATCATTCCTAATGACGTTGGGATAAATCTCCATGTTGAGGAAGACGGTACTACATATGCCGAAAACGCTGAAAAGAAAGCCCTCGCCTTCGCGCGTGCCAGCGAATTGGTCTCGTTGGCCGATGATTCGGGTCTCGAGGTAGATGCGCTCAATGGTGCGCCTGGACTTTATTCCAATCGTTACTTGTCCAAGCCGAATGCCACCGACAGTGATCGACGCGTATATCTTTTGAATAATCTGAAAGGCAAACCGCATCCATGGACGGCAACCTTTCACGCCACGATTGCCATTGCAATCCCAGGTAATCCGTCCATTCAATTTGCGACGGGCGAATGCAGGGGCGAGATCATTTCTGAACAACGCGGCGCGGGCGGATTTGGATATGATCCAATATTTTTCATACCCGAAGTGAATCACACCATGGCTGAACTGAGCGTGGAAGAAAAAAATCGATTTAGCCATCGAGCGCGAGCGATCATGAATGCAAAGCCTATTCTGAAAAAGATATTTGGTCTTTAGGAATCAAGAATAACACGCTCCGACAAATTTTCTTATTCAAAACGATACGGATTTGAATTAAAAAAATCGGCAAGAAGATCAGATACAAGATCGGGCTGTTCAAGCATAACCATATGATCAGCATTGGGTACAACTTCCAGATTTGCTCCAGCAATGTGATCGCGGAAAAATTCCGAATAATGCAACGGCGTCACCTTGTCGTCCGAGCCGCAAACGATCAGAGTAGGGAGTGAAAGCTTGGAAAGTCCATCTATCGCATCGAACGCGTCACACGCCATCAGGTCGCCGCAAAGAACCGCAGGGCGTGTTTCCATCATCCGCTGCATGGATAATTCTTTTATTCGACCAGATTGCAACGAGAACGAGGTATCATGGATTATTCGCACCGCGCTTTCAAAGGTAGACGAATCCGATGCAGCACGCAGAAGAGCAGGCGCAACGCGCAGGCGCCCTCCGCTTCCGAGCAGGACCAAAGCGGACACGCGTTCCGGGAAACAGATCGCCGCTGAAAGCGCCACCGCGCTTCCCATCGAATGTCCAGCCAGAATCGCGGAATAAATTTTCAGCTCTGACATGAACTCAAGAACATCTTGAACATACTCTTCGATGGTGTGACGCCCAATGCCCTCCGATTTACCATGTGCTGGCAGGTCCAACGCAAATATGCGCTGATTCGGCAGGCGCCGGAGTTGAGGCGGCCAGCATAAGTGATTGCCGCCCGCGCCGTGAATCAAAATAACAGGCGGGCGTGAATGATTATTTGCTTCGTGAGCAAAATAATATAGCCTTGCGGCTGTGGGCATAAAAGGATTTTAGTGCGACCGGGCGTGATGTAAACGGTCAGCTGCTTCTTCCGTTAGGGGGATATAAACTTGTACTTTGGTGCCTTTGCCAATCGCAGATTGAATATTCAGCAAGCCATTCACCAATTCGGTCCGCTCACGCAAATTAACCATGCCAAGACTGGAGCGCTTATCGTATGCTTTATTAACTGCTTCCACATCAAAACCAGCACCATTATCTTCAATTTCGAGCAATGCCAATCCTGGCTGGAAAAGTCCCAGCCTCACCCAGATATTCGCGGCATTGGCATGTTTGCGAGCATTGTTGATCGCTTCTTCAATGATATAAAAAACCACTCCCTGTTTTCCCATTTCCATTTGGGAGGCAATCTTTTCATCAATGTTGACAGCAACATTTTGGTTGTAGGTTTCACGCATTTTATCAGCCATGGATTTGAGTGCCGCACCCAAGCCTTGCGATTTAAGAATGAGGGGTCGTAGGGTGAAAAGCATATGGCGAATTTCTTTCGTGGTTCGATGTGCCAACTCCTCGATCTTAGATAACTCATCCACCGCGGACTTCGGGTCTTTTTCGACCAGGCGGCGGGCAATGTTAATACGCATGGCCATGGCGGCCACGGATTGTGTTGGCCCATCGTGAAGATCGTGTGCCAGTTTTTTACGCGCCTCTTCATGAACTTCAACCATGCGTTCCTTTTCTTCGACTAAATCCTGATACAAGCGCGCATTCTGAATTGCTACTACAGACTGCCGCCCGATCATATCCAGCATGTCGCAACGATCAGGCGTAAAGTAATTGGCATCAGGATGAGCATAGATCATCGCACCATAAACATTAAATCCGCTTCGCAATGGAAAACAATAGGCGGATGTGCAGTTACGAAAAGCAATCACCCGCCCCAATTCCGGATCATAGCCGATGTCTTTGGAAGAGATCGGTTCGCCTTCATCGAAAACTTTTTGCAGAATTCCTTCCCCAGCAGCAAATGTCACACGCATATCGGCTTGCGTGAAGCGGCGAGCCGAGCCAACGCGCAATTGTCCGCCTTTGAACAATAGCACTGCGCTGACCAGCGGATCATCAGTGTGCTGATCGGGATCTGGGTTTAGTGCGGCAAGCCCAAGGTCCAGGGCCGAATCGAGAACACGCTTATAGGAAAGAGTTGCTGTTAGTGTTGAAGTCAGTTCATAGATGGCACGCAGCCGTTCATTCTGAATCGAATATTTCCTATTTTCAACCTCGAGCCATTTCTGGCGCATAAAATGTAAGCGGGTTGCCAGTTGCCGGCCAAGAAATCCGAACAGCGCGCCTAAAGCCAAGTATGCTCCAACCCAACCCATTACTGGTAAAGAGAAACTTCGGATATAAAAATAGGCGCTCCCAATCGTGAGAACAGCAAATAAACCCGCGCTGATTAACGTACCCCAATACTCAAAATAAACCGCTCCAGAGAGAATGGGTAAAATACCTGCCCATGCAACAGGCCCTGCCAAACCTCCTTGCGCCCAAAAGAAGCTTCCGCTTAGCAAAAGATCAACCCCCAGACTAACCTGACGATGATACTTAATACGAGTGTTAAGACTGGCCAAGACAGTCATCCCCATATTCCATGCGACCATTGCACCGATGGGCCACAAAAGCGGCAAGGTTGTCAATATGCCGCCCAATGCCAATGAGACCACCCAGCCGAGCATCACTGCCCAACGCAATGAGATTGCAAACCAATCAGAGATATAAGGAGTTTCGTAAGTTTGCATAGGTTAATGATAACAAAAGAAATGATTAGCACACAAAATAATTACATATTTGTTATGCAAATAGTCGTTGGGTCTTTGCCGCGAATTGTGCTGATAATACCGACATTCCAACGAAGATTCCGAGATTGAGCCAGATAAAGGGAGTGGCAAAAGAATCTTGTGTCATATTATAAAAGATGATTCCCAGCCATGAAAACAGCGCGGCGATTCCCAAGTATCGCCAAAGTGCTGTACGCTGTTTCAACACAGTGATCATATCACCGAGGATGAAGAGTTGGAAAGCCCCAAAAAGAACAAAGCCGATTAAACCGGTTTCCGCCAATAGGCGCACATATAGATTCTTTGCATTGGGGTAAAGCGTGCTTGTCGGGCTAAGTTGCGATGCGATTTCCGGAACCATTGTCATGATCCAATCCGGCAGATTCTGATAAATATAAAAACCATCGGCGCCCAGCCCCACGCCGGTCCACGGATGATCGCGATATGCTCCCAGCGCGCCCCAAATATATGCAGCGCGCGCTCCCGCAGAATTTTGAATCAAGTAATCCTGTACATCGGATGCCTGCGTATTCCATAGCCGAGAAATATAATTCTTGCGGCTGAGGAACAACACCGCGCCCAACGCAATAACCACCACAGCCAAAATCATGACTGCGCGCAAGATCACTCCCTTTACATTCCCAAAGCCGGAGATGAACCACTTCCATGCAGAACGGATATATTCACCGCCAATAAATAATAAAGTGAGAACAATTGTCGCTACAACCGTCGCGATGCCGCCGCGCGAAAATGTGGCTAACAGTATCATGGCAGCGCATACCAAAAGGATTAGTTCAAACCAGTTAAAACGCGTCACCCGCACGCGGGTCAGGAGTGAAGCGAAGAGCCACGGCAGATAAATCGTCGCGATCTCACCCGCCAGCCAGGCCGGTTCATAAGCCATCCCTGAAATTCGATTCGTCCGAATCAATTCACGCATAGAGAAAGCGAGTTGTAGGTGGCTCACCAATGGTTTGGGCAGGATATGCAAATAAAATGTTGCGCCCTGCACGCCGCTCCATAAAATGTCAAGCACAAAACCAACCAGCATCCATTTGACAGTGAACCACAATTCACCTTCACCGCGATTCATCCAAACCGCGCTGACAAAGAAAGCCAGACCAATAATCAGCGTCGCCCAGGCGTGGAGGGCGCGGCCCCAATAGGCCTGGCCACGCAAGACCAGCGGTCCAAACAGGACTCCAATAACGGTCGCCGCTACAGCGGCAAGGACAAACGCCGCTAGCGGTGTGAACGCGCCAGGCCATGTGAGGCGCTGGTGATCCCGCAGGAATTGAATGAATAATACAATCAGCAACAGTGCTAGCGGATATGCAGAAAGCGGCCGAACATAGGTTTCTTCCCCCATGAATGGAAAATATCGAAAGCTGGTGACGGGCAAAGTCAACATCACCGCTGCCCATAAAACGCGGGCGATATTATCGAGATGAAAAAGAGAGCGCGCAAATTTAATCATTTCTACTTGGACGCAACAGGATTTGGATGGAAGAACAGAATAACAAGCGCACTCAATGCCAAAAACGCCACTGCGCCAACGAACAAATAGGTACTCACGCTAAACAAGCGTTTGGTCGGAACGTTTTGTGTTTGGTCGGCATCGACAGTGATATATGGTTCCAATCCACTCGTGGAGGATGAAATCACTTCAGTATGAACTTGGTTGGCAAAAGCCTTCGCCCAGGCCGAAGCGAGCGCATCAGCCGTGTTCGGATCGTTATCGTCCGCGAAGAAATGCCAGCCGCCAATGCCCGGTTGACTCAATTGAAGTTTTCCGCTGCGCATCTGATCAACGGTCACGCCGTTGACTTGTGATGCAACCGGATTCAGCACCGCGTCGGACCATGCAATCTCTTCCAGTTTGCGCGTCTCGCGTTCGAGATAATAGAACTGTTCACGATCTGTATCTTGCGGCCAGGCTTGTTCAAGATGAAAGTCCACGTTAACGGAAGCGCGCGCCCGATACGGCGGCAGCGCAAGATAATAAATCGCCGCGCCAATCAACGCACCGATGACGGCGCCCAACAGCCAAAACTTCCAGGCTTTGAGCAAGCGGATGAAGTCATCAGAGGATGGAGAAGCAAAAAGAAAATTCATATTGGATACTCGTTGTTAGATATTAAAATATCGTGCTTGTTTATCATATCTGCAACTTTCGCCGCAGGCGCAAACTCCAAAGCGGCGCAATCAACTTACGTATGTAATACTTCGCAACGATCACCGATAAAAAACTCCCGCCGTCACGATAATGAACACGCAACATTTCAGGCCAACAACGATCGTCCGCGCTGATGGTTTTTCCAGTAGTGTGCAGTCGAAAATTCGCCCAAGTCTGCGGAACATATTTTACCTGCGAATGGATCGCCAGCCGCACCCACAAATCATAATCCATCGCGAAATAAAAGGAAGGATCGAGCGGTCCGACCATGTGCCACAAATCGGCGCGAAAGAACGCAGCTTGTTGCGGGATGTGGACATAACCGCGTCTTAATCGAACCAGTTCTGTTTGTGCGGCGGGAAAGCGCCCGATCACGCGGCCATCTTCATTGATGTAATTCGCATCACCATACACCAGGCCAACTTCAGGATGGGTTTGTAAAAATTTTACAGCAGATGATAGCGTGTCGGGTTCATATGTGTCGTCCGAATTAAGCCACGCTAGAAAATCGCCTTTTGCATGAGCAAAGCCTTTGTTGATCGCATCCGTCTGACCTTTATCTTTTTCACTCACCCACCAAGCGAGTTTGCTTTCATAACGTTTGATAACGTCAACACTTCCATCGATCGAACCTCCATCCACAATAATGTATTCAAGACGCGGATAATTCTGTGAAAGCACCGATTGGATGGTGGCTTCCAGATAACGCACCTGATTGAAGGATGGCGTGACAATCGAAACCAGCGGAAGAGAAAAGTTCAATTCCAATTCACTTCGGGATAATAAAGATGTGCAACTTCTTCCGTGATGCGGCGGATTTGGAGGATCTCCTCGGGCTTGAGGCGGCGCTTCCAGTTATCCAGATTCGCGCGGCTATCTAGCTTCACAGAATGGGTCTTTTTCCGGGATAGTTCAGTTGGGTTCTCAGAACTACTGGAATTAAGAATTGTGTGCTCAACGTGTGACGTAAAATCCAGGCCCAGGAATTGATATAAAGTCCGATAGCCGGAAACTGGATCAAGCGAGAGGTCTTCGTGGCGAACAATCTCGATGGCGGGAATCCGCTGATGAACCTCATGAATGGTGCGATAGATTATAGTCCACAGCAGGCTGGCCTGCCCGATAATATCATCGGCTTTCACAGATTGCATCTCCCTGCGATACGGTTCGAGGTAATTGCGCATCAATAATGGTTGATTCAGCAGGTCACCGAAATCAAAAAGCCAATTGAGTCGCTTGAGACTGTTGGCAAAGGCAGCCGGGTGCCTTACTGTGACAACCACTCGGCAATTCAGCCGCTCAATAAACCATGGCAAGGAAAAAATTGCAAAGGGATCTTTCAAGACAGGAATTTGACGCATCAGCGCACCGCGACAAAAGATGCCAAGGTCGCGTCCCATGCGGAAGAGATCTTTTTGAGAGCGGATCGCCTTGATTTCACCCAAAAAATGATAACGATACGAAAGAACTTCGATGAAAGGAGCGAGATATTCCGACTCATTCTCGGCACAGATATAAGTATACCAATGCGTCAGGCGGGCACTTAACACTCCCGGACGATGCCATATGTTGAGCGGTTCACTGATGTAGGCTGTGTGTGGATTGGCAGATAACATTTTCCCAACCCAGGTTGTACCAGTACGATGGGCACCCGTCACAAGAATAGGAGAAGGTTTGACAATCATGCTTATAAATCTATGGCGCACTGATGGAATGAACGCCATAATAATTAGCGGCGCAAACATTGATCCATGACTTCGGATCAGATTGAAGTTCTGCAACACCTTCGATACTATACATTCGAAAAATCACTATATCTTTCTCGCCTTTTGATTTGTCGGCGATAATCTGCGCCTGACGATAATCCCATACCGCTGACCAGAAGCTATAGAAGGGCCGTTTATTCTGCACAACTGCCAAGGCAGTGCGGAGAGGATAAAGAGCGGAGACGGCTAATAAGATCATCGCCAGCATGGTTGCTATTGACAACCAGCGCATCTTCCACTGTGCAAGAATGATTCCAAAACATGCGCCCTCAACCATCAAGGCGGCAGTCATTAAAAAGCAGCCAATAAAGCGAGCGCGCTCTGCTGGAAATGCCTGCCCATATACACTTGGCGCGAAATCAGCCACAATCAACGCAAATGCCAAAATGGGTATCGCGGTCATGATGATTAGTAAAGTCCGCATGTTTGCGGGAGATATAGAAGATAATGTTGCAAACATTCCGTAGAACAGAAAAAATGGAATCACGATAGAAAAAAGGGTTGGAAGAGGAAGAGTTAAGAAAGTATCTGAAACAAACAAACCCGAATACAAAACCGTGTTATATACCAAATTTATGAAGTCCGGCCGATGTACCTGACTACGGGTTAAATTCCCAGGGGAAAGCGCCATCACAAGCAGTGCAAGGAGACCGCCTGCCAATGTCCATCCCAGAAGGATCAACGCCGGACGCCGTAGTTCTCCTTTCATGCCAATCCCGACCGACGCGAGGGCCAACACCGAGGCGACGATCAATACCGCATCCGGTGGCTCGGAAAACCCTCCCCCAAAAAAGGCAATAATGAAACAAATGAAGCCAATCCAAACAGCGGGATCACAACTCTCGTTTCTGCAAATCAGCACCAAAAGCAGAGCGGCGAACGCAGTCAGATATAACAACGGTGCGAAGTGCGTTGCCATGGCGGAACGCCAGTAAATGGTTTGAAAACGATTGGGAGCTTGCAAGATGGCGAAGAAGGCGAGCGAGGCAGCGAGAAAAAAGTCAAGAAAAAAATGCCATCGCCATCTAATGATTCGTCGGATCTCATATACGAGCCAGGTCAGGGCGGCGGTCCACAAGAAAATCACGATGACTGGCAAAATCTTCACATTATGCGGGAACAGGAATTCGCTCAAGGCAACGAAGAGGAGATTCGAGAAGCGATCCGATGTCGTTTCATACCAATGGATCACAACTTGCAAGATCGGGCCGCTATTGACCGTGACTGTATCGCAGTAATCATCGGCCAAAAAGCGCGTGAACGTGCCAAGATAAGCAAACAGACCCAAGGCAACGGTCACGGATACCACGCCTATTCCCAGTGCAACGCGGAAAAGGACAGACGGCGATCTCTTAGATTCAAAAACTGACATCTAAATTATCCTTAAGGCGCGGGCCGATTGCGTAAGTCATAGATAATATAATCATCACCCTGGGCATAAACAGGAAAAGAAGAGAGTGATTTCTTCAGATCAAACTGCCGGTTGAGTTCCTGAAAATCGGTGACAAGGAAGAAGTTTTTGCCGTTCGTCATCTTGGCAAAATTAGTGCTGGAGTTAAACGATGCGCCGCGCAGCTCATGATAATCAATATCGCCGGAGTTCGGCCAAATTTCAGCGTTCTGCCAGCCCCAATAATTTAAACGTTGACCATAATCCTGAGTCAGTGCCACCACACCGGAGCCGTGTCCCAACTCGTCTCCAAGCTCAGCCCACATGGCGGCCTGCGGACGATAATCCACCGACTTGAGCGTATCGCGAATATCCCATAGCGCGGAAAACAAACCGAACGCAAGGAAGACAATTGCAACGATCCGTAACCAGCGTCCGGCGCTCAACTCAGCTAGCTGAGCGAGGAACCAATCTGCAATCGGCGCAAGCGAAATGGCTACGATGGGAATAAACGGTAGTTGATAATAATCATGTGTGGCAATGTGATAGTCGAAATACAGCCCATAGAGAATATACATGCCCCACAGCCCATACAAAAAAATCTTGCGTTTCTTTCGCGGACGAAGAATAGGCCCAGCAATCCAAACATGATCGCCACACCGCCCGCCGTTAGGGCGGCTTTGGATTCCCAATTTATATAATTGATCGGACTCAATAATAAAGAAGGAAAGAAGCGTCCGCCAAACTGTTGGCGAAGAAAATTATTTAATATCAATCCATCGTAGAGATAAGCCGCGGCCGGCAAAATTCCAATCACCGCCATGACCCACAATTGTGGTTTGCGAATCAGATCGCGTAGCGAAAATTTTCCAAACCCCAGTCCAAGCGCCGCACCGATCACAAAAAAAGCAGCGGAGAATTTGATCAGGATAGCAAGCCCGCCCAAAAGCCCCGCAAGAAGCGTCCAGCGCCAGGAGGGATTCTTCGTCCAGCGATAAAACGCCCACCAAAATGAAATGATGCTCATCACCATGAAAGGATCGGGCTGGAATGAACGGCTGGCAATTACTGCATATGGAAAGAAAAGATAATATGCAGTGGCAATCACCGCGCCATCTACGGAAATTAGATCACGCACGAGCAGGAAAAGAAAAATTCCACCGATAATCCAGAACAACGATGAATAGATGCGCGCGATCCAAAAATGTTCGCCGGTGAAGCGGTAAGTGAACGCGACCATGTTTTCCACAATGGACGGCTCGACATCTGCGCGCGTCTTCCATTGCTGGATCGCCATTTGTCTTTGCCAGGCAGAAATGCCCGGCGGGTTCGTCGCATAATACATGCCACGCGCTTTGAGCATCGAAAGCAACTGCCGAGTCGGTTGAAAATCAAGCGGCAGGTTCGTCAGTTGATATAAGCGGATGCCGAAACCGAAACCAAAGAGTAGAACCAATGCCCCAACCAAAAGCCAGCGCGAGGAAAAGAAAGAATGATTTGTTGAAGGGAAGGTATTCACAAGGTCGCAATTCTATCACTACAGGATGAGCATTTAGTGAATTCCGATTTGCTCCGCGGAGCGGCAGGACGCAGCAGCACACGACGCCAATCGCTTTAACCACGCCGAAAACTGACTGAGCAAACTCGGATCAGCAGTAAATGCAAGATTACTTAGCTCATAGGGATCTTTCAAGATATCATACAGTTCGCGAAAGCCACTCGGATACTCAACATACGTATATTGAGGAGTCCGGATTCCGAGGAAAATGGCGGGAAGATTTATCGTGTCTTCCGTCTGATCTGGATCCGGAGGTTCCAATAATTCGCCGTACTCCTGTACCAAGCCAGCCATCTGGGGACCTGACCAGCTCTCCTTCGCACCGTCACCAAAATATTGGATGAGATAGCCCTGACGCCAATTTTGTTCTGGTGGACGATCCGGGGCGAAAAGTGGTACCAACGAACGACCATCCACGTAAGTTGGAGGGATTACACCAGCCAAGTCGGCAATGGTCGGCGCAATATCCGTGTTTCCCACCACATATCCTTTCAAAACCTGTCCGGCGGGAATCCCCGGTCCGCGAATCACCAACGGCACCACGATATCTTCCTCATAGGGCGTGGCCTTCCCGGACATCAACCGGTGTTCGCCCATATGATAGCCATTGTCCGAGCTAAACAAAATGTAGGTATTTTGAAGTTGACCTGTCTGCTGCAGCGTATTTACTACACTCACAAGCATGTCGTCCACCGATTGCATGGACCGGACGCGATCCCGGTACAGTTCATCAAGCTTTTGGATCTGAACAGCAGTCAACAGAGGATCCTGTCGGATGTTGGTCGGTTTATCAGAAACGTCAGGCTCATTGAATGAAGGAAGGCGTGGCGCTTGCAGATTATCGAAGAGGTTGGCATAGCGAGGAGCCGGTGTAGCCGGTTCATGCGGATTGTAAGTCGCAAGGTACATGAAGAAAGGCTGTGGCTGCCCGGCGATCGAACGCAGATAATTGTCCACCTGCGTGGTCAAGACGTCGGTCATATAGTCGCTGGCACCCTGACCAAAATCTACGAGCTTTCCGTTTTCGTTCAGTGTGTAGTTAAATTCTGTATAAGGCTTGCCTTTCGCAGGACTTACCCATTCGTCCCACCCAGGAGGAATGTAAGTTCGATTCGATGGATCCGGATAACCATTTAGATATTTTCCAAATAAAGCCGTACGATAGCCCGCCTGTTTCAGCCAAGTTGCAATGGTGGAATTTTCACGTTGTAGCTGATAGAACTGACCGAAGCCGCCATTTAGTGGGCCGTTCGTATAAACGCCAGTGTTTTGGGAGTATTGTCCTCTCAGAATCGTGGTGCGCGATGGACAACATAATGAATCAGAGATGATGAAGTCATTGAATGATAAACCTTGCGATACCAGCAACTGTTGGACTGCTGGCAAATACTGCATCGTGCCCAGCTTTGCATCCAAGTCATCGGTAAGAATGAAGAGAATGTTGGGACGGCTGGATTTGGGAATGACTGTGACATCCATCAACGGCACCAGAGTTGGCGGGGGCGTAGAAGTTGAGGTTGGAGCCGGTTTCAATCCCGGCACGGAAACCGAACAGCCCGCAATGAGAGCCATTACCAAAAGAAGTGAAAGTGTTTTCCAAATATGTTTCATCGTCTTATTTCACCGTCCTATGTTTGTTGGATTGATATTGACTTCGTCTGCGATTCAAAATGGCAACACGGATTCGATTCATTCCAATTAGATTCAACAGTGATGAGCCAAGCAGATTTAACCGCGCCAACGCTGTCGGCGGATGGATGGTCAATGCGCGCATCCACGCTTTGAGCGCATTCCATGATTGGCCGTCATCAAGCAGATAACGTGCATTGACACGTTGAACCGAAGCGCGGGCGCGGCGCTGGACGCGATGCAATGCCGGAGCAAGATCGGATTGAGTTTGTGCCCAATCCAAAATGCGAAAGGCTTCGCGTCGCAAATCCGGGAGCTTGAGCGCGATTCTTCGCCAGCGGATGATAGCGCGCCGCGGCCCAAGTCTGGTTGAAGTGAACGATTTGGCCTTGCGCGGCAAGCTTGATCCAGAGTTGGTGATCGAGCATAAAGTGAAAGTTAAGGTCAAGCCCACCGGCTTTTTCGAATGCAGCACGCCGCATAAAAACCGCCGGCTGACCAATGATTTGAAAGCAAAGCAAATCTTCGAGGGTTAATTGGCGGTAAAGCAATTGATTGATGGTTTGACCGGTTTGATCTACTGCCAGCATATTGCCATAGACCATCACAGCGTGCGGATTTGATTCAAACGCCGCAACTGCCGACTGGATCGCGCCGGGTAAATAATAATCATCCGAGTTGAGCCAGGCTACGATCTCACCTTTTGCCCGCCTCATGCCTTTGTTGATGGCATCCGCCTGACCTGAATCTTTTTCCGAAATCCAATACGCCAAACGCGACGAATATTTTTGGATGATGTCGGCGCTTCCATCAGTGGATGCGCCGTCTATAACGATATATTCAAGGTTGGGATAATCCTGCTCGAGAACAGACCGAATAGTCTGTTCAAGATAGGCAGATTGATTGAAAGATGGCGTGACAATGGAAACAAGGGTCATGAATATCCAAGCGCGTTGTTTCGCATCCTATTTGGGTTTATGCAAATCGTACAACACAAACCCATCGCCTTGCGCAGCGACAGTATATCCATCCAAAATTTTCTTCAACTCCGGTTGCGCATCCAATTGATTTGAAGCAGATACCAAAAAATAATCCCGGCCCGCAACCAGTTCGGAAAACTTTAGCCTGCGCGTTGACGCTTGTGCCTTTCACTGCGGTCAAGCCATTGACATAAGGCCACAATGTGATTTTTCGCCAGCCGTAATACATCAAACGATAACCATAATCTTGCGTCAAGCCGATCAAATTGGCATTCGCCGGAATTGCCTTTGCCATATTTTCCCAATAAGCCGGTTCACGACGATAATCCACTGCCTGCGCAACCAGATCCGCAGCGCGCGATCCACGCTTGATATCCGATGACAAAAACGACGATGGCAATCAGCGCGGCTTTGAGCCAACGCGTCTCGCTTGAAACGCGAACGGCCACCGCTTCGATGATTGGTACCAATCCCAAAGCGACCACCGGTATCAGTTGGATGTGATAATAACTATGCGTATACATCTGATACGGAAGCGTCAGACCGTAGCAAATATATCCGATCCAGATCCCGATCAACATCCAGCGCAGACGCGGCGGAGCGAGAAACACTCCGGCAATGCTGAGAAATAAAATCGTCAATCCAAATAATGATCCGACAAATCCCAGCCAATGAGCATAGAAACTGGTTGTCGTAATCAGTTTGATGAGATCAACCGTCCATGCAAAAAAGTATTCATCCGAACGACCCGGATGCCCGAGAATGTAATATATAAAGGCGGGGATCGCCATCAAAGCCATCATGACCCAAACTTGAAGCGATTTCCAGAAGCGCAGTCCAAGCGTGGATAATACCGCCGCAATTGCCGCGCCGATCACAAAGAAAACAATCACGATCTTGACCAATACCGCAAAGCCAATAAAGAGAGCGGCAAAGATCGCCCATTTCCATTTTTGTTCTTCGGACCAACGATAGAGAAAATAGATTCCGGCGATGAAGGCAGATGTCATCAATGGATCAGGCTGAAAAGAACGGCTGGCTTGAACCGCAAAGGGAAGCACAAGATAATATGCCAGCGCAATCAAAGCTGAAGTCGGAGATGCGATACGGACGCGAAGATCAAATAAAGCTAATCCAGCCAAGAGCCAAAATAAAGTTTCGTAAACACGCGGCACCGCGATATTCTCGCCGCCCGTCCATGTGTACGTCCAGGCCGTAATTGATTCGGTAATCGGCGGTTCGTATTGTCCCACCGCGTTATAGAAGGCTTTGGCTAACGCAAGTTTTTGCGGATCAGGATCCGGAAGGAGTTGATAATAAATGGAGCGCGCAACGATCAAGTTGCGAAATTGCCGCACCGGATGAAAGTCGAGAGGCGGGACGGTTAGATTGATAAAGCGCAAGGCCGCGCCGAGAATCAGCAAGAGAATCAGAAGGACGCGCCAGTTGAAAAGCTTGGATGGAAGCGATGATGACATTGAGAATCCGTGAAACGTAAATTTTAGAAGAGTGAATTGTAGTCCACTTTTGGAAAGACCGTCAGCTTGCCGCCGACGGTGGCATCGAGAACTTCGCGTCTGGCCTTGCGATAGGCATCCTGCGCTTTTTGATATCCAATCTCGGAGGTGTCGAGGTCGGGCAGTTGCCAGCGGAAGCCTTTGCCGAAATAATTGGCAGAGAAATGATTCGGGTCGTCGCCGGTGGACACAACCGTTTTATTCGCCTCGCCTTTCGATGTGAAGTTGTGATCCACACCAATCAGAATGACCTGCTGAAAGCCCATATAGAACGCGAGTTGCAATGCAACATTGGTGACCGTCGCGCCTTCCCAAACTCTGCGCGTCATATCATAAGCAAACTTTGGACCGGTGTACGTGGTGTACAAAAACATCAACTCGTCAGGAAAAGTTTTGAAGTTACGATGCGAATGCCATGCGACAAATTTTGGAATTAGAAGCGCGGCAATCTCGTCCGCGCATTGCTCGATCACAAGATCGTTGATGGAAACAAAATAGGTTGTAGCTAAATCCAAGTTCGGGAAACAATAAATAGATGCGATTCATCCCAAACGTAAATTCGTTTCTGAGTTTGGATAAATCTGTTTGCTTGAGACTTGGACCATTGCCAATGATGAAGGCTCGTTTGCCTTTGTGAATATCTTTGAATGCTTTGATTTTATGAATGCTCTCGCGTCGCCACGGATGAAGATAGGCGTCGGGAAGTTGAGGAACTCGGCGAATAGCATCGTAAGTATTTTTTGCGGTTTGGAGAAGCGAGGACGGAAGAGTGATATTAAGAGTTTGTTTCATTCCGTGCTCAGTCTCGCGGTTGCGCCGCCATCAACCACTAATGCTTGTCCCGTCATAAAAGATGATTGGTCATTATCGGCGAGGAAATAAATCGCATGAGCAATTTCTTCGGGCGTGCCAACGCGTCCATTGACCGTTTTACGCGCCAGATTATCGAGCCGTTCCTGCATATCGCCGTGTCCCACATGTCCGCGTCCGAGACCGGCGCGCAGCATCGGCGTATCCACCGCGCCGGGCAGAATTGCGTTGACGCGGATATTATCGGGCGCAAACTCAATCGCCATGGCACGTGTCAAGGCCAGCAGTCCGCCTTTCGACGCGGCATAGGCAGCGATGTTCGCCGAGGTCTGGATCGCATGAACGGATGAAACATTTACAATCGCGGCGCCATGCATTTTGAGCAATGAATGAGCCAGCTTTGCGCTCAGAAAAACTGAACGCAAATTGGATGCCATCACCGAATCCCATTCCTCGACGGTTGTTTCGATCAACGGCTTTGCAATTTGATACGCGGCGTTGTTGACCAGCACATCGAGCGAATCCGTGAACGCACGCGTTTGCTCAAAGATATCATGCATGTCTTCGGGCAGCGCAATATCAGATTGAATGAAGAGTCCATTTTTCGGAAAGCCATCGCCGAATAGGTTTCTATCCACGCCGATGACGCGCCAACTTTTTTCAGCAAAGAGAGCAACGGTTGCGCGGCCAATTCCGCCCGCCGCGCCGGTGATCAAAACAGTTTTATTTCCGACATTTTATCTTCTCACAGGTCATTGCGAGATTTCCACGCAATGACATTATTCTTTGAGATCTTTCGCATCAATTCCCAATCCTTCCAAAAGATTTTTGATCGTATTCCAATGCACGCGTTCCCACGCATTGCGGGCTGGAATTGGAATTGTGCGGAGCAAGCATGACGTTGTCCATCTTCAAAAGCGGACTCTCCAATGGAAGCGGCTCGACCTCAAAGACATCCAATGCGGCTCCCGCGAGACGTTTGGCTTGCAACGCTTCGATCAAAGCTTTCTCGTCCACGAGCGGTCCGCGCGCCGTGTTGATGAGAATTGCTTCAGGCTTCATCATCGCCAATGTTTTGGCATTGATCAAATGGCGGCTGGTCGGATTCAAATCGCAATTGATGGAAACGAAATCAGAATTCGATAATAGATGTTCGAGATTTGTCATCTCGATTCCGGTTTCCGTGATAAACACATGGTCAATCTCAATAATATCATTGCCAAGCACTTTCATTCCAAAGGCGCGGGCGCGGCGCGTCACCGCCTTGCCAATATTGCCGATGCCGATCACGCCGAGCGTACATTCGCTCAAGGTTTTGCCGGGCATTTTTTCCCATTTGCCGCGTTTCATATTGCCGGTCCATCCATGGCTGGCGGCGCGCAAAAGCCAGCATATAGCCGAGAACGGTATCCGCTACGGGAGTGGTAAAGGCATTGAGCGTACGCGCCACATTGATTCCGAGTTGGGATGCGGCATTCACTGTCAATCGAATCGATGCCCGTGCCCCATTTCGAAATAATTTTCAAACGCGGTGCGCAGGCTTCCAGCACGCGCTCCGTATAGCGATCATCGCCGCAGATCGTGCCATCAAATTGACCGGCATATTTCAACAGGCCGGCTTCATCCATTCGTTCGCGGACTTCAGGGATAATCAAATCAATGCGATGCTTCTCGAATACGAATTTGAAGCGGTCGAGCGACGGGATCATATAGGGAGCAGTTACCAAAACGGTTGACATAATTTTATTGGCAAAACGATTGTTGAACTAAACTTTGCATGTCTGCGCTAAGAGGCCCATTCTTTGTGGTTGCGTAAGTCAGGATCTGACAAGCCTGCATTTTCGAGAATGGATCTGCATCAATCATGCTGACAAGATGATGGGCTTTGTCGAGTTCGCCCAATACAAGATACGACTGCAGGAAAGGCATCCATTCAATTCGGTCAGAGGGATAGAAGCCTTGATTTAACGCCTCATCTCCAAGTTTATCCACCATCTGCCAATCGCCTTGCTGACGAGCCAGTTCAGCCTTCTCGTAAAAATAACACCATCCATGTTTCGGCTCACTACCAAAGATCGAGAAAGGTGGCGTTGGGGCTTGCTTGATTTAAGAACTACATTATCGATGTGAGAACGAGGGGCAACAAGCATAATATTCTGCGCATCGCATGCTCGAAAGTTCGGGGTTGCTCCCATCAATGATGCGGATACACCCCTCCGACGTTGCCTGCGCAATCACCGTCACATTCGCGAAATCCTGAACGGAGCACATTTCCGCGCCCCGCAGCGGTAGCCTGTCCATGCGTGGCAATAACTCGCAAACATCATCTTGCGTCAGCACAATTCCCGATAAGCGAACCGAAATGGGAATCATTGATTGTTTTTCAGGAGAATAAATAAAACTTGCTGGTCCCCAGATAAAATAATTTTCGGCAATGCCAGCCTTGAGGATAATCGATGACAAAGGTCGTGCCATCTTTGAACTGCGGAGCACGCCAAAAGACCTGCCACCAGAAATCGCGAATGGATGCCGATAGCGGCAACAGCATTCACCGAATTAGCATAATGAGTTAGGATGGCAATACTTACCAACACAGAAAATAAGATCATCCGCACACGTGGGGATTTCAAATAACTCAATAAAACTACCAGAACAATGACTCCGCCTTCAGCGCCTGTCAAGGTATAGCGTGAATAGCCTCCAAAATCAGCCTGACGATTGGAAACGATGATCGGCAATAGTCCTCCGATCACCGAAGATCAATACCAACCCACCACGCCTCTTTTCCAATCATAGGATATTTCCTTGTCTTCTTCAGCGCTCATTCAGCGATGATGAGAATAAACGCCACAATCAAGGCGATAAATATGGCAAGCGCCAATCCGACTAACATATCGCGCAAACGAAGTTGAAACACAAGGTCGTGGAGCGGTACCGCCCATGCCAGGAAAATGATTTTGATCGTATCCTGAAACAACGCAATCAACCAATCGAGTCCTTTATAGATGGGCGATCCAAACAACTGTCCCACCTGCGCGCCGACATCGGTGGCTTTTGCGTTCATTTTGAAAAAAGAAAAAGCGCCAGAATAAAAAGGCAACAGGAGCAATTAGAAAAGGAAGCCATTGGCGAATGACCATCATCAAATGCTGGCGCCAGTTCAATTCTTCCTTGCGCAGAACCAGCGCCACAATTAAAGACAGGCGAAAGATTTCAAACCCAAGGAAATATTCCACGAGTGAAAGATAAGCAATGCCGCATAGAATCGAAACGGCTGTGATGAAGGATCTTCGGGAAAATGCGCTGGCATTAGGATCGCTTTGATCGTCAACGCAATGGAAAACATCCCAAGAAAAAGACTGATGATCTGCGACTGATAATCAACAGGATTAGGCTGCGAAAGGAAACCCGGATAAATCAGGAATAGAAGTGCCGCGCTGAAGGTGGATAAACGATGATGGGGCCAGACCATATCTAGCGCCCAGAACAGGGCTAAGGCTGCTAGGAAATGAAAAAGATATAAGTTAAGATGGTACGGAAGGACATTTTCGCCAAATAGCGAATACAGAGGAATTAGGACGTAGGCCCGCGCCGGACGATCAATACTATATACGGCATGGAAAATTTGCGGCCCGGCAACATGGGCGTCATAAATCAAATACCAATCATCGTTGGAATAACCGATTTTTCCTACCAGTGGCAAGTACGCCGCCGCTGATGCAATCAACAAAACAAGCAGAATTAAAATGAATGATACCTTGGGGCGTTTGAACACGCTCATTTGGCGGCCTCTCTCCTAATGAGAAATTCGCAGATCTGAAAATCAAGTTCTTCATCAATGTCCCAGGCCTCATCGGCATTGATTTCAAACATCATCGGCTTTTCGCCGATGCGATGATGCCGCTTGAGCAGGTTGTCGCGGGTGAAAAGATAAAGGCACGAATTCTCTTCGTAAACGGGAGGCAAATGCTGGGTCTGGATGAGAACCGACGGATCATGGTTGATGGCTTTGCCGTTTTGATCGTAAAGCCGCGTCTGCCAGCGCGTCACCGAGAAGAGCGAGTCGTGATTTGGATAATCGGCGAGAAACGACTGAACAGCATGCGAAACCGTTTCGGGTCGAAGCAAGGGATTCGTGCTGTGCGTCTGCAAATAGAAATCGGCTTGCACCTGGCCGGTATCATAAATCAAGATGTCGTTCATCGGGACATCATCCGCACGCAAAACATCGGGGCGATTGATGATCTTCACTTGCGGAAAGTCTTTGCGCAAGCCATCCATCACAGGATCAGAATCGGTATCCACCACGATTTCGTTGATCTCACGAACCGCAAGCAGCGTTTCGATGATGTAATGGAAAAGCGGCTTGCCAGCCAGCAGACGATAATTTTTGCCGGGCACGCGCTGGCTGTGATGGCGCATCGGGACAAGAGCGGCGAGTCTCATAAGGATTGATTATACCGAATTGGCCCCTTCCCGCTTAAGAAAGTTGGAAGCGCGTCATTTCGGACACTGCAAGCGGGCATTGATCAACGAGACGGCTTGATCACGCCCGGAAGAGGCTGGCGTGACAGAATTGAGATTTTCCACAGAGCACATAATAAGGGCCATTGTTGGTCGGGCAGGACGCTGGCTTGTATGGTAATTTTTCGGGCAGTCTGCCAGTCATTGAACATGGCATATCCTTGGATAAACGGCAAAAGCTCAACGCCATTTCTAGCCCAGACTCCCTGTTGATCTGCTTCCTGCCATAAACTGATAATTTGATGCCAATCCTGAAATTGGCTGGCTAAGTCAGCTTTCTCGTAATAATAGCACCAAGTATGCTCAGGCTCGTTGCCAAAAATATCGGGAGGCGGAACCGATTTGGTGGTCGGCTCGATGCGGGAAAGATTGGAAACAGCTGCCCATCTATATGCTTCCGCACTTAAGTCCGCTACAACGGAATAATCAGGACGAAGCACATGCAAACACTCATCTTGTTCAGTATTGAAAAGTATTCGCCACAACATTCTGAATATTGGCATTGAAAGTTGTAGAATATTTATTAAGAGCAACCGGCTGGCCTGCGCTGAATGCCTGCCAATTGATATGTTTTCGGAACCAGGATTGAACCAGTAGCTGGCTTCTGGCGGATTTGTTACTTGAGGATAAAGCAAATTAATTGCATAAGCAGTCGGATAAGTTCCCATATAAAATAAAACCTCTTGATCCGCGACAATCAAAGTGTTAGATTTCAAAGAGGCACACGCCAATACAACTGCCAGTAGAATTGCCTTTGCTTATCCGATGAAGCCTGATAGCTGCGACGCGGTTTGAATTTGGAGGCTGATGCCTAATCCGAGCAAAAGGCTTAAAACCAGATTGCGATAGGGCGGATGAGTGATTAGCATATAAATTATTCCCACTATCGTCAGGCTGGCTCCTCCCATGGCAGCCAAAGCCAGACGGTCACTCCAAAGATGATTCTTTTGAAAAATTGAAAGACCTATCAGCCAAAAGGGGAGTATGGCAAAAACAACGGAGAAGATTCCACCAACCAAAATATCGCAGGATTGAATTTCGAGTCGGATTCTCTTTATCAACGCCTTTGAGGCGGGAAATCAGAAAGAAAGCAAGCACCGTAACCAGAATGACAGCTTCCGGCAAGCACGTACGTTAAGTGCCCAGTAAAGTCAACGAGGCTTGGATCAATGGCGGAAAACCAGGGAGAAAAAGTAATGTACATAAAAGTCCTGAACAATCAATTGAAGCAGTCGGGCAATACCGGCAAGAGGCGATGCAACCAAGACCATGCAAAAACGATAGCGGCGTAAACCGGTCATATCCAAAGATGACGCCATAAGAACTCCGATAGATCACATACAGCAAAAGGATCGCAAGGAATGGAAGCGCATAACGCAGAACCTTTTTGTCCGATCCCAAAACGCAAGGCCAGGAAATAAAAACCAGAGAAAGATAAGTCGGGATAATTCGAGGCCGGAAAAATATTCGATCAGCAACAAATGGCTAGCCTCCAACAGCACTGCCAGAATAGTGATCGGCCAATATAATTTCTGGTGTCTTACCGCATATAACATCAGAAATACGGATGCCATGAAAACAAGATACATCGCCCAGTGGAGCGTGTATGCAACTGAAAGAGGCTGTAATGCAAAAATCGGGTAAATGGCAAAAAATAAGGCAAGCCACGTGGTGAGAGCGATCTGCTCCGGCCAAAGCTGACGAACCGAAAGCCAAAACATCAGCACAGTCAGGAAGCGAAGGAGCATCAAAGACCAATGCCAGTGTGAAGGCGTAAATCCCAAAATGCGGAAGAAGAAAACATAGATCACATAGGCAAATGGCCGACTGTCACTGGAATAGGAAGTTTCGCAGACCCGCTGCCCCTGCCAATAATCATAAAAGACATGATGCCAATCATCCTGGAAGAAACCGAGCCGGGATAATAAAATCCCAAAGGAAAAGAAGCAAACCAGGAATATAAATACGGCGGTTGTCCATTCGGGCAGGATAATATTTTTGAACTTGGAAAGGGCATCTTGAAATCGTTTCATGATTATTCGATTATACCGAATCACCGACAATAAAAAAGCGGGACGCTTTTCACGTCCCGCTTTTGGAGTTGACTTCTCTTACGTAACTTTTTCGATCCACGCCAGACTGTAATCGGCCACCTCTTCCCAGCCTTTTTCGCCAATGACGAAGTGATCACGTCCGGGAAACATTTTGAATTCAGTGATCGATGATGACGCCATATATTTGTTGAAGTTTGACTTATTCAGCACGGCCGGAACAATATGATCCTTTTCGCCTGCAGTAATCAATAGCGGTGGATGGGGCTTCTTGAAATTTATTCTGCCTGCTGCGCCGAGAGACGAAGTCGGCACGCCGCGCAATTCAGGGATAGCATAACGGTCGTAGGCGGCACGTTGTTCATCCAGTGGAAGCGTATTGACAAACGCATACTGGAATTGCTCAAACGACATTCGCACAGGCTGGCTCAATAAAAACGGATTGATTGCCGGAAAGTTCGCCTTCAAAAAAGAAAGCGCGGTGGTGAACACACCCGCGGGCGGCGCGGGATCAATCGCCACGCCAGCGACAGCTAAATCACGTTGAAGCAATAACTGCACAGCCAGTCCGCCCATCGAGTGCCCAATGATGGCCGGCTTTTCGTTCAAGCTCTGGATGAAATTAGCGATATAGTCAACCACGTTATTCAACTTCAATTTTGGCAATTCGGGATCGGGATGATTATTGCGAAGTTCCTCAACCGACTTATCTCGTCCGGGCCAGGCAGGCGCAAGGACTTTGTATCCTTTGGCTTGATAACGCAGAATCCATTTCTCCCAGCACAGCGGATTCATGAACATGCCGTGGATGAGAACGATGGTTTTAGTTTTCATAATAAGCTCCTAATAATCAGACTAGGTCAAATTCTTCAATTTATGGTTAACGATATATTTATTACAAATCATTGCTGCCATTGATTAGTGCGGATATTCTTTTCAGCCATTGTCGCTGTTTCTTCGATGCCAGCCACCCTCGTTTCAGGTCTTTTCGCGTTGAAAATCCATTCTAAAATCGCACGCTTGGCCGAACGCGGAAAAGCATCGAAATATGTCTTGGCTGTTTTATTTTTCGAAAAGACTTTTCCTAGTTCGGATGGAATTTCCAAAGTTTCAACAGCATCGAGAGCATTCCATGAACCAGCTTTTTTCGCAGTTTCGATTTTTGCCAAGCCTGCAGGAGCCATGAATCCGGCTTTAATTAAATTTTCGAGGCGTTGCTTGTTAAGTCCCGACCGACCGGTTCCTGCTTTGCGGGGCGCAAACCACTTCACGGCGCGTCCATGATCCAATTTATTCGGTTTGCTATCTACCCAACCAAAACACAAAGCTTCTTCGATCAACTCGCCGGCATCCGCATGGGGTTTACCGAAAGCTTTCTTATAACTAATCAACCACACGCCTTCGGGGCGCGTGTGATTCTTTTCAAGCCGTTTGCGCCATTCCTTGCAGGATTTAGGATGAACTGAATTCGAAGGTTCCTTCGGCATCTATTTATTATACCTAATCGGCTCGACTTCTCGCCTCGCCAAATCTTTCGGCTTCCGCTCCCTCGCATAATAAAACGTCTCGCGCAGTTGCGGCGTGAGCAGGCTCGATTCGCGATAGCCGAGGCGCGTCCCGTAAAATTGCATGAAACGAAACCAAAATATCGAAGCGATGTTTTTCCACAGCACGCCTCCATACGCCGCGTGATACAAGTCGCTAAAAATATTCGTCGCGGTCAAGCGAACGAAATCATAATAATTGAAATGCGCTTCGGGATGGATGTGTTTGAATGCCATCGCTTCGCGACGATAACGATTGAACACACCGCGCGGCGCCTCATTGTGAACGTGTACGATCTCTGCCTCCGCCACATACGCAATCGCGTTTCCCTGCTCCTTCGCCCACATCGCCCACGCCAAATCCTCCAGCCCGGTCAACGTTTCATCGTACGGATTTACCTCCCACAAACTTTTTCGGATGGCGGCATTGGCATTATTGCAAAACGCGGTCGCTTGATTCAAATCACTTGCATCCGGATACCATTGATGAAAAATTTGACCCTCGGAAAATTTCGCAGACTCCGGTCCTCGCTGTTTGCCATACGTCAACGCGACGTGTTCATCTTCAAACGGATTCAGCAGAGTTTCCAACCAATCGGGATAGACCGGATAAACATGTGCGCTGGCGATGATGATCAAATCCCGCCTCGCTGCGCGCACGCCGAAGTTGAGCGACCGTCCAAACGTAAACTCGTCTGATGGAATTCTCACGATCCGCGCCCCAAAGGACTCAGCAACCGAAACAGTTAAATCTGTTGAACCGGAATCAACCAATATGATTTCCACATCCTGGATCGTTTGGTGTTGGATCCCCTCCAGCAAACGGCTGAGATGTTTTTCTTCATTATAGGCACGGATAACGACAGAACACTTCATAATGTATTGTAGGGGGCGGATTGCGATCCGCCCCCTACACGTTACCAATCATTATCCTTCTCATATCCCAATCGTATCAACAAATCACCTGCCACATCCTTGAAAATCTTTTTATGTTCGGGCGAGAAAGACTTTTTCCATTCACCTGTTTTGCCTGACCGGAAGGTCGGAGATTTGCTTGGATTGATGGATGACTCGAGTGAATTGAGAATCGTTTTGCGGGGAATCATCAACGGAACGCGAGCAAGGAAATAATCCAAGATTTGATCCAGGGTTGCGGTGCGGTCGTTGACCAAATCTTCAAAATAAATCTTCATCACTTCGGGGTGGTCGAGCCAGCCAAGATACGGTGCAAAGCGATCCGCGATATTCGGGAATTCGATGTCAAGTTCAGGGCGACCAAGAATACTGACCTCAAGTCGCGAAGTCGAAGTCGGGAAGAGAAGCGTAGTAATCGTGATGAACGTGACGCGCCTCCATATCAGTCACATAAAAAACATGCGAGACCACCACATCGCGCGGATCGCGGAAGATAAAGTATGGAACGAAGCGAAGCTTGATTAAACGGTTAACTGCTTCGGGTCGGGCAAAGAGATGCGCCGAAGCAACATCGCGTGGACGAAGAGAATCAAGCCAATCAATCGCTTGTTCCGGCGCGCGCTTGATTCCGCTTTCGCCTTCGTACTCGGCATAGAACGAATGCAGTCGAAGCGAAAATGGCGCGACCTTCGAGAAGCCGAGCAGGATTTGGTCGAGCAGATGCGTGCCGCTTTTGGGAAAGGAAATGCCGAGCAGGATCGGCCATCCGTTTTGCGGCGTGCGCACGGACACGAAGCGAACGCGCTGAATAAGTCTTTCGGTTCCATAAAGTGCAGAGCGCAAAGTTGATTTAAAAGTCATGGGGCTATTTTACACGGAGATGACAAGGAGCAACGAGCGGAGTTGCAACTTTTTCTGGTAAATTTCAATATGCCAGTGATTGCAATGTTTTAGGGATTGATCGTGTTCGTATACTTTATAGAAAACAAGCAGCGCAAATCACCTCATATCCACGTTAAATTTCAGATGGATGATAATGCTCAATTCTTATTTTCGGCACAATACTCACCTAAAAAAGAACTCAGGAGAATTTGGAAAGAAAGATTTGGTGACGAACAAGAACGCCGACCACAACCAATATACAAACTGGTCGATGGACTTACTTAAGCATCATTGATTGACCAAAATTTAGGTCATCGGACTCGAGAAGCCTACTCAGTTTGTTTCCCTGCCATTCATGGTGAAGATATAAGCAAGGCAAAAGTTGATTTCCTGACTACTCCCCACGCCTAAAGGCGGGGCTTTACGGCCATTTTCGGTAAAAGACATTGTTCCAGAACTATTAAATATATTAATAGCAATCTGACATCAGCTTTCTATTTCTCTAATAGGAAGTCCCTACCATCCAACACCCCATTCGTAATCACTCTCGTTGCCTCCGACCGTACTAAGTCCTCCAACTCAAACGACTTCAACCTCGCCTGTGTGGTGCGGACGGATGGCTCAAGGAAATCGCCAAACGGCAATGACGTTCTGAACAACTGGTAATACAAAAATCTGCGCGCATTGCGTTTGAACTCTGCAGGAACTTCGATCTTTCCCGCGCTCAAAAATTCTTCCGTTTTGTTTCGTTGTTCAGCCACTGTCTGCGGGAAGAACACGGTGGGATATTGAGTGAAACGCGCCTTGCCTGCGCACAACACAGGCTTGCCCATCAGCGAAGCCTCTAGCCCGATGGTCGAGTTATATACCAACACGAACTTTGATTTTTGAATCAGCTCATATGAGCTCAATGTTTCCTTCGGCGCGACGAACACCACGTTCGCAAGTTTATCCACGCCCTTCGCTTCGACCCAACCCTGCACGGTCTCGCGGCTTTCCTTGCGCGTGCGTGTCTCATCGGGGTGAGCACGGATCACAAACAACGTTTCGGTGTGCAACTTGATGACTTCCAAGATGATATCGAGCCAGGCGAACATATCACTGAAAACCGTATTGGCATGCGGCTGGCTGGTATCGAAGATGACGTTGGTAAACACCGGCACGATCTGCTTAAAGCGCACCGCTTTTTGCAAAAACGATTCGTCCAGCCCTTTCATATTTGTCCAAAACTTGATGCCGGCCATCGTGAAGTCGCCTTGAAAACGCTTTGCAAGATATGCATCAAGTTTTGCGTTTTGTTCATTGTTCAGCTCAAACTCAGCAGGGATATGAATCGGATAGGCGGTCGCTTCTCCATCGGTGAAGAACGCAGACGCAGGCTGAAATCCGACCTCATGTGTGATCACGCGGATGCCACGTTGTTTCGCCACGTAACGCGCGGTCGCTTCCGGGAAGAATTGTCCATTGAACACGATCACTGCGCGCGGATTCGTTTCACCGAGAAACCTTGAAAACTTCTGCGCCACATTCCACGCCGATAAAACATATTGTCGATACAGATAACGCGTCGAATTCATCATCTTTCAGATTGTTGACTCTCAAAATCCATCTCAGCCCCGGCAGACACAACTTTCCCAGCGGAATCCCTTCCCAGGCAAAACGCATCATTTCAGGAACTGATAAGCTTGCCACCGCTTCATCGAGCTTTGCATCGCGCTGAAAGTTGAACCACTCGATTTCAGAACTCCGAGTTCTTTGAGAACTCGGAGTTCTCTTTAGCACACCCGTATAAAGTGTCTTCGATTGATACACACATGATTTGCAGGGCGGCTCTTTATGCACATTCTCACGATTCGTCCCGAGCACACATTTGCTCATGCCCGAATTGCACGCGAAATAAACCACCGGAATTCCTTGCAAACGTAATCCGCACGATGCTAACAAATGAAATCCGCTGTTCCACGAAAGATCGTCAATGCCCGTAGATGCTTTGAAAAAAACGACAGGCTGTCCTTTCGGCTCAGGTTCTCCCTTCGCCACCTGCCGCGCCATGCCGGCAATCCCTAAATTATTGAGCCTGCGGACGAATCCGCGTTTGATGCGTTGGGTGTAGATTTCGCGAAGCGTTGTCATTACCAATCATTATTCTTTTCGTAACTAAGTCTCACCAACAAGTCTCCGGCCACATCATTGAACAATTTCTTATGCTCATCAGTGAAATGCTCGCGCCAGCCGCCTGTTTTTCCTGAGCGGAAGGTGCGACTCTTCTTCGGTTGAATAGCTTCGATCAAAATAGACAATGCGTTCTCGGGCGGCGTTGGGATTTTATAGCCAGTCTTTTCCACTTCATTGAGCATGGCGTTCAGAGTTACATTCCGGTCGTTGATCAGATCTTCAAAGCGGATACACATCACGTTTTTCTGTTCGAGCCACCGAAATACGCCTTCATATCTTTGTTTCACGCTGACCATGTACAAACCGTCCTTGTCAATGCCGGTGATGGCGACTTTAAGTCTCGCACCAAAATCAGGCAATGATTTATAGTATTCATGCATTCCATGTTCATCGTACATGTCGGTCGCGAAGAAGACTTGTGAGACGAGCATATCGCGCGGGTCGCGATAAATAAAATAGTTGACGCGTCCGCTCGAGGTCAGGAAGGATGCGTTTTCTTTCGTTGCTTCCAAATATCCCCAACCGATTACACCATTTGGCACACGCCTCAAGTCCGATAGAATTTCATCCGAGGTGCGTCGCCTGCCATCTTTTGTGATGGTGCGAATCGGATCGGCATTCACATAACGATACGGCATGATCTGTGTGAAGCCGTTGAGGATTTGCAATAGCAAATGTGATCCGCTCTTCGGCTTGGAATTACCAAAGACCGGCGGCACATCGTGGAAAGAAAATCGCTTCCAGCGCAGAATCGCTTGAGTTGTCTTACCAGCGGGACGAAGTAGCCTTCGCAGATTCATCAAGCTTCACAGAATCATTCATCATTCACGCGGCGTAGTCTTTTCATCGTAGCCATTTCGCTTTCGTATACTCTTTTCACACCATCTCCAACTGAAGCTTCAGCAACGCGAATATATTTAACCAGCCGCTCAAAGCCGCCGGGTTCCACCGATGCGGCCTGATCACTACCCCACATGGCACGGTCGAGTGTGATGTGACGTTCCACCGCGCACGCACCCAGTGCGATTGCAATCGCTGAAGGAACCAATCCCACTTCATGTCCTGAATATCCGATTGGATTATTTGGAAATTCAGTGCGAAGCGTTTCAATCATTTTGAGATTCAATTCCTCCGGTTCGCACGGATAGGTACTGGTGCAGTGCATGATGACGAGATTTTCTTCGCCAATGAGCTTGACCGCTTTCCTGATTTGTTCCATCGTGGACATACCCGTTGAAATAATCATCGGCTTGCCGGTCTTGCGGACGTGCTTCAATAATTTATGATCCGTGAGAGACGCAGATGGAATCTTGTATGCGGGTGTATCGAAGTTTTCCATGAAGTCCACTGCGGGTTCATCCCACACTGAAACCATCCACGGAATATTTCTTTCCTTACAGAAGACTTCAATCTCGTGATATTGCTCCGCGGTGAATTCCACTTTATGACGATATTCCAAGTAGGTGATATAACCCCAAGGCGTTTCACGCATTTGTTTTTGTTGTTCGGGCGGAGTTGCGACATCGGGCGTGCGCTTCTGGAATTTGACGGCGTCCACCCCGGCATGAACTGCCGCATCAATAATTTCCTTGGCGATCTCGATATCACCATTATGATTGATTCCAATTTCAGCGATGACATACGCGGGATGTCCATCGCCGACCATTCGATTGCCAATTTTGATTTCACGAGCCATTCGGTTTCTCCTCAAGTTTCCTCAACACCATATCACACAATTCCCTTAAGGCGCCATAACCGCCCGGTTTCGATAACACATAATCCGCGGCGCGGATCACTTCCGGATAAGAATCGGCCACAGCAACTGACCAGCCTGCAATCGCAAGACAAGGCAGGTCGTTGAAATCATTCCCAACATAAATGATTTGTGCCGGGTCAAGATTCTTTTCAATCAGGAATTTTTTAAGCGCTTCACCTTTTCCATTCAGACTTAGACCTTGAATTGCTTCAATGCCCATCTTCTCCGCGCGCGCCTTTACAACGGAATTGACTTCCGAAGAAAGGATCATGACCTCGACGCCGCATTCGCGCAATTGACGGACCCGCATCGAATCGGACCGGGAAGCAACTACCGTTTCTTTACCGTTCTCATCCGTCCAGACGCGTCCATCACTGATGACGCCATCGAAGTCGGTGATAATCATTTTGATTGTTTGGGGCATCAGACGATGTTTCTTGCCCGGTGAAACCAGATCCAATGAACCTGAATAAACCATAGCCTCGTATTTCGCCCAATCCGAAAGATTATCAATATCCACGGTATAGCGCGGATCAATGATCAGCGGATAAATTTTATTTCCGGTGAGCGAGTGTTTTCGGGAAATGCTGGATGCGCGTATCGCGTCGATATGACCGGTCTGCCAATAAATCTGCGGCAAAATTTGGCGCGGCGCGTTGTATGGTTCATCAATACCAGATACTTCGAGCAATGGAGACATCGAGCCGTTGGTTTTCGAAATGCGCCACATCTTATGCGGATTTTGTCCAGCAGGCACAACGCCGCGCACACAATCCGCGCGTGGATGCTGCAACAAAATGCTGATGGCATCATCCACGCAATCACATGGACGAATTGGCGAGGTGGGACGCAGTTGAACAACCACATCTGGTTGATAATCCTGATTCTCTTTCAACCATTTAAGTGCGTGTTCAAAGACCGGCAAATCAAGTGTGTGATCCTGGGCCAATTCAATAGGACGGAGGAACGGAACTTCGGCCCCATACTCGCGCGCAACGGATGCAATTTCTTCATCGTCAGTTGAGACAATGACGCGCGTCACCTGCTTTGACTGCTTTGCCGCCGCGATGCTCCATGCAATCAACGGATATCCAGCAAAGTTGCGAATGTTTTTGCGCGGAATTCCTTTTGAGCCGCCGCGCGCAGGAATGAGAGCTAAGACTTCTGTCATTTACAAATTCTTTCCATCAATTTTTTCAAAACTGGTTTAATAGGAGGGATGATATTCTCATGAAATCGTTCAAGTCCAAAACAATGAAAGTCATAATGTTCTTGATCAACAAACTTGATTTCTCCATGGATCTTATGAGCAAGGTAAGCGATGGAGACATTATAAACTTCTTCACCCGTTGGATAATAATAAAATCCCTTGCCCGAAAACACATCAAACAATTTCAACTCTCCAACTTTTAAACCGGTTTCTTCAAACAACTCTTGCCTTGCAGTTTCTTCTGTCGTTTCACCTAACTCCATCGCACCGCCCGGAATTCCCCAACAATCGTCATCTAAACGTTTCATCATCAATAACCAATTCTTTTATATCCAATACCAACAGGGTTGAACCGACCCTTATTAGCGGTTGATTTCCTACATGTTGGCACAGGCTATCAATGTAATTCATCGTAGTGAATTACCAGGCTGTCCAGCCTCCATCCACCACTACATTATTGCCGGTCATGTACGATGATGCATCGGATGCAAGGAATAACAAGGCGCCGTTCATTTCATCCTTGCGCGCCATGCGTCCCAGAATGGTTTTGGCAGAATAATTCTTGACGAAATATTCTTCGTGATTATTGAACACGCCGCCCGGTGTCAGTGCATTGACGCGGATTTCTGTATTTGCATAATAAGCGGCGAGATATTTGGTGAAGCCAAGCACGCCCGCTTTGGTTACTGTGTAATACACAGGTTTATATGCAATCCGCTTGCCGTCCTTGATATAAATGCGCTGATCGGGACCGTTCAATCCATACGTTGAGCAGATGTTGATGATGCTGCCTTTTCTGCCTTGTTCGATCATCGGTTTGACGCAGGCCTGCGTAATCAAAAACATTCCGGTCAAATTCACATTCAACGCCGCGTTCCATTGATCGAGCGGATAGTCTTCGAAGTTGCCGGGGCAATTCCCTTGGATGCCGCGTCGGGATCGAACTTCGGATCGAGCGCCGCGGAATTCACGAGAACGTCGAGCCGCCCAAAGCTGGAGAGAACCGAAGCGACAAGTCCTTTAACGGAATCAGGTTTGGTGATGTCAACGCCAAATCCTTTAGCGCGATATCCATCTTTGGTTAAAGCATCTGCAACTTTCTTTGCGGCATCAACATTCAAATCCACGACAGCGATGGCTGCGCCCGATTCAGCCAGTGTTTTACAAAACTCGGCTCCGAGCAATCCGGCTCCGCCAGTGACGATTGCAACACGATCTTTCAAATCAAACTTTTCTTGAATTTTCATTCAACCTCTTATGGCGCGGCATACACAATCCCCATGCCGGATTTGCTTACCGGATACAAACCTTGAACCAAAAACGCGGCATTCGGACCCGATGATTGCTCTCCGCCTGCGAAGATCGCCAGCACCGCTTTGCCCTGAAAAATTTGCTGATGCATTAGCGCCACGCCTTGTTCATAACCGGATCGGACTTGAGCGGTTACTGGATCAAAGCCGTTCGGCAAAGAATATGTTGGGCGGCCAGTATATAAATAAACCGCGCCTGTTTCATTGGTGTATATCATCACCGTCCGAGGAATGATTCGCAAATAAGCCATTGCTTTTGAGTCATACCAAACGAAAGAAGCGAAACCCTGTCCGCCTTTTGAAAGTTCTTGGACCGTGCCGATTTGGTTGTAGATGGATATACCGATCACCAACAACGCCAACACGATGGCAAGCTCGCGGCGCTTCTCCCACAACCAAACGCCAAACAAGACAAGCAGAATTATCAACGAGATAAAGATAGGCGCAAGAATCCGCAATTGGAATTTGGTGGATGCGTCAAAGAGCAACATCGAGGCGATGATAGCAGCAATATATCCAAAGATATATAAGCCAGCTGTAAATGAAATTGTCTCTGAATGAGGTATTTCTTGACGCGCTCCAAAATATTTCCACGCTTTGATCATTACCCAAACCAACGCTACCAACAAAATCAATGCCGTAAGAATGATGAACAGTATGGGGGTCTTATATAATTGTTTGCGCCAGTCTTCCACCGGGATAAGGAACTGTGAGATTGTATAAAGCGTGGAAGTGAAGTTGCTCGCCGTAATCGGATGCCATATCAATTCGCGATTAGTGGCATTGCCCGCCGCGAGCAGATTACGAATCGACCATCCCAAAATCCACGGCACGACGCTTGCGAGAAATATTCCCGCGCTGATGAATCGCTTGCGCCACGTATCATGCAGGATCAAGAGTGCAGCAAGAAATGTGGCAACCAACGCCAGGCCTGCATAACGAGTTAGATAGGCCACACCGACAAAGACTCCGCATGGCAATTAACCACAGCCAGTGTGTGTCGCGCTCGAAATATAAATCGAACATCCAGAACGCAAGCAGACTCAAAAGTATAAAGAGCGGCTCGCTCATGGCCGTTGTGTAAACCTGAAGCAACGACCCATTCAATACGAACAGCGCGGCCAGCACAGGTCCCGCCACTAGTGTCTTCGTCATGCGCCAGCCGAGGATGCCAAGCAACGTTGCGCTAAATCCAAACAATAAGGCATTGAGGAAACGTGCACCGCGCAATGGATCCAAGCCAAACAAACCAATTAGAGCCAGCGCAGAAGAAAAGCCCGGCGGGAAATGAGTCATCGGATTGTTGCTCACCAGCCACGCTTCACGATAGCCATGTCCCGCAAGCAGACTGCGCGCCCCGGCAATATAAGCGATCGAATCATCGGAAAGCCCGAGACCCTCGGGAGTGGATCGGAGCACAAGAAAGATACCGAAAACGGTCAACAGGCCGAGGGTCAGGAAAGAAGTGAGGCGAGGCGTGATGCGGATTTTCATTCAGATTGTTTATTTCAACAAAAATCCCTGCTCTTCAAGATAAACAACAATTTTGCGGGCATTCTCTTCAGGAGTCGCGCCATATCCTTTGAGCGCAATCTCTGGATCAATCGGCGGCTCATACGGATCATCCACGCCGGTGAAGCCCATCGGCTTGCCATCTTGCATCGCCTGACGCGCTTTGGCATACAAGCCCTTCACATCGCGCTGTTCGCAAACTTCGACGGGCGTATCCATGTAGACTTCCACAAAATTCTCGCCGACCATCTTGCGGGCTTCCTCGCGCGTGGCGCGATACGGACTGATCGCTGCACAGATCACTGTGCCGCTGGCATGGACAATCTCGCCCGCGACGAAACCGATCCGCATGATGTTCGTGTCGCGATCCTCCTTGCTAAAACCAAGTCCCTTGGAAAGATGCGTGCGAACCACATCGCCATCGAGAATGGCAATCTCTCGTCCGCGCTCGAGCAATAAAGATGTCAGCACTTGTGTCGTCGCGGATTTTCCCGAACCACTCAAGCCAGTAAACCAAATACAAAATCCTTGCTTGTTGCGCGGCGGATACATCTCGCGCAAAATCTCAGCAGTCTCGGGGCGCGTGAACCAGTCAGGCAAAAGCTTGCCCTTGGCAAGATAATCATCACGCACCTGCGTGCCGGAGATATTGAGCGTCTTCGCGCCTTGCGGAACATCCTTGCCTTCAACATAACGTTTTTCATCAGGCAAATAAACGAGCTCCTCGAACGGAATCATCTTCACGCCGATTTCATGCTCGTATTTATTCATGATGTCCTGCGCGTCATACGGACCATAAAACGGCTTGCCCGTTAAATCTTTTCCCGGCCCCGCATGATCGCGGCCCACAATGAAATGATTGGCGCCGTGGTTGCGACGAATGATGGCATGAAGCAAAGCCTCCTTCGGCCCCGCCATGCGCATCGCCAGCGGCAGGAGGCTGAGCAATGTGCTTTTCTTATCATAATAATTATCAACCAGCGCTTTGTAAATGCGGACGCGAGTGTAATGATCCACATCGCCGGGCTTGGTCATGCCGACTACTGGATGAATAATCAGCGAACCGCCAACTTGTGCCGCGGCGCGCTTGGTCAGTTCTTCGTGAATGCGATGCAATGGGTTGCGCGTCTGGAAGGCGACTACATTATCATGTCCCATGTTCTCGAGCATTTCGCGCACTTGTGCGGGCGTGCGGCGCAATTCGACGAAATCATAATACTTCGGCAGGTTGACGACTTTCATCGGCCGCTGATGCAGACCTTGTTCCAGCGTGCCAATCTCAGAGACCATCGGATGCTTGGAGTCGGTCGAACCATAAGCCAGCGCGGCTTCGGTCTGCGCATCCCAGTGATAAACCTCATCGAGGGTCATTACTGCAATCACATCATTGTTGGCATTGCGCAGGACAACATCCTCGCCAACGGTCGGCAATTCTTTGGGATCCGCTGTCAGCGTGATGGGAAGCGGGAAAAGCGTTCCGTCGCTGAGGCGCATTTCGTGCAGAACCCGCTCATAGTCCGCTTTGCCCATGAAGCGATCCAGCGGGGAAAATCCGCCGGTGGCAAGCAAGTTCCAAATCGCACAAGTTGCGCATGCTGATCTTGATCGAAGGCAATTTGGCCGCGCGAGCCAGGAGCTCATCCCGCTCCTTGCCGCTCGCGACCAAATCAACCAGTTTTTTTCCACCATACGGGGAAATCAATTTGGCTTTTGACATCAAAAACTCCTATTGGATTTGCAGAGAAACTCTGCGGATTTGCCTTGTGAAGCAAAGGGCAATTATAGCAAACTTAACCGTTCTATTTTGAAACGCAATAGAGGCTACTTACCAGAGCGGCCGTGGAAGAATCCAACTGCATCCCGGTTAAGATTCGGCAGGCTTGAGTTGTCACAAATGGGTCAGATTTAATAGGATGCGCCAACTCCGTAAGCCGCATTTGATTCCCGAAATGAGCGTATCCCTGAAGGAACGGCATCCAGTCAATTAAATCCTGCGGCCTTAAGCGAAGCTTGTCAGCTTGATCGCCCAAATTGACGACGGTTTGCCAATCTCCAACCTGACGGGCGTACGAAGCTTTCTCGTAATAATAGCACCAACCCCGCGTCGGCTCTGACCCGAACGGGAACTGCGGCGGCGTTTGGAATTGTGTGCCCGGGACAACATCCTGGATTTGCGAATAAGGCGCCATTAACATCAGGCGTTCATCTTCATAGGAGGAAAATTCTGTTTGCTTCCCGTCCATAATCTGAACACAAGAATCGATTGTAGGCTGGCTGATCACGAGGATATCGCTGTAGTTTCTAAAGGTGTGAATGGAACCGCGGCGGGTATCATATTCAACTCCTTTTTGGGCCAATACTTTGTCCACCGCATCATGATTCAATAAAGCGGCATAAATGGCGGGGTCGATGAATTTTTGACTCTGGCTATCGGGATAATAAATCAGATTGGCTGGAGACCAGATGGTGTAATCCTCGCCTGCCTGTCCAAAAGGATAATTAACCACCAGCGTTGTTCCCTGCTTCATTTGAGGAATACGCCAACTCACCTGCCACCAAAACATATTATTTGAATCGGCATAACGCGCGTAGCAGTCGCCATTGGAAAAATGGGTGATGACTGCGATACCGATCAAAAGCAACACAAATCCAAGCTGAAATCTAAAATTCTTTAACCGATCCATAAAGACTGCAAGCATCATCACCGCGCCAAACATGCTGATCACGGAATAGCGGGAAAGATCGCCAAAATCCACGCCGCGATTGGCAACAATGATTGGGATCAATCCGCCTGCAACGATGACCAACCCGGCCCATAAGTTTTCCCGTTGCCAGCCATCTTCCGATCCTGAATCCGAGGAGGTGGTTCGCAGTGAAATCCATGCGATCAGGATCGGCAATCAAAGCCACTCCTAAACCGACAAACTCATCAATGGCTGATAGACTTGAAAACGCGCTATAGAACGGCACAAACCAAGCCAGCACAATAACATCCGCCATGCTTTGGATCAACGTAGCAGTCCAAACCAGAATCGTATGTCGAGGAGCGGTGATTAAACCTCCCAGCTGTGTTCCGATATCCGTTTGCTTGCGAATATCCTGAAAGAAAAACAGCCGCCATGTAAAAAATAACAGAGGCACAACAATGAACGGCAAATACCACAACACGGCGCGCTTCAAACGGGCAAAGAAAGTCTTCTCGGTTTGTCCCGCAAGGATGAAAAGAAGAACGAAGCGCACCACTTCATATCCCGCGTAATATTCCATCTGACTCAGATATGCCAATCCAAAGAAGATGGATAATCCGCTTATGAAAATCCTCGGCCACAGGTTTTTAGTCGTCACCGCTTTCAAGGTCAGAGCAATGGAAAAAGTCGCGAAACACAATCCAGCAATGTGAGATTGAAAATCAATCGCATTTGGCTGGGATAAAAATCCCGGATAGATCAAATAGAACAAAGCCGCCAGCGTTGCCAGACGTTTCTGCTGGGGCCAGACCATGCGCAGACTCCACAAAACCGACAAGCCGCTGAACAGACGGAACAAGTAAGCGGTCACATTATAAGGAAATGGATTCCTCCCAAAAAGAATATACAGCGGAATCATCAGCAAGGCGCGGGCAGGACGATCAACGCTAAAGATATCAATGAAAATTAGGGGGCCACGCGTGCCTGTGGCAAACATCTCATACCAATCGTCATTGAAATAACTGAAATGCGCGATGAATGGCAGATATGCAATCGCAGAAACCGCCACCAGCAAAAATATGGCGATAAACAGTTCTGATTTGATAAGCGAGCGAAGTTTACTCACGATCATCTCCTAGCCCAATTTTACTAAAGTTCCTTTTTCGTTGGACTCATGCGCGGCCAACGCCAATCGCAAAGCTTGTTTGCCATCGTCCAATGTGCAGATGGGCTGTTCCTTTTTCTGAACTACTGAGATGAAATGTTTCATCTCTTCGATGAACATCACGTTTCGTTCGAAGCCTGCGGGCGGTTGATATGTTTCCCAAGATTTTTTCTCCGCTGAAAACACATCCAGATTACCCGAGGCGTTATCCCATTTCATCGTGCCATTCGAGCCGATAATTTCCCAGCGATGCGCTGGCGGCTGTTGATTGTAATCCAAATGAACGGAGCCGAGCGCGCCGTTCTTCATCTTCAAGCCAATTTCCGCCGCGTCTTCCACTTCCAGTCTGAGATTTGACGCGCTCGTGAAAGCCCAGAGCGAATCCACTTCACCGAGCAACATGCGGAGGTAATCCAGCGGATGAGTCAAAGTCAAGATCACGCCGCCGCCCAAATCGGGTCGAGCCGCGTAACTTTGTTTGAAGTCTTCCCACGGATGCCAGTTGGGAAGATATTCGCCCCAATGAGCGTGAAAAGAAAGCGGCTTGCCGATGACATTATCCTTTAACAATTGCGCGGCCTTTTGCAGAGTCGGATGGAAGCGGAATTGAAAGCCAACGAGCAGTTGTCCGCCGCCTTGTCGAAGCGCAGAGGCGAGTTCGTCAACGTGATCCAGCGAATTCGAGATGGGCTTTTCGATCAAGATGGAACAGCCCGCATCCGCAGATGGAATTGCAACATCAAGATGCAATGCAGTTGGATTGGCAATGATGACTGCATCGGGTTTATATTTTTTTAGTGCTTCACTCAAATTTGTTTCAACCGGATAACCAGCCAGTTCATCATCGGGCAATGTAGCGTGGTGAGAACGAAGAAGCACAATATCTTTTTCGCCCAACGAAATCAAATTACGAAAGTGTCGGCGGCCAATCGAGCCAAGTCCAGCGATGAGAAATCTCATTTGTCACCAACCCAAATCCTTTTCGTACTTCCATTTGACCAGCATCTCACCTGCAACTTCTTTGAAGGTGGATTTATCTTTCGCGGTGAAAAGTCTCTGCCAATTGCCGCTCTGACCTTTCGGAAGGAACGAAGCAATATCCTTCATTGCGTTTGGACTGCCACTCTTCATCCGGGTTTGATTCCATCTCCGTCTTGATCTTCTTCGCCAATGATTTATCAATTTTTTTCACACCGAGAAATTTCCACAGACGAGTCATTTCATCGAATCGAATTATTTAGCAAATCTTCATACCGCAAGGCAAAATAATTCTTGCCAAATAATCGTTTGCCTTCCTCTTCGATTTCCTGCAAATTCGTCACCCAGCCTTTTGCCACGCGTCGGATAAATGCTTCGGTAAAAATTGAGCGTGTGCCATTTGTAAATTGATTTTGATCCTTGCGAAGTTCTTCGATGATGCGTTTATCTTCGGATGTCAGGAATTTCGATTCTTCCACAAAATTGCGGAAACGTTCCGAGATCAATACATCGCGTCCATCACGGACGATGTAAACCAGTTTTGCATCAGGATAAATCGAATGCATGTCGCGCACAGACTGTCCATGAATTGTGGACGATGGGCTTTTATCGCCAACAATCATCTTACCTTCGCGTGCCGCTTCACGTTCCATGATGAAATCTGCCGATGAGCGAAGTACAAGCGGTGAGAGATCGCGTCCCTGATTCCACCGGTTGGACTTGCGCGTCAGCCATTCTTCGATTTCCGCTGAATTGACCAGCGATTTCAATAATGGTCGGCGCGTGAAGAAGTGCGCCTGATAATCACAATGCACTTCGGGGTGCAAGCGGACGAGGCGCATGAGCAGCGTTGTCCCGGAACGGGCATGGCCGAAGATGAAGAACTTCTCGCGCGGGAAGAACTGCTTGATCTCCGCCACTTCTTCAGGCGTGATCGCAGGGATGGGATTGCGTTGTTTCTTTTTAGGTTCGCCCTTGATGAGGATGCGGGCAGCATTACGAATACGAGTGAACAATTCCATGGATGATCTAGTCTTTTCTTCTACGGTGTTATCGTCAGCGTTGGCACTGATGATGGAATTGGAGTTTCCGTTTCCATCGGCGTTTGAGTCAATGTCGGAGTATCTGTTGGGGCCGATGTAAAGGTCGGGGTTTGCGTAGCAGTCTGCATTGGGGTCGAAGTAAGTGTTGGAGTATCAGTAGGCACGGAAGTTTCGGTGGGTGTGGCAGTGTTCGTTGCGGTCGCTGTGGCAGTGTTCGTTGCGGTCGGCTGTGGCGGTGACGAAATACCCCGCCAAGATTAGTGCCAATCGCAAAATAGCCAAACAAAGCCACCACAAAGATCGCAACCAGAAGAAAATCAATCAATTTGTTTTTCATGCTATCTCTTCCAATTCAACATCACCAATCCAGCCAGACAAACCCCAATGCCAATGATGTTAATCCAGGTGAGTTGTTGCTTGAATACAAGCAATGCAACCGGCACCAACAATAACGAAGCCACCACATTGACCAGCACCGCGGCAATGCCGACATTCCAGCCGGCGCGATAAACGAGCAGAAAGCCAACTTCGAGTCCGACGATGGAGAATGCCAGCAGATAACTCGCCCAATTCAATTGTCGTAGTTCGGCGACAAATCCAATTTTGGTTGGGATAAAGAATGACAAAATCACTGTTAAACACAACGCAACCGCGTAGGTGACCATGATCGCAACGGCGGGATTGACATCGGCAGGCGTGGATTTTTGGCTAAAGTGATACAGCGCGCTGGATGCGATGGCAAGCGTGATGGAGAAATAAAAGAGGAACATGGATTTCTTCATTTTTACCACAAAGGAAATAGAACGCGGATAACACGAATTGAATTGATTTACACGGATTATTTTATAAATCTGCGCTCATCCGTTGCATCCGAATAATCCGCGTTCTATTTTCTCATGTTTGCCTATGCCCAAGATTTTCAAAATATATTCTGCCGTGCGCTTGCCAGAAGTTCCATCAGTATACGTGATTTCCCGCTCGATGAACTTGCGGCGTTCATGACGCGTCAAGAGCGGGATTCGTTAAATAGAGATTGATCGCATCCCGAAGCTGATCTTCGTTTTCAGCAACGCATCCCGCTTTTGCATCGCGGAAACGTTTATGCGTGGGCCAATTGCCGATCTTCTTCAACGATAAGGAATATTTCTTCGGCATATTCCATCCGCCGGGCGTATCAATCACCGCCGCGACAATCGGCGTATCGTGGACAGCGGTCTCAACGACCATCGTCGAATAGACCGTCACCAGCACATCCGAGTGCGCCATCATGGATGATTTCTCGTCCATGTCTTCGCCGCTGTAATAACCGAGCGATCCGCCCAACGCAACCGGCTTGACGACATGCACATTGGGATATTGTTTTTCAAGCGCAAAGATTTGCTCGCGTTCATCGGCAAAGATTTTCGGTTTATCTTGGAAATGACTCGGATGCAAGCGGATCAACAATTGCGAAGGCTCGACCAACGAATTGGATGAAACCAATTTCGCAAGCGCTTCCACATTCGGGATAGTTCGGCGCGAAATGGACAAAGGAACAGGCATACGAAATCAACTTGCGATTGGGATCAAGTCTATGGAGTTTGAAATAATCATCTTTCGATAATTGCCATTCTTTTCTGAAATAACCGTCATACGATGGAATGCCGCCGATGTTCACGCGTTCGGGATTCCAATCCGAGCCGTAGACCAATTCATCTTTTTGAAGTTGCGACCAACAGGTTGCATAATCCATGTGCGCGCCAGAGATGGAATAACTCGATGGATTATCCCAACCGACAATCGCCGCCATGGTCGGCACGTGATGCAGAGTTGCTTCACGGAGCAGATAACGATCGAGCCGCCAGCCTGCCGTCGAAGCAATGACGAGATCGGGCTCGTACTTTTCAAATAAATCGGCGTACAGGTTCGGGCGGGGAATGAAGCGGTTCTGCATCCGCACTAAAAATTTACGCGCGAAAGGAAAATGTCCGCAATAAAAGAATTGCAAGCGCGGACGGAATCCAAATGCCCAGACGAAATTTCCAGCCGTTCTCCGCCCAGACTTCCCAGATGTGGCTGTCCATGGCTTCGGTATTGATGCGCCACGAGCCGCCGACGCGGCGCAGGTAGACGACCAGCCATTGCAGACGCGGTTTGAATTTGGTGGCATAGTCATTGGCTTGTTTGAGGCGCAAGCCTTCGAAGGCAAGTCCCGGCGCGTGCTTCGACCTTGCTCGGCAGAACCAAAACGTTTCGCAATTTGGTCTTTGGTTTCATCGTCGGTGAGCACGACAATTTCAACGCCCGCATTGAGCAATGTCGGAACAACGTCGCTTTGCAGGAAGTAGATGATTGCCATGCCGTGATCGGCGGAAATGAAGACTTTTTTGGACATTAAGTTTTAGCTAATGATTCCTTTTCGTTTCTCGCGCGAATTTTAAGTTTAGTCTGTTGTCGAGAATCCACTACACTTTGGATTTCGACAAGTATAAATTCATACTGAGTTGCACCAAGCGGTTTACGACCTCTTGACCGAATAGTTATCATAATTAAAATAATAACGGAATAAACAGATGGAGAAATTAATAAAATAAAAAGCGATGCGAAATCAAAATTTACGTATTGCATATGGATGGAGCTTGCGCAGGTAATGAACCAATATAATATGTCCACAAAGATTATAAGCTGCGCAAATCGTTAGCCCTGACAAAATTCACAATGAAATAGGGAATGAATAGTATCAAAATAATTCCGGAAGTCATAGATAAAATAAGGTCTAGGATATGTTTATTGGTGTGGTATCACTTTTAAGTGTGATTGAAAATATAGGATAAGTTACTAAAGATTTTAATATAAGCAAACCCGCCGTTCGATTGAATTTGTCTCTCCAGAAAATAATCAACATAAAAATACCAAGTCCAGCAGGAAGCAGTAAAGGCAAACAGCCAAAAAGCGGAAATGCAACAAAAAAGATAGCTATCGTGGGTCCCATGAATCAATAATCCTAGGAATAATACCAATTGAAAATCACGTTATACACCGCCAGCAACATTTTTTTGATAAATCCAACTTCCAATAAGCGTTTACCGAAACCTGCTTTGCGTTTTGTACTTTGCGTTCCGAGTTCGCCCCGCAAATATCCCAGCGTATTGGACATATTCATCGCCAGCGGATCAGAGACCATCAGCCGCAATAAGCCTGCATCGTTCATGCGCTTGTCCAACTGGCGGACTTGTCCCATGGGCTTGTCCATGTCAAAGGGCAGGAATTGCTGGAGCATGGATTTGTACGCAGTGAATTGCCAGTGCGATGCGCCAGCCATGGCGGTCACTCCTTTGTATTGAATGCGCCAATCCTTTGTCTCGGCATAAACTTTTTTATTTTCTTCTTCGGTCTGTCCGAGTGAGAGATTGAATTCAAGGAAGGTTTCCCACGGAATGAATTGTCCATCTTCCAAGTTTCGCATTTTTACGTGCCCAATCGAGAGTCGATTCGTAAAACTCGGGCGGCGTGCGAAAAGGACGCGCGGTCACCATACCGACCTTTGGAAATGTTTCTAAGAATTTCCACAGAACGTGAAAGCCAATTCGGGGAAAATAAAACGTCGCTATCGGTGTAGGCGATGATCTCGCCCGGTGCGCCCGACAATATAATATTCCATGCGCCGCCTTTGCCCATATTCTTCTCGGCGAGAATCAAATACTGGATTCGTCCATCTTCTTTTTCTTTGATCAGAAAGTCGCGCACTTCTGCGCACGAGCCGTTGTCGAAGACCATCAAGTCAAATGGCAAGCCCGCGTCTTTTCTCATCGATTCCATGCAGACTTTCAAAACATCCAGCGTCTCAGCATAAAATCCGCTCAAGAACGGAATGTAATTCAGCAACGCGGCAGTGATCCGCTCAGGGCGGGCAACATCTTTGACGAATTTGGCAGGGTTTTGACCTTTACGCATGAATCTACTTCCGATTGGAGAATTTTTGTATTCGCTTCTTCCACCGCTTCGGGCGGGCAACATTTTCAATCATATCATCGGGCAGGAAGAAAAATATCGCACGCAGGAATAATTCCACTCCGCGCATGAAGCGCAGATACGACATCCTCGGGCGCACCAATTTCCCGTCGACCAATTGATGCGTTGAATCCAAAACCGTGTAACGAATATTTGCCTGTCCGCCTGCCAGACGGATGTTCTCGTCCGTGTCGGGATGCTCGTAATGCGGCTTCGCATCGGGCAAGTGAGAGTAATCGTGGTTCTGATGCACAATTATCACCGACGGCGTGCAATCAATCACGGGCCATTTCTCCTGGCACGCTCTGTAGATCATCCAGTTGTCCCAGCCCGCGCGACCGATGGCGAAGTTGGGAATATCTTGATAGCAGGATTTTGGGAAAAGAAAAAAATCGCTTCCGGCCGGGCGATGAAGCTGTCCTTGCGTTCTGACAGTTGCCTCCAATTGACCTTGCCAGCCTTCGGTGAATTCGATAGGTTGAGTGACATCCAAGTCCCAACGCCGACTCAATAAAACAAATTTATCTTTTTGTTTCATACCTTGCTTCGCAGCTTCGACAAGATCCGGGAGGAGAATCATATCTGTGTTAACGATGCAAAGTAAATCGCCATGACCATGTTGCCGTGCGATCTCGAACATGGATGAAACCAATGGCGTGCCGCGGTCATTGCATTGCACACCTGGAATATGCTTTACGTTAAATTCTTTTGCCGTTTTTGCTAATCCTTCTTCATCCCCAAGCAGGATGATCTCAACATCTGGAAGCAGAGTCCAGGAATGAAGCGCGTTGTGCTGGATCAGCGCGATGTGCGGAACAGTAAAGGGCTTGGGAGCAGAGAAGAGAGTAATCAGAGGCATAGTAATTGGTCTGTCATTGCGAGGGCGAAGCCGATAAGGCAATCTCGAGTAACCTTCGAGCAGGAGATTGCTTTGTTTGGTCCCGATAAGGTGGAAAAACACCACCTGCTCGACCATCGCTCGCAATCACATTATCGAAGAGCACGCTTATCAATGTCTTTCAAGGTTTTATGTTTCACACCCGCGTTGATTTCCATCAACTTCGGCTCGCTGTGAACCAAATCCAAAACTTCCTTCCATGAAAAATCATCGCGCCCATCAAAGCGAGCATAAACCTGCCGCATGAATTCCAAATCTTCGGGCGTGTCCACGGTCCAGCGATAATCGCCAAAATCAGTCGTGTGATGCAATAATGCAACTTTAAATCCGCGTGGAGAGATGCCGGTCTCCAGCGTTCGGCTTTGACGGGTCAACTCCACGCCTTCATAAAAATAGGGCATGGCATGTTCACGATGCTGAGGTTCTTTGCCTTTTTTCCATGCTTCTGCCAAAACTTTAAAGGTGCAGGCTTCCGCATCCAACCCAATCGGATAGGTTCGATGCCACGGCGGAGGCAGACGATTGCAAACAAAATCATATTCGTCATCAAGCAGCGTATTGACAACACCATCAATCAGCACAGGATCAATGACGGGACAATCGGCAGTGATGCGGACGACGATATCGGCCTTTGCCTGCTTGGCAGTTTGATAATAACGATCCAGCACATCGAAGAGACTGCCGCGCGTGAATGGGATTCCGCTGAAGTCACAATATTCCTCGACGGGATCATCAGTGGAATCAGTTGTCGTGGCGAAGATAGTTTCGTTAACGGTCAGCCGCCCGCGAGGTTCGGATGAAGACGCGCTGCAACATCGGCTGTCCGGCGATATCGGCAAGAATCTTTCCGGGCAAACGCGATGAACTCATCCGCCCTTGAATGATGGCAACAACTCTTTGCTTCATGCAGTTTGCGCCTCGGATGGAATCGGCAATGGAATCACAAATCCTTTGGCGCGGAATTTCTCAACGTAATCGCGCACCATTCGTAATCAAGCCCGACCTGTTCCGCAATATCAAAGACCGAATGCTTGACCTTCAAAGCGCATCATGATCTTTTCGATGGCGCGGTTGAGTTCCCAATTGTCACGCCAATCCACCCATAAGCCATTGCCCGAAGAAAAACGGGGCCGCGGAACGTGCGCTTCGGAATGTAATTGCTGGCGTAAATGCGGATGATTTTTTCTGCGACATCCGCCGCGCCGACCAGCATATCTTCATGCATGATGTCGAGGTTGTCGTCGGTGGTGTGATATTCCTCGTAAGGCCAGCGGTTGAGCGAAATGCAAGGCACATTGACTCCGGGTCCATTGATGACGCGTTCGTCATTGGCAGGCGCGGCGGCAAAGTCGCGCTCATCATGATCGGTGTTGCGTAAAACATAATTTGTAATTCGATCCAGCAGATGATCATGCTGACGCGTGTGATGCCATGCAATTTTATTTTTGTTGCCGGTCATCTCAAGAAAGATTCCACCGCGTAGATTTGGGATAAGCAACTCGTTGTGAGCTAAATAAGCTATCGTACCAATCGTTTCGGGACCAAACCAAAAGCGGACGCTCATTGATCCCGCCGGTAACGGCTTCTCGACAAGTCGGCGCGCCAACTCAATGGCACTGACCACGCCCGCACCATCATCGTTGGCTTGCATCGGATGACAGGTATGGGACTGAATAATCATTTCGCCTGCATTTGGATTCGGTCCGCCTTGCGGATGAACAACCGCGGTCGCTACTTTGAATCCTTGCTTAGGATCGGTAATGAATTCAGAACGAATGACCGCATGATACTTCTTATCACCTGGCAAGTTATCAAAAGTGTTCTTTGGTAAACAGAAGCCCCAATCGCGTTCGTAATATTTGAAAATCCACGGCACCGCGTTCGGACGTTTCTCGTTGAAATACAAATGCGGTTGCAACTCGTCCCAACTCATCAGTTGATCGATCGGCAGTGAATACGAAACGAGGTGAAGCGGATTGTCTTTGAAGTCTACGATGCGTTCGCCGTTTTCGATCTCCAAGTATGCTTCGTGGACAACATATCGTTCAGGCACTTTCCACGTCCAGATTTGCGCGAGCGGTGCATAGGTCTCAATCGTATAGTTTGATGAATTGGGCATATACGAGCCGACGATCTCCAGCGTTTTATCCTGATCGTCGGATGCAAGCGTGCGATGCAGGGAAAAGAATTCAGCGAGAACGGATTTGAGGGAAGAATAAGGTTTCATTTTCTAATGTCATCGTGAGGAACGAACCAATGAGGCCATGACAACATATCAATCCTTTTTGATGTAATACAACAAATACGGATCGCGGCGCATCTCGCGGACCGTAAATGCGTAAACATCATTCGCCTTCATCAGCTTGACATCCGCTTCGCCGATCTTCTTGGGTTTGATCACGCCAGCCTTTTCCATCAACTCGCCCATCGGGTCTACCATGGTCTTGACGCCTTTATCAATATCGCGCACCAGCATTTCGAACGTATCCACTTTGGTGGTGCCATCCCAATCAGTCACTTCGCCAGTGAATTGCTTGAGAAAACGATAATCCACGCCTTCCATCTGTTCGATATGATGGAAAAATGTCATGCTGTTGTTATAAGATAATCCGATCACCATGATCTTGCCATCCAGGTCACGCAATTTGCCAAAGACCGAGTTGCGTTCGTAAGCTGCTTTTATAGCGCAGGCTGCCAAGCATCTCGGCATGTTTGCCAATGATCGCGAACGAATAGATCGGATGAAAGACACGCTTCGCACGCGGGTCCTTGCGGACGAATTCCGTTAACGATTCCCATCTGCGAAGGCGTGGAACGCACATCCCACGGCTTGCCCTTGTTGAAATCGAAATTAAACGATCGGCATGATGAGCGTGCCATCCGGCCCGAGGGCAGCGAGCAATGCATCAATAACAGTTTGAGGCCCGCCTTCCACCGGACCAAGCGATTTGTAGGAACTATGCACCAGCAAAGTGTCGCCCGCATCAACTCCAAGATCGCGAAAAGCAGAAGTCAATAATTCAAGAGTCAACATAATTATTCCTCAAATAGTGTTGGTCCGATATGGCAGGAGTGATTGAGTAGCCGCGAAGCGGTATATCGAAATTCCTCCGCCTACTCGACCAACGAAGACTTACATATAGTATCCGCCGTTGACCGCGATCACCTGACCGGTGATATAACCGGAAGCGGGCGAAGCGAGGAATGTCACCGCGCGCGCAATCTCATCGGGCTGACCAAGTCTCTGCATCGGAATTTTCTGCACAACTTTTTCCAGGACATCGGCAGGAATAGAGCGCACCATGTCAGTATCTATGAATCCGGGGCAGATCGCATTGACGGTAATGTTGTTGCGCGCTCCCTCCTGCGCAAGTGATTTCGTAAAACCAAGTAGTCCCGCTTTGGACGCCGAATAATTCGCTTGTCCAAAGTTACCGGCTTGCCCCACCACTGAACTGATGCTCACGATGCGTCCGTAATTCTGCGTTTTCATTTGATCCCAAACGGCTTTACTGCAATTGAACGCGCCCGTCAGATTGGTATCGATCACCTCCTGCCATTGCTCCGAGGTCAGCTTGGGAAAGGTGCGGTCGCGATTGATTCCCGCGCAATTGACCAGCACATCGATGCGTCCATGCCGCTTGATGAACTCCGCGAACAGTTGCAGGATCGCGGAAAAATCTTTAACGTCGGTCGCGTGTTCTTCCGCCTCAACTCCAAGCGCTTTAAGTTCATTCAAAACCTGCTCACCTTGTACCCGATGGTCGAGATACACAATCGCGGCATTCGCGCCTTTCGACGCGAAGTCCAAAGCAATGGCGCGGCCAATGCCGCGTGAGCCTCCGGTTACAACGACCCATGCCCCTTGAAATTCTTTTGCATCAGACATTAGTCATTCCCTTCTTCAAAAACGTTTAATTACTTGTCTTTTTTCTGGATGGCTTGTATTCCAATTGAGCGATTTTGCGCTTGCTCTGCATCACCGTTAAACTGCGCCCGATCAATGACGGCACCATCAGCAGGATTCCCAACACCACGCCAACGCCCAACGCAATCAGCATGAAAATCCCAACTGCGCCTTGAACGGCATAACCGAAAAATGTGACCTGAACCATCGTCGTATTTTCCAGTGCAAGCATCACTGCCAGGATCACTGCGGCCAGTGTAAGGATCACAGACACGATCATTTGGACCTCCTGTAAATTTGGATGGTCTGCTCATAAGCTTCGAGCAGGTTGGCAAAATTCTTTTTCCAATCGGCCCGCTCTTCCGCGGACTTGCGAGCGGCACGGCCGATTTGAGTTAACTTTTTTCCTTGAGCGACTACCGTTAAAATTTTTTCAGCAAGTATATCCGTGTTCCCGTCCGGAAAGAGCCAGCCATTGACGCCTTCGCTAACCCATTCTTGGTTCGCCGGTATGTCGGATACCAGCGCCGGCAAGCCACAGGCCAATGCTTCCATCAACGAGACAGAAGAACCGTCAACGTGCGAGGGCGAAATATAAAGGTCGGCCATATGATACCAGCGCGGCAGATCGGTTTGAGAAACCTGTCCGCCGAATTGAACGTGGTCGAGCACGCCACCATTCATCAGGATTTGCCGAATGACATTGGCCTGTGATCCTCCATTGAGTAAGAGCAAGCTGATATCCTCGCCTTGTTTCGCAACCTTAACAAAAGCTTTGGCAAGTACATCCACGCCGTAACGCGGCTCCCATGAACGGTTGCAAAACAGAACGAACGATTTACGCCTCGCATTTTGTATTTTATGTTTTACAACCTGCGTCTTTTTGCTAACCGACGATTGTTCAGTGCTGAAATGCTTCAAATCCACACCCCATGGAAAAACCACTGTGCGATCCGGATTCATTCCAAAAGCAACCGCTCTATCGCGCGTTATCTGAGCATCACTAGCAAAAAAATCGCTATGACGGAGCACATACCGTGTAATCCGTTTCATCCATCCATTGCGCTCGGCATCCTGCATCAAGTCAAAGCCCCACGACATAGTCAGGATGGGATGAAAGCCAGAAAGCACGGCGAGAAATGCACAAGTTTGAATAGGGCCGGCATGAATTAAATCAGGTTTGATTTCCTGTATGACACGTTTCAAGTCCAACATGAGGCGCGGCACATCGCGCCAGCGGAACAAACCTCCTCCGCCTTTCCATAACACATGTTGGATTTGTGAAGGTACGGGACGATCTTCGATTTGCCGCAGATTTCTTTCCAACTTCAAATAAAAGACCTCATGCTCGGTTTCCGCCAACGCAGAAAGAAATCGATGATCGTGAGGCGTGTAATCCTTGCTGAAATATAAAATTCGCATTATGCCGCGCCCAGATCCGTCCAGCGTAATTCCTGGCCGAGTTTGAAATCATGCAAAGCTTTTGTGCCGATCACATCCGGAATTTCATAGGGCTTGATCGCACCCGGCGTGGCGGGGCGGAGCACATCGATCATCTTGCGCGTAAAAACTTCACCGGCTTTGATTTCGCGCGCCGCGCGCAGACAACGCCGCTGAACGATGGCAGTATCTTTTTCGTTCTCCACAATGAATTTATCGGTACCACCCAACGAACGTTCCAATAAACGAGTCTCTTCCACCATCTTTGCCCAGTTCTCGGGATTCATCGCGAATTTGTGATCGGGACCTTCGCGGTCATTGCTATCCGTGAAGTGACGCTCAATGACGCGCGCGTCCAGCGTCACCGCCGCAAGAACGGGCGCGACGGCATGCGTATGATCGGATAATCCTAGGATCACATCCGGGAACATCGTCGCATACGTCTTCAGCACATTGATATGCAGGTGATCGTAATTTTTCGGGCTGGCCGTGTAGTTGGTATTGCATTGCATCAAAACCAACTGCTTGTTGATTTTCAAGATGGCATGCACGGCGCGTTGCACTTCACCAATCGTCGAGGCACCCGTCGCAACAAAGAACGGCTTGCCTTTGCTCGCCATCCGCTCCAACGCTTCGATCCAATCAATTTCGCCTGAGCCAGCTTTGTAGATTTCCACATACTGATCGAGGAAATCAATGGCTTCAAAATCATAAGGCGAAGAAAAATAATGGATGCCAACTTTCTCGCACTCTTCCTTCAAGATCATCGTCCATTCAAATGGAATGGACGCGGCACGATAAACTTCTGTCACCGACTTCTTCCACGAAGCTTGATGGCTCACCTGTGCGTTCATATGCGAAAAGCCGTAATCCGAAACAATCTTCGGCGCGTCGAAATTCTGGAATTTGGCCGCTTCCGCTCCGGCTTCGCGCGCGAGGCGAATGAGCAGTTTGGCACGATTCAAATCGCCGTCGTGATTCGCGGCGATATCAGCAATGAAATATGCCGGGTGATTCGATCCAATCGTTCGATTATGAAGCTTGATTTCCATGATTCCTCCGATCCTAGAAGATGTGGAAAGGCTTGTTAGTATATTGTGGAAAACCTGCGCTAACCGCCGGCATTCTGTTGATAACTGCGGATTTTCTGTGGATAACCCAGCTGGGATTGTGTATAAAACTCGTCCAATCCTGTGGAAAAAGCGGGGAGAGTCATATCGAGATCGGTGGATAATTTGTGAGTAGACAGCCACAAATTGTTGGAACGTCGTGCAGTCAGGCTGGACTTATCCACAGACTGCGGTGAAACCAGACTTTCCTTCAACCCAAACCTACGCGCGATCTCCACACCGAATTGATACTTGCTCATCGCCTGCGGACCCACCACATGATACAACCCTCGCAATCCGTGCTCTAGCATGGCTAGCAAAACCTCACCCAGATGATTGACTAGCATCGGACAAAACAGTACATCTGTAAAACCGTTTACGTTCTTACCGGCTCGAAGATTATTGACAAAGAACTCGGCTAAACTTCGCTTGCCGCTCAATGACCAGCCGTAGAAATTCACACGCGCTACAATCGCCAGCGGGTTGATTTGCAACACTGCGCGTTCACCACTCAGTTTTGTCTGAGCATATACACCCAGAGGATTGGGTGTATCACCTTCGATGTACATCCCATCTTTCTGCCCGTCGAAGACCGCATCCGTCGAGATATGAATAAGGCGAATCGCTCGCCGCGCGCAAGCGTCTGCAAGACGAGCAGGTAAATCCGCATTCAACTGATATGCAAGATCAGGATTCGCTTCACAACTATCCAAATCGGCCAAGGCAGCGCAATGAATAACCGCTTCCGGCTTGGATTTCGCGAGAATGGAATACGCCGCGCCGGGATCAAGGAGGTCGGTGTTGATCAATTCGAAGGGAACGGACGCCAGCGTATTGCGATCCACGCCAATGACTTGATGCGAACGTGTCGCATCCAAAGCTAGGTTGAGGCCTAAGAGTCCGCTTGAACCGGTAATCAGCAATCGCATTTTGGGCTTGATATTCTAATTATCGAATATCGCTCCTATCATTCCAATTTTCCTGCTGCATATAACGTCTCGAACGGGTCGACATATTTCTTGATGCCATTCACGTCCAACCACTCCTTAGTGCTGTCGCTCGAATAACGGTATCAATCCGAAAGCAGTTTGCCGCGCTCCTGCCACGAATAGCCGAACCAATATGCCTCGGCGGGCTGGACCACGAACATCTTATCCAACTCGACGGTTTTGCGCGCCTCGTCTTTAGAGACCAACATTTCTTGCAGTTTCTCGCCTGGGCGGATGCCAATCATTACAACTTCGGCTTTGGGCGGGAGGGCTTTGGCAAGATCAATCACCTTCATGCTGGGAATTCTTGGCACAAAGACTTCGCCGCCTTCCATTTGCTCCGTGCAGGAAATGACAAATCGTACACCTGTTGCAATGAAAGCCAGAAGCGCGTCATGCGTTCGTCGGTGATCATAACCTTGCCTGACTCGCGTTGTTTCAGCAAGACCGGCACCACCGCGCCGCAACTCCCGACCAGATTCCCGTATCGGACGCACGAATAGCGGGTCGCTGAACCCGTGGCATCCGCGTTGCTTTGAACGGTCAATTTCTCCGCTGCGAGTTTGGTGGCGCCATAAAGATTGATCGGGTTGACAGCTTTATCGGTGCCGAGTGCAATCACTTTTTTTACATCCGCATCGGGTGCGGCCTCGATCACAAGGCTCGTGCCCATGATGTTGGTCGTGACGGCTTCCATTGGATTATATTCGCAGGCCGGCACATGCTTCAATGTCGTGGAATGGACCGCCACATCCACACCCTGCATGGCGCACAGAAACCGCTCGCGGTCACGCACATCACCGATAAAATAGCGCATTGACTGATGATCGAATTCAGAAGCCTGCATTTCGTATTGCTTCAACTCGTCGCGGCTGTAGATGATGATCTTCTTCGGCTTGAAATCCTTGAGCATGATCTCGACAAACTTCTTGCCGAACCATCCCGTGCCGCCATAACAAGAACAATTGATTTTTCCAATGCATATTTCACTTATCCCAATCGAATTTGCTGCTCAAGATAGTCATTTAGCCTTTGGTTATAAGGGCGAAAATAATCTATCAGGTGTTTCCGAGTTGATAGCAGGCATCTCCTCATAAACACCTTGTTTATAAACCTTAAAATCATCCGGCTCCCAAGCGGATAATCCAAGGAATTCTACTGCTTTGTGATAGGCGGTGGCAGGTGAGGTATACAATCTCTTCACTGTCAAGAATCAGCATTTGTTCATGCGGAAAAAATGCAAACCATTTTTGAAGTTGCTCAATGTATCTGTCCGCGCGCCAGATAGGAATAATGCAGATGGTTGAAGGTGGAGTAACGAGGATCGGCAATGATCTTTTCTTCTTCGCCACTCAATCGCTCCGCTTCATGCTCGATGGCTTCTTCAAAAGATAAAGGCTCCCGGCCAACGCGCACCATGTGATTGTAATGAGAATAGGCGCGGTCAACGGGATTGCGAAACAACGTAATCAATTTCGCATCCGGTAAAACTTTCGCGATGCGACTGAGACGCGGTCGGATGAAAAATATAATAGGGAGTCGCTTCACCAGTTATCAGGCCAGACTTCATCTTGAAACGCATTGGAAAATGGGCGCGGTACCAGCCGAGTCCCTGCAAATAATGGATATCGAAAAATTTAATTTCTTTGCGAAACGGCGGATTGATTTGCGGATGCCGCGCAAGATAATTGAAGAAGGAAGTTGTGCCACCTTTCATCACACCGATCACGAGAAAATCCGGCAGGACGCGTAAAGGCGTTGTGGCACGATGAAACATCCACCAAAAAAACAGGCGCGGATTCTTTTTCAGCTTGAACCGTTGACTGGCGCTATCGGGAATATCGAGTTCCAATTCCATCTTTACTTGGCTTCCGATTTTCGAATGACAATCAATGGATACTGTCCGTTCTCGCCGAAGAAATGCGGAAAACAATCTTCGAGCCAGAATACAAAACGTAGAAATGTTCTGCCTCCCCAGCGCGGATTGACGACAGTTTTGAGAAACACCGTGCTGAGGCTGCGCCACGCAAAGATTTCAAAATCAATATCATGCAATTCCTGTTTGAACCAGCGCGGCGTCAGCTTCTTTACAAACGTGCCTTCCTGTTCGTCTTCCGCTTGCCAGTTTTTCTTCCGCTTGCCAAAACTGCCACTGCGGACAAATCGAATCAAACGAACCAAGGGTCGTGTGATCAGCATCAAGCGAGGATAATCCCAGCCATTGACGATGGCCGCGGAACGATCCGGTCGGAGGACGCGCTTCAATTCAAGATATGCGCCGCGATGATCGCTCAATGGCAAATGATGGATGGTATGCATTGAAACAATGCCATCAAATGCGTCAGATGTGAATGGGAGGTTTGCAATATCGGCGACAACGTATAAGCCTTTTGCAGCCGAGCCGCGTCCGCGCTTCTTTCAACGCAGTGATGGAAATATCGAGACAGACGCGAAAGCGATAGCCTTCGGAGTAGGTCAAATATTCGGGCCATTGCACCGGACCGGAACCGGCGTCCAACAAAAAGTCGCCGTGCGAAGCGATATGACGATTGACGCGCAAATGACAACGATGAATATAGTCGCGTGAAACAGATCGCAGGTCCTCGTATCGGGCGATTCTGATAGAGTCCCTCGCCGACCTGCGCCCAGCCAATCTGGTCATAAAACTCGCGGACTTGTTGCTTGGTGTTTTCCATTATATCTATCTCCCCTCTCCTTTCAGGAGAGGGGCTGAGGGTGAGTCCAAGTAAACGGTTCGCCGACCAGAAACTTAAACGTCTCGCCAAAATCGGATTGACCTTCAGAGCCAAGCACTTTGGCAAGAGGCCACACTGCGAGGTCATCCCAGAAATTCATCAAGCGCCACGGAAACGGGCGCGGGTACTCAAAGAAAAAGCGATAAGCATAATTCCACGCGGCTTCGACTTGCGCATCGTTCAGACGATAAGCGGGCAGATCCGATAAAACTTTATTCAGCGTTGCAAAATATTCATCCCATGAATTTGGATCAAGCGTGAAACCACGGCCGCGATAATGCGTTTGTCCGCACGAAATCACGGGACGATCATTCATGGCCGTTTCAAGTCCGACGGTGGTCGTATACGCCAAACTCAAATCGGCGATCTCGATCAAATCATAGGTGTTGACTTTATCCGCCGCGGCGATCACGTGAATGTGTTCAGGCAAAGAAGGCAGCGCTTCGCGCACAACTTGCGCCATGGACTTTGCTTTCGGGACAATCGTCTCACCGGGATGAACCCGAATTACCAACTGGACATCGGAGCGGCTTGCAAAAAATTGAACCGTACGTGTGATCCATTCGGTCATCGACTCGGCGAAAATGTTACGCCCCAGTGTGAGGCTGTCGCCCAATACATTCGCAGCCAGCATGACCACTGGGCGATCATCGAGTCCAAGCAGTTTCTTTGTCGCTTCAGCACCCTGCGAAGAGACATATTGCCACAAGCGTTTGGATTTTCCCCATACGCGTGCGCCGCGCCGCGCATTCTCCAAATCGGCTAGACGTTCGTACATTGCATCGGTCATTGGAAGTTTGCAGCGCTCTTCGACGAGGTAATCCGTTTCCTGCCGCATGATGGATGAATTCTGTGCCAGCCAAATCTGCTCGCGTTGATCATTGAATTCAAACGTCATGGTTGGAATGTTAACATAGCGTGCCACGCGGAAAACGATTCCCATTTCAAGGATCAAGCCATTCGGCACGAGAACCACATCAGGTTTGTTGGCTTGCATCCAAGCCAGGGCAGCGCGCGCAGCAAAGGTGTTGCGTTCGAGGCGCAGATCATACACGGCGCGGTCAGAGGCGTTGTTCATATCCACTTCTTCGCGCATCAGTGTATATTGCGTATCCCACAAACTGATTTGTTTGATATCGGCAAGAAGAACATCAGGGATCGCCGCGACCGGTTTGAGGTCGAGAAGCGAAACGTGATTGACCAAAGACTCCATCGGCTTCAACGTATCGCGTGTGTGCAGGATGCGCTGGCGCTGCGTGAAGTTATCCATGCGCTTATGCCATTCGGAATAAGGCAAGGTCATCAAGGTGACTTTATGCCCGAGACCAGCCAGCACAAGCGAAATATAGGCGGATTGCTCGATCCAATAATGCAACGTTGAAAAGAATAAAATCTTTTTGCCCGGCTTTGCCGCGTCGGCAAATGTCTTTGCTGTTTTCACCGCGTCAGGTAACGATTTCTTCAAACGTTCGAGCGAGAAGTGATCGTTATGAGCGCGGTTCTTGCCCCGAAGCATCCAATCAAGTTCGGCAGTGAAAGGCAATTCGCCAAGCGCGGAACGAAGCGCTGATTTTGTGACCATCAATCCAGCTTTTCGATCTTCCAATCGAGGCGCGGGCGGATCGGTCCAACGCGCACTTCAGGCCAATGCGTTCCGGGCGCGCCGGAGACATCCACGTTGAAAGCCAGGGCGTTCTCGTCGAGGAAGTAGCGGCGGACTGCAAACGAGCTGGCATTGACTCCCAGCGAATAACGGCCTTCGTTGAACAGATCGGCGGGAATGGACACAGCGGCTGACATATCGTCCGGCTTTGCGTGCGCTGAACTTCTCAAACTTTTCGGGTTCATCGGTATCGAACGAGGTCAACACATAATCGCCGCGCATGGTGCTGAGATAAAAACCAACGCGCAAGCCGGTGGTCGGCGCGCTGAGTTGATATTCAAATTCAATGGCAGCTGGTTCGGTCGAGCGAAGCGTATCCACGATATTCCCGCGCATATCTTTCAATCGCAAAGAGATGGGCGTGAACGGCGCAGCCATTTCCGGCACTTCATCTGCTTCCCAGATTCGTTCGCCCGCGTCGGCATGTCCGGCGGAAAGATAATAATCCACCGCCTCGGCGGTGGGAGCGCGCATCATCAAGCGTCCTTTATCAATCACCAGCGCCTCCTGCGTCAGGCGAAGCACAGCAGACATGTTGTGGCTGACAAACAAAACCGTTCGTCCCTGTTGCGCCACATCGCCCATCTTGCCGAGACATTTCTTTTGGAACTCGGCGTCGCCCACCGCGAGGACTTCATCCACAACGAGAATCTCCGGTTCGAGATGTGCGGCAACTGCAAATGCCAGCCGCAAATACATGCCGGACGAATAGCGTTTGACCGGCGTATCAATGAACTGCTCGACCTCGGAGAAAGCCACGATCTCATCGAACTTTCTCTCGGTCTCGCCGCGCCTCATACCGAGCACCGCGCCATTGAGATAGATGTTTTCGCGGCCGGTCAGTTCCGGATGAAAGCCGGTGCCGACCTCGAGCAGCGAACCAACTCGTCCGCGGACGGAGACCGTTCCCTTCGTCGGCTCGGTGACGCGCGCCAAAACTTTAAGCAGCGTGCTTTTGCCCGCGCCGTTGCGTCCGATGATGCCCAGCACCTGTCCTTCCTGAACATCGAACGAAACATCGTTGAGCGCCCAAATGTAGGAAAATTTTTCAGCGCCGCGCATGGACTTGCCGGTCATGGATCGAAAGACGTGCACTGGCGTCATCGCCACATCCATCAGCACGTCGCGGAGCATTCCATAATGGAATCTGGTCTGCATCGCGCCGATGCGATACCGTTTGCCTAAGTGATCAACTCGAATAGCGGTAGCCATGTTAGATCATATCCGCAAACGTCCGCTCCATATAGCGGAAGTAGAATAAACCGGTAACCAGGATCACCAGAGTAACGCCCACCGAAACAAGCAATTGCAAATTGGGTCCGGTCGGTGTGCCGAGCAGCGCCCAGCGAAAACCGTTGACCACTCCGGCCATCGGGTTGAGCGAATAAACGAGTTGCCATTTCGGCGAAATCACTTTGGATGAATAAGCCACCGGCGTAACGAACATCCAGAATTGAGTCAAGAAGGGCAGGACATAGTTCACATCGCGATATTGAACGTTGATGGCGGCCAGCCATAACGAAACGCCCAGTGCAGCTATGATCGAAAGGAGGATGAATAGCGGCAAGGTCCAGATCGCGGCGGTGGGTGTTACTTTGTAATAGATCATCATCGCGATCAGGATCAGGAACGCGATGGCAAAATCCACCAAGTTGCCCAGTACCGAAGCCAGCGGAAGCACAAGGCGCGGGAAATAAATCTTGGTCACCATACTCACGTTCGTGGTCAGCGAGCGGCTGGCATTGTTCAACGCCGCGCTGAATAAGCCCCACGGCAAAAGCGCAGTGTAAGAAAAGATCGGATATGGAATGCCATCGGTCGGCACTTTGGCGATACCGGCAAAGATAAAATTGAATACCAGCATGGTCAGCACGGGCTGAATGATCGCCCAGGCCGCGCCCAATACGGTTTGTTTGTAACGCACTTTGATATCGCGCCAGATCATGAAGTAGACCAGTTCACGATAAATCCACAGGTCGCGCAAGTTAAGCGCGGTCAAGCCGGTGGACGGTTTGATATAGATTGTTTCAGGTTGACGAACAAGCTCCATTGATTTTGCCATAATTATTTAATCTTTGAACGATTCTCCTTGAACCACTCGATGGTGCGGCGCATCCCTTCCTCGAACGGGACTTGCGCGCTCCATCCAAAATATTCCTTCGCCCGGCTCACATCCAGACCTCGACGCGGCTGACCGTTTGGTTTATCGGTCTGCCAAACCAGCTTTCCCTCGAAGCCGGTTTGACGAACGATCATCTCGGTCAAATTTTTGATCGAGATCTCGTAGCCCGATCCGAGATTGACCGGCTCCGATCCATTATATTTTTCCGCGGCGCTGACGATTCCATCCGCCGCATCTTCGACGTATAAAAATTCGCGCGTCGGTGTGCCATCGCCCCACACCAATAATTCCTTTTCACCGCGTTCCTTGGCTTCGATGGCTTTGCGGATCAATGCTGGAATCACATGTGATGATTCTAGATTGAAGTTATCGCGCGGCCCATAAAGATTGACCGGCAAAAGATAGATCGCATTGAATCCATATTGCTGGCGATAGGATTGCGCTTGTACCAATAGCATTTTCTTTGCCAGTCCATACGGCGCATTGGTCTCTTCAGGATAACCAATCCATAAATCTTCTTCCTTGAATGGAACTGGCGTGAACTTGGGATAGGCGCACACCGTTCCAATCGCGACGAACTTACCAACGCCACGCTTGATATGCCTGATGCATCAACTCGACACCCATCATCAAGTTGTCGTAGAAAAATTCAGCCGGATGTTCGCGGTTGGCACCAATGCCACCGACATGCGCCGCCAAATGAATGATAACCACATCCTTTGGGTTCATACCTTTCAATGCCTCATCATACATTCGGCGAATATCGCCGGGATCAACCAAATTGTAGTCTTCGATGCGCGGAATAAAAATATCCATCGCCCCGCGTTGCTTTAAGTTTCTCGGTCACAAACGAACCGAGAAAGCCCGCACCGCCAGTCAAAATGACGCGTTTGTTCTTCCAAAAATTTTCAGCCATGATTTTTCTCCCAATATTATTGCACTATAAATTGAGCGTTTCGATAACGCTCATCCAGTGGATTACGAATCAATCCCGTCTTCAATGCAAACAATAAATCACGAATACCATCATCCACATCTAAAGTGGTTTCAAATCCAAGTTCACGCTTGATCTTGGCGAACGAGACGGTAATATCGCGCATGTCGCCGCCGAAGGTCAGGTCTTTATATTCGACTTCCGTTTCGGGTATGCGCTTCAACACCAGTTTTACAATTTGATCCTTGGTATAGTTGCCATCATCGCTGCCGAGGTTATAGATTTGCCTGCGGATTTTTTCCTGCTGCGCATCCAGGCCAATGATAATGCCGCGCACCACGTCCCGAACATGCACGAACGAACGTGAATAGCCGCGTTGATAAATCAACAACTGGCGCTTTGTGAATGCATCCAAAACAAATTGATTGATGATTAAATCGAAGCGTGTGCGCGGCGAAATGCCATACAACGTTGCAAAACGAAACATCAAAGGCGAGCATGCGGTGTCTTTCTGCTTAAGCAAATATTCCTCTGCGGCAATTTTCGTTTCCGCATATAACGATTGCGGCGTGAGCGGCGATTCTTCCGTGACAGGTTGGCCATCGGGCGAGAGACCATAATTGCTATAGGTGGATGAAAACACAAATCGTTCCGCGCCCAAAGCGGATGCCTGCTCGAAGACCATTTTCGTCGCCTCGACGTTATACTTCCATGCCACCTGTTTGCCGACCGCCTGACAAGCCGGGAATCCAACAATCGCTGCTAGATGCACTACCGCATCGGGCTTGGGCCATTTTTCGCTTACAGAATGATCGCCGCACTACATCCTTGATCTTATGCGGCTCAGTCACATCGGCTTTTGCAAAATGAAAGTTGGGATGATGCAAAAATCCAACGCAGCGA